>NZ_AAVU01000046.1 GCF_000169095.1 Lyngbya sp. PCC 8106
ACTGGGTAACGTCCACAAACAACCGCCTTTACATCGGCTGGTTCGGCGTGTTGATGATCCCTACCCTGTTGACAGCAACAATCTGCTACATCGTAGCCTTCGTCGCAGCACCTCCGGTTGACATCGACGGTATCCGTGAACCCGTAGCTGGTTCCTTAATGTATGGAAACAACATCATCTCTGGTGCAGTTGTTCCTTCTTCCAACGCAATCGGTTTGCACTTCTACCCCATCTGGGAAGCAGCTTCCTTAGATGAGTGGTTGTACAACGGTGGCCCTTACCAGTTGGTAATCTTCCACTTCTTGATCGGTGTATTCTGCTACATGGGTCGTGAGTGGGAATTATCCTACCGCTTAGGAATGCGTCCTTGGATCTGTGTTGCATACTCTGCACCTGTAGCAGCAGCAAGCGCAGTTTTCTTAATCTACCCGATTGGACAAGGAAGCTTCTCTGATGGTATGCCTCTGGGTATCAGCGGAACATTCAACTTCATGTTGGTCTTCCAAGCTGAACACAACATCTTGATGCACCCCTTCCATATGTTAGGTGTAGCAGGTGTATTCGGTGGCGCACTGTTTAGTGCAATGCACGGTTCTTTGGTAACTTCTTCTTTGGTTCGTGAAACAACTGAAACTGAATCTTTAAACTACGGTTACAAGTTCGGTCAAGAAGAAGAAACTTACAACATCGTTGCAGCACACGGCTACTTCGGTCGTTTAATCTTCCAATACGCTAGCTTCAACAACTCTCGCGCACTGCACTTCTTATTAGGTGCATGGCCGGTAATCGGAATCTGGTTTACTGCTTTAGGTGTATCCACCATGGCATTCAACCTCAACGGTTTCAACTTCAACCAATCCGTAATTGATTCTAGCGGACGTGTTATCAACACTTGGGCTGACGTCATCAACCGCGCTAACCTGGGTATGGAAGTAATGCACGAGCGCAACGCTCACAACTTCCCCTTAGACTTAGCTTCTGTTGAGTCTGCTCCCGTCATCAAAGGCTAATTGCTAGCTTAAATTGAATAACCTTAAACGCTCTCCTTCGGGGGGGCGTTTTTGATTGGTGATTTTTGGTGAATTTGGTCGGATGAATCCGTTAATATTTTAGTCTTAAACGTAATAACAGATAGCCTGTTTCTAGATGAAGATGTTCATCAATCGGGGTAAAACCATATTGTTCATAAAAAGTCCGCCCGATTTGATTTTCTTTAAAGACTTCCACAAAAAGTTGACTTCGCAATGTTCGCGCCCAATCAATTAAAGCCCGTCCAATACCCTGACGCTGAAATTGGGGTTCTACGAAAATCGCCCCGACTTCTTCATCTAATAGCGAAATAAATCCCACAACACGGTTATCCTGTTCAAAAACCCAGGTTTTGGCAGCAGGTAAATAAACGTTCGGTATATTCTGACGTTCCGTTTCCAAAAATGCTTCATCCAAAAATGAATGAGCGATCTTTGAAGCGGAATACCAAACCTCTAACAAACGGTTGAGATCTTGTTCTTGGTAAGGGCGAATCATGGGTTTAAATTCCTTAAATTAATCATTACTTGTTTGGGGTAAATCAACTGTTTCCTTAAGTTTAAACGCGACAAAATGCCACACTAACCCAACAACAATGAGTCCTAAACCGATTAACCAAACTTGCCATTCTATCCAGAAGGCTAAAAATAAGCCTGAAAATAAGGCAAATAAACTCATCCAAACGGGATATAATCGTTGTTCATCACTCAGACGCAATGCAGCTAAACCGACAATTCCACAGCGCCAGAGAGAACCAAATGCACTTAATGACCAAGTAGTTTTTACATCTCCTGTCAAAACTAAAAGCCCGATAGCAACACTAATAAAAATCACCGCCCAATAGGGTGTGGTTCCGTCAGCATTTAACTGGGCAACTAATTTCGGCATATCACCCCGTCTTCCCATTGCTAAAAGCAACCGAGATAATCCCAAAATAACACTCAATAACACACTTAAAGTTGCGGTAATTGCCCCAATTGCTAATAGTGTTTTTGCACCGGGAATGCCTAAACTTTCGGCGACTACTTCTAAGGGTGCTGCTTGTTCGGAAGCAATTCCTAATGCGTTTGCTCCAATTGTTCCTAAACTAACAAGGGCAACACCGACATAAATAACAGTAGTAATTGCGAGAGTGATTAGAACCGCTTTTGGAATATTTTTACGAGGTTCTGTAATTTCTTCCCCTAACATTGTAATCCGGGCAGGGCCGTTATAAGCAACAAATAATAAAGCGACAGATTCGAGGAAGTTTTTAAGTCCGGTTTTGAGGTCAATTTCTGCAAAAGTGACGGGTAAAAAACCACGCTGAGATAATACAAATCCTCCGGCAATAATTAAAAAGAATAAAGAAAATAGAGTCACAGAAAGAATCACAGTGGTTGCGACTTTAGAACGTCGCATTCCACCTAAGACAACAATAGTTAAACCCAAAACAGCAATTTCAGCAATAGGAACTAAAAAAGACTCTGAAATGCCAATTGTATTAATCAGATAACTGGAAAAACCCAAAGCCGCCGTCGCAGCAACAGCCGTTTTTCCGAGCAGATACATCCACCCTCCGGTAAAACCAAACCAACGGTTTAGATACTTGTAACCGTATTCATAAATCCCCCCACTAACAGGATGACTGGCGGCGAGTTGAGCGAGATTCAAACTATTTGCAACTTGTAAGATTCCCGCTACGACTAATGCCCCAATGACTGCATAACCAGACAAGGCAGCAGCTAAACCTAAACTAACAAAAATTCCGACACCAATGACTGATCCTAACCCCATAGTGGTAGCACCAAACCAACCTAATTCGCGTCTAAGTGTTTGGGGAGAATGATTGGATGCAGACATACTTTTTTTCCTTGATTTGGCAACTTTCAAAAAATAGGGGCATGATTCCACACCCCTTGAAGTCAATTTAGAAAAGCTAAAATCAGTTCTGTTGCACAGGAGATAAAGTAGATTTAGAGCTAACAGCAGCCATTTGTTGAGTTTGAACAATTGAGGCTTGTAGCATTGGAGTCCGACTCACAGAACTATTAGCTAAGTTGAACAAAGGACTCGATAAAATTCCGGCTAAGGATGTCGCTACCAATGTCATCACTAATCCCACTTGTAAGAGACGCATTCCGGGCAAATCCCAGCGAATTTGAGGATAGTTTTTCACCGCGTCTGACATTTCTTGGGGTTCTTTGACCACCATCATTTTAACAACGCGAATGTAGTAGTAAATTGAGACTACACTGGTGACTAATCCTAACAACACCAAGGCATATAATCCGGCTTGCCAACCTGCCCAAAACAGGTAAATTTTACCAAAAAATCCAGCTAGAGGTGGAATTCCTCCTAATGAGAGTAAGCAAATACTTAAACCCAAAGTCAGTAGGGGATCTTTCTGATATAACCCACTGTATTCACTAATTTGATCTGTTCCAGTTCGCAGTGAGAATAGAATCACGCAGGTAAAACCGCCCAGGTTCATAAACAAGTACACCAACAGATAAAATATCATGCTGGAGTAACCCGCTTCGGTGCCGGCGATTAACCCAATCATCACAAATCCGGCTTGGGCGATGGAGGAATAAGCCAACATCCGCTTCATGCTGGTTTGGGCGAGGGCGACAACATTTCCTAAGACTAAGCTGAGAATCGCTAGGGCTGTAAAGACTAACCGCCACTGATCGCTGACAATGGGGAAAGCATTCACTAATAACCGAATGGCGAGGGCAAATCCGGCGGCTTTAGAACCGACAGACAAGAAAGCGACAACCGGAGTGGGTGAACCTTCATAAACGTCGGGTGTCCATTGGTGGAAGGGAACAGCAGAAATTTTGAAGGAAATCCCGGCAATTACAAACACCAGGGCAATCACCATCGCTAAGGATTCACCCGCCCCAGATGTAGCTAGGACTTTGGCGATCTCAGTCAGGTTAGTTTCTCCACCAGAGAGTCCATAAAGCAGGGATAATCCGTAGAGGAACACGGCTGAACTCGATGCCCCAATTAAGAGGTATTTCAACGCGGCTTCGTTGGAACGGGGATCGCGTTTGGTGTAGCCTGTAAGCAGGTATGATGAGATACTCAGCGTTTCTAGGGAGACGAAGATCATCACTAATTCCGTCGCCCCTGAGAGGAACATTCCCCCCAGACAGGCTGTGAGCAAAATACCGATAAATTCAGCCAAGGAGGTACCGGTTTGTTCGACATAGCGAACCGACATCAAAATAGTGACCAGGGCAGATAGGGCGATAATACCGCGAAAAACTACACTGAGGGCGTCGCTGTTGAAACTGCCCAAAAATCCGATGGTATCGGTACTATTCCACTGATAGTATAAGGCAAACATCGATCCAGAAAGACCTGCGATCGCAATGTAGGGTGTCAGGCCAGCAGAAGCCGTCCGTCCAACGATCAGATCTGTAATTAAAACCGTTAGGAGGGTGATAATGACAATTCCCTCGGGCAGAATTGTTCCAGCGTTTAACTGGGCTGCAACACTCGAAAAATCCATAAGCTTCGATATTCGATATATACCCCATGACTGGTTTTTGATCGCCAGTCTGAGCGAAACACTTCCGACACTATAAACGTTCTGTCTGTCTTGATTCAAGAGGACAAGCTGATTACCAATCCGGATCGGACTGGGATTGTGATCAAAACAGATAGCTCAAACTGTAGACTCTATTGTTGCAGATCGATGAAGCGGACAGCTTAAATTGTATAGTAGTAGGATGGGTTGAAAAGACGATCATACGGGTCAACTAAATCTAATGATACAGCTATTTAACAAAATCTTAAATTGGAAAAAACGCTTTGTTTCGTTGCTTTTACCGACTGTGCTTGCGGTTTTGATGGCTCAACTCTGGGCTACACCTGCAACGGCAACAGGGGTTTATCAAATGCCAAACTTAACCTCTGGTGATCCGACTTGGATCGTCGATGATGGGGATGTTTTGAGTTTAAGCACTGAACGTCAGATTAACCAAAAGTTATCGGAACTCGCCGAGCAAACGGGTTATGAAGTGCGTTTGGTGACGCTACGTCGCTTTGACTATGGGGAAACAGCCGATAGCTTTACTGAGGATTTGTTTAATAAGTGGTTTCCGACTCCGGAAGCGGCGACTAATGAAACACTGTTAGTGTTGGATACTCTGACTAATAATAGTGCAATTATAACTGGAGAGGGAGTGAAGTCGCTCCTTACCGATGAAATTGCCGAAAGTGTTGCCACCGAAACGTTACAAGTTCCGTTGCGGGATGGTAATAAGTATAATGAAGCCTTCCGAGCCGTGAGTGATCGATTGGTTACGGTCTTGTCGGGAAATCCTGATCCTGGCCCACCAAGCGAAAAGGAACAGGTTCAAGTCGAAGGTACTTTTAAGACGGCTGAAGAAACCGATGACCAAACCGCTACAATTATTGTTGTAATTGTTTTGGTGGTGGCAACTGTTGCACCGATGGCAACTTACTTCTATTTCCAACGGTCTTAAGCTTTTGAGGATGTAGGGGCAGGGATCGCACCAGGAGAATCGTTTTAATTTCAAATGCTAAGTCAAATGTCCAATATCCCCAGTCCCGATTATCAGTCCTAGAGATGCAATTTATTGATCAAGTTGAAGTTTTAGTGGAAGCGGGTAAAGGTGGCGATGGGATCGTCGCCTTCCGTCGAGAAAAATATGTTCCTGCCGGAGGGCCTTCGGGTGGGAATGGTGGAAAAGGGGGTTCGGTGATTTTAGTCGCGGTTGAACACCTACAAACTTTACTCGATTTGAAGTACAATCACCGTTTTCGCGCTGAAGATGGCCGACGAGGTGGCCCCAAAAATATGACGGGTGCCATGGGAAATGATCGCATTATTGAAGTTCCTTGTGGGACTACGGTTTATGATGTAGAAACTGAAGAAATTGTCGTGGATTTGATTCACCCTCATCAAGAATTTTGTGTTGCTAAAGGGGGTAAAGGCGGTTTAGGAAATGCTCACTTTCTGAGTAACCAAAATCGCGCTCCTGATTATGCTTTACCGGGGTTAATGGGTGAACAACGGCAGCTTAGATTAGAGTTGAAACTGTTAGCAGAAGTCGGTATTATGGGTTTGCCGAATGCGGGGAAATCCACGTTGATTTCGTCATTATCTGCCGCTAAACCTAAAATTGCGGATTATCCGTTTACCACGCTAATTCCCAATTTAGGGGTTGTTCGCAAACCGACAGGAGATGGTACTGTTTTTGCAGATATTCCGGGTTTAATTGAAGGCGCTCATTTAGGGTTGGGTTTAGGCCATGAATTCCTACGCCACATTGAACGCACTCGGGTTTTATTGCATTTAATTGATATTACTGATCCAACTCCTGTCGAAAATTATCATACGATTCAGCAAGAATTACAAGCCTATGGTCGGGGTTTAACGGATCATCCACAAATTGTGGCCTTAAATAAGGCGGATGCGGTAGATACTGACAGCGAAGAAGTGCAAGAAATCATTACTCAAATTCAGCAAGTTAGCCAATCAAAAGTCTTTCTTATTTCGGCGGTTGCTAAAATTGGGTTGAATGATTTAATGCAGGAAATTTGGCGATCGCTTGATGAGTTATCCCTCTCCGAAAATTCAACTTCTACTCGCTAAACTGTTAGGTGGAGATAGAGAATTTTGATTTTCTGTCTCCTCTCGCCCGAAATTAGACTATCTTTAAATCTTTTGAACTTGAGTTTAAGTTACAGACGTTTAAAGCCTAATTTATTAACATTAACATTAGTCGTCAAAACTCTAGCTTCAACTCACTTTTGAAAACCCTATTCTTCGAGTTCAATTCCCTCAGCCTTGAGTCGTTCCATGAGTTGTTGGAGGCGAAGTTCGGCTTGTTCTGCACGTTGACGTTCAACTTCTGCGCGTTGACGTTCTTGTTGGACTAACTCAGACCCCCATAACAATAAGCTTCCCGCCTCATCCCACCACCGCAACCAATAGCCTGTGCGTCTGTCGTGGGTTCCTTGCCAAACGCCCAAAAATAACTGCATTTCAGCGATCCAATATCGCCCATTTTCATCAGGTTTTTGTACCTTATATCGGCTAGAATCATCCAATTGATACAATTCTAAAACACCATTTTGGGGTGCAAAAATCGCATAGTTTGGAACTTGCAGCACTTGTTCATAGAAAAACCATTTTCCAGGCGGATAAGTTGGTTTTATGGAATATTCACCCCCTTCTGTTTCAGAGATAAATTCCATCACAATCAGAGGAATCTCCCCTTCCAAACGCGGCGTATAACTGCGTTCAACTTCTAAGCGTTCAACTCGAATTTCCGGAATAAATGCCCAGTCAGGGGCTTTAACAACAATTTTATCATTTACTGTGGCACAGATACCATAATTAGTAGAAGTTAGAGAATTTTCAGGTAATTTTCCCGCCACACTTAACGCATCTGTTAATGCCATTGCCAATAGGGGCTGAGTAATATTATCCACCGGATCATCGGGTAAAATATAGTCTTCGGGTAACTTTTCCCAAGTTACTTTGAGACTGGTAGTGTTAGTAGGGTGCATCAATTTCATAACTTTAACTTGGGTAATCACCAAATTTTTGTTTTTTGATGCACCCAAATTTTTTTGGGGGAACGGTGCATCAATATCATACATTTTAACTTAGGTATTCCTGAAATTGTTGTTTGATGTACCCTACTTTTTGGGGGAACGGTGCATCAATATCATAATCTTAACTTGGGTAATCACCAAATTTTTGTTTTTTCATGCACCCAAATTTTGACGGTTTTTGAGATACCACTGTTTAAAGGTTTGTTTGGGAAGTGCTGGTAACGCCCGATGTCGCACCCAAGGATTTAAGATTTTACTCGAAAATAACAAGGGAAAATATTTCATTACTTTCTGTAAAATTACATTCTCAGCAAAACGATAAAGCTGAGGATTTCCTAACACCATCCCCGCAGCTTTCATACTCTCTCGACGAGGTAAAGAGAGTAAGTGTTTTTCTGCCATCACTCGACGCCATTTATAAATTTGTTTGGGAAGATCAATTTTAACTGGACAAACATCACCGCAGGAACCACAAAGGGTTGAAGCATAGGGTAAATTACTGTATTTTTGTAGATCAAAAGTTGGGTCAATAATCATTCCCAAAGGCCCCGAATAAACTGCCCCATAACTTAACCCTCCACTGCGACGATATACCGGACAAGTGTTCAAACAAGCGCCGCAGCGAATACATTTTAAAGATGACCAAAAATCCGCCATTCCTAACCGTTCACTTCTGCCATTATCAACAATCACTAAATGGATTTCTCCACCCTTTTTAGGTTGGGTAAAATGGGAGGTATATTGAGTAATGGGAGAACCTAAAGCACTACGAGACAGCAAACGAATAAAAACCGCTAAATGTTCAACTTTTGGGATTAATTTTTCAATGCCCATACTGGCAATATGTAGCCGGGGAACATTCGCCCCAATATCTGCGTTTCCTTCGTTCGTACAGACGACAAAACTACCCGTTTCTGCGATCGCAAAATTAACCCCAGTCATCCCGGCATCAGCCCTTAAAAAGCGAGGTCTAGTATTTTGTCGCATCATTTCATTGAGATAATGAGGATCATCATTGTTGGGATCGGTATCAATTTTTTCGGCAAATAGTTTAGAAACATCTTGACGGTTTTTGTGAATAGCGGGCATAACAATATGACTCGGAGGTTCTTGATCAAGTTGTTGAATACGTTCTCCAAAATCTGATTCTGTAATGGTAATTCCTTGGCTTTCTAAAAATGGAACCATGCCACATTCTTCTTGCAGCATAGATTTACTTTTGACTAGAGTTTGAACCTGATGAGTGTTGAGAATATTGTAAACAATTTGATTATGTTCTACCCCATCTTTCGCCCAGTGAACCTGTATTCCATTTTGTTTTGCGTTGGCTTCAAACTGTTCTAAATAGTCAGCAAGATGAGTGAGAGTATGTTCTTTAATTTGTGAGGCAATTTCGCGTAATTGTTCCCATTCAGGAATAGATGCTGCTGCTTGATCTCGTCGGAGTCGTGCATTCCAAAGAATTTGATCGTATTGTTGGGCGCGTTGTGGATCTTGTAAAAATTGTTCGGCTGCTGCGGCTTGGTTAATGGGTTTAGTCATCGTGAAGTTCCGTTGAGAATTTGGGCAATATGAATTGTTTTTAGGTTCATTTTATAATAGTCGATGATCCCTTTTTGGTGCAATAAACAACTCATGTCACCTGAAACAATATATTCAGCACCATTGCGGAAATGATCGTTGACTTTATCATACCCCATTTGAGCCGAAACCGCTTCTTCAAAAACACAAAACGTTCCCCCAAAGCCACAACATTCATCGGGACGATCTAAGGTTACAAATTCTATCCCTTTGACCTTTTCTAAGAGAGTTTGACTTTTAGAAAAAGAGGCAATCATTAATTCTGAGGGGCGAGAAATTCCGAGTTTCCGAATGGCGCTACAACTGTTATGTAAGCCAACTTTATGGGGAAATTCTGCCCCAGGAAAGTGATTAATTTTTAGGATATCATGCAAAAATTCGACTAATTCATAGATGTTTTGACGAACATTTTGCACCTCCAAAGTTTGAGGAATTGCATCTAAATTTGCCCGAACATGATAAACACAACTCGCCGAAGGACTGACAATATATTGATAGTCTTTAAAACAGTCTACAAATACTCGTTCAGTTGCGGCTGCTTCTTGTTGAGTTCCGTTGGTTCCCATGGGTTGACCACAACAGGTTTGATTGAGGGGATATTCGACTTCTACGCCGAGTTTTTCTAATAATTCTAGCGTTGCTATTCCCACTTCCGGAAAGAACGCATCGATATAACAGGGAATAAATAGACCGACTTTCATTGTTTGTTTTTAAAGTGGGTTTTCTAGTCAAAATAGATTAGTCTTCAAGTAAAAAAACGGTTAAACTCCGAACCCCTTGGGCGCCGCGAATAATCACTGCTTCTACATCTCCTGTCGCCGAGGGGCCAGCCATAAAAACGCCGTAGGAGGTTTGAGTTAATTCAATGCGTTGATAGGCTTGATGTAAGTTACTTACAAGCTGTTTTGAATCGAGTAAAATGATTAAATGTTGAGAGAGAAAACCTAACGCATTTACAACTAAATCCTCGTGAGTTAACCAAACCGCCCCATTTTCAGCGACTCCAAATTTTCCCCGAATAATGGCAACATCAACATCAGCTAATTCATGGGGAGAAGTATTAGAATAAATGGGTTTATTTCCAGTGATTTCAGGAAGGGTTGAACAGATGATTTTTGCATCAGGATAAAGTTCTATTATTTTTGCTTTTATCTCCTCAATATTTGAGAGTTCAAAAGATTGTCCTCCCATGCGTTCAAGTTGCGTTTTAAACTGAGAAATCAATGGTTCTGAGTTGGTGTTAAACTCTGGAATTTCAGGAAGTTTAACGTCTGAATTTGGTTGATTTTTACGAACTGAACTTAAAATAAAATCACGACTATTGATCATACTATAGATTAATTAATGAATATTTTCGGGACGGATTATCAATAAATTTAAACCCGTCCCTACACCTTGTAGTTTAATACAAGCTACGATCCATTGACAATTTTTTTAATGAAATCAACTTTACCTTGATAGGGAGCATAACGCCAATTTAGATCGAGCCAGAAGAATTTTTTCAACACACTTTTATAATGAGAAAAGGTATCAAAACTGGCTTTTCCATGATAACTTCCTATGCCGCTATCTCCTACACCCCCAAAGGGAAGATTAGTTACTCCGACTTGCATAACTGTATCATTCAAACAAACCCCACCGGAAGACGTATTTTGAAGAACTTGTTGCTGTTTGGCTTTATCTTTGGAAAAGAAATAAAGGGCTAAGGGTTTAGGACGAGCGTTAATTTGAGAGATTGCTTCTCCTAAATCATTATATTCTAAAACGGGTAAAATCGGCCCAAAAATTTCTTCTTGCATGACTGGATCATCCCAAGAGACTTGATCTAAAACTGTCGGTGCAATATATTGATCTTCGGGGTTTGTTTGTCCGCCTATAATCACTTTACCATTTTGCAAAAAATCAGCTAAACGGTTAAACTGTCTTGGGCTAATAATTCGGCAATAGTCGGGGCTTTTTTCAGGATTTTCTCCATAAAAAGCTTGAATATTTTCTTTAATTTTCTCTAAGAGATCATTTTTTATTTCACGCTTCACTAACAAGTAATCCGGTGCAATACAGGTTTGTCCGGCATTGATAAATTTCCCCCAAGCAATTCGTTTTGCGGTATAATCAAGCTGAACATCACTCTCAACCACACAAGGACTTTTTCCGCCTAGCTCTAAAGTCACGGGAGTTAAATTTTTAGCCGCCGCTTCCATGACAATTTGACCAATTTTTGTTCCGCCTGTAAAGAAGATATGATCAAACTTTTGAGTGAGTAAAGCTTGACTGGTTTCTACTCCCCCTTCCACCGCAGCAACATAAGCCGGATCAAAGGTTTCTTGAATGATATTAGCAACAACTTTAGAGGTATTAGCCGCAATTTCTGAGGGTTTAAGAATGGCACAATTTCCCGCAGCCATTGCCCCAACCAAAGGCGAAATCATCAATTGAAAGGGATAATTCCAAGGCCCAATAATCAGAACAACACCTAAAGGTTCTGGACAAATTTGTGCGGTTGAGGGAAATTGATCAATAGAAGCCCAAACTCTTTTCGGTTTTGTCCAAGATTTGAGGTGTTTAATGGCATAATTAACCTCGGATACCGAAGCAATTTCAAAATAAGCTTCAAATTCGGGTCGGTTCAAATCAGCTTTGACTCCATCAATAATGTCGCCTTGATGGTCTATAATTGCTTGTTTGAGACGTTGAAGTTGTTCCCGACGGAAGTTGACATTCTTTGTTTGACCTGTAGCAAAGAATTGTCGTTGCTGTTGGATCAACTTTTCAACTTGAAGTGACTCTGCCATGATATCTTGATCCTAAACGTTCATCAATAAATATTACACCTTTGGCGTCAGACTCTTTCCTAAGATGCCTTTTTTAGCCTACCCTATTGATATGGATGAATCACTTGATTCGTAACTGAGGTACAAATCGATCACAAATGAACATGAAGGAAATTCTCTATCTGGAAATCCCCACACCCAATACTCAAAGCGTTTGTACCTGGTTGCAGGAGAAGTTTCAACCCGGAACCGGAGAAAAACACATCACCCCAGATGGTTTTCGTCTCAGGTTTCCTTTCACTGACGCGACAAAGACTGAACCTAACGAACTTTCAGCTTTTGTTTGGTCACTTCAACGAACGACTTATCTAAAGGTTTTTCGAGTAGGAAATCCTCCGAAAAATGAGCAACGGCAATTCATTCAACGGCTAGAAACTGAACTTAGACAACAATTTCCTCATCAATATCCTGAACCTCCAGAAATTGATCTCTCTCAAAAATCGATTTTTGAAGCCTTAGCGGATCATTATCCTTTGACGGTCAAATACTTTCAAAAAATGCCCAATGGAAACTCTGATCTTCAGCGAGTTTATTGGTGGGAAAAACGGTGGCGGGAAGGTGTACTTAATCCTAAAAAACCTAAACAAATTATCTTTTCAGCGCCAGATACTCACACCGATTCTCCACCTAAATATGATTTGATTTATGTGGGCGGAGCGTTGGGGGTGATTCATGCAGCTGTGATGGCACGGTTAGGCTATCGAGTTTTATTAATGGAACGTTTGCCGTTTGGACGTATGAACCGCGAGTGGAATATTTCTCGCAGTGAACTTCAAAGTTTAATTGATTTAGGATTATTCTCAAAAGCTGAGGTTGAAAGTTTAATTGCCAGAGAATATAAAGATGGATTTCATAAGTTTTTTGATGCTAATAATCCCCCGGTTGCTAAAGCCCCAGTTCTGCATACTCCGACGGTTTTAAATGTTGCTTTGGATGCAGAGAAATTACTCCGTTCTTGTGGAGAAAAATTACGACAGGCGGGCGGTGATATTTGGGATGAAACCGAATTTATTCGAGCTGATATTGCCTCGAGTCAAGTTATGCTTAAATCCCTTCATTTACCGACCCAATCAGAACGAATTGCGACAGGACGTTTACTGGTAGATGCGATGGGAACCGCTTCTCCTATTGCTTGGCAATTGAACGGAGGACGGGCTTTTGATAGTGTTTGTCCGACGGTTGGGGCGGTGATTGATGGAGGTTTTGAACCGGATGTTTGGGACTCTAAATATGGTGATGTTCTTAATAGTCATGGTGATATTTCTCGCGGACGTCAACTCATTTGGGAATTGTTTCCCGGTGCAGGAAATGAGTTAACTTTTTATCTGTTTCATTACCATCAAGTTAACCCCAAAAATCCAGGTTCGTTGTTAGAAATGTATGAGGACTTTTTTACCATTTTACCTGAATATCGTCGCTGTGATTTAGATCAATTAGTTTGGAAAAAACCAACTTTTGGTTATATTCCTGGACACTTTAGTGCGAGAAGTCGCGATCGCAAAGTGGCTTATGATCGGTTAATTGCAATTGGAGATGCGGCTTCACTTCAGTCTCCTTTAGTGTTTACTGGATTTGGTTCTTTAGTCCGGAATTTATCTCGTTTAACGGATTTATTGAATACCGCTTTAAAACATGATCTTTTGCAAGTCAAACACTTAAATCAAATTCGAGCTTATCAAAGCAATATTTCAGTCACGTGGCTATTTTCTAAAGGGATGATGGTTCCTACAGATCGACATTTACCACCTCAAAAAATTAACTCTATTTTAAATACGTTTTTTGGATTATTAGCCTCAGAACCGACAGCCGTTGCAGACACTTTTATTAAAGATCGAGCCGACTGGTGGACGTTTACTCGATTAGCTTTGAAAGCGGCTCGAACTAATCCTAAACTGTTAATTTGGATTTTGGATTTCATTACTTTCAATGAAATTATACGTTGGATGTTTAATTATTTGAATTTCACAGTTTTAGCCTTAGTGAGTGGTTTATTGAGTTGGGTTCCTCGCTTTTCTCGATGGATTCAGCCTTGGTTAGAACCTCGTTATCCGGGGATATGGATGAATTTGCTGGCGGTTAGTTATGTGTTAACTGATGGCTTAGGACAACCCCAAGCCCCTGTAAATCAACTGGTTCAGGTGAAATCACCTGTTTGATTTGATGTTGATTTGATCAAATGCTGAAGTTCTACCTACGATTGAAATCTTGATTTGAAATATTTTGTTTCTTGTATTTTTAATCGTAGAAGGGTTCAGCATCATTTTACTGATCTTCTGAAAAGATTGATCAACGGATTGAACTATAAAAGTTCTTCAAGTTTATCTCGAATGACTTCATAGGGTAATAAACCCACTAGATTGTTAACTCGTTTTCCCTGTTTAAAATAAAAAATATTAGGAAGACAAGCGATTTCAAATTTTTGGGTAATTTGTTTATTTTTTTCAATATCTATTTTTACGACTTTCACGCGCGGAAAATACTCATCAGCGAGTTTGTTAATGATTGATCTAATCCGATAGCTCAAATTGCACCCAGATATAACAAAAACAACGACAACTAAGGGATGTTCTTCAAGAATTCGATCAAAGTCTTTTTCCTGAATAAATACAGCTTTTTTATTGAAAAAGTTTAGTTTCAACTGTTAACTCCTGTGTAAATTAAAAGTGTAGTAGAATCATTGGTTTATTTTTAGATTGAAAAAAATTAAAGGGGTTTAAGGGGAATTAATCATCTGTAGCATTTTTATTCTATATTTCATTTAAACATCAAGTTTTTTTGAAATTAGCTTGACGAGAAAGATTAACTTTGTTATTTGAGATCTCTTTTTTTGTTTTTAAGTGTTGTTTCTTGGAATTTTTGTTGATTTATATTACAAGTTATTCTGTACTTTGATTGAATCTTTGAGAATGAGTAACAACCGTTGAAACAAATAGATAGACTGGCTTTTTGTTGGGATCAGATGAACAACCATTGCACTTTTGATGTTGCAGTTTTGGTCTAATAGTATAAAATCAGAATAGTGGACTATGCTTTATAACAGAGTTATGACTGCCGATAAATTAGATTCCCTCTCAAGCTGGCAACGACTTGAGGAAGGACGCCAAGCCAAAGCCGCTCAGGGGGGCTATGCAGGGTATGGTTCTCCTGCATTTGGCTTATGTTCTATAAATGGTGAACTGGTAGAAGATCCCCGTGAACAACAAGTCATTGAGTTAATTCGCCGTCATCATAAATCCGGGAAATCACTACAACAAATCGCGAATTGGCTGAATGAAAAAAGCTATAAAACAAAACGGGGTCAACAATGGAGGCGAATTTCAGTCAAGCGTGTTTTAGATCGGCTTTATCATAAAACCTCGGGTTTAGAAAGTCGAAATATCAGCTCCAGTGAGAGCGTATCTGAGTTGAAATCTCCTCACTCTCCCGAAGATTGAGTCTCAAACCTCAACGTCACTGTGTTGCTTATACTAAGAACTTCCTAGACGCTATTCTATTTCGTTTTTTGATCATAAACCTAAATGCGGGAAATGTAAAGTCCCGTTTGCTATTTAGATTGTTTTGTTGTAACATCCCTCTAAAGACATATTTTTCTAGGGTTGAAAATGTTCAACACCTGCTAAATTCTCTAATAGTGTTTTCATTCCCGTCTAGCATAGTCGTTAGTCGTTAGTTTGGTATTTGTCAACCATGCAACTTGAAAATTCTCTCCTCTGGGAACCCTTGCTAACAGATGCAATAGATCATCATCCTTTGAAGACTTCACCTGAAGTTCGATTGATTGATGCGATTACTCAAATGAACCATATTCTCGGGAGTAGTTGCTTAATAAAAAACCAGGATGATACTTCTAGCAATATTCCCAAAATTCCTCGATTTCAGTCAAGTTGTATTTTGATTGTGGTTGAGGAAAAACTACTTGGAATTATAACTGAACGGGATATTGTCAAACTAACCGCTCAAGGAATAGATTTTAACAATACAACTGTTGGGGAAGTGATGACTCATCCGGTAATTAGTTTATCACAAACAGCTTTTAAAGATATCTTCGCGCCTTTATTTTTATTTCGACGTTATCAAATTCGTCATTTACCGATTGTAGATGAACAAGAGCGATTAATTGGTGTGATTTCTCCCGAACGAATTCGTAAAGTCTTACAACCCATTCATCTACTGAAATTGCGGCGAGTTGAGGAAATAATGACCTCTAACGTGATTCAAGCTCCTCTAACAGCTACATTAGAAAATATTGCTCAATTAATGTCAGGTTTTCGGGTCAGTTGTATTGTTATTACCGAACCCGAAACCGATGATCGTTATCTCCCGGTGGGAATCATTACAGAACGAGATATCTTGCAATATAAATTACTGAACATCAGTTTTTATCAGACTATTGTTCAGGATGTGATGAGTCAACCTCTGATTCTACTGAGTCCAGAAGACTCACTCTGGAAAGCACATCAAGAGATGAAAAAACATCATATTCGACGGTTAGTTGTATCTTGGAATTGGGGGAGAGGACTCGGTTTAATCACCCAAACTAATATCTTAAAAATATTTGATCCGATAGAAATGAATTCTATTCTGTTGAATATTCAACAAACCTTGACAAATATTGAAAATAAATCTTTAAACACAAATCTACAGGATCATCTAGAATTGTCATTGTTGAATTCACCAGAACAAGCATCTCAATCTCAGTCCAATGAAACATTAAACTCTTTTCAAAAAAGACAAGCGATGCACCAGGGTTTAACTAATATTTTATTTAAAATCCAAACAGAAATCGAAGATATTATTGCAGAACCCAATCTCTCCTCAGAGATACAACAAAGTTCTCTAGAAACTCTTTTAATTCATGTTAAACAGGCTAATTTTTTAATTAAAAATGATAGGAATTGTTCTGGCTCTCAAAAATAATAAGATGAGTGAGTTTCCCTGAGATTAAAATACCTATCTAGTTATAAACTTTTCCTCAAGAAAACTAGAACTTTAACTTGATTTGAAAGTGATCTCATTAGCTGGAGATGAAATCAACATCAAACTTCAATCTAAATCAGTGAGTGAATTGGGATTTCGATACTGTTCAAAAAAGTGTTGTATTTGATGAGGAAGAACCCGAGAAATTGACAATTCTGGAATACAATCTTCCGCAAAAAATCCAACTTCGCTTGTTTCATGGCTTGATGTTGCCTCACCACCAATAATTTCACACAGAAAAAACATCTTATAAACATGATAGGGCATAGTCGGCTGATGACCTTGCTTTGTTCGGTCATAAACTGCCAATAATTTCACCACCTTTGTTTCAAAACCTGACTCCTCAAAAATTTCACGAGTAATGGCTTCAGTCGGAGTTTCATTAACATCTGCCCAACCTCCCGGTAATGTCCAACGATGATTATCTAAAACCTCACGAACCAGCAATATTTTAGAATCTTGAAATACCACACCCCGGACATCAACTTTCGGCGTTGCATAACCGTATTCTTGAGAAAAGAGATCCTCAATTACCTCTTTTTTCGTGTTAGTATGATGAGCGAAGATATCAGCCGCAATCTCTTGAATTTGGCGATAACGTTCGGCATCATACTCACTTTGAACAAAATGTAATCCGGTTTGTGCGATCGCCTGTAATGCTTTTGCCCACTCGATCCATTGGGGTTCCATACACATCTCTCCCGTTGATATTCTTCTCTAGCCTACAACGGTTTGACTGAAAATTTCCCATTTTTACGACAAGGGGATCAAGCATCGTACTATGGTAATAATTGACAACTTATTAAAAAAATATGAAAGCCATCACTCTTTTAGGTTCAACAGGTTCTATCGGGACTCAAACCCTCGATATTGTCAATGATCATCCCGACAAATTTAGAATCGTTGGACTAGCGGCGCGTCGTAACGTTACCCTTCTGGCCGAACAAATTCGCACCTTTCGTCCTCAAATTGCGGCGATTTGTGATGAAAGCAAATTACCCGAATTAAAAGCCGCGATCGCAAATCTCGATCCTCAACCCATTCTACTCGCTGGAGAGTCAGGAGTGGTTGAAGTCGCCCGCTACGGAGACTCAGAAGCCGTCGTTACTGGAATTGTCGGTTGTGCGGGTTTGCTGCCGACTTTAGCGGCGATTAAAGCGGGAAAAGATATCGCCCTCGCCAATAAAGAAACTTTAATTGCAGGCGGCCCCGTTGTCAATCCTTTAATTCAAGAATACGGTGTGAAATTGCTTCCGGCTGACTCCGAACATTCGGCAATTTTTCAATGTTTACAAGGAGTTCCAGAAAAGGGATTACGACGGATTATTTTAACTGCTTCTGGGGGTGCATTTCGAGATTGGCCGGTTGAGAAATTAGCAGACGTAAAAGTGGCGGACGCGATTAAACATCCGAACTGGTCAATGGGTCGTAAAATCACTGTTGATTCGGCTACAATGATGAACAAAGGTTTAGAGGTGATTGAAGCTCATTTTCTGTTTGGATTGGATTACGATAATATTGATATTGTTATTCATCCCCAGAGTATTATTCACTCATTAATTGAGTTACAAGATACCTCTGTTTTAGCTCAATTAGGTTGGCCGGATATGCGTTTACCCCTACTTTATGCGATGTCTTGGCCGGAACGAATTTATACCAATTGGGAACCGTTAGATTTAGTCAAAGCCGGAAATTTAACCTTCAAAGCACCCGATAATCATAAATATCCTTGTATGTCTCTCGCCTATGCTGCTGGACGTGCAGGGGGAACGATGCCAGCCGTATTAAATGCTGCAAATGAACAGGCGGTGGCGTTGTTTTTAGACGAAAAAATTGGGTTTTTAGAGATTCCAAAAGTGATAGAATACGTTTGCGATCGCCATCAAACTGATAATAGCCAAAATCCCTCTTTAGAGGATATTATTGCGGTTGATCAATGGGCAAGACAAGAAGTAATAGCCGCCCAAACAAAACTCAGTCAAACTGTTGCTGTTTAGGAAATTAACTTAGAAATAAAGTCGGGGCGCTCTTGCTTGCGTCCTGAATGCTTTTAAGTCTTTAAAATCCAATTAAAAGACCAATTACTTTCTTGAAAAATTTTAAAATAGGAGATCACAATGACACCACCTGATCAACCCACCATTAAACTCGATCAATTTCTTAAATTTGTCGGTTGCGCCCAAACAGGAGGACAAGCTAAACTGATTATTCAGTCCGGTTGGGTGTTAGTTAATGATCAAATAGAAACCCGTCGCGGACGTAAATTAGTACATGGTGATCGGGTTACCTTTGAAGATCAAAGCTATGTTGTTGAGTTTGATGGTGAATCTTGAAGATATTCCAGAAATTGATTGGCAGAAAAGACTGTATAATTAGCATCAATTATCGGTGTTAATTAAAATTTAAGTTTGTAGAAATCATTCAACCCGAGATCAACTTTGCTTTATCTTTAAAAATCTACCTAATGAGAGAATATTCTTAATATTGTAAAAATGAGTTAGGTTAACTGTAAAATTAGTCAGCAGTCCGATCATTAGCCAATCATGGATCAATCCAAGTCTCCTACTCGATGGTTACAACAATTTGCGGCTCTCCTTATAATTGTAGGAATTGCCTTTCGGTTTGTCAACTTAGGGTATAAAGTCTATTGGTATGATGAAGTTCATACCTCGGTGAGAAGTTCAGGTTATCTACTTGATGATTTAATCCCCCAAATTTATACAGGTCAACTGATTCGAGCCGGAGATTTAGTCGAGATTTATCAATATCCAACGGCGGAAAAAAGTTTAAAAGATGCGTTTACCAGCTTTACCAAACATCCCGAACATTCTCCTTTTTACTATTTATTAGCCCGCTTTTGGATGCAAACCTTTGGACATTCTGTGGCGACCATTCGTTGCTTATCAGCAATCATTAGTTTGCTCTGTTTTCCGGCGATGTATTGGCTCTGTCTCGAACTTTTTCAGTCGGCGACGGTGGGTTGGGTGGGAATAGGAATTTTAGCCATTTCTCCCTTTCATGTTTTGTATGCTCAGGAGGCTCGGGCTTATAGTTTATGGACGTTTACCATTTTATTTTCGAGTGCTGCATTATTAAGAGCCTTACAAGTTACACAAACTGATCAAGCGGTAAAATCTAAACGTTTAGCTTGGGGAATTTATGCTTTTAGTATAACACTCGGATTGTATTCTCATTTATTTTCTGTATTTGTTTATCTCGCTCATGGAATTTATGTATTTGGGCTGAAACAATGGCGAAAATTGAAGTATATTCTTCCGGCTCTCGGTGCGGTTTTGTTGAGTGTTATTCTTTTTCTCCCTTGGTTAATTATTATTTTTACAAATTTCCCCGATTTAATTGATAATACTAGCTCTCATCGAATTACTAGACCCGGTACAATATTGTTTTGGGGCTTGAATTTAACGCGACTAACTTTTGATTTTAATCAAGGCTATAGTTTACTGAATCCGATTTTATATCCGATTATTATAATTGCGGGATATTCAGTTTATTTTTTAGTTAAAAAGACTCCGAGTAAAACTTGGTTTTTTATAATTTCGTTGATGGGAGTTCTGGGAACCGCTCTAATTTTACCCGATTTACTCTTTGGTGGACAACGTTCAACAATTGCTCGTTATGGAATTCCTGCTTATTTAGGTTTACAAATTTCATTAGCTTATCTTTTGACGACAAAAATTAGTGATGATTTACTGAAGCCTCAACAAAAAAGACGCTGGAAATACATTTTTTTGACAATCGGCTTAAGTGGAGTTTTATCTTGCTTAGTGAGTTCTATTCATCCGGTTTGGTGGCATAAAAGTTATACCCGAAGTCGCTATGTTGCTCCAGTCGCTGAAATTATTAATTCATCTGAAAGTCCTTTGGTGATTAGTGATGCAGAGCCGGGTAGAATTATACCGTTGAGCCATCGACTCAAACCCAATGTTTATCTACAATTGGTTGTTCAGTCTAATATTCCTTTGCTTCCTGAGCAAGATTTTAGTGATATTTTTTTATATCGTCCGTCTGAAGTTTTAATGGAAGGAATTGAACAAATTTACGAAGCAAATTTAGAAAAAGTTTATAAACAAGGATGGCTTTGGCGAGTTGAACTTCCCTCCCGGTAGAAGACGTTATCAGGTCAAAAGTCAAGAGGTCAAGTAGCATAAGTCTAAGACTGGAATACTGATACTGGTTACTGTTGACTGTCTCCTCATCAGTAAACATTTTGGTATTTCAGATGAGAGGGTGACTGTTTGAGCTATTTTCTCTCTATAAATAAATTTTGATCTTGGAGTGGAGAGGAGGAGGGTTGAAGTTAATATTTGTAGAGACAATACCTTCGACTTCGCGAGTCAGGGAGAAGGGTGTAGCGTGTGTTGCAAGAGTGGGAAGTCTGGGTAATACTTATGTATAAGCGGATTTGGGGATATTTGTGATTTTTAATTGCTCTATTCGCTCTGAGCTTAAACTACTCGTGTTAGAATATTTATAAGGAATAGGTATCGGTTGCAGTTTTTGCTTTCAGTACAAAGAATTTTGTTCTGTTCCATCTGGCAGAGCTAGCCTTCCGAAATATCTGTCTTTTATATTTGTTTGATTTGGGAAGTTAACGTATGTCGATTTATGTCGGTAATCTCTCCTATGAGGTTACGGAAGAGGATTTGAAGTCCGTATTTGCTGAATATGGAACTGTCCAACGGGTTAGTATTCCGACGGATCGGGAAACGGGCCGTCCTCGAGGATTTGCGTTTGTAGAAATGCAAGAAGAATCCAAAGAAGATGCTGCAATTGAAGCTCTCGATGGCGCAGAATGGATGGGACGGGATCTTAAGGTTAATAAAGCCCGACCTCGTGAAAAAAGAAGTTCATTTGGTGGGGGCGGAGGTCGCGGTCGCGATCGTTATTCCGACAATTACTAAATCTTTAGCAGAAATTTAAGTCTCTCTATCCAATAACGAAGTAATGTAGATCATGTGAACTCAGTATTGTTACACCTGCATTTCTGGTTAGAGAGATTGTATCATCGAAAAAGCTTTATCGCTTGACTTTGAGGCGCACGTCTAGAAATATTTCCTAGAACGTGCCTCATACTTTTTGATCAGGAATAAATTTGTTGATTTTTAGTAGAATGTTGATTGAGATTAAATCGTAAAAATATCTGTACCTACAGTTATGTCTGCTGTTAAGCTTGGATTTTGCTCAATAAAAGCAATCGCAAATTCACCACCCGAACCAATATCACCGCTACGAGTATCATAGAGAATAAATCCTGAAGAACTCCCCACAGAAGTTAAGTTACTGACTTCAATAAATTCAGAATTTATCCCAAAAATAACAATTTCATCTTCACCCGAAGTAAAGTCTTGAATGGTATCCACTAAGTTAGGATTATTGGTCTGAGTTTCTAACATTAAATCAACCACAAATTGATCTCGTCCTTCGCCACCTGTTAGCAGATCAATACCACCATCTCCATGAATAATATCATTTCCGCGATCGCCAAAAACTTGATCATCCCCCTCTCCACCGCGTACATAATCATCATTTTGCCCCCCAAAAATAGAGTCATTTCCAGCTCCGCCATCCAAAACAAAATCATCTCCTAAGTTTCCAAAGAGTTGATCATCACCCTCTCCTCCCTGAATATCATCATTATCCTGTCCTCCAAAAAGACTATCTTGGCCGAAACTCCCAGTAATCAAATCATTACCTTTATTCCCAACAACAATTACTTCTACTTCTTGATTTCTAACGTCTAGAGTAGAACCATCAAAAACATCATTTCCATCACGAAGTAAGATTTCAAGTTGACTCGCATCTGCATTTGAGGTCAGAAGATTTCCTTGATCATCGTAGAGTTGAATGGGAGGTATAATATTATCGTCTTCCAGCGCTCCCAATACAACAAAACGAGTCGTATCGACAGAACCAAAAAAATTTACTTGGGTTAAAATACTCACCATTTTTGACTTTTTATCCTAATTTATTTCAATAAGAGACTGATTTTATCCTAGACTTTGTTCCTTTGTCCCCTGAACCCTTCGGCGAATTCGAGCAGTGAAAACAATAATTTTAATGTACTCCATGCTTTTTTAGATTGCCATTTGAAAAGCAGGTATGTTATCTTAGCCTCACTCCATACTCCCGATTTGAGACGATCCTGAACTCAAGATCAATAAATAGAGGGAGTAGAGAAATTTGGGAATTTTTGGGTTGCGAGTCTATCTACTGAATTCAGAAAAAATACTTTCTTTTGTCCTAGATGTAATTAGCGGTTAGCTTTTGCTACGCTCTTAAAGTGATGTCTTCCCCTATTATAAAGTTTATTGAATTTCAAGTTCGGATTCGTAGCGATCATTCTGCCGTATTAGCCGGTTTAGAAGCCTGGTTAAATTTAGGGTTGTTGTCAGATGAACAAGTGCGTCAAATTTGTGAACATTCTTTCAGTGAACCGCTTCCACCTCAAACTTTAGATCTAACATCTCCATCACCGATCTCAGAGGAAAACTCTATTGTAGAAGCATCTGTTCCTGTCCGTCAACCTCAACAAAATACTGAGCTTAATAGCTTACCTTCCCAGTTATTCCAATCCCTCAAAGCAGAATTTAGCGTGCGCTGGCTGCTCTTTTTAGGATTATTCATGGTGTTGGTTTCGTCAGGGGTATTGGTTGCAAGTCGATGGCAAGAATTACCGACTATCGGACAATATGGAGTCTTATTAGCTTATACTTTGGGGTTTGGAATTGTCACGGTTTGGCCGGGTCTTCAGAGTCGCTTACCTCTAACGTCGGAAACTTTAAAATGGGTCACTTTACTCTTAATTCCACTAAACTTTTGGGCAATTGATGGGTTAGGTTTATTATATTCCAGTCTGGGGATTAGCATTGTTTCTATTTTTATTTTAACAGCTATTACGATAATTCTCAATCCCCGTTTGTCTTCAGGAGAACCCCAGGAAATACTGTTACAACGCCTACTTATTTTAAATCAACTGGGACTCAGCTATTTACAACTTGGCTGGAAAATTCCTAATATTCCCTTAATTGCTCTTTATTTCGGGATTATCGGGACGGGAATAGTCAGCTTTTATCGCCGCCAAAATTATCAACAGATTCGTTTAAATAGTCGTGAAAATCTTCCCTTAATATTTTGTTTAATTCCTATCGCCTTTCTCTGGTGGCGAATTATTTTTGTTGTTAATCTTGATCTCGCTCAATTCGCGTTAGCGTTGGGGTTAACGGGAGGATTATTATCCCTCTATTCATCCGTTTGGTTACAGCGATTTGCTTATCTATTTTTAGCCGTAGGTTGGCTCGTTTCAATAGAGACTAAACCGGAACAAGCCTTAGCAGTTAGTGGGATTGCACTCGTAATTTTTGGCATCAATTTAAGACAGTTTTGGCGACAACGAGATTTAGCTTTTATTTTTATTACTGGACTCCAAGCACAGTGGTTAATTTGGCGTTTAATTCCCGTCGAAAGTCAACAAAAAATCATTCAAACCGCTCTACAAATTACCCAATCTTCAGATGAACCCTGGATATTAATAGCTTGGGTTGGATTAATTGATTTGATTTTAATGCTCACACTAACAGACTTTATTCATCAGTCTCAGCATCCTAAACTGGCTCTATTTGGAGAACGATTAACATTAGAATTAGGAATCCTTTTAACAATTATTTCGCTGTTTGATCCGGTTGTGCGTTCATTATACTTATTAATATCTACACTCATTTTAGTTGTTTATACCATTCGTCGTCAACCTCTTAACGTTTTTCTCGTTTATTTCACCCATCTTACAGGCTTATTTACATTCGCAAGTTTTATAGACTTATATTTTCCTCAACTCTCTTTATCTCAATGGGGAGTTTTATCAATTATATTTATGCTTGGAGAATGGATATTCTATACTATTTCTACTCGTCAACAAAGTCTTCCGATAGCTAACTCTATTCTAAACAGTGCTTGGTATATCGGATTAGGATTAGCAGGTTTAAGTTATCAATTTTTATATCGTCATTCTAGCTATAATTTGAATGATTCATGTCCAAACTTGGCTTGTCAAGGGTTGAGTAAATGGGGAATTCTTTGGCTAATCACTCCAATTGCATTAACAACAATTGCTAGTTTAATACTCCCACGCCGACAGTTAGCCAGCAAATTGAGTATTGTTGCATTAGTAATGATACAACTATTAGTCTTTAGAATCCCTGGAATTCGGTTAATCAGTTGGGGAGTCACAACTGGATTAATGGTGTTGAATACTTACTATTTGCAGAATCAACTTTCAGCCACGATAACGGTTTGTTTTGGATTAACATTTTATGGATTTTTAGTCTGGGAAATGGTTCCCAATTTAACCTTAACAGGTGGATTAGTTTTTATTGGTATTGCTTTAAATGTACTCTGGATTATTCAAGCGAGATTAAACCGTTTATCAAGTTATATAGCGTCTTTGTATGTAACTGCGGTGGAAATCTGGACACCGATTTTATGTTGGTTTCAATTAATCAGCTTGACGTTTTATGCCATCGGTATTTATTGGCAACTTTTTAATCCGAGTGCTTTAGCTATCTTCGCAACAATACTTTCAATTATTGCTGTTGTTATTCATATTTTAAATCATCCTGAAACAGAAAATCAAGAACCGTATCCGCCCTTATTTATTTATATATTAGGTTGGGAAGTTGAACTTTTAATGGCTCATACTTTTGGTTTCACTGAAAATGCCCTGTTTAACTTATCAATTGCCAATCTAATTTTAGGATTAATTGCACAAGTTTTAGGAGATTACTGGAAACACAGAATAAGAATTCATCATCTTCCTCATCCCTGGCAAGTCTTACCTCTATTTTATGGGATTTTTGGTGCCGTTTTACGTTCATCAGAAAGTTTTGATAACTGGACAGGAATCAGTTTATTTATCCTCTCATTTATTTTTCTAGGTATTGGGCGGCGTAGCCCTGAGTTAAAACCTCTAACTTATATTGGTGTTTTTGGTGTTTCACTTGCCGCTTATCAACTATTAGTTTATAACTTATCTTCTTCCCCTCTTGCAGAACAATTTATCGCCTTTGCCGGGTTAGGAACAACAATCGTTTATGTGTATCGTTTATTCTCACCTCAGTTAATCCGTTATCTATATTTAAGTGAGACAGAAATCAAAATAATCGCTCATCTTCACTGGGCAATCAGTAGTTGTTTTTTGATTGCTTCTCTGCCTCTACCCTCTGAACTTAACTCTTTTCTCAGCTTAGGAATAGGTATCTTTTTAACTCGATATGCAATTTTTCAAGGACGTTATAATTCTAACACCAGAGAAGCTAATTTTTGGGTTTATATTGGATGTTTAGAAGCCGCAGCAATCGGTTACTTTATTAGTGATCTTTTAAATTTAGAAGGATTTTTAATTCCTTGGGGCGGTGCTATTGTTTCGATTATTGCTTATTTTCTCTATTTTATTTCTTGGGAAAGTTGGGGATGGCCGATTACACCCTGGCGGCGAGTCGCTATTTTTATTCCCATTTTAACCGTCATTTTAACATCGGTTATTGCCGAGTCAACGCTAGAATTATCCTGGTATTTTTCAACTTTTATAGCGATTATTTTATATTTAATTTTAGCTCGATTTTCTCAACAAATTAAACTCACTTATTTCAGCGTTGGATTAATTAACTTTGCTTATTATCACTGGCTATTTTCCACAGAATATGATCTGAATGCGTTGGGAGATACAATTTTACCGGGATTATCCATTTTATATATTGCCCAAATTGACCCCTATTTAAAACATCCTCAACAAAAAGTCCTACGCCATTGGATTAGAATCATAGGAATAGGAATGATTTGTTTTGCTGCATTGTTAACCAATAAAGAGACAGGAATTGTACCCGGTTTAGTGAGTATAACGGCTATTTTTATCGGCTTAGGATTAAGAATTAGAGCCTTTTTATATGTCGGAACTGCAATCTTTTTAATTAATGCAGTCAACCAACTCTTGATTCTCAACTCAATTTATTCCTTCTTAAAATGGATTGTCGGTTTTATTCTCGGTTTACTCTTGATTTGGATTGCAGCTAACTTTGAAACTCGACGAGAACAAATCGTAACCGCGTTACAAAATTGGATTACTGAATTAGAAGAATGGGAATAACTAAAGTGAGTTGATTTGAGAGTTTGTATTTTTGGCAAATATTTGACTTTCATCTTGAAATGATTTAAACTCTAATACATTACCACTTGGATCTTTGATAAATAACGTTGCTTGTTCACCGACTTGTCCCTGAAACCGAATTTGAGGTTTAATCAGGAATTCGACTTTTTCATTCTGCAAACGTTCAGCCAGTTTATGCCATTCATCCCATTCTAAAATCGCTCCAAAATGACGAATAGGAACATTTTCGCCATCAACGGGATTCGTTGAAACAACCTCGTCTTCTGATGAATATAAATGAGCAGTAATTTGATGTCCGAAAAAGTCAAAATCTACCCAGATGTCGCAACTTCGCCCTTCTGTACACCCCAATAAACCTTGATAAAAAGAGCGAGTTTTTTCTAAATCACAGACTGGAAAAGCAAGATGAAATCGAGGAAAAGAAGGGTTACTCATATTCATTTATTGTGATGTAAAGTTTTAGATTAAGTTTACCCTATTTTTGTTTAAAGTGGGTTATATTCTCTCAACTTCGTTTAGAATTAACATCGTTGATAACGCATTCCCGGTAACTGAGAAACTAACCCTAAAAGCTCTAATTGTAATAACGAACTAGAGACAATACCAGTATCTAATCCTGCTTGCTGAACAATCACATCAAAAGCTGTTGGTTCAGAATAAATCACCTTAAAAACTGTTGCTAGGTTGGGTTCTAAGGTTGGTTCTAAAGTTGGTTCTAAAGTTGGTTCTAAAGTCCCAACAGAAGAAGACGAAGTTTTGGGTTGTGATTCAAGTAATGATAATTGTTGCGGTGTATCCAGTTGAGGAATTGCACCCAGTTGTTCTAATAATTCTTCTAAATTAACAGGAATCAAACCCGCACCACCATTAATTAACTTTAAACAACCCTGTGACTTTTCATCATCCAAACGCCCCGGTAAAACATACACATCCCGACAAAAATCATTCGCCACATTTGCTGTAATTAACGCCCCAGATTTCTCTCCGGCTTCCATCACAAATACCGCCCGACTTAACCCCGCAATAATCCGATTTCGACTGGGAAAATGTCGAGGATTGGGCTTTGTTCCGGCTGGATGTTCACTCATCACTAAACCTTGTTTAATGACTCGTTCAGACAATTGACGGTTATCTTTTGGATAAATAATATCAACTCCCGTCCCAAAAATCGCTAGGGTTCGTCCACCCGCATCCAAACAACTTGAATGAGCTTCGGTATCAATTCCGGCTGCCATTCCTGATATAATTGTCAAGCCACTTTTCGCTAAAATTGTGCTAATTTTGCGAGTCCAACGTCGCCCATATTCAGAAGGTTCACGGGTACCAACAATCCCAACAGTGGGTTTAATTCCTTGATTTTCCTGAATGTCTATTGTTCCTCGATAATATAAAACAGGCGGAGGTGTTGGAATTTCCAAGAGTAAACGGGGATAATTGACATCAGCCGGAGTCCAAAAATAAGGGTTTTTTTCAGAGTGTTTTTTAATAAATTCAACACAGTTAAACTTAGCTCGTTGTTGTGCTACTTTTTCAACTGTCTGTGGCCCAAAACCTTCAACTTGTCGTAATTCTTGGGTTGAAGCTTCCCAAGCCGTAGCGAGATTACCACAATGTTGGCGGAGGCGTTGCAAAGCAATTGGCCCAACTCCTGAAATTTGTGACCAACAGACCCAATAATCTCGTTCTTCTAACACATTTTCACCTCCAAAGCCAACTTAAAATCGGTTCTCATTTGAGTGTAACTCAAAGAAGGGACTATTCAACGCCTCCTCTCGGAAGTTAGGTTAGGGTTGTAGTACAGCAGGATTGAAATGATGTCTCAACGTTATTCTATTCTTTCTCTTGATGGGGGTGGAATTCGCGGTTTAGTAACTGCTTTAATTCTACAAGATTTAGAAAACAAAATTCAACAACGGAGTCCAGATAAACAGCTTAAAGATTGTTTTGATTTGATTGCTGGAACCTCTACAGGAAGTCTAATTGCTTGTGGTTTGTCCTATGGCGTTTCTATCTCTAAAATTGTTGAATTTTATTCTTTAGATTCTGGATTTCCACAACAAATATTTCCGCCAACAATTCTATCTTATTTAACAGGATTTGTGAACCGCTTACATCTCGGTATTAGTCAACCTATGTATGATGGCAAAGGATTAGAAGCCGTTCTTCAGAATATATTTAAAACCACAACATTTGATCAATTAAAGATTCAAACCCTAGTCACAAGCTATGATGTCTATAATGGTCAAGCCGTTGTCTTTAATAGTAAGCAATCTGAATGTGAAACTCTCCCAATTTGGGAAGTTTGTCGGGCTTCTGCCGCAGCACCCATCGCTTTTCCCGCTCATACTATTGAAGATAAAACTTATCTAAGCTACTGGCAAGCCAAGGGTTACAAATTAACAAATAATCCAGAAAACAATCATCTCTGCATTCCCTTACTGGATGGAGGAGTTGCCGCCAACAATCCAACATTATGTGCAGTTGCAGAAGCAATTAAAGCTAAAAATCATCCCTCAAATTTAGTCGTTGCTTCCTTTGGTTGTGGTACTCAAAAAACAAAATCGATTAGCGTCAAAAAATCACGAGGATGGGGAGCTTTTGAGTGGATTAATCCTTTAAATGATATGCCTATTTTAGAAACAATTCAAGATGGTTCTTCTGATGTTATTGATCATATCTCTCGGCATCTGGTCAACTCCAATCACTATCACCGCTTTCAGCCCTGCTTTGAGCAAAAACATTCGACTTTTAAGGCAAATCAAAAAAACATAGATGCACTCAAAGAAGATACATTAAAATATATTCAATCCCCAGCAGTTCAGAAGAAGTTATACCATCTGGCGATTCAACTGACTGCAACTTCAGTATCCCCTAAGATTCAGTCTAAAAAGCAATCACTAGCTGTATCTTCTCACTTGAACTAATCTTGCTTCACGACCTTTGGTATTCTGAGTTAAACCCCAAGTTGTAGGTTGAGTTCAATGCCAGTACAGCCCAACCTACCCATTCTATTTTTGAGGTTTAATTCCTTCAAACAATGCTGAATAATCATCATCCGCAATTCCCAATGTCAGAGCGGTTTCTAACAATGATTTTACGCCTTCTAACGAACAGGTATTTAAGCCTAACTCTGCCGCAGCTTTCAGAAATAAATTGGTATCTTTCAGTAAATGCTTGGTTGGAAAATTAGGATTTGTATAATTCCCGTCTTGCATTCGTTGTAACTTTTTATCAAACGTCGGAGCATACAAAGCACTTTCACGGAGAATTTGCATAAACTTCTCGACATCTGCGCCCTGATGTTGAACAAAACTCAAACTGAGTCCAAAAGCGCTTGTCAAAGCAGCAATCAGTTGATTTAATCCTAATTTTGTTGCCGCAGCCGTCCCCACTGAGCCAATTAACACTGGTTCTCCCAAGTTTTTCAGCAAATCAGACCATTGTTGAAACTGCGCCTCTGTCGCCCCTACCATCACCTGTAGCGTCCCGCTTTTGACTTGGGGAATACTTCCGAGTACAGGTGCTTCTAAATACTCTCCTCCGGCTTCTGTTACCCTCTGTGCAATCGTTCGGCTTTCTTGGGGAGCAATCGTTCCCATCTGAATAACGGTTTTTCCAGGTAACTCCTGTTGCGACTCCGGGGATAACAATACCGTTTCAATCGCAGGCGCATCCGCCAACATCAAGATAATACATTCACTCGCCGCAATCAAAGACTGAGGAGAATCCGCCACTTGCACACCGTCCGCCTTCAGAGGGTCTAGCTTAGAAGCAGTGCGGTTATAAGCCATTACCTCAAAATTGGCTTCTACTAGGCGCAGAGCCATGGGTTGTCCCATCAGTCCAGTTCCTATTAAGCCAACTTTCATAAGTATAAAATTCCTTTGATGTCCGACCTTTTTATCTTAGCGGTGATCGGACATCTAACGCTTTATTCTTGTCGAATTGGCACTTTTTTGAGCAGTTCAGAACGAATACATCCGCCCATCCACGTCCATCCAGCTTTTTCTTCTTTGGGATTAAAATGAGCAACAACTTGATCACGATTGCTTTCGTAAAATTTATCAATCTCAGCAACCGCCCATTTACCCCAAGGAGATCTAACCCAAATTTGATCACCGGGGTTAAAAATTTCACCGGCTGGGTTTGTCGCTTGAGAAACTTCTTCTAGATGCTTCGGCTTAGGTCGAGACGGACGATAGGGCTTATCCGACGAGGAAGAAGAAGGTCGGGGGCGATGGGAGGGTTTTTCGGGGAGTGATAGCTTTGATTCTGTTTTTGATTCGGTCTGGGATTCGGGTTTTGACTCTGTTTTTGATTCTTTCTGAGAGTCAGTTTGGACATCAGTTTTGGCTTCTGACTGCTTGATGTCGTCGGGTTTCGGTCTGTTCGGTCGAATAACGGCGAGAATTTTGTTGGAGTTAGTCATTAATTTACTGAGCTTCTTGCGGCCAAACAACTAATGAAATTTTAACTATTTATATTATAAGGCAGTATCCTAAGTCGATGGCAAGACTCAACTTATAATATTCGTTGTTAAATCTTATACTTCCAGATAAAAACTGGATTTATAAGACGAGATTGATCAGATTAGATCTTGATTGATTTGATACCCATTTGATGAAATTTTTCCGGATAATTTTAGTTTATTTTACAGTGATTCTTGCAAGTTTTCCGGTTAAACTGACGAATGATTTTCAGGTTTCGTTGCTGTTTCCCAAATCGCACTCACATAAGATAAAGCAACAACAGGAGCCGTTACCGCTCGTAAGATCCGCCGTCCTAAGCTGACAGCCTGAAAACCAGAAGCGATCGCCATTTCCACCTCAGCACTTGTCCATCCGCCTTCTGGCCCGGTTGCTAGGGTGATTGAGTCGCAGGTAGATTGAGTGCTACTCATACAATCATACAAATGGGGCAGATCACCTCGCGCCAAACAAAGATAGGGCTGAGAGGTTGCAGCTAAACTGAAATCGGGGAAATCGGCGATCGCATTGGCAAAAGAAATCGGATCAACAAGAGTCGGGATAATTTGACGTTCAGATTGTTCTGCCGCTTCTCGGATAATCCGTCGCCAGCGTTCAACTTTCTGCGAACTGGGTTTTAACACCGTACGTTGAGAGATCACCGGAACAATTTCTGACACCCCCAACTCCGTAGAATACCGTACCAGATCATCAAATCCCGTTTTCGGCAGACTCACCCACAACTTCACGGCAATGGGTAACTCATTTTGTACTGAAATCGCTTCTAAAATTTTAGCGTGGGGAGAAGGTGCAGGCAGCATAACCTGTAATTGAGCTAACCACCAATGACCCCGGCCATCAATCACAATAAAGCGATCGCCTTGGCGCAAGCGTAACACCCGACCCAAATAGTGCTGTTGTTCAGCCGTGAGATCAATGTGTCGATTAGAAATTTGCGCCAGTGCGATCGCGAGTCTTTGAAGTTGAACCATTAAACGGTCAAAAATTTAGGCGATAGTTGTACACCTCTTGGGTTGAGCAACAATTTCAACAGGTTAGTTAAACTTGTTGTTGAGATTTCATGCGAGTGAGATATTCATCAATCGCTTGAGTGGCAATCTCTACGACAGGTTTACCTTGACGCTTCGATTCCTCTTTCAATTCCAAGTAAGTTTGATGGCGAACACTCACCCGATGTCGAATTTTATTGGGATCACCTCCATCATCCGAAGACGGTTGAGTGGAAATAGCTGCGTCTTGGTTGTCAATTGCTGTAACAGAGGAGGAGACTTCTGAAAAAGTCTCACGATCTGAAGTAACAGCTAGCTCTTGAGTCTGAATATTCATCGAGGGATTCAATGAGTAGTTGGTTACAAACTGACGGAGCGAGTCAAAACCCACACGATGGCAAAAATCCCCAAAACGTTCTGCTGGTTTGCGATCCTGTTTGAAGTAAACAAAAATCGGCTCTAAGAACGTTTCCAACTCACCAACCGCCAAGCGATCAACGAAAGGTTCAGCCAGTCGTGTTTGATCCCGAGAGCCACCCAACCAAACTTGGTAAGCATTAGGCGAACTTCCGACAAACCCTAACTCCGCCATGTAGGGTCTAGCACATCCATTGGGACATCCTGTCATCCGCACGACAAAATGCTCCTGTTCTAGGCCTACCTTGTCCAACAATACCCGAATCCGTTCCAGGATACTAGGGATAATTCGTTCTGATTCTGTAATGGCCAATCCGCAGGTGGGTAAAGCAGGACAGGCCATCGCATAACGCACTAACGGATCAATTTGAGTTTCCTTGAGAACCCCATGTTGATCGAGAATTTGTTGAATTTGAGCTTGGTCTTGGGGCGAAATTTCGTAGAGGATGATATTGTGATTCCCCGTCAGCAAGATCGGCAGTTGAAACTGCGGTACGATTTCTTTTAATGCTGCTTTTAGTCGAAAGTCTCCCTCGTCTTTAACGCGACCATTTTCGACGGAAATTCCCAGAAAGAGTTTACCATCGCCCTGTTCATGCCACCCTAAGTAGTCTTGATATTTCCAAGGGGGTAGAGGTTTGTAAGGTTGTAAGGTTTTGCCAAAATATTCTTCGACTTTGACTTTAAATTTTTCGACTCCCCAATCATGGATCAGATATTTCATCCGAGCATGACGACGGCTTTGGCGATCGCCGTAATCTCGTTGAGTGGCGACAATTGCCTTGACAAAATCATAGATATCTGCTTTTTCAACAAATCCTAGCTCGTCACCAATTCGCGCAAAGGTTTCTTCTTTGTTGTGGGTGCGTCCCAAACCGCCCCCGGCGATCACGTTAAACCCTTCGAGTTCTCCAGCTTCGTTGGTGATCACAACTAAACTGACATCTTGGGTATACAGATCCACCGAATTATCTCCGGGAACTGTAACCGCACATTTAAACTTGCGCGGCATATAATGCTCACCATAGATCGGTTCTTCCGACTCGCTGACGATGGTACCATTGCCATTGCGTTGACGAGCCGCTTTGACTTCGGGGTTTTCTTCTGCACTAATGACTTTTTCACCATCGAGCCAAATTTCATAGTAGGCGCCGGTTTGTGGGGTGAGTAAGTCGGCGATATTATTGGCGTAGAGACGAGCGTATTCGTACTCCCGACGATTTCGATAGGGAGCCGGAGGAGCCATAACGTTGCGGTTGAGATCTCCACACGCTCCTAAAGTTGATCCCATACTCTGGATAATTGAAGACAAAACCGTTTTCAGGTTCTTTTTCAAAATCCCATGCAGTTGAAAGCCTTGGCGGGTTGTTGTCCGTAAGGTATTATTGCCGTATTCTGAGGCTAGAGCATCTAGAGTCAGGTACAGTTCGGGCGGCACAAACCCACCAGGATTTCGGGTTCGCAACATCATCTGATAATCTTTTTCCTGACCTTTGGTGCGATTATCCCGATTGTCTTGTTGATAGGAACCGTGAAATTTTAAGATTTGAATGGCATCGCCACTAAAGAAGTTTTCGTCGTTAAACAGTTCGCTGGCTAGAGGTTCTCGCAGATAGTTGCTGCGTTCTTTAATGCCTTCGAGCTTAGAGAGTTTACGATCCTGTGTCGGTGAATTTACAGAGGTAGTCATAGAAATACGTCGTACCAGTTTTAACCACAATTCGTGAGGGGGGTTGAACCTTCTCTCTGATTGCCGTTGAAGACAGCTCAACCCAGGTGAGTCAGAGAAACTCCGGTAATCCGATCGGGATTGTCAGGAATCAATTTAATCCTATCACGTTACACTTGGACATTTTCTCCCATTGTCAGGGGGGCAAGCCTAAGTCACAATCAAATATTAAGAGTTAACAAGTATTACAACAATGCCTGATTCGATCATGTACTCCGAAGACCATTATGTGGTTTTAGAGCCAAATCAACCCGAGCAGTTCCTCACAACGACTGAACTTATACAAAAACTTGAATCTATTTTGTCAGACAGACAGGATGACTTACCGCGAGAACTACAAAAGTTTTCGACTGTCTCCCAACAAGTCCAATATCTGCTGAATACTTGTTGTGACTTTGATCTTGGCCCCGGAAAATACCTTCAGTGGTATGCGGTTAGATTAGAGAAATAGACCTGTATTCGGTCTGTTTACAATGGAGTATTCACGAATTAGGCTTGGGGTATGGTGATCAAAGCCAACTCAATTTCTTCTTCTTCTTGTTCCTGAGATTGAGTGATCTCTGCCCGAATATTGGGGCCAAAAAATTTGGTCAGTTTTTCCTGTTTTTCTTGCCAAGCTTCTAAGGACACAAACGGGGAGTCAAACTCCAATACTAAAACATAAGCCCCGTCTACCTCTACTTCTCGCAAGCCTTGGAGTTGAGGATGTTCGTCATCATTTGCCCCTAGTCCTAAGCGTTCAAGAGCGTCAATTAAATGAGCCGTCTGGCCATAGCGATAACGGGTAATATCCTTACGAACTTGATTTTGGGTTTCGGTTGCTTGTTGTTCTCGCAAAGCTAAGACTTCCGGCGATGTCGGTTGGGAATAGGGAACAGGTTCCAACTCAGCCGCTTTTAATGCGAGTCCTCCCAATAAAATCGGAATGCCATAAAAGAAGCCTGCTAAATTTAGGGTTGCATAGTCTTTAAAATAGGCAACAAATCCGACAGCAGTGAGTAGTCCTCCGAAGATCAAACCCACTTGAGCTAAAGATGTTTGACGTAACATATATGTTAAGGTAGTCCGCGTAGATTCACTATTGATGATATACCCATCATGCCGTTTGATTGAGGAGATCCCAACTTCATCTCAGCGGTGATTTATAGGAAATCTCACACCAGCTCAATGAGTTTAACCCTCGTTAGCTGTTCCTTCTCCCTCTCTGCCCTCGTTACCCAACCCTCAACATGACTAGAGATAATGAGCTATCCACTGCCCACGTTGAGCGTAAGCTCCTAGAGGAGATTGACTCTCTTAGAAAGGAAGATGAACGGTTGTACAATATTCTCGCCATTGATATCTGGGCATTGGCTAAGACAATGGATGAGCTACAACCCGGTTTTTGGGGCGCGTTTATGAAAAATCGCGAGAAAGCTCTGAAACGATATTTAGCGGAAATGACCAAAAATAAACCGACAGATAGCAAACGCCCCCCTTTTCTGCGTTAGTGACTGCGGGTTGAACGATGTTTAACGCATCCTGAATTGAGATCTAGGGGCATTTTGTCGTCATAGGTGATCTTGGCGATCTCCTTTGCAGTTTGCAGTGCTTGCCGCTATATATTATAGATTATGAGGTCACAAAGGAAATAGAAAATGGACTCTAATACAATTCGAGAGCGAATTACTCTGATTGAGGGTAAGCGAGAGTCTCTAGTCAAACTACTAGAGAAACCGGATTTAGGAACACTGAGAATTGATGTCAATCAAGCGATTGAAGAAATTGATGAACTGCTCGAAGAATTCAAACGCACCTTTCCAGATGCCGACCAAAATTAACTCTAGAATTAACTTTCTGTAAATCTATAATCGTACTTGTCCTGTTGAAATCGAGTTTATCGAGTTCTGGCTGATATTCTCTGTACTTCAGAAAGTTAGGAAGGCAAGTATTGAATCTTAGATTACTTATTTCTAGAATCCTTTTCCCGTAGAGAAACCTATTCTCACACTCTACGGGAAACTTAAATTTATATCTGCTATTTTCCATTTTTAATCTGAGTTGACCATGAGTAATCAAGACCAAACACATCCCCAATATAAAAGCGATCGCGCGACAGTCGAGAGTTTAATTCAAGGTCAACAAACTGAATATAATCTCGCTGAATTGGCTCGTTTGAAAATTCGTTATCGAGGGTTTCCCGGTGCCAGAGATATTCAAAAAGATTTAGAAAAAATTATGCAAAACTGGCAATTAACTGAGGAAACTCTCTTTGAAAAAACTCGTGAAATACACGCCAAAGGGAAAGTATACACAGGGGGAAAAGAAGAACAAGAAGATTGGCTTTAATTCAGGAAAAAGCTTACAGTCACCAGTGTTTTTCTGTCACCCTAACTAAAATGAAGGAGATCAAATATTTTTTTCTCCGCTGAGAATGACAGGTCAAAAAAATCTAATTATTTCAATAGAGAACAGTATAAATGCACCGAATTTCTGCAACACCGGGCGGCTGGACTCCTGACACAGAAGGAGTAATTTTCATCGAACAAACACCTGCACCGATTATTTTTTTAACCGCAGCAGATACCGATATTCAAACCCTCGCTACCGCAGTTGATCAACTTCCAAAGAATTTTCCCGCCCTCCGAGTAGCTAACCTTTTACAACTCCAACAACAGTTAACTATCGATACTTATGCTGAGGATATTTTAACTCAAGCAAAAGTTATTATCATTCGACTCTTAGGCGGACGTTCTTATTGGAATTATGGCTTAGAAGTTGTTGAAGAAACAGTAGAAAAAACGGGTGCAAAATTAATCATCCTTCCCGGAGATGATCGCCCCGATCCTGACTTAATGAGTCATTCAACCGTTTCTCTCAAAACCGTTAATCAACTTTGGCATTATTTCACCGAAGGCGGAATTGAGAACTATACAAACGCTTTATTATTTATTGCTAAAACTTGTTTAAATCAACCCCATAATTATCAGCCTCCCGTTTCTGTTCCTCGTGTCGGAATTTATCAAACTCAAACCCTAAAAAAAACAGAGAATCCTCATGTCGGTTTACTCTTTTATCGCGCCCATTATCTCTCTGGAAATGTTCGCCCCATAGAAGCCCTTTGTCAAGCTTTAACCGAACGTAATTTAAACCCAATCCCTGTATTTGTCTCCTCTTTGCGTGATCCAGATGTTCAAGCCGAAGTAATCACCGAACTGCAAAAAAACAGCAATAATCAGATTGAAATCCTTCTCAATACAACCAGTTTTTCCATTGCTTCAATTTCCGAAGATTCTACCGTCAATTCTCCCCTTTTTAGCTTAGATATTCCCATTTTACAAGTCATTTTCAGCAGTCAAACCATTCAACAATGGGAAGCCGATTTTCAAGGACTTTCGCCCCGAGATGTGGCGATGAATGTCGCGTTACCCGAAGTCGATGGACGTATTATTACTCGCGCCGTTTCCTTCAAAGCTGTAGAAACTTGGAATTCGCAGTTAGAAACCGATGTAATTGGGTATATTCCAGTTAATAATCGTATACAATTTGTAGCCGATCTCGCCGCAAATTGGGTGAAATTACGCCAAAAAAAAGCTACAGAAAAACGTATTGCGATCATTCTCGCCAACTACCCCACCGCAGATGGACGACTAGCTAATGGAGTGGGGCTTGACACACCCGCCAGTTGTGTGCATATCTTCACAGCATTGCAACAAGCAGGATACGATATTCAAAACTTCCCTAACACCGGAGAAGAACTCATTCAACGCTTAACTTCTGGTATTACCAATGATCCCGAAGGACGAGAACTAAGAACTATTCAACAGTCATTAAATTGGGAAGATTTTCAACAGTATTTTGATCAACTTCCAAGTTCCATACAAACCGCAATTTGTCAACGCTGGAAGCCTGATTTCTCTGAAACTTCTCATCCTAAACTATTCCCAATTGCCGGAATTCAACTGAATAATATTTTTGTCGGAATTCAACCCAGTCGCGGCTATGATCGCGATCCCAGTTTAAACTATCATGCCCCAGATTTAGAACCGACTCCCGACTATTTAGCCTTCTATTATTGGCTACGATATCAATTTCAAGCTGATGCTATTATTCATGTCGGAAAACATGGTAATTTGGAATGGTTGCCGGGAAAAAGTGTGGGATTATCTGAAACTTGTTACCCTGAAATTGCCCTCAGCGCTATGCCTCATTTATACCCCTTTATTGTTAACGATCCGGGGGAAGGTTCACAGGCTAAACGTCGTTCTCAAGCCGTCATTTTAGATCATCTTACACCGCCTCTAACTCGGGCTGAACTCTACGGATCATTACAGCAGTTAGAAGGGCTAGTCGATGAATATTATGAAGCACAAAGTTTAGATCCATCTCGGCTACCGATGATTAAAAATCGTCTGCAAGATTTGATTAAAACAGAAAATTTAAACCAAGATTTGGGCTTGGCTGAACATCAACTCGATCCACAAACTTTAAACACAATTGATGGTTATTTATGTGAACTCAAAGAAGCACAAATTCGAGATGGTTTACATATTTTTGGGCAATGTCCGACTGGGCGACAGTTAAGAGATTTAATCCTGTCAATTGCCCGAAATCCAAGTTCTCAGCGTTTAGGACTAACTCGGGCGATCGCTGAAGATTGGCAATTAGAATTTGACCCCCTAACAACGGATTTTTCGGAATTTTTAAACCCCAACTTAACTTTACAAAATCAAGTTTGTCTCACGGTTGGCGATGCGGTTGAGGTGATAGAAAACCACGCAGCCAGTTTAGTTGAAAAAATCATCGCAGGGGAAACAGTAAACACTGGACAATTAACCCAAAAAGAGTTACAATGGATCGAGAAAAAACTATTGCCGAACCTGCAAAAAACCCATCAAGAAATCACTCACTTATTAAAAGGCTTAGAAGGGCGATATATTCCCAGTGGTTCATCCGGTGCGCCCACAAGAGGAAGACCTGATGTTTTACCCACTGGACGGAACTTTTATTCAGTTGATATTCGGGCTATTCCCACAGAAACAGCATGGAGAGTGGGTCAACTCGCAGCAGACGCTTTAATTGAACGTTTTACTCAAGAAAATGGTGAATATCCACAAACATTAGGACTGTCTGTTTGGGGAACTTCTACGATGAGAACCGGAGGCGATGATATGGCGGAGGCGTTGGCGTTATTAGGGGTTCAACCCGTGTGGGATGGGCCTTCTCGTCGAGTCGTTGATTTTGAGATTTTACCTATTTCTATTTTGGGGCGTCCGCGTGTTGATGTGACGTTAAGAATTTCCGGTTTTTTCCGAGATGCGTTTCCGAATTTAATTGATTTATTTGATCAAGCAGTTGTGGCGGTTTCTCAACTCGATGAACCTCCAGAATTAAATCCTTTAGCCGCACAAGTTCAGCAAGAAACAGAAGTTTTAATGACAACAGGATTAACCAAAGAACAGGCTGAAATTCGTTCTCGTTATCGTGTTTTTGGTTCCAAACCCGGTGCTTATGGGGCGGGTTTACAAGGGTTAATTGCATCTCAAAATTGGACGGATGAACAGGATTTAGCTAGGGCTTATATTAACTGGAGTAGTTACGCTTATACAAGTCAATCTAATGGGACGAGTCAGAGTAAGTTGGGGGGAGTTTCGGCACCGGAAGCCTTTAAAAATCGTCTCCAACAAATGCAGATTGTTTTGCATAATCAAGACAACCGAGAACATGATATATTAGACTCGGATGATTATTATCAATTTCAAGGCGGTTTAACGGCGTCTGTTCGGGCAATTACCGGGAAAAATCCACATACTTATTTTGGTGATAATGCTCAACCGGAACGTCCGAAAGTGCGACAATTAAAAGAGGAAATTGCCAAAGTTTATCGATCTCGGGTAATTAATCCCAAATGGATAGCCGGAGTGATGCGACATGGGTATAAAGGGGCGTTTGAAATGGCGGCAACGGTAGATTATTTGTTTGCCTATGATGCAACGACAAACTGTGTGGAAGATTTTATGTATGAAGGGGTAGCTAAAGCTTATTTGTTGGATAAAACGGTACAGAAATTTATCCAAGAAAAAAATCCTTGGGCGTTGCGAGATATGGCTGAACGTTTGTTAGAAGCCAATCAACGGGGTTTGTGGCAAGCGTCAAATCAGGCAATGCTAGAGGATTTGAGAACGATAGTACATGAAGCCGAAGGTGCCGTTGAAGCTGTTAACTCCGGGGGATGAGTGGCAGTGTATCTGAAATGAAAAATCAAGACTATATATACATCTAAAGTCATCTATCAGATTAATTATAGTTATCATATCAGGAATGATAGATTAAAATAATTTGATAAAAAATTATTCTTAAGATCCGATCAATTGAAACAACAGACTCTATAATAAAGCATTGGACACCTAGAGTCTTCACTTTCCGATAAAAAGATGGAATATCCAATTGGAGGTTTCCATGAGTCTATTTCGTCGTCTGAAACAATCAAAGTTTTTGGGTTGGATTGTCGCCGCATTGCTGTTGGCGGTAACATTGTTTAATTTTCAGCAGAAACAAGTTAACAGTACCCCTTCAGCATCTTTGCTTGCGGAACAGACTACTCAAAATGTAGCAATTGTCAACCCGGAAAATTCGTCAAATTCTACTCAAAATTCTCAAATTGAAACGATTGCGAAATCAAACGCTTGTACAGAACAAAGTCCGTTTGATGAATCAGTTCGATTTGCACTCAGAGGCTCGAATTTAGCCCAAACCGCAAAAACAAAGCAACAATGGGATGAAGTTGCCCGGAACTGGGTTCAGGCGGTGGCTTGGATGCAAGCGGTTCCTCCCAATAGTCCTAAACGGGCTTTTGCGGAGAAAAAAGTGGTTGAATATATGCGAAATTTAACCTATTCCCAACAGCAAGCCGCAAAAACTCAAATGACGAGTCAGTTTCCGAGTTTTGATAGCGAACTCCTCGATGAACAATTGCAACTTTATCTGTCTTATCTCAGCACTGTTGGGAAACCTGATATTTTAATTGTTGGCAGTTCTCGTGCTTTGCAAGGGATTGATCCGAGGGAAATGAAACAAGCTTTAGCCGCAAAAGGGTATCAAGGCTTAAAGATTTTTAACTTTGGAGTCAATGGCGCAACCGCTCAAGTTGTAGACTATGTTTTAACAGACCTATTAACACCTAATCAACTCCCCAAAATGATTGTTTGGGCTGATGGAGTCAGGGCGCTCAATAGTGGTCGAATTGACCGCACCTATCAATCGATTATCGCTTCAGAAGGACACAAACGTTTAGCTTCGGGTGTTCGTCCTCAATTGACCTCAACTCAATCAGATAACACACAAACTTGTTATCAATTGCCGCAATCTTGTAGTGCTAAACCGAAATGGGTTCTCCCTCAAGCTCATCAAGATCAGCAGATTTTTGACCAAGATTTTTCACTGAAAAATGCTAACTTAAAATCGTTTTCTCCAGTTGCATTTAATTCTGCTACATCCCCACAGGTTAGTCCTCTTTTTTATCGTCCCTCTGAACAGACTTCTGCAACATTAATTTCACTGAATACCACCATAGATGCTAATGGTTTTTTGTCTGCACCTAGTCGTTATAATCCCTATACTTACTATCAGCAACGTCCCTATGTTTCAGGTCGCTATGATGGAGATTATCGCGCTTTCAATTTAGCTGGAGAACAGGCGAGGGCATTCAGTTCAGTGATCGGGTACGTGAAGACTCAAAATATTCCACTGGTTTTTGTTAATTTACCGCTTACCGATGACTATTTAGATTCCTATCGCTGGTGGGCTGAACAGGAATTTCAAAACAATATGCAGCGACTTTCTCAAGAGTATGGATTTATTTTTATTGATCTGTCTGAAGCTGCTTTAACCCGGTATGAATACTTCGTTGATCCGAGTCATTTAAACCGCTATGGGGCGCAAGTTGTCGCCCAAAAATTAGCCGGACAATCTGCTATTCCTTGGCCGCGATCGCAGTAGAAGATTGATAATTAATTACTGTAATGCCACCGCCCGTCAACAGCGATGGCATTCTTGTTAATCAGAATTAGCCCCTCAGAATGAATCTGATTACCACAATCCTCGAACTGGAGGTGGAGGAGCAACCGGACGCGGTGCGGGTGGTGGGGGTACCGGAGGCGCAGGAGGACGCGGTGCTTGCAACGGTGCAGGCCCCGGTAGACTGATCTCTTGCAAGGAACATCCCGACTTGCTATAACGAGATGCTGTTCTCAGCAATGATTCTAAATCAGTTGCTAAACCCTGAATTTTTTCAACTGTCTCTGGAATGTTGGCGACATCAACGTATAATCCAGGAACAGGATACTTCTTGATTAAGTCCAGGAAAGAGATTTTGCCATCATCACTAACGGCATTAATTAAAGCCGCGTGTATGGCGTGGGAGTTTTCTACACGGCGATGGGTTCGCAAAGTCAAAGCAATATCTTCGACAATTTCCATGCCTGTCGGACTACAGATCAAACAGGAAAAAGGAACCAGATCAAAGCCCACTTCGAGAGTCATTAGACCCCGTAAAGTCTCTTCGTCGATCCCGGAACGACCAACAATCTGGCCGATCGTTTTGGTTTTTTCGCCCGTCTCCGCAAATTCTTCGAGATCTCGAACTCGAATTGGGGCTTGGAACGGGCCGTAGGTTAAAACGACTCGATCCGCAGCTATGGCACTCGGGCCACTCATCACCACACTCGCGATTGCGCCTAGAACTAATCCCGGACGGAACCGTTTGAAACTTGGTCTTTTCATTGTCAACCGATTCGTTGGAATTGATTGTTATTTGCGTTAAATCATGAACTACCTACACCCAATCAAAAATTAGGTTGTCGGCTTCCGGTTTCAACCGCTAAGGCCTGAGCGCAACAACGTTACTGTTGGCTTGACTTAGCGTCCACAGGTTTTGCTCAGTTTCCTGGCTACTCCCTGCTACAAGCCCGAAGACTTGACCCGGCAACTACCCTGGCTCTCAAGGCAGATCATTTGATTTCTGATTTTACAGACAGACTCGCCTTCGGTTTTACCCATTATGACGAGATCTGATTTTCAGCTTAAATGGAGTTGCTCGGTTTCACAAGATCTCACCTAAAAATTTAGGGTTTTGGATCGATTGATCAAGAGTAAAGTGTTCGCTTTGTAACATTCCTAGAAAATCTGAGGAATATTTCACGGGAAATAGTCCGGTAGAGTGGAAGCCCCGTGTCTTTAGACCGGGGAGGAAACTCGACACGAGCGGTTTTAACCGCCTGTAAAAAAATTAATGGGGGTATGGTTGCCCCCAACACCCATTTCTGGGGTAATGTTTGCCTCGCCAATGTTATCGGTCGGTACTTTCGACAACACACTGTCTTACCCCTCGTAGGACTGTTTAATGCTGTGGTTCTAGAGCCGGAGACTGGCCACGCATCTCCGGGTCGGAACGTTAACTCTTGCCGATAACGTAGCCCTCAAGGGACTTAGGCGGGTACTAGCTACCTAAAAAGAGAAGCATGATGCCCCGTCTCTTTAGAGCGGGGTGCTGACTAAAACCTTCTGAAAAAATTCTGAGCAACTGTTCTACAAAACCTGTACAAAACGTCGCATTACAACACTTTTGCACTGTTTGCTTCCTGTTTCAAACCAGGACTGTCGGCAGCACCCTGTCCACAGGCTGAAAATCGGCTGGAACCCAACCTATTATTGAGTTTTCAATGAAAACTTTGGATCTCTACTCCACTATTTTCAGGAAATTTAAAACTGATGGCTTTACTCGGTTACCTTTTTACAGGCTGCCCACTAGACAAGAATTCTCTGGGATGTCAAGCCTTAAATGCTTTAATCGCTTGGTTTTCGCGTTTTTTGATTGTATCACATTCAGAAAATACCTTGAAGCAACTCAAAGTAACGCAAATCGTATACTAGATTACATCTCTCCCCTGCTCCTCGCCCTGATGGGGTTGATCTCAACGCTTGTTTGTCGTCAGTGAATCCCAAAATATTCATTTCCCGTACTGCTCTGTGCGACTAAATCGCTCTCTCAAAAGTTCCCCAAAGTTAAAATTAATTTTTGTCGAGGTGAAACTTCAAAATTCTTATCTTTCAGGGGGATTTTTCCCATAGATTCCACAGATGTTCCACAAACTAAGACCGTGTTTTCCACAGATGAGATACACTTTTCCACAAGCAATAACGATATTAGAGGATCTGACTGCCCGATTGGGGATTTTGCGATCGCCGACACAAAGCCGCTCAGACTTCGGTTTTAATTTAAAGTTTTGTAACAAAAACTAGACTAAAAGCCTGATTATTCCGTAAACAATATGGGAGGAGTCCCCAGGTTGTAACAGTTCTCAACATTGACAACCCTACCCCCTTCTAGCACACAATATCGACTACCGATTTCTAGATTTTAGAGGAAAGGCTGTAGGGCAGTCCCACCCCCAAAATCTCAAAAAATAGGTATTGTGTATATCACCTTAAGAGTAGCTATATGAACACCAGTGTAAGTATCCTGGCGGAAATTCCTGAAATCTTGCACGAATCCCTCCAGGGCTATCTCGATAGCCATCCGGATTGGGATCAAGATCGGGTGTTTGCTGCGGCTTTGTCACTATTTTTGTTACAAAATGGTAGTGATCAAACCCCAGAAGCCGAACAGAACCATCGTCAAGCCGCCCGTATCTACCTAGAAACTTTATTTCAATCTTGAGGGAGATCCCCCCCTGTAAGACAATGGTTATTGGCGAGATGTAATATTACATCCATTCTTACGCCCCATGCCCTCATTGCAAATTTCAATGTTTTATGACTCACGTACTCGATAGTTTAATCGTCGGTGCAGGCATTAGCGGCCTGGCGTTAGCTCATGCTCTCCATCAGAACCAAGATCATCAATTGCCTCTCAACATTCTTGTCAGCGAGCATCAAGGACGGGTAGGAGGAAATATAACCACAGTATCCGAAGGAGAATTTCTTTGGGAAGAAGGCCCCAATAGTTTTTCTCCAACCCCTGAGTTACTGAAGTTAGCGGTAGAAGTAGGTCTTAAGCCTGAGCTAGTCTTTGCCGATCGCAAGTTACCTCGGTACGTTTACTGGAATGGTCAACTCATGCCTGTGCCGATGAGTCCTCCGGCTTTGTTGAGTACAAAACTCTTAAGTCCTGGAGGTAAACTTCGAGCATTAACGGGGGCATTGGGGTTTGTACAACCCGCGATGGGAGAATCGTTAAGTCAACAAAATGGGGAAGAAACGATCTCGCAGTTTTTTGAGCGTCATTTGGGTTCAGAAGTTCTCAAGCGACTGGTTGAACCCTTTGTTTCTGGTGTTTATGCAGGCGATCCCCAGCAACTCGAAATTAGCTCGGCTTTTGCCCGAGTCGCACGTATGGCTTACAGTGGCGGTGGATTGGTTGCTGGAGCGGTTTTATCGCGTCGTCAGAACAAATCTCCGCGATCGCCTGCCGACCCGTCTATTCCCCAAACTAAACGGGGAGAGTTGGGGTCTTTTCGTCAGGGGATTGGAGCCTTACCCAATGCGATCGCCAAACAGTTAGGCGATCAACTCAAATTAAACTGGCAACTCACCCGTCTCGAACGGACTGAAAACCAAACCTATCGGGCTGAATTTTCGACTCCAGAAGGGGTTCAACAGGTAGAAACTCGAACGGTGGTGTTGACGACTCCGGCCTATGTCACAGCAGAAATTCTCAAACCGTTGCAACTCCAAGTCAGTCAAACGTTAACTGAAATTCCCTATCCCCCGGTGGCTTGCGTCGTTTTAGCCTATCCCGTTTCAGCTTTAAAGCAGAAATTAACCGGATTTGGCAATTTAGTTCCCCGAGGACAAGGGATTCGGACGTTAGGCACGATTTGGACATCGAGTTTATTTCCTGGTCGCGCCCCCCAAGGCTGGCAAGTCCTCACCAGTTATATTGGCGGAGCGACGGATCCAGAAATTGGAGAGTTAGAAGATGATCAAATTGTTGAGGCGGTTCATCAAGATTTGCGTCACATTTTACTCAAAGAAGATATCTCTCCCAAAGTGCTAGCCGTGCATCTGTGGAAACGTGCTATCCCTCAATACAATCTCGGACACCAACAACGGTTACAACACGTTAATGAGGGTCTAGAGGCAATGCCGGGGTTATATCTGTGTAGCAACTATATCGACGGTGTAGCGTTGGGAGATTGTGTGCGTCGTTCTATCGGACAAGCTAACGAAATTCTCAGTTTTTTGGGTCAATAGAGATAGGGTTGAGAGAGGGTGAAATTCCCTCAATACCTATCTTTCCTTGACTCGCCGATCAAACATATAACCCACGCCGCGAATGGTTTTGATCAGTACAGGTTTATTCACATCTGGTTCCACCTTTTTGCGAATCTGGCCGATATGAACATCAACGACTCGCTGTTCTCCCTCGTAATCATAGTCCCAAACCTCTTGTAAGAGTTCAGACCGTCGCCACGCTCGACCCGGTTTACTGGCCAAACAATACAGTAAATCAAACTCTAAGGCACTTAACGGGATCAACTTATCATCAATGTAGACTTCACGACGAGACGGATCAATCAGCAAATCGCCATAAACTAAACTACGGGGTTCGCTGTCGGCGACACTACGTTGACGTTTCAAAATCGCCCGTACACGCGCACCGAGTTCGGCTAAACCAAAAGGCTTAGTAATATAATCATCAGCGCCCTTATCAAAGCCTTTGATCTTATCGGCTTCACCCGTCAAGCTGGTCAGCAATAAAATAAACACACTGGTACGACTTTGCATTTCCTGACACAGAATAAAACCAGTTGTATCAGGAAGATTGACATCGAGTACCACCAAATCCGGACTAAATTGATCAAAACATTCCAGCGCCGTCTCACCATCTTTTGCCGATTCAACTTCGTAGTCTTGTTGACTTAGATAGCGAGCAATTAAATTTCGGATTGCTGGGTCGTCATCAACCACAAGAATCTTTGCAGAAGCCATAACCACTTCGGTTGAGCTGAAGATAGAGCAAGAGTAAATCAATCATCTCAATGTTAATGTAAAACTCGGGTTTACACCTAGAGATTTATCGATTTAGTTGCATTGTGTTACAGAGAGCGTAATATTTCTGAGAGTAAACTCGCGGGAACCTGAGAAAGCGCTCGATTTTGTCCCGGTAAACCGGATTGATTGTAAATCGCCCGAATTGTTCGGATGACATGACCTAGAGCAATTTTCTCACGTCCTGGCTTGACGGCTTTGGCAGAGGCGACTGGCAGAAGTTGCTGACACCCCGCTTGCAAATGATGCCGTAAAGCTGTTTCTAAATGAGTGACTCGCTCTGTTTGACTCAGGGCTAGATACTGATCTTTTCCGAGTTGATAGTGAGCAAGTCCCAGGTTATTGTGAGTGGCTAAGGGGTCAAAATTAAGCTGAGTGGGACTCAACTGTTCGACCAAAGTTAACGCCACTTCATAAGATGTAATCGCCTTTTGTAGAAATCTAGCACGAACTTCTGAGTCTTGATGTCGATTGGCTAAATGCCAATAGGCAATTCCCAGGTTATTGCGAGTTGCAGCACAAGAGGCCACATCAGTTTTTGGGGTGCGATATTTCAACGAATTTTCATAGGCTTTAATCGCATGATGCAACCACTGATCATCGGGTTCGTGCTGGGCTAAATTCCAGTAGGCTGTACCGATATTAGCCTGAATCATTGCCAACTCTCGCGGATACTGGTCAGCAGAGTAATAACGCCCTGCTTGAGTATAAGCGGAAATTGCCGCTTTGAGATGTTGACTTGGCTGAGTATGTTGAGCCAAATTCCAGTAGACTGTACCCAAATTATTCTGAGTTGCAGCATAACTCAAAGCTCTCTGTTGAGCTATTGTCTGATTTTGCCACTCTAACTCAGACGCTTTGGAAATGACAACTTGAAAATAATAAATAGCCTCACAATAAGCATTAATAGATTGTTGTAAATTCTCAACTGGCTCTCGAATTCTGGCTAAATCAGCGTAAGCAGCACCTAAATTTTTTTGCAGTCTAGCAATTGTTGATGCTTGTTTCTCCGGATTGGCGTACATTAACGCTTTTTGATAGAAAATGATACTCTGTTCTAGATGGGGGAGTATTTCGGCGATCGCAGAGGTTAACTTTTCCTGATGGAAACGCATCCAATACAGCGTTCCAAGATCATTGAGCCAATCCACAATTTCTGAAGTATTTAAAATCGGACGAGTTGCATCTTCTAACTGTTGCCATCCCGTTTCATAAACTTCGATCACAAGCTGAATCTGTTCGGTAGAGGTTAATCCCGCTTGCATCTGTTGACGAACCCGTGCGATTAAAATCCGGTAAGCCCGGGTGAGTTGTTTGGGAGAAGTTGTCGTTTGCTGAATTTGCTTGACTTTGTGTAGGGTTTGAGTCAAATCTAGCGGCTTCTTTGCCGTTTTAGGCGGCTTTATTTTGGGTGGATGTGAGGTTTCCTGTTTCGGCTTTTGCGGAGCCACTGAAGGCGATTTAACATCGGCTGAGGCAACATTTTCAGAGGATTTGCTATCTTCTTGAGTTTGAGAACGCTCATCGAGATCGAGAAATTCGGTTTCTTCGGGCTGACGCCCAGATAAAAGCTTAATTTGTGGAGAAACTGAATTTTTGCCTAAATCTTGAGTCTCTTGAGTAATTGCAGTCACCGGAGTTGGTTCTCCAGCAAACTCAAATACCCCGGTTCGCCACCGCCAAAATTCCGGGGCTGACTGTTCAATACAACGCAACCAAGGCGAAGGAATCCACAATAATAAGCTAAACTCTAACTCAGGAAGATGGCTTTCTAGGCTGCGGAGATGATGCAAAAACGACCATTGAATTGCAGCCGGTTGTCGCGTTAATTGTTCAACGCCTAAAACCTGAAAACCCACACTATACCCAGACACGCTAGACTGTTCAGAACTATTTTCTGCGAACCACTGTTCAATTTGAGTGATCAGATTCGGTTCATCTAAATCTACCGTTAAAGTTACCCAGTTTGTAAAAGAGGATGAACGAACCTTGTTCTTTTTTGGAGTGGAAGTTGAACTGTTTTTAGGGGTTTGTCGTTTAGAAAACTCTGCTTGTAAGCGAGTGATCATCGTTTGACGCAACTGCAAATCATCACAGACGGCAATTAAAATTTGACGTCGTAGATTTAATAGCAATGCTCGTTTCAAACGGAGAAAAACTTGCTGATTCACTCCTGACCCGTTAGAAGACGCAATTGTGAGCGCAGTCATGCGACATTAAAATAATAAAGTGAAATCACATCAGTTTTGATAAGCCATTCAAACAAATCCTGTATCTTGTTTACACACCAATCATGTGCTAATCAAGAATAAGAGAACATTCATACTCTTTATTTCCTAGCCAAATTTTCTCGGTCAGGATGAGTCAATCATGGCACCGAATTGACATCCGCAGGCGAAATCCCTTTCTTTCGAGATATCCGGATAACAGTTGATTGATGGGGAGATAGGGAGGTCGGGAGATGGGGAGATGGGGAGATGGGGAGATGGGGAGATGGGGAGATGGGGAGATGGGGAGATGGGGAGATGGGGAGATGGGGAGGGACCGGAGTTGGGGAGGGACCGGAGTTGGGGAGATGGGGAGATGGGGAGATGGGGAGATGGGGAGGGACCGGAGTTGGGGAGATGGGGAGATGGGGAGATGGGGAGATGGGGAGATGGGGAGGGACCGGAGTTGGGGAGATGGGGAGATGGGGAGATGGGGAGATGGGGAGGGACCGGAGTTGGGGAGATGGGGAGATGGGGAGATGGGGAGATGGGGAGATGGGGAGGGACCGGAGTTGGGGAGATGGGGAGGTGGGGAGTTAGGGAGGTGGGGAGATAGGGAGGTAGTATTATTTTTAAAATTTCATCTAAAAGAAGAGAGGGAAGTAGTTGACAAATCAAATAATATTTCAAAATTCCATCGGTGTCCACTCTCCAACGGGAACAAACGCCGCCCAAAAATAAGGGTGTTGATATTCTTGAGAATTTAACATTTCTAATTGTGTTTGACGCCAAGCTTCTGAACGTCCTTGATTTTGCAATAACCGTTGATAATATTTAATCATTAATTCCTTCGTTCCTTCATCGCTAACCGTCCACAAACTCATCAATAAACTTTCCGCACCCGCCAACGTAAACGCCCGACGTAAACCATAAACTCCCTCACCATTTTCTATTTCTCCTAACCCCGTTTCGCAAGCGGATAATACAACTAATTTAGTCCCGCGTAGCTTTAAATTTGCCACTTCCAAAGCCGTTAATACCCCATCATCTTTACCGCTTTCACGGGGGTTAAAACCCGCCAACGCCAAACCGGAACGCAGCAAAGGATTTTCTTGAATTGGAGTATTTTGTTGAGTGTTTTCTGAGATCAAACCAAAAGTATTATCTGGTTCAACTCTCGGGAGATTTTTTAAGAAAAAGCCATGAGTTGCAATATGTAAAATATTCGGGGCTTGTAACTGTTTAACCGCATTTTCTGTCGCTTGAGACTCAGTAAATAATGTCACATCAGACAATAAAGGTGCAATTACCCTTGCTTCTTCAGCAGTTCCCGGTAACGCCCCAAAACTCATCTCAACCCCTCTAGAAAGTTGATTGCTTCCGCGAGTATTGGAAACAGCAACCGTTGTCGGTTCACCCGGTTTATCATAATCTGGGTTAGCAACAATAACAGGTGCTTGTTTGTGAGAATATTCGAGTTGGAAACGAATTAAATCCCGTCCCGTCGTTAGATAAGTAATTTTATAAGTTTCTATCAAATACCGATTATTTTCATCAACCAACGCCGCAAAGGGAATCAAATTTAACTGAGCATCGGGTGAAATGATAATATGATTAATATCGCCTAACTTTTCTCGAATCGGTTGCATTAACAGTTCATCAAGTTGGCGTGCAGTTTGTTTAACGTCATTGGTATTTCCGATTAAAGCATCTTTTTTGTCTTTAATATCTAGACTAAATCTAAAGAAAGCCGCTCGATGAATCTGTTCAACTTCCCCTAAATCAACCCATTGCGGTTCACCGTCAGATTTAAGAATATAAGCCGCATAATGAGGTGTTTCCCATTTGTCTGTTGTACTCGCTTTAGCATCATAAGGCTTATAAAACACAAATTCAACTAACGCCGCATCTTCAGGAATCAACTGTTGTACCGCTTCAATCGTAACAGGTTCAGAAAGGGTTCTAAATTCGGCACTACGGCGAGAAAGTTCCGCTTCGAGTTGGTCTGATTTTTCTCTCAAATTTGTAACTTGTTGACGGTATTGTTCTTCGGAGAGATTTTCAGGTTTGTTGTAAATCAGAGTCGCCAGTTGAGTTCTAACCGTTGCTAATTCATCGAGAAATTGTTGATTTTCAGGCGTGATATTTTCTCGCAATAGTTGTAAGTTATCAGTCATTACATCCAAAATCCGACCTTTGCGACGGAGAATAGTTGTGAGGGCTAAACGTGCCGCTTCTGAGTTGTTCGGTGCATCTTTAATATGCAGAGAAACAACAGCATCAGTTGTATTAGAAATCATTTTCATCGAGTCTTGTTTCTGACGTTCCGAACCTGTTGCGAGGAGAACATTCAGGTTTTGTTCCTCAACGTCTAGTCCTCGACTGAGAAAGTTTATCGCTTGAGTTGTATTTCCTTGGGAGTAGTAGAGTGATGCTAAGTTGTTGAGGCTGGTAGCGACATCGGGATGGTTTTCTCCCAAGGCTTTCTCCAGAATCGCTAAAGAACGTTGATAAAGGGGTTCGGCTTCATCGTAGCGTCCTTGGTCACTGTAGAGTAATGCCAAGTTGTTGAGGCTGAGTGCAACCGAAGGATGGTTTTCTCCCAAGGCTTTCTCGCGAATCGCTAAGGAACGTTGGTGGAGGGGTTCGGCTTCACTGTAGCGTCCTTGGGAGTCGTAGAGTGCTGCCAAGTTGTTGAGGCTGGTAGCGACCGAAGGATGGTTTTCTCCCAAGGCTTTTTCACTAATGGCTAAGGAACGTTGGTAGAGGGGTTCGGCTTCATCGTAGCGTCCTTGGGAACGGTAGAGTGATGCTAAGTTGTTGAGGCTGAGGGCAACATCGGGATGGTTTTCTCCCAAGGCTTTCTCATAGATAGCTAAGGAACGTTGGATGAGGGGTTCAGCTTCATCGTAGCGTCCTTGGGAGTCGTAGAGGTTTGCTAAGTTGTTGAGGCTGGTAGCGACAAGGGGATGGTTTTCCCCCAAAGCTTTCTCCCAAATCGCTAAAGAACGTTGGAGGAGGGGTTCGGCTTCATCGTAGCGTCCTTGGGAGTTGTAGAGGTTTGCCAAGTTGTTGAGGCTGAGGGCAACATCGGGATGACTTTCTCCCAAAGCTTTCTCGCGAATCGCTAAGGAACGTTGGATGAGGGGTTCAGCTTCATCGTAGCGTCCTTGGGAGTCGTAGAGGTTTGCTAAGTTGTTGAGGCTGGTAGCGACAAGGGGATGGTTTTCCCCCAAAGCTTTCTCGCGAATCGCTAAGGAACGTTGGATGAGGGGTTCAGCTTCATCGTAGCGTCCTTGGGAGTCGTAGAGGTTTGCTAAGTTGTTGAGGCTGGTAGCGACAAGGGGATGGTTTTCCCCCAAAGCTTTCTCCCAAATCGCTAAAGAACGTTGGATGAGGGGTTCAGCTTCATCGTAGCGTCCTTGGGAGTCGTAGAGGTTTGCTAAGTTGTTGAGGCTTTGTGCAACCGAAGGATGATTTTCTCCCAAGGCTTTCTCGCGAATCGCTAAGGAACGTTGGTGGAGGGGTTCGGCCTCACTGTAGCGTCCTTGGGAACGGTAGAGTGATGCTAAGTTGTTGAGGCTGGTGGCAACTGAGGGATGGTTTTCTCCCAAAGCTTTCTCGCGAATCGCTAAGGAACGTTGGTGGAGGGGTTCGGCTTCATCGTAGCGTCCTTGGGAGTTGTAGAGTGATGCCAAGTTGTTGAGGCTGAGTGCGACAAGGGAATGGTCTTTTCCCAAAGCTTTCTCCCGAATCGCTAAGGAACGTTGATAGAGGGGTTCGGCTTCACTGTAGCGTCCTTGGGAGTCGTAGAGTGCTGCCAAGTTGTTGAGGCTGGTAGCGACCGAAGGATGGTTTTCTCCGAGGGCTTTCTCATCGATAGCTAAGGAACGTTGATAGAGGAGTTCGGCTTCATCGTAGCGTCCTTGGTCACTGTAGAGTAATGCTAAGTTGTTGAGGCTGGTGGCGACATCGGGATGGTTTTCTCCTAAAATTCTCTCTCGTATTTCTAGAACTTGTTCTGCTAGAGGTATGGCTTCGTTATATTTGCCTTGTTGACGGAGTTGAATAACTTGTTGGTTGAGTCGTTCGGCTTCTTCGAGTTCATCCGACTGTTGAACTATTTCAGCAGAATTGGTCTGTCCGCGAACGGGTTGAGGTGTTGTTGTTAACAGTCCCGAACATCCAACGAAAACGGTTAGCCAGAGGAAGGGGTTGAGGGTAGTTCGCTTCATCGGGTAGATAGTCACGCCAAGTTCATTATCACTTATGTCTGAGGGGTGTTGAGTTATGCAGTTTTGACCCCCCTCAGTCCCGCTTGAAAGGAGGGAAGAAAGTTAACCCCCCTCAGTCCCCAGGGCTGTTTCATTCTAAGTTAAAAATTGCCGGGGTTGATGGGGTGAAAGGGTGATGGTGAGTCCACCCCCGTGCGCGGGTTCCCCGCGTTGAGGGGAGTGGCGAACCCGAAGGGGGTGATGGGGAGAGGAGTTTTTTCCGAGGAAAAATAGCTTTTTATTAATAAAAATCCTCCCTACCTCCCTACCTCCCTACCTCCCCACCTCCCCACAAATCAAGTTTTCGGGCAACGAAACGGCCCTGCCCTCAGTCCCCCCTACAAGGAGGGAAGAAAATTCACTCCCCTCGCCTCGTAGGAGAGGGGTTGGGGGAGAGGTTTTTCTAAGTTTGACCCCCCTCAGTTCCCCCCTGAAAGGAGGAAATAAAAGTAAGGCGATAGGAAAACCCGCAAAAAATCATTTAAAATTTCAACACGGCTATTCTCTGTGTTGACGGGTCAAAAATGATAAAGTTGAAAAATGCCACAGTATGACTTCTATCATAATGTTGTGAAAACGGCTTTAATCAAGGACGGTTGGACGATCACCGATGACCCCTTCACAATTGAATACAAAGGAATCCGACTGTATGCAGACTTGGGAGCCGAAAAAGCCTTGGCTGCTGAAAAACAAAATCGTAAAATTGTAGTAGAGATCAAAGTTTTCCGAAGTCCATCCTTGATGACAGAACTGGAAAAAACGATTGGACAATACAGTATCTATCGTTCTTTAGTGACGTACTCCAGACGTTCGTTGCTTAGGCAACAGAACGCTGGCTTCTCCTCTTCTTATTATCAGAAGATTTGCGTTTTATAGTGAGGCGAACGCCCAACCCCACTTTTTTTATTAATATTGCCGAATTAATGTCTCTTGACATTGATGCACCACAAGCGCAAGAATGCCAACGATCTGATAATTCTTTAGGAACACGATTAAGACAAATTGCACAATGTTGAGATGTACCTTTTGGATTGACTTTAACTACTTTCTTGCCAGCTTTTTCAGCTTTGCCAGGAAGTATCTCGCTAAGAAATCCAGAGATACCAGCATCAGCAAAACTTTTGTTTAACCCAGATTTAGCTGATTGTCCATTAGGTAGAAATGTTCCATTTTCTCCCTGCTTAGGTTGATTTCGCCTAGACATATTGGATACCTTTAAGTCTTCAACAAATAAGACATCAGCTTTATCTAAGAGTTGATTAGCAATTTCATAGTGCCATTGTTTACGTTGCCTTGCGATCTTTTGATGAAGTTTCGCTACTTTTTGGTTGAGCTTTCTTCTGGCTTTAGACCCTAATTTTCTACGATCTCTTTTTGATTGAAGTTTAGCTAATTTATCTTCGGATTGGCGATAGAATTTAGGGAGTTTAACAGCAGTTAAATCACTGCAAGCAACAAAAAACTCTAAACCACTATCAATACCTAAACTGTTTTCTTCTGTTGGTTGAATATCTACAGTTAGGCTAGGAACTGATTTATCTTCAAGTGTTAGTGTTACATACAAGCCATCAGCTTTTTGGGTAATTAAAGCTCTTT
>NZ_AAVU01000045.1 GCF_000169095.1 Lyngbya sp. PCC 8106
CCGCATAAATCCACACTCGGTAACACTACTCAACTACCATTTTGTCTTCTGTCCAAAGAGGAGAAAGAAAGTATTGGTAGGAGAAGTGGCAATGAGACTTCAAGATATAATCTTTGAGCTTTGTGTGGAAAACAACTGGAGATTAATAGCCTTAGAAGTTATGCCTGACCATGTTCATTTATTTCTAGAGGTTGACCCAACTTTTTCGCCCTCAACAATAATAAAGAGAATTAAAGGAAGAGCCTCACATCATTTAAGAAAAGAATATCCACATCTACTCAAATTACCGACTCTTTGGACTCCCAGTTATTTCTGTGCGACGACCGGGAATGCTTCAACTGAAACCATTAAAAAGTACATCGAAAATCAGAAAGGAAAGTAATGGCAGATTAAAATCTGCCGCGTCGCTATTCGTCCATATCTTAAAAGACATGGCTAACTTTCTCCCGCATTATTTCAAGGTTTAGCTGAACTTCCAAAATGGCACAGCCATTAAGATAATCTGGTTGTGAGGGTCCAACTGGGGCGGTTTTGTACCAGCTAGAATGGGATTTGACGGTAATGCCGGAAGTTTGGTCAATCGTTTTCAAGGCATTTTCTAGGGTAGCATGAGAGTCACCCTAGAAAATGCCAAGGGCGATCACACTCATTGTCGGTTTTGTGGTTATCATGTTTGCAGCGTTATAGACGGTAGCCCTATAAAAATTATGGCTCTCCTCAACATTAAGCGGCTTCAGTTTTGGAGCGAGTCATGTCGATCGCCACCTGACCTCTAAAACCTGGAATCGGTGGCCATTTAGTCACCCGCGATCGCACTCATTGTCGGTGTCGAGAATGGCATCAATAATCGCGGTATTCAACCGTTCGATGCAAGATATTAGCAGGTGGGTGAGGCTCTAGCAAAATTGGGATATACCTTTTGACAAAATGGAAAAATTTTATGAAGCTTATAGTCAATTCTTCCGTTATTTGAAAAGCCCTGATTATCAATATCATTTCCGTTCAGAAGCAGGAAATTGCCGGATGGTGCAAAACTTCCGAGTGCTACATGGTAGAACAGCTTTTGACGCTAATTCTGGGCCTCGACATTTAGAGTCTTCTTATGTTGCTTGGGATTACTTTACAGCACGAGAAAATTTTCGGCAGTTTCAACATTTGTACTTGAATAGGAGTTGCTAGAGGTTTGCCACAGTATTACCCTTAAGACTTTGAGATTTTAACTCAAGTTCGTGTTAAATTGAAATTTACTTGTGGTTAAATCTAGTTCTTAAAAACAATGATCAAAAAAGCACTCGTAACAGGTTCCGCAAGTGGAATAGGTAGGGCGATCGCTCTTGACTTAGCGGTCAAAGGATTTGATGTAGCATTTCACTATAACCACAGTGCAGAAGCAGCTAACCAAGCAAGTCAACAAGCAGCTACCCACGGAATAAAATCTATTGCTCTACAAGCAGATGTTACCAAACCAGAGCAAGCTCAGTCTCTAGTAGAAAATGCAGCCGAAAAACTCGGAGGTTTGTCGGTAGTAGTTAATAACGTGGGTAACTATTTGGAAAAACCGACCAGCGAAATATCTGTTGAGGAGTGGCATCAAATGCTTGACTCTAACCTCAATGCCACTTTCTATGTGACTCAAGCAACAATTCCTTACTTCAAAGCAGCAGGTTGGGGACGTATTGTTAACTTGGCCTTCGCCAGTGCCCAACATACGATAGCAGGTGAGGTAGAGACAGCCTATAGAATTGCAAAAACTGGTATTATCATCTATACTAAATCATTGGCTAAGGAGTTGATTTTAGACAATATTACTGCTAATGTAGTTTCTCCCGGAGTTGCAGAAAATTCTGTTGGTTTAGAGGAAACGATCCCGATTCTGCCAGCTAAACGGCCTGCTACTGTACAAGATATTAGCAATGCAGTTTGTTTTTTTATAAGTCCTGAAGCTGACTACATCACAGGACAAGTAATGGAAGTAGCAGGAGGATGGCGGTTGTAGGGTCTGAGTTATCAAATCTCTACAAAGTGAAACAATGTAGCCAAAGTTAATACACCACAGGAGTTAAAAAAAATGCTTACTCTCGCAGATATTTACGAAATATATGACAAACACAAAGATGACTACGATGTACAAGTAGAAGAGTTTACTATCGGAAATAAAAAGTTTAACTTTAATACTCAAACAGCACTTTTAGGCATAATCAATCTTTCCACTGATTCTTGGTGGAATCACTCTATCTGTTATAATGCCGAACAAGCAATTCGTCGTGGTAAAGTTCTCACAGCTCAAGGTGCAGATATTATTGATATTGGTGCAGAAGCAAGTTCCAAAAACACACAGAGAGCTGATGAATTTAAACAAACAAGTTCGCTTTTGCCAGTAATAGAAACTCTCAGTCAAGAAAAGATATTAACTTCCATTGAAACTTATTACCCTGAAGTTGCAAGAGAATGTTTGAAAAATGGTGCAAATGTCATCAATTATACTGGCACTGAGAATAGCAAAGAAATGTATCGAGTAGTAGCTGATTATGATGCAGCTATCATTATCTGTTACCTCCAAGGAAATAAAGATGCTAGAGATGTTGGAGAATTTGACTTTGAGTCAGCAAAAGATCCTATGGATGTATTCTACGATTTTTTTGCCAGGGAAATAGAAACGGCAACTAAGCTAGGAGTCAAGAAAATTTTTATCGATCCTGCTGTAGGGATTGGATATTCAAATTTCTATTACCAATATAAAAATGTATCAAATCGGATCGGGTATCAAGTTAGAACTCTATTAAATGCTTTTCGTCTGAGAAAATTAGGATTTCCAGTTTTTCTATCAGCTCCTAGTGCTTTAGAAATTTTTGGAGAAGAAGTTAGAAGTTCTCAAGTAGTCGCAGCAGTTTTTGCAGCATTAGGAAAAGTCGATATCATTAGAACCCATGAAGTTTCTAAAGTTAAAGCTGTCTTAGAAACTATGAGTTTGATTTGAATCAAAAAATGCTCTGAAGTTTATCCCAAAAGCGAATTTTCGGCAATTTAAACATTTGTACTTGAGTTAGTTATGAGTCCTCAATTAACACAAAATATCGTAGCAGGCGATCGCTCTGTAACAGTAAATGGCAAACGTTTCCACTATATCTGGTTGCGGGATAATTGTCTGAGTCCTAAATATTACCATCCTACTTCTTTTCAGAAAATGTATGACATTTCTGAGGTGACTGCAACTCCAAAACCTCTGAATATAGAATTAACAGATGAAAAATTGATCGTTGACTGGGATGAAGACCCACCCCATCGCAGCATCTTTCCTATCTCTTGGTTAATGAGTCATGCTTATGATGGAGACCAGGGCCTAAAACCCTCCAGAGAGAAGATTTTATGGGATAAAGCTTGGGTAGATATACATCTCCCAAAATGGATTAATGCTCAGTCTGGAGATAGCCAAACTTGGAGAAATCAGCTTTTGACATTAGGCTTTACTATAGTCAAAAACTTACCTGATGAAGACCTAGATAATTTTATCTCTGATATTGGACCTGCTCACTATCTAGGCAAATATGGACGATACTCTCCAGTCAAAGCCATTCCAAACGCTCAAGATTTATCCCTATCTGCGGAGGGTAACGAGTTATCGCCTCATACTGATATTACCTTTATGTCTACACCTCCTTTAGTCCAACTGTTATATTGTGTAGAAAATTTGGCTACTGGAGGAGAGTCGGTATTGGTAGATGGGTTTAAAGTTGCCAGAGATTTTCAACAGCATCACCCTCAATACTTTGAAATTTTAACCAAAGTGCCAGTTAAATTCGAGCAGTTTTACCAAGAATGGGAATATTATGTATCTCGAACAACTCCTATAATTGAACTAGAGCAAGATGGTTTAGTTAGTGGAATATATTTTTCCCACAAAAACTTTAGTTCCCAACTTCCATTTGACCAAGTAGAAGAATTTTATGAAGCATATAAAACATTCTTTTTATACCTCAAAAATCCGGCTTATCAATATTGGTTTCGTCTGGAGCCAGGAGATTGTTTATTAGTAGAAAATTTTCGAGTATTACATGGCAGAAAAGCATTTAATCCAAATTCTGGAATGAGACATTTAGAAGTAGCATATATGGATTTGCAATATTTTGTCGGACGAGAAGATTTTCATCGTTTAAAGCATTTGTATCAATCTATTTCAGGAGGTTAATTGAAAATGAGTTACCAAGATATTGTTAAACAAGCAAAGCATAAACAAGAACCTATGCAGGAAAATAGGTTTGTTAAAATTTCTGAGCGAGAAGATAAAAGCGATATTCCTTTTTTAGCTTGGCCACCGCTATTAAATAATAGTTATTTACAAACCTGGAAAGGAATTATTTTAAATAAAGGAGTAACAGAAATTGCTCTTTATCCAATGTTATTTTATGAACTTCAACCAAAGACAATTATTGAAATTGGTGCTTTGAATGGAGGTGGAGCGATTTGGATGGCTGACATTTTAAATATGTTTGGCATAGATGCTTCTATTTATTCGGTTGATATCGATATATCTTTGGTAGATGAAAAAGCAAAAGCAGATTCTAGGGTACATTTTTTACAGGGTGACTGTAATAAAATAGGAGAAGTCTTCTCACCTGAAACTTTGGCTCAGTTTCCTCATCCTTGGTTGATTATAGAAGATGCTCATGTTAATCTAGTTGCTGTGGTAGATTATTTTCATAATAACGGTCTTAAAACAGGTGATTATTTAATAGTTGAAGACACTAATAAATATATGTGGGAAGTATGGGCTGATAATTGGGATTCTCAGGAAAATCAGGAAGAAATGGAGAAAGGTCCACAGAAAATGGATGAATTAAGAAGCTGGTTACAAAACCATGAGAAGGAATATTTGATCGATAGTTACTATCAAGATATGTATGGTTATAACGGCTCAAAAAATTGGAATTCTATTCTGAAAAAATTCTAGAAAAATCTTTTTAAGATAGTCTTGACTGGTGATTATATCTAGTTCTTAAAGACTATGCTAAAAAAGCACTTGTGACAGGTTCAGCAGTGGGAATAGGTAGGGCGCGCGCTCTCGACTTAGCTAGCAAAGGATTTGATGTGGCATTTCACTATAATCGTAGTGCAGAAGCAGCTAACCAAGCAAGTCAGGAAGCAACTACTTACGGAGTCAAAGCGAGCGCCCTTCAAGCAGATATTACTAAACCGGAACAGGCTAGAATATAGTTAATTTTGCTTGCGCTAACGCTCAAAATGTGGTATCACGGCGAACTAATACAGCTTATATAATTGCCAAAACTGGTATGATCATCTATACTAAGTCATTAGCTCTTGAACTAATTAAAGAGAAAATTACTGTTAATGTAGTATCGCCTGGAGTCGCAGAAAATTCTTGGGATTTAGAAGAAATGATTTCTAAATTACCTGCCAAACGACCAGCAACTTTGCTAGAAATTAATCATGCAGTTGGGTTTTTTATCAACCCTAATTCTGATTATATTACAGGGCAAATTTTGGAATTTTCTGGTGGTTGCAGTTTGTGGTTATAATTTTTTATCCCGATTTTTGACAATATTGACAATATATATTATTGATTATTTGAACAGCAAATAAAAATGACATCAAATCAGGAGGAAATACCCAAAATTAAAAGAGCTGAATCTAACTCAGAAACTTGGATGATAGGCAAAGAATTTAGATTTGAAGCTTCCCACCAATTACCTAATCACGATGGTAAATGTGCGAGATTGCACGGTCATTCTTGGCGGGGAGTTATATATGTTTCTGGGAATAAATTGATAGATGCTGGTGCAAAACAGGGTATGATTATGGATTATGAAGATATTAAAAAATATCTGAAACCCCTGCTTGATGATTATTTAGACCACTATCACTTAAATGAAACTACAGGTTTAAATAATCCTACCAGTGAAGCGATCGCTAAATGGATTTATGAACAACTAGAAGATAAAATTCCCGGACTTGTAGCAGTTAGAATTGATGAAACTTGTACTAGCCAATGTGTTTATTCAAAAGGAACAAGTCATGTCTTCTTACTCTAAAACAAAAAGTATTAAAACCACAGTAAAAGGAGATTTAACTAAATGAATAAAGTTGTTACCGTGATTGGTGGCGGGCCTGCTGGTATGTCCTGCGCTCTGTGGTTAAAAAACCTCAGATTTCTGCCCATTATCATTGAAAAAAACAAACAACTTGGAGGTGGGCAAACCATTAGTCCATTTCACAATACATGGTATTTGGGAATGCCCGGACACACTGGAATGGAATTAGCCAAACAATTTACTCGACATATTGAACTAGAAGTTATCCCTACCCTATTTGATTCTAAGTTAAAAAGTATTACAAGTGGAGAAAATTTTCAGATTTCCACTGAGACAAATCAAATTACAGCAAAGTCTATAGTTATTGCTACAGGTCAAAGATATAAAGGATATGAAACCATAGCATCACTTCCGGGAAGTGACGAATTATTATTGTCACCAAATGTATGTTTTAATCCTGGTGGTACTCCTATAGTTCATGGACAAAAAGTTGCTGTTGTAGGAGGTGGTGACAATGGACTAGGAACAGCAAGAATACTTGCAGATACTGCTCAACATCTTCACCTGTTTATTCGCTCAGAAATGAAAGGATTTACTATGAATGAAAAAGGTGTTTTTCAACAAATTGAATCTGGTAAAATAACTCTGCACAAACCAGCAGTTATCCAGAGATTTAAAGTACAAGGAGATAATATTCAGATTATTTTTAAAGAAGGAAACAAACCGGAGCAAGAATTAGTAGTAAACTATGTTTGTTTTCGGCTGGGGTTTGCTCCAAATGTAGAGGAGATAGTTAAACTATTTGATCGAGGAGAAGTCGGTTGTTTGGAACTTACCGAAGGTGGGTATATTGCCACTGATAGATTTCTGCGGACATCAATTCCCCAGGTTTACGCTGCTGGAGATGTGACAAATTATAGAGACCCATGTGTTGTAACCGCAGTAGCTCAGGGAGCAATTGCAGCACGAAGTGTGGAAGAAGATTTGCGATCAGATGATTAGTTTGATTAGTTCCGATTGATAGATAAAGTCACTCCAGAACTGTCTACTTTTTCCACCAGTTGAGAAATTACCTTCCCAGAAACGGGTTCGACCCAATCTGGAGCAATTTCCGCTAGTGGAACTAAAACAAATGCTCTTTCGGTCATCCGGGGGTGCGGGATTTGCAATTTGGGAGTTTCTAGAATTAAATCGCCAAATAATAGTACATCTAAATCTAAGGTTCGCGCACCCCAACGTTCTTGACGGACTCGACCAAATTTGTCTTCAATTGCTAGTAAAGTTGTTAGTAATTCTTGGGGGGTAAGCTGAACTTCTAAGACAGCACAGCCATTCAGATAATCCGGTTGTGATGGGCCGATGGGTGCCGTTTTGTACCAACTAGAATAGGTTTTGACAGTAATGCCGGGAGTTTGGTCAATCGTTTTTAGGGTATTTTCTAGGGTAGCACGAGAGTCACCCAAGTTACTGCCAAGAGCGATCGCACTTATTGTCTGTTTTATGGTTGTCATTGTTTCAGGGTTATAGACTATAGAATCTCTGTAAAAATTCTGACAATTCTCAAAATTAAGAGTTTTGTTTTTCTCGAATCATTTCGATCGCCACATTACCTCTAAAACCGGGAATCGGTGGCCATTTAATCAGCCGCGATCGCACTTTTTGCACCATTTCCATGTCGAGAATGGCATCAATAATCGCCGTATTCAAGCGTTCGATGCAAGATATTAGCAGGTGGGTGAGGCTCTAGCAAAATTGGGATATACCTTTTGACAAAATGGAAAAATTTTATGAAGCTTATAGTCAATTCTTCCGTTATTTGAAAAGCCCTGATTATCAATATCATTTCCGTTCAGAAGCAGGAAATTGCCGGATGGTGCAAAACTTCCGAGTGCTACATGGTAGAACAGCTTTTGACGCTAATTCTGGGCCTCGACATTTAGAGTCTTCTTATGTTGCTTGGGATTACTTTACAGCACGAGAAAATTTTCGGCAGTTTCAACATTTGTACTTGAATAGGAGTTGCTAGAGGTTTGCCACAGTATTACCTTTAAGACTTTGAGATTTTAACTCAAGTTCGTGTTAAATTGAAATTTACTTGTGGTTAAATCTAGTTCTTAAAAACAATGATCAAAAAAGCACTCGTAACAGGTTCAGCAAGTGGAATAGGAAGAGCGATCGCTCTCGATCTAGCCAGTAAAGGATTTGATGTGGCATTTCACTATAATCGCAGTGACGATGCCGCTAAACAAGCTTGTCAAGAAGCCATGACTCAAGGGGTAAAATCTGTTGCTTTACAAGCAGATGTTACCAAACCAGAGCAAGCTCAGTCTCTAGTAGAAAAAGCAGCGGAAAAACTGGGAGGTTTATCCGTTGTGGTGAATAATGTGGGCAATTACTTAGGGAAACCTACGAGTCAAATTTCCGCAGATGAGTGGATCGGAGTCATTGATTCCAATCTGAATTCTACTTTTTATGTGACGCAAATGGCAATTCCTTACCTCAAGGCAGCCGGTTGGGGACGCATCGTTAATTTTGCTTGCGCTAGTGCTCACAATTTAATTGCTCGTAACACCAATACAGCTTATATTGTGGCGAAAACTGGTATCATCATATATACTAAGTCTCTAGCTAAAGAACTGGTGAAGGACAAAATTACTGTCAATGTATTGTCTCCAGGAATTGCAGAAAATTCATTTGAATATGACGAAGATTCAAATGAACCCCTGCCGCAATTACCCGCAAAACGTCCGGCAACTTTGTCAGAAATTGCCCATGCGACTTGGTTTTTTATCAGCCCCGAGGCTAATTACATTACCGGACAAGTCTTAGAAGTATCCGGAGGCTGGAATTTATAACCAGTTCGGGCAACCAATTAAATTTTATTCACTTTTTATTCACTTCGATATACCAACTATTTCAATATGCTCAACCTCGAATATCTCTACGAACTTCACGAACAATACCAGGATGCCTTAAACGCTAAAGTTGCAGAATTTACGATAGGCGATCGGGAGTTTCACTTTAATTCCCAACCCGCAATTTTAGGGGTTGTGAATCTTTCTAGTGATTCTTGGTATCGAGAAAGTGTCTGTTTAAGTGCCGAACAAGCGATTCGACGCGGTATTACCTTAAAAGCTCAAGGGGCTGATTTTGTAGATATTGGCGCTGAATCGAGTTTACACAATGCCGAGCGAGTGGAAGACGTTCGACAAAAAAGTAAAATTTTGCCGGTGCTTGAAGCGCTCAACCAAGAAGGGGTTTTAACTTCGATTGAAACCTATTATCCCGAAGTTGCAAGAGAATGTTTGCGAGTTGGCGCGAATATTATCAATTTAACTGGAAGCCAAGATAACAAAGAAATTTACCAAGCGGTCGCTGAGTTTGATGCCGGAGTCATTATTTGTTATGTTCAAGGCAATAATGTCAGGGAAGTTGGTGAGTTTAATTTTGGGGAAGATCCCACCAACCTGATGTACGATTATTTTGCTCAAGAAATAGAGATGGCCACGAAATTAGGGGTCAGAAAAATTTTTGTAGATGCAGGACTGGGTTTTTATTACAAAAATCTTCAAGATAGTTCAGTCCGCATTCGCTATCAAATGAAAACTTTTTTAAAGACTTTTCGTCTGAGAAAGTTAGGTTTTCCCGTTTGCCATGCTCTTCCCCATGCTTTTGAATGTTTTGGGGAAGAAGTCAGAAGTGCTGAACCGTTTTTTGCGGTGTTAGCTGCTTTGGGCAAAACTGACTTGTTTAGAACCCATGAGGTGCCTAAAATTAAGGCGGTTTTAGACACTCTGAGTTTATTCTAAAGAAACAAATAATGACTTCAAGCTTTTCAGACTTCAAGAGTCGATATCATGAGTCTCGGATAGAGTATATGGCCAAAGGAAAGTCACCCACTTGCTCGGTCATCTCTTCCGAAACCCCTTATTGGCAAGGCTCTAGACTTATTTTTCCCTTTGCGATCGACAGATGGAAACATTTCTATCAAATTGACTTTCCAGTGGAATTTAAAAATACCCATCAATCCCATCCATTTGTATTAGTTGGGATGGCTATGGCTGAAATCTATCGCCTTTGTGAAATATGCACTCCTGAAACGGTGGAAGTTTTTTGGTATAGTTGTCTCTCGTGGGAATCAGATTGGTGGAATGAGGACATTTACTGGTATCTCCAGCAAAAGTTTTATCTGGAAAAATGGGATTGGGATAGAATGCCTCGAATAGAGTTTTCCCCAAGTTCCTCCCCAAGTTCCTCCCCAAGTTCCTCCCCAAGTTCCTCCCCAAGTTCCTCCCCAAGTTCCATAGAGAATTACTGGTCTCCATCAGTTAGGGATTCTTATCTTCTGGCAGTTAGTGGAGGTAAAGAAAGTACCTTTGCTTTTGAGTGGATGCAGAGAGCTAACCTACCCGGGGAAACTTTTACTCTACATCATGCAGGGGGCATACTAGGAGACAATTGGCAGCAAAAGTTTCCAGTATTCGATCGCATCAGAGAGCGATCGCACCTTTGGGAAATACTTACTCACCCCAAAGAAGAAGCCGCCGAACATTTTGGTTACGAGGGCGTTCGCAACGATCCCACAATTACTAATGCTTTGTTCGCGATGATGGCGATCGCGGCACAACAGGGACATAAGTTTCTGGTTTTGGCAAATGATAAAAGCTCCAATGAATCTAACGCTACCTATCAAGGACGTAGCGTTAATCACCAAAGTGCTAAAGGGACTGCTTACGTTGAACGTTTTAACAATTTTTTGGAGCGCAAAGGTTTACCATTTCGATATGTTAGCATCTGCCAAGAAGTTTACTCTATAGCGACAGTTCAACAGCTATCCATTTGGAACAAAAATATCCTGAATGACCTTACTTCATGTAATGAAGCACAGTGGGCTCCAGATTCCTCTCGGTGGTGTTGTGACTGTCCAAAGTGCGCTTTTTCCTTTGCATTAATCGAAGCTGCAACAGATGATAATTTTGCTATTCAGGTGGTAGGAAAAGACTTATTCAGCCTCCAAAAACTTGAGGAATTATGGACTCGTCTGTTTGACTCAAACGCTGAGAAACCATTTGAATGCGTTGGGGAAAAGCGTGAAACTTTGATGGCCTTAGCCAAATGTAAAGAACAGCGTCTCAAGAAGGGTAAATCTTTAGGTGTTCTTGCTGCTATTCCCGATGTTAAGTTCGATCGCTCTCTGCTGAGTATATCAGCCCCGACAAACATTCCCCAAACACACAGACAGAAACTAGATTCAGTCTTGACAAACCCTCAAACTTTTTGACAGAGATAAACCCCTTCCTCTTGACTTGCTGGTTCCCAGTAAGCTAAAACGTTAATTCCATAACTTTTGAGCATTTCTTGGATCGTAGGAGTCGTATAACGATAGGAGAAAAATAAGCGGATTCTTTCCCCGCTTTTCCACTCGATGAGTCGATCTTCTAATTTGAGACTCACATCTTTTTTTAAGTTAAAATAAGCAGCAATTCTTTGAAACTGCTTATTTTGACTATCCGCTTCTATCTGAAATTGAATCGTTCCATCTTCTCGTTCAACTCCAGCATCGAGTAAAACAGTAATTAACCACTCTTTGGTTAATTCGTTGTCATATTGAGGCAGCACTTTTTGAATGCCTTGGAGATAGTCGGAACCTGGGGCTAAGTTAGCACTAAAAAGCAATAAATCTCCCGCAGCCAAAAAATTGCTTAAAATTGGCAAAATTTCATCAGGAGAAAAGTTAGGAATCATCCCAAAAAAGGTAATAATATTCCTTTGATTTGGGGCTCGATCGTTAATAATCGATATTAGATCGTTAGACTGAAGTAAATCACAAACAAAGGGTTGTACGGGTAAGTTAGCAAAAGCTGATCTTACTTTTTGAGCGGAAATTATCGCCAGAGATAAGCTAACATCAACGGGATAATAGGTTAAGACTTTGTTAGGCTTAAATATATGGGAAACCAAGAGTTTGTCTTTTTCTCCTCCCCCACAACCTAAGCCGATTAAATTTAATTTTAAGTTTAAGTTTGAAGGGTCGCTATCTAAGATTTCTGCGGTTTTTTGAAAACACTGGGCATAGGCATCAATGCAGTTTTCATCTTGTCTAGTGGGAGAAAATTTTTCGTGAATTTTTAACCACTTTTGGCTTTGCTTGACGCTGGTGTAATGAAATTTGTGGTTAATTTTTTTTAAGGCAAAGCTGGCTAAGTAATCTTGGTAAACGCGATCGGGAAATTGACTAGGATGCACGAATACTTGTTCAATTTTTTCTAGCATAGAGTCATCCATTTACTTAATTAATATGTAGGGAAGGATTGAAAAATTAAATCAGTCGAAAAATTAACTCAACTTTACCCCAGAACTGTCTACTTTTTCCACCAGTTGAGAAATTACCTTCCCAGAAACGGGTTCGACCCAATCTGGAGCAATTTCCGCTAGTGGAACTAAAACAAATGCTCTTTCGGTCATCCGGGGGTGCGGGATTTGCAATTTGGGAGTTTCTAGAATTAAATCGCCAAATAATAGTACATCTAAATCTAAGGTTCGCGCACCCCAACGTTCTTGACGGACTCGACCAAATTTGTCTTCAATTGCTAGTAAAGTTGTTAGTAATTCTTGGGGGGTAAGCTGAACTTCTAAGACAGCACAGCCATTCAGATAATCCGGTTGTGATGGGCCGATGGGTGCCGTTTTGTACCAACTAGAATAGGTTTTGAGAGTAATGCCGGGAGTTTGGTCAATCGTTTTTAGGGCATCTTCTAGGGTAGCACGAGAGTCACCCAAGTTACTGCCAAGAGCGATCGCACTTATTGTCTGTTTTATGGTTGTCATTGTTTCAGGGTTATAGACTATAGAATCTCTGTAAAAATTCTGACAATTCTCAAAATTAAGAGTTTTGTTTTTCTCGAATCATTTCGATCGCCACATTACCTCTAAAACCGGGAATCGGTGGCCATTTAATCACCCGCGATCGCACTTTTTGTACCATTTCCATGTCAAGAATGGCATCAATAATCGCCGTATTCAAGCGTTCGATCATCTTATATTTAGAAGTTTCAATTAGTTGGCGGACTCGTTCCACCACTTCTGCATAATTTAAGGTATCTTCCAGGCGATCGCTTTGGCCCACGACTGATAAATCCAACCACAGAGTCAAATCCACTTCAAACCATTGACCCAGTACCTGCTCTTCAGGGAAATATCCCACATATCCGTAATAGCGCAACCCCGTAATTTCAATCGCGTCCATTTTTTTCAGGTTACTCCGTAATGCCTCAGTACGCCAGCCTGAAGCATTATACCCTGAAACGATTCCCCAACCCCTTCAAAAAAGTTCATCGTCTGCCGCCTCGATCTGCGATCGCTTCCCCTGGTAATATTGGAGTTTAGACTAAAACTTGAACACTTATTCAATTTCTGACATTTGATTTTAAAGTCAATAAATAGTCTAAACTCCAGTGATAAAATACTACTTTAAATCTCAATTTTTGAATTTGGATTTAAAAAACAACTATCCCCTGTTACTGACGCAGGGGAAAATAATGTAATATCATGTTAAAGTCCGCTGTTGTGTGACCGCACTATCTAAAACATCTAATCCTGTAAATTTGACTTTAGGGAGTTCAATACTTATGTATGAAATATCTGATCCACCTTACGTTATTTTAGTTGTGGGTTTATTTGCAGGAATTACTTCTTGTACTGCTTTTATTACGACTCTCAAACAACTCTTAAAAGAGTGGTCTAGCAGTCGTTCAACTCGGATTTTAGCCAATTTGCGGGGGTTTCAATTGTTGCTTCCGTTTTGTGGAATTGCGGTTGGAATTTGCCTGTTTTTAGCGTCTTGTTTACAGGTTTTCACCTTCTCAGCATTCTTTTCTTACTCTTTTTCAATTCCGTTAACAGTATTGATGGCGGGGTTAGTTTGGTATCAGTTGACTCGGTTACTCATTCAACTCGAACAAAAAGGCACGAAAGGAATAGACCTAGATGATCTGAGTTTAGGAAAGATGATTCCTCAGAAAGACTAATTATAATAAATATTTCCTGAGTAACGGATAGGGGGCAATTCATCCATTGCCCTATTAAACTGATCATGTCAATACATTTAATTGGAGTCAAAAACGATGAATTCTCAATCTTCTATTTTTCTCGCAGGCGCTAGCCGAGGTGTGGGTCGAGAAATTGCGAAATGTCTACGTGAACAAGGTAAAATAGTCAAGGCTTTATTGCGATCGCCTGATACAAAACCCGAGTTAGAAGCAATGGGAATAGAAGTGGTCATGGGAGACGCCCTCGATGCCGAAGCAGTCAAACAAGCGATGTCTGGTTCACCTATTTCTGCTGTTATTAGTACCATTGGTGGTTTACCAAAAGATGGCGAACGGGCTGATTATTTGGGGAATAAAAACTTAATTGATGCAGCAGTTCAAGTGGATACCCAAAAGTTTATTTTAGTGTCTTCTATCGGTTCGGGTAACAGTCGCGTTGCTTTACCCCCTCAAGCGTTGGAAACCCTGGGGGCGGTGTTAGTCGAAAAAGAAAAAGCTGAACAACATTTAATCGATAGCGGTCTTAATTATACCATTATTCGTCCGGGTGGATTAAAGTCAGAACCCGCTACTGGAAACGGTATTTTAACCGAAAATTATAGCGTTTCTGGAAGCATTAATCGCGCAGATGTTGCCCAGTTAGCCTGTCGCTGTTTGCAGTCTCCTGCGGCGAATAACAAGGTATTATCTGCATTGGATAACCAAATGGTTTGGAGTCAGACTGAGTTTGATATTCTCCATTTAGACTAAGGGAAAATCAGGGTTATTCTTTCGCCTGGTTTTGAGCTAAACGAGCATATTCGAGATTTTTCTGATATTGTACAACCCGTTCTTGTGCAGCTTTGTAGTTAACATCATCGGGTTGTACTTGTTTCATATAATCTATGGCATTTTGCCATTGTATCGCCACAAATTCCCATTCCGGTTTAGATTTTGCAGTTTGAACTAATAACGAAGCATTCGTTGCATTTTCTATGCCTTTCTTAAAGCTTATATCTGGAATTTCAGGTGTTACAACTTCAGCATTTTCAGGTTTAAATTCAGGTGATTTTACAGCTTCTACGCCTTTATTTTTTGCTAAAACCTCTGACGATTCTGATATTGAAAAAGGGCTTTCAATATTAGAAAATGCACCATAAATATAATTCCAATTTGTTGCAGTTGTATAAATCAAAACCGTTGACATAAAAGAGAAACAGACTAAAGCAATAAACTTGATCACCTTTTTTGCTGAAACTCTTGTCCGAATCAGATACTCTAGTTGATACAGATACAAACCTGACGTTATCCAAACAATAGTAGCTAGAACTTCCAGACTCGCTAAATAATTTTGAATGCGATCATGACAATTTTTATCTTCAAATAAAAGTTCTGTTTGACAACTTCCCCAGGGAATAAAAGGTAAAATAACTAAAAACACAGTCAAAACGGATAATATTAAAACAATCGGAGTATAGATTCCTTGCCATAAATTTAGAGGGGTTGGCAACCATTGAAAGGATTTTAGTGATGACTTCCTGAATGAAATTTGACCGAGATAAGATATAATTTGATAAACACAAGAAAGAACTATTATCGATCCTAAAAAACCAATTATTAAAGCTTGTAATAGAGGGAACGGATCATCAGAAACGACAGATACAGTTCCCCCAATAACAACACCCCAAAATGCAAAAATTCTCACTACAATTACTAACCATAATATTAATACTATCATCCGAAGCCATGAACTCGGATAAGGAAACCAAGCAGGCCATTTGAATTTTTGGAAATCAGAAGGTTCAGGTTCAGATTGGTGTGTTTCTAGTTCTTTTGTTAAATCAATACGTTCCTTGCAAGGTTTTTTGGGATCTTTTTGGATTTTGGGTTCAACGATAACATATTCAATATATTCTATCTTTAATAGCTTTAAAACATCATAAATATGTTTTTTAGATAAATAACTTAGGGGAAATAGAGAAGATTCTACTTTAAGATTTAGATAGTTATTTTGAACAGTAGCAGTGTCTTCTATGAAAGTAGAGATATTTTCTGATTGACTTGAGAAACGATTTAAAAGCATTACAATTGCTTTCGGATTTCCTTGTTTAGCAAGTTGAAGTAAGCGTTGCTTTACTTTTTGAGGATTTGTATCAGTTGAATTCATAATATTAATCTCCCTGAAATTTAAAAATAAATAAGTTTAACTGAACAATTGTTACTTAAGTTAACGATGTAACAACTTTCTTTGATTGAAACTCACTCATTCAAATAATAGCAAGGATGAAAACAGATAACCTCAGTAATTGTACGGAACTTTAGCCGTAATTATCTAAAAATAAAGCTACCCAATATAGTCTCTATCTCCGTAAATACTCGGAAACTGATAGAATCACTTAAAAATATATCTCAATCTCAATAAAGTTGATTCACTTCTTTGAAAACTTAAAAAAGTTGACTGATCTGTTTTAAATCCACATTTCCACCACTAATTACAACCCCAATTCGAGAACCCGGCGCTTTGATAATCCCTTGAAGTAATGCAGCAGCAGCCAACGCCCCAGTTGGTTCGATCACTAACTTCATTCGTTCCCAAACAAAGAACATCGTTTGAATAATATCTTTCTCTGAAACCGTGACCATCTGATCAACATTTTGCAAGATTAACGGAAAAGTTAACTTCCCTAAATAAGACGTTCTTGCCCCATCTGCTATAGTTTTGGGATTCTCTATTTTCTGTAATATTTTAGTTTTAAAAGAACGGGTTGCATCATCTGCATTTTCCGGTTCAACCCCAATAATTTGACAATTTGGCGCAAGCTGGCGAGTCGCAATTGCACAACCGGAAAGTAAACCCCCACCGCCACAACAAACGAGTAAAATATCCAGTGTTCCCACTTCTTCTAAAAATTCAAACGCTGTTGTTCCTTGTCCAGCAATAATATCCCGATGATCATAAGGAGGTATAATAGTACAATCTCGTTCAGTAGCGATTTGTTGACATAAAATTTCTCGGGCAACTTCCGCACGTTCATAGAGAATAATTTCCGCCCCATAACCCTGTGTTGCTGCTTGCTTGACAACGGGGGCATCAGACGGCATAATAATCGTTGTGGGAATGCCTAAAATCTGACCAGAACGAGCGATCGCTTGGGCGTGATTTCCCGAAGAAAACGTTAACACACCCCGAGATTTTTCTTCCTCAGAAAGTTGAGACAAAGCGTTAAAAGCACCCCGAAACTTAAACGAACCCGTCCGTTGAAAATTCTCACATTTAAAAAAGACTTCCGCCCCAGTTAATTGATTAACCGTTCGAGAAGTAACAACCGGAGTTCGGTAAGCATATCCTTGAAGACGTTGTGTTGCTTTTTGAACCTCTGCAAAAACAGGTAAATTCATGATCAAATCCTAATTCTAAACTCTAAATTATTAAACCAAAATTCGATCAGGTTACTTTTCCAGTTAGGATTTTACAAGCTATTCTAGAGAAAGAATACCTAAGAAACTAAAATTCATCATTTTTGAGGTTCCAGAAAATTATGTCTACTCAACCTCCAAAAAATTGGCTTCAACAACATCTTCGTTCTCTCGTAGCTGGCGTTGCCGGAACCGCTATCATTGCAGGTATAACCGTTGCAGTGTGGAGTCAATCAGCCAATCAGGGGGTCAGTTCTTCTCCAGCGACAAATCCTGCTCAAACTATAGCATCCTCTGCGCTTCCCCTCAATATTACCGTGCATCGCAGTCCAACCTGTGGATGCTGCAAAGCCTGGGTCCAACACCTCGAAGCCAATGGCTTTCAAACCACCGATATCGTCACAGAAGACGTGACTGCGGTTAAACAGGAATACGGAGTACCCAATGAGTTAACCTCTTGTCATACTGCGGTAATTGACGGATATGCTATCGAGGGTCATGTCCCTGCTGCTGATATTAAGCGTTTGTTGGTGGAAAAACCTCAAATCTCCGGTTTGGCTGTCCCCCAAATGCCAATCGGTTCACCGGGAATGGAATCGGGTAATATTAAAGAACCTTTTGCAGTGTTGTCTTTTCGTCCCGATGGCCGTGTGAAAACATTTAATGAATATCAATCTTATTAATAAAATTTTTAGGTTGATTTTTTTGCGGGGAGAATTAATGATCAGAAGCAAGAAAACCGATAAGGCACACCGAGAGGGATGAGGGAAAAGCATATTCGGTGTTGAGTGCAGATTTTATCGAAAGGGGGGTTGAGTTGTGTATTCTTCTCGACCACAATGAAACAAAATTATTGGGGGATTTTCCTCCTGAGAAACATCTGGCTTTAGTAAAGCGTCCTGAATGCAGTGGGGTTTGGCCTGTTCTCCCCAAAAACCTAATTCTTGTGCCATTACCTTAGATGTGGTTAGGCTGAGTAGGGTTACACTGGTGAGAAAAAAGCCTAACTTTAATCGATTGAGTTGCATCATTGACCTCCTGTTTTTTGCCGTGAATATCAATCACGAATCCTGAACGATAGTACACTTTCACTCGCAACAGCAACTCCCGACCAAAGCTGATAAACTTTGGTATAAAGAGAGTTTAAACAACGGAGAAGTTGAAGCTTATGCGAGTGATTTCTCTATCTTCAAGATAACATTTGAGTTCTGAGTTATCCGGAATATTTACAGAGTCCTTACAATAAACAAGCGATTGTATTGAGGGGGTTTTAAACTCGGAGTATAGACGAGATGAGGAGATAGTAATCAGTATTTACTACTATTTCTAACTTTTTGTCTCTTGTCTTCTAACTTCTGCCTTCAAGACTGGACTCACCATCAACCCTAACAATTTTTTATTGAGAATAAAAAAAACTTAAAAAATAAGGTTTGTTAGTCAATATTAATCATTACTCTCTGGAAATTTTGCAATGCTAATTTAATTTTACTGAATATTTTTCAGAAAATTTCGTTCATTAGGATCGAGTGAATCAGGATTTTTAGCAGATTTTGCTCGTTCAGACTGCTGTTTTAATCGGTTACTGGCCTGTTCTCTTGCTTGTTCAATGACTTGTTTTCTTGGTTCAGTTTTTCCGATAAAATCTTTTGTCTTATCTAACCCTTTATAGATTTTATCCGCAGCAATTTCAGCTTGATTAGCACTTGTTTCTAAATCTAATTCTTGCTCTTGTTGAGACGGATTATTAACGTCATTAACGTGATAGTAATCTGCCTCTGGGGTGAGAGAAGCTGCCAAAACTGTCGCTGAATTTAAACCATTCAAGCTTGATAATAAAAGCCCAAATATTGCGATTAAACCGAATACCTTTAGTAACCGAAATTTCATCACTTGAAGATAAGAAAATAAACGTTTCATTATCATCTCCTAACCTTATTTATAATTTCACTTACTTAATAATCCTAGAAGAAAATAGATTAGCTTGCCATCTGTCGAAGGTAGAGTTATCCCCCAATACATTTTTATCAATTGTTCTAAAAGAATGATCTCTATCAATTTTGACAAAAAAATCCCCTCAAGTAAGTCAGCTTAACGAAGCTGACAACTCTCGGAGTGAACTAGGAATATTTGTTTCTAGAGAGCCGATAAAATGTCAACCCGCGCGATATTGAACAACTTTTTCGACTTGAGCATTCAGACGAACCGTAAACATAGAACCTTGACCCAATTCACTAGAAACCGTGATATCACCTCCCATCATTTTACAGAGATGGCGACAAATCGTTAATCCGAGTCCAGTTCCCCCGTGTCGGCGACAGAGTGAATCATCGGCTTGAGTAAAAGCTTCAAACAAGCAGTGTTGGTGTTCAGTAGAAATCCCAATTCCAGTATCGATCAGACAGAATTCTATCCAATCACCTTGGCGACGAATGGTAAGCTGAATTTGTCCGTCTTCTGTGAATTTTAGAGCATTTTCTAATAAGTGATGTAGGATTTTTTGCAATTTGCCGAGATCAGTGTGCATGAGTCCTAAATCTCGCCCATAGTGAATTTTGAGTTGATTACGATTTTTATCAGCAATAGAGACGAGGCTTTTGACAACTCCCTTAATAACATTAACCGGATCAAAAATGTCTAGATTTAATGACATCTGTCCGGTTTCGATGCGAACTAAGTCTAGAATACTATCAATGACATGAAGTAGGCGATACCCTTCTTTACGGATGATTTGAACATCTTCGAGACAGTTTAGTTGTCCCTGTTCGAGAACTTCTTCGCAGAGAAGATCACTATAGCCAATAATCGCGTGAATGGGAGTGCGTAATTCATGGCTAATATTGGCAAGAAAAGTTCTTTTTGCTCCGAGCGCTACTTGAGCGGTATTTTGAGCTTCTTTTAAGGCGTATTCTAATTTTTGGAATTCAGCAGTTTGCGATCGCAGTTTTTGACAGGTTTTTTGAAGTTGGGCGGTTTGTTGATCGAATTGAGTCTGGAGTTTTTCGTTTTGAGTCGAGAGTTGTTTTTCCGAGTGTTGACTTCTGGAACGATCTAAAGCTAAACTAACTAAGTTGGCTAGACTTTCAAGAAAAGATTGTTCTTCGTCTGTCCATTCAGTCGTTAAATTTGTCCGTTCGACTCTGAGAAATCCAATTTTATATTGAGCCTGTTTAATGGGAATATCTAATACATTGAGAGGTTTTGAAAGATCAACATTTGGCAAGTTGGAAAAAAACAGATAATCTTCTGTGGGCTGAAGATTTTCCCCCGTCCATTCTAGGGAAGATTTCTCTAAATAATTCTGTTTGTAGGAAGTTATTGCATTGGGTTTTAGGAGAGTAAAATAGCAGTGAGCGACTTGTTCAGAACTATTTATTTTTAGCTTATTTGTGGAATTTACATTGATATTTAAGGGGTATTGGAAATGGGGAGTCAGTTGAGTCTGAGGAGTTAACCACAGGCTGATGCGTTTAACAGATTCTAGAGTCTGGACTGCGGTTTCAGTAATTTTTTGAATGATATTATGGAGATTATTTGGGTTGTGATTGTATTGACGGAGCAGATGTTCTAAGGCTAAAATTCGACGATGGGATTGTTCATTTGTCAAAGGGCGAGTGAATTGAGCAGATACGTCTAGACGACTATTGTCAAAAAAATTGATTGTAGTTTGCTCAAGTGAATCGTTTTGCGTTAGGGGTTTAGCCGATAAATTATCGTCGATTTTTTCTAATATTTGATTGCTAAAGAGGTTAATGGTTACATCAACTTGTCCAATTTCCCACTCGAGATCGGGGGGTTCTAGCTTCACGGAAACGGGATGAAACTGACTCATTGTTTCGAGCCAATTTTTCAAGGTTGTATTTTCACGTCTTAGGTGTTCGATTTCTTGATACAAAGAATGATTAACATCCCAGGAAAATTCTTCATTTGATTGGATTGGATTCAGCATCATGGCAAGGCTTATCTATCTAGTTTTTAGGTTCGATTGTTTGAGGATAGTCGAACTCAGTGGTTTGTTTATAAATAGATACACCCTACTGATTCTCTAACTGTATAATCAGAACTCTCAACATTGTGAGTCAGTTCAAATGAAGAAAGATTCTGGATATTTTATAAGTCCAAGCTATAAAAAAGAAGATTCAAAATTCAGGAGAAAAAACAGACTTTTCTTTTGGGAAATGTCTAACTGATTGCTCAGGTGAGATCTCATCGCGTTTTGTCTCCTCTCTAATCGATTTTTGGGTTCCATGAGCCTGATTGACTCAGGTCAACTTTTTTTGCTTAGGGTTTGGAGGAATTAACCGAGTAGATGCGTGATTTTATCTAAGATTGTAACCGATATTAACTTTTTTCAGAATAAATACAGTTGAGTTGTTGCTAAACTCTGTGATTTTGTTTTTGAGCTGATTTGTCATCCCATGAGTTGAGCTGCTCAACTAACATCACACCCCAATGTTGTTATTTTTACCCGGTCTGGAACGGATTACACAGTAGTTAAATGATCTCAAACAACGACTGACTTTAGTTTGAGCCAAATCAGTGACTTGTGGCTATTGTAGCAATTTAGCGAGCATTAAACCCTCGTTATACTGACGTGTTGATAAGAATTATTGAACCGATTCATAAGATCAATTAAACTATCTGGGCAGAATGTACAGTATTCTGTGTAATAAATTTCGCAGCAAAATTTGTCAGTCATCGTAGCTTGATCTGTACGATACGGTAATCGCTATGAGATATTGATGAATACGATCTCTAGCTTAAGCGTCCCCTAGCCGTGCCGTTAAAATACGCTCTCGTTCACGAATGGTTAACCCCGAAAGCAACAGGCGGATCTGAGCTGGTTGTGCGAGAAATTCTCAAACACATCGATGCAGATCTGTACGCTTTGATTGATTTTGAGTCGAGCAACCCTCAAAGTTACTTATTCAATCGTCTGATTGGCACAACATTTTTGCAACACTTCCCCCTGGCTCAAAATGGTGTTCAGAAATATCTGCCCTTGCTACCGTTAGCAATCGAACAATTGGATTTGCGAGCCTATGATGTGATTTTATCCTCATCCCACGCGGTTGCTAAAGGCGTGTTAACCAGTCCTGACCAACTGCATATCTGCTATTGTCATACGCCAATGCGCTATGCTTGGGACTTAACCTTTGATTATTTACAAAGCAGTTTGGCGGGTAGGGGGCCACAGGGGATGCTCACCCGGTACTTATTGCATCGGCTACGCCAGTGGGACGTGCTATCTGCCAATCGTGTAGACTATTTTATCGCCAACTCCCAACATACGCGGGCGCGGATTTGGCGATGCTATCGACGACACGCTAGAGTAATTTATCCTCCTGTGGATCTAGAGCGCTTTCAACTTCAGACGGAAAAGCAAGACTTTTATCTAACCGTTTGCCGTCTAGTGAGCTATAAAAAAATCTCCTTAATCGTGAACGCCTTCAATCAACTGGGGCGTCCACTGGTGGTGATTGGTACAGGCCCACAGTTAAATCAAATTAAAGAGATGGCCAAATCAAATGTGCAAGTGTTAGGTTGGCAACCCGATGAAATCGTTGAACAGTATATGTCACAGGCTAAAGCATTTGTCTATATGGCTTGTGAAGATCTAGGAATGGCTTTAATTGAGGCTCAAGCTTGTGGAACTCCCGTCATAGCTTATGGAGCAGGAGGAGCGCTCGAAACCGTTCGTGATCTTCGTCAATATCCGAACTCAGGAACGGGGTTGTTGTTTTCTCCTCAAACCGAGACCGCTTTAATCGAAGCAGTGCAGACGTTTGAGCAACTCAACAGCCAATTTGATCCCCAGAAGATACAATCCCATGTCACTCAGTTTGAGCGAAAACGCTTTGGACAGGAGTACCTGGAATTTGTAGAACGTTGTCAGAAAAAACAGTTTCCGAACATTTGACAACAGTATCTTGATAGAAGTCAATGTTCCGAAGAAGTCGCGTTCGGAAAAATTTGGCTAAAATGCTTGCATAATTGCGGATTCTGCTCAAAGCGAAAAGAATCAAGCGATCATGGGTTCCCGTTAAACTATTTTCGGGTACGCTCCCCCGAATGGCAATTGGACTAAAGACTTTCTTGCACCTTAATTTCGCGCGCAAGGTGTCTGGAAGCTTTATGATCAGGACTGTGTGTGGTGTGAATTGAAGGAGTAAGATGACTGCCAACAGCCAACTCATCTTCGGTAGGGGACTACGACGTGCGTTCACAAGGCGTAGTTTTGTCCCCCTAGTCCGGCAACATCCGGTTCGAGGCTTATCTGTTCTACAGAACCTCAACGGAGAGTTTTTCAAGCGATCGTTCGATATTTTGTTTTCGTTGTCGGTTCTGATCCTGTTTTCCCCAGTTTACTTGCTTCTGGCTCTGTTGATCTCGCTTAGTTCACCAGGGTCAGTGTTTTATGTACAGCAACGAGTGGGCAAGAACCGCAAGTCTTTTGACTGTATTAAGTTCAGAACAATGGTGACAAATGCTGATGAGATGTTGACCCAAATGATGGAGACATCCCCCCATCTGCGTCAAGAATTTCAGGACAATTTCAAACTGAAACACGACCCCCGAATTACCTGGATTGGTCATTTTTTACGAGTGACGAGTCTTGATGAGTTTCCTCAATTTTGGAATGTACTCAAAGGGGACATGAGCGTTGTCGGGCCAAGGCCTCTTGTTGCTGAAGAATTACACAAGTACGGGCGTCACATGGATAAAATTTTAACGATTAAACCCGGAATTACTGGCCTCTGGCAAGTTTCTGGGCGCAATGATATTCCCTATCCTCGACGAGTTCAGATTGATTTGTATTACGTGAATTTCAAAAATTTCTGGACTGACCTGTGGATTATAATTAAGACCATCGGTGTTGTCATTTTTCCCAAGAATAATGGAGCTTACTAAAGGGTGACAAAGATTCGTTGTCAGTCAATGCTACCGCTTTAACTCCCGTTCTCTAGTTTTCGCATTGTGCAGTCGGTTTTGGGCTAAGGTAGACATGAAATCAGCAGTGTTATCGCTTAACAATAGCCCCTCGCCCCTGATGCTCAAATCCCAAACTGAATTTTTGAAAATTTTCAGTCCGTTGAAAAGATGTCATCATCGGGGATTCTTGGCTGTAGTGATCGATTACCCGCTTAATTCTATCTGTATAGCACTACGCAAATTGGTTAGGACATTTCTAAATTCTGAAACCCTCTCAGGCGTGTGCATTCCTTGGCGGCTTACAAAGCCGCAGGGTCACACCGCTTTCATAGTCTGCTGTTCCCTGATCCGGTGTTCCCTATTCCCGATTCAAGTAGCGCTATACAATTCCGATTGCACTGGCGAGAAACTGGTCGTGACGAGATCCAAACATCAAGCTTGATCTCAATCACATCGCTGATCTGACCAGAGGAGGCAACATTGACTTACATTAACTCACAGAGAATATTGAGATGAACGAACGCAAGCGCGCCCTGATTACTGGAATTACGGGTCAAGATGGCTCTTACTTGAGTGAACTTTTGCTCGCCAAGGACTATGAAGTTCACGGCATTATTCGCCGAAGTTCATGTTTTAATACTGACCGGATTGATCATATCTACAAAGACCCTCACAACGAGGAGGCTCGTCTGTTTCTTCATTATGGAGACCTCACAGATGGGACAACTCTACGTCGTATCTTAGAAGAAGTTAAACCCGTTGAGATTTATAATCTCGGCGCTCAATCTCACGTTAGAGTGAGTTTTGACTCCCCTGAATATACGGTTGATGCCGTGGGAATGGGAACGTTACGGATTTTAGAAGCAATTCGCGACTACCAACATCGTACAGGGATTGAAGTTCGCTTTTATCAAGCGGGTTCTTCGGAGATGTTTGGAAAGGTACAGGAAGTTCCTCAAAAGGAAACAACACCGTTTTATCCCCGCAGTCCCTACGCCTGTGCTAAAGTTTATGCCCACTGGCAAACCGTTAACTATCGAGAATCCTACGATTTATTTGCCTGTAACGGTATTTTATTTAACCATGAGAGTCCTCGACGGGGTGAGACATTTGTAACCCGCAAAATTACCCGTGCATTGGCTCGAATTGCCAAGGGAATGCAGAAAGAGGTTTATCTCGGAAATCTCGATTCTAAGCGCGATTGGGGCTACGCTAAGGACTATGTGCGAGCCATGTGGTTGATGCTTCAGCAGGATGCCCCGGATGATTATGTCGTGGCGACCAATGAAACCCACTCGATTCGTGAGTTTCTCGATGTTGCCTTTAATTATGTCAACCTCGATTGGCATGATTACGTCAAGTTTGATGAACGTTATCTTCGTCCGGCAGAGGTGGAACTCTTAATTGGTGATCCCAGCAAAGCTAAACAAAAAATGGGCTGGGAACCTTCAGTGACGTTTGACCAGTTGGTGAAATTAATGGTGGATGCCGATATTCAAGCGTTGGAAAAATCTAAAAAGATCGCCCAGGGTTTTGACTAATCGTTTGTATATAATGAGGTTCAATCCATGAATACACTGGATTTACGAGATAAACGAATTGTTGTGACCGGAGGCGCGGGGTTTCTGGGTCGGCAAGTGATTGATCAGCTGCTCAAAGCCGGAGCGAATATAGATAAAATTTTGATTCCGCGATCGCAAGAGTATGATCTGTGTACGTTTGAAGCCTGTCAAAAGGTGGTTCAGGGTCAAGATATTATTATTCATTTGGCCGCTCATGTGGGTGGAATTGGTCTGAACCGAGAAAAACCTGCGGAACTGTTTTACGATAACTTGATGATGGGTACACAGCTTATTCATTGCGCCTATCAAGCCGGTGTCGAAAAGTTTGTCTGTGTGGGAACGATTTGTGCTTATCCGAAATTTACTCCCGTACCGTTTAAAGAAGATGATCTTTGGGAGGGTTATCCGGAGGAAACAAATGCTCCCTATGGGATTGCCAAGAAGGCTTTGCTCGTTCAATTGCAAGCCTATCGCCAACAATATAATTTTAATGGCATCTACTTGTTACCCGTCAATCTCTACGGCCCGGAAGATAATTTTGATCCCCGTAGTTCTCATGTGATTCCGGCTTTAATTCGTAAAGTTTATGAAGCTCAACAACGAGGGGATAAAAAACTTCCTGTTTGGGGTGATGGGAGTCCCAGTCGCGAGTTCCTTTATTCTACAGATGCGGCTCTGGGGATTGTGATGGCAACTCAAGATTACAATGAACCGGAGCCGGTGAATTTAGGGACAAACCAAGAAGTCAAAATTCGAGATTTGGTGGAAACTATCTGCGAATTAATGGGGTTTGAAGGGGAAATTGTTTGGGAAACCGATCAACCCAATGGTCAACCGCGTCGGTGCTTGGATACGCAACGGGCTAAAGAAAAGTTTGGATTTGTTGCGGAAGTGGATTTTAAACAGGGATTGAAAAATACCATTGATTGGTATCGTCAACACGCTGAACCGGTAGCAGTTTAAATCACTATCAACCCGGTTTCTCGAAAAGGCCGGGTTTTGAAGTTTCAGCTAGCATCTACATAAACTTTTCTGATTCTTGATTTCTGGCTTCAGCTTTTCTCAGTTCATAATTTTCAAGACTCAAGCTTTTCAGGGCGCATTTACACCCGATCTAGATGATCGATAGAGTCTATTAAGTATTTTTTAACTGATCTTTCAGGGTGCTAAAGTTAAACTAAACTCAGGCTGAATTATACTTTTTAAAATTGGGTAAATTCGTCTATTGTTGACCTGAAAAAATCTGGGTTTAGTCTCAATAAAAAGTCCTAAAAATCCAGTTGATCTAATGAGTAGAAAGTAGATTATTGTTTGGACTTCAAGAAAACTTTCAAATAGATTTCCACATTTAACGCTGGAAATTTATGATCAAACTAAAACTTAATCATTATAGTGTTATGATTCCAAAGATAGATCAAACCTCTATCAACCTCGTGAACCAACAGCAAACTCCACAAAGTAAAAATCAGCTTCGTCGAGAGTTACTGCACATTCGTCAGTCAATGTTAGCAGAAGATTGGCGAGAAAAGAGTGATCGCATTAGTTTTCATTTACAAGCTTCGTCTAGATTTCAACAAGCAAAAACAGTCTTAGCTTATGTTAGCTTTCGTCAAGAACCCGATCTGAGTCGTCTCTTTGCAGAAACCAGCAAAGAAGGAACAAAAATTTGGGGATTTCCAAGATGTGTTGAAAATGCTATGATTTGGCATGAATGGAAACCCGGCGAACTATTACAAACAGGGGCTTATGGAATTTGGGAACCTCACGCCGACTTACCCCTAATTTCACCGTCTCAAGTTGATTTAATTTTAGTTCCGGCTGTTGCTTGTGATCAGCGAGGATATCGTTTAGGATACGGTGGAGGATATTATGATCGGATGCTCAGTTCTCCTGAGTGGCAATCTATTCCAACGATAGGAATTGTATTTGATTTTGCTTATTTGACCGAGTTACCGATTGATAATTGGGATCAACCTTTAAATGAATGTTGTACAGAAGAAGGGTTGAAGTTGAATAATAAATGAACTTAAAATCACCAAGAATCAAGATATTTTGGAATTATTTACTGTTGAGTGTTATTGCTCTTTTGATGCTCTTTCCGTTGTTGTGGCTGATCAGTACAGCCTTTAAGTCAGGGAACGAAAATATCTTTCAATTTCCCCCGCAGCTTTTCCCTCGTGAACCGACTTTTGAGAATGTCATCAAAGTCTGGCAAACAAATCCTATGGGGCGTTATCTTGTCAATAGTATGATTGTGGCGAGTTTGACTGTCGAGTTAAATTTGTTATTCTGTGCGTTAGCCGCTTACCCCTTGGCGCGATTAGACTTTCGGGGACGAGATAGCATTTTCACCGCCATTATTGCCACAATTATGATCCCATTTCAAATTGTGATGATTCCCCTCTACGTCTTAACCGTCCAGTTAGGATTGAGAAATACTTATCTCGGGTTAATTTTTCCCAGTGTAGCTTCAGCATTTGGCATTTTTTTGTTGCGACAAGCCTTTTTGGGTGTACCCAAAGAACTCGAAGAAGCCGCCCGCATTGATGGATGTTCTGAACTGGGGATTTGGTGGCATATTATGCTTCCGGCTGTGCGACCTGCTTTAATAACATTAGCAATTTTTGTGTTTATCGGGTCTTGGAGTGACTTTCTTTGGCCGTTGCTGATCTTAGATCAACCCGAATACTACACCCTGCCTTTAGGAGTCGCCAAATTAGCCGGAACCTTCTCTTTTGATTGGCGTTTGGTGGCTGCGGGATCAGTGATTTCAATAGCACCCGTTTTATTATTATTTCTGTTACTCCAGCGCTATATAGTGCCAACAGATGCCGCAACAGGGGTCAAAGGATAATTCTAGTAACCTTTCCGTTTTCCGTGACTTATCGAGCCGAAAACACCCCTTTCGGATAAGCAATACGTTTGTGGTTGACTTGTTCCCAAACCCGCACAAAAACTTCAGCAATTTTTGCCATATCTTCTCGGCTGAGTCCAGAGTCTACCAATTGATTGTCTTGCCATCTCGCCCGGAGAATTTTATTCACCATTTGTAGAGCTTCTTCGTGGGTGGCATCTTTAAGACTTCGCAACGCCGCCTCACAAGAATCAGCCAACATCACAATTCCTGTTTCCTTCGACTGTGGACTTGGCCCATCATAGCGAAAATCTTCCTCCTTAACCGCAATTGTCGGATCTTCTTTTGCTCGTTGTTGAGCTTGATAATAGAAGTAGGCAATCAGCATTTTCCCTTGGTGTTCAGGAATAAAAGCTTGAATCGCCTTTGGTAAGCGACAACGACGTGCCATTGCCAACCCTTCACTCACGTGTTTTTTGATAATTCTGGCACTTTCCCAGGGATCATTAATTTCGTCGTGCTTATTCGGCCCTCCCATCTGATTTTCAATAAATCCGAGAGGATCGTGCATTTTCCCAATATCGTGATACAGAGTTCCCGTTCTCACCAGTTCTACATTACATCCCAAAGTTTGAGCCGCCGCTTCTGCGAGAGTAGCCACAAACATCGTATGTTGGAACGTGCCAGGAGCCTCCGTTGCCAAGCGCTTCAGCAGGGGTCGATTCGGGTTCGCCAGTTCCGCTAACCGAATGGGTGTAATTAAGTCAAAGACGTGTTCTAAATAAGGGCTTAATCCCAAAGCCACAACACTCCAAGCCAGCCCTTCGAGAACTTGTAAAACGACTTGGCGTAAGATAATAAACCAGATCGAACTCGCCGTTGTACCGACAACCGTTAGCGTCACCAGGAGATAAACAGTACCTTGAGCTAGACCAACCGCTCCCCCGAGTAAAGCCAGTTCTTCTCGCGATCGCAATTGTCCAGCCAGTAAGCTTCCCAGAAGTCCCCCCGCTGCACTCGCCAGCAGAGGAATCATCTCAATTTCCAGACCAATCGGAATCATCGCCGAGAGCAAACCTACAACAGTTACGCCCACCGCCGAACCATAGAAGCTACCTGCTAATAAACCCACTGCGGGTAAACCCGTGGAAGGGACTTTTAACATTACCAGCAAAGGTGTACTTAGAGTTAGTAGCAAGAGCAATAAATAGTCTCTGTGGCGAAGACTGGGCCGGAACCGCCTTCCCACAAATAAAACCACAACAACCGCCCCACTGACTAGAGTTGTAAAAGCCAGTAAACCTTTCCAATTAATGCCTCGTTCGCTCTTGTCAAAATGATCGAGCATCACGAACTCGCGTTGAGTAATTTTTTCGCCCTGACGAACAATCACATCGCCTTGACTAATCGTGACAACCACCGGATCAACACTTTGAGCGGCGAGTTCAGCCCGAGTCCGAGTGGAATCTCGATCTTCAATCAGATTAGTTCGCAAAGCGGTTGTGAGCAACTTCGCCGCAAAGTCTTGAGATTCGGTTGGTAGAGCGGTTTTGACCTGAATATTAACCGCTTGTTCTAAAATCTCGGTCGGTAATCCAGGGGCAATACCCTGACTCAGCATTTCCTTTGCCACTTGCCAGATCCCGACTTGAGTTCGCTCCCAAGTTTGATCGGACCAGTCGAGCAAAGACTGATTATAAAAGCTAGTTTTATCTGAGGGAAGCTGTTTAGAAAAGGTTGTATAGGCTTTAGCATAACGCTTGCGAGCATCATCGATATCTGTCACTAGAAGGGCAAACTCTTCGGGAGAGGCTCGTTTTCCATAACCTCGGAGTTGAGCAAATGCTTTCCAGCGCAGTTGATCGGTTCCTTCTTGTTGAGTTGATGAAAATTTGCCGCTATCGGTTGATAAGTTCCCAGAGGTACTTAAATTGAGTTGGGGTTGCACGGTTGTTTGTTCAACTTGCGCCAGTAATTCGTTCCATTGCCACTCTGGTATTCTTCGCAAGTAGGATTGGACATCTGTTGATAGAGTCCCTGAGTCAAGGAAGGGGAAGGGTTGAGCAAGATCTCTCACCACGTTACCCTGAGCAAGCACAGTTTCGATTCTCTGATTAATTTCTTCATTGACCAGGGGATTCGGCACCAAGACAGGAACAACGCCATAGAGAGCCTCTTTGCGTCTTTCCTCTGTGGTTTTCATATCGGTGAGTTCTGCATCGGTCGGCGCTAAAATCGTCTCAGGAGCCTCCCGGCCAACGGCGAGTTTGGGTTGGTTGTAGAAGCGAACACCCATCACTCCTGTTAGCGAAATAATCGCCAAAAACAGTAGTGCTGGAGAACCGGCTTGAGGAGACTTCGGTGATTTGCGCTTGAAGTTTTGAGAAGATGTCTGTTTGCCTTGAGACTCGTCAGACGACGATCCAGGTTGGCGTTGCTGCGAGCGATCCGAATTGCGATTTTCAGCCCGAGTCCCATTGACTCGCAACGACGAGCTGTGAGTACGGCTACGAAGCCGTTCAATCTGCCGTGTGATTAACTGGAACGTGTTCATCTATATCGAAGCTAGATTCTAGAGTGCAGCCGTGTCATATCAATTCTAGAGTACAGATTTCTGATTTTGGGATACGATCTTTGTGGACAATAACTCAATATACTGTACCAATCTGAGTGTTCTTGACTGGGTAAACCCTTTCACCTTCAGGGATTTACGAATCTTGGCTAGGTTTTTAGAACTGACGTGGATGAATTACATTGGGCGCAGCCACAGCCAGGGTTGAATCTGTTTCCAAGAATGGATTTGCTGTATTATAAACCCCAGACCAAACTGCGAATAGCTCTGTTGCCTTTTGGAGAGTTTCTCCGACTGACTGTTTCCGGCTCTTCGCTGGGGTTTCTGCCGAAATTATCGGTGAAGATGAAGTTGTTGTTGTTTGAAGTTGCAGTCGCCAAGAGAGGGGAAAGCTAGAAATACTGTTGTAAGCTCCAGACAATGCTCCGGTGAGTATACTTACAATTGGAGTTAATGGATCCATCTCAACGGTTCGCAACAAGGCGATCGCTGGATTGTGGGGTGTACTGACAAAGCTGTAAAATGCAAGGGCTATCGGTGTTGTATCTTGTGAACCGACCCAGCTCTTTTCTGTTTTAGAGTAAATCGCGAGTTCCTGAGAATTTTTGAGCAGCAACTCTCGAGCTGTTTCTAAACTGACCCTTTGTTCTACTAAGCTCTGAACCTGTTGCAACTGCTGATGCAAATCGATTTGCGGATCTAAATAATTCAGGAGAGTGGGAATCAAAGTTTGGGGATCAAGTTCTTCCTTTAATGCCAATGCGATCGCGGAGTTAAAGGCAATGACAGCCTGTTCTAAAACCTCACAGGAGGGGGATTCTTGCCAAACTTGTATGCCTTGCTGTAGTTGCTGCTGAAGTTGAGCGGGTTGCTCGTGAAATAATAAGGTGATTGGTACTGTTGCTACAGCGACTTCTGCCACGGATTTTGGACGGGTGCGAGCTAAATTGCTCTCCTCTTTAACCCCGGAGGGTGACGATTGCTGCTCTTGTTGCCATTTCTGCCAACTCTGATTCCAATCGACTCGTTCTAATCCCTGGCATCGAATCAGGCTACGAGTCATTTGAATCACAAGACTCTCGCAGTCGCTTGAAGTGAATTGTTCATCCTTCCCCTCGGATTCACATCCTTTCAACTGATGCTGCTTTAAGTTTAGCAAAATTTGGGAACCGTGATTCTCTTTTTGGGGAGAAGCCCCTGAGAGGAAGACAGATTTTTCGGGGGGCAATCTTAATCTACTGCCAAAGGACAAACCTGCCATTGCTCCTTGAAACCGACTGAGCAATGAGTATTGCATCGATTACTCTCCTTACTCAGCCTTGGCTTGAGAAGACACATCTCTCTCTCGCTGCATGGTCTGTCGTAGATATCGGACTAGAGCTTGCAGTCCCAGAATATAGCTGTCTGCACCAAAGCCACTGATTTGTCCTAAAACAACGGGTGCAATATAGGAGTGATGCCGGAACGTTTCACGACGATAGATGTTACTCAAATGCACTTCTACCGTCGGAAGCCCTACTGCTGCGATAGCATCTCGGATCGCAATACTGGTGTGCGTGTAAGCTCCTGCATTAAGGATTATGCCCTGACTTTGGTTTTGTGCTGAATGAATAGCATCAACCAGGACTCCTTCTGAGTTAGACTGCAAAAACGAAACTGCAAACTGATGAACCTGCGCCTCTTGCTGCAAGCACTGATTAATTTCTGCTAGTGTTACGGTTCCATAAATTCCAGGTTCTCGCTGACCCAAAAGATTGAGATTTGGGCCGTGCAGCACCAAAATACTGGGCAACTTTAATACTTCCTGCAAAAGCTTAATCCTAAGACTTGCGGCGACGTCGAAGATCATCGACTGGAACCGGAATTGGCTCGACTTCCGGATGAGTTTGAGGGCCAAGTAATGCTTCTATCACTTCACGCGCCCACTCTTTCAATTTTTCCAGCACTTTTTCAATGTATTCCATTGCAAAAATGGCTCCTTGCTGTACACCGATTACAACTTAACAAATGGAGTTTATTTCTAGCTGAGACAGACACTACCATGGGTAAGTCAGTGGGTCTAACCTAAATAAACTCTACAAAATTGAAACTTATTCGGATATAAATATATCCTAAATCATTCAATTATTTGTATCTCCCTTATCATAACGAATCTTCACATATTTGTGCAAGATTACTCACAAAGATCGAAAATGCTAATCAGTCTCTGCCCCTCACCCAACACAAATTAATCAATAGAGGGAATCTCATGGGGATAAAAGCTGACGTCGTAACACATCAAGCGCAGAACTTGCACTGACTCGCTGAATCCATTCTCGCCCCCGTGCCTGACCAAATAGAAACTTATTACTTGTTGCTTGTCCATCTGGCCCGGCTAAACCCATATACACTAATCCCACCGGCTTCGTTTCCGTCCCCCCACCTGGCCCCGCAATTCCGGTAATACTCAAGCCCCAAGTTGTGTTGAGTTGAGATCGCACACCTATAGCCATTTGTTGAGCAACACTCTCACTCACCGCTCCCCACTGTTCAAGATCCTGAGGATCAACCCCCAGTAAAGCCGTTTTTACCCCATTCTCATAAGCAATAATTCCGCCGCGAAAATAGCTTGAACTTCCCGCAACACTGGTAATCATCTGACCCAATCCTCCACCCGTACAGGATTCAGCCACAGCTAAAGTTGAATGGGTTTGTTGTAAAAGTTGACCGACGACTGAGGCGAGGGTGTCCTGGTCACGACCATAATAGTCTAAACCCGCAATATCTTTGATTTGCTGTTCAATCGGAGTAATAAGCTGTTCAGCCGCTTCTGGAGACTCAGCCCGAGCCGAAATTCTCAGCTTAACTTCTCCATAATTGGCGTAAGGCGCAACGGTGGGATTGGTTAAATTGAGGTAAGCAGAGACTTTTTCTGCTAAAGCCGACTCAGCCACCCCCCAAAACCTGAGTGTGTGACTGCAAATCATCTCTTGACACCATCCCTGACTTTGCAAATAGGGAACGGCGATTTCGTGCCACATTTGCTTCATTTCCGCTGGAACACCGGGAAACGTCAGAATGGTCAGTTTGTCGGAACGAGGTTGCCAAATAATCCCCGGAGCGCTACCAATGGGATTGGTGAGAATCTCTGCCCCTTGAGGAATTAAAGCTTGCTTATGATTACTCGGTGACATCGTTCGTCCCCGTTGAGCAAACTTTTGGCGAATGTCGGCAATAATTTCGGGTCGTTCGATCAGGGGAACCCCAAAAAAATCGGCAATGGTTTCCACCGTCAGGTCATCAGGCGTTGGCCCCAAACCCCCTGTGAAAATCAGGAGTTGAGCGCGTTGTGAAGCGATCGCAATCACTTGTTTGAGGCGTTCTCGGTTATCGCCGACGACCGTTTGATAATAGTGAGCAATCCCCAACTCAGCAAGCTGTTTACCCAAAAACTGAGCATTGCTATTGAGGATATCACCAAGTAGGAGTTCAGTTCCGACACAGATAATTTCAGCAGTCATTCCCCGATTATTCCGTTATGGGTTCGCTATTTTCATTGTCTCAAAAGAGTGCGTTAGAGGGAACAGTGTTTACAGTCACTCATTACCAGTGTTTTCAGGAGACAGGGGACAGGGTACAGTATTTACTCTTACCTCTTGCCAGATGAGCTGTTGCCTGTTGCCTTACTTTGCGTGTTTTAAGGCTTTCCAACTGGTATATCCGAGTAAACCTGTCGCCCCGAGTGCATAAATCAAACCACTGGGAAGACCTGAAAATGCCAAAGCTAAACTCCCCACCCACAAAGTCAAAGAGTAGATAAATAAAACCGTCAAACGTTGGGAGAGTCCCGCTTGTAGTAGTCGATGATGCAAATGGCGCTGATCAGCGATAAAGGGAGATTTACCATGACGCAGCCGATCCAAGATTACCGCCGACATATCCAAAATCGGCACCGCTAAAATAATGTAGGGCATTAAAACCGAAGTAACAACGGTTGTTTTTACCAGGCCAATCACCCCGACTGCTGCTAACGTAAAGCCGAGAAAATAGGAACCGCCATCTCCCATAAAAATTTGAGCGGGATTAAAGTTATAGCGTAAAAACCCTAACGCGCCTCCAGCTAAAGCTGCCGCAATTAAAGCCGCCGCAGGTTGATCCATTTGCAGACTGACAACAAGCATCACCAGTGCGGCAATACCAGAAACTCCTGCTGCTAAACCGTCTAAGCCATCGATCCAGTTAATGGCGTTTGCCATCCCGACTAACCAAACAACGGTAATGGGTAGACTCCACCAACCCACATGAACTAATCCGACAAATGGAATCGTGAGAAACTCGATATTAACTCCTACCATCCAAGCTAGACTGGCAACGGTCATTTGTAGGATCAGGCGAGTCAGAGGGGAAAGGCTAAACAGATCATCTGCTAAACCAATTAAAAAGAAGGCTAAACCCCCAACTGTAACTCCCCAAATTTCATATTCCTGTTCTACGCCTAAAGGCTGGCCGTGGGCATCAATAAAGCCTCCTGACCACCAAACAACCAGTAAACCGATCAGAGTACCGAGATAAATCGAAATACCGCCTAGACGAACCATTGGACGTTGGTGAACTTTGCGATCGCTGGGTAGATCGACACGTCCACTTTTGATGCCCATTGTCTTGACGACGGGTGTCGTTCCCAGGACAACAAGTGCAGAGACGAGAAACACGAGCAGATGGTACAGATGGAGAGGCATCTGAAGTTATGGGGGTGCAAGACATTGTGCAGACAAAAAGCAAACGCTCTACAGAGGTGATCAAGACCGCGATCGCAGATCAACGGACAATATTGCACTCTGAGAGGATTGAGTGTTGCTTTTCGTGATCGGCTTTAAAAAAAATAAAGCGTCAGGCAGAGTCTACTACATTTCTGCTCGTTTCTACCAGAGATCTCTAAATTGAACTTCTCATTTAACAAGGAGCGAAGGAAAAGGGGCCAGTCAACCCACTCCACTTTTGCTCCTTGCTGACTCATTGAATATTTAAGCTAAAGCGGGGACTTTGGCTGTGAGATGAGGATAGAGGGGAAACGCTGTACAGAGGGACTGTATTCGTTGACGACAGCTACTCGCAACGGCTTCGTCTTCGGGTTTGATCAGTCGATCTGCGATGATTTCGCCAATTTCGGTAAACTCTGTTGTTCCCATTCCTCGGGTTGTCATCGCTGGAGATCCGAGTCGTAGGCCACTGGTGACAAAGGGAGACTCTGGATCAAAGGGAACGGTATTTTTATTGGCGGTAATATTGACTTCACTAACGAGTTTATCGGCTTGTTTTCCAGTCATACTCACAGAACGCAAGTCAACTAACATGACGTGATTATCGGTGCCGCCCGAGACGATTTTCAAGCCGCGTTTTTGTAACTGAGTGGCTAAGGCTTGAGCATTTTCAATCACTTGTCCAGAATAAGCCTTAAACTCGGGTTTTAGCGCTTCTCCAAAAGCAACGGCTTTTCCGGCAATTACGTGTTCGAGGGGGCCACCTTGACTACCGGGGAAAACGGCTTTATCGAATTTTTTGCCAAGATCGGGATCGCGAGTGAGAATTAAACCCCCCCGAGGGCCTCGTAGGGTTTTGTGAGTAGTGGTTGTGACGACATCACAATAGGGAATAGGGTTCGGGTGATGTCCGCTCGCGACTAACCCGGCAATATGAGCAATATCGGCGAGTAAGTAGGCTCCGACTTCCGAAGCGATCGCTCTAAATTTGTCAAACTCAATGATGCGAGAATAGGCAGAATAGCCACAGACGATCAATTTGGGTTGATGCTGTTTGGCGAGTTGGAGAATTTGGTCATAGTCGAGGCGTTCGTTGTCGGGACTGACGCCATAATGACAGGCTTTGAACCATTTCCCGGAGACGTTGACGGGGGAACCGTGGGTTAGATGTCCGCCATGAGATAAGTCCATTCCCATGATCGTATCACCGGGTTCTAGCAAGGCTAAGAAGACGGCAAAGTTGGCTTGAGCGCCGGAATGAGGCTGAACGTTTGCATGAGCAGCACCAAAGAGTTCTTTGGCTCGATCAATTGCCAATTGTTCGATAGTGTCTATAAACTCGCAACCGCCATAGTAACGTTTTCTGGGTAATCCTTCTGCATATTTATTAGTCAGAACTGATCCCTGAGCAGCCATGACTGCGGCTGATGTAAAGTTTTCACTGGCAATTAATTCTAGGTGATCTCGCTGACGTTGTAGTTCGTGTTGAATCCCTTCGGCGATGATCGGATCGCTTTGGGCTAGGATGTCTAAGTTAGTATCGCTCACAGTCGCTTTCCTCAGATTGCAGATCGGAATATTTCAGGGAGAGTCGGCGATCCAGAAGTGAGAGGTTTCCCAATGGGTAAATCTTTTGAATTGCGTTTACGGATTCGGGAGTTCTCTTTCTTTGATTCGTGACTCTATGAACTTAAAGATCATAACGTTGTTTGTCTCATTGTTCTAGGAGTGAAGTTCTTGACAGAAATGTTAAGTTGTGATCAGATTCCTGAGTCTCCCTCGAGTCTTGGAATACAATTGGAAGGGCAAAGACGGAATCTGTTGGAGGGATAAGATCAGATGTTAGTGATTTTGATGGAGAACCAACTTCTCGAACCGCAGCGAGTTTGTCAAGGTTGTCCGCTTTCTGATCGAAGTGGTCAGCCTCGGTGGAGAGGGGGACAACTCAGTTGTGGTCATCCGGTTGGCAAAACGACAGAAAATCTTCCGAGTCAATATGAATGTCAGATGGGTTTTAGAATTGCCAATATTGAATAGAAGTTTAAGCAATACTTTAAATACTGAGGAGAAATATTCTTGAAACTCTGCGCTATCCTGAGTTTAGAGGCAATTTAATGATTGATGAACAATACTCAGGAGAACAAATTATGACGTGGCGTGGCGAAACAACGATTCGGGATCGAATTTTTTCGGCTTTACCTTATTTACTTCCTTTAATGTATGGGTTAGAGTTTGGTCGTTTTTTATTTGCCCAATTTCCCATACTCACTATTATTCTGATTCCCCTAGCCCCTTTAATGTCAATCTACCAAACAGTTCCTTTTATCGGTTTGGTGATTTTCTTTGCTTTGTTTTTGCTGGTGGTGCGAAATCAAAATATTCCTCACTTTATTCGCTTCAACGCGATGCAGGCGATTTTGCTTGACATTATTATCGTTTTATGTAGTATCATTCTGGGCGTTTTGGGTGGTGGACTGCAAGGCTTTATCCTAGAGACGATCTACAATATGCTATTTTTGGGAATTTTAGCGGCAGTTATTTATTCGGTGGTGCAGTCGCTTCGCGGACATTATGCAGAGATCCCAACGATCTCGGATGCGGTTTATATGCAGGTTCCCTAACGGGGAAATATTCGCACTGAGATCCGGTCGGGTGATCTGTCTTTCGGTATTGTAGAATTGAAAAGTTCCTTGCTTCTAAAAGCTTAGAAGCCTAATAGCCCATGAGGAGATTTTCTCAATGAAAGAATTTGTTTACGAAACGATGTATATTCTACGTCCGGACTTGATCGATGAACAGGTTGATGTTGCGATCGCTAAATATCAAGACTTGTTACAAGAACAGGGCGGACAGAATATTCAGATTCAAAATTTAGGTAAGCGTCGTCTGGCTTATGAGATTGACAATCACCGAGAAGGGGTTTACGTTCTAATGAACTATGATGGCCCCGGTCATCAAATTGCAGTCATGGAAAGGGCAATGCGGATCAGTGACGATGTTATTCGTTATTTGACGACAAAGCAACCTGCTTTACCTGTAGAGGCAACAACAGAAGTGGCTGAACCTGAACCCGAGGAAGTCTCTAAAGCACCGGAATAGCAACAGAGATAGGGAGCTTGCGATGTGAAGACAGGCAGGCTCTCTGCAAAACTCGATCGGCGTTTCTTGATGCGCGATCGCTGAAGTTAGGATTTTATCGACTCGGTTACTCGGCAAAGATCAAAGGAGTTCGGGGTAAACTTGCACCTCAGCAAAAATCTGGTATTTTAGTCTGTTATAAGGAAGTGATTTCTTTTGGATAAAATATTCTAGAAGTCATTGCACACAAGCCCAAACAAGCCCAAACTGAGGTCAGAATCAAGTCACAGATTATTTTGCCTGAAAATAAAGTAGTCTACTGTGACCTTTGATCAAAGGTAAATTTCTGACTTACCCGGTCACGTTTGAGTCTGTTTTTGCCCTGGGGCTTGTGAAGATATTTAAGATAGGTATGGCATAAAGTTTATATTTGAGGAGCAGTCCGCCATGGTCAGTCAATCTAACAAACCGACTCAACAAGATTTACAAGCTGAAATTACTCGTCTCAACGAGGAGCTGAAAATGCGCGATCAGCTCGTCCAACAACTGTCTCAAGAACTGTTTCGGTTGGTCAAGGGAAATACGGGCTTGATGCCGACTCCCGAACTCTCTGAACACCAACAGGTTCAACTGCGATCATTGCGAGAACAACTGCAAGATGTCGAACAGCAGGTGAAGTTTTATCAAGACCAAATTTCTGAGCGAGATGGGGAAGTTTATCAACTGCGCCAGTCGGTTCAGGAATTAACTGATCGCTCTCGGATGCTTGAACAAGTTGTTCAAGAACTCCCTGGTGTCTATCGCCAGAAGTTCTCAGAGCGTCTCCAAGAGGTGATGGAGAAAGTGGAAGCACTACAACGAGAAAACCGCCAACTTCATGCAGAACTCCAAAGTGTTAGCTACCGTCTGGCTCAAAAGAGTCGTCGTCCCAGTGGTTTGGATCTTCCCAGTTTTCAAGGCGGAAACTCTGGTGGCTCTGGTGTTGACTTTCCGAGCTTTAAGAATGCTTGAAATCGGTTAATTGTGTTAATTCTATCCCCAATTCAAGTCTTTAAGTTTTTGAGGATAGAGGATTTACAAATTCAACGACAAAAATCTAACTCCTGCTGTCAGTGTTGATAGTGCAGGAGTTTTGTTACTTCTTGATCTATTTGACTGGGCAATAGTAGGCAAATTTTTTCTGAGGAGAACTCTCACCCATTCACACGGTTTACAAAGTATCTAGAGGTGAGAGAAAACCCTATGCTGAAAGCAATTCGGAGTCAGTTGAGAATACCGCTTCTAACTCATCAAAGACTTCAAAGACTCGATCGAGTTGGGTAATCTCCAAAATCAGTTTAACCGTTGCAGAAGGATGACAAAGCACTAAACGAGATCCTTGTCTGCGAGCCGACTTGAGGGCTGTTACCAATGCACCCAACCCAGAACTATCGATAAACTCGACTGCCGCCAAATCAATTACCCACAGTCGAGAATGTTCTGCTGAGATAGCTAATACTTGCTCTTTGAGAGCATTCCCCCCTTGCAAGTCCAAGCGAGGCTGAGACTGAAGTACAATATGCTGCGGACATTCTGCTAATTTCATAACTTATCACTCCCCAAGGATTATCATGTAAAACATCTTAGCTGACTTGTTTCCAATTCACCTTATCCTGTTTTTGACCAGGTAATTCTGATAAAAGTTTCAACACCTTGAAAACGGACTTTTCCCGACGACTCGGGATGATCCCTCTATTCTACTCGGGAGGACAGATTTCCGCCATCAAGATAATATAGAAGTATAAAGCTTTGCAAAAAAATATGAAGGCAGCATTGAATGTCTTTTGAGATTGTATCATTGGAAACAATTCAGGAAATTGCTCATCAGTATGGCTACTGGGCTGTTTTCGTGGGAATTGCTTTAGAAAATGCCGGAATTCCCCTTCCTGGAGAGACGATCACTTTGGTGGGAGGTTTCCTCGCCGGGAGTGGTGAACTCGACTATTGGTTTGTACTCGGTTGGGCGATCGCCGGGGCGATACTGGGGGACAATTGCGGATATTGGATTGGTCGCTGGAGAGGTTGGCCATTTTTACTGGCGATTGGTAAACTGTTTCGAGTTCAAGAAACCAAACTTACAGAAGTCAAAAATCAGTTTAGCCGCAACGCTGCTAAAGCCGTATTTTTAGGTCGGTTTGTGGCATTATTGCGAATTTTCGCAGGGCCATTGGCAGGGATTGCCCGAATGCCCTACTGGAAGTTCTTGCTGTGTAATACTGCCGGGGCTGCAACTTGGGCTTCTGTGATGGTCAGTTTATCATTTTTTGTCGGTCAAGTTGTTCCGCTTGAACAATTGGTGTCTGGGGTGGCAAAATTTGCGGTTATTGCTTTAATTTTGGTTGTCGCTTGGGTGGTTATTCCGATTTGGTGGGAATCTCGCCAAGCAGATAATCTCTAGAGAATCTTGAATCAATTTTAGTGGACAATAAATCGATTTAATTGTTCAACCAATAAATGAACGGTTGTTGAGGGGTTGTCTCGTACAGGATGAAGGGAAGGATACTGGGTGAGTAGCTTTTTAGCATTACGAATGGCATCCGGTTGTCGGCTTTTTAATTCTTCGTAAATCGTCTCACTATTTTTCTGATAGCGATGATCGAGTAACTGACTCAACATCCGTTTATATTCACGGCGAGGAATAGCTGTATCATAAAAATTGAAGTGTAACAAATACCAAATTTCAAAGCCTTCATTTGAGTAGGCTATATTAATATTATTTTTCCCAGCCAATTCTATCGCCCGATTAAATTTTTGGGCGGGAAAGGAATCTCGATCAAACACACACCAAACTTGATCATAGTTTCCTTCTTGTTTTAATAAAAGGGCTTTGCGAACAATTCCTAATGTATTGTCTCCCATTCCGTAAATATCTAAACATTCTTCAGGTATCGGAAAACTTTTAAAATAATTAGGTTCTGTTTTTTCACCTTCACAGACAATCAAAAATCGTTCAAATTTTAAATCTCTAATTGCTACTTTTCGTTCTAAATAGCCTCGTTTTCCGGTTTGAGAACCTCCTTGTTGATAGTGCATCAGGCTAGTTTGAGTTCGATTTACAACGGAATTCCGCCATATTTCCCTAAGAGATAATCTTGATCATAAGAACTATCATTTTTGATTTTGAATTCGGCTAAAGCATATAACTCTGTTTGGCTAATTTGATTTTTAATGTCTCTAGTCGTGAACCAAATCTGATCGCGTCTAAAGAGTTTGGGAGTGAGTAAACTGGTATCATAGGCGGTGAAAATGAGTTGTGCATTTTGGGGGTTGGTTTCTCGCTGATGAAATAACTCAATAATTGTTTTGGTAATCAACGGATGTAAATTGAGATCGAGTGAATCTATCCAGATGACTTGGCCAGAGTTTAAAGCTTCAACTAAAATTATAGCGAGTTGTAACAGTTTTTGAGTTCCAAGGGACTCCTCTTGATATAAATCAAAGGTTTGCGATGAAGTTTGCTGTCTTTGTTGATCATAACTAGAACGAATGATTTTCACGACTGGCTGATTGGTTTTTTGGTCTAAAAAGGGTTCAATTTCAATCGCATCAATTCCAAGATTAAATCGTTTTAAAAATTGGATAATTTGGTCTTGATACTGAGTATTTTCCCAAGATTTTATAGTTTTAGCGTTGATCAAGTTTGGAAAAAAACTTGGAATAATTTTGAGATTGTGATGAAACCATTTCCAGATTTCTTGCATAATTTCGATGTGAAATTGATCGGTAAAAGAGAGGAGTAAATTATGGGGTTTGATTTGGGGAGTGAGTTCAGGAATTGTGGGGAAAGGCGGGAAAAATTCAAACTGATTGAGTTCTCGTTTTAATAGGGGTACTTCTTGATGTTCAGGAACGTAGTATAACCATTCTGCAATTACTTCTTCTGAGTAGATTTCAAAGCCGTAGCGATAAATTATTTTTTCAATTAAAATGACAATTTCAAATCGAGAAGGTTGGTTGATGGTTTTGGAGTTGAGACGAAACGGTTGAATTGGAAAGATAGAGTTGATAGCAGTGTCTTGAACAGAGTTCAAAACCCAATGAGTCATCAAGTTTAAAGCTTTAATTAGATTCGTTTTTCCACTTCCATTCTCACCATAAATTATAGCCGTTTTAAGTAAACTTAGTTGATCATCGATTTTAACACGATTGTTGCGGAGTTTTTTGTGAGGAAGTGGGATTTTAGCAGTGACTAAACTAAACGTGACAATATCTTGAAACGAGAGATAATTTCCAACACTAAACTCAATCAGCATTCAAAACTCCATTTACCACAACATATGATTGAGAAAATCACTAAATAACTTAAGTTCATCAGGTTCTTGATAATTTTGAGGTAATAAATCAAAAATAGCAGCTTCTAGAGTCTCTAAAGCAATTTTTATATCTTTGGGTTTAGGTCGATTAATTTGCGGAAAAGTGAGAGGTTGACCAAAACGAATCGTCAGTTCTTTGTATAAATAAAGATTTCTTGTGCCAATAATTCCCACGGGTACAATCGGAACTCCTGTTTTTAACGCATAGATCACTGTTCCTCGTTTTAGAGGTAAAAATAATTGACCTTCTTGAAATCCTAATCGTCCTTCTGGAAAGATAATGATACCTTTTTTTTGGGCAAAAACTCCTTGGACAATCTGATCTAATCGACGTAAACTTTGAATTGAGTTTCCTTTGGGAACGTCTTGTTCAATGGCTGCGGCTAATTCAGTTAAATTTTTCTCTCCGGCTTTCGCTGCTTCTAAGACTGCTATTTCTTCTTTCCAAATCCGTTCGAGGGGAATTGTTCCCCCACTAAATCGCAAAAATAACCGTTTCCAGAACTTATTGTAAAGACTGCGAGCATCACCTAAAATATAATAATAGGGTTGATCGGGAATTTCGGATAAAATCAAGAAGGGATCGATATGACTGAGGTGATTGGGCGCGATGATCACAGGCTGTTTGGGTAAGCGATCGAGAGATTCAACTTTAACGCGAAATAAACTATGAATGACAGTGTGAATCAATAGCCAACGTATCCAACCTCGTAGTTTTAGGTTAGATTTGTTCTGAATAAAAGCTTCAGTTTGATGTAAGGATTTCTCAACAATCGCTTCAGCCTTCAGCAACTGGGCGGCTTCTAAACCCTGTCGGGCGCGTTTAATTGTCTCTGGTGTTAAGGGAGGTAATACAAAGGGCTGATTGTTGGACTGAGATTGAGCAGAAACATTGGTATTCATGTAATAGAATACGAGAAGATAAGATGAGTTTTTTTGTAGCTTAAATTATCACGATAGACAGGGAAAAGAAAGAGTTACAATTAAAGGTCAATATGGGTATCGATTGTCATCCTCTGTTCCTGTTTTAAGGTGAATATATTTTAGCATAAAATAGCTTACCCGAGTAGGCTTTTAATCAACGGTCACAGCAGTTCAGACGGAGGTTGATGTAAGGCTTGAAGTGCTTCTTTTAAATCAGTTGTTAAGTGTCGAGTTGCTTTTTTAATCGAATCCTCTTGATATTCCCTCACATTCAAAGGAGAACCAATATTTACCCAAACCTTACACCCTATTGGGGGGGGTGCGGGATGTTGATAATAAATACTAACTGGAACAATTGTTACACTCAAATCTGACTGTTCAGAAACTGCTTGCAAGGCAATTCTCGCAACTCCGGGCTGAATTTTATCAATTTGATTATCCTCGATAATATACCCTTCAGGAAACAAAACCAGAACCTTTTGGCTTTGCAGCAATTTAACACTATAGCGAATACTAGAAGTGGTCGGACGAGTTCGATCAATCGGAAACCCCCCCAAACGTCGGACAAACCACCCTTGTATGCCTTTCGTTTGATTTAATAACACCATATAATACAGATCCCAGCCTGTGACGTTTCGACCTGCGGCATAGGCTAAAATAATCGGGTCCCACCGAGATCGATGAGTTGGGGCTAAAATCACCGCCCCAGACTGGGGTAAATGTTCCTGTCCATTCACCTCAATTCGGCCAAAATAAATCGGTAAAATCAGATGACTCAACAGCGAATAAGCCAGAGGAGTCAGCCACGGTGAAATCTCTGACTTTATCCCGATTGAATCGGTTTCGGAGGCGTTTGACATGACTTCTTCTAAAGAGTCTTGAGGATTGTTAAAATAAACCGCTATAGCGTTCTTCTGCCCAAGGTTCGCCCCGTTTGTGATAACCGTTGCGTTCCCAAAATCCTAGCGCTTCTTCGTTTATAAACTCTAACCCGTTAATCCATTTTGCACTTTTCCACGCATACAGATGAGGAACGACTAAACGTAACGGGCCACCATGATCAGCGCTTAAAGGTTCATCAAACAGGGTATGGGCAAAAAAGTTTTCTTCTCGCAGGAAATCTTCTAGGGCGATATTTGTAGTGTAGCCTCCATAGCAATGTTCCATAATATGAACCGCTTGAGGATCGACTTCAACCTGCTTCATAAAGTCAGTGACTTTAATTCCTCGCCAGGTGACATCTAGCTTTGACCAACGAGTTACACAGTGGAAATCAGCCGTAAATTCACTTTGAGGCATTGCCATCAGATCAGACCAAGAAAAGGTCTTGGGTGTGGCTAAACCCCAAACTTTAAATTCCCAGTCTTCTGTGCGAATTTCGGGCGTATCTCCGTAGGTGAGGACGGGAAATCCTTTGGCAAGGTACTGACCCGGAGGAACGCGATCACTTTGTTCGGGTTCGGGCTTCTGAAAAAATTTGCCTAGCATTGCTTTGACTCAATAGCAATCTTGATGCAATGTTCAGTATATCGCACAGTCTGGGAAACTTTTCATCCGCTTCCGAGGTCTAGACTTTTTGACTTGTGACGTTAAGTTAATATGACAATCTTGGGAGTCGTCTACTATACTGTGATGAGTCTAATGTTAAGAAATAAGAACTATGACTACACAATTTATCATTCCTCTCGTCATTTGCTGTCTAGCTGTTTGGGTGAGTTTGGGCGATCCTCTCGGAACCCCTGAAGAACTACCCCGTTTGCTTTCAGGGGTTATTGGGATCGTCTGCGGAGTTTGGTTTTTTGTTGTCGCCCCTTGGGTACTCCAACTCAGTTTGATGGTAATGCTTCTCATCTCTAGCAACTTTTTCCTGGGAGATGGTTTTAAGGTAAGATAAACACTGCATAAATTGCAGAGGATGTTAAGATTCGGTGCAACTTCAGCCTAGAATCGCTCGATTGCTTTGGTATCCGCGACTTTTCCAAAGTTTTATTTGTTTGTTGATTATTATTATTTGGGCAACTGGGTGTCAATCTCAACTTAAAGTTGCCGAGTCTCCACGCAGTCAACTGGGTATGGTGGTTTCTGCCGATCCGTTGGCGAGTCAAGCAGGAATTGACATACTAAAACAGGGCGGTAACGCCGTTGATGCGGCTGTAGCGACAACTTTTGCGATCTCTGTTGTTGAGCCATTTTCTGCTGGAATTGGGGGAGGTGGGTTTTTGTTAGTGGGTTTTCCTCCAACGACACCGCAAGCTGAGGACTCTTACGACATTCAAGCCCTTGATTTCCGAGAACGGGCGCCGAAAGCCGCAACACGGGATATGTACCTTGATGACGCAGGAAAGGTTCAACCGAGATCGAGTTTAGATGGACATCTCGCCGCAGGGATACCGGGAACAGTTGCAGGACTTTACACCGTACATCAATATTATGGAAATTTACCCTGGGCGACGGTGGTTTCCCCTGCAATTCGGTTGGCTGAAGATGGATTTCCGGTGAGTGATTATTTTGTGCGATCAGTTAAACGCCGTCAAGATGTGATTAATAATAATCCCGCAGCGAAGGCGATTTTTACTCGCAATGGGGAACCCTATCAGCCGGGAGAGGTTTTAATTCAGCAGGATTTAGCAACAACATTAAAAAGAATTGCTGAAGATCCCAATAGTTTTTATCGGGGAGAAATTGCCGAAGCGATCGCCGCAGATATGGCAAAAAATGGCGGTTTAATGACGTTGGATGATTTAAAAGCTTATACTCCCATTTGGCGTAAACCTGTTTGTGGAGAATTTCGCGAGACTCAAGTGTGTTCAATGCCTCCGCCTTCTTCGGGGGGTGTGCATTTGGTTCAGATTTTAAATATGATCGGCGATACTAACTTAAAACGTTGGGGAAGACAAAACCCCGACACGTTGCATTTATTAGCCGAAGCGATGCGAATTGCTTATGCAGATCGGGCGACTTATTTGGGCGATCCAGATTTTGTGACGGTACCTGTAGAAGCCTTAACGAGTTTGGCTTATGCTAACCAACAGCGTCAAGCAATTAATATGAAAAAAGCGAGGAATTCAACTCAGGTGAAACCTGTTGATGAAGCGACTTTACAGCGTTATCTTTGGGAGTCTCCGCAAACGAGTCATTTAACGGTTGTGGATAATGAACGGAATGTGGTGAGTTTGACGTTTACCATCAATGGGAGTTTTGGCGCTGCTGTGGTTGCAGAAGGGACGGGAATTGTTTTAAATAATGAGATGGATGATTTTGCAGTCGCGCCTGGTGTTCCCAATTTATATGGGTTGGTGGGGGGAGAAGCTAATGCGATCGCCCCGTTGAAAACACCGTTATCGAGTATGAGTCCGGTTATTGTCACCAAAGATGGAGAGTTCGTGATGGCGGGAGGTTCACCGGGAGGAAGTACGATTATTACGACTGCATTACAACTGGTATTAAATGTAGTTGAGTTTGATATGAATGCAGGTGAAGCGGTATCAGAACCCCGAATACACCATCAATGGCTACCCGATAAATTAATTGTTGAAAAAGGGAGAATGAAGCCTGCAACGTTAGATAAATTGCGGCGTCGCGGACATAATCTTGATGAATGGGACGGTTGGGGTAATGCTAATTTAATTCGAGTCACGTCAAACGGAATGTTAGAAGGGGCGGCTGATCCGAGGCGAGAAGGGGCGGCTATTGGGCTTGATAATTAAAAGTTAGAGACATTTCCCGTAACTCCTCTGTTGCGAAAATACGGGAATAATCTTTTCAAACGAGACACTTACAAAACTGGGGAAAATTCTCCTTCTAACCTTCCGTGACTGAGAAAGTTAAACCTTTTAAGCTTTATCAACTTAACTTTCTAAGTTTGTTCTTCACGAATGGTTGGAGGAAAATTTACACTATCCAATATACAGCATTAAGTCGGAGGTTGTCAAGATCTATCTTTGGATGTACTCAAGACTCAAGTTTTTCTAAAGCTGCAACTAGAATCTCTGCTATATTCTCTGTCAATGCCTCTAAACTCGGTTTTAGCTTCCAATCTTTAACTTTGCTAGGAACTAAAAATCCATGAGTTGTAGTATTTCTAAAAGCTCTAGCGAGAAGAAGCGCATCTTTCCAGGTATTAATCGGACAAGACTCAACTATCCAATCTTCGATCACCTCTATATCCTTGTGTTTCAAGTTTAGAAATTCTGCGATTGATTTTTCTTCTTTATTTAACCACTTTTCTAAATTTTTACTATTCTCAGGTTGAGGGGGTTTTAACGGTAAGTAGTTGGGAAGATTACACTTATCAAGCATTAATTCAAAGTCAGATAAATTCGGTTTTTTTTCCAAAATATTGCTCAATGCTTTAGTTGTAATCTCAAATCCACTATACGCGATAACTAACTGCCATTGAATTCCCCTCCATTTACCTGTATCATTACGACGACCAATGCTAGGTTTTTCCCATTCTATAGCAGCTTGAGTAATATTTATACCTCGAACTAGACCTTTGTAGACTCGATCAATATGTTCAGGATTGTCTTCATGTTCTGGATTAAAGTAAGATAATTTTTTCTGAATTTTTGTACATTTATCAGGGTCGTCAAACCAAGAATCGTTTGGTAGAAAAATATTATTTACATTTTTCCAAGCATTTCTCAGCTTTTCCTGAATTGATCGAGTTTCTTGCATAAGTGTTGTTGAGTAATATTGTCCAAAATCCTTTTCAAAAAAACAATTTAATTTGATGAGTATTCCCTTTTTTATTCGTCGTTACTATTATCAATTATCCCAATCTAATATAGCAATCCTAAATGATTTGTGAAAAGTTGCCATACATGAAAATTTTCGGAACAGTTCACGCGGGTTAGGATTACTCCGGATAAACTCATCTAGTTCTTCCATCCTTAGATTGATACACTTAAGTTGAGCCATTTAATTAGAGTATACCATCTCGGGCTTTTCACGAATGAGATAGGATTACTATATTAGGGATTGAAACTTCAAATTGCGGCAAACGACAATGGCAAACAGTGCTGGAGACAGTTACAATTACCAATAATCCCTATTAGGGATTGAAACGATAATTTTAGGGTCAAGAGAAAATCCCTTCTAGAGAATTTGTAGATTTTTCTGATTACTGATTAAAGTTTGAGTCATTGCTGCTAAATTCTCTAAATTTTCTTCGAGTTCTTGAGCGCGTTTTTCAGAAATAATCTTTCGTTGTAACGCTTCGCGAGCTAAATCTTCTCGATTTCGTTGTAACGCTTCCTTCGCTACATTTTGCCAAGCATTCATATCCTCAAGGGCTTGTTTGTATTGGGGATGAACATCATTCCAAGCAGTACGAATATCAGCTAAAGCTTTATCTAATAACAACGGTGCGTTATCTTTTTTAATCCCCGTTAAAGCTTCCTGAATTGGTCGATATAATTGATCAACATCAATTTGATTGAGAAGCGGTACAAAATTTCTAATCTGGCGACTATCATTCACCCCTGTTACGCACCATGTCGCAAAGTGTTCACAGTTGTTGAATAATAAATTATATTTACACTCTCCCAAACGATTTTCTGCTCGCTGAATCACAGTATCAGGAATATAACGCACAGGATAAGGTCTAATATAAACCTTTCCTCCCCGTGCAAAAGTTTCCATTGAAGTCCGTTCAACGATTTCGCTAGGTTTGCGGTAGTGAATGACGCTACCATCTCCACAGTCTATTCCATGATGCTCATAAACGCCATCTAGATTCAAAAATTCTCGATAAGCATAAACTTGATCGCCTCTGGCCATATTTCCCCTGCTGTTTAACTCTATTTTTTCAGTATAAAGTGTTGGAGTTGTCCACTGAGAATAGTTTGTCTTCAGAAGTGTTGTTTGTTTTGAAAGTTGATTAACCTTTCCGGAAGTCTCCTAGCATCTGCTGCATTTGTCTTATTAATGGGATTGAAAAGGATAAGTAACATGAGTATTAATTCAGTTAATTGGCAACTGATTGGTCATGCTAATAATGTGGTTGCAATGACTGCGTTGAATGGAACTCTTTATGCTGCAACATCTGACAATAAACTCTGGGTACGAGTCGCTATTCCGGGTGATATCAACTGGCAACTGATTGGTCATGCGAATAATGTAGTTGCAATGGCGGCAATGAATGAACAACTCTATGCAGCTACTTCAGAAGATCAACTCTGGATACGAGCTATTGTAACAGAAGATCGGGGTTGGCAAGCAATTGCTGTAGCGAATAATGTGGTCACGATGACTGCAATGGATGGTAAACTATATGCAGTGAGTTCTGATGATAAATTTTGGGTACGAGATGGTCGAGTTGATCTCAATTGGAAGCAGATTGGTCGAGGAATTTCTGTGATGTCATTAGCTGCTACAAATAATCAACTTTATGCAGTGACTTTTGACCATAAACTTTGGCAGGTTGATCTCACTCCTGATGGGATCAAATGGCAAGAAATTGGTCATGCTAATAATGTGGTTGCAATGGCGGGAATGGATGGAAAATTGTATGCAGCCACTTCTGATCATCAACTTTGGTGTCGGACTGTAGATTCTGAAATTTAATGAAAATCCCGGTTTATGAGGAGATATTAAGAGTTGAAATCGCTTAATAAACCGGGTTGATCTATCTGTTTTTAACCTCGATTAAAACGGGGTTTGGAGTGACTAGACTTCAGCCATTTCTAACTGTTCAGGTTGATGGGTTTCCATTAAATTTACCTTGACGATCCGATTGACTCCTTCCGGTGCTTTGGGTAAAGATTAGAGTTAAAATTTCGTTGGTATAATCGGCTTTAACTTCAGTATTGATAATGGCTTTAGGTAAAGCAATAACCCGACGAAATTCATCAACTGGAAACTCAACTGTACAGATATTTTTCGGCTTCATTGAGTTAGGGAAATGTTGTTTTTCCTGAGAATACAATCCCTTGATTTTTGGTTTAAACATCCAGTTTATCTATCTCTAAATTAGGAATAATTACTCGTAGAATAATTAACCATTTTTAGAAGTTAGCCCTGCTGAACATCTATTCTGTTTTTACATCAATTTTTATTGGTGTGAGTCATCAGCTTTACGAACAACAATCATTCCCCGAGAGCGGGTAGAGGAAGAATCTTTGTCTACACAAGCCTTATACATTCGTTCAGCAGGACATTTCCAAAAGCGAGTATACTTTTTGGGGTTGGTATCTGCAATTGTTAGTTCTTGTGTATTGGGATCATAGTCCGCTAATAATGAAAAATGCCCCCCACCGAGATTAAAATTATCGTGAGCGATACTCACACTAAAGTTTAAGATGTGGATGTCTTTATCGTCAGAAACAGCCCGTTCGATTTCTTGAACAAAAGTATCAAAAGTTATCTCTCGTCGGTCGAAATACTCCATCTTGACAGACAAGGGTAATTTGGCATTTTCGACATAGCTGAGGAAGGTATCGTAAGTTTCTGCTAAAGTCATCCCATCATCGAGAACAGAAGCAATAGGTAATCGGGTTACATAAAAAATCTCATCAACAGAGGTGGGATGTCCCAATGCTGTTAAAGCATAAGCGACCGCAGTCACATTACAACAGTTGATCGGTTGTTGGAAGGCTAAGAGGTTGATATTGTCCAGATCTTTAGTGACCATAGGGGTAATCCTAATTTTATCTATTCCTTAAACTTTGAGGAATTCAGCATCTTATAGTATCAGAAAAGATTAGTTTTTTTACAATGAATATTCAGGACATTGGTGAGCAAGGTCTACTCGCAATTGTAAAGCGTTTTTGTCCCCAAGAAGTGGTCGGGGATGATGGGGCGATTCTTACCCCAAAACCAGATCAATCTTTGGTTATTACTACAGATATGTTAGTTGATGAGGTGCATTTTAGCGATCGCACCACGACCGCTAGTGACGTGGGTTGGCGGGCGACAGCAGCGAATTTATCGGATATTGCGGCGATGGGGGCGTTTCCGGTGGGAATTACGGTGGCTTTGGGGTTGACTCCTGAGACTTCTGTAGAATGGGTTGAGGAATTTTATCAGGGAATTTCTCAATGTTTAGAACCCTTTAATACCCCGATAGTTGGAGGAGATATCTGTCAGTCGCGGGTGCGTTGCGTTTCCATTACCGCTTTTGGACAAGTTAATCCTCAGTTTGCCATTCGTCGAAATACAGCCCTAGCGGGAAATGCGATTGTTGTGACTGGGGTGCATGGAGATTCGCGGGCGGGGTTAGAAGTGTTGCTGAAGCCAGAGTGTGGACAATCTTTAAGCCAGATGCAACGTTCATCCCTGATTCAAGCCCATCAACGACCCTTACCCAGACTCGATGCGATCGCTATTTTACAAGAAATTCTCCCGGATGAAGTCAGAGTTGCGGGAATGGATAGTAGTGATGGTTTAGCCGATGCGGTTGTACAAATCTGTCAAGCGAGTCAAGTGGGGGCAAGAATAGAACGCCATCAAATTCCGCTGTCAAAAGCTTTACAACAGCTTGTTTCTCCCTCAGAGGCTATCAACTGGGCGCTGTATGGGGGCGAAGATTTTCAGTTGGTGTTGTGTCTTCCTTTATCCTGGGCTGAACAGTTCGTGGAGAAATTGGGAACGGGGGCAGCAGTTGTCGGAATAACAACCACTAACCCCCAAATTCTTTTAGTTGATCAGACGCAACCTCAGACGGAAACCCCCCTTGTTCTTAACAAAGGATTTAAACATTTTTGAATGTTCTATGGGTTGAGAACATTAATTTTCAATTAAAAAACTCAATCGTCTAGTAAAGAACCGGGAAAATGGAATAGGAACAAGTAAAATCGATCCTTGATCACTCGATTTGAGTCTTCAAGTTCCTAATCCCTAATTCCTAATCCCTTGTTCTTTCTAGGCTGCTGGCCAATGTTTTGCAACTAACTCAGCCAGGTCTACAACCCGTTGGCTATAGCCCCACTCGTTGTCATACCAAGCGATGACCTTCACCATGTCACCACCCATAACCATCGTCAAACTAGCATCGACGATAGAGGAAGCATCTCGTCCGCGATAATCACTGGAAACCAGAGGGAGATCGCTATATTCGAGAATACCTTTCATAGGGCCTTCGGCAGCTTCTTGTAAAACTCGATTGACTTCTTCAGTAAATGTATTCTTCTCGACTTGAACCACCAAGTCTACAACAGAAACATTTGGAGTCGGTACACGCATGGCAATACCGTTGAGTTTATCCTTCATTTCAGGAATAACCAACGCCACCGCTTTAGCAGCACCTGTCGAAGTCGGTACGATGTTAATCGCAGCAGCCCGCGCCCGACGTAAATCCCGGTGACTCGCATCTAAAATGCGTTGATCTCCAGTGTAGCTGTGGGTCGTTGTCATCGTCCCTTTAATAATGCCAAAGTGTTCGTGTAGCACCTTGGTAAAAGGAGCGAGACAGTTCGTGGTACAACTGGCGTTACTGACGATATTGTAGTCTTCGTGCTTGTAGGTATTGTCGTTAACCCCCATCACGAAAGTACCAATCTTTCCGCCTTTACCTGGGGCTGTAATCAACACCTTCTTGGCACCCGCTTCTAAGTGCTTAGAAGCACCCTCTTCGGTGACAAACACACCCGTCGATTCGATAATCAAATCAACACCCCAATCAGCCCAGGGTAGATTGAGAGGATTACGATCAGAGACACACTTAATTGTTTTACCGTTGACAGTCAGCGAGTTTTCATCCGCTTGAATATCAACATCTTTCAGGGTCCCCAACATCGAATCATACTTCAGCAAGTGAGCATTTGTCTTCGGGTCTGAGGTATCATTGATGGCGACCAGATCCAGATTGCTATTCTCGCGAGTCAATAAGCAACGTACAAAGTTGCGTCCGATCCGTCCAAAACCATTGATTGCGACTTTAATCACCTTGTTCCTCCTAACAATGGCATTGCCCAACTCAGGCACGAGCCTTTTATGATTTAGGTTTCTAATGACCCCAATCATACCGTAAAGGCTGATCCATTCTTACGTTTAGCTTTCCAAACTTCTGATTTTAATCGGATCACCAGAAACAGATAGAACACTCTAACCCCCTAGAGGAGAGAGTTTGACCGAACAAAACCCCTGTCAGTTCAATGCTTCAGACCCCTGAAACAGATACTTCACCGAATTGTCCCATTCCCATCCCCTCTAAATTTGATCGAGAGGAATCCGGTATTTGCTTAGAGACAAGGGATATAGTATACAACTACTACAGCATTTCGCCTCCTATACGTGAAGGATGGCGTAGAATGCTTCTTGAGAAATATTTTCCGAACTCTGTATCGGGAAAAAACAATTCTTGATATGATATCGCCTGTTATTGGCGTGGTGTGGTGTGGTTAAGGAGCTAAAATGCCTAGTTCTGTTGATTTCAGTGGCAGACCCTTTCATTTCATCGGAATTGGTGGAATCGGAATGTCTGCTCTCGCCTATATTCTAGCAAAGCGCAACTTGCCAATTTATGGCTCAGACTTACAAACGACCCATATTACCCGGCGTTTGCAAGCCTTGGGTGTCCATATTTTTTGGAGCCAAGAGGCCAGCAATTTTGAGGCTTTTCAAACTCAAATCGATTCAAACAGCACCCCTAAAAACTTAAACTTGGGGCAGACTAACGGCTCAAAGCCAGCCGTCAAGATTTCGTCTGGAGCAGTTGGGGCCAATGAAACAGCAATGACATCATCAATGCCATTACCCCAAGTCGTCTGTTCAACAGCAATTCATCCCGAAAACCCAGAATACAAAGCGGCTCAAGCTTTAGGCTGTCCGATCTTTCATCGTTCTGACATTCTAGCCGCCCTGATCGGCGAGTATCAAAGTATTGCGGTAGCGGGAACTCACGGGAAAACAACCACCAGTAGCCTAATTGCCTATATGATGCTGGAAGCGGGCCTCGATCCGACAATTTTAGTTGGCGGAGAAGTCAATGCTTGGGAAGGCAATGCCCGTGTCGGCCAGAGTCCCTATCTCGTGGCTGAAGCGGATGAATCTGATGGCTCTTTGGTCAAGTTTTCCCCCGCTATTGGAATTATCACCAACATCGAACTTGATCACCCCGATCATTATCAAACCCTCGATCAAGTCATTTCTACCTTTGAAACCTTTACCGAGCATTGTCAAACCTTAATTGGCTGTATTGACTGTGCCACGGTTCGAGAGCGGATTCAACCTCAAATTAGCTATAGCTTAGACCCTAACTCGGGAGCCGATTACACTGTAGATGCAGTCGAGTATGGTTCCGATGGCTCCCTTGCTCAAGTGTCCGAACGGGGCCAACTGTTGGGTCAGTTACACGTCAAGTTACTGGGTCAACACAACCTCCAAAATACTCTCGCTGCCGTTGCCGTTGGCCGACTTGTCGGATTGGAGTTTTCGGCAATCGCCGAAGCCATCTCTACCTTTGAAGGGGCAAAACGACGCTTTGAACATCGCGGTAGTAGCAACGACATCCTATTTATAGATGACTATGCTCATCATCCCAGTGAGATTCGAGCCACTTTAGGCGCCGCTCGCCTTCGTAAAGGCTCTCACACTGCAACAAACATCCCTGTTCAAAGGGTTGTAGCGATCTTTCAACCTCATCGTTATAGCCGGACTCAAACTTTCTTGTCAGAATTCTCCCAGTGCTTTGCTGACGCTGATCTGGTCGTACTGACGGACATTTACAGTGCGGGTGAAGCGAACACAGGTCAAATCAATGGACAACAATTAGCCGATTCCATTGGAACCTATCACCCTCAAGTTTACTACCGACAATCGTTGGAGTCCGTCAAAACTCTCTTGAGTGAAATTCTCAAACCCGGTGATTTAGCTCTCTTTCTGGGGGCAGGTAACCTCAACAAAATTATCCCAGAGGTCATCGCATTCTATCAAAATCACCCGTTCCCTCAAATAGAGCAGCGACCCCAATCGGCTCGCTCCATTGGGTGAAAAGCTCGTGATGGTGCTGTTGTTTCGATTAAGAATAAGCATTTTGTTGTATTTGTTATGGTTATGACGCTTTCCTACGACTCTCCAGGTCAGCTTAATCAACAGTCGAGTTCCGGAGCAAGTTGCCCAGCAGCTCCTCGCTCCATTTCCTTGCTAGGAAAAGACTGTTTGATTCAATCAAAAGTTTCCTTAGCTTCTCATACGTCCTACCGTGTGGGTGGCCCGGCTGAATGGTATGTCGCCCCCAAAAATCTTGATGAAATGCAGGCGAGTTTAGCATGGGCAGCCGAACAAGGACTTTCAGCGACCTTACTGGGAGGAGGATCAAATCTTTTAATCAGTGATCAGGGTTTATCTGGATTAGTCATCGGTACCCGTGGCTTGCGCCACACCCACTTTGATTTAGCCACTGGACAACTTCATGTCGCGGCGGGAGAATCCTTGCCTCGCTTGGCTTGGAAAGCGGCTCGCTTGGGGTGGCAAGGCTTAGAATGGGCGGTCGGTATTCCCGGCACCGTTGGCGGCGCTGTGGTGATGAATGCGGGCGCTCATGGGAGCAGTACAGCCGAGATTTTGGTTCAAGCTGAAGTGCTTTCTCGCTCTGGACAACTGGAAGTTTTGACTCCTCAAGACTTGGCCTATCGCTATCGGACTTCTAACTTACAAAATAGTGATCGTGTTGTCCTACAAGCAACTTTCGCGTTACAACCTGGAGCAGACCCCGCTCTGGTTTTAGCTGAGACCACGGATCAACTGCGACACCGCCGAAGTTCTCAGCCTTACCATCTGCCTAGTTGTGGCAGTGTCTTTCGTAACCCTGGCCCAAAACCCGCAGGTTGGCTAATTGAACAAGCCGGTTTAAAAGGATACCAAATTGGCGGCGCTCAAGTGGCTGAACGTCATGCAAATTTTATTGTCAATTGTGGCGGCGCAACGGCGACTGAGATTTTCCAACTTATTCGCCATGTCCAAGAACAAGTTGAACAGCGTTGGTCTTACCTACTCGAACCCGAAGTAAGGATTATCGGCGAGTTTCAACACTCTTAAAAGCCAGTTGACGATTCTAGCTTCACTCTATCGACTCGATTACACGCTCAACTGACTTCTTCCCCAGGGAATTCGCCTGTCGTTGCGGGAAAAATACGATAAAATTGACAAGCATTGCAGACAGCCTCTTAAGCTTGATCATAGGGGGTACTCCCCAATTCACTTTTGTAAGACTATAGATCCTCAATCACTAGAATTGACTTGGAAAGTCAACTTGAGAATAGACGAAAAATAGCACTTGCAAACGGAATTTGGGGTTGATAGTGTGCGTGAAAATACAAAAAACTCTGAATCGCTAAGGATGAAACTTGGCTCTATAATGTCATTCGGAGGGGAAAATATCCCTAACCCGATCTAAAGCTAGATCTAGCTCTTACTCTTGCAGTTTTCTTCAGAATTAGAGAAAATGCTAGAGTGCTAGACTCAAGGTTTTCTGAGAACATTTAAGTACAA
>NZ_AAVU01000044.1 GCF_000169095.1 Lyngbya sp. PCC 8106
AGGCGGTCTAGTCCTGGAAACCAACGCTGAGTAGCGAGATCTAGCAGAATCGTTCTCTGAGAGTCTACCGTGAAGATCACAGCTCAAAATCTGCCATACTATACTGATTGATGAAGTTCTAACTTTTAAGTTTTCTTAAAGATTTATGTTCTCGATTGATCTGATTGTTAAGTACACACCCATTCCGCTGTCGGTCGAACAAAAGTCACTCGAAGACGCTCAAGGGGTCTATCAAAAAGTGATCGATGCCATGCAAGCCAGTCAGCCTCAAGTGCTAGAACTAACTTGTGATAAGATTCCTGACAAAAAAATTTCAATTCTCAGTAGCGAAATTGCGGCGGTGCAAATTTCTCAGAAGTCCGGAGCATCAACTACAGGAAGAACACCTGGCTTTATGAATCTAGTTGGAGAATGAACCCCTCAGACTCCCTAAATGTTCCCACCTCAGCCATTACGGTTCGTAACCTTTGCTATAGTTGGCCGACAGGCGCACAGGTCTTGAAGTCTTGCTCTCTAGCGGTTCCTCAAGGGGAATTTTGGATGCTATTGGGGACAAATGGTAGCGGGAAGTCCACCTTGTTGCGTTTGTTGGCGGGGTTACTCGCCTCCCAGTCTGGGGATATTGCCCTTCAAGGTCGAGTGGGGTTTGTGTTTCAAAACCCTGACCATCAACTGGTTATGCCAAGTGTGGGGGCTGATGTGGCGTTTGGATTGGTTGAAGATCAACTGTCTTTAACAGAAGTTCGTCAACGGGTCGTTGATGCACTGTCGGCGGTGAAGTTACAGGAGTTGCAGCGACGCCCGATCTATGCCCTCAGTGGGGGTCAAAAACAACGGATTGCGATCGCTGGGGCTTTGGCGAGACAATGCCAGGTTTTGTTGTTTGATGAACCCACTGCTTTGCTTGACCCCGACAGCCAACTCGATCTCGTTAGTCAAGTTCGTTCTTTGGTTAAAAGTCGAGGGATTACGGCGTTGTGGGTAACCCATCGCCTCAACGAACTTGATTACAGTGATGGCGCTTTTCTGCTTTCGGGAGGGCGGGTCGTTGCTCAAGGTGATCCTGAACCCTTGAAACAGCGTTTGATGCAACAGATCGACACCTAAGCTGTATTTTGGTTTCTCGATGGCTATCGGTTCTCTGACTTGAGGTTTTGAACTTCAGGTCAAAGTACCGACCTGATCGGAAATACTTAAATATTTGCGATCGCTTGGGGTAGGGGAGACGGGAAAACAGAGCAAGCAAGGGCAGTTCAGAAAATGAGTAAATATCAGCAGGCCTAACTCCGAGGTTGAGCATCCTTTGATTTTTGTTGTGATTCTGATTCATCCGTATGTAATAATGTGTTAAGAAAAAAATGTCACCGCTAGGTGGTGTAACTGCACGCTATGTAAATTTATGAAGAGTATCAGAGTCCTAAGCCATGCCACGTCATTCATCAAAAGCCATCCTCCTAGTTGATGGTTATAACATGATCGGAGTCTGGCCCCTATTGCGAACGAAGCAAGAAGGGGAAGGAATGGAAGAAGCTCGTCGCACACTTGTAGAGACATTGGTCAACTACAGTGCTTTTGAAGGACTTGATGCTCGGGTCGTCTTTGATGCTCATTATCAAAATACCCCTAGCGTTGTGGAAACGGTCACTCGCAATGTATCTGTTCATTACACAGATTATGGTCAGACCGCAGATACTTATATTGAAAAGATCTGTGCAACTCTGGCTCATCAATTACGGTTGTCTCGGCGGAGGTTAATTGTTGCCACCTCAGACCGAGCGCATCAACTCACGGTGATCGGTTACGGGGCTGAATGGATGTCAGCTTTGCAATTGGCTCACGATGTCGAATCAACGGCTCGTCGTCGCCAACGCCGTCACAAATCCAATAAGCAGTCTTCTAGTCGTTTTCTGGCTAATTCTCTAGATGCAGAGTCTCAGAAACGCCTAGCCATGTTACGCATGGGACTCAAGCAATAAACCTAAAAAAAATATCTCTGGGGGGTTGACTTTTTTTAGGGCTTGCGGTTACTATAGATAACTGTGACTAAACTAAAATTTTGAGAGCAATCCTCGGTAGCTCAGTGGTAGAGCGGTCGGCTGTTAACCGATTGGTCGTAGGTTCGAATCCTACCCGGGGAGTTTAAATATATAAAAAGGATTGAGAATGGGGAATGGAATGCTGGATGTAGAATTTCAGACCTCAGACTACCGTTCGTATTGGTTACTTGACTCCGAAGTGACCTTTCTCAATCATGGTTCTTTTGGCGCTTGTCCAATTCCCGTTTTGCAGCGACAAACTCAACTGCGAGAACAACTAGAACGTCAACCTGTTCATTTTTTCGTGCGGGAGTGGGAGTCACTGTTGGATGAAGCACGTCGTCAGTTAGCTGAATTTTTGGGTGTAATAGCAGACGAACTCGTTTTTGTTCCCAACGCCACAACGGGTATTAATAGTGTACTGCGATCGCTGTGTTTTTCGCCCACAGATGAATTGCTGACGACTAACCATGAGTATAACGCTTGTCGCAACGCTTTAAACTTTGTCGCCGAACGTTGGGGTGCAAAAGTTACAATTGCGAACATTCCCTTTCCCCTCAACTCACCCGATGAGATTATTTCCAGTATTTTAGACCAAATTACACCCCGCACAAAATTAGTTTTAATTGATCACATTAGTAGCCAAACGGGTTTAATTTTTCCTCTCCAACCTTTAATTAAAGAACTTAATTCACGGGGGATAGAGAGCTTAGTCGATGGCGCTCATGCACCGGGAATGTTACCTTTAAACTTACCGGAAATCGGCGCAACTTATTATAGTGGAAACTGTCATAAATGGCTTTCAGCACCTAAAGGAGCCGCATTTTTGTATGTTCACCCGGATAAACAAAGCAAAATTCATCCGGTAACCATTAGTCATGGTGCAAACTCTCCTCGCACAGATCGCTCCCGCTTTAAACTCGAATTTGACTGGATGGGAACCCATGATCCGACCGCTTATTTTTGCATTCCTGAAGCCATCAAATTTATGGGATCATTGCAACCGGGTGGATGGTCAGAATTAATCCAGAATAATCATAACAAAGTAATAGATGCTCGGAAAATGTTAGGGGAAAAATTAGCCGTTGTTTTACCTTGTCCTGATGAAATGATTGGTGCAATGGCAACGATTATTCTTCCCGATAAATTGCAGTTTATCCCGAGCTTACAAACCCAACTCTGGGAACAATTTAAAATAGAAGTTCCGATCATTCCGTGGGAAAATAAACCGCAACAACTCATGCGAATATCCGCTCAAATTTATAATACTTCTTCAGATTATCAAAAATTAGCTGAAGCTTTAATTGAGTTAGTTTCTTCGGTATAAAACCTAAAAAAAGACTGGGGTGCATCAAATGATTTATATTTACTAGGTTGGGTTAATAAACATGACGGTTTGATGCACCCTACTGTTTGATGCACCGTACACAAAAGAATTGAGTATAATAAGCTAATCGAGAGTTAAAATCAACGACAGTCAACAAAATTGAGTCAGTTGGGAGTAAAAGCGAGAGAAGCATGAGTGAGAGTATTGTAGACAATAAAGCTAAAAATTACGGTAAAGTATATTTAGTTGGTGCAGGCCCCGGAGATCCTGGATTATTTACTCTTAAAGGAAAAGGACTTCTTCAATGTGCAGATGTTGTTGTGTATGATGCTTTAGTGAGTTCGCCAATTCTAAATATGATTAACCCCGAAGCCGAAAAGATTCACGCGGGAAAACGACGGGGACGCCACTCAAAAAAGCAAGATGAGATTACTCAAATTTTAATCGAAAAAGCAAAAACTCACGCAATAATTGTCCGACTCAAAGGCGGTGATCCGTTTGTTTTTGGACGAGGGGGCGAAGAAATGGAAGACTTAGTGAAAATGGGAATATCGGTCGAAGTTGTACCGGGTGTAACCTCTGGAATTGCAGCACCCGCTTATGCCGGAATTCCACTCACCCACCGCAATTATAGCTCATCGGTGACATTTGTGACGGGTCACGAAGCCGCCGGAAAATATCGACCCGAAGTGAATTGGAAAGCGATCGCTCAAGGTTCAGAAACGCTGGTAATTTATATGGGTGTTCATAATTTAGCTTATATTACTTCAGAATTGATCGCCGCAGGTCGATCGCCTGAAACTCCCATCGCCTTGATTCGTTGGGGAACCAGACCCGAACAAGAAGAATTAATCGGACAGTTAGATACAATTGTACAACAAGTAGAAGATACAGGCTTTGAAGCGCCAGCGATCGCCATTATTGGAGGTGTGGTTCATCTACAAGAAATTTTACCCCATTGTCTGCCCTCGGTTGAAGGAAGATAAATTCTCGTAAAGCAGGTTAAACTGAAAGGAGCCAATTGAGTCAGATGGTCAAGGATGTTTGGTATTTTTATCGTTAAATTTCAAGCTTAAAGTTTACTGTGTCTAGCCTAGATTATCAAGCTAAAAAAGCCTATCAAGTGGGAATGCGCTGGCTAACGGGAGCGTTTATTTTAGCCAGCCTCAGTTTAGGTGGAATCTGGGGTTATGATTGGATAAAAAATCGACCTTTGACTCCCACAAGTGCTGAATTTGTTGAAGTTAAATTGGGTAATGTTGACAATAAAATTAATTCAGGGGGAACCGTTGAACTCGGTGGACAACGAACGATTAAATCACCCGAAGAAGGTGCTGTTGAGCGCCTGTTAGTTCAATCAGGAGACAAAATTTCCCCAGGTCAAGAATTAATCATTTTGCGAAATCCCCAACGAGAAACAATTTTAAATAAAAGTCAATTAGAGATTCAAAAGCAAGAGTTAATCATTGAACGCAATCGAGAAAAAATAGAAGAAGCTCAAGAAAAGTTAAGAATTGCTCAAGCAAACTATGAAGATGATTTAGAAGATTATCAGCAAGAAGTGGTATCTAAACGAGCGATTAAAGATTTAGAAATTAAGAAAATAAAAGCACAAATTAATCGTGATCGCCAAAAAGTTGAAGAAGCAAAATATAGTTTGGAAGCCGCAGAAGCGGAACTTGAAAATTTAGAAAAACTGTTAGAACGGGGGTTTGTTGCTCAACAAGAAATTGATCGTCAAAGACAAACTGTTCGAGAACGTCAAACTGGATTACGAGATGCTGAACTTGATTTTAAAAATTCTCAAATAGAGTTAGAAACAGAACAAGTTAAAGAACTTGAAATTCAAAATAGTGTGAGTAGTAGTCCAGTTTTTGAAGCAGAAATAGAACTTCAGCAAGCTCAGTCTGAATGGAAACAAAGCCAAAGCGAACTTGAACGTCTTAAAGTCGAATATCAAGAAGCAGCTCTAACTTTAGAAAACAATATTGTTACTGCTCCTATTGATGGAGTTATACTTAATATTAATGTTAAACCGGGAGATGGAGTCAATCGTAGTGATGAATTAATGAGTTTGGGAGATCCCGATCAAGAACTCATTCAACTACAACTTTCTACCCTCGATGCTGCTAAAGTTCAACCGAACCAACTGGCTCGAATTAGTATTATTGGTCCGAATTCAGAAACCTTTACCGGACGAGTTCAAAGTATCGGTTTACAAGCAAGAAGTTCAGGAAATAATAATGATTCTGAATCAGGTCAAGCCACTGTTCCCGCAACTATTCAACTCGATCAACCCACCCGAACATTAATACCCGGAAGTGCCGTGAGTGTAGAAATTATCTTAGAAGAACGTAATAATGTAGTCGTATTAAATACTGAATTAATTCAACGGGAAGGACAATCTAACTATGTTTGGGCTTTAGATTCTGAAAATACCGCTCAAAAACAACCCGTTACACTTGGCTTAGAAGGGTTAATTCAGGTGGAAATAACATCGGGTTTAAAAGCAGGTGATACCATAATTTCCCCTCTACCCGAAACCAAATTAGAACCCGGAATACCGATCACAGAAGCTTCTTCTACTCCGAGTGAAAGCAATACTCAAAGTAGCCCTCGACGTAACCGCAGACGTAACTAATTATCCCACAAAATCTGTAAAAAATGAGTCTATCTCCTTTTAATTTAATTGGTTTAAGTTGTCAGTCTCTCCTCGGAAATCCTCTGCGTTCCAGCCTAACAATAGTTGGCGTATTTATGGGCGTTGCGGCGGTGAGTGCGACGCTACAAGTTCGGAGTATTAGTCAAGCCGTTATCGCCCAACAACTCGCAGAAAGAAACGCACCGCAAGTCGGTTTAGTTCCCCAGAGGAACCGAATAACTCGCCAAAGAATAGCCTTCACCTTAGAAGATATAGAATTCTTAAAAAGACGTTTAAAGCAAGCAAAAGCCATTAGTGGAATTAATTGGATGCGTTCATCTCTAGTAGTATTTCAAGACAAAGAAGCAACTCCAAATATGATCGCCGTCGCTCCGAACCATCTTGAAACCTCGGGTCAACAACTTGTAGCGGGACGAGCTTTTAATTCTACAGATTACCAAAGCTTTCGACCTGTTGTTATGATCGATGAATATCTAGCAAAGCAATTGTTTCAGCAGCAAAACCCTTTAGGTCAAAACCTTTATATTGACTTAAAACCTTACAGTGTTGTGGGGATATTACCGACAAGTGCGGAAAACGAAGAACCCGAAGGTGAAGTGTGGATGACGACTGCATTTCAAAGTACAATTAGTGGAAATTATACGATAAGATCTATCTTAATACGTCCTCAAAAACTTGAAGATTTACAATCTTTAGAGGAACAGGCTATACAACTTTTAGAACAGCGTTATAAAGGCTCTCAATTTTGGTCGTGGAACACGGTAGAAGAGATTTTAGAACAGAAAAACACCCTAGAATCTGTCTCAACTGCATTGTTAGTTGTCGGTGCTATTTCGCTTTTAGTTGGAGGCGTAGGAATTGCCAATGTAACGATCGCCTCAGTAATCGAACGAACCCCTGAAATCGGCTTGCGACGGGCGATAGGAGCCACCCAAAAAGATGTCATGTTGCAGTTTATCCTAGAAGCAGCTATCTTAAGCTTGGTTGGGGGAAGCCTCGCGATCGCCACCGTTCATGGGTTAACGGTGATTGTAGCCCAGCGCTTTGAGTTCCCCTATGCCTTTGAGAGTCGCAGTGCTGCGATCGCCTTATCATCTGCTGTGTTCGTCGGTGTCGGAGCCGGATTTTTTCCCTCGTTACGCGCGAGTCAACTCGATCCTGTTAAAGCTTTAAAGGGATAATCACTTAAGCTGATTAATTTTTTGATGAAATTAGCCGTAATTTTTTATGTCTTTATCTCCTGATTATTCATCCGAAAATTCTGCTTCTCAGTCTCCACCCTCTGGGAAAATTCGACTCGGTTTAATCCTGAGTGGAACGCTGAGTTTAATAGTCGCTTTAGCTGTCGGATGGCGATTTTCTAACGCCGATGCTATGCGTTCACCCTCAGAAGTTCAAAGCGAAACTCAACCCCAATTGTTAACCGAAACTCCCTCAATTATTAACCCTCAACCTTCCCCCAACCCAACGTTTAAAGTTCCTCAATCTATTGAAAGTCAGGCGATTATGGGGACTATTCATCGTCAGCCGAAAAGTTCGATACCAACCCCTGATCAATTAACAACAATTCCTGACTATCAAATTCCTACAAATTTGTCTCTTGTTCCTTCTAAAAAAGAGCCTGAAAATACGGTTAATAATCTCAATTCACAAATAAATAAATTACCGAATTCATCATCAGATCAGAACAATAAAAATCTAAATTATACTCGTTCAAATCAAAACCTTTATCCTGATAATCTACGGGCTAAAATAGAAACAGAAAAGTTTACAACCGCTCCAACTCAGCCTGAGAGTCAGGGAGAATCTAAACCTGAAGCCGAGAATAATTCATCGGAACTTTCAGGTGTGACACTGAGGTTAGAAGATACAATTTTCCTGGCTTTAGAAAACAATCGTAATATTAAAAATCAGTATTTAGAACGGATTGTACAACAACAAGATTTAATTGTTGCTGAAGATAAATTTGTTCCGAATTTTACCCCCAATATTGCTTTAGATTGGCGAAATATAGAACAAGGTGGAACAAGGAATACAACCAGTGGTGCGGTGTTATCAGCAGGACTTGAAATGACCATTCCAACCGGGGGAGAATTAAATGTGGGTTGGGAAGGTCGAAGAGAAAACCGCAGTGGAAACAATTTGAATGATCAAAATAATAATATCTTTAGACAAAACCTAGAACTCTCTTTTAGACAGCCTTTACTCAGAGGAGGAGGAATTGATCTCAATCAAGCTTCGATTAAAATTGCTCGAATTGAGGAGACAATTAACTTATTGGATTTAAAATCAATATTAATCGATCAAATTACAGAGGCAATTTTAGCTTATCGCCGCTTAGTTCAAGCTCAAGAACAACTCAAAATCGAACAAAACTCTTTAGAAATTGCTCAACAACAAGTCGAAACGACTCAGATTTTAATTGATGCAGGTCGTCGAGCTAGAGTAGATTTAGTTCAGGTGCAAACTCGGGTTGCAGATCAAGAAATTAATGTTTTAGATGCAGAAAATAATCTTCAGCAACAACGGTTAGCACTTCTCGACATTCTTGATATTGATCAGGACTTAAATATTGTTGCGCTTCAAGAAGAAACCCCGATAGACTCTATCTCTCTAAATATTGATATTATGCAACAACTTGCTTTAGAAAATAGACCGGATTATTTAAAAGCTAAACTGGATGTAGAACGCTCTAACTTTGAACTACAAGTTGCTGAAAATAACCGACGTTGGAATATTGATTTAACTACAGATGCAAGTCGCGAATTAGCTCCAGATATTGTTGAAGATAGAACCGAGGTGAGGGCTGGAATTGAACTCAGCAAAACATTAGGCGATCGGAATATAGAACGAGAGTTTAAACGTCGCCAAGTTGATTTAGTTCAAGCTAAAAATGAGTTAGATGAGGAATTTCAGCAAATTACTATCGAAGTTCAAAATCGGATTCGAGAGGTTGATAATAACTTGAGACAAGTTCAACTCGCTCAACGAGCAACCCAACTCGCTGAAGAACAGTTTAGCAATGAACAAGAAAAGATTCAACTGGGAGCAGGAGATGTTTCTATTGTCGATTTAGTTCGGTTTCAAGAAGATTTGGGACGGGCGAGAAATCGTGAATTAAATGCTAGAATAAGTTATATCAACTCAATTACTGAACTCCATCAAGTGGTAGGAACGACATTGGAAAACTGGAATATCACCATTCAGCAAAATATAGAGATTGATCCCGATTCTCTTTCTAATTATCCCAATGAATAGTGAACAAACAATTACATTAACTGTATCCGAGCAAAATCAAACCACTTTAGAACCACAAAATTACCGTTTAGATCGGTGGTTATCGGAAAGCCTAGAGACTCTATCTCGATCACGGATTCAAACCCTCATTTCTCAAGGTCATGTTACCGTTAATCAAAAAGTTTGTGTTTCTAAAAAGTTAACGCTAAAAAGGGGAGATCATATCGAAGTTAAAATTCCACCGAACGAACCTTTAGAACTGGAAGCCGTTGACATTCCTCTCGATATTTTATATGAAGATGAACACCTGATTATTATTAACAAACAGGCGGGTTTAGTGGTTCATCCCTCTGCGGGACACGTTAATGATACCCTCGTCAATGCGTTACTCGCCCATTGTGATACACTCGCCGGAATTGGAGGGGTTGAACGTCCGGGAATTGTGCATCGTTTAGATAAGGATACCACCGGGGCAATTGTCGTTGCAAAAACTGATTTTTCCCTGCAAAGTTTACAACAACAAATTAAAAATAAAACCGCCCAACGTCAATATTTAGGAGTCGTTTATGGTTCACATAAAGCAGATTTTGGGACAATAGAACAACCCATCGGGCGACATCTGGCTGATCGCAAAAAAATGGCCGTTGTGACCATTGAAAGAGGGGGAAGAAATGCAATTACTCATTGGCAAATTCAAGAACGTTTAGGAAACTATAGCTTGATTTTATTTACCCTAGAAACAGGAAGAACGCATCAAATTCGAGTTCATAGTAACTTTATCGGACATCCAATTGTCGGGGATTTAGACTATAGTAGTGGGCGATCTGTTGGGGTTAATTTATCAGGTCAAGCCCTTCATGCGTGGAAGTTAAAATTACAACATCCCGTTACAGAAGAGTGGATCGAAGCAATTGCACCATTACCCGAAGAAATGAACACTTTATTACAAGTCTTACGGCGTCGTTTAGGATAGATCGCTAAAATTCAAAGTTCACCTTCGGGAAAGGAACTCGCGGGTGGAAGTGTTTTTTGACTGTTTTCTAAAATCATCTTTAATTTAACCATAAAATCCGTATGAATTGAAGTAGAAGTTCGGGGAGGTTTTGTTAAGGACAAAGGAGGTCGAGTTGAGAATTCTCTGGGTTTTGAAGGTTCGACAGATGAGGAATTTTCTAGAGTTGTATCTGGAGCCATTTCTCCGATATTAGATGGTTCTCCAACTTCCTCTCCCTCCGTTAAAGCTTTGGGTAAATTTTTACAAATTAACTGCTCAAACTCCCAATTAAAATGATAAATAGGCTTACCTCGACGCAACCAAATCGATAAAATCTGTGCTACAGAAATTGATTTATACCGACCTTGATAAAGGGCTTCGATCACCGCAAAATAAATCCAATAATATTCATAGTTATCCCCCCATTCCTCGACCCTTTCTTCGCTAGAATAATCTCCCAAATCAAAACTATAGTGCGTCAGCAAAGCCGCTGCAATCGCCCCATGATCCGGTGAAACTTCAAACACAATAAAAATTCATTAAAAATTAACTTAATCTCGAAATTTTTAACAAATCAAAGCAATACTAGCACAAGCAAGACAAAAGATGAGAAAGTCAAACTCCCTTATTCTTTAATCCCTGAGAACGGTTCAGAACCTCCTGTCCAGTTAAAATCACTAATCCGCAGATTCAAACTACCAATCCGTCGAACGGGACTAATTCGCAAAATCACACCATAAGTCCGACGACTATATTCTAAAGTAAACTCATTATCGACTGCCAAACCATTTTCTAAATTAATTGAATATTCAAAACCTGCCCGTAAACCGCCATAAATTTGCTGAACCAGTCCAAAAGTGAGAATACTTTCATCCACCCGTCGATCAAACAAAAACGGAGATTCTCCATCGAGAGCAACTTGAGTATAAAGAAGATTAAATCCGGTATAGTCAAAAAAATCTCGGGAAAAGTGACCAAATTGTCCTTGAAATCCGACTGTACCACTCAGATAGGATTGGGAATCATCTTCAGTGTAGATATTCGTTACTCCCTGGGCTTGCAAAATCAACCGAATAAACGGAACAACAGGTCTAGAAGTGTATTTTAACCCTTCTGTGGGTGTTAGGGGTAAAGCTTTCCCTTGCCAAATAATCGGCGGATAAACTAAAGTTGCCAGTCCTTGAAAACGGGTGCGAGTCGTGCGATCATTATCCCGACCCGGTTGAGTCAGGATATCTAAGCGATCCGTTCTGGCTTCAATTTGTTGTAATCCCCCTTGGAATTTAAACACCGCCCCGGAGTTTCCCAGTAAAATTTCTGGAGAGGTTAACACCGCCCCCGCACTGCGTTGAATAGTTCGGAAGCCTAGTGTTCCATTGAAAATCCGATCGCGATAGCTGTACTCTCCGGTGAGGGTATAACCGTGAATTAACTGTCGTACCCGAATACTGGCGCGATATTCATCTTCATCGAGATCGGGAAAATCTTCAAAGTTGGTAATCGATAAGCGGCTATCGACAAAGGTTTGGGGAGAAAGTGGCCCCGAGAGTTGAGCTTGTAAGCCATAAAATCCACCATCACCGGGATCGAGATCTTCCTCAAATGCTCTTTGAAATAACAATTGGGGAGAAATATCTAAACCAATCGGCCCAAATCTGAGGGGATTAACATTCCACTCGACATAGTAACCGCCGAGATCATCGAGGTCATAGCCAATCGAAATGGGGGTCGGTTCCCGTTGACGGCGATCAATCACGGTGCGATCGCGAAATAAAGGTAAAGCAAAGTTTTGATCAAAGACGAGGCGAGAACCCGTTGTCAGGAGTTCATCTTGAAAGCGAGAAATGCGTCGTAGGCGAGCGGTATCAGCCCGGAGTTCCAATTCGGGGGGTGAAAAGGGATCGTTGGTAATTCGCACATCTTGGGCTTCCCATTCTCCATTCGGTAAGATGTCAATTCGGTCAGCTTCAAACCGCAGGCGGTTCACATTTCCTTGTAAGTCTGGAAAGGATAAGCCACTGACTTCCACATCCGCCCCCTCTGTCGGGACAACATTTTCGACGGGTTGGGATGAAGTAATGCGATCGCTAATTGGGGAACGAACCACTGGCCCTACTCCTTGTTCTTGTAAGGGTTCAGAAACCTGAGTCGCAGTCAGCTCATCGGTTGAAATCACCCCACTAGCATTGGTAATTACACCTGTGCTTTTTACCAAGTTGTAGTCCATGCGTTCCCCCCGGATGACTTGGTTTTCTCGGGTGAGGGCGACATTTCCGCTGGCGACAACCTGACGAGTGTTTAAATTGACTTGGGCTTTATCGGCATCAATTAAAACGTTTTGAAAGCGGATCATTACATTTCCTTCGGTGGTAACGATTTGACGTCGTTGGTCAAATTCCTGACGATCTGCTGTCACCTCTAAGAGATCTGTCGGTAAAATAACGGGTATCGGGATTTCTGCTTCTGGGTTGGGTTCTGAAGGGGTTTGAGAGAGTAATGGAGTCTCAGGGGTTGAAAAGGTTTTGGGAGCAAAGTTTAAGGAGGAGGCGAAGTCATAACTCACTTTTCCTCGCAGTTGAGAGTCGGGAGAATTTGCTAAATTTAAAGACAAAGGAGGCCCCAGTGAGTCCGCCGATACTGAGGATGAGGATGAAGATGATGCCAACTCTTGTTTTAGGGCTTTGAGTTTTGGGAGTTGATAGGCGATCGTTTTATTTCGGTGTATTTGTTGATCCGGTTGGTCGGATATCACACCGGAAGACAACTCCGTTGAGGTTGGAATCGTCTGAGGTTGAAGTGTCTTGGGGGTTGGATAGGGGAGGGTTTGAACAAGGGGAGGCGGTTCAGGTGGCGGTACCGGGTAGGGCATAGTTTGGTAACAAAAATCACACGAGCAGCCCGATTTTATCAGTTCAACCGCGTGAAGGACTGCACTCGAACAATGCCATTAGCCATTGAGCCGACTGACTGATGACTAATGACAATTCAAGCTCGTTATCTTAACACAGTTAATGAGCTACTTATGTCGAGTATTTGCAAAAGTTGTTTGAACTCAACTTGTATTGATAGGATCGAAGACAAAGACCCGGCTGATTTTTGGGAATTATTCCATGTCTTTACGCTTGGGGTTGCGAGCGGGGTCGTTGGACAAAAATCCAAAGATGAACAGTAAGACAAAGAAGGACACGACTATATAAACAGCGATTTTTAGAGTCTCCATGATGATCTCTCCTAAAGTGCGATTTTCAAATGAAAGCAGCTATACACAACGTACAGTTTTTTCATCTTATCTTAAAATTTGACGGATTTTGACGCGAGGTGGATTGGGCTGATCTATCTTTGTTTGATCCATTCCCAGGCTCTGATCACCCCTTCTTCAATCCAAAACAGCACTCGATCTAGCCATTCGAGTACCTGTTCTAAGGGATGCTTGACATAACCCACTGCTGTTGCTTCTGCTGACAAATACTCTCGGGAGGCGCTATCGTTGCGATCGCCTAGCTCAGAATATTTTATGGCATCACTCATTATTAAACCACAGTCTGGGGAGGTTGTCAAGCTCTTGGCGGAATATTTTTCAGATTTCGTCGTGGAAGTTGCAGCCAAGGGACGCCGGGAATTGGCAAGAATTGGGGCTTGACTTTTTTGGGGTTGGGGGGTTAATTGTTGATTTTGAGGGTTTCCACTCAGCACATTTTCCGGTTGAGACTCGGAGTGTAATTGAGAGTTATAATCTTTAAAAAAGAAGTAATCTATCGCCGCCCAAATTACCGCTTGAACTTGATGAAAATTGGCGGAGGAGGGTTGAATGGAGTGATTTTCTGGGGTATGAATCGTTAATTGTTTGGCACTCGAAAGCCATGCTTGACGCAGGGTGATTCCCAATTCTTCAGTTGTGCGAGTGATTGCCTGGGTATAGTTTTGGGCGAGGGTGATGGCAGAAAATACGGGAGATTCGGGAGAAGATTGAGGAGAGTATTTTGTTCGAGAAATATAGAGGCGAAGTTTTACCCGTTGTCTCCAAGAAAGCACATCTAAAATTTGATCATCTGCCCCCACTAAGACTAATTTTTTTGTTTGCCGTTGAGAGGCGATCGCTTGCACTGAATCGGGATGCACTTTTAACCGTCGAGAACGTTTGACTTCTTCACGGGCAATGATCAGAAGATCAAGAATGGGCTGGTCACAGCAGTCTCCTTGTTGCTTCGGACTGGTTTGCGCCGCGTTGAGTTGGGGTGACTCGGGAGGTTGAGTAGACTGAAGGCGTTTTTTTCCTTTGACCAGACTCTGAAACAGGGAGTAAACTGAGTACATCACGGCTTGTACCGTTGTACTGGTCGAAAACTGAACTTGTCGCCAAGTCAAACCACAGTGATCGAGAAACTGCTGATAATTCTCGACAATTAAGTTCAACAGACGGCTTTTAAAAGGGCCAGAAGCAGGAGAGGACATCTCTAAAAAGGGGTTTAATTTTGAAATTGGGGTTGATTCGGGATTGGAGTCAGTTTGTCTAACAAAAATCGTGCTTTTATTTTAACGAATAATGACCGCATCTGGAGTATCTTTATCTCAAATTTCACTCACCCTCGAGCGCCTGCGTCAGTTAACGCGGGTGGATGTACAACCCTGTTGGAATAATTTTCTATCTGAGGGGATAGTTTCTCGGGTGGAGTTAAATGCTCGCCGACACGTTGCTTGGCCGCGTCAACAGAATGTTGAGTTAATCCAAAATATTATTGTTCCGACAACTTTAAACAATTTTCCGTTAACGGATTTAAGTTTGCGGTTAGTTTTAAGATGGTGGGCTGAAGATGTACAGATTTATGTTAATGATCAATTCAGACAAGCGGGAGACTTATTTGATTGTTCAACCCGAGTTTTGTTATCGGAGTCTGTTCAACCCGGAGATCAATTTACGGTTCGTTTACGATTAGTTAGTCCGAAACATGATGACGGAGGATTAGTTCAGTCTATTTGTGTTTATGAAACCTTAGCAGCAGATCGAGTTGACCCCGGTTTTCTCGCGGATGAATTAGAAGTATTTTTAATTGCTATCACCCAAACCCCATCTTATAGAAATCAACGACAAGAACATCTCAACTTTTTAACCACCCTCCTCAACAAAATAGACTGGTTAGCCTTACCTGAATTTCCCCAAAAATTCGACAACTCTCTCATTGCCCTCCGACAAACCCTAATTGATTATATTTCTACAAACCTTCCCAACTTTGATTCAAAAATTGCCTTACTCGGACACGCACATTTAGATCTCGCTTGGTTGTGGCCTGTTGCTGAAACCTGGAAAGCCGCCGAAAATACCTTTAAATCTGTTTTATCCCTGCAACAAGATTTCCCTAACTTAATCTTCACCCATTCTTCTCCCGCCTTATACGCTTGGATAGAAACCCATCATCCCGATTTGTTTTCTCAAATTCAACACCAAGTTCAAACCCAACAGTGGGAAATTGCTGCGGGGTTATGGGTTGAACCTGAACTTAATATCATCAGTGGAGAATCTATTGTTCGCCAACTCCTCTACGGTCAACTCTATACCCAAGAAAAATTCGGTCAACTCTCTCCTATTGCTTGGCTTCCTGATAGTTTTGGGTTTTGTTGGCAACTTCCCCAATTGTTGAAACAAGCGGGAATTAACTATTTTGTGACGCAAAAACTGCGATGGAATGATACGACTCAATTTCCCTATAGTTTATTTAACTGGCAATCTCCCGATGGCACCGAAATCATTAGTTATATGTCTGCCCCCATTGGAGAAGGAATTGACCCGGTAAAAATGGCGACTTATACAGCCGAATGGGAAACTCAAACCGGATTGAAAACTGCTCTTTGGTTGCCTGGAGTGGGTGATCATGGGGGAGGGCCGACTCGGGATATGTTAGAAGTGGCTGGGCGATGCCAGAGTTCACCCTTTTTTCCTGAATTGGGGTTTTCTCGGGCAGTGGATTATTTATCGGAGATTTCTCAACAGTGTGGGGAACTTCCTGTTTGGTCTGATGAGTTGTATTTGGAGTTTCATCGGGGCTGTTACACGACTCACGCTGATCAAAAGCGCTGGAACCGTCGCTGTGAACATTTGCTCTATCAAGCGGAGTTGTGGTCTGCGATCGCTACTTTACTGACCACTGCGGTTTATCCAAAAGCTGAATTAGAAGCGGCTTGGAAGCAAGTCTTATTTAACCAATTTCACGATATCCTTCCCGGTTCGGCTATTCCTGAAGTTTACGAAGATGCCAATCAAGCTTGGCAAGACGCTGACAACACTGCCACACAGCTTCGGGAAATGGCATTGACGGCGATCGCTGCTTTTATCCCTCTCTCTCCTCCTCCGCAACCGGATTTTCAACCGGTTTTGGTTTGGAATAGTCTCAATTGGTCTTGTTCTCAGGGGGTAGAACTTCCTCTATCTTCTCCCGAGGCTTGGCGGCTGTATGATGCTTCTGGAAAGGCTTTACAGGTTCAAGTCTGTCGGGGAAAATTGCGGTTTTTAGCGACTGATGTGCCGTCGGTGGGTTTTCGGTTGTTTTGGTTGGGGCGAAAAATGGCTGAAACTATTGAAACTTCGTTCTCTGAAGCGGAAAATACCCCTATACAGACAGACGCTTTCGCTAACTTTAACACAAGTATACCACTGATACAAAATTCTGTCAATCTTAATGTTAATTCTCCTCAAACTTGGGTATTAGAAAACGAATTTCTAAAGGTGGAAATCGCCTCTGAGACGGGAAATATTAGCCAAATTTGGGATAAAAAAAACCAGCGAGAAGTTCTCTCAGAAATAGGCGGGAACCACTTACATTTTTTTGAAGATTCGGGTCAGTATTGGGACGGGTGGAATATTGATCCAAACTACAATCAACATCTGTTAGGACCCCCTCAATTACAATCAATATCTTGGCAAGAATGTGGGGATATTCAATGGCGCTTACAAGTCGTAAGAGTTTGGCGAACATCAGAATTTATTCAAGATTATGTTTTAGAAGCTAATTCTCCCGTCTTAAAAATTGAGACTCGGGTAAATTGGCAGGAACGTCATGTATTAGTAAAAGCGGCATTTCCGTTAACTGTTCCCGTTGATTTTGCTTATTGTGAAATCCCCTGTGGAGTGATCAAACGTCCGACCCAACCCCAGACTGAAAGCGAGAAAGCTAAATGGGAAATTCCGGCACTCCATTGGGTAGATTTAGGGGATGAGAATTATGGCGTGAGTCTATTAAATGACTGTAAGTATGGCTATGATATTCAACCCAATCAAATTCGATTAACTTTATTACGCGGTTCGACCTGGCCTGACCCGAAAGCAGATTTAGGAATCCATCACTTTACTTATGCGATTTATCCTCATGTGGGAGATTGGAAAGCGGCGAAAGTTACCCATCGGGGTTATGAGTTGAACCAACCGTTACAGGTCAGAGTTCCTTCTCGAGAAAGTTGTCAATTTTCAGAACAAGCTTTAGATTCAAATAGTTTTCTGAACGTCCCCAGCGACTCCTTAATCTTGATGGCATTCAAACAAGCCGAACATAATTCCCAAGCATGGATTTTAAGATTTTATGAGAGTATGGGTGAGAAAACTGAGTTAAAATTAGACAATCAATTCGGACTGGATATTGCTCATTCGGTTAACCTCTTGGAACAACCGATAGAATCTCCCAGCTTTCCTCAAATTTCTCCCTGGAAAATTGTCACGGTGCAATTATCGAACAATTCTGAGTTATCGTAAAGATTATGTCTTTATCCCGAACTGTTAATCTATTTATTCCCCGTTCTCGATTGTGGCAAATTTTGCTAACTGTTTTAGTTTGGAGTTGGGGATTACCTGGACTTGCTCAAAGTCGAGTGTTAATCACTCCGAACTTTAGAATTGAGATTGAAAAATTATGTCCCGAAGGTGTGGTTATTTGTGATCATATTCGCTATATTGGGACGGATAGAAAAACGGGAAGTTCTCTGGAGTTGATGGGGAGAACTTATCATACAACAGGTGCGGATGGGGTAACACCTTCTCGGTTTGTAGGGTATATTTTTGAGAATGGAGAATACAAGTATATTCTCTCTCCAGAAGGACACCTGAGAATTTTACAAGGGGAAACTGTTTTACTCGAAGAAAAGGGAAAATGGCAATAAACTTAGTTCAAAATTCTCGTTTTTGAGAGGAGATTAATTCAATGCAATATCGCAAACTCAGACCACTCATAATCACATTCTTGATGGGGGCAACATTGACGACAATGATCTCTTTTGTTGCTTCTCATAAAGCATTTGCTCATCATGGTTGGAGCGAATATAATCAACAGGAAACCTTAAATCTAACCGGAACAATTCGGAGTATAGGTTCTGAAAATCCCCATGTTGTGATTGAAGTGGAAACAGCTAATAATCAAGTTTGGCGGGCGGTACTCGCTCCACCGTCTCGAATGCAGAATCGGGGATTACCCCAAAGCGATCTCAAAGTGGGAGAAACGGTAGAATTAGTGGGGTATCCTCATCGTTCTGAGAGTCGTGAACTTAGAGCAGAACGAATTATTATCGGTGAAAAAACAGTCGAATTGCGTTGATGGAATTAGCAATAGAGACCGAGTGGTTAGTCCAGTTGAAAAATAGTGCATTGGTGGAGTTGATTAACCAATGGGTTTGGACTTATCCGATGATCGAAGCCGTGCATATTTTAGGGATAACCTTGTTAGTGGGGTCTGTGGCGCTGTTTGATTTGAGATTGTTGGGAATTGCTCGTCATTTATTGGTAACAGATCTAGCACAGTATCTTTTACCTCTGTCTTATGCGGGTTTTGGGGTTGGGGTTCTGTCGGGTTTTTTGCTATTTGCAACGGATGCGCCTGCGATCGCTTTGAATCCCTTTTTTCGGTTAAAATTGATCTTGATTTTAGGAACTGGCATCAATGCGATGATTTTTCATTGGAAGTGTTATCCTTCTGTTCTACAATGGAACCGTAATATCAAACCGCCTGGGAGGGTACAATTGATTGCGATGGTTTCACTTCTACTCTGGGTTGTTGTGATTATTTGTGGGAATTTGATTGCTTATGTCTAGGGTTGAGGTTGAAGATATTCTCATGATTCAGGGTGAAACTCAAAATGACAACTGTTTTTGATATCGCAATCATTGGCGCTGGGTTTGCAGGGTTAATAGCCGCCCAAGACTTAAAACAAGCGGGTTATTCTGTGATTGTGTTAGAAAAATCTCGCGGAGTGGGTGGGCGTTGTGCAACTCGTCGAGTTTCAGATATTTGTGTTGATCATGGTGTGCGGTATTTAGCAGCAACCGGAGAACACACTCAAAATTTAATCAAACAGTTAACAGCCACAAATGTTTTAGAACTGTGGACAGATAAAATCTATGGGTTTAAAGAGAATCAACTTCAATCTCTACAACCTCAATCTTGTTATATTGCACCCTCGGGAATGAATTCTGTCGGGAAAGAACTGGCTGTGGGTTTGGATATCTGGTTTAACCGTCGAGTACAAAGATTAACCCCAACTGAGAATAAAACTTGGTATCTGAGTTTGGAAACAACTCACCCCACCGCAACCGAAAAACCCCAAGAAGTCGAAGCCAAAGCCGTTATTTTGGCGATTCCTGCACCACAAGCGTTATTATTGTTAGAATCGCTAACTGCTGAACTTCCGGCTAACTTCGTAGAACAAGTCCGTTCTGTCGAATATGATCCTTGTATTACGGCGATGGCTGGATATCCTGAAAACGAGTTAACCCTTAAAAACTTCCCCGAAAAAGCGATAACGTTTCCCGAAGATGAAATTCTAGCTTGGGTGGGATTAGATAGCAGTAAACGACTCAACCCCCAACACCCTGTTTTGGTGATTCAAAGTTCGGCTAAATTTGCAGAATATTATCTTGATACAACCGACTTACAACCCGTTGGGGAATTGTTGTTAAAATCGGTATCTGATTCTTTGTCTTTGGGAAATGCTGAATGGATGCAAGTTCATCGCTGGCGTTACGCCTTTTGTCGGAAATCTTTATCGGTTTCTTGTTTAACCACAACTATTCCTTCACCCTTAGTTTGTTGCGGAGACTGGTGTGGGGGAAATGACAATATCGAAACGGCGTTAATGTCTGGGAACGCTGCGGTGAAGTTTTTTCAAGATTAATCTTCTCAGGGAAATTCCGTCGGAAATTGCGATCGCCAGAAGTAACATCCGTTTGATTTCTAATCACCCCTCAAAATTGGGGTTTATAGGCGCGCACATTTTCCCATGATAAAAATATAGCATTAATAAGAAATTTTGTCAAGGGATTTCCGATAGAAATTCCGGGCGATCGCATTTACAGTGACCAGTTTTACAGTTGTCAGTAATTAGTGGTATGGGACGCGATGGGCGCAAGCAAAACCCTTGTAAGGTGATCAATACTTTTGGTAGGGAGAAATCGAAGTGATCGCGAAATCAACACCTAAACTCAGACCTAATAGGCGGACATATTTTCCCATTATAGAACTTACCATGTCGGTTAAAACTTGTCAAATGCTGGTGTAATTAAACTACCGAAAGCGATCGCCGAATTTCCAATGTTTACCAAATGTAGCGAGAAATATTACGCAGTGTTAAGCACTATTGCAATGTATCACAACTCTAAAAATTCAGCGTCCGTGGTTCCTTTATCCGTGATACCATCTGACCTGATAACAATGAGAGAGATAGGAGAAAACCTGTGACGCTACGGGTTGCTGTTGTCGGTTCTGGCCCCGCTGGGTCTTCGGCCGCTGAAACATTAGTTAAAGCTGGAATAGAAACCTACTTATTTGAACGCAAACTCGATAACGCCAAACCCTGTGGCGGTGCCATTCCTCTGTGTATGGTGAGTGAGTTTGACTTACCTCCGGAAATTATTGATCGGCGGGTAAGAAAAATGAAAATGATTTCTCCATCTAACCGCGAAGTTGATATTAATCTGATAAACGAAAACGAATATATTGGGATGTGCCGTCGGGAAGTTCTCGATGGTTTTATGCGAGATCGGGCAGCAAAATTAGGAGCAAACCTAATTAATGGTACGGTTTATAAACTTGATATTCCGACCAAGAAAAATGAAGCTTATACCCTCCACTATACCGATCATTCGGAAGGAAATAGTCGGGGTACAGCCAAGACTTTAAAAGTTGATTTAGTCATCGGTGCAGATGGGGCGAATTCTCGGATTGCCAAAGCAATTGATGCAGGCGATTACAACTATGCGATCGCTTTCCAAGAACGAATTCGCATCTCTGATGAGAAAATGGCTTATTATCAAGACCGGGCTGAAATGTACGTTGGAAATGACGTTTCTCCCGACTTCTATGCTTGGGTATTCCCCAAATATGATCACGTCGCAGTTGGGACTGGAACCATGAAGGTGAACCAGGCGATGATCAAACAGTTACAAGCTGGAATTCGCGCCCGTGCTGCTCATCGCATCGAGGGTGGTAAGATTATTAAAGTAGAAGCCCATCCTATCCCCGAGCATCCCCGTCCTCGTCGAGTTGTCGGTCGGGTGGCGTTAGTGGGAGATGCAGCCGGAACCGTTACGAAGTCTTCCGGAGAAGGTATTTACTTCGCGGCTAAGTCGGCGAGGATGTGTGCGGAAACGATTGTCGAAATGTCGAACAATGGTGCTAAAATTCCCACCGAAGATGACCTGAAAATTTATCTCAAACGTTGGGATAAACAGTATGGTATGACTTACTTGGTGTTGGATATTTTGCAACGAGTCTTCTACCGGACTGATGCAACTCGTGAAGCGTTTGTCGAAATGTGTTCTGATCTTGATGTTCAGAAGATGACGTTTGACAGTTATCTGTACAAAACGGTTGTTCCGGCTAACCCTTTAGTTCAGATGAAGATTACCGCTAAAACTCTTGGAAGTCTGTTAAGAGGTCATGCGTTAGCGCCTTAAGTTTTCGATTGATATTATATCACAAAACTGCCTGGTTTCTTCACAAGAGAAATCAGGTTTTTTTGTAGGGTGCATCAGATTTTTAAAGTTAATAATAGGAAAAATAATCTTTGATCTGATGCACCCTACAGGTTTGACTAATCCTTAATACCAAATTTTTGGTACAACATTTTTCTCAAAATATTGCTACTACGCTCTACAAATTCATCCTCAGTTTCATTTTCTAATGGTTCACCAATAGAATCACTAAATTTTGAGATAAACGCTTTATCTGAAACTAAATTAGATACATCTTCTGAAAACTTCTCTGCTTTGTCCTGTGAACATGAAAACGGTGTTAGAAAAAATGGTGCTAATTGAACACGAACCGCTGACTGGAGAGAACTTTGAATAGCTGAGAGCGAGATATTAGAATTTGCTAAAGCTTGATCAGGTAACTTCTTAGCCTCGTCCATAAACTCTTTTAAACTGCTCATTACTTATCCTCTTTTTTACTTTTTTACTTTTTTACTTTGTATTTGTCCAAGATCTATAAAAAACACGAAGCAACTCTGCAAATGTTTGAACAGTTGTTTCGATAATTTGTCGCTTTGTTTTCTCGGGCAGCTTATCCCACAATTCCCAGAACCATTTGATTAGGTCAAAAATAAAGAACATGATCCAGTTATCTCCTCCAAAATGAGAGTGTAATTTTTTTCAGAGTTAATCATTAGAATCCAATATCCTAATTAGCACTTTTAACCCTCTATATTAAGCTGAAACTGAAAAAATTAGAAAAGCCAGGGTAAAATTACCGATCTTTAAAAAAGATTGGAGTATTAATTTTATTGCCAACATCCGTAATTTTACAGAGTTCATTTTATAAAAGAAATACAATCAATATTTTGTCAATATTTTAGTTGTAATTATCGTTATTTTAAAACAACATTAACATCCAACTCACCCAAAAGTAATTCACTCCACAAAACTATAGTTACTTATTGGTAGGGTGCATCAGACCCAAATTGATTGTATATATCATTAACTTCAAAATCTGATGCACCCTACAGACTATAATAGAGGTCGGTATCCAACCGAGTCAATTCATGTCTAGACCCACCTTTTATATCGCGATTACCAATCATGGATTTGGTCATGCAGTTCGCGCCGCTTCTGTCGCCGCCCAAATTCAACAACTGTGTCCTGATAGCCTGTTAATTCTCGTCACAACCGCCCCTCGTTGGTTGTTAGAATCCTATATCGAAGGTGACTTTATCTTGCGTCCTCGGGCATTTGATGTGGGTGTAATTCAGTCCGATAGTTTAACGATGGATAAAGCCGCCACCTTAGAAAAGTTACAGGAAATTCGCAAAAACCAAAACTCAATTATCGCCGGAGAAGTTAACTTTATCCGTCAAAATCGAGTTGATTTAGTCTTTGCTGATATTCCCCCGTTAGCGGCTTCTATTGCTAAAATAGCTGGAATTCCTTGTTATATGATGAGTAACTTTGGTTGGGATTTTATCTATCGAGATTGGGGTGGAGAATTTATTGAAATTGCCGATTGGGTTGGGGATTGTTTTAGTCAATGTGAGGGTTTGTTTAGACTTCCCCTTTACGAAGACATGAGTGCTTTTCCCCATATTACTGATGTCGGTTTAACCGGAGGAAATCCGCGTTATGATTTGGATCAACTCAAAGAAGATTTTCAAATTAACAGCACCCCTGAAAAAACAATCCTCCTCACCTTTGGCGGATTGAGTTTAGCTAAAATTCCCTATGAAAACCTAAATAACTTACCCGATTTCACCTTTATAACCTTTGATAAAAATGCTCCTAAACTTCCCAATTTAATCTCAGTTCAAACTCAAAAACAACAAGTCAAAAGAGCAGTAGATTATACCCATATTCGTCCCGTTGATTTTATGCCAATCTGTGGACGAGTCGTTTCTAAACCCGGGTTTAGTACCTATTCTGAAGCGATGCGGTTAAATATTCCAATTGTAACGTTGTCGAGAGATGGGTTTGCAGAAGCCGAACTTTTATTAACAGGATTACAAAATTATAGCTATCATCAAATTTTAACCTCTGCACAATTTTTTGAAAGTAATTGGGAATTCCTGCAACACCCGTTAAGCCCGCCTCGCTTGTCTGATACTTTGGATAAAACCGGAAGTGAAACGATTGCCAAAATGCTTGTAAATGCGGTAAAAAGCGGGTTGAAAAACTAATTTTGATCAATCATCCCGAAAAGCACAAATAAGCCGAGAAAATGAACCTAGCCCAATATTCAGGAGTTTAGAAGATGGATGTCGAAATTTATGTTTTAGTGGATACTTCAACTGCTTTAACAAAAGTAGATATTTTTCAGTCTGAGACTGATGCAGTTTCCGAGAAAAACAAACGAGAAAATCCTGATAAAGTGGAAGTATTCAAGAAAAAAATTACGGTTTCTACCCAATAAAAGTTATTCAATAAAGTCTCAAGACTAATACTTATTAAAGTCAGAAAATTAAGGCATAATTCCCAATACCAACGGCTCAAAATAACATTCTCTGATCAATCTTGTCTCCAACCTCTGGTGGAATCTCAGTATAGCGCTACTTGAATCGGGAATAGGGAACAGCGGTGCGACTAGGCGCGATTCTCAATCCGCTCTGCGTAACGCGCACCAAGAGAGGGAACACCGGATCAGCAGACTATGAAAGCGGTGTGACCCTGCGGCTTTGTAAGCCGCCAAGGAATGCACACGCCTGAGAGGGTTTCAGAATTTAGAAATGTCCTAACCAATTTGCGTAGTGCTATAGAATGGTAATTGCTAGGGTCAGTTGTCTAGATTGATATTTCCATTAAATAAAAAAAAGAAAGGGAATTATCGGATAATCTTATCCTAATCTTCCTTTCTTTTCTGAAAAACGAATGATTTTTCGAGTTTTAACGATTAGATTCTCTGATGTTTCTAAGTATAAAGCTCGCCCACATATTCTTCATAACCATTGTATAAAAGGGTCGGTTGTTCTTCCCAAGTAAAACTCGGAGCATTGCTAACAATTCGTTCCGTGGCTTGTGACCATCTCGGATGAGGAACATTGGGGTTTACATTGGCTACAAACCCATATTCATTCGGAGCTAATGTATTCCAAAAAGTAGCAGGTTGTTTGTCTAGAAATTCGATTTTGACAATCGATTTAGCCCCTTTAAATCCATACTTCCAGGGAATCACCATCCGCAAAGGTGCGCCATTTTGTTTGGGTAAAGTTTTCCCATAAATTCCGGTCGCAAAAAAAGCGAGGTCATTTGCCATTTCTTCAATTCTTAATCCTTCTGCATAAGGCCAAGGATAATTGACCGCCCAAAAACCGGGGCCTGTGGTAATTTTCGGGTCATAAAATGAACTAAACCGCACAAATTTCGCGTCAGATGTCGGTTCAACATCTTCTAAAAGTAACCGCATGGGAAACCCCACCCAAGGCACAACCATCGCCCAGGCTTCTACACACCGAAAACGATAAATTCGTTCCTCAAAGGGAAACTTTTTTTGGATGTCATCAAGGTCATAAGTTTGGGGATTTTTAACCAGTCCTGTCACTTCAACTTGCCAATTTTCGGTCGGTAAAGCTTGAGCCGCTTTCCAAATTGATTTAGACCCTCCAAACTCATAATAGTTATTATATTGAGTGGCAAATTCTGAGCTAGTTACCTGCCCGACATCAGAAAACTGGGGATTTTGAGATAAATTAGAATAGGGAGTCAGTTGATCTAATCCCGGTTGAGTGGAGATAGCAGGAGTGCGATTGCAACCCGCTAGGGGTAGAGTCGTTGCACCTAAGCTTGCCCCAATTAGACTTTTTAGAAAACGACGACGATTGAGAAAAGTTGATTCAGGAGTGATCAACCGCTCGGGAAGTTCCCAAGATTGAGGGATGCGAATTAAAGCCATTGGAGAAGTGGGTCAGTACAAATCATTAAGTGACCTTCTTATTTTAACGATTGAAATGGGTAGCCTCGGCTCTACCCTCCGATTTTCCCGTGATATAATCGCAGAAGAAGTTAAAATTCGGAAATTTCAACCGATTGTCAGGGAAAAACCCCTACCGTTAAAAGCTTGGAACTTTCCAAATTCCAAGGCTGAACCCGTGTTATCGACTCAATCTTCCCACTGGACAATTGATTAAAGGGGTAGCAAAACACTAAACGGATTCTGCCTGGGATCAATCTTCACATCTATACTGTTGAGGAGGGTGTGGGGATGTCAAGATAGTATAGACAGACTTAACGACTTGCCAGTTATGAGTTACTGCATTAATCCCAACTGCAAACATCCCCAAAATTCCGCTCACCATAGCTTATGCCAGAGTTGTGGGTTCAGTTTAAGGCTTAAAGATCGCTACCGCATCATTAAAGTCTTGGGTCAAAGTATTACCAGTAGAACGTTTTTGGCAGTCGATGAAGATCAACCGTCCAAATCTCGCTGTGTGATCAAACAATTCCGACATCGCGATCACTCCCCTTCTGCCTCGGGCGATGGTGATGCAGTTAACCTCAGACTGGTTCCTCTCAATCCGGTTTCAGCATCAGAGTTAGAACGATTAGGAAAACATATCGCTGTTCCCGAGTTGTGGGCATCTTTTCAACAAGATGATTATCAGTATTTTGTACATGAGTATATTTCGGGTGGCAACCTGGGATGTGAACTTGACCATCATGGCATCTTTCGAGAAACTCAAATTTGGCAGTTGCTCAATGATGTTTTACCGACGTTAGAATTTATTCACGAAAATAATGTCGTTCACGCCGATATTAAACCCGAAAATCTGATTCGTCGTTCTCCGTCTGACTTGGATAGCCACCAGACTGATGACGAACCGGAAATCGCATTGGTTGATCTCGCCAGCGCCATTTATCCAGAAGACACTCTGATCTTTGACGACAATCATCAAGGTTCAGCCGAATATTCTGCCCCCGAACAACTGCATCAACAAGCCAGTCCGAATAGCGATCTCTACAGCTTAGGGGTGACTTGCTTACACTTGATGACTCAGGTTTCTCCTTTTGATTTGTATGATGTCAAATCCGATACTTGGGTCTGGCGAGATTATCTCAAATATCCCGTCAGTGGACGCTTGGGCCGGATACTCGATAAGTTGGTTCAGCGTCATCCAGCTAAACGTTATCAGTCAGTAACAGAGGTGATGCAGGACTTGAAAACTGGCCAAGTTCTCGCACTTAATACCCTATCGGCTCAACAAAAATTGATGCTGACAGCCTGGGGAGGGGCAGTGGTGGCGATCGCTTCTTTAATCTTGAGTTCTATCCCCTCCAACGTCTCGCGGATGTCTTCCCAGTCTCCTGAACCCGTTTATCGTGTACCCGAGACTCGCGCTTTCCCTCCAGAGATCAAACGCATCCCCCCGCAACTGAAAAATACTCCGGCAGTCCGCACCTTGATGCGAAGTTTTAGTCCAGTCTGGGCGATCGCCGTCAGTCCCAACGGTCAACTCGTCGCCAGTGGCACAACGGATGGCAGTATTAAAGTCCTAGATATTCATACGGGTGATGTCTTGTATACCCTTTCTGGTCATTCTGGGCCGGTTGGTGCTTTAGCCATTAGCCCGAATGGTCGTTTGTTGGTGAGTGGGAGTGGTGACAATACCCTCAAAGTTTGGGATTTGTGGAGTGGTAAATTAATCAAAATGCTCTACGGTCACAAAGCCTGGGTGTATGGGGTTGCTTTTAGTCCCGATGGACAAACGGTTGCCAGTGTGAGTCGTGACCAAACCTTGCGGTTATGGGATGTTGAAACCAGTGAAGAAATCGGTCAACTCAAAGGTTATGCTGAAGATGTGCAGTCGATTGTCTTTAGTCCGGATCGTCAAACTTTAGTGAGTGGGGGCAGTGACGGGACAATTGAGATTTGGAACTGGCGGACAGGTCATTTACTTCGCAACATTAAAGGACATCCAGAAGCCATTTGGTCTGTCGCAATTACTCCGGATGGTCGTACCTTAGCCACGGGCAGTTGGGATCACAGTATCAAACTTTGGGACTTAAATCGCTTACAGTCTGAGTATTTTAGCAGTTTACCGGAACGTACCCTCATCGGTCATGGGGATAAAGTTCAGTCTTTGTCTTTTAGTCCGGATGGTCAAACCCTTGCTAGTGGGGATTTTGCCGGAACGGTTAAATTGTGGCAAATTGAAACAGGCGGACTGATGGGAACCCTCAAAGGTCATAAATCTTGGGTGGATGTGGAATTTTCACCCGTTGATAATACCTTAGTCAGTGGGAGTTTTGACGATACGGTTAAGGTTTGGAGACTCTCACCTTAAATGACTTTTGGGTGTTTGGAGTTGGGAAACCGTTAACAATAATCAGTGTATCAACAACCCCTTTTTCCCTTCCTGAAAAACTCTATATGGTTCACACCCCCATCCGCCACATATGGGGGTTTTTAGTGCCGTAACATCAGCCTGTAACCCCGAAAAACCCGCTTTCTCAAAACTCCCCAGACCCCATTCCCCAGGCTTCAATTTACAGATTCTTTACATAAACCCCCCTAATGTAAAGATAGATTGACAGATCGGGGTGAAAATTTAAAGCTTTTGTAAAGCTTTTGTAAAGCTTCAGTAAAAATACGATTGAGATATATCCAATCAATTTAACTTGATGTTAATATCTAAGTACACATCCGGTTTATAATGCCCTTTATCCCAAGTCCAAGTCAAATTGTAAGATCGGGCCTGAGACCATGAAAAGCTTAACAATTAAAAGCTTAACAACTAAACGAGTAAAAGCCAACCCTTTTTTTCAAGTTCGGAGAATATTCTGGGAAACCCGAACTTACATTTTTCTCTGGTATTTGGTTGTGATGGCTGTCTTTATCGGCCTATCAGTCCCTATTTTTTCTATACTGATTTGGCGGCAAGTCAATACTAGAGTAGAGGAAGAATTAGTAGAAGAATTGAAAGCCTTTGATACATTAATAGACGAACAAAAGATAACAGAAGAAGGTCTAACCCAGGAAAATCTTCCCAAATTTTTTAAACATTTCTTGTCCGTTAGAATTCCTGAAGACGATACATTTTTGATCACTATACTTGATGGTAAATTTTTCCGTTCCAGTCCCAGAGCATTGCCCGAAACGGTATGGCAGAATTCGGAACTGATGGGTTATTTCCTGCAACTGAACAAAAGTGAACGGAACAGATATAAAACTTCTGATCCCAATATTGGGGATATTATGTATCTAACTAGACCCGTTATTGCTGAAGGGCAAATACGAGGTTTATTTGTGGTGCTGCATACCACGGCTGGCGAACGGCAAGAAATAATAGAATCAGAAATTATTGTTATTAAAGTCTTGTTCATTGTTCTTTTTTGGGCTTTAATTTTGGCATGGATAGCATCGGGGAAAATATTGGCTCCATTGCGATCGCTCTCAACGACAGCCCTAGCGATTAGTGAGTCAGATCTGAGCCAAAGAATCCCAATAAAAGGCACTGGAGAAATGGCAGAAGTAGCCATGACCTTCAACAAAATGATGGATCGCCTTGAGGCGGCTTTTACGAGCCAGCAAGCCTTAATTAATGATGCTAGCCACGAACTGCGAACCCCAATTACAATCATTGATTGCCATTTAGAACAACTCACAACCGATTCTCAGGAGCAGAAGAAAATCGTAAAATTGCTCAAAGATGAGTTGAATCGGATGAATCGCTTAGTCAATGATCTTCTGCTGTTAGCAAAAGCCGAGCGACCCGATTTTTTAAATTGCGAAATTGTCGAAATTGGCTCTTTGACCGAGGAATTGTATACCAAGGCGACGACCCTAGCCAAGAGAAATTGGTGTCTGGAAGTTAAAGGTACAGGTCGCATTATTGCTGACCCACAGCGCCTCACTCAAGCCTTTCTCAATCTAGCTCACAATGCCACCAAGTACACAAGCGAGGATGATGTGATTACCGTGGGAGCGACTATAAGCAAAGGCAAATTCTCTTTGTGGGTGCGAGATACCGGAGAAGGAATTGATACTGCCCACCAGAAAAAGATATTCGAGCGTTTTGAGCGAGATGTCAATGGCCGTCGCTCTGAAGGTTTGGGTTTAGGATTGGCGATTGTTAAAGCAATTGCTTCTGCTCATCAAGGTTGGGTCGAATTAGAAAGTCAAGTGGGTATTGGAGCTACTTTCACGATTGTTATTCCCGTCTAATTTATTGGAGGAGACACTAAAAGTGAAACGAATTCTGATTGCCGAAGATGAACCCCACATCGCTGCCTTTCTGGATAAAAAACTGCGAGATAATGGCTTTATCACGACAATAGCAGAGGATGGCTACGAAGCGCTAAATCAAGTTCGCCACGAACAATATAACCTCCTAATTCTCGATCTGGGTCTGCCGGGTATAGAAGGAACAGAAGTTCTCGAAGAATTACGCGGTCAGGGAGAAGAAATACCCATTATTATTTTGACGGCCCGGGATGAAGTCGGGGATAAAGTCAGTGGGTTAGAAGGGGGAGCCAATGACTATGTAACTAAGCCTTTTAGCTTTGAAGAATTGCTGGCTCGGATACGCTTGCAATTGCGACAGCCGAGTACACCCGAACCGAAGGCCGAAAGGTTTTTGAAAGTGGGTAATATTACCCTTGATATCCGATCGCGTACTGTTATGGTGGGCGATCGCAGAGTTGAGTTATCAAACTATGAATTTATTCTTCTAGATACCTTGATGCGCCATCCCGATCAAGTTTTGAGTCGAGACCAAATTCTCAATTATGTTTGGGGCTACGATTATGATTCAAGCTCTAATATTGTCGATGTATACATAGGATATCTCCGCAAAAAGCTTAACAGAAATTTAATTGAGACGGTTAGAAGTGTGGGCTATCGACTGCGAAAATAATGAGAAAATTCTTAGAATCTTCTTAATTTTATATCATGCTGATTCAGCGGTCAGTAAATTATATTTAATTTGTACCGAATCCGGTAGATTAAAGCCTTGAAATTCAACAAGAATCAAAGCTCTAATCTAAAAATATACGGGCTTCTTAATCAAGAGAGTATATTAAATCGGATTTAGGGATATTATCTTCGGTCAAATTGCACATTTTACCCGCTCTAATTGGCTTAAATTGTTCAAAATTTAAGTTAATTATTGGGTGTATTACTCTAGGGGGAATTTCTATCATGGCAGTTTTTAATTTTAGCGAACAGGATCTCGTTGGAAATAATTTTAATGGTCAAAATCTAAATGGTTCGACCTTCTTTAAGGCGACTTTAACCAATGTTTCCTTTGTTAACACCTTACTCAGAGGAACTAATTTTGAGGAAACAGGCTGGTTGAATGTTAATGCTAGCGGAGCTAACTTCCGACCCAGCGCAAACTTTCCAACTACCAGCTTTTTCAAAGCCAATTTAGAGAACGTTAACCTCAGCGGTGCCAACCTGCGACAGGTAAACTTATCAGAAATTAGTACAAATGGCATTAACCTCTCCAATGCCCAATTACAAAATGCTAACCTCTTCAAAGCGGGTCTTGATGGTGAACAGACCAACCGACCCAACCTGAGCGGAGCCAACTTGACTGGAGCCGATTTAACAGAAGCTAATTTAAAAGCTGCCGATTTAACCAATACAATCTTCACCAATGCCAATCTGCAACTGGCTTCTTTAGAATCAACTCTCATGGTCGGCACCAACTTCACCGGCGCCGATTTCACGGGAACGAGCATCACCGATGTCACGATTAGTAATCCTATCTTTAATGGAGCCAACTTAGCAGGCGTCAGTATGACAGATGTCGATCCTGCGACTGCTGAAATTAATACCAATGCCAGCTTCATCGGGGCAAATTTAACGGACTTCAGCGCAGAGGATCTCAATTTAGGGGGAGCAATCTTCACAAATGCTCAACTCACTGGTGCATCCTTTGCCGACTCTTTCCTCGGGGAAGCGAATTTTGTGGGTGTATCAGCCGAGGGTCTTTTCCTCGAAGGTGCAGATCTGAGCAACGCCGACTTTACCGGAGCCGATCTGAGCAACGCCAACTTCAACGGAGCCAACCTCACCGGGGCTGACTTCACGGGAGCCGAACTCGATGGAGCCAACCTGAGCGGCGCAATTTTGACCGGAGCCGAACTCGATGGAGCCATCTTAGATAACGCTTTCGTCGAGAAAACAGACCTGTCTGGGGTTAACTTGACCGGGGCCAGTTTGGTGGCTGCTAACCTCAAAGAAGTGATTGCGATCGGCAGTAATTTCCAGGATGCTAACCTCAGTGGTGCCAACCTCGAAGTTGCCAACCTGACCAATGCCGACTTCGGCGACGGCCCCGATGCCGATACTCTCGGAGCCGATTTAAGCAACGCCAACCTCACCAAAGCTGACTTGACCGGGGCGAATTTAGAGGGGGCGAATTTGAGTGGTGCGATTTTAGTTGACACGATTGGTCTTAGCGGAGGTACAGGCGGCGGTGGGGCAGTTCCCACATCTGGCAACGACACCCTCAATGGCGGTACGGGCAACGATACTATCAACGGTGGCCTCGGAGATGACGTGATCAATGGTGCCGAAGGCGCTGACAGCCTGCTCGGTGCGGGTGGCAACGATACCCTCTATGGGGATTTGGGAATTGCTGAAACCCTATCTGGAAACGATGTTCTCCGGGGTGGTGCGGGAAATGACGTTCTCGATGGTGGCTTTGGTGCCGATCAGATTTTCGGTGGCGCGGGTTTTGATATTTTGTTTGGGGGAGCAACCGGAGGAAGCGAAACGGCTGCTGATATCCTGACAGGCGGCGCAGCCTCCGACCTGTTTGTGTTGGAAGCCACGGGCTTTTTAGTAGAACCTGTCGAACCGTCCTTCCCGCCCGAACCCGTTCCTCCCGAACCCTCTGGCGACATCATTACTGATTTCCAAGACGGTATTGACCTGATCGAGTATGAGTTTGCGGCGGGTGTCGTCGATCTCAGTGAATTGATCATTAGTGGTAACGGTACGTCTCAGGTAACTATAAGCGTTGAGAATGATGGTTCTCCAGAAGGATTACCGGACTACACTGAAACTGTCGCTGTTTTGAACGGTGCAGGTGGCTCTGTTGTTACCATTACAGAGAGTGATTTCTTCATCTAAAATCAATTAAAAATTAATGGGGATACGAGCAGAATCGTGTCCCCAAAATTATATTTCACCAGAATTAGCGTTCGCTCAGATCGCCAAGTTAGCAAACAAAAAACCCTGGAGATACTGGGGCTATCACTTTCTTTAAAAACTTAAACTTAAAAGTTATCATCCCAATGCATTGAATAATAGAATAATACCTTTCGTCATCAACAAATACAAAAATCCTATCGCCACAGCAGCAATAGCGACCGGGAATAATAAGGGTAACAAGAGAATGCAAGCAATTACACCAAGCACCAGTAACAAAATCTCCATGATAATTCTCCTTGAAAAGTGGGGTACATTTTTATGCGAATCACGAAACCTAAGCGAATTTTTTAAGTCGGCTTGAAAAACTCTAGTTTCAATATTAAGCGTTTTATTACAGAAAGTCATCGGTAAGCCTACGGATCTTTGAAATCTTGATGTATAACAATTTATTGCTTCAGTCTCCGTAATTTCACGGTTTATCCAATTTGGTTTACAGGCAACCTATACCTGGTCTAAACCTTCGGAGTAAGCATTTATTCATGTACGAGCGCGATATTGAATCTCTCGAAATTATTCACTTCCGAAATTAATAGGGACACAATCCGAATCGTGTCCCTACAATAGTATTTCACTAGAATTAGCGATCGCTTAATTCCTCAGAGAAGAAACTAATTATTTCTCAGGCCATTCAGTGTGGAAAAATTCACCACGAGGCTTATCAATACGCTCATAAGTATGAGCGCCAAAATAATCCCGTTGAGCCTGAGTCAAGTTTTGAGGCAAACTTGCACGACGATAACTATCAAAGTAATCTAGAGAAGCACTAAAAGCGGGTACTGGCAACCCAAGTTGACTCGCAGTAGATATTACTTCTCGCCAAGCATTCTGGCGATCAAGAATTGTTTGCTTAAATTCCGGTGCCATCAACAAATTAGGTAAGCCAGGATTTTCATCAAAAGCCTTCTTAATCTTATTCAAGAATCCAGCCCGAATAATACAACCCCCTTTCCAAATTCGAGCGCATTCACCCAAATTCAGGTTGTAATTAAACTCCTTAGATGCCGCACTCAGCAACGCCATACCCTGAGCATAAGAACAAATCTTCGAGCAATACAAAGCATCCCGAACTTTGTTAATCATGGCTTGGGTATCGCCTTCATACTTACCAGTGGGGCCTGTAAGTTCCTTAGAAGCGGCTACGCGCTCATCCTTAATACCGGATATAATCCGAGCATTAACAGCGGCTGTAATCGTCGGAACAGCAACACCCAACTCCAAAGCATTAACAACTGTCCATCTGCCTGTACCTTTTTGTCCCGCAGAGTCAATAATCATGTCAACGAGATGATTATCAGTTTCGGAGTCTTTCTTTCTGAAGATATCGGCAGTAATTTCAATCAAGAAAGATTCCAACTCAGGAGTTTTGTTCCACTCAGCAAAAATTTCATGGAGCTGCTCGTTGCTCACTCCCACAGCATTCTTGAGCAGGTCATAAGCTTCGGCGATTAACTGCATATCGCCGTACTCAATCCCGTTGTGAACCATCTTGACGTAATGACCGGCTCCTCCGGGGCCGATAAAGGTTACACAAGGGCCGTCGTCAACCTGAGCCGCAATTTTAGTTAAAATGGGTTCGAGTTCGCGATAGGAGGCTTCTGTTCCTCCTGGCATCATGCTTGGCCCCCAGAGAGCGCCTTCTTCACCCCCACTAACTCCCATCCCCATGAAACCTAATCCAGTGGATTCTAAATCTCTTGTGCGACGTTCTGTGTCTTCGTAGAGGGAGTTACCACCATCGATGATCATGTCATCTTGGTCTAGCAGGGGTTTAAGTTGTTCAATTACCGCATCGACTGGTTTTCCGGCTTGTACCATCACCAGGATTCTACGGGGTCGTTCTAGGGATTGGACAAAATCTTCTAAAGAGTAGGCAGCATGGACGTTTTTTCCTTGCGCCCGGTTTTTCATAAAATCGTCAGTTTTGGAGCTAGTACGATTGTAAACAGAGATGGGAAAACCATTCCGCTCAACGTTGAGTGCTAGGTTCTCACCCATCACTGCTAGACCGATTACACCAAATTTCTGCTGTCCCATATGTATCTGCTCGCTCTAAACGTTAGTTGTGGGTGAATGCACGAATTTCATTTTCACTGTATCGCTGATTCTTTTTTTGTATAATTTAGATCAGGTTTTTTTTAACATTCATTGTGTATTTGAATACGAAACGAACAAAACTGGCTCAATCGAGTAGAATTGAGTCGGTGAAAAATCAGGAGCAGAACTCAAATGGAAGAATTAAAGCATCTGGCAACTTGGGTCAAGGAACAACACGCCCCGGAGTATATTTTGACTTGGTTATTAAATCAGCCGGGAATTTGGTGGTCAAATGGAGAGGTTTACCAAGCCGCCTTACAAAAATCGGGCAAACGCCTCAAAGAATACGTCAAGAGCAGTAAACAAAGTGGCTTATTCCAAGGGATGGCTGATAAAATTGTCAATGATGAAAGCTGGGATCAGATTGCCATCAGTCTCGCCAGAATTATTGCTGGCTATCAAGAGGAGTTAGGTAAACTTCAAGATCAAAATCGATTGCGGATCGTCAGAAAGCCTGTCTCAAATGACCAGAATGCTAACTCTGATGATGCTTGGTCTGCCATAGGACTCCAACAACCCCTTCCCGATCCCGATTCTTTGACCGGACAGTAAGATCTATTTCTATTGAGACTATGATTTAAATGTCGAGCTTTTGTCTTCAGGGTTCATCTTTAGAGATGATTTCATGATTGGGAAGCTTTTATAGTAAGAGTCTTCTGCGAATCAATTTGTAACGATTGAGACAGAAATCAAATTATATAAAAGATTCCTTAATTGTGTTCTCAGTTTGAGCGGTGTAGATAAATAACAGAGGATAAGATTTTTGAGATGAAATTTCCCAGGAAAAGCATCAAGCGAGTCAAAACTAAGACCCTGATTACAACCGCTAGTTTGTGGTTAATTTTAAGCAATTGTACACCTTCTACGCCGCCCCAATCTTCCGACCTTGGAAATAGTCCTTCCCCAATTGCTGATGCTCGTCAACGTCCCTCCGACTCCCCTACACTTTGGTCAGATGGGTTTACAGAGGCTAATTGGCAACAGGCTTGGAATATTCGTTCCTATGGTTCCTGGGGGTTAGACGAAGTGGAAGTTACCCCTGACCCGAGTGGCAAATTTTCCCACTTTCTCCGAGTTCGTTATCCCGCAGGTTCGGCGAGTCCCAGTGTTTCTCGTTCTCAAGGTGTTCCCCTCGGTGGAACCCAATTTTATGCGGACTTAGGCCTTCCCTCTCGTGATGCTTTACATTTAAGCTATTATCTTCGTTTTTCTGATGATTTTGACTTTGTAAAAGGGGGAAAACTCCCTGGACTGTTTGGCGGAAAATCAGTGAGTGGGGGTAATATTCCCGATGGAACTGACGGTTTTTCGACTCGGTTTATGTGGAGAAGACAAGGTGATGGAGAAGTTTATGCCTATCTTCCCACCAGCGAGAATTATGGAACTTCTATTGGTCGGGGTGCTTGGCAATTTCAAGCCGGAACTTGGTATCATGTCGAACAGGAAGTGATTTTAAATCAACCCGATCAAAAAGATGGTCAAATCCGAGTTTGGATTGATGGTAAAAAAGTATTAGACCGGGATGGTTTGCAGTTTAGAACAACCGATAAACTGAAAATAGAAGGAATTTTCTTCTCAACTTTTTTTGGTGGAGGCGATCCCTCTTGGTCTACTCCCAAAGATGTGTATGCAGACTTTGCTGAGTTTTCGGTTTCTCCCGTTCAGACGGAGTAATTATTACTCTTAATTCTTGTCATTCTGCACTATTTTTCTTGTCATTGTACGGGTTTAAATTTTACAAACATCTAATCTTTGTACAAGAGTAGAGAAAAAAGTTCCGATTCTTTCTCCTTGAAAAAAACGCTTAATTAGAGGTTGCATTGCAACAGCCGGAAGATGTCCACGGGGGGCGGATTGAGAAAAATTCAGGTTGTCGTAGTTAAGTTCCCAAGCAAACCATCCTTTTTTGATAACATTTTCTTTTCGCCAACCGATAACATCACCGAAGCGATCAAACGCTTTTTTGTCGTATTGACTCAACTTATTTCCCGTTTCAATATAAATTTCTTTTTGTACAGTAAAGCCAAATTTTCCGGCGGAATATTGTAGCCAAAGTTGATCGATGGTTCGCAGATGAGCGCAGGGAAAATCTTCTATACTTTGATTATTTAACCAGCCTTGTTGTTCGCGGTTGGCAACTTTTAGCATAATTTTCGCCGTTTCCTCATCGGCTTCTTTCCACTTTTTCGCCTTGAGAAGTTCAATGAGTTTGCTATAATAATTTCTCCCCGGTTCATTCGGAATACTTTCAAAATCTTGTAAAACTTCTTGAACCGATTGATAGCGAATTTTAGCGTCTTTGCATAACATTTTATCCAACAATTCAATCAGTTCTTCGCTCACGGGATCGGCCAAATTTAGATAATTTTGCCAAATCCATGTTCCGGTTTCATCTTCTAATTCTAAAGGTGAAAGTCCGGTTAATAAATGAATACAAGTAATTCCCAAACTATAGATATCACTGGCAAAAGTTGCCCGACTATTTTCTTGAATTTGTTCCGGTGAAGCGTATTCAGGTGTACCAATAACTGTCATTTTCTCCGTTTTAGAAAGATTGGGAGAAATATACTTCGACGCGCCAAAATCCACCAATACCAGTTTATTATCAATACTCCGACGAATAATATTTTCCGGCTTAATATCCCGATGAATGACTTGATTTGTATGAACAAACTGCAACACGGGAAGCAAATCTGCTAACAGTTGTCGAATTTGAGTTTCGGTAAAAGCGCCGGAGATTTCTAACTCTTGCTGTAAATTATTACCATCAATAAACTCTTGAACTAAATATTGACGTTTGTCATCTTGAGCGGTAAAATAAGCATAAAGTTGGGGAATTTGGGGATGTTGTCCTAAAAGCTTGAGTTGTCGTGCTTCTCGTTGAAACAGTTCGGTTGCTTTGTGTCGTGTTTCCGTTTCTTTAGCAACGGGAAGAAACTGTTTAATCACACAAAAATCATCGAACTGATGCCGATCGATTGCCTTAAAAGTACGACCAAATCCCCCCTGTCCAATAATTTCAATCGCGATGTAACGCTCTGTCAAACGTAACTTTGAACCGCAATATTGACAGAATTTCGGGTCAGAATCGGATGGGTTCTCGTAGAGACAATCAGGATTGAGGCACTGGTACATCTGAGATTAACGGATCAATGTCTATCTTCTAGGGTACACTAATCTAGCCTCTAAAAAACAGAAATAGGATGAGCAGTCCCCATCCTACATCTAGCAATTGTTTATACTGGCTCGAGGCTTGTGCTAACCTAGCCCACAGAGATTGAGTTAATCATTGACCACAGAAACGCGCTCACCAGACACTTCGTTCAAGCTAATTGGAGACATTATCGTTCCGCGAACGGTAACATATTCAACGGTAACATTTTGAGTTTGATTGAGAATCACGGGATGTCCGTTTGTGGTTAAATTAATATCTCGAATTGTCGAATTAATCGTCCGTTCTAAAGTCACACCATTAAGCTGAGATGCTGTTGCCAAATTGTTTTCAGAAACATTTCGTAAGGTAAATCCTCGCAATTGTACCCCAGAAATTTGATCGCTGATCTTACTCATTGGAGGCAATATTCGGAAAAAACTATCCTGTTGGGGCGTCTGAAAATGGGCTTGAATAATCGTCCGTTCCGCATCTTGTCCACGAATTATAGTCTGAGAACGAGTAATATTAATCGGTTGAAATAAATCAATTTCTCCTATCGGAAGATTGACTTGAACTTGACCTTCTGGGGGTAAATTATCAATTAAAGCTTGTAATTTTTGAGCATCATCTTGATGATCATTCGGATAAATACCGTGTTCGGTTGCATCAATAATTTGAGTGGTAACAATTGCAGGTGGAGTTTGATAATTATTCCACCAACTCGCCACATCTTCAAAGGGTGTTAAAACACCAAACCACCACCAAAGTAACGCCACAACAAACGCCAGAATTTGAGAGACCAATAAAAACCGAGAGACAAAAACTTGGATCAATTTTGCTAACCCCTTAGATCCGGCTGTTACGGTTTGATTTCCTCGGTTTTGCCAACTTTGTTGTGCCATATTCATCTGATTCCAAACTTTAATCACAGCCGAACTCCACTGAGTCGCAACAAGAATCGGAAAATGAATCGGTTTAAGATGAGAAGGGCGCCCAATAAAAATAATTAACAACATTAACGGACGACTAAAACAAACCCAAGATAAAATAATTCCAGCGAGTAACCAAGTCCCCGTCAACAGTGAAATTAACAGCAAACCCGGAGTAATCAACGAAGTCCACATACTAATGCGTTGATCGAGTAAACACCACCAGGGAAAGAAACCCACTGTACGAGGGCCAAGTCCAATCGCCCGTCCGTTACTGCGAAGCATATTTCCAAACCAACGCCGCATATTACTATAAGCACGTTTCAAGACATCACCGGAATGGGTTTCCAGGGAATTAACCATCACATCCGGTATATAAATCATCTCATAACGCCAACGTAACAGCGAAAACCAGGTGCTTTTGTCATCTCCTGAAAGAAACTTAAACCGTCCCCATAACCAATCATCAAGGGAGTCACTTTGTAGCTGATCGATAAACTGAAGATCGAAAGCGGCGCGAGAATGAAACAATGAAAATCGCCCCGTCAAACATAACACTTTACGCGATAAAGAAAGAGAACACATTTGATAATGACGTTGGGCAAAGCGGAGATGAAACCATTCCGAGAAAATATAAGACCCCTTAACAATCGGCATTTCATCAGTTGTTAAAGCGCCCAGTTTCGGAAATAGTTTAAAGAACGGTAAACATCCTCGCAATGTTCCCGGACAGAGTTCACTATCCCCATCCATTAAAGCGACAATAGTATCTTCCGGTAAACCATAGGTTCGCAACTCTCGCAAACCATCCGCCATGGCTTTACGTTTTCCTTCTTTTTGAGTGAGTAAATAGAGATTAATATGTTTTAAACCAGGGTCATGTTCTTCTAACACTTGACGAACGCCGGCATTTTCTTCATGACCACTACTATTAACCATTAAAGTAATAGGTTGAGAAAGAGTTTTTGCTTCTTCAGCAATCGCTTTAAAGACTCGTTCTGTGACCCACATTTTCTCTTTATAGGTGGGAACCATAAAGCACATATGAGGCAAATCTTCAACAGGAATTTGTGCAGCTTTCTGACGCCAACGGGGAAAAATAACGTGCATAAATAGGCGACTGCGAACCACCTGTACCACAAACCAAGACCAACGCCACAGTCCGAGCATTCCCATTCCGACAATACCTGAAAGTCCAGCTTTAGATAATTGAGCCGGATCTCGTAATAGAATTAAAGTCAGTAAACCAAAAGCCGAAATAATTAACATTCCGATCCAGGTCTGACTTTCAGGTTGATATTCAGGCTGATTGTCAGTATCTTCTTTGTCAGTGACCAATAGGTTTGTCATAATGACTAATGATTAAAAGGTTGTAGTAATCTGTGAAAAGGTTTAGAGGGCGTTAAATGAAGCAAATTTGATTATTTGTCGTTAATTTAATGCGTAAATAATCACGCCCTTTTGTCGATTATTTTGAATTAGTTTTGCTCTTGGTCTTGAGGATGAACAACAATTTCCTCTGGAGCTTTTGGAGGGGAATTAAACCGGGAAAATTGATTCATAATCATTGCCGGAAACTGACTAACCCCTGCAAATACCGTTGTAAGTTGAGGGTTAAATTGACGAGCAAAAGTAATTTGTGCAACTTGTCCAAGTCCGCACAATTGTTGAGGTTGATTTCCATTCTGATGCGGCGGAATTTTCACCGTCACCCGCTTTAAAAAGGACTCATCCATCAGTTCAGCCGGAATGGTGGGAGAGAGGGCTTGAACTTGCATCCGTCGCCCTTGTTTATCGATATCAGCAAAACTTCCGGTTTGCGATGCAGTGCTAATGACGCTAACGGGTTGAATCAGATCAATTTCACCTTTTAAAATCTCAGAATTGTTAGCCAGTCGTACCTGAACAGATTTTTGGGTATCTAGACGACTCGCATCTTCAGCCGGAATTACGGCTTCCACCCACAAACTATTACAATCGAGTAAACTCAGAACAGCTTCAGATTTATTAACGAGTTCTCCTTTTTCTCGTTCAGTGCGGTAGACAACGCTGGTAAAGGGGGCTTTGAGTTGAGTTTTTAAAGGGGTAATCGTTTGTTGTTGGAGTTGTTGCTGGGCGATTTGTTCAGCTTGAATTTGCTGTTCTTGCTGTTGAACTTGCTGTTGGTGAAAAGCCAGTTGTTCTTCGTATCGTTGTTGTCGCTCTTGACGAATACGTTGAATATTGACTTGTTCTTGCTGCATCTGTGCCTGACGTTGATTGTACAGGTTTTCAGCTAATGTTAATTGTTGCTCTAAGTTCGCCACTTCAGCCTGTAAAGTTCTGGCTTTCATCGACTCTTGTTCGAGTTCTTGTTCGAGTTGATCCGCTTCTTCGGCCAGAGCATTAGAATATTTATTATCGCTGGCTAAACCCATTTGAGAAGCGTTGTAAGTCACTTGCGCGGCTTTTAACTGTTCTCTGGCTTGTTGAACTTCGGCTTGAGCAGTTTCCCAGGCGACTTGTAACTGATCAACTCGTTGAGAAGAAACAGCCCCTTCGAGTCGTAAGTCCCGGAAGCGTTCGTATTCGGTGCGAGCGAGTTTGGCGCTCGCGAGGGCTTTATCCAAGTCAGCTTGACTTTGAGGAACTTCTGTTGCACTAATACTGATTTCTACGGTGCGTAGTTGCTGGTATTTTTGTCTAATTTCTGCTAAACGAGTGCTTAAAGAAGCAACGGTTTGTTCACTGGCGCTGAGTTGGTTCTGGTTGGTTTGCAGTTCACCTTGCAATCGAACTATTTTTTGTTGAATATCGTAGGCTTGATCTTCGAGTTTTTCGTATTTTTTGGTATCGTCTAACAGGGTTTCATAGGTGGGAGGTTCGCTGTCAAAATCTAGTACAGAAATGGATTGATGTTCTGCTCGTTCCGGTTTTTGATAAAAGTTTTCTTCGTCGGGAATATGTTCAATATGGGCTAAAATTTGATCGGCTTTGACTTGAACACCTGGACGTGCGTAAAATTCTCGGACATGACCGTAAAATGGCGATCGCAGTCTGACTAACCGACCGTTAACAACTCCGTGTTTAACGACGATATGAGACATCCGATGCCAAACTGAAGTGACTGCAATTCCCAAAGCCGCAATACTCACCCCGACAAAAGCTGTCCCCCAGAGTAACCGATTGACTGAGTTGGATTTTTGTTCAGGCGTTGCGTATTTTTTCGCCGGAGTATGGGGATGGGCTGGGGTTAACTCGGATTTAGAATCATCGACTTTGCTGAGGGCTGATGAGGAGTTGGATGTCGATAATGCTGATGAAGCAGTTGGCGCAATGGCGGCTATGGGCGGAACTTCTGGCCTCGTTGCTGCGTCCGGTTTTTCTTCACAAACGGGTGCAGTTGCCCAGATATCGGTTTGACTTGGTTCAATTGAAGATTGTTTGCCGAGATGACTAACAGCTTCAGTGGGTTCTGAACCTTTAATGGCATCAGTTTCACCCTGATCAGCAAAGGGATTAACCCATGCTTGAAATTGTGGAGTATCATGGGGCAATTGCAACAGATTTCCTTGCAGGGCATCAAAGTTCATCCGTTCAACTAATTCTAGGGTTTGTTCGTCTTCAACGTATTTGACAACGACTTGACCCATTGTGTAGCTAATTTCTCGCAGTCGTTTGATCAGGGCGACACTTTCGGGGTTGGCTTTGATACTTCCTAGAAATTGATTATCGAGTTTAACGAGATCGACTGGGAGTTGTTTACACTGGGAGAGAGTGAGTTCCCGTCCAGTGAAGTTATCAATAACGACTAAACACCCCAACGCAGTAAGATTTTGGATGAAGGTGAGGGCAGTAATAAAGTGTTGAGCAATTGTTGATTCGGTGAGTTCAAAGCATAAGCGTTTGGGATTGATTTGGGTTTCACTCAGCCAAGAATCGAGATCTTGAATTAGAGTAGAGTCTTCAAAAACTAAACGGGATAAGTTAATAGAAAGATGCAGTTGCGGTTGGGAAACTAATTCATCGATTCCTTTATCGATGACATAGCGATCTAGTTGTGAGAGTAAACCCATTTCTGCTAAAACAGGCATGAATTCATCCGGTAAATACACTTTTCCGGGGCAATCTCGCCATCGCAACAGAACTTCATTGTGTAAAACTTGATAACCACTGACTTGATAAGTCGGTTGATACCAAAATTCAAATTGTCCGACTTCTATAGATTGTTCAAGACTATGACTTTTTTTGCGTCTGCTACTGTTAATTTTTTGATCTTGAGATTGACTCGTAGACCAGGATAAATTAGAGGTCTGGTTCATTGGTTTTCAGTGGTTTGGTAGACGTACAATCTCAACTGTAGAGATTAATCAGGAGTGCTATTGTTAAAGCTGATCTCTAGCTGACAAAAGCTGAAATAATTTTGGAGTTAACAGTTTCAGCACTCAATTTTTGGTTTCCCGTAAACTGAGAAAACTGTTATCTGTTTTCCAGGAAAAACTTTTAGTCAATTTTACACCCTGATTGATTGTTTGTTCACCCATACACCTGTTGGCAGTTGATCAGATCAACTCCCATCGATGAAAGACTATTGAGGTTCTGTTATTATCAACGCTGATTGATTGTTTGTTTACCCATCAACCCATTGGCAGTTGATAATATCAACATATCAAAGTTGATCCGGATAACTCAACTCCTTTATGTAAAGATCTGGAACATTTTATATAAAGATTGAGTAAAATATAATTTGATTGACTGAAGTTAAGCCAACAGGTTTTCGCAGAATATTAACAAAATGTAACTTTCAAGGTCTTGATCTAAATCTCACCCAAATTCTATTCTGGTGCGCTTCGATACAGTTTTTTTTCTCTATTTCATAAAAAATGAGAGACTGTAGAATCTATATAAACTGTCGGCCCAAGGTTTGAGGCGAGTGAACGAAAAATGAAACCTCGCATAATTGTCTGTTGCTTAGGTAGCACTGGATACAAGATATTCCGTCTGCTCAGACAACAAGGGGCTTTTGTCGTCGGAGTTCACGAAACCCCGCTCAAAGGTGAAGGTTCTGATATTGTCGTTGGTCATTTACGGTCAGCTTCGACTTTACTCGCGGCGGGCATTCAAAGCGCCCATACCTTAATCTTGGCGGGGAGTGATGACTCTACAAATCTAGCAGTTTTAATGCAGGCGCAAATCCTCAATCCCAAAATTCGCATCATTAACCGCCTGTTTAACACCAACTTAGGCGATCGCCTTGACCAGACCCTACCCAATCACACCAGTATGAGCGTTTCGGCTCTATCTGCGCCTGTATTTACCTTTGCAGCTTTAGGAAATCGGGCGATTGGTCAGATCAAACTCCATAATACCTATTGGCCGATTCAAGAAGAATGGATTCATGATCAACATCCCTGGAAAGGTCAAACCCTCACCGAACTTTGGGCAGATCGTTCTCGAATGCTGATCTATTATCTCCCCACAAATACTCAGGTTGATTTAATCTCAGCCGTCATCGAAGGAAAACAACTCCAAACAGGTGATCGCCTGATTATCGCCAGTAAACCCGATTTCCGCAAGTCCAAATTTTCCTTACTACAAACCCTAAATAAATTTAGAAATAGTTTACATAAATTTCAGCAATATAGCCGTTCAGCAATTGTTGTCATTCTAACATTACTGATTACCATTTTTATTGCGACTCTGACTTACGTTAGTATCAACCTCAACAACTCTATTATCGATTCCCTTTACTTCTCAGTCGGGATGATTACAGGAGCAGGGGGAAATGAAAAAGTTGCTGAAAATGCACCCGAAAGTATTAAAATATTCACCGCCATTATGATGTTAGTTGGGGCGGGTGTTGTGGGAATTTGCTATGCGTTACTCAATGATTTTGTCTTGGGAACTCGCTTAACAGAATATGTTAACGCCACTCGGATTCCAGAACACAATCATTATATTATTTGTGGTTTAGGGGGACTGGGTTTACAAATTACCCAACAATTGCGAGCCAGCGGTTATGACGTTGTGGTGATTGAACAAGATGCAGACTGTAGATTTTTGGGGATTATCGATGCTTTAAAGATTCCAATCATCAAAGGAGATGCCAGTCTCTCAACCACCTTAGAAAGTGCCAATATCCAAACAGCAGAAGCCGTATTAGCGGTTACAAGTGACGATATGGCGAACTTAGAAATCGCGTTAAGTGCAAAAGGATTAGCCCCCAAAATTCGCGTCGTGGTTCGCAGTCAAGACCCTCAATTTGCCTTAATGGAACAACAAGTTTTTAACTTTGAAACTGTTCTTAATCCGATAGAAATAGCAGCCCCTGCTTTTGCCGCCGCAGCGATTGGCGGGCGAATTCTGGGGAACGGAATCACAGCCGATAGCCTCTGGGTGGCTTTATCTGTGCTGATTACGCCCAATCATCCTTTTTGTGAAAAACGAGTGCAGGATATCGCTAGAACTGTTGATTTTGTGCCGCTTTACATTGAAACAAACCATCAAACGATTCACAGTTGGGAATTACTCAGTTTTATGCTGAATCCCGGCGATATTCTTTATTTAACTATACCTGCTAATTGCCTCGAACAATTGTGGAATCCAGTCACCAGCCTTTTCAGTCACCCTTCTGGTTTACCCGTCACCAGTGATCTGTCATCCTGAGTGAAACGAAAAATCTCCCCACTTGATCATGATTAAAAATGTGTCGAATGTTCAGACTTAATTATTATAATTGAGAATTATATGCAATAATGAAAATAGAGTTTACAGCTATAGTCACATTAACTTGGAAAAATTCATGGGTTTATCGGAACTGAAAGCAGGTCAAGTGGGTTTTGTCGATTGTATTCAACCCCATCATACTAACGACGGCTTAGTGCATCGATTAGAAGCAATGGGAATTCTTCCTGATAGACCGATACAAGTGTTAAGAGTCGCATGGTTTGGGGGGCCGTTACACGTCCGCATCGGTACCACCACAGAAGTTGCGATTCGCCGACAGGAAGCCCAACAGATTCGCGTGAAAGCCTGTTAAAACTTCGTTACAGTATTAATTAAAAGTTCATAAAGTCTTCGGCGAGTCTGAGACTTTGTAGTTGACCATATTCGAGGGGAAAATACGATGACTTGTCATTCTCCAACCGTCACTCAACCGAGAGACGAAAAAGCCGTTAAACGGGTGGCATTAATTGGGATGCCCAACACGGGAAAATCCACCTTTTTTAGCCGCATTACCGGGGTTGCTGCTTACGTGGGAAATTGGCCGGGTGTAACGGTTGATTTGCTGCAAGCGAACGTTAAAATTAATGGCGAAACCGTTGAATTTGTAGATTTACCGGGAATTTATGACCTCAACGGGTATTCAGAAGATGAGAAAGTGGTGCGAACTTTCTTAGAAAGATATGCCATTGATTTGGTGATTGTTGTTTTAAACGCCGCCCAAATTGACCGCCAAATTCGCTTGGCACTGCAAGTAAAAGCGTTAGGTTTGCCTGCGGTGGTGATGTTAAATATGTCGGATGAAGCCAAACATTATGGCGTTGAAATTAACTCCAAAGAATTATCCCGACATTTAGAAATGCCCGTTTTTCTAATCAGTGCAAAATACGGTAAAGGCTACATGAAAGCCTATGAAACCCTTTGCCATCAGTTAGAAAAAACCGAACTTCCAGTTATCGTTAATGATATTCCTCAAGTCTTAGCCCAACGGGGAAAAATCTCGGTTGATGAAATCGAAATCATCCTCAAAGATGCGGTAGAAATGCCGTCTCAGTTGGCACAAACCTTAACCGCAAAACTCGATAGCGTTTTACTCCATCCCGTCTTCGGTTTACCCCTATTTTTCCTGGGGATGTTTGCCGTTTTTTGGATTGTTTGGAATGTGGGTTTGCCGTCTCAAGACATCATGGATAGCCTCACTGGATGGTTAGAAGAAACGGTAATTTCTCCGGTTTTAAGCGTGTTTCCGGGAGTCGTTCAAGACTTTTTCATTAATGGCATTTGGGCGGGTGTCGCAACGGTTGCTTCCTTTGTACCATTAATTGTTATCTTCTTTATCGTGATGGCAATTTTAGAAGATAGCGGCTACCTTTCTCGGGCGGCTTATTTGATGGATGCACTGATGGCGCGTCTGGGCTTAGATGGGCGCAGTTTTGTCTTACACATGATGGGTTTTGGTTGCAATGTTCCGGCGTTGATGGGAACACGGGTGATGCGTTCCCGGGCGTTGCGACTGTTAACGATGTTGATTATTCCCTTTGGGTTGTGTTCGGCAAGATTGCAGGTTTTTGTATTTATTATTGCGGCAGTTTTTCCCAACGGAAACGGGGCGCTTGTTCTATTTTCTTTGTACATTCTTAGCTTCTTAGCCGCATTTTTAACGGCGTTTCTGTTTCAAGGAACTTTTAAAAATGAAGACCCGTTTGTGTTAGAATTACCGCCCTACCGTTTGCCGACATTGAAACAGGTTGCTTTGCGAGGTTGGGGAGAAGTTCGAGAATTTTTAGTTCGTGCTTCTGGCTTTATTACTGTGGGTTGTATTGCGGTTTGGGTAATTACCAGTTTACCTCCGGGCGCTACGGGTTTAGATACCATTGGCGGGCAAATTGGTCAGTTTCTTAGTCCGGTTATGCGACCGATTGGAATTGATCCTTATTTGACTTTGGCGTTAATTTTTGGTTTCATTGCTAAAGAGGTAGTTTTGGGTTCGTTGGCGGTGATTTACGGCTTACAATCGGCAAGTGTTGGCGCCCATATTGCCGAAACGATGACCTTTGCACAGGGCTATAGTTTTTGTATTTTCTGTTTGTTGTATACGCCTTGTCTGACAACCATTGCAACTGTTCTCAACGAAGCTAAATCCTGGAAATTTACGCTGTTTTCTCTCGGATTTTCTTTGGTTTTAGCTTGGGTTTGTAGCTTTATTTTCTATCAAAGCGCGTTGCTTTTAGGGTTTCAATAATTTCAATCAATCATTCACGATTTGAACAATCTAAACCCGCAGCTTCAGGTGTTGAAAACTTATCCGGGAGAAAGATAACCCCATGTTCTTGATTCGCACAATAAGCAACTCCAACAATATCAATGGGTTGCTCTTTGCGATCGCCTGTTCCCGGTTTAAACTCAATTTTCCCGGTCACGCCATCAACCCTGAAGCTTTCACTCGAAAGTACCTTTTGAATTCCTTTGCGGGTGGGATTTTGCCTCATTCCTTCAATTAAAACATGAGCCGCATCGTAGGCTAAAGCGGTACGAAGACTCACGAATTCACCCCAAAGCTGCGAAGTGATTTGCGAAAAATCGGGCTGAGAACTGTTTAAATGATGCCAGTAAATGACTAAATATAGTTTTTCTAGATATTCTTGACCAAGCGCTAAAGTTCTGGGCGTGTCAACCGAGGAGTTACCCAACATCCAATATTCACCTTTATTTTCTTTAATCACTTCCAGAGCTTGATTGACGGAATTTGTCACCTGACCATCGGGTATTAAAATAATCACGGATTCTTCTTCAGCGTTTCTAATTCTTTCCATCGCATCTTTAGCATTAAAGTTAGGACTAGAAAGGTCAAAAGAGGTAAGAACTTCTCCTCCTTGTTCTAACAATTTTTCTTCAAAGTGTTGTTTGTAATCGCTGGAAAAGGGACTGGCAGGATTATAAAAAATAGTGACTTTTTTTTGCTTGATTTCCTCGGTCAAGATATCAACCATTTCATAAGCCTGCTTATAATTCACTGCGGGAATTCGGAAGAAAAACTGTTCGGGGTTTTCGGTGAGTTCAGATGTGCTTGTTCCGGGGGTGACTAAAACCAATTTATTTTTGTTATAAATATCTAGAGTTGCTAGGGTCATCTCGCTGGCATAATGACCAATTACTCCTAGAATTTCCGAGTTTTTAACCAGGTTATGTGCATTTTTGATGGCTTGAGGTTTGAAGTTAGAATCATCAGCAATAATCACTTTTAAACCTTTGCCATTTAAGTCTATACGCTGAAGAAAATCTAAACCGGGTAAGGTATACTGAGCAGATTCATCCCCGTTGAATAAACTCAAGTTAACTTCGGTTTGGGCTTGAGCAATTCCCCGCAGAAGATCTTCGGCAAGTTCGACATCGATGACTTCTCCGGCTTGATTTTTTATCGTCGGAACAACAATAGCAATGGTATAGTATTCGGCTCCTGTCGCTTCCAACATTGCGTTATTGAGATAGATTAAAGTTTCGGGATCGGGTTTTTCTTCTTCCCAACTTCTTTGAAGCTGTTGAATGGCTTGCTGATAGTTGATTTTAGTCTCAAAACAATCATTCCACTGTTGTCTAATATAAGTCTTCCAAATCGGTAGAAAATACTTCAAGGGTTTTTGACAATCGGCAACAGGTTCTACACCCCTTTGTTTACGCCGTTGTTGAAACATCTTCACGACAATTTCCTCGCCCCCACTGATCGCATCTCCGATCACATTAGGTTTCTTAAAAAAGTTGCTATAACTTCCCCAGAAAACACCTATAAAAACACCCATTAATACTAACCCAAATATCATCATTACTTTGGGGTGGATTAAGGGTTTTTCGGGTATCGATTCCGGTTCCGGTTGAGGCCAATACAGTTGGGGAGCCGTCGGATTTTGTAAGAGTATCGGTAGCCAAGACGCTCCCGGATAAAACGGTTCATTGTATACGGTTGTAATTTTAATGTTGTGTAATTGTTTTCTGGCTTGATGAACCGCAGCATGAAGGGGTTTTCCTTGAGTAAATTCGGCTAAAAAATACTTCAAAAAACTCCGGGCTACTAGATCAGGAACGGGTTCTCGCATCACGATTAAATGGGGAATATTAAACTCTGCTAAATATTCTGCAATACCTAATCCATCACAGGAATTAAAGATCGCAAGCTTAATATTAGGAGCCGCTATTCTTAGGGCTTCTTTTAAAAGCGAGACCTTGAAATTTTCAGTATTAGTAACTTGAAGGGTTTGACCCGAACTGTGTCCGGCATAGAAAATTATATCCCAATTTCCCAGAGAAAGGGTATTATATAGTGTTTGGAAAGTGAGGGGATCTCCTTTTTCGGGAATGCAAGTAATTTCTCCTCCATGTTCGGCTAAGTTTTGAATTAGTTCTTGATCGTGCGTCAGTTCCAAACCGCCTTCATCGCTGCCAAACATAGCCAGAATTTTAACAGGTATTCGGAGCGTTTCTGGAGGTCGATTGTATCGAGATAAAAGAACTAATTCAGCATTGGGTAAGAAATAATCTCTTTCAAATAAATCCCAGCCATCCCAAGATAATCTCCGTAGATAATGATTAGGCGTATCCAAAACAACTCTTACAGATTCGTTGGGTGCTACATCCCTTAAACGCCCCACAATTCGCCCTCGAATATCCCCAAAAATAGGATTTTTAAACCAATTTACTAGAGTATTTTCAAGGTTTTTAGTTACATTAAAACAATCTTGAAAAGTCGATTGGTTGGTAATTTGTGAGTCTGGAATTTGAATCGTTCGATCTCCCAAATTCCTATAAATTTCTTGCCATTCTTTATAATTTTCCTCAATTTCGGGTTGGGCGGGGAGTGCAGGACAATCGCGGTCTATGGCAATGATTCTACCGTCTTCCCAAAACTCTAGCACAACAGGAAAACCTGCTTCAAAACTGCCCCCTGATATTCTGATAACAACTTGTTTTTTCATTGTTAGTGGGTTGATTGAGTTTTAATGTAGAAAGGTTGAATGAGTTTTAAGCTTGAAATAGGCCAAATGCCTAAACTACAGCTTCTCGAAGATTGTGAATCTTTAGAAAGGATTTATAACTTGTAGATATAATATCATATATAACATTGTCTATGTTATTTTATTTAAAATAAAATTAAGTTGATTTTTTAATCTAAATTTAGGTAGAAATTTGATAAAATAAAACCAATATTAAAGCCAAAAAGTTGATTAACTTATGCCGCTAATCAACCCCTAAACTATTCTATAATCGCTTCATGTGTAATGTTTTTAGAATTCTGTCTATTGTTTTTTGTGAGGATAAGTTCTGGGTTGTGCTATTTGTTCTCCAACACATCGGAAAAATAGGTTTTCGGTTCCCCAAAAGTTGTTCAACAGGTTGCCAGTCGGCTGCATAAATATTTTCCAGCCATTGAGTTAACCGTTCAAAAGAGGGTTTGATTTCCTAGATTCTCACAGGCGAGCAAGCAGAGTTTAAATTGAGCAACGTTGAGAGAGGACTAACGGCTTGTAAATTTAAAACTTGAGTTCTTAGGATTGACATTCAAAGTTGATTGTCCTCAACGTTCCATTTTCATCTAGTCCGGGACAATTTGAACCTATGCAGGTTAAGATTCGCGATCGCCAAAATTTTTATAATTTCCATAGATTCATCGCGATCGCTCTTGGAGTCGGGAATAACAATTCCAATCGGATTTAAACAACCCAGTAGAGTAGAGGTTTGGTCTGTATCCTGATTCTGTGAACCTGCTGTATAATGCGCGTTAATCCTTCTCGGATCTCAAAATCATCTTTTGAGAACAAAACTTAAAAAAAGAGAAAAAACTTCCTTTTTGATGGTATAATCAGAGAGCGAGAAGGGTTAACGTAATATGACCACAACATCCTCAAATTCTGTCAGTTCCATTCCCATTAACAATACAGAAACTCGCATCGGAGATTTTCTACAAGAACATGGGGAAATTGAGGCGATTTTACCTGTTGTTGTCGGGATAGTTGTCACTTCCCGCTTTCAACTGAAAGGCGCCCAAGCCCTGTTAGCCAATTTAATCATTGCCAGCCTATTTCGTCAAATTCTGACGCACCTGAAAAACCAGTCTCATTTGGTAACACCTGAAACGGAAAATATCAGCGATTCGGCAGAAAATTATACAGAAAATAATTTCGATTCAGAGTATACCATTGTTCACTCAATCCCCGGAAGAATTCGCTTAAGAATTTCCCGTTTAGCCACCGATGCAGATTTGACCCAACGCCTCGAACAAATCCTCTCAGAAGAAGAACAAATTATTAACATTCGGATTAATCGGGCGGCGGCGTCAATTACAATTAATTATACCACTCAAGGCATGAGTGACTGGGAATTGGGAATGCGGTTAATGAACTTAATTGACAGCGCCCTCAACCCAGAAACACCCGCCAACTCGCGCCTTACTACACCATCAGGGGTAACTAGCGATGACAGCAACGAATCATAAATTCATTTCCCTTTCTGACACCAATGGGGCGATCATCAAATCAGAAGGCTTCATCGAACCTGCGCCCTATTTAGTTCATGCGGTGCCGGGACGGGTGAGATTTCGGGTTTATCGCCTCAATTCCGATAACTATTATGCGGAAATATTAGAGAAAGTTTTGCAATCGGAACCGGACGTTATTCAAGTTAGAATTAACCGTGCGGCCGCTTCTGTTGCGATTTATTATCAACATGACGGTTTGAAAGATATTGAGATTTATTCTCGATTATCAAACCTCATCCAACAAGCCGGAACCACAATTACCGTTGAAGATCTCTCAAATTCTTCTTTGGCGGAAACTTCCGAACCCAACGAGGCCGACAACGAGGGAGAATGGTCCAGCCTCATCGCCCCAACCGGAGCCACCGTTTTGGCCCTCCTCAGCAGTGCAACCCGGTTGGCGTGGCTGCGTCCTTTTGCTTGGGGTTCTCTGGCGATCGTTACTTTTCCCGTCGCCCAACGTGCATTTTACAGCCTATTTGTCAAGCAAAAACTCAACATTGACTGCTTAGACTTACTCGCCCTAAGCTTGGGAGGAGCGCAAGGAAAACTCGTTACACCAGCCCTCGTCCTCACCCTGCACGAACTCGGCGACGTCATCCGCGAACAAACCGCCCGTTCCACCGAACACCAAACCGCAGACCTACTTGATACGATTGGACGCTTCGCTTGGGTCGAACGCAACGACGAAAAACAATCAATTCCGAGCGACCAAGTAGAACCCGGAGAAATCGTTTTCGTCTATCCCGGCGAACAAATACCCGTTGATGGGGTTGTTATAGAAGGAAAAGCCGTCGTCGATCAGCAGCAACTCACAGGCGAATCCATGCCTATTGTTGCAGAAAACGGCACCTTTGTCTACGCCTCTACCCTGCTTCGTTCGGGTTCTCTGCACATCAAAGCCGAACGTATCGGTCAAAAAACCCGGGCTGCGGCGAGTTTAGAACTGTTGGAAAAAGCGCCCGTTCACGATACCCGCATGGCAAACTATGCCGCTCAACTTGCCGATCGCCTGATCGTACCTTCGCTTATTTTAGCAGGAATTGTCTTCGCCGCCACCCGTGACCCCGCCCGAGCCGCATCAATATTAACCCTCGATTTTGTCACCGGAATTCGAGTGTCTATTCCCACCGCTTTTTTAGGCGCTTTAAACCACACCACCCGACACGGTATTTTAGTTAGAAGCGGACGCACCTTAGAACAATTAGCCGAACTCGATACCATTGTTTTTGATAAAACCGGAACCCTAACTCAAGGTAATATTTCAGTCGTTGGGGTGAAAACAATTTCCGGGCGAATGTCGGCAAAAGACGTGATAAAATATGCGGCAGCAAGCGAACAAAGAATTACTCATCCGGTTGCAGAATCAATTGTACGTTACGCCCAAGAACAAAACATAGAAATACCGCCCCGGGTGGATTGGAATTATGAAGTTGGTTTGGGAATTCGGGCGGAAATCGAAGGTCAAAAAGTCTTGGTGGGAAGCGGGAGATTTATGACCCAAGAGGGGATTAGTTTGGAAGGATTAGATCAACCCGATACCGAAAATTCGCCCGAAAATTCCGCTTGGATGTCGTTAATATATGTCGCCTGTAACGGTCAATTGCAGGGGGCGATACAATATGCTGACCCCTTGCGTCCTGAAAGTTTAGAGTTAATTGAAGAATTACAAAACCGCTACGGAATGGAGATTCATTTGTTAACCGGAGATAGCCGTCAACGGGCGGATTTAGTTGCAGAAGAATTGAACATTCCACCCAAGCGAGTTCACGCGGAAGCTTTCCCCGAACAAAAAGCAAAAATTGTTCGAGATTTGCATCGTTCCGGGCGAACTGTAGCGTTTGTTGGCGATGGGTTAAATGATTCGGTGGCGTTAGCTTATGCGGATGTTTCGGTCTCTTTTGAAGACGGTTCCGATGTGGCGAGGGAAACGGCTGATATTGTGTTGATGAATAATGATATTAGTAGTTTACTACAGGCGATCACCATTGCCAAGGAAACTCGCAATTTAATTGACCAAAATACCCTACTTGTTGTCGCCCCGAATTTAATTGCTTTGGGGTTGGCTTCTGCTATCGGTTTAAACCCATTAATTGCCACCGCAATTCACAACGGTTCGGCTATTGCTGCGGGTTTAAATAGTTTGCGTCCGTTAGTTCAACATCAGTTTGAAGGTGGAGGTTCAACTTCTCGTTAAAATCATCAAATTTTTGGGTTGAATTGTTGATAAAATATTAGGAGAGCAATTATGTCTCTAATTCATTGGGATCGGTCTGTTTTGTCACTTCATTTGCGAGAAATTCTCGAAGACGAAAACCCCAACAATCAACTCGCCTTAGCCGGAATTGGGGTGATTGTTTTGGGAACCATTGTGGTTCCGGCGGCAACTAAATTGGGACGACCCTTGCTAAAAGCTGCCATTAAACAAGGGTTATCCGTTTATCACGAAACCAAACAAACCCGAATAGACATCGAACAAAATGGGTTTAATCCTAACAACAATTCGACGACATCTGCCGATAAAATTCCTTAGTTTTTCGGGCTGCTGTGGTTAGATAATAAAGCCGCTTTTTGTTCAGCTTCGGCGGCGACTTCGGCTTGGGCTTCGGCAACGATATCTCCGAACACTTCGCCCGTTTCGGCCATCGCAGCTTTGGTTTTTTCGTACATCGAAACCCCGCCTTTTATCGCTGCTTTCGCAACGGGTTTGAGTAACGGAATAACCGCAGGAGTTAAGACTAAAACTCCGACACCAATTGCTATCGTGCGAGTGGGGTTATTTTGGTAAGCGGTTCTGATGCGCTCAACAATTGCCAACCGACCCTGATTTTGAGTTAACATTTATTATCCTCCGCCAAGTACCTGCGTCAAATCTGGAGAAACTTCTCGCCTTGACAATTTTGTTTTTATCGAATTGCGATCGCCAGCTAACTTTTCCCCAGATTATCATTTAAGCACAGGCGGCGAGCAAAACTCAAGGGTGTTGCAAATCTCAGGATTATCTTAAGATTTTATCCCCCCTTCCCCCCATTCCGTCTCGACCTCTGGCTAACCCTCTCCTACCTCTGGCTAACCCTCTCACCTCTCCCCCTCCCCTCTCGACCCCCACCCACTGCGATAAGAGCCATCGCACGGGTTGACAAGTTGCTCGTTTGTGGGACACCATTGCTGTAGTTGGAGGATTACCAGAACGCAGAACAGATTCTATTCTGTTTTTGTAGTGTCGTTAATCTTCTGATAAAGATAATTGAACAATTCTCTAACTGTGCAAGCTGAACGGCTGTAGCCTTTAAGGCCAATTTTATCTGCTACATCGTCTGGTATCTCAATTTCAAATTCCTCTTCTATAGCCATAGCAAGTTCTATATGATCTAATCCATAATCCAATCCATATGTACTACGTGAACCTAAACCTAAATCGTATTCAATATCGCTATCTAATTTTACCTCTTCTTCATCGACTAATAATTCTTCGGCTAATACCCTTCGTAGTTTGAGAAAAATTTCGTCTTGTTTCTGCAACTCGTCTAAACGTTTAGCTTCTTCTGCCGCTTTTTGTTCAGCTTGTTTCTGCAACTCGGATAGACGTTTAGCTTCTTCTGCCACTTTTTGTTCAGCTTGTTTCTGCAACTCATCTAAATGTTTAGTTTCTTCTGCCGCTTTTTGTTCGGCTTGTTCTCGTAACTCGGCTTCACATTTAGCCTGTTCTGCGGCTTTTCGTTCGGCTTGTTCTCGCAACTCGGCTAAACGCTTGGCTTCTGCCAGTTTTCCTTCGGCTTGTTCGCGCAACTTGGCTAAACGTTGGGCTTCTGCCAGTTTTCCTTCGGTTTGTTTTCGCAACTCATCTAAACCATTGGCTTCTGCCACTTTTCGTTCGACTTGTTCTCGCAACTTGGCTAAACGCTTGGCTTCTAACTTCCCTATTTCTGTAGTGTCGTTAATCTTCAGATAAAGATAATCGAATAATTCTCGAACTGTGCAAGCTGGAAAGTGAATTTTTTCTATTTCTTCGTCTGATATCTCAATTTCAAATTCCTCTTCTATAGCCATAGGAATTTCGGTACGATCCGCCCAATCTGCACCTAAATCATATTCAATCTGGCTGTCTAAATTTACATCTTCTTCATCGAATCCTAATTGTTCAGCCAATACCCTTCGTAGTTGGAGAAAAATTTCGGGTTTCAACTCAGCTTCACGTTTAGCTTCTTCTGCCGCTTTTTGTTCGGCTTGTTGGCGCAACTCGGGTTCACGTTTAACTTCTTCTGTCGCTTTTTGTTCGGCTTGTTCTCGCAACTCGGATAAACGTTTGGCTTCTTCTACCGCTTTTTGTTCGGCTTGTTCTTGCAACTCGGATAAACGTTTGGCTTCTTCTACCGCTTTTCGTTCGGCTTCAAGCTGAATTTGATACCTCATCTTTTCAAGGCGAGAAATAACGATATCCCTCACCCTAGCCAAATCTGCTTTAAAACCGCTCTGTTGATAGATTTCGGTCGCCATATCCCAAACAATTTTATCAACATTAGATTCCATAAATATTAAATTTTCATCCGTAGGAGTGGCGATTTTATCCAAACAAAGATTAGCCGCCATATCTAGTATCTTTAATTGATATTCGTTTTCGGATTCATTCATAATCGGATAGCAACTCCAAAAATGAGGACGGCAAACAGAATTTTAATTTTAAGAGCGACTAAAAACTAACCCCTTCCCTGTCCTAACCCCCCTGAAAATCCCCCCGGCTACGCCACCCCCCCACCCCCCTTTTTAAGGGGGGATCAAGGGGGGATTGGGGGGAAGGGGGGATCAACAAACTGCGGATTAAATAATCGGTGTTTCAACAACTTCGTGATTGTGTCCGTGACAGTGACCTTGACCTCTGTGACCCTTGCGGTTTCCGCATCCCGACTCAAGGCTTGATGTCAATAAAACCTGCTGAAGTTCTGCCAAAAGTTGACGGACTTTTTGCCATTCTACCGCATCGGGCGAAGCTGCATTACATTCTTGTTGCCAACGATTTATTAACGCTTGTAGGTCGTTTTCTGCAAAGCCCACCGTCTCCCCATTATCCAACAGTCGGGTAATTTCGAGCAACTGTTCTTTCAGCGCCATCGGTACGCGAATGGTTTGGGTTTGCCCGTGTCTCCAAGCCCCCGGACGTCCGGCACCGTGACGACATCCTCCTCTTCCGTGCATATTCATTCAACTCCTAACGTTGCGATGTCTCTATCTTAGACCGTTTTTAATTTTGTGACAATATCTAAAATGCTTATATAGAAGAAAATATAGATTTTGTAACGAAACCATAGACTTTGGGTTATGTTGCGCTCGTTGTTGCGCGGAGAGGGGGCGTGCATCCCAACAACCCCGACAACAGTTGCAGGTTATTGTCAATAAATTTTGATTGTCTGGAAACCCTAACAAAATTATCCTTAAGCCGTAACCAAATTATTGCCTAAATCTTAGTAAAAAAAGCGGGATTTAAACAATTGAATATTGTTGTCAATTAACTTTTTAGAATCATTTAAAAATTTCCCAAATGAACCGAAAAAAAA
>NZ_AAVU01000043.1 GCF_000169095.1 Lyngbya sp. PCC 8106
AGCGAGGAGTCACAAAGAAACAGTCGCCCAAAACCTGCGACAAATAGAAGGAGTCTACAGCGTTATTTTACATCCCAACACCGAGAGTTTGGTGTTAAAATTTGACACGCGAAAACTCTCGCTATCTCAACTTTTAGCACAGTTAACCGTTTCTCACTGTGCATTAGAAAATCAATTCAAAAATCAATCAGAAAGTCAGCACCTTTCTCCCGATGAAGCGGTTAAATTGACCTCAACATCCGAACCCTCAACAGAAGTGATTGAAACCTTAATTAGGATGATTGCAGCGATGCTATTAAACCGACATTTAGGACTTAGCGGTTGGGTATCGCTTCCAGTTTCCTACGCAACCAGTCAAGCCACAGCAAAAGTCATCAACGGCGTCAAACCCCAACTCAAAAATGCTGCATTATTAACCGCCAATTTGAATCCCAAAAATTCTAGCAATCTTCAAGACAAAAACTTAGAAATCAGCGTCATTCATTCAACACCCGGACGAATTCGGCTGAGAGTTCCGCAAGTCAGAGAAGATTCCCGTTACGCCAAACGCCTAGAAAGATTCGCCGAACAAAATTCGGGAATTCAAAAAATTAATATTAATCCCACAACCGCTTCGGTGACAATCATTCATCAATTTAATAGTGTTGTCAAACTGGAAAGTGAGTTAAACCGTTTATTTGAGAAAGTTGCAGAAAGCCAACCCAATCTTTCTGAAATATTAACCACTCCCGCAACGACTTCCGAAATACAAGTCGCCCCATCCATTGAAGAACCCCAACCGGAAGCCAGGGTTGAAAATCATGTTAAAAATGCGGCTAATCAAAAAGTAAAAACCGTTTCAGAAACCGCCGTCAATTCAACCCCAAACATTCCGGAGAAAAAAGGAAAATTTTCAGAATTTAAGTCTTCCATGCTGTCAATGTTTTTAAACTTTATGGCAGGTCGTCCCGCACCTCAGACGGTCGGCTAGTTCAACGCAAAACCTTTTCACCCTTTGAATAAAGCGAGGAAATTTATCATGGCACACCTTCATTTATTGAGAACCTTCAAACAAACATCAGTGACAACCGCAGCGGTTGGAGTCGGTGCATTAATCTTAGTTCCCTTACTGGTTCCCGTTGCCAAAACTGTCGCCAAAGCCAGTATTAAAAGCGGCGTTAAACTTTATCATAACGGACAAAAAGCGCTCGCCGAAGTCGGAGAACTTTGGGAAGATACAGTCGCCGAAGCCGAAGCCGAATTAGCCGCAGAAAATCCCGGTAAACAAACCGTCGATATTCAAGCTTCTGCCAACTAATTTACTCATTAGTGATTGTATGAATTCCCCCTTTCATTTCCGCAGAGGGAGTTGGGGGAAAGATTCAACAATTTGACAACAATACAACCCCCCGGCTTTTATTTGGGGTGTGAGAACAGTTATAATAAGAGATCATGTAATTAGAAAATTCCTAATCCCTAAAACTCTATGGTTTCAACTGTTCCTGCCCTCAACACCGATAACCTCTCTCAACTGCGACTAGAAATTCGTAATTTACAACCCCAATTAGTCGAATGGCGTCGCCGACTTCATCAACGTCCTGAATTGGGGTTTAAAGAACAGTTAACCGCAGAATTTATTTCAGAGAAATTAAAAGCTTGGGGAATCAAACATCAAACCCAAATTGCCAAAACCGGAATTGTCGCCACCATAGAAGGTCATCAGCCTGGGCCAGTTTTAGGCATTCGGGCGGATATAGATGCCTTACCCATTCAAGAAGAAAATCAAGTCTCTTACAAGTCCCAACATGACGGGATAATGCACGCTTGCGGACATGACGGACACACCGCCATTGCATTAGGAACTGCTTATTATTTAGCCAATCATCGTCAAGATTTTCAAGGAACAGTTAAAATCATCTTTCAACCCGCAGAAGAAGGCCCGGGCGGCGCTCAACCCATGATTGAAGCAGGAGTGTTAAAAAATCCTGATGTTGATGCGATAATCGGGCTACATTTATGGAATAATTTAAAGTTAGGAACAGTTGGGGTGAGAAGTGGGGCATTAATGGCGGCCGTAGAGTTGTTTGAATGCACCATTCAAGGCAAAGGCGGACACGGTGCGATGCCCAATCAAACCGTTGATTCTATTGTGGTTGCAGCCCAAATTGTTAATGCTCTACAAACCATTGTCGCTCGTAATGTTGACCCGTTAGAATCTGCGGTAGTAACAGTCGGTTCGCTTCATGCCGGACACGCCAATAACGTGATTGCAGACTCAGCCAAAATGACCGGAACAGTGCGATATTTTAACCCCGGTTATGCAGGCTTTTTTGGCAAACGTACCGAAGATATTATCGCTGGAATTTGTCAGGGTCAAGGGGCGAGTTATGATTTGAACTATTACTCGTTTTATCCCCCAGTTATTAACGATAGTCGCATAGCAGAGTTGGTCAGAAGTGTCGCGGAAACGGTGATAGAAACCCCCGTCGGAATTGTGCCAGAATGTCAAACAATGGGTGGCGAAGATATGTCTTACTTCCTGCAAGAAGTTCCCGGTTGTTATTTCTTTTTGGGTTCAGCCAATGCGGAAAAAGATTTAGCCTATCCCCATCATCATCCTCGGTTTGATTTCGATGAAACAGCGTTGGGAATGGGCGTAGAAATGTTTGTTCGTTGTGTCGAAAAGTTTAGTTCTGAGCAATGATCAAGAAAATTGTGGTAACATTAATTAAGGGATATAAAATGTTGATCTCTCCCTTATTACCCCCCAGTTGTCGATATCAACCCACCTGTTCAACCTACGCAATAGAAGCGGTTGAACGGTTTGGAGTTCTTCAAGGGGGATGGTTGGCAATTAAAAGAATACTCCGTTGTCATCCCTTTCATCCGGGCGGATATGACCCCGTTCCTCATAAACATTCCCCAAAACGTAAGAAGTAGCCGTTACATTTGAGTGGAAGTTGGGGTTAATTCAGTTTTGGGCGCCTTCAAGAGCGTCCCTACGTTTCATTTTAAAATGATGCCAAAATATCTTCGGGTAAAGGCTGATTAAAGTCTTCTGGTACAATAAATTTGCCTCGATCTCGCCCCAAACTTGCTCGTCGATTGGATGTGGGACGAAGCGGAACTAACTTGGCGATCGCAACACCTTGATTTGAAATAATGATCTCTTCTCCAAGTTCTACACGGGACAATAACTCAGAAAGGCTCATTTTGAAGTCGTGGGATAGGTTTTCAATCTGAAGTGTAGTCATCACCATTTCACAAATCACTTGATTGATTATATCAATATTTACTGACTTGTAAGTTTAAAAGGATAGAGTCTGATTGAAATTAGACCAAATTTAGTTTAGTTATAAGTGTTACCGTAACAACCAAATTCACTATCAAGTATCAATCTGATGTTATAACTAAAAGTAGTTTAATCCGTAAAAACACCGAATAAATTTTTGAGTTTATGGCTTGTAAGCTTTGACAAAATGTCAACAATAAATATCACAATTAGATATGATAATGGTCACAATCATCAACAGCCAAACCCCAATATAATCAGCGATAAGCAACATTATTTCAGGTGACAGCTATGGCTAAAGGCGACCATATTTATGTTGATAAGGGCTTGTTTGACCATCATGGAATAGACTGTGGTGATGGTACAGTTATTCACTATTCAGGCTCTATTAAGGGAGGTATGAATAAAATAATTAGAGTCTCTAAAAGTACGTTCGCTAAAGGAAAGCAAATTAGAACCAAGATTTATCAGAAAAAATATTCTCCTGATGAAATCGTTAACAGGGCAGAAAGAAGATTGAAAAAATATCATACCGAGGGATATGATGTTTTGTTTAACAATTGTGAACACTTTGCATACGACTGTACAACAGGTGAACCTGATAGTTGGCAAGTTATTAACGCAGGTGCAGGTGTTGCGGGTGCCGGTGTTGTAGTTGCTGCTTTAGGGACTGCAACTACACAAGTAGCTGCTGGTGGTATTTTAGGGCTTGTCGGATTTACCACTACAGTCGCAGCTTTTCCACTTGCAGCAGTTTTAGGTGGTGCTGCTGCTACAGGTCTAGCAGTTTACAAAGTAGCTAAATGGATAGACAATTCCGACTCAAAATCATAGGATGAGTAGCTTCAATTCAAACTTGAGGTAAAACAACGAAATAGTTAATAAATAATCCCCTATACTACTACTTACCATGAGTATAAGGGATTTTTATGACCTAGCTAATATTTCTACTTATAGTAGAGGGGTTAGGAATGAAATTAAGATGAATTAAATTATGAATTATGAATTATGAATTTTCCCTGTTCTCTGAAAACAGAAAAAACGGGTGACTGATCACTGATAACTGTTTTGAAGCCATCTCCTACAGGATTTCCCACAGAAAAATCAGGTGTTAACAACCGAGAATGTTATGCTAACACCTGGAAAAGTGAACCAATTTGAACAACTCTACGTCTTGAGAATTAAACAAATCGACTCGCATGAAGGACGCTCCGATCATGTTCACCTCTAAACTTGGCCGTTCCGGAACATCTCTATTAATTGCATTGGGGTTAACCGTTAGTGTGGCAACACCGATCATTTTCAGCCCAAACCCCGCCGTCGCCCAACGTTTCCCCGGTTCTCTCCGACGTGATGGGATTACCGCCGGCACCCTGATTCCGATTGAATACGAAACCGCCGAGAAAATAGTCCTTACCCCCGAGGAAACCGTCCCTGTAAGCTTCAAAGTCTCAAAAGAGGTTCGGACTACCTACGGACAAGTTTGGCTTCCCCAGGGGTCAGAAATTAACGGAGAATTGCGCCCAGCCTCTGGCGGTTCCCAATTTATTGCCGATGAAGTCATCCTTGCAAATGGTACACGCTATCGCCTCAACGCCAACTCTCAAGTCGTGACTCGCACCGAAACTATTCGTAAAGGGGCATCTGCGGGTGATATCCTCAAAGGGGCTGCAATTGGGGCAGCGGCGGCTACTGCTATTGCAGGAATTGTCGGAGATCAAGCCATCGCCACTGAAGAAGTCTTAGGGGGGGCCGGACTCGGTGCGATCGCGGGTGTATTCTTAGGACGGGAGAAAGTCGAAGTTCTGGTGATTCGTCCAGAAGAAGACCTTGATTTAAGATTACAATCAGATCTCGTTTTTCGTTAATCTCAAATCAGTAGACACTTAGAAACAAGTTGAGGGCGCAGCATTCGCGCCCCTAGAAATATTGAACAACATATCTAATAAAATATCTAATAAAATTCCTATGATTTTACGGTTTAAAAAATATCTCACTTTATTTAGTCTAATTCTAAGCTTAACAGTTATTATTAACGTTCTCAATCCCCAACTGGGTTTAACAGTCGAAACCTGGATCGCCCAAACCATACCGAGTCCTCGCTTTTCTCCCCCAATTCTTTGTAACATTGGTGAAGATTGTTTTATCTTACTGTATCCTGATCGCGATCCCTCGACCGCGGCCGTTGATTTTGGGTGCGGACGACAAACCTATAATGGTCATAAAGGAACTGATTTTGCCATATCAGATGCAGGAATAATGGCCTACGGTGTACCCGTTTTAGCCTCTGCCCCCGGAAAAGTTTTGCGTGTGCGAGATGGAGTCGAAGATCGTCGGGTTCAAGATGAATTTGACCGAAATGCTGTCGAAGGAAGTGAATGTGGGAACGGCGTTGTCATTGATCACAGTATCATTTCCAATGGTGTCGGCTGGGAAACTCAATATTGTCATCTCCGCCAGGGGAGTATTGAAGTGCAGCCCGGAGATATCGTAGACACGGGAAATGTTTTGGGACTGGTCGGGGCTTCCGGTTTGGCTTCATTTCCCCATGTTCATCTGAGTGTCCGGTATCAAGGTCAAGTGGTTGATCCATTTGTGGGGCCAAATGCGTCATCCGGTTGTAATGTCAGACAAAATTCCCTTTGGGATCGACCCCTTCCCTACACCCCAACCGGGTTAATTCGGGCTGGGTTTGCAACAGAAACCCCGAACTTAGATCAACTTTGGGATGGAGAATTTACCGAAACTCTATTTTATACTGACGATCCGGCTATTTTATTTTGGATACAAGCTTATGGTACACTCTCCGGCGATCGCGTCGAATATCAGCTTGATGATCCGCGAGGTCGAACTGTGGTTGAACACCAAGAACAGCTTGACTCTCCTAGTCGGACTTGGCTCGGTTATATTGGCAAGAGAAACAATCCTCAACAGCCTTTGATTCCTGGAACTTGGCATGGAAAATATCGCTTAATTCGGGATGGAAAAATCCTCATTGATGTCAACAGAGACGTTCAATTACAATAATCTGTTTTTTGGAACAAAATCTATCTTAGGGTGAGTTAACAAATCCTTTGTGTATCTTCTAGTATTAACTTTTATAAGGAAATTAACGAACTGACTTGATCCTAAACAAATTATGGTCTTAAATTATCTGAAGCAGACCATTACCCGAATCCCCTTGGCACTGGGGAACTTAACTTGGCAGTTTGAAGCATATTTCTTATATTACAGCTAGAACTTTAAACGTCTTCTAGCTGACAGAGATGAATATTAACCGTTTTTTTAAAGGCTTAAAAGCTATGTTACTAGATTCTCCTAGAAAGGCTCAGATTTATTCAGGAATGGGTGCTATTGTTCATTCCCAAGGGGTCGCATTTCGGGTCTGGGCGCCCAACGCCTCAAAGGTTTATGTTATGGGTAGTTTTAACAACTGGTCAGAGACAGCCGATCCCTTAGACAGTGAAGAAAATGGGTATTGGTATGGGGATTTTAAAGAAGTCAAAGTGGGTGACGAATATCGCTACATTATCGTTAATAAAGACACAGACGAAACTTATAAACGCAAAGACCCCTACTCTAGAGAAGTTACAAATTCCAATGGAAATTCAGTTGTTGTTTCTCCTGATTTTTCCTGGGCAGATGATGATTTTTCCCCTCCGAATTGGAATGAGTTAGTCATCTATGAAATGCACATCGGTACTTTCGCTGAGAAATCGGGTGATAGACCTGGAACATTTAGTAGTGCAACTCGGGCATTACCCTATTTACAAGAACTGGGTATTAATGCCATTGAAGTGATGCCCAGTGCCGAATTTGCAACCGATTATTCCTGGGGTTATAATCCTTCCGATATTTTTGCCGTTGAAAGTGCTTATGGTGGGATTCAAGCCTTTAAAGAATTTGTCAACGCCGCTCATCAAAATGGCATGACGGTGATTTTAGATGTGGTTTATAATCACTTTGGCCCCAGTGATTTAGATTTATGGCAATTTGATGGTTGGAGTGAAAATGAAGGCGGCGGAATATACTTCTATAATGACTGGCGAGCGAAAACAGCGTGGGGAGATACTCGTCCTGATTATGGTCGTCCTGAAGTGCGTCAATTCTTGCGTGATAATGTCTTAATGTGGTTGACAGAATATCACATTGATGGACTGCGTTGGGATTCAACTCTAAATATTCGCTCTATGGAGGAGGATGGAACAGAAATTCCCGAAGGTTGGAGTTTGATGCAGTGGATTAATGAGGAAGTTAAGAGTCGTTTTCCGAAGAAGATTAATATTGCAGAAGACCTCAGAAATCACGAATGGATTACGAAGGAGACAGGTACAGGTGGAGCCGGATTTGATGCTCAATGGGACCCACAATTTATTTATCCAGTTCGGAGTGCAATTAAAGCTTCTGATGATCATTCTCGTGATTTGAATGCGATTCGAGATGCTATTGATCATCAGTATAATTTTGATGTCTTTGAGCGGGTGATTTTTCTGGAAGCTCACGATGAGCCTCGACTTCCCGAAGAAATTTGGCCAGGAAATGCTGACAGTTGGTCTGCTCGTAAACGTTCAACGTTAGGTGCAGTTTTAGTTCTAACCTCTCCCGGTATTCCGATGATTTTTCAGGGTCAAGAATTACTGGAATGTAACGGGTTTAAAGACACTGATCCGTTAGATATGAAGGGCAGAGAAACCTTTGCGGGAATTTTTACTCTTTACCGTGATTTAATTAGTTTACGGCGAAATGTAGAGGGTTATACCTGTGGCTTACAAGGTCAAAATGTCAATGTTCATCATGTTAACAACACCGATAAACTTCTTGCCTTTCATCGTTGGCAAACAGGCGGTATCAAAGATGATGTCGTGATTGTGGTCAATATGGCTGACCGCAGCTATGATAGCTACAATTTAGGGTTTCCGAAAGCGGGTGGCTGGCGAGTACGCTTTAATAGTGACTCACAAGATTATAGTTCTGACTTTGGTAATTTTGGGGGGCATGATATGATTGCTGAAGAAGGTGAAAAAGATGGATTAGAGTATAACGGAAATATTGCCATCGGTCCCTACAGTGCGTTAATCTTATCTCAAGATCCTGAAGATGTTAATGATTAATCTCTCAGTTTTCAGGATTAGAAGTCAAGTTATTTTATTAGCTTTGTAAAAGATGAACCCCCTCACTTTCTAGACGAGGGGGAGCTTTTTTTAATCCAATTTAATCCGATTAAGGCATGGAAATGGGTTGAATAAACTGCTTATTCGCCCGCACATAACAACCTTGATTTGTTAACAACCAAGGACTCTTTCCAGGGCTTAACTCAAAAACATTAGCCCGGTCTTTGTTGACTTCAATTTGATCAACATTCATCTGATAAACCCGTTTAATTTTACCATTAGGTTTATCTCGACAATTGAGTTCACCATCACTCGATGTAACTTTCCATTTCGGCCATGTAGAATACCGCAAGGGTTGAGAAAGCCAAGTCCCGGAATTATTCCAGTTAAAATCTCCTTTTTTATCGGGAGAAGGTAGAGCTTCAACTAAGTCTAACACATAGGTTTTACCCACAGAAGTACAAGTCGGCCCACCCTTAACTTTCCAGGTGACTTTTGCACCCATTTTCCCAGAACGGTCAATCTGACGACGAAGGATGGTAATATCACCAATACATTCTCCTTTGCCATCTAAACCGCGATCAGAAAATGTACCTTGATAAATGTAAGAACCGGGAACGCCTTCCCCTGTGATAATGCGGATATCTCCGACAATTCTACGACTCTTAACCCTCGTGGAATAATGGCCGACAAATGGGCGGCTAGCATCCGGTTTCACCACTAGAGTTGTTGTTTTGTTGGTGGTTTTGTAAGTCGAAGCTAACGCCGGACTAGACATTAATAAAAAGCCAGCGGCTACGGATAATAAACTTAGCACTTTGAATTTAATATTTTTCATGGTTTGCTTCCCTGGTAAAGACATCTATAATAAGTCTCCCTTTCCTTTACAAACACCTAACCAATAATTCAGTACAGTTTGAAAAAATTTCACTAATCTGTACAGTAAGCATTTTCTATCTGACTCTCATTCACCTTCAATTCATCCCTTTGCTTTTTCATCCATGACGATTAATTTTTTAGAAAGATTGATTAACCCGTCTGGAGTTTATTGAAAATTATCTTAAAATTAGTGAATTTTGTATAACAAGATTCGGTAAACCCATCCGATTATATGTCTTGATTTTAACTGGATGCGCTCAACAATTCTAAAGAAATTGTAGATTTCTTGCCTATTCGTTGCAGTCGTCGTCAAAAATCGTGAAAAAGGTGAAACCGGATCAAAATTATAGGATCGGTTTTGCCCGGTAAATTTGATGTGATAGGATAACTCAATGTACGAAAAAATCACCCCTCCAACCACAGGCGAAAAAGTAACCTTCAACAGTGGTGAACCCGTTGTCCCCGATAATCCGATTATCCCCTTTATTCGCGGAGATGGAACGGGTATTGACCTGTGGCCAGCGAGTCAGCTAGTGTTAGATGCCGCAGTCGAAGCCGCTTATGGTGGTCAACGGAAAATCAGTTGGTTCAAGGTGTACGCCGGAGATGAAGCGTGTGAACAGTATGGTACCTACCAGTATCTCCCCCAAGATACCCTCACCGCTATCCAAGAATACGGAGTTGCCATTAAAGGCCCTCTAACAACCCCCATTGGTGGCGGAATTCGTTCGTTAAACGTCGCACTCCGTCAAATTAACGACCTTTACGCCTGTGTTCGTCCTTGTAAATATTATGCGGGTACGCCCTCCCCTCACAAAACCCCGGAAAAATTAGATGTGATTATCTACCGGGAAAATACAGAAGATATTTACTTGGGAATTGAATGGAAAGAAGGCAGTGAAATTGCTCAAAAACTGATTCATATCCTCAATAGTGACTTAATTCCAGCGACACCCGAACATGGTAAAAAAGAAATTCGCCTCGACTCGGGGATTGGCATAAAACCAATTAGTAAAACCGGTTCTCAACGGTTAGTGCGTCGGGCAATGCAACACGCTTTAAGGTTGCCCAAAGCTAAACAAATGGTGACTCTAGTGCATAAAGGGAATATTATGAAATATACCGAAGGTGCATTTAGAGACTGGGGTTATGAACTGGCAACGAGTGAGTTTCGCAACGACTGTATTACCGAGCGAGAATCTTGGATTTTGGGTAATAAAGAAGATAATCCTAATATTTCTAACGAAGATAATGCTCGAAAAGTTGAACCCGGATATGATGGGTTGACGCCGGAAAAACGCCAGGAAATTGTGCAGGAAGTCGCGCAAGTTTTAGAGGCAATTTGGGAAACCCATGGCAATGGCAAATGGAAAGAAAAAGTCATGGTCAATGACCGAATTGCGGATAGTATTTTCCAACAGATTCAAACTCGACCTGCGGAATATTCTATCCTGGCGACAATGAACTTGAACGGCGATTATTTATCCGATGCGGCTGCGGCAATGGTAGGCGGTTTAGGAATGGGGCCAGGTGCAAATATTGGCGATCAATGTGCGATTTTTGAAGCGACTCACGGCACCGCTCCCAAACACGCAGGTTTAGATCGAGTTAACCCTGGATCGTTAATTCTTTCCGGGGTGATGATGTTAGAATATATGGGATGGCAAGAAGCAGCAGACTTGATCAAAAAAGGATTAGGTGCTGCTATTTCAAACCAGGAAGTCACCTATGATTTAGCTCGGTTAATGGAACCTCCCGCCCCGGAGTTGAAGTGTTCTGAATTTGCGGAAGCTATTATCAAACATTTCCAGGATTAAGAATCAAGGGTAGGGTGGGCAATGCCCATCCGACTCTATCGTAATGGAGCAAGAGGACTGCGACCAACAAAAAAGACTCGGTTTTGGGAAGCCCGACTGAAGTTCTCCTGTACAAAAGTCTAACGGGTTAGCATAACGGGATAGAATTGTGGTAAAATTCCAGTATGTTAACACTAACCTACGAATTTAAGTTAATCCCCTCTCAAGAACAGATTACCATCATTGAGAATATGTTGGTGGTCTGTAGAAAGGTGTGGAATTACGCCTTGAGAGAGCGAAAAGACTGGATAAACAGTAGAAAGTGTGCGATTAATTATTGTTCATTGCAACAAGAATACATCATCTCAGCAGATGCCCATTACCCCAACTACAACGTACAAGCTGCAAACTTAACAAAAGCGAAGAAAACCAACCCGGAAATCAAGAAAGTGAATGCTCAAGTTTTACAACAAGTTTTGAAAACTTTAGAAAGAGCATTTAACAGCATGAAAGAAAAGGGTTACGGCTTTCCTCGCTTGAAAAACAAATATCGAATGCGGTCGTTTGTCTTCCCTCAGTTCAAGACAAATCCAATCTCTAATGACTGGATAAAACTACCTCAGATTGGATTAGTTCGGATGAGATTATCTCGCCCAATGACCGAGGGATTTAAGCTCAAGCAGGTGCGGGTAGTTAGACGAGCAAGTGGGTATTTTGCGATGCTGTCATTGCAGAGCAATGTAAATATCCCAGACACTCCGGCTTCGGGGTATCCGCTCGGGATTGATATTGGACTCGATAAGTTTTTGGCAACTTCTGATGGTGAATTGATTGAACGTCCAAAGTTCTTGGCTCAACTACATGGCGAGCTGAAATTGCTGCAACGTAGATTCAAGTCAAAAAAACCAGGTTCAGTCAATCGACATAAACTTAATCAGAAGTCTTCAAGAATTCATCAAAAAATCTCGGACACTCGAAAAGATTTTCACGCTCTCACTAGCCCATCATTTGTGTGACCAAGCTGGAATGATATTTGTTGAAGACTTGGATTTTAGAACTTGGGCGAAAGGGATGTTGGGTAAACATACTCTTGACGCGGGATTCGGTCAATTCTTCAATATTTTAACTTGGGTCTGTTGGAAACGAGGGGTTTATTTTGGCAAAGTTGACCACAGATATACCAGTCAAATTTGCCCAAATTGTGGGACGCATACAGGCAAATTTGATTTGTCAGAGCGTATCCACAAATGCCCTGAATGCAATTACGAATGTAATCGTGATGTTGCAGCAGCAAAAGTCATTTGTCAACGAGGTATTGCTGCGGTCGGGCAGATCGTGGTTCAAGAAATTGACTGTGGAGATGGTCTGACGGGGACTGGTAACGGTCTAGTTAAGAATCAAAGATGCAGTAAATCCAAATAGCGATGTTTGGGAATCCCTCTCTATAATCTCTGATTTAGAGAGGGAGGATGTCAATGCCAACAAGGAGAGGAAGCTAATAATGCTTCAGTATCTTGACTATTCTCAGGTTTAGCCCAATGATAACCTTGAGCCAGTTGACAGCCCCAACTCCGCAATATTGTCAACTGTTGTTCTGTTTCTACGCCTTCTGCAATCACTTCGAGTCCTAAACTATGAGCTAAGTTTATAATCGCAGAAGCAATTTTTGCGGTTCCATTCGATTGACTAATCGCCGCGACAAAAGACCGATCTACTTTCAAGGTTGTAATCGGAAAATAATATAACCGACTTAAGGAAGAATAACCCGTGCCAAAATCATCAATACACAACTGAATTCCTAATGCAGTCAGTTGTTCTAAAATGGGAATCACAGTCTCAGCTTTTTGAGCGATCGCACTTTCGGTAATTTCCAATTTCAAATAACGCGGATCACAGCCAGTTTCCGTTAAAATATCACTAACTATTTCTACTAAATTGGGATAGGTCAGTTGGTGAATAGAAAGATTAACACTCATAAATAAAGACGGAGATTGAGGAAACGTCAACTGCCAAAGTTTAGCCCTCTGACAGGCTTCTCTAAGAACCCATTGACCAATCACTTGAATCAGTCCTGTTTCTTCGGCAATTGGAATAAAATAATTAGGCGGAATCATCCCCCGTTCAGGATGGTACCAACGTAACAAGGCTTCAAACCCCGTAATTCGCCCCGTATCCATCGCGATAATCGGTTGATAATGAACTTGCAGTTGGTGATGATCAATCGCTCGTCTTAAGTCATTTTCAAGCTGAAGCCGTTCAAGAGCATGACGGTGCATCGTTTGGTCAAAGACCGTATAACAAGCCTTACCGCCCGCTTTTGCCTGCTGTAGAGCAGTATCGGCATCTCGGATTATATCTTCCGGGTGATCATAGCTGGGACTACTAAGGACAATTCCCAGGCTAGCGCTGATAAAGACCTCTTGATTTTTCAGAGTTAGCGGTTTGTTGAGATATTGTTGAATACGTTCGGCTACCTGAGAAACTTTGAGCAAATCTCGAACCTGATCGAGCAAAATGACAAACTGATCGCCTCCGAGTCGCGCAACCATATCTGTTGGACGAATACAGCTTTCTAGACGTTGACCAATCGTTGTGAGAAGGTGATCACCGGCTTGATGACCTAAACTATCGTTAATCAGCTTAAATCGGTCTAAATCTAACAACAAAACAGCAAACAAATAATCGGGATGCTGTTGAGCCTGATCAATCGATTGTTGTAGCCTTTGCAGAAGCAGACTACGATTTGCTAAACCCGTTAGCGGATCAAGATTGTTTCTCGTTGAAAATTGAGTCTGAACGGGGTTTTGGGGGATAATTTCTCGGTGAATCGATAAATAATAAATAATTTGTCCCTGGTTGTTAAAAATCGGTTCAATGTAACAGTGGTTCTGAAATTCGCTACCATCTTGGCGATAATTGATCGCTTCTCCTTCAAACACTTGTCCTCGGGTTAAGGCTTGCTTGAGGCGTTTGAGGACATGATAATCTGTTCTTGGGCCTTGGAGAATTTGAGGAGTCTGACCCATAATTTCTGGGGAGGAGTAACCGGTAAGCTTTGTAAAAGCTGCATTGATATAAACAATTTCGGGTTCACGAGAATAAATATGACTCGTGGTGATCATGACTGCATCTGTCGTGATTTGTAAGGCTTTGGCAAAGACATGATGCTGACACAGGTGTTTTGAAGCCAGAGATGAAAGTTCGTTACCGTTTGGGGAAAGTGTTTCCAGATTGTCTTCTGGATAAAAAAACGAATGGTTGTGTTGTCTGGGTTCTGTGGGATAGCAGCAACATATTTCCTCTTTTTCAATTCGAGCAGCAAACTGATTAAAGTTATTTACACCCATAAGGAACTTTCCGCTACTTTAAATCTTCTTTTTTGATATCAGGAGTTGGGATCACAGCTCAACCGATGCAAGCCGAGCCAAACCGATGACATGACAGACCTTCACTCGATTGAGTGACGGGGCTGACTGATTTCGGCAAAATTATAGAAACAATGTTAAACGTTCTGAGCAAATAATACTAATGTGCATTCCCAAATGGCAATCTCCAGCAACGAAGGGTTGTACCCCTTGATTGCCAGATCCTTACCGTTTCGTTGAAATTGTGACGGATCTTTGGGGAAAAGAGAACCCCAAACTCAACCCCAGGAAAACACAATTTCTCCTCAAGGAAGCTACAGAATCTTCTGGGCAATTGAAAGTTTGTGCGATACTACAGAAGATCCTGTAGCTAAATATTGCACCACAGGCGATGAGTCGCTGTTGAATTGCACAATGCCATTAAAGGTTCTGACCATTTCTAGACTTTTGATCCGCTGTATCCAGCATCAGACGATTAAACTGACAATTTGAAGTTCTGAACCGACCTGTCAATTGTGAAGGTGTACATTAGAGATGTCACTTTGCTTCTAGACTGGACGCAGAACTCGTGATTAGGAGGGCTGTCATTGACTGAGGAGAATAAATCAACTCTGACAACGATGTCGCGTAAAGAGTTACGGGAGTTAGTCCGCTCGCAACTGCAAGTTTTATTAGAACGAGGAGATTTGCAAGCGGCTAAAACGATTCTCGTCCCCGTACAACCGGCCGATATTGCTGAAGCCATTGAAGGTTTACCCGAAACGATGCAGGTGATTGCTTTTCGTCTATTATCCAAAGACGAGGCGATTGAAGTCTACGAACAACTTGACTCTAGTGTTCAGCAGTCTTTGTGCGAAAAATTCAAACGCCAGGAAGTGATTGACATTGTTGATAAAATGTCACCCGATGATCGCGCCAGGCTGTTTGAGGAGCTACCTGCGGCCGTTGTTCGTCGGTTGGTGTCTCAACTCAGTCCCACTGAACGTCAAACCACAGCGTTGTTACTGGGGTATGAAGCCGGAACTGCCGGACGAATTATGACCCCAGAGTATATCTCTTTGAAGGAGCATTACACGGTTGGTCAAAGTTTGGAGCGAATTCGCAGTTTAGCCAATGTCACCGAAACGATTTATTCGCTTTATGTGACTGACTCGGATCGAAAATTAACCGGAATTCTTTCCTTGCGAGATTTAGTGACGGCTCAACTTGATCAAACTATTGGTGAAATTCTCAACCGGGATTTGGTTTGTGTACAGACGGATACGGATCAAGAAGAAGTGGTTCGCATTATCCAACGTTATGATTTTCTAGCGATTCCGGTGGTTGATAGTGAACAGCGACTGGTGGGGATTATCACCGTTGATGATGTGCTAGATATCTTGCAAGAAGAAACCACTGAAGATATTTATGCGCTCAGTGGGGTGCAATCTGAGGGAGATAATTATTTCCAAGCGAGTTTGTTAACGGTGGCTCGCCGACGGGTGATTTGGTTATTGATTTTGTTACTAACTAATAGTGTTACTGGCGCTATTCTCAAAATGCAGCAAGATCTCCTGCAACAAGTTGTGGCGTTGTCGTTCTTTATTCCGTTATTAACGGGAACTGGGGGAAATGTCGGCGCTCAGTCTTCTACCGTTGTGATTCGCGGGATGAATACCGATGAAATTCGGGCGATGGGGCCATTACAAGTGATTTGGCGGGAAGGTTTAGCAGGTGCTTTACTCGGGACAATTTTAGGGGTTTTAGCAACCGTTTGGGCAACTGTATTTATTGTTGAGGGGAATGTATCTATTGCTTTGTCTGTTGGGATTAGCTTAGTAGCGATTTCGATTTTGGCATCGGTGGCGGGTTCAGCTTTGCCGTTTTTATTTCGCACTTTGGGGTTAGATCCGGCGTTAATGTCGGCTCCGTTTATTACAACGGTAGTTGATGTTCTCGGTGTTTTGATTTACTTCAATTTAGCTCGATTGATTTTGCAACTCTAACTAAGGTTATGAAAATTCACAGTGGGCTAGCAATTGTTGAGTCGGCTTTTCTTGCCCTTGCTATTATTGGGATTGTGGCGGTGACTATTGGGGGGTTTTCCCTGATTATTGCTGTCATTCCTTTGACTTTTTCTTTAATATTTAACCAAATTAATCGATATCATTTCGCCCAACAGCAGCACAAAAGTACCGCTCACTTGAAAAAATTGTTTGATCATGATCGGGTAATATTAACGGAATTGATTGAACAGTTAAAAACGCTTCAGTCTTCTTCCCCATCCTGGGTTTTAGAGCAATGGCATCCCAATCATTCACCCGAAATGACTCAACCGGGTGTTGAAACTGAGACTAATCATTCCCTATTTCCCAGTCTGCTCGAACGACAAGTGCTTCTAGAACAAACGGTTCAAAAGGTACAACAAGAGATTGAGATGGTTGTGGTTAACTTTCAACGCCGACCTGAATTAGAACAAATTGAGCATCTCACTAGCGTGATTGTTGATTTACAACAGTTTATCAATCAATTGCCTCAATGGGGTCGATTACAACAGCAGCAGTTGACAGAACTTCGCGATCGCGTTGAGTCAGCGTTAAATGAGTTGTCCCAGGAAATGGCCGAAATTCCCCCAAGGGTAGAACGAGTACACCCACATTCAGCTCCTCGGACTGCTTCTCCAGAGCCGAACCCTAGCGATCGCGATTCTTGACTATCTGGAGAGTCAAAAAATTAGATAGAGTTAAGATATCTATAACTCCTACACAGCTTGGGTTTGAAGATAACGTTGTCGGTCGTTCTCCGTATTTTCACGGATTGTTAAAATTAACTGCTCCCAAAAGATCAGTATAATCAACATTTTCAACAGGGGTAGGTTCTCGATATTATAGTCTTGGTAGATGTGAAGCTCGTTTTCTCTCCCCGGCCCCAGAAGTCGGGGTTTTTGTTGTTGTACATTGCCACATTATTTGTCATCGGTAACAAATTCGTGTCGTCTTAACAAATTAGGTGTCGTCGAACTGCCAGTGACAAATTATTGTCATCGGAGCGAAACGAGCTTCACATCCTTTCAATCCACCTTAATAATAACTCTTCGCCTCTGGGTTATCTTTGGGAACTGTCGTTGTGGCTGTTATTAATGTTTCTAGCCATTTCTGTCCCGTTAAATCTCTGCCTTGGGGAAGGCGACCTTCTAGTTGCTCTTTGAGTCGTTGGATTTCAATTTCCTTTTTTCGATAACGCTGAGAAAATTTTTCTATTTCTTCGGGTTTTTCACTCATTTTTAGACGATTTTTCAGAAGATAACAAATCGCACTTCGGCTGAGAATATCTTCGGTTTTGTTGTAAGTCTCAAACAAAATATCTGTCGGAGATTGACTCCCTTTATTTTTCTTTATTTTGCCTTTTCGGGGGCTTTTTCGGGGGCTTTTTTTAGGTGAAGGTTGGTTCTTTTGAGTTTCTACGGAACTCAGAATTTCAGTGGCGTAAGCGCGAATTTCTTCGAGGGTATGGTTACTTTCAGCTACCAACTCTTCATCGCTCTTGAGCATGGACAACCAATGAATTTTTCTATCCAGTTTTCGCTGTAGTCGTTGCTGTACCGCAAGCCAAGATTTAAAAATATAATCCACTAACGAGATCGCACTGGTGTAAAACCGTCCGGGTTGACCCTCGAAACGTGGATCGCTTCTGAGGGGTTCACAGAGTTTTTTGACTATCCCTGCGGGAATTTTGCCTTTTCGTCGCCAGGTTTCAAAGTCGGGATGCTGACTAATTTGAGCGATCAGTTCGTTAACCAAAGGTGTATTGCGATCGCTCATCAACTTCCACAGTTGTTGACGGACGTTTTGAGGTGCAACGAGGCGACAGTGGACGGTAATGATGCTCATGCCCCAATTAAACATTTTAGTTCAATACAAACATAAATGTATTATAGCGGCTTGCTATAGACTTGTGTGTATGGCAGAACAGTTTTTTACCAGCAAACAAGCGGCTGAAATTACAGGTTGTAGTCTCCGTCAGTTGCAGTATTGGCGGGAGAAGGGGGTTGTTGTGCCAAGTATTAGCGCAACGGGAACGGGGCGAAGTATTTATTACTCCCGTTCGGAGTTGGTGGAGTTGGCAGCGATGCAATATTGCTTATCGGTGGGGTTGAGTTTTGATGCGGCAGCGACGACTGTGAAGCGGTTGGAGGAAAAGCAACCAGAGTTTACGAACCCAAGTTCGCAAGAGCGGTTTATGCTGTACTGGGATAAGCAAGAGCGATCGCTTCAACTGGTAGACTTTGATATGGATAAGGCGATCGCATCACTGAAAGCGGGTCAGCCTGTGATTCCGATATGCTTGGATCGGATTCACGATACCATAGCTAATAAATTAGGCAATTGAGAGTGGTTAAATTATTAGCAAGCATTAACAAATAGAATGAAACTAAACTTAATTATCTTAATCTCATTTTCTTTATAATTTCTTGATACACTTGCCCAAATATCTTTTCACGCACTAATCTTCCAAACTCTTCATTATCATTAATACGCTTGAACATTTCAAAATTGCTATCAATCATCGTTTGAAGCACGGCATCAAATAATGCGTCGTGAAAAAGCTGAACATTCTCACGGGTGTTAACTCTTGCACTAGCTTGTAAGCTTTGATTAGCAGCAAGCCGAGTTTTTAATTCTGCAAAAAAAATCAGATCGCCTTCAGTAAAATCTGTGCCAAAGCGTCGATTAATGTCGGCAATAATTTCGGAGAGAGCCACTTTCTCTGGGTCAGTTAATTCAGTAGGTTCTAACTCTGCAAATGGATCTAGCTGACTAGCTCCAGATTTGGGTGAAATTTTGCCGCTAAAAGATTTTTGAATGCGGTAGCTTTCCAAATCAGCATACTCAGCAACGTTTAGAGATGATTTCTGGCTTTCAGAAGGTAATGCTCGTAATAGAAGACGTGCAAACAAATACAACCTTTCTAAGTCGGCATCTTTGAAGGTGATAACCTGAGACAGAAATGCGTATAGCTGGATGAACGATCGCAATCTATGTTTAAATTCCATACGCTTTTCCAGGTCTGGTATGTAGGCGTATCGACCGACAATTACTCGGAGGAGAGGTTGGAGTTTAGCAGCTTTTTCACCTTGACGTAGATAAAGTTCAGCAATCTCCGCCACTTGCTCAGTAGTGTAAAGGTTAAAAGTTTCTAGCACTGCCTGTAAATCGTAGAGCTTGTTAGGGTCAGTACCTTTGCTGAGAATGGTTGCCTCAAAATAGGGTTTAAAGGCGCTTTGGATATCATCAACATGATTGGCGAAATCTAGCACCATTGTTTCAGTTTTGTGAGGATGGGTACGATTAAGCCTACTGAGGGTTTGGACAGCTGCAACACTACTCAAGATTTTATCGACATACATCGTGTGTAAAAGGGGTTGATCGAAGCCAGTTTGAAATTTTTCTGCCACGATCAAAAAGCGGTACTCTGGCTTTTTAAATTGTTCTGCGGTTTGTTTGTCGGAAAAGCCATTCATCTGAGCTTCGGTATAGTCCAGATTGTTGTAATTCACTATGCCAGAAAAGGCAACTAATGCTTTGATAGGATAACTCTGCTGTTTCAGATAATCGTCAAATGCTTGTTTGTAGAAAACGGCATGGAGGCGACTACGAGTAACAATCATGGCTTTTGCTTGTCCGTTTCCGCTTTCATCTGGTATCTGGTGGCGGGTATTTTCCCAAAAATGTTCCACCATGAGGGCAGTTTTACGGGCAATTGTGTACTGATGTAATTCCACATAGCGACGCAGTAAACTGATGGCTTTGCCTTTTTCGTAGCGAGGATCGTCGGCAGCGATTTTGAGTAAATTGAAATACGTTTCAAAAGTGGTGTAATTTTGCAAAACGTCTAGGATGAAGCCTTCCTCAATCGCCTGCTGCATCGTGTAGAGATGAAAAGGTTGGAAACTGCCATCAGGTTGAGGTTGTCCGAAAATTTCTAGAGTTTTCTGTTTAGGCGTAGCTGTGAAGGCAAAAAAGCTCAAATTAGGCTGTTTCTGCCTTGCTTCGAGGCTCTGGTTAATTAAGTCTTCTCCTGTTTGGGATGCTTCCGCTTCTAGCTGTTCAGCTTCCTCTAAACTTTGAGCGCGTAACACTTCTTTTAGACTCTTGCTGGCTTCACCAGATTGAGATGAGTGAGCTTCATCAACAATAATGGCAAAATGTCGCCCAGTGAGTTGATTTACTTTCTTAACAATTACGGGAAACTTTTGCAAGGTACAGACGATAATTGCAGAGCCAATGGTGAGGGCTTCGACTAATTGATCGCTGTGTTTATCAATAACTACAACAGAACCAGGAGATTGCTCGAATTGACGGACAGTAGTTTGCAGTTGGCGATCGAGTACCCGCCGATCAGTAATCACAATCACCGAATCAAATATGCGCTGATTTTCGGTGTTATGCAGAAATGCTAAACGGTGCGCTAACCACGCGATCGTATTACTTTTACCACTTCCAGCACTGTGCTGAATCAAGTAGTGCTGTCCAGTTCCATATTCGCGAGCATGAGCCGCTAATTTCTTAACTGTATCGCGCTGGTGGTAGCGAGGAAATATCAGTTGTTCGCGCCGCGTACCATTTCGATCTTCAACGGCTAGATGAATGAAATTACCGATGAGATCCAATACGCTATCGGGAGAGAAAACATCTTCCCATAGGTAAGCACTAGCATAACCATTGGGGTTAGGTGGGTTGCCTGCTGCGCCATTATAACCTCGGTTGAAGGGCAAAAAGTAGGTGCTTTTTCCTTCTAGGCGAGTAGTCATCCATACTTCGTCATCGTCTACGGCAAAGTGGGCGAGGGAGCGTTTGAATTGTAGTAAAGGTTCGTGTTTGGGGTCGCGATCGCGCTTATACTGTTCGCGGGCATTTTCTACAGTTTGTCTGGTCTGTTTGTTCTTCAGTTCAATAGTGAAGATGGGTAAACCATTGAGAAACAGCACCAGATCGATCGCATCTTTGGTTTCAATTGCACTGTAATGGCACTGGCGCACAGCACTGAGAATATTTTTGCGGTAGAGTGCCTGATGTTCGGAATTGAGGGTACTGACAGGAGCAAAATAGGCAAGCTGGAAATAGCAGCCATAGTCTTTGATACCGCGTCGAAGAACGTCAAGAGTGCCACGCCGATCAATTTCACGATTCAGTCGGTTAAGAAATTTCTGTCTAACAGTCGCTTGTCCGTGTTGTTCTGTTAGTTTTTCCCAAGTGTCAGGTTGAGTAGCGGTGATAAATTCAAGTAGCAATTCCCAATCCAGGCAGAGATTTTTATCGTAATGAGAATCTTTACCTTTTGATTTAGAGGTACGAAAGCGATAACTATGTACATTACATAGATAATCTTCAATATAGGCTTCAAAGGCTTTTTCGGAGATATCCATACTAAGGAGCGCCTAGCAGGGCGTTAATTTGGTCTAACTGTTTTTGCAGAATTTGAATTAATTTTTCTTTGTCATTTTTTTCATCAATATGGTCTTGTTTTGGACGTGCCATAGTATCAATTTTGTTGATCCGCACCTGAAGTTTTGCAATTGTATTTTTGAATTGTTCGCGTAACGAGCCGAAAAAACGATCGCTAACAGTATGAACAAGGCTGTGTTCTACTGAACGCCTTTCAAAATCATATTTATGCCCTTTCTTAAGAAGTTGTAGAGCTGCCTCATAAGGCTGGCTGAGTTCTCGATGTCCAAGTGACGCAGTTTGCTTGAGGCGCAGTACCCCTATTTGACAGCGGACTGTATGTTTACTCTTCACTTCATCCGAGAAAGTGGGAAATAAATGGTCTACCAAATCGAACATCGCACATAATGCACTCAAGCATTTTTCATCATTAATATCTAATCCACTTAAATTTTGATCGTGATAGAATTTATTACGAGTTTTATGCCGTATTAATGCTTCATCAAGCAAGTTGGTTGCAGGATTAGGAGGAGTACCAACAGGAGCAGTTGTAGGAAGTGCGAAAAATGGTTTTACATCATCAATGACTCGATCAAAAGTATGGCGGGCATTAGGATCGTTGGCACTCCAGTGACGTATTAAAGGAAAAGATACTAAATGATTTTGCAGAATGGGAACACCTGTTGTACCACGCCCCAATTCATTACTAAGTTCGTCAATGTTTAGTTTTTCTTCAAAGTAACGACGCAAGCTGTCCTTATGATTTCTAGAAGTTACTAAACTGGCACTTTCTAAATCTATTTGGCAATTTACCCGTTGCTCATAAACTTTTTCTTGTAGGAATACCTTAAGAGATAGTTCTATGATATCATCTACCAAAATATAGGCAGTTCGCACCCGCCCAGGTGCAGTGATGAAGTAGACTTCATTAGTCGTTTGAATAAGTTCGATAATGTCATCCAGTCTAGACATATTTATGCTGCACCTCGTTCTACTTCTTCACGCACATCAATTTTGCCTGTAACAGCAGCAGTTATCAAAGATTGACGATATTTTGTAAGTTCTGAAATACTGGTAGCCGTTTTATCAATTAGTTCATCTATTCGGATGTTTACTTTGTCTAAGTAAGTTGCAATTTGTTTTTGAATTGCTATGGGAGGACAAATACTAAACAAACCACCAATACGCTCAATATTAAGATTCATCTGCGTATTCAAAGTGGCAGTTTTTACCATCTCTGATTTCATAGCTGTTAAATTATAGTAAAGGAAATCTAAACAGTAGTTTCTAGGCAAAAAGCCTACAATACTATCTGGGAAGCAAGCAGGAAAATCTAGAATGGCTAAATCTCCAATATTAGCAGCAATAGTCATAACGAGAGTCCCTTTAGGAAACTCCTTACTGACGGATAAACCTAGCTCATTTAATGTTTGTTGATAGCTAGTAATATATTTGTTAGCTGCTGAAATATCTCCCGTTTGTATAAATGGGTAATTACCATCATAAAATCTTGGATCGTTGCGAGGTCTATGAGTAAATTTTCCTCTTACTATTTGAGCGATATATTTAAGTTTTTTGACCTCCCAGTTCCTTGGAACTTTTCCTAACCACTCAACGCCTGAATCTTTCATTGGGAGTTCAGGCTCAAGTCCTTTAGTTACAGCATTGGTAATGATAGCAGTACGTTTTTTTTCGAGTAAGTTGATTAGTTCACATTTTTTGGTGATGAGAGTGTCGATGCGGGTGGTTTCGCGATCGAGAAAAGTAGCGATTAATTTTTGTTCTTTAAGAGGGGGTGTTAGACACTGCAAATTTGCCACTTGATTAACAGTAACAGCATCATATATACTTCCTGTAGCTCCAGAAACAAGCTCAACTTTACCTATCTCCAAAAAGTAGCGAGTGAAAGTTTTATTGAATACATTTATTTTTGGTCTAATTGCACAAAGACCGCGCCCAATTCCATAAACTTGATCGGCAACATTAATTTCTCCGACTGGTGCGCGTACAGATAAAAGTAAATCATCTTTTCTTGCGTACTTCTTGGCACTTTCACAAGACAAGCGAGGATTGGGATTTATTATTCCAAATTCAGCAGTTCCTTGTAGAAAGGGTACTCCAATTTCTTCATAATTGTAATCAGTGGAATCTGGGGATTGTCCCATAATCAAATCAGCTATAAATTTCAACTTTCTTAATTCCCAATGTTCGGGAATATTGCCTAACCATTCCACACCCGAAGGCTTATCAGTTGAATAGGATTTGTACTTCTTCATACTCGCACCTTCAATAATGCAGCGATTTCCTCTTCCAGCTTGAGTATTTTTTCCTCAATTACTTCTAGCGGTTCTGGTGGCTGATATTTATAGAAATAACGGTTAAAACTAATTTCATAGCCTATTAAACCCGTTTTTCCATCCTTTTCATCCTTAAATTTCTCATCAATCCACGCATCCGATATATATGGCTTCACCTCACGGGCAAAGTAATCGTACACATTCTCTTTAAGGGGTACATTCTCGTCATAGATAGACGGTGCCCATTGCAGAGGTACGTTTTCATAATCCCTTAATTCTGGATCGGGTTCATAACCCTCACCCTTTTTCGCTGGCACGGGTTCAGCATTCTCATCCCGTTCCGTCAAAGCCTTAAGAATGGCATTTTTAACAGATTCTTTTAACTTGAAAGGTTTTAGAGTTTTGTCCAGTAGCGGTAAAAACTGTTTCGGATCGGTAGTCACCTTTACTGGTAATTGCTTTAGTGCATTAATAATCCTTTCCTGCCAATCTTTACCAGCTTCAATATCTGCTTTTTGATCTTCCTCTTTCTTCTTCTTGCTTTCTGCCAATGCTGCAAAACCAGACTGTTCCGGCAAACGGGCAAGTCTTTCTGGCGCAGCACTAAAATTCAATCGCAGAGGACGTTCTACTTTAATACGCCGATAACCAAAGTCCTCATTATCAAAAATCAGGCAATTATCACCCGTTGAAAAGGCATGATAGATGTTAGCAATCTCGTTATACTGTTCTTCCGTAATTTCGTTGCGCTTGTTGCCCAAGCTTTTCCGCATTTTTTGATAAAAATTAACCGCATTTACAAGCTGAATCTTCCCTTTCCGCTTGTTACTCTTACGGTTATTAAGTACCCAAAGATAGGTACTGATGCCCGTGTTGTAAAACAACTGATCCGGCAAGGCGACAATACCCTCTAACCAATCATTTTCAATAATCCAGCGACGAATATTGCTCTCTCCACTCCCAGCATCACCTGTGAATAAAGGCGAACCATTAAAGACAATTACCGTGCGACTGGGTTCTTCCTTCGCTCTCTTACTCAAGATATGCTGAAGAAACAGTAGCGAGCCATCATTAATACGCGGTAAACCTGCCCCAAAGCGACCATCAAAACCCTGAGTTTCGTACTCTCGCTTGATGATGTATTGTACCTTCTTCCAATCCACACCGAAAGGCGGGTTTGAGAGCATATAGCGAAAACGGCGTTCAGGATACCCATCCTCACTAAAACTGTTTCCAAAAGTAATTCGGCGAGGGTCTTCACCTTTCAACAAAAAATCTGATTTAGCTACCGCAAAAGCAGTCGGGTTAATTTCCTGTCCAAAAAGATGAACCTGCCCAATTTTCTGATACTTTCTTGTCTGGATATCGTGAATGTATTCCTTTGCCTCAGTCAACATTCCACCAGTTCCACAGGCAGGGTCGTAAATTGTCAGAATGTTATCAGGATGAAGCGTAGGGTCGTCTTCAGGAAACAGCAACCTTACCATCAATCGGATTACTTCACGGGGAGTAAAATGTTCTCCTGCTGTTTCGTTGTTGTCTTGATTGAAGCGATAAATCAGGTGTTCAAAAATACGCCCCATTTCCAGGTTGTCAACTCCAGTACCGTCCTCTCTCGGCGGGTGTAGATCGATCTTAGTAAATTCATCAAACAGAATGGGCAGCAGATTTGCTGTGTTTAAACGAGACACTTGACGGCGGAAATCGAACTTTTCAATAATGTCCAGCACATCTGGACTGAAGCCATTCAGGTAGTTAATCAAGTTTTGTGCTAGGTTAGGGCGATCGTCAAGTAATCGCCTCCAGTAATATTCCGATGTGTTGTAGACAGGCGAATCTCCAGCAGCAGCCCTCAGCAGTGGATCTAAATTCTCCAGCTTGCCATGATACTTATTCCATTCGTCGCGTACCGCTTGGCGGGTGTTCTCCATTGCCTGATCGAGCCGACGCAGAACTACCATCGGCAGAATTACGTCAGGGTATTCCCGCCGCTGATAATTCCCTCTTAGGAGGTCAGCGATTTTCCAGATAAAGTCGGCTGTTGCTTGGAAGTTGCTCACGGGTCTTGGTTCTCGATCAGGGCTTCAATTGACAACACGAGATTGACCAACTTGAAGCCTATTGCATTGATACATCTAATACTATTTAACAGCTTATTGGGTAAGTTTTTGCATATTTAGCCATTTCTTCAAACTCCATAAAGCAACGCTGACACCATCCATTGACGGGCCGCCTCTTCGAGCTTTGCACCGTAGGTTTTGCGATCGCAGGGTTCGCTCAAACTCTCGATGATTTCTAATTTAAGTTTTGCTTCATCAGAAAGCTCTGATGGGAAGACCTGAGTTTCCCCAGAGGATTCACTCTCAGAATGCGGATCATTTCCCTCTACAGAAGTTGCCACTTTTATTTCTCTAGTTTGTACAGAAATGTTTAATTGGAACACATACGTTCATTATAATGCCAATGACAGTCAATGTGTTAACAAGATACAAAAACCCAGAAAATAACATTTTCCGGGAAATGACATTTAATTTGTTAAAAACCTGGGAAATGACATCTAATTTGTTAAACTGTAGCGATCGCCTACGAAGGCGTAAAATGCAGAAAAAAATCGCTGTAATCGTTATTGTAGGGAGATTACAGCGATTTAATATTTCGACGACACTAATTTGTCATTGAATGGCCAGTGAAAAATTTTGTCATCCATTTACTGAAAGAGGTGTACCTTGAGCCTACAGAGGGGTTTGGGGTGTTGTTGCAGTTGCTCTAATCAATCAAAAAAGAAGGGTAATTTATGAATTACCCCTAAATAAATGACTGCTACTTCAATTTTTAATACTTGCGTTCTTGGGGTTCAAACCGAGTAATACTCACCGGACGATAAGACAAATCAATGCCAGCAGGAGAATAATAGGCTAGGGTATGCTTCAAGAAATTAGGATCATCGCGTTTCGGATAATCCTCTCGACTGTGCGCCCCTCGACTTTCTAAACGGTTTAATGCTGACGTCAAAATCATCTGACCGACAATCATAATACTCCGCAATTCCAACGCTTCAATAATCTCTGTATTCCAAACATTATCTTGGTCATCGAGATAAATCTGTTGATATTTCTCTTGTAATTGCTGAATTTTAGTTAATCCCTCTTGCATGATTTCTTGAGTTCTAAACACCCCACAATGTTCGGTCATTGCATCTTGGAATTCTTGACGAATTTCCGCAATCCGATAACCGCCTCGTCGGTCTAATAACGCTTGAATTTGTTCTTTGGCATCCTGAAGATAACGCTGTTCATCGACATCCGGTAACTTTCGACCCTCAACAAATCGAGCAATAGCCGCCCCGGTTCGTTTTCCATAAACCACACATTCAAGTAACGAATTACTCCCCAAACGGTTAGCGCCATGAACCGATACACAAGCCGCTTCTCCGGCTGCAAAAAAACCATCGACAAGATTATTACAGGGATTAACAGACTTGTCTTTGGGGTCAAACTTAAAATCAACAGGCAACCCCGGCCCAATAATCACCTGACCATCGGTATTTGTCGGAATTCCGCCCATAGAATAGTGAACCGTCGGACGAACAGGCATCGGTTCATCGACTGCATCTACTCCCACAAGTCGATGCGCTTCCTCCCAACAAAATGGAATCCGACTCATAATTTTTTCTCGTCCCATGTGGCGCAAATCCAGATAGATAAACGGCCCACCCGGACTCCCATCTCGATGAATTCCTCGTCCGGCGCGAATTTCTAGGGTAATGGCTCTCGAAGTAATATCACGGGGCGCCAACTCCATTTTACTGGGGGCATAATTGGCCATAAAGCGTTCCCCTTCGCTGTTAATCAGATAGGCACCTTCACCGCGAACCGCTTCGGAAATCAGCACCCCCACTGGATACAACCCTGTCGGATGAAACTGCACAAATTCCATATCTTGCAATGGAACTCCCGCCAACGCCGACATCGCTAACCCGTCGCCTGTAGAGGCATAATCATTAGATGTGGTGTTAAACGCTCGTCCATAACCGCCTGTGGCAAACATCACCACTTTTGCTCGCATGACGACAACTTCACCATTCTCGATGTTGTACATCACTACGCCTTTGGCTTGAGCGTCTTCTAAAATTAAACGCATGATGTACCATTCATCGTAGATTTGTACCCCGTAGCGCCGTAAATTATTCACCAGTTCGTGGAGAATGGCGTGACCTGTTTTATCGGCTGCGTAACAGGTGCGGTTATGAGTATGACCTCCAAAAGCCCGTTGAGCGATGCGACCATCTTCTAGGCGGGAAAATAGCACGCCCATGTGTTCGAGGTCGATAATCACATTTGGGGCTTCTTGGGCGAGAATTTCCACCGCATCTTGGTCAGCGAGGTAGTCTGAACCTTTAACGGTATCGAAAGCGTGAGCTTCCCAAGTATCGGCAGAGTCAACATTTTTTAGGCTGGCTGCGATTCCCCCTTGAGCCGCAACGGAGTGGGAACGAATGGGATGGGTTTTGGCAACCATCGCAATGTTGAGACTGGGGTTCATACGAGCCATTTCTACCGCAGCTCGACTTCCTGCTAAACCCCCACCGACAATTATGACATCATGTTCTAGCATAGTTTGTGAATCGTGAATAGAGTTCTCCTCGTTCTTCTATGTTGACCGAAATAAAAGCGGGATACAAGCCCCGTCCTTTAGGACGGTTAACCTAGATTGATTCACAGTTATTTAGGTGTACGTTGATTAGCTACATATCTAGGCTTTCACTTGTTAATATTTGTTTCCGGTACTTGACTACACAGACGAGCGTGAATCTTGAGGTCTGTAATGCTGTGTCTTCCTTTCCTTAACTCCATTGTCGTTGTTGCAGACCAATGGTACAATTATACCATGAAATCAAGATACCAGTACCGAATCTACCCAACAACTGAGCAACAAACCAAATTGGCTAAACTTTTTGGTTGTTGTCGGGTTGTATGGAATGATGCCTTAGCGCATTGTATTGAACTCTATAAGTCTGGAGAGAAGAAACTGAGCAATTCTCAACTCCAGAAAAAGTTCATCACCCAAGCCAAGAAAATGGTAGAACGGGAGTGGTTGCGCATAGGTTTCTAACATCCCTTTGCAGCAATCGCTTAACGATTTAGAGCAAGCTTATAATAACTTTTTTAAGTCGTGCAAAGGTAAGCGGAAGGGAAAGAAAGTTAGACCACCTAAGTTTAAAAAAAGAAACACTAAACAATCAGCTAGATTTAGAGTTGGTGGTTTCAAATTGAAGGAAGACAAGATATCTTTATCCAAAATTGGTAAACTAAAGATTATCTGGTCAAGACCAAAGCCCAATCCTCCTTCATCGGTTACTGTAATTAAAGATGCAGCCAACAGATACTTTCTTAGTTTTGTTGTTGAAATCAATCAACAACTATTGCCTGAGTCACCCAATAATGTAGGAATTGATTTAGGAATCAAGACGTTTGCTGTACTAAGCACCGGAGAAAAAATAGACGCACCAAAACCCTTAAAGTCTAAAATTAAACGGCTTAGAAAACTTAACCGCAATCTATCTCGAAAACAGAAAGGTTCCAATCGGTACGAACGAGCAAGAGTCAGGAAAGCCAAGCTCTATGCTCGGATGAAAGACACCCGTAAAGACTTCCTGCACAAATTGTCAACCCGAATAATTCACGAAAACCAAGTGATTGTTTTGGAGGATTTAAACGTTGCAGGGATGGTCAAGAATCGCAAGCTATCTAAGGCTATTAGCGATTTAGGATGGAGACAGTTTAGAACTTTTCTTGAGGGTAAGGCTGAAAAATATGGTCGTGATTTTCGAGTAATTAGCCGTTGGGAACCCACAAGTCAAAAGTGTTCGTATTGCGGTTTTGTTGGTGGCAAGAAGTTAGACCTTTCCATCCGCGAATGGACTTGTTTAAATTGCGGAACAGTTCACGACAGAGATAGTAACGCAGCAGTTAATATTTTGGTCGCCGGAGGACATTCGGAGACTCTAAATGGACGTGGAGGCAAGCGTCAGACTTTTGTTAAAGAAGCGGCAGCCGTTGAAGCGTCAACCCACCTAGAAAAACCTGTCCAGTTATCAATATTTGATATTTTGCAGTAGGTTTTCTGTTAGGAATCCTCTTCGTTCACGGAGAGGAGGATGTCAATCACAGAAAAACCTCCCTATCCAAAAACAGGGAAGTTTTAACAAAAAAATAAAGATTGGTCGTTAGAAATTAGGGCTTCACTCTAGCCTGCGGCTTCTGCGGGTCGTGGGGTAATCATATCGTTAGCATCGGAGAATTCGTCTTCGGTCGAATCAATCGGGGTCATTTCGATATGGTTGAGTAGAGTGGTGACAAATGCAAATAGCAGGAACGGTAAAGAGAGTACCACGATTAAACCGACTGTTGCTAAGGCGTAGATTTGGCGAGAGGTACTCCACAATGCTAAAGCAGATGCAAGAGTGAGAAAGATGACAATCAGCCAAATCATGATTTGACCGTAAATATCACCAAAGCTTAGGGTGCAACTAAAACGATATTTTTGCAGGTTATTCATTAGAACTTCCTCGTTAAGATTCTTTCCCCCCCTGAGTTGGGAATGGGGAGTTTGGACAAGTTAGTTTTGTTTGTTGAGTCTATCGAGTTGTTGCTGGCATTTAGCAAACGGCTTTCAAGACTACAGACGACAGCTTCTTAGTTAGTTTAAGAAGTTGGACTGAAATTTTTGACAACATTGCTTTAAATTTTAAGGTTAAAGCGATACACAGGGGGAGAGCCAATTCTAAACATTTTAATAAGACTTGTTACTAAACTTTACAGAAAACCCGGCGAAAAGTGAGCGAACTTGAAGTTATTCAGTTACAATTTATACAAAATATCAATAATATTAGGCATTTGCGATCGCCATTTCACAACACTAAGGAATCTTAAAAAGTGGATCGAGAGCAGTCATTAAGAATCGAGTTTTATTGGGTTTGATATTATATTTAGATGAAACAAATCTCAACGCTTTTGGATGGTTTTAGGATCATAATTTTGCCGAGATAATTTGCCTGTTACTACCCAATTTCGCACGATCAATCCCAGAAAAATACCCGAAATAAACACCATCCAAAATAGAGTCGGTGATTGTGTCTCTAGTCCGGAGGGTAAATTCATCCCAAAGACACAAGAAATAGCCGTTAATGGAAAGAAAATTGCAGCTAAGAGATTTAATCGATGAGCTGAACGAACTGATTCTAAACTTAATTTTGTTTGTTCTTCTGACTTCTTTGCCATCGCAAAATCAAGGGCAGCTTTAGTATTTTGATAGAGTAAATTTAAGGTTCTTTCGATATCATAAGCTTCATCTCGAAAGTCAATTAAATCTCGATCTGTCGGAATCGCTTCTCGGGCGGACTGTAATGTTGAGTGTAAATTTTGGGTCGCGAGTTGCAGAGGGGCTAGATTTTCTAAGATCTGAAAATAATCTTTAGAAGTTTTGGCTTGAAAGTATTGCTGTGTTAAATTTTCTTCGGCTAAATTGTAGGCTTTGATCTGCTGAATTAAGAGTTTAAAACCGACACCTGTTTGACTCGCTTGCCAACGACCATCCGGTTGACGCCAGAAAAAAACAGCTTCTCGTTGACGATTACCCGGTTGAGGGGCTTGATGCAAAACTAAGAGTAAATGACCATCAGCCACCATCGCCCGTTGTTTTCCTGCACTCTTTTGGCCAAATCGATCGCGAATTTGATCGGGAATAGCCCAAGTGGACGGAAGTTGCATGAGATGTTCCTCTCTATACACCGATATTCTACTTGAAATTTTTAACAAAAATCACAAAAATTCTGGGGATTGCTAACTTAATTGAGGGCAAAAATGGTAAAATTCTCTCAAAAGTTCACAAAGAGCAATAGATTTTAGGTAAATTTTAGTCTAATGAAAGATTTATTTCTCACTTGGTTAAATCGTCTGTTAGTGTTTGATGTTTTTCTGGTTTTATTCAGCTTTTTTTGGTTAGTGGTTGCCGTTATTGGTCGTTCTCTCGATCTTTCCTTGGGTCTAGACCTGTGGTACAAGCTCTGGGAACCTGTTTTTACTCCCGCTTTGGGGATTTTGATGGGGGGAGCGATTTTAAGCGGTATTATCAGTCAAATTTCTAAGCGACTCAACAAGCAACTCTAAGCAATAAACAATTACCAGTAGACAGTTAACCGTGTTCAGGTCAAAATTAGAACTTCTGTTTTCTGTCTGCTCATTTTTTCACTTTGACTTTAGCACAGCAATTGCTAAATTCAGTCCATAGAGTTGTAAACTTTGATTAAAAAAAATTATTTTAATTAATAAGAGTTTATTTATCTCAGTTTTAATTTAAAGTTTTCTTTGTTAAGCCTTTCTTCAAGAGTTGACCTTCCCCTCAAAAGAGAAGACTGTGATATACTCATAATTAGTCAGGGAATTAGGAAAAAGTGAATGCCAACCTATTTTTGATCAAGAGTAAATCCCGGCGGATAAAGATTAGAGAAAATTAGAAATTCTTGAGTAATTATGCGGATCAATCTTCCGATCTGTTCTCAGAGTTTTAACACATTAAATTTTTAGAAATCTATAATTAAAGTTCAATATTTTATTTTCAATTAATGGGATCAAAAAATCATGAAAAATATCGATGTTGAACTGAAAGCCCGTAATCTCATTCATTTAGATCAAGAACCGATTCAAATCTCCGGTCAAGTACAGCCGCATGGCATTCTTCTAGTGTTGGAAGAACCCAGTTTAAAAATCTTACAAGTTAGTAAAAATACTCAATCTGTTTTTGGAATTTCTCCGGAACAGATGCTCGAAAAAACCTTAGAAGATTTGCTTGATCCCTTTCAAATCGAACGCATTCAAACGGGATTATTCCAAGACAACCTAGACTATCTCAATCCTACTAAAATTTGGATCAGAATCAGAGGCGACGAATATGTTGTCTTTGATGGAGTCTTTCATCGCAATAGTGATCATTTTTTAATTCTTGAGTTGGAACCTGCAACCTCTCAAGAAAATATTCCTTTTTTGAGCTTCTATCACTTAGCTCGAATGTCAATTAACCAACTGGAAGAAACCGCCAGTTTGCATGAATTTTGTCAAATTATCGTCCAGGAAGTCCGAAAAGTCACCGCATTTGACCGAGTAATGCTTTACAAATTTGATGAAGAAGGGCATGGAGTGGTCATCGCTGAAGACAAAATAGAGGAGTTAGAACCCTATCTCGGACTGCATTATCCTGAGTCTGATATTCCCAAACCTGCTCGGAAACTTTTAACGGAAAATTGGATTAGAATTATTCCAGATGCCCAAGCCCAAGCCGTCGCCTTATTTCCTGATAAAAACCCCCTGATCGAACGTCCCTTAGATCTCACCCATTCCACGCTGCGAAGTGCATCTTCTTGCCATTTACAGTATCTCAAGAATATGGGAGTCGGCGCTTCTTTAACCATCTCCCTAATTCAAGACGGACAACTTTGGGGTTTGATAGCTTGTCATCATCGTACCCCCAAATATGTCTCCTATGAATTGCGGAAAGCGTGTGAATTCTTAGGTCGAGTCATCTTCTCTGAACTGTCTTCCCGCGAAGAAACCGAAGACCATGACTATCAAATAAAACTGACCTACATTCGGTCTGCTTTAATTAATTTCATGTCTCGAGATAAAAACTTTATCGAAAGTTTAATTCGCTATCAACCCAATCTTCTCGAGGTCACAAATGCTCAGGGTGCTGCCATTTACTTTGCTGGAAAGTGGACAACTCTGGGCGCAACTCCCAAAGAAGAAGATCTCAACTTTTTAGTGCAGTGGTTGAAGAAAAATACCGAAAAAGAAGTCTTTTCAACGAACTGTTTACCGCGCCTTTATTCTGATGCCGAACGGTTTAAAGAAGTCGCCAGTGGTTTACTTGCGATTACCATTTCCGAACGCAATTATGTCTTGTGGTTCCGTCCAGAAGTGATTCAAACAGTGAACTGGGGGGGTGATCCGACAAAAGCCATTGAAACCACCCATTGCGAAGGCGTGGTACAGTTATCACCTCGTAAATCCTTTGAACTGTGGAAAGAAACGGTTAAACTCCAATCTCTACCCTGGAAACCCGTTGAAATTAATGCGGCTTTAGAACTGCGAAAAGCAATTGTTAATATTGTCCTGCGTCAAGCCGATGAACTAGCCCAACTCGCTCATGATCTCGAACGTTCCAATGGTGAATTGAAAAAGTTTGCTTATGTCGCTTCTCACGACTTACAAGAACCCCTCAACCAGGTGGCAAACTATGTACAATTGTTAGAGATGCGCTATCAAGAAGAACTCGACGAAGATGCCAAAGAGTTCATCGAATTTGCGGTTGAGGGAGTCAGTCTGATGCAAACCCTGATCGATGATATCTTAGCCTACTCCAAAGTCGATATCCAAGGAGTTGAATTTGAACTCACCTCCGTCGGAACAGCTCTCGAACGAGCGTTGAGTAGCCTCCGAAGCCGCATCAGTGAAACTCGTGCTATTATTACTTCTGAACCCATGCCAACGGTGATGGCTGATAGTACCCAATTGATGCAATTATTTCAAAACTTAATTGGTAATGCTATCAAGTTTCGCAGTTGTGAACCTCCGGAAATCTATATCGGAGCGCAACGACTCGAAGATGCTTGGCTATTTTCAGTCAAAGACAATGGGATTGGTATCGACCCTCAATTTGCTGAACGTATTTTTATTATCTTTCAGCGCTTGCATACCCGTGATGAATATGCAGGTACTGGGATGGGTTTAGCAATTTGTAAAAAAATTGTTGAATGTCATCGAGGTCGAATCTGGGTTGAGTCTGAACTTGGTCAAGGTACAACACTCTATTTTACGATTCCAGTCGGAGGACAAGCGCGTGATCGGCGAAGCCCAGGAAAGAACCAAAATCATCTTTTTAGTTGAGGATAATCGAGGCGACATTCGCTTGATTCAAGAAGCCCTAAAACGGAGTACCATCCAACACGAAGTTGTGACGGTGAGAAATGGGATGGATGCGATGTCTTTTCTACATCGGGAAGGGGAGTATAGCGAAGCTCCCCGACCAGATTTAATCCTATTGGATTTGAATTTGCCTCGCAAAGACGGACGGGAAGTTTTAGCCGAAATTAAAGCAGACCCGGACTTAAAACGGATTCCTGTTGTCGTTTTAACCACCTCTAAAAATGATGATGACATTTCCCAAAGTTACAACTTACACGTCAACTGCTACATTACTAAATCTCGTAACCTGAGTCAGTTGTTTGAGATTGTCAAGGGGATTGAGGAATTTTGGCTAAAAATTGCCACTCTCCCCACAGAATAGAGTATTTTAAATAAAATCAAGTATGAGGAGGTGAAAAAATAGAAATTAAACTTTTCCCATTTGTTTTTTTGAACAGCACCAGAAACCGAAAGTCAATCTCAGAACGTCAGTTGATGATGTGTTCTATCCGTGTTATGGAGCCGTATGAGGGGAAAAGCAAGGAAATGATGTCCGCAAGTTCGGTAAATATTCTATTGATAGAAGATAGCTTGGCTGAAGCCCGCTTCCTGCAAGAATTGCTCAAAGGTTCCAAGCTAGAACCCTGTAATCTTATCCATGTCAAACGACTGACTGAAGCCGTCCATCTACTCACCGACGAACAAGCCCTTGTCTATGATGTGATCTTACTGGATTTAACTCTCCCCGACAGTCAGGGACTCGAATCAATGAAGCCCCTTTTGCAATTTGCTCCGAGTGTTCCAATTGTCGTTTTAACGAATACTAATGATGATGAACTCGCTCTCGAAGCCGTTCGACAAGGAGCGCAAGATTATCTGGTGAAACGACAAGTGAATGTCGAAACATTGGTTCGTTCTCTGCGTTATGCAATTGAACGCAAACAAGCAATGGAATCTTTGCGGGAAGTTAATCAAACCTTATCTCATCGGGTCAAAGAACAGACGGTAGAGTTGGTGAAAGCCAAAGAACAACATCAACTCACCTCAGAATTTGTTTCGATGATGTCTCACGATTTTCGCAATCCCTTAAGTACGATTTTATTGTCAACCGAATTATTGCGAGATTGGGAACAAAGTTTAAGCAAAGAGCAAAAAAGTTCGATCTTTCAACGCATTCGTTCTGCGGGTAAAAGTTTAGTTCAATTATTAGATGAAGTGATTTTAGTCGGTCAAGCCGATGTTGAGCGCTTAGAATGTTTACCGACTCCTCTCGATTTAGAATCTTTTTGTCAACAATTAGTCGAAGAAGCCAGACTTGAAGCCAGTTCTCAGCATCAAGTCGAATTAAAGATGCAAGGAGAATTTGCAGAAACATTATGGGATGAAAGCCTGTTACGACATATTTTTAGTAATTTATTCGCCAATGCGATTAAATATTCTCCTCAAGGCGGTATCATTCGGTTAGAAGTGATGGCTCAAGATAATATTGCCATTTTTGATCTGATTGATCACGGGATTGGCATTCCACCCCATGATCTTGTAAAATTATTTCAAGCTTTTCATCGCGCCAGTAACGTCGGTAAAATTTCGGGTACAGGCTTAGGATTAGCGATTGTTCAGCGCTGTGTTGAGGCTCATGGGGGTGAGATTTCAGTTGAAAGTGAAGTCGGGGTTAGTACCACTTTTTCAGTACAATTACCTTTAGTCTATTCTAGTTCTATAAGTTTACCAGAACTGTGATCAATTTTTGCTTATCTTAATGAAAACTCAAGCTCATCAAGTTCAACCCAAAACCTTTAAACCTTCTCACATTCTACCATTAATTTTAGATTATTTTCAACGAAATTACAAACTCGGATTGGTTTTATTTGCAGGTGTATTAATGGGGCTAGCCGCAGAGCCTATAGGCTTTTGGCTATTAGCATGGGTGGCTTTAGTTCCCTTATGGCTTGTTGTTCTTCAGTCAAAAACTAGCAAGACTTCTACTTTACCATTTGCAATAGCTTGGGGAATGGGCTATCACGGCACCGTTTTATTTTGGATCACGGGAGTTCACCCCATGACTTGGTTAGGTGTTCCTTGGTTAGCGAGTTTAGCCATTGCACTGTTTTGTTGGATTTTTATTACCTTTTGGGGCGTTGGATTAGTCATAACTTGGGCGAAAATATTATCCATTGTCAGCCGCCAAATTCCCAGTCAAAATCTCAATCATCTCTTAACTCGTGTATTAGTTGGAACAGCCCTTTGGTGTGGTTTAGAATGGTTTTGGAGTCAAGGTTCTCTGTGGTGGTCATCCCTCTCTCTCACTCAAAGTTTTGGGAATTTAGTGATTCTCCATCTGGGTCGAATTTCTGGCCCTAATACCGTCACAGCGGCTTTAGTTGCGGTTAATGGATTAATCGCAGAAGCATGGCTAATTAACCGAACAAAAAACAAAATAGAAACCCGAACAAAAACAATAATTTATTCACTCCCAATTTTATGTTTTTCCCTCGCCCATTTAGTCGGATTTTATCTCTATATCCAACCCTTAAAAACCAACCCAGAAACCGCATTAAAAATTGGGATTATTCAAGGTAATATTCCCAACAAAATTAAACTCTATTCCGAAGGATGGCGTCAAGCATTACAAGGCTACACAACCGGATACAGAACCCTAGCCGATCAAGGAGTAGATGCGGTACTCACTCCTGAAACTGCACTTCCTTTTTTGTGGAAAACACCCGCTCGTTATCAAAGTTCATTTTATCAAGCCATTTTAGAGAAAAAAGTTGTCGCTTGGGTGGGAAGTTATGGTCAAGAAGGGAATCGGATCAGCAACAGTTTATTTACCGTAGATGGTGAGGGAAATATCATCAGTCAATATAATAAAGTGAACCTTGTTCCTTTAGGAGAATATATTCCCTTTGAATCTATTTTAGGTCGCTTTATTAATCGATTATCTCCCTTAGATTCTCATCTGGTTAAAGGAGATCCCAGTCAACAATTTAAAACGACCTGGGGTCAAGCCATTGTCGGGATTTGTTATGATTCAACTTTTGCTCGACATTTTCGGCGTCAAGCCAAAACTGGAGGAGAATTTATATTAACCGCTTCTAATAATTCCCATTATTCAGCAGGAATGTTAGCGCAACATCATGCTCAAGATGTAATGCGAGCAATAGAAACAGATCGTTGGGCGATCAGAGCAACAAATACAGGTTATTCTGGGGTGGTTGATCCCCATGGAAAAACCCTTTGGAGATCACAAATGGATACCTATGAACTTCATATTGGAACAATTCAACCCCAACAAACCCAAACCTTGTATGTTCGTTGGGGAGATTGGTTCACCCTCGTTTTACTAATTTTAAGTATCATCGCAATTGCTATTAATTTAGTTTTCAAAACAATATTTGGGGTTTCAGATTGAAAATTGCAGGTTATAACGGAAGAGTAATGTTAGACCCTCTGAGTTAGAGCCTATTTCTAGAATGAAGTTTAAACTGACTCTCATTTTATGTTTTCTGCTGAGTTTAGTCTTGGTCACTTGTTCTCAGTCAACTCCCGACAATTCCGTACCCCTTTCTACAAATAACAATACACCGATTAGTCTTTGGTGGACGAATGGATATTATCCAGAAGAAGATGAAGCCATTCAGCAAATTGTTCGTGAATGGGAAAATGAAAGCGGTTTTCAAGCAGAACTGAATTTTTCGGCTGAAGAAGTCAATCTCCAACGCATCCAAGCCGCCCTAGAAAGCAATAATCCACCCGATATTGTCTACAATCAAAAAGCAGAATTTGCACTGAATCCTCGTGTTGCTTGGGAAGGAAAAGGGAGTGAAGTTTCAGCCGTCATAGAACCGATTCAAGATCGCTATACTTCGAGTGCAATTCGTTCGACCTATTTATATAATACTCTCACTAAAAAATCAGGGTATTATGCCGTTCCAATTCATCAACAAACTTTACATATTCACTACTGGCGAGACTTGTTAAATGATGCTGGATTTACGGATAGCGATATTCCTCAAGAATGGGATAAGTTTTGGAGCTTTTGGCAACAAGTTCAAGATAAATTGCGCGAACAAGGACAAGCAGATATTTATGGAATTGGTTTGAATTTTTCAGCCGAAGCTAATGATACTTTTTATGAATTTGAACAGGTTTTAGCTGCCTATGGGGTGAAATTATTGGATAATCAGGGTCAATTGCAAGTTAAAAATCCTCAAGTTCGTCAAGATTTAATTCAAGTGTTAGAGTGGTTTACAGACTTCTACAAAAAGGGATATGTTCCTGAAGATTCTGTTGACTGGCTTCCGGCAGATAATAACGTTAATTTCCTCAATCGCCGACTGGTTATGACATTAAATCCAACCCTCTCAATTCCCGCTTCTCAACATTCCGATGAACTCGTTTATCGGGATAAAATTGTGACTCTAGAATTCCCTAAAAATCCTGACGGGAGTTCACCCGAATACCTCGTTTCTGTTAAACAGGTTTTGAGTTTTTCCGCCTCTCCTCATCCACAGGAAGCTAAAAGTTTTCTGTCTTTTTTCGTTAAACCTGAAGTAATAAATGAATATCTAAAACAATCAGCAGGGCGTTATTTTCCTGTTATGCCTGAACTGCTTGCTGATCCCTTTTGGAATAACTTAGATGATCCTCATATTTCAGTTGCTCGTCAACAATTTGCTTCGACTCGTCCACTCAACTCTATATTATATCCTGCTTATGCTCAACTTTTTGCAGAAAATATTTGGGGTCAAGCCTTAGAAAAAATTGTCGTTGAAGGAGTCTCAGCAGAAGCCACAGCCGATCAGATCATTCAACAAATACAAACTATCTTTGCTGAATGGGAACAGTTAAAATTTGGAGAAAAAATATGAAGCATAAATTTATTGTCATCTTACTTTTTTTATTCAGTTTAATTTTATCCACTTGTAGCGGAGAAATGCCCTCAAAAAATACTTCGACAAACATCAGTGATCGCCCTTTAACAATTTGGTGGAATCGAGGCTATTATCCCCAACAAGATGAAGCAATAGAACAACTTGTTTCTGACTGGCAAAAGCAAACTAAAAACTCTGTAGAATTATTATTTTTTGGTGAAGAGGAAACCCTTTCTAAAGCAATTCAAGCGATAGAGAATGGAAAACCACCCGATATTTTGTTTTCAGAAAGAGCAGAATATACTCTGATTCCGATTTGGGCAAAAAATGGAAAATTAGCTGATGTTTCACCCGTGATTGCATCCGTAAAAACCCAATATACTCCGGTTGCCTTACAATCCGCTCTACTCTATAATAATGTCACCAATAAAAGTTCTTATTATGCTGTTCCTTTAATGCAGCAAAGTCTTCATATTCACTATTGGAAAGATTTAGTTAAACAAATCGGTTTACCAGACTCAATTCCTCAAGATTGGCAAGGGTTTTGGAGTTATTGGAAACAAGCTCAAGAAACTTTATTACTGCAAGGACGAAGCGATATTTATGCGATGGGTATACCGATGTCTGTGGCTTCTTCTGATACTTATTGGGTATTTGAACAGATTCTCGAAGCTTATGATGTTCAACTGATTGATTCTCAGGGTGAACTTCAGATCGATAAACCCCAAGTCCAAGCCGGAATTATCGAAGCGTTAACATGGCTAACTAATCTTTATAAAGCCGGATATATTCCGCCTAATTCTATTAACTGGTTAAATGCAGATAATAACACCACTTTCCTCAATAAAATGACCCTAATGACCTTAAATGTGAGTTTATCTATTCCGGGTTCACAACAACAAGATGAAGATATTTATCTCAATCAAATGGCAACAGTAGCATTTCCGAATAAACCGAGTGGAGAACCGATGAAATCCCTAACTTCAATTAAACAAGCTTTGATTTTTACCGCCTCTCCCAATCAAACCCTAGCCCAAGAATTTCTCACTTATTTAGTCCAACCTGATCATTTAGAACAATATATTAAAGGAGCCGCAGGACGATATTTTCCAGTTATGCCTAAGCTATTTTCTGATCCATTTTGGAATAATCCAAATAATCCTCATGTTTATGAAGCCGCGAAACAATTACGCCAGGGTGAAACTCGTTCTTTATATCAAGTTTTAAATCCCGCTTATGCTCAAGTCTCTGCTGAAAATGTTTGGGGTGAAGCCCTTCAGCAAGTTGTTGTCAATGATGTCTCGCCAAGTGTTGCTGTTGATCAAGCAATTGAGCGGATTAAAGAAATTTTTACTCAATGGAAAACTACTTAAATAGGAATTAACTTAAGAATGAAATCCTGGAAAAAAAGTCTATTGATACAGCTTGTAGGCTCATTTTTATTGCTTTCATTAGTGATTGTTTCTTTAGTGGGTTCTGTGGCTTTTTATCAAGCTAAAACCTCTTTAAAGCAATCCGTTTTTGATCGCCTGAGTTCAGCTGCCTCTCTGAAAGAACAAGAGTTGAATCGTTGGGCAAGAGATCAAAGCCTAACGGTATTATCATTGGCTCAGTTGCCCGAAATCCGCAGTCAAGCCGAAGCTCTTTTAAGCAACTCTGATGTGGAATCTAATCAAAGTTTATTACAGGAGAGTTTAACGGCTTTTATTAAGCATCAAACTGGGTTAAAAGAGATTTTTATTGTCTCCCGATCAGGTCGAGTTCTAGCTTCAACTGATCCGACTCAAATTGGCTTATATAAACCTTTAGTTCAATATAGTTTAGTCACGCCAGACTCAACAGAGGGATTTATTTCTAATTTTTATCGCTCACCGGAGACTGGACAGCCTAAAATTACCTTTGCAATTCCGCTTTTAAATGCTGAAAATAAACAACAGGGAATTCTTGCGGCTCATTTAAACTTAGATCGAATTGATCAAATTATTCGTCAAAGTACAGGCTTAGGAAGTACAGGAGAAACCTATTTAGTTGGCAATGTAGGGAGCAGTTTATCCAGTCGTTATGTTTTTATATCGAGTAAACAATCGAATTTAAAAGAATTTTCTGAAGGCATCGAAAGTTGGTCAATTAAAGAAGCGATGCAAGGAAAAAATGGTCGCGGATTTTATCGCAATTATCGGGATACACCTGTGATTGGAGTTTATTATGCTTTACCCGGACAAGATTTAGCTTTAATTGCAGAACAAACTGAAGCAGAAGCATTTAATCCTGCTCGAAAACTAGCCATTTCAATTTTAATCAGTGGTTTATTTTTATCGAGTCTGATGGCAGTGGGAATGTTAATATTAGGTCGGCAAATTGTTAAACCAATTAAAGCAATTGCTCAAACCGCTCGTTTAGTGAGTACAGGAGATTTGAATCAAACAGCACCTGTACTGAGTAATAATGAAATTGGAGCGCTAGCTTGTACATTTAACCAGATGATCAAACAGTTGAGATTATCCTATCAACAGTTAGCCGATTATAGTCATACTTTAGAAGAAAATGTTGAGCAAAGAACGCAGGAAATTCGTTATAAAAATCAAGATTTAGAAGCGACCTTAAAAGAACTTAAAAAAGCTCAAACTAAACTGGTTCAACAAGAAAAAATGGCAAGTTTAGGTCAGCTTGTTGCTGGAATTGCCCATGAGATTAATAATCCTGTTAACTTTATTTATGGAAATGTAGAACCTGCTTATGAATATGCTCAGGATTTGTTAAACTTAATCCGGCTTTATCAACAACACTATCCTCACCCCTCTCAAGAAATTATTGATGAGATTGATGAAATTGACTTAGCATTTATTCAAGAAGACTTTATGCAGTTATTAAATTCTATGAAGGACGGATCTGAACGGATTAAAGATATTGTTTTATCTCTGCGAAATTTTTCTCGACTAGATGAATCTGAACAAAAACAAGTCGATATTCATCAAGGAATTGATAGTAGTCTTAGACTTTTACAAAATCGTCTCAAAGCTCAATCTGGTCAGGTCGAAATTAAAGTTAATAAACAATATAGCCAGCTTCCTTTGATTAACTGCTATCCGAGTCAACTTAATCAAGTTTATATGAATCTTCTCAGTAATGCAATTGATGCTTTACAACAAGATGATCAAGTGATCAATCCTGAAATTAATATCTGTACAACGGTGATCAATAATCACATTGAAATTAGAATTGCGGATAATGGTTCAGGGATTAAACCAGAAATATTAGAGCAAATTTTTGATCCATTTTTCACAACAAAACCCGTTGGCAAAGGAACGGGTCTAGGTTTATCAATTAGTTATCAAATTATTGTAGAAAAGCACAAAGGACAGCTTCTCTGTTATTCTAAACGGGGAAAAGGAACAGAGTTTAGGATTAAACTACCGATTTAAACTCCGTAAATTAGATTAAGTTGAAGCCGCAATTGCCGCAATTATACCCAGAACAAATAAGATAGCGAAGAACACTAAAGCAATAATCACTAACCAGTATTGCAAGGTGTAAAGTTTGCGAAGTTCGCCCAAAGCGATCATTAAATTCTCAATATCTGTTCCCGCAGTTGTGACAATTTGTTTGAATGCTTTTGCTGCATTTCTTGTCCAGGTACCAATCAGTAATGAGAAAAATCCTTGAATTAAATTATTCAGAACAATCACTGTTTTTTCAGAAGCCGCGAGACCTGTAAATAGATTCACAACTCCCACTACAATTCCCAAAATCCCAATTACAATTAATAGAATCGCCACAAAATTCATTTTTTTGGCTAAATCCCCGATTAGCTCGTTCTGACTGGTGCTAAACTCATACCCCGATGGTGTCATGGCATCATTCTCCGATTTGTTCTAGCTCTATCATCATTGCAGAGAGTGCCACAGCGAGCAACAGAAATTAATGTAATGTAAAAGTTTAAGCTTTAGTTAAGCAGAGATTAATCTTGGAAACCTTTTGTACAAGGATTCCCGTCTTTACTTAAAATAAAAGAGAGTCCGTATATTTCGGGTGGATCTGCACAGCTAACTTTAACAAAATCTTTAACTTTAATCAACTAACCCATGCTAAATACCTACTCCCCCGATCACTCTCACATCATCGAGTTCAACCGTTCTGCTCAAAATCTCCATCTAGAGTCAACTTTAGAAGATCTTTCTTTGTTTGAAATTCAAGTTGATATTAATCAAAGAGGAGTGATTGTTACTCAACTTTTTGAGTCAGACTCTACCATTCCCGGTGTGATTTTGATGGATGGAAAAAAGTTCATCGGAATGATTTCTCAACGGCGATTTTTTGAACGGATGAGTCGCCCCTATGCCCGAGAATTATTTTTAGGGCGATCGCTTCATATTTTCTACAATTTTGCTCAAACCGATTTATTATTATTATCAGGAGATACCCCGGTTGTGGAAGCTGCCCAACAAGCTATCCGTCGTTCTCCCCATCTTCTTTATGAACCGATTGTCGTCAAACTTTCCTCTGATGAATATCGATTGCTAGAAGTGCAACAACTTCTCATCGCTCAATCTTGTATTCATCAACTGGCGACTGAACTCCTCCGTCAAAAAACTCAAGCCCAACTCATTCAAACTGAAAAGTTAGCAACTTTAGGTCAAATGTTAGCAGGGGTTTCTCACGAAATTCGGAATCCTGTTGCCTGTATTTTAGGTAATCTTCAGTGTCTTTCTCATTATTATCAAGATCTTATGGGTTTAGCCGAAACCTATGAACAAGAATTTCCGCAACCTTCCCAAGCTATCAAAGACTATAAAAACGAAATTGATTTTGAATTTACTCAACAAGACTTACCCGAAGTTTTAGACAGCATCAAAATTTCTTCTGAACGACTCACTCATCTTGTTAATAGTCTCCGAGGTTTTTCCCGAATTGATAGTTATAAACCTGAAAAAGTAGAGATCAACTATTGTCTAGAAAACACCCTACTGATTTTAAAAAACCGCTTCAAACCCGGAACAAACCTGATCAAAAAATACGGAAAAATTCCCCCAATCTACGGCTACCCCAATCAACTAAGTCAAGTTTTTCTCAATATCATTTCCAACGCAATTGATGCGCTAGAAGATATTAGCCAAGACCATCCACATCTAGCAAAAATAACGATTAAAACAGAAGTTCGAGAATGTTCTGAGATCGAAAAGCAGACGCTTAAAATTCCTTCTCATTCCCCAATGGACGCATTATTACACTATCCCGAATATTTTGATCATTCCAGTTCACCAAATTCTAATTGTGACTGTCAAACACAACCCTCTAATCACTTACCTTGCTGCATTTCAATTCGGATCAGTGATAATGGCCCTGGAATTCCAGCCAGCATTTTAGACCGTATTTTTGAAACCTTTTTTACCACAAAATCTCCCGAAAAAGGTACGGGTTTAGGCTTGTCTATCAGCCATCAAATTATTACTGAAAAACACCGAGGAAAATTAAATGTGACCTCCCAAGTGGGACGAGGTACAGAATTTGAAATTTTGTTACCTATTCTGTAAAATTAATTAGCTTACTGAGTTCTAAAATCTCAGGATCTAATTGAAGGAGATGTAGGGAATGGGTTTCTATAGTCGAGTGATTTTACCTCGTTTGCTGGATTGGACAATGGCTGATCCAGCTTTTACCCAATATCGTCAACAAGTGCTAGCTAATGTTGAAGGAGACGTGCTAGAAATCGGCTTTGGGACAGGACTCAACCTATCCTATTATCCCCATCATATCGAAAAAATTACCACAATAGATCCCAACTCCGGTATGAACAAACTCGCCCAAAAGCGAATAGAAGCTTCAAAAATAAAGGTGGAAAATCGGATACTGAATAGTGAAAACTTACCGATGGCGGACTCGACTTTTGATAGCGTGGTTAGCACCTGGACACTCTGTAGTATTGCCCAAGTTGAAACAGCGTTACAAGAAATTTATCGAGTTCTTAAACCGGGTGGAAAATTTTTCTTTATTGAACATGGACTCAGCGATCAACCGAATATTCAAGTTTGGCAAAATCGCCTGACTCCCCTCCAAAAAATTATCGCTGATGGTTGTCATCTCAACCGCAATATTCAGCGTTTAGTTGAACAACAATTTAATGAAATCACCTTAGATAAATTTGAAATTGAGAACTTTCCTAAAGTTGGTAGTTATACTTATCTAGGAGTCGCAACAAAAACCAAATCAACTAACCTTTAGATCAAGAAAAAATAAAATGAAAAATATCTACACCCTACCCGAACCCCTCCCCAACTCAGAACAATTTGAACCCATCATTCAAAATCCATCTCTATTAATAGAACGAATTATTTCCACCGGACAAAAAACCCCCGAGGGCGAGTGGTACAATCAAGAACAGGATGAATGGGTTATGCTTTTGCAGGGAGAAGCCACCCTTTCTGATTCCGAGGGTTCACAAATTCAACTCAAAGCGGGCGACTATTTACTGATTAGCGCCCATCAAAAGCATCGAGTCGAATATACCAGCACGAACCCCCCTTGTATTTGGTTAGCCATTCACGGAAATTTACAGTCTTGAGAGATTTCCGCTACAATTGAAAAACCCCAAATACTCCTTTATCTTGAGATTTGAGGGATCAAGTGCGGAATTCTACCCCAAAGAAAGCATATTTTTCACGACCGTCATTCGGTAAACTAGAAAAAATCGAGATTGCAACCGTCATCAAACAAGACTGGCGAGGCAAAATCGACCTTGGCACATCCATTACGGGCAAAAGGAGTTGCGATGAACCGTCAAAATCAAGCAGTTTTAACCCTAGCGTACAGAAGCGGTATTTTGCTCTCAACCATTTTACTATTAGTGGGTGTTGCCAATCGTCCCTCTTTTTCCCAGTCTCCCGCACCGACCGGCGATACAGAAGCGGAAACCGAAGTCCTCACCCCAGAGCAAGAATTGGAACAGTTGCGACGAGAACAAGAAATTCAACAGGGTGTCCAAGCCGAGGCGAACCGCATTTTTAGCCGCACAATGACGTTGTTTAACCTGTTGTTGGGGGTTTTGGTGGTGTTATTGGGGGTGGGTTTAGCGGCGTTGTGGGTGTTGCGACGTTCGGTTATCCATGAAGTGACGGGAATTGTCGAAACTCATCTCAACGAACTGGGAGACTTAGAAAATCGCATTTCCAGTGCAAATCGTAAAATTCAAAGTGTTCTGCGCGATACGGATACCCACATCAATGATTTGTATCAACATTCCGATGAATTTCAAAAAGAACTGGAGTTAGAACGTCAAAAAGTTGATGAAATGCGTTCTCATCTCTCTCATTCTCAACAACAAACTATCGCCGAATTAGAACATCAAGTTAAGCAAGCCATCCAAGAGCGTAAACAGTTAGAAAGTAAATTTGCCTCCCAACTTGGTGAACTCAACCAACAAGCCCGACATCAACAAGATGAGATTTTACAAAACTTAGAACGTTCCAGTCAAGGCGTTATCTCTGAGTTTTCACAACTCCAAAATGAAGTTCAAACTCGTCAAGACGAAACCGTTAAGAATTTAAAATCACGCGAAACTGAATTTTCAACCCAACTTTCTGAACTGAAGCAAAAAGCCCAACAACAACGGGATTTAGTCATCAAAAATATCGATCAGTTGGGGATAGATTTGTCAGAAAAGCTATTGAGTTATGAAGCTGATATTCAAACTCAAAAAGACGGAACAATTCAAAACTTCAAGCAAGCCGAAACTGAATTTTCAACTCAGTTATCCCAACTGCAAAATTCAGCCCAAAGTCAGCAAGATTCTCTCCTGCAAAACTTACGCCAGTTAGAGTCAGATTTTGAACCGCAATTCTCAGAAATTCGTACGCAAGCCGAACAAAAAGCAAAACAACAGACTGATGAAATGCTGGCTAATTTTGAGAACTATGGCGGAGAATTAGAAGCGCAACTCTCAGAAGCCCAAGGGAAAATACAAGAACGAGTTCGAGAAAAATATAATACCCTTAAACAACTAGAAGCTGAATTTATTGAACAGGTTAAACAAGCACAGTCCGGTGTTGAAACTCAAAAAAATCAACAAATACAAAATTTCCAACAATTAACAACAGAGTTTGTCGAACAACTCTCCCAGTCAAAATCAGGAGTCGAAACCGAAAAAGAACAGCAACTTCAAAATTTACGACAATCTTCTTCTGAATTCATAGAAGAATTATCCCAAGCAAAATCAACAACTCAAACCGAGAAAGAACAGCTTATCAAACAATTTGAGTCCTCTGGAAATGAACTGGAAAGTGAACTTTCTGCCTTTAAGTCTGATGTTCGTACCCGGCGAGATGCAACCTTTGAGCGATTAGATCGCTTTGAAACTACTCTTGCTCAACAAGTAGAAGAAATCAAAGCCGACGCTCAAACCGAGAAAGACAAAATTTTCCAACAATTGTCTCAATTGCCCGGAAATATTCAAGCCGAACAGGAAAAAGTTCTCAAACAATTATCAGAATTACAAGCCAATGCAGAGGCAGAAAAAGCTAAAATCCTTAAGCAGTTAGCGGATATTTCTCCTGCGTCCATTGCAGAAGGTGCAGTGGCAGAAATGCTAGAAAAAATCAAAGCCCTTTCTGAACAGCTTGAACGTCTCAAATCTAATCAACCTGAGTTGTTCTTAAGTGCAGAAGACTTTGAAAACCAAGGAATCAGTTTGATAGCAGAAGGGCAATTTGAACAAGCTTTTGCAATGTTTGATAAAGCCGTTCAAATCCAACCCAATCGTCACACCGCTTGGTTAAATCGGGGGATGAGTTTGCGACGAATGAAACGTTTTCAAGAAGCCGTCGCTTCCTATGATCGGGCGTTAGAAATTGAGCCGAATTATCGTCAAGCTTGGGTAGATCGAGGTGTTGCTTTAGGGATTTTACAGGAACATCAACAAGCCTATGAATCTTTTGATCGGGCGTTGCAAATTAAAGCCGATGATCCGGTGGCTTGGTTAAACCGAGGGATGGCTTTACAGGTGTTAGAACAGTATGAAGAAGCCGCGATTTCCTTTGAGAAAGCCACAGAACTTGATCCCAATTCGGCGAAGGCTTGGAACTATAAAGGCTATACATTAATGAAGTTAAAACGGGATTTAGAAGCTTTAGAAAGTTTGAATCAAGCGATGAAACTTCAACCCAAATATGCTGATGTTTATTACAATACGGCGAGTTGTTATGCAGTTCAAGGAAAGTTAGATTTAGCAATGGAACATTTAGAACAGGCGATTAAACTCAATCCCCGTTATCGAGAAGAAGCGATGAGCGATCGTAATTTAGAACAGGTTATAAAGCGTTTACGATATCGGAATGCAGACAATAATCGCAATTCAAATAATGGTCAGCCTTCTGATCGGATTAATATGACGGCTCGCAGAATTGAATAAATAAGGATTTAAAAACGTTAGATTCAGACTCGGCGATCGCAAACGAGACACTTTCACGCTCTGTGTTCACTTCGTTGTCATGGTTTGAATTCCATCCCAATCTTCAGGGGGATGATTTTCCAAATATTGCAGCGATCGCATAATATAAATCTGTACGACTTGATCCGATTTTTGAAGATCTTGAGCCGCTTCAAAATATTGGATCGCTTGTTTGAAATCACGTTGAAGATAAGCTTTTCTACCGCGATTATAAGCCTCTAAAAACTGTTCAGTTTCCGCCGTCAAAGGGTCAGAACGTGCATCAATCAACTCATAAATATTAACAGCTTGATTTTTCCCTTTTACCCGAACTTTATCTAACTCTCGTACCCAAATTTTATCACCACAGAGCTGATAAGTCATCTCACTCAAAATAATATCACAACCGTAAGTTTTAGTCAGTTGTTCTAGACGAGAACTTAAATTCACGCCATCACCAATCACAGTATAATCCATCCGTTTTTGTGAACCAATATTTCCTGAAACCACCTCACCCGAACTCATCCCAATTCCAATTCTAATTTGGGGTTCATTCGGACGAGAATGATTAAATTCTTTCAAACGCCGACGCATATCTAAAGCTGATTTTACCGCCATCCAAGCATGATTTTGTCGTAAAGGAAGCGGCGCCCCAAATACCGCCATCAACGCATCGCCAATAAACTTATCAAGTGTTCCTTCATGGTGAAAAACCGCTTCAACCATCGTTTCAAAATATTGATTGAGTAACGCAACCACATCAGACGCATCGAGATTTTCGGTAATCGTTGTATAGCCCCGAATGTCCGAAAATAATATCGTCACCTCCTTGCGTTCACCCTTCATTAATCCATCTTCACCCAACGCCATTACCTGTTCAGCGACACCGGGCGTCATATACCGATACATGGTCGTTTTCATCCGTTTTTCGCGGCTAATATCTTCAAGAACAACCAACCCCCCTCGTACTCCCCCTTCTGGGTTTGTTAAAGGATTAACGGTTAAATTAATTCCCCGTTCAATCGGTTGAATTTGTTCAAGATCAAAACTATGATTATTATCCAATTCTCCCCAGATAAAATAAGCAGTTGAATCAAGATTATTTGGAACAACTAAAACTGGAATTTCATCATCATTTTGCCATGCTTTTTCTTGTTTTTTAACCAAGCCAACGGTTAGATTTTGTTCAGGAACAAAATGACGAGAACCATGACTTAAACTACTTTCTAACCAAACCTTTAAATTTTCAATCGGAACCACTTCCCAAATTAATCGACCTTTGAGTTTGTATTCCCAAAACTCCCTAATTTCTCGATTTTCAGGTTTCCGTCTCGGACACCCTAACAGTTCCAAAGCCGCATCATTAATCGTGACAATTCTCCCTTGCATATCTGTAGAAATAACGACATCAGAAAGACTTTGAAGAATATCCTTCTGATATTGTTTTTCGACCATCACATTCTCAAACAGTTGAGCATTTTGTAATGCAATCCCGGCTTGAGCATTAAAAGCTCGTAAAAACTCCTCATCAGAGTTAATAAAACTCCCTTTATGTTTATTAATTAACTGTGTTACTCCGATCAACTCTCCCGAAGAATTGTAAACAGGCATACAAAGAATATTACGAGTTCGATAACCCGTTTGTTGATCAATCGAAGGATCGAAACGAGGATCAGTATAAGCATCCGTAATATTGAGAACTTGACCTGTCGAAGCCACAAAACCGACAATTCCACGATTGGCTGGAATACGGAGATCCACCATCGTTTTCCCATCCGCTTTAGCTACTTTTGTCCACAGTTCATTGCTTTCTTGATTGTACAAAAATATCGTACTGCGATCAGCGTGCATCAACCGACGAGCTTGTTCCATCACCGAGAGCAACGTATCTTCTAAATCTAAACTTCGACCTAAAGTATTTGTTGCTTCTAGTAACGCTGCAACACCCCGTTGATTTCGAGCCGCAATGTAAAAGGATTGACAACTTTCTAAAATAATCCCAATCGAATCAGCAAAGGTGCGAAATTGTTGTTCATCCTCCTCATTAAAAGCCCCTTCTGATTTATTCAAAAGACGCACAACAGCAACAATTTCCTCTGTATTGTGAGAGCTAAAAATTGGCATACAGAGAATATTTTCAACCGCGTAATTTAGAGGTTGATCAACCTCCGGATCAAACATCGAATTTGTATTAATTTCCGCCACATTTATCGTTTCGCCAGTATTCGCGACATGACCGATAATTCCTACATTCATCGGAAAGCGAATTTCTTGAGTTTCACCTGTTTCTTCTTGAACAGTTTTGTACCAGAGTTGATTTTTACTGCGATTAATTAAGAAAATCGTCGTGCGATCAGCTTGAATAATTTGACCAATTTTGAGAGTAAACGCATCTAGGAGTTGTTCGAGGAGTATTTCAAGTGCTTCATTATTAATGAGATCAATCGCTCGAAGAAATTGTTGAAACTCTGCGGTGATAAAATCTAATATACATATAAACTCCCCAATTGGCATATTCTTGACACGATCTGCCAACAAACCCATGCGATCAACTTGAGTCAGTGTAGCGAGGATGCTACCAGCATTAGAAAAGGTCATGGGAGGGATAGTTGTTCAACGAAGATAGCAAATCAGAGATCTGCTTTGGGGGAAACAGAAACCCGTTAACAGAGAACAGAGAACAGGAAAAAGGAAACAGCTTAGGAGTAGATTTTGAGGAAATATTCACGCTTAAATTGATATTCACCTGATCCATTTACCCCTCTAATACTGGTAATCGAGATCTGAAAATAAGTGATCAGTCCCTGATAACTGTTAACTGACAACGGGCTACTGATCACAACTGCCATTTTCTCTGTCTTCAGTCTAAGCGTCCAGACCAAACTAAGCAACTGATGGCAGAATATGACGGCTTAAAACCGCGCTATAGTAGCGTCGCAACTGTTGAGTCGCTGCGGCCCATCCCCAACGTTCCGCTTCTAGACGGGCGTTTTGACGTAAGGTTTCCCGTTCAAGCTGGTGAGACAGTAACCGTTGAGTCGCAGAAATCGCCCCATTTTCATCAGTCGGATCAAAGAGATAACCATTTACCCCATCCGTGACAATATCGGGAATCCCCCCGGAACGAGCCGCGACCACAGGAGTTCCCGCCGCCATCGCCTCTAGCAACACTAACCCTAAAGTTTCCGTCCGAGAAGGGAAAATAAACGCATCAGCGCAAGCATAAGCATCTGCTAGTTCCTGTCCGCGTAAATACCCCACAAAATAAGTTGGAGTTCCAGCAAAATGTTCTTCTAGAGTTTGGCGGTTCGGGCCATCACCCACCAACGCCAGACGCGCATTAGGAATAGCTTCTAAAACAGGCTTGATGCGATCAATTTCTTTTTCCGCACCCAAACGCCCCACATAAAGTAATAATGTACAATCCGGATGACCTTGGGTTAAGCGATCGCGCATTTTTGCCGTTGCTTGATGGGGTTGAAACATTTCAGTATCAACGCCCCGTTGCCACAAATCAACCCGCTCAATACCATGAGAGGATAATTCCTCAACCATCGCCGTTGAAGTACAAAGGTTTAAATCTGCCTGATTGTGAGCCGAACGCAGCAGCCCCCACAATACCTCCTCCAACATCCCCAAACCGTAGTGATGTAGGTATTGAGGTAAGTGAGTATGGTAAGACGCCACCAAAGGCAAATCCAACTTTTTCGCATAATACAACCCACCCAACCCCAAAACCGCAGGATTAGCAACATGGATCAGATCCGGTCGAAAAGCCTCTAACTTGCTACCCACACCCGGATGAGGAATAGCAATCTTTAACTCAGGATACATGGGTAAGGGAAAACCCTCCACCCCAAAAATTTGACATCCCTTGTACTCTTTGATTCCTCCTTCTGGAGAAACAATGAGAACTTGGTCACCAGCCCGACGTAAATGGTCAACAGTGTGACATAGCCGTGTGACAATGCCATCAATCTTCGGTAAAAAAGTTTCAGTAAAAAGAGCGACTCGCATAGAAAGTAGCTTCTGAGTTGAGAATCGATAATATTCGCCCTATCATCATCTCAGAATTTGGGACAGGATAACATACCGTGATCAATCACCCGTCAATGGAGGGATAATTGATCAATTATCCCCCGCCCGATCTCAATCCAACTTAGTTAGCCATTGCATTTTCTGATAACTCACTCAAATTAAACAAGAACGGCACACTACTGTTAGAATCTCCATCGAGAATCAAAACATTAGGCATCTGAGATCCGCCCTGTCTCCAAGCTTCAATCGCTTCTTTTTGCAGAACTAACTGGCCCCCTTGATTTTTTAAGGTTTCCGCTAACAGACGTTGAGCTTCTGCTCTACCCTTGGCTCGGTTAATATCAGCTTGCGCTTGTTGTTCGGCTTCTCGTGCCACATAAACCGCCCGTCGCGCCCGTTGTTCGGCAATTTGTTTTTCTTCGACGGCTCGGGCAAACTCAGGCGAAAACGCTAGATCAACGACACTGGTATCCAATACCACAATGCCATACTTATCTAGTCGGCTATTGAGTGCTTCATCAAAGTCGGCTTTGAGGTTATCGCGCTTGGTGATCGCTTCTTCAATCGTTCGTTTAGCCGCAGCAATTTTAAACGATTCTTGAGTTTGAGGGGCGATCACCTTAGACACTACATTTTGCAACGTTCCCTGTTCTCGCCGAATTCTCACCACTTGTACGGGATCTAGACGGAAGTTAATCGCAAAACTCGCCGACAACTCTTGTAGATCCTTGGTGGAACTCTGAGCCGGAACTTCAAACTTTTGTACGGTAACATCATAAATATCAACCGCAGAAACCAGAGGGGGCTTAAAGTGAAGACCCTCTAATAGACTGCCATCTTGGGCTTTCCCTAAGATACTCAATACTCCCGCTTGACCCGGATTAATGATCACAAATGAGTTGAGTCCGATTAAAAGAGCCGCTGCGAGAATAATACCTAAGATAATTGCAGGAAGACCCTGCTGGGGTGCTGCACTTTTCAATGTTGGAACTCCTTTTTCAAACAACGGTTTGAACAACCTGCGATTCGCGATCGCAATCCACAAACCTTTCACAAACCTATTTAGTGTAGCTGATGCTACGATTAGTCTCTCTTTGATCTTAAAGGTTTCAGGGTCAGATGTCGGGTGTAGAGTGTTAAAACTTCGCTAAGTGTAGAGAGGTTGGATTCAAGCTCCTGAGCATTGATCAGGGAGTTTAATCCCGCTTCTTTTACATTTGTTTACCAAAAAAAGCGGGTCAAAAGCCCCGTCGTTCACGACGGATTATGTTTGTGCTACGATGGCTTATCGTCAGCGACGACGACAAATTATGCTCGTATATGAAATGAAGCTGCAAGGAACAGAAAGTCAGTACCGAAGCTTGGATGAAGCCATTCGGACAGGTCTATTTGTTCGCAACAGCGTCATCAGGGCATGGTTAGATGGTCAAGTTAAAAGCCGCAACGATGCCTACAAGCACTGCAAACTGTTGTCAGACAACCCAGAATTTCCCTGGGCATCAAGGTTAAACTCAATGGCACGACAAGCACACGCAGAAAGAGCTTGGGCATCAATTGAAAGATTTTATCGGAATTGTAAGCAGAAAACACCAGGCAAGAAGCGGTGCGACCTCGCGGCTTTGCAAGCCGCTAGAGGAAGCGCACCAAGAAAGGGGTTCCCAAAGTTTAAAAAGTATCAAGTCAGAGCATCTGTTGAATACAAGACATCAGGATGGAAACTTTCGGGAGACAGACGTTATTTAACGTTTACTGACAAGTTTCAAGCGGGTACGTTTAAGCTTTGGGGAAGTCGGAACCTGCACTTTCATCAACTCGAACAAATCAAACGAGTGAGGGTAATTAGAAGACATGACGGGTATTATGCTCAATTTCTGATAGACCATGAACGAGAGGAGAAAAAAGAACTAACAGGAAAACAAACAGGATTAGATGTAGGTTTAAACTATTTCTACACAGATTGTTCTGGTAATCAAATAGACAATCCTCGGTTTTTGAGAAAAGATGAACGCAAGCTGAAAAAGCTGCAACGTCGATTATCTCGAACTCAAAAAGGAAGTCAAAACCGCAAAAAAGCCAGAAACAAATTAGGTAGAGCGCATCTCAAGGTTTCACGCAGGCGTAATGATTGGGTCTGTAAACAGGCTCAACACGTCATCGGGTCTAACGACTTGGTAGCGGTTGAAAACCTACGGATTCGCAACATGGTTAAAAATCATCATCTAGCCAAATCAATTAGCGATGCAGCTTGGTACAGGTTTCGAGAATGGTTAGAATATATGGCGCGGGTTTATGGGGTTCCAGTTATTGCTGTTGAACCCGCATATACTTCTCAAAACTGTTCAAATTGTGGCGAGAAAGTTGTAAAAACTCTCAGTACGAGAACCCATGAATGCCCTCACTGCGGGTATATTGCTGACCGAGATGAAAATGCCGCCAGAAACATATTGAAATCTGCATTAAAACAACTATCAAATAAAGAAACGGATAAGAAATCGATTAACGGATTAATTTAACTGCGAGTATCAGAGATTTATGCTGTCCTACAGATAACTTAATCCGTTCTTCCGCTTAATATCTGTTTTTAAAATACCGTCGGGCAGACGGAAGTTAACGCCTCCCGAGAGAATGCCCTCTGCTTTGTTGGGGAAACTCAACCTAGTAAGTCAGCTCGTGGAAAGAGGAAGCCCAGACAGTGATGTTTGGAATCTCCGTTGTTTACGACGGAGAGGATGTCAAATCACAGACAGAAAATAATGCTACACATCTTTTTCCTAAACTCCCACCTCCCCACCTCCCTATCGCTCATCTGTCGCCAATATTGAAAGATTTGATTGACATTGACCGGGGTTTGACTCGACAAGTTCATCCTCTCCGGGAAACCTGCGGATAGATTGTCAAATCTGATCCATTGAGTGTATCATTCAACACTTATTATTTGATCTTGACTTTTGGCTTGATTTGCTATGTATCTTAAAACGCTACACCTCAAACAATTTCGGAACTATAGGGATCAAAAAGTAGCGTTTGATGCTCCTAAAACCATCCTTGTCGGTGATAACGCTCAAGGAAAATCTAATCTTTTAGAAGCAGTTGAGTTGCTCTCCACCTTAAAAAGTCATCGAGTTAGTCGCGATCGCGAACTGATTTTAGACACTCAAGACAACGGACAAATTACCGGAAATCTAGAACGAGAAACTGGACACATAGAACTTGGTCTCATCTTACGAAGTAAAGGACGACGTACTGTGTTGTTAAATCGTCAGTCTCTCCGTCGTCAACTCGACTTTCTGAGTATTCTCAATGTAGTACAATTTTCAAGTTTAGACTTAGAATTAGTACGGGGAAGTCCAGAACGCCGTCGCAGTTGGATTGATCGATTATTAGTCCAAATTGAACCCGTTTATGCCTATATTTTACAACAATATTATCAAGTTTTACGACAACGAAATGCTTTACTGAAAAAAGCTCGTTCTCAATCCCATTCACCCGGAGAAGAACAACCCCAAAAACAAATTTTAAACTCAGAATTAGCAGTTTGGGATGCTCAACTCGCCGTCTCAGGGGCGCGTGTAATTCGACGACGAGATCGAGTATTAGAACGGTTAATTCCCCTGGCTCAAACCTGGCATCATCTCATTAGTGGAAGTACCGAGAATTTACAACTCACCTATCAACCCAATGTTCAGGTTATTGCAGCAGAAAATACTCGTTTATCCGCTCTATCTCCCCAAGACGTTCAGCAAGCTTTTCTCCAAAAAATATCCACCCGGACTCTAGCAGAACACCAGCAAGGAACAACTCTAGTCGGCCCTCATCGAGATGATATTATCTTTACCATTAACCAAACACCCGCGCGTCAATATGGGTCTTCCGGTCAACAAAGAACTCTCGTTTTAGCCTTAAAATTAGCAGAACTACAATTAATTGAAGCCGTGATTGGTGAACCCCCTTTATTGCTATTAGATGATGTTTTAGCCGAACTCGATCTCAGCCGTCAAAATCAACTTTTAGAAGCCATTGGCGATCGCTTTCAAACCTTAATTACAACAACTCATCTCGGTGCTTTTGATTCCCAGTGGTTGCAGCAGACTCAAATCCTATCTGTACAAGCCGGAAAAATCGGTCAATATTTTTAATATCAATAGGAATCCAATCTTTTTCTACAATTTACGAATCACCCGATAAACATCAACCATTTGCTGTTTTCCTTTTAACGGCATCAACCCCCAAGATTCTACTTCAAATTGATGGTCAATATACTGTAAAGTCTGGTAAGCAATTAAAATCCGACAAACACTAGATTGACGTTCTTTCTGACAACTTTCCAAGCGAGAAGCAATATTAACACTATCTCCGAGTAAACCATATTCTAAGCGATCGCGACCCCCCAAACTCCCCGCCACAATCGGCCCAGTGAAAATACCGACACGCATTTGAATCACAGGTAAGCCTCTAGGTTGCCAGACTAGATTCAACTTTTGGAGTTGTTCACTCATCTCCAAGGCGCAGGAAACAGCCGCTCTAGCATCTCGGGCAATTTGGTTTTCGCTAACCCGTGCCATCGGTACACCAAAAGCTGCCATGATCCCATCTCCAGTGAATTTGTTAATAATACCGTGATGATTGTGAATGGTCTGGGTGAGCATGGCTAGATATTCGTTCAGCCACTCCAGCAAATTCTCAGGGGGCATCTGTTCAGAAATGGTACTAAAGTTCCGAATATCAGTAAAAAGGATGGTTGCCGTTAACTTTTGGCCGGGTAACTTGCCATCAAAAATTAAGCGATCGCGACTTTTCCACAACGCCTCCGCAATTTCAGGAGAAGCATTTTGACCCAGTAGCCGCATCATGATTTGTTGTTGACGTTGGGCTTGAAAAGCCCGATAGGAAATCAGGGTCGCGCTTGTCAGTAAAAAAGCAAAACCCGGACTCACCACCGGCACCCAATAGGCGTTTAAAAACAGCATAAACGACAGGGTAAATAAAATCCCCAGTAAAAGAGGACTCCCCAAGACTAAAATCAACGGATGACGACTCAGCCAAGCCAAAGTTGTCCCGATAATTGCCCAACTGCTGATCCAGATAATTTCAACCCATTGCGGCCAAAATTGAAATAAGGGTCGCTCTCCTGTCGCAGCATCAATAATTTGACTCACCATTTGGGCGTGAATAATTACACCGGGCGTTCTTGGGCTATTTTTTTTACCGGGACTGTAGGGGGTGAGAAACAGATCTTTACCACTGGGGGCGGTTGTACCGATTAAAACGATTTTGTTTTTAACCCAGTCCGGTTCGATTGATCCATTTAACACTTCCGAAACATTCACTGTAACGACACCATCCATTCCTGAACGGTAGTTTAAGAGGATTTGATAGCCTTTAGCATCAATATTTTGATATCCTCCAGAGTCGGTTTTTAGGGGGACAAATATTGCTTTTCCTAAACGAATTCGATCTGGATCAGCGGGATCATTTTGGGGTTGGATACCTTGACTTTTTAAGTAGTGGAGAGCCAACTGAAGGGAAAAGGAAAATGAAGTCCCGGATGTTGAATCAGCAAAGAACAAATTGCGGCGAACAACGTTATCGTAATCTAAAGGGATATCGTTGAACCCGACCCGACTCGGATCAATTTCAGGAGGAGCGGGAACACCCTTGGCATCTGGATCACCCAAGTTCTTGATCGCGATAATATTAGGGAATTGAAGTTGCTTAACCAGTTGTTCATGTCCCGGTTCATAGGGAATATCGCGGTAGAGGTCCAGACCAATCACACGGGGTTGAAGTTCTAATAGCTTTTCGAGGAGTTCGGCGATCAGTTGATCGGAGAGAGGGAAGCGGTTATAGGTTTGAATATCTTCTTCGGTAATGGCAACGACTAAGATTCGGGGATCGGGCGGTAAAGTTGATCGCAACCGCATCATTTGGTCATAGACAACCAGTTCTAAAGGTTGGAGTCCTCCGAGATGAATGACTCCCAGTAACGCAATAATCAACACAAAAGTTGCAGTCGCAACAATGGAGAACTCTGTCGCGTCTGGCCACTTCCGTTTGAGGGTTCGTAAAAGCTTATCGATCACAGCAACCCCTTAAATGGAGTGAAAAGGGGGGGAAGACGCCAGACTGCTGGCTCGAACTGACTCGAATTACAGCGACTCAGCTTGAGGTTGACTGTGAACAGGTGGAACTTCTCAGCCAACCTCAAACAAATAACTTAGCTATCGAGACTAACTTTCCCAAATTCTAGGCTAGGATATCAGATTAGACAGTCGAGATGCAAGTCTGTCTTGCGGCAACTGTCACGAACTCGATGAACCTATCGCTTTGATCCCTTTAATGCCTTCGTAAAATTTTTCCGATAAGATCGGTTAGTCGGGAGGAATACAGGCCACAGCAATGACAGGTAGAGACGATTTCCGAAGCTTTTGACAAAGTTAGTTTGCTCAAACCCACTCCAGAACTTCCAGACTCCACCGGCGTAGAGAGCCAGTAAAGCAATTGTAATGAGCGAACTCATAATGTAGTTACTCTCTAAATATTTGTGTAAATTTAAGCAAGCGGTGCGTGTTCTCTATATGTTAGCAGTTTTACTCAACAATCGTGAGCTTCTTCCCTCTGTTGGGTTTCACGCTTCGTAGGGCCAGAAGTCAAAATCTCCCGATCTTCCGCCCATAGCCCTGTGTCAACACGGGGGATGCACAACGAGAATGATAAAATTAACGCTATGAATAGAGATAATCGTATGCTAACAAGCCCTCTAACTTCTCGACAATAGCACTTTGAAAGCGGGCGGTTCGGGTGCAGTCGATGCTTTTTCCCTGAGCTTTCCTCCTGCGTTTTTCGCGCTTCGGCACGGTCAGTTGAGAGGTCTTCAAGTCTCCCACTCGCACAGGGTCAACGTTGAACTTCTTCCCTGTCCGGACAATAGAGATGCTTTCAGGAGTCTGTCTCTCCCTCAAAATCTCACTTGCTGTTCAATCGAAAGTAAGACCAGGCTAGGCTAATTTTCAGAACACTTACACAACTTTTGGAGGATCTATGCGAGCAGTGCTAATGGCTGGTGGATCGGGAACACGACTAAGACCGTTAACTTGCGATCTCCCTAAACCGATGGTGCCTATTTTGAATCGCCCCATTGCTGAACATATTATCAATTTACTCAAACGACATCAAATTTATGAAGTGATTGCCACCCTTCATTATCTCCCAGATGTGATGCGGGAATATTTTCACGATGGTACGGACTTTGGAGTGCAAATGACTTATGCGGTGGAAGAAGATCAACCTTTAGGAACCGCAGGTTGTGTGAAAAATATTGCCGAACTCCTTGATGATACCTTTTTGGTGATCAGTGGGGATTGCATCACAGATTTTGATCTCAGTGCGGCGATTGATTTTCATCTTAAACACGACTCCAAAGCGACATTAGTCTTGACTCGGGTGCCAAATCCCTTAGAGTTTGGTGTGGTGATTACGGATGAAAATTATCGCATTCGCAGATTTCTAGAAAAGCCTTCGACGAGCGAAATTTTTTCCGATACCGTGAACACGGGAACCTATATTCTCGAACCTGAAGTCTTAGAGTATCTTCCCCCCAATCAAGAGTCTGATTTTTCTAAAGATTTGTTCCCGTTACTCCTGGAAAAAGACATCCCCATGTACGGTTATATTGCCGAGGGATATTGGTGTGATGTCGGTCATCTCGATGCTTATCGAGAAGCTCAATATGATGCCCTACTCGGTAAAGTTAAACTTGATGTCTCCTATGAGGAGCGATCGCCGGGTTTGTGGTTGGGAGAAAATACTTACATTGATGATACGGCTCAGATCGAAACTCCGGTTTTAATTGGTCATAATTGTCGGATTGGGCCGAGAGCAGAAATCGCTGCCGGATCGGTGCTCGGGGATAATATTACGATTGGTGCTGATGCCAATATTAAACGGCCAATTATTTGGAATGGGGCGATTATTGGAGATGATGTTCATCTACGGGCTTGTGTGATTGCCCGAGGAACAAGGGTAGATCGACGCGCTCATATCCTTGAAGGGGCGGTGGTGGGATCTCTCTCGACAGTCGGTGAAGAAGCACAAATTAGTCCGGGTGTACGAGTCTGGCCGAGCAAAAAAATTGAGTCGGGTGCCACGCTCAACATTAACTTGATTTGGGGAAATACGGCTAAACGGAATCTGTTTGGTCAACGAGGAGTTCAGGGGTTAGCGAATATTGATATTACTCCTGAGTTTGCTGTGAAACTCGGTGCGGCTTATGGTTCTACTCTCAAACAGGGCGCAACGGTTGTGGTTTCACGAGATCAACGCCGTATTTCTCGCATGGTGACGCGATCGCTGATTTCGGGTTTAATGTCGGTGGGTGTGAATGTATTTAACCTCGAATCTACGGCGATTCCAGTCGCTCGGGCGGTGATTCCGACGCTGAATGTTGCCGGGGGATTGCACGTTCGCCTATCTCCGGATCGAGCCGATCAAATTTTAATTGAAATTATCGATAGTCAGGGGATTAATATTACCAAAGCGAAAGAGAAAAAAATCGAGGGGGCTTATTTTAAGGAGGACTTACGACGGGCGCAAATTCCTGAAATTGGGAACATGGTCTATCCAGCCGAAGTGGTGGATAACTACAGCATTAGTTTTGAGAAGCATCTGAATGTTGAAGCTCTGCGCCACAGTAACGCCAAAATTGTGATTGATTATGTTTATGCGGTTTCGGGTGCTATTCTACCCCGTTTACTGTCTAAGTTTGGCTGTGATGCGGTGGTTCTCAATGCCAGTTTGAGTCAAACTTCGGTGTCTAACCGAGAACGAGAAAATCTCCTCGATCAACTCAGTCGGGTGGTGGAAGCCCTGCGAGCGCATTTTGGGGTTCAGGTTTATGCTAATGGTGAACAGTTTATTTTGGTTGATGAAACCGGAAGCCCGATTCGAGGTGAACTGTTGACGGCTTTGATGGTGAATATGGTTTTAACTTCTAATCCGAGAAGTTCGGTGGTGGTTCCGGTACAGGCTTCTTCTGCGGTTGAACAGATTGCTCGTCGTCACGATGCAAAGGTGATTCGCACAAAAGCAAATCCGACGGCTTTGATGGAGGCTTGTCATGCGAACCCGAATGTGGTGATGGGGGGAAGTGGGGAGATGGGGTTCATTTTTCCCCAATTTCATCCGGGGTTTGATGCTATGTTTGCGATCGCTAAGATGGTTGAAATGCTGACGACTCAAGAGCGAAGTCTGGCTCAAATTCGGGCGGATTTGCCTTATGTTATTCACCGTTGTCATACGGTACGCTGTCCCTGGTCGGTGAAGGGAACTTTAATGCGTCATTTGGTGGAAACTCACACCACCGAGAATTTAGAATTAATAGATGGAGTCAAGTTGTTGAATTTTCAAGATGATAACTGGATCTTGGTTTTACCTGATGCTGGTGAACCTCTTGTTCATCTCTATGCCAATAGCCATGATCGCGATTGGGTAGATACGACCATTAGAGAATACCGCAATCTCGTACAAGATTTTGTTAACCAATCTCAAGGAATCAATCGAGGTGATGATAATTACCATTGAAGTTCGCTAGACTTAAAGGATTGACTCAAAAATCATTCTGATTGTTTGGAACTTTAGCTTGACAAATCACTGACGAATATTGAATTAAATCCATGAATAATTGCATTTTAATGGTTGAAATTGTCCAACCGCCTCAACTGCGCTATACGGCTGATAATCAGACTCCGATTGCAGAAATGTTGGTTAAGTTTTCTAACTTGAGGGATGATTCTTTTGCCGTGTTAAAGGTGGTGGGATGGGGAAATTTAGCGCAAGAAATTAATGAAAAATATCATCAAGGTGATCATGTTATTGTTGAAGGTCGTTTGGGTATGAATGTGATTGAACGACCGGAAGGATTTAAGGAAAAACGAGCTGAAATGACGGCGCGAAGAGTTTATATGCTAGATATTCCCACGACTCATTCTTCCTCTGATTTCTCTGATCAGGAGATGTCGGAAGCAGCTTCGACCCCCAATAATGTCGTTCATTTGAGTTCTCGTAACCGCACGGCTTCGAGTTCTGAACCGATGCAACCTGCACCGTCTGAGGTGGAATCTGAACCCGATTTTGACTCTCCCACTGACCCGGAAAACCCAGACTATGATCCCATTCCTTTTTAAGGGTTAAAGGTGTGTTTTTACCCTTTTTTAGGGGGAAGGGGTGATTTTTTATCATAGCGATCAACTTCGCACAGGTTGAGTTGATCGCTGTTGTTAACGGCAAGTTTAATCGAGAAGTTGGTGAGTACCAGTCGATCAGAGATAATTGGATTAGAAATAGCTTTCTGTTGCACAATACTGTTATAACTCCTCAGTATAAATACCGAAACTGATTTTTTACATTTCTGATTGTTTTTTTTGCCAATTCTACTTGGCGAGCGATCGCCGGGTTTGAGATAAAATAGATTCATCCCTGACTAGGCAATCGCCGCCCCCAGACAACAGAGAATAGGAAATCGCGAACCGAGGAAAACAGTTCACCGTCGAGGATTTAGAATT
>NZ_AAVU01000042.1 GCF_000169095.1 Lyngbya sp. PCC 8106
GGTAACACCCAAGCGAGCCATGAACGGCATGACAAACATTCCCTGACGCCACATCGGATTTAAAACGGGGTCAGAGGGATCAAAAATTGCGAGTTCGTAGAGGGCCATTGAGCCAGCCCAACCTGCTACGAGAGCAGTGTGCATTAAATGTACAGAAATCAGCCGTCCTGGATCATTCAGAACTACTGTATGTACCCGATACCAGGGTAGTCCCATTGACTACGCTCCTCCTAGATTTGTAAGGTATACTTTTTTTAACTTTGCCATGAATACCCGGTTTCTTACCCTAAAGTTGACAATTTGTCAAGCCTTATATAAGTTAAGAGAGTTTGACGGGTGATCTGCATCTATGTAACTGACGTGAAGTACCTCATCCCAATACACAAAATGCACGGGGGAGGTTTCGTGTCTGAATCTGCTGTTGCCTTTTAGGTTATCGGTTATCCGTTCCAGGTGACAGTAAATACAATCGGCTAGGTATCTTCTGTCCGCCTGTTTCCGGTTTCCAACTCCCTAACTTAGTCTTACACAGCTTCTCTAGTTGATTGCTCAACTTTGCTCTCTTAAGCTAGAGAACCCACGCAGCAGTCCGCCTTCCGCAGACCGAAAAAAAATTCTCTGATTTTACGCCTCAAACCAGTTTGGACTTTTGGAACAGTGACTCGTTTGATTGCCTATTTTAAAGAAGTGTATCGATAGTTAGAACCAATTGCAAGTCTATTGACAAAACTCACCGACGAACCCTGTGTAAAAAGCTCACAAAAAACGACCCACTTCACTTGCTGATCTGGCTTTATCCCCGAGGCTTTCCGTTCAATATTCACCGTCTGGAGAGATCAAAGCCGTCTCGATTCTTTGACATTGAGCTGAAGCCTTACACAAACGATCCAACACTTGATCAGCCGTAATCAGCCGAGTCAGAATGACTTGACCAATACTCCGACCTGAGTGATGATGATCACTGAGATCAGATGGCTTAACTTCTAGCATCAAAACCCCATCTTCTACCCGATGCAACCACATTTTTTCATTCTTGTCACACAAACAGAGATTCAGTCTCTGGATTTCCGGTGGGCGACGGTGAGCTGCTTCATCCCACAGACCACCAACACCCCAAACACGACCCACAGTCCATCCATCCGTTAAAAAGAAATATTTCATGGACGTTCTGGCGCCAACTCATTCTAGAACTCAACTTTAAGATAGCGCGAAATTCAAGCGGCAATAGATTTGATAATAATAGTTTTGGATTTGGATCAATGTGGCGAAATCCTCCGTCAATCCAATCAATTTACCAAAAAAAGCGGGTCAAAAGCCCCGTCGTTCACGACAGATTATGTTTGTGCTACGATGGCTTATCGTCAGCGACGACGACAAATTATGCTCGTATATGAAATGAAGCTGCAAGGAACATATTGCCAGTACCGAAGCTTGGATGAAGCCATTCGGACAGGTCTATTTGTTCGCAACAGCGTCATCAGGGCATGGTTAGACGGTCAAGTTAAAAGTCGCAACGATACCTACAAGCACTGCAAACTGTTGTCAGACAACCCAGAGTTTCCTTGGGCATCAAGGTTAAACTCAATGGCACGACAAGCACACGCAGAAAGAGCTTGGGCATCAATTGAAAGGTTTTATCGGAATTGCAAGCAGAAAATACCAGGCTCCAAAGGATTTCCAAAGTTTAAAAAGTATCAAGTTAGAGCGTCTGTTGAATACAAAACATCGGGCGGTCAACTTTCGGAAGACAGACGTTATTTAACGTTCACAGACAAGTTTCAAACGGGTACGTTTAAGCTTTGGGGAAGCCGGAACCTACACTATTATCAGCTCAAACAAATCAAACGAGTTCGGGTAATTAGAAGACATGACGGGTATTATGCTCAATTTCTGATAGACCATGAACGAGAGGAGAAAAAAGAACTCACAGGAAAACAAACAGGACTAGATGTAGGTTTAAACTATTTCTACACAGATTGTTCTGGCAATCAAATAGACAATCCTCGGTTTTTGAGAAAAGATGAACGCAAGCTTAAAAAGCTACAACGTCGATTATCAAGAACTCACTCGGGCAGTCGAAATCGCCAAAAAGCCAGAAACAAACTAGGTAGAGCGCATCTCAAGGTTTCACGCAGACGTAACGATTGGGCTTGCAAACTAGCCCAACACGTCATCCGGTCTAACGACTTGGTAGCGGTTGAAAACCTACGGATTCGCAACATGGTTAAAAACCATCATCTAGCTAAATCAATTAGCGATGCAGCTTGGTACAGGTTTCGAGAATGGTTAGAATATATGGCGCGAGTTTATGGGGTTCCAGTTATTGCTGTTGAACCCGCGTATACTTCTCAAAACTGTTCAAATTGCGGTAAAAAGGTTGTAAAAACTCTTGCCACACGGACTCACAAATGCCCTCACTGTGGGTATATTGCTGACCGGGATGAAAATGCCGCCAAAAACATATTGAAATCCGCATTAAAACAGCTATCAAATACCGTCGGGCAGACGGAAGTTAACGCCTCCCGAGAGATTGATCTCTGCTTTGTTGGGGAAACTCAACCTAGTAAGTCAGCTCGTGGAAAGAGGAAGCCCAGACAGTGATGTTTGGAATCTCCGTTGTTTACGACGGAGAGGATGTCAACTAACCCCAATCTCAACTCAGCCAATATCACTCAATTTTCACAACTAGACGCGATAATGAGAAGATTATTATAAATAATATTATACTAGCCCTTCGGTCTATGCGGCTAACAGGAGACATCCCTCAATGAAACTCGCCGATTGGATTGGTTTTTTTTGTCTGATTCTGGCTCTGCTCATCCTGTGGCAATTTCGACAGATTGTGTTGCTCATTTTTACATCCGTCATTTTAGCAATCGCCCTGAACAGTTTAGTTCGATGGTTACAACGCTTTCGACTAAACCGCAATCTTGCCGTGATCATTGCCCTCAGTTTAGTAGTGTTGTTTGGAACACTCTTTTTCAGTCTGGTTATGCCCCCTTTTCTGACTCAATTTCAGCAATTAATTGAGTTGGCACCCCGAGGATTCAATCAATTTATTCGTTGGGTAGATAACCTATTAGAAAATCCTCCGATCTGGTTCCCCCAACAGTTGGAGTTTCGGGTTCCCACCATTCCTGAAATTGCTCAACAAGTGGGTCCTCTGGCTCAAAACGTCTTAGGTAACTTTTTTGCCTTCTTTTCCAACTCCCTCACCACTCTGCTCCAACTGCTGCTGGTGATTGTATTAACCCTAATGTTTCTCAGCAATCCCGTCGCCTATCGCACAGTCTTTGTCCGTTTATTTCCCTCCTTTTATAGACGACGAGCGGATGCAATTCTCTGCGGATGTGAAACAGTTTTATTGCAGTGGATGGCGGGAATCGTAATCAACTCTATTTTTATTGCAAGTCTCAGTGCAATTGGTTTACTCATTCTGGATATTCCCTTTGTCTTTGCTCATGCGTTGCTAGCCGGAGTTTTTAACTTTATCCCTAATATTGGGCCGGCTGCTAGTGTGGTTTTTCCCGTATCAGTTGCCCTTTTAGATACACCCTGGAAAGCGTTAACGGTCATTATTCTCTATATTGTCATTCAAAATTTAGAGAGCTACTGGTTTAGCCCGATGATTATGCAGAAGCAGGTGTCTCTACTGCCTGCCGCCACATTAACCGCTCAAATTTTCTTTGCTCGCTTTTTTGGTTTTTTAGGATTAATATTAGCCCTTCCTTTAGCAGTCGTTTCCAAAATTTGGATTGAAGAAGCCATAATGAAAGATATCCTCGATCAATGGCAAAGTCAGCGGGCAACATCTTTTATAAACACTTCCCCCGAACCTGTGAGTGAGTTTGAACCCAACTCTGAACCTTTCTCTAGTGATAGCCTTTCTCCTCTTGAAAATGAATCGGATTTTTCCTAATGAAAGAGATCGAACAAGTCGCCGCAGCTTTAGAAAATCAAGACTATCGCACTGCGGCTAAACTCCTAAAAAAACTGCAAAAAGAATCCCCCCAAAATCCTTGGGTGCAGTTGTATATTGGTCGTTGGTATGAAGCAACGGACAAGCTAAAATCAGCCGAAAAAATCTATCGACAATTGCTTCAGAATGCGACTCATCCTAAAATCATTGATCAAGCTCGAAAAGGTTTACAACGCCTCGAAGCTATCGAACAAAACCGACGACAAGCCGCGATTATCGCAGCCAAAACAGACCCCCGCAATACAGAAGCCGGAGTTTTAATTCTCGAACCGATTAATCCCGAACAAAAACAAGCCGCAGCCCAACATTTAGCTAAACTCTTGAAGACGGATACTTATACCGCTCGGATGCAATTACAGAGTCGAGGTTGGCGACTTTATCGCACAGGTGAAATGGCGGAGTTACAGGTTTATGGTCAAGAGATGCAAAATGCGGAAATTCCAGTCTTTTGGGTGAGTCTATCTGATCTTGAGAAAATTCATATATTTCGAGTTCTCTATTTTCAGTCAATCTCACCTCAACCTGTCGTTGTTTGTCAAAATGAGAATAATCAATTGGGGTCGCTGACGTTTAACTGGAGTGAGGTTACACAACGAGTAGAAGGTTTACTTCCCCTATTTATGGAAGCGATGGACTACGACCCCCGACGTCGCCGCACAGACCGATTTCGCCATAAAGAAATGACTCAGGACTATGCTCAAGTGTATGATTTACATCTGGGGGTTCGCCAGTCAATTCTGCGCTTTTGTGACCAAACTTATGACTTTCAGCAAGGAATTTCTTTACATCCGGCGACAACATCGGATGTTCTCGAAAAACGTTCTGATCTCGTAGAAAATACCACTCGTCTCAATTGGAATCGTCTACTGGAGCGATTTAATCACAGTTTAGCTAATGTTCGGCTCTGGTCTGATTTTACACCTTTTGCAGAAACGGCGATTGACTATACTCAACTTCTCAGCCGTTTAAACTCTCATGTTGATATTGATCGCAAATCTGAAACGCCTTGGGACCCTGCATTTCATCTCTATAGTGGTTTGGTTTTTCTCAAAACTCAATCGAAATAGCGGACAATATTTTAATCATTGTCATCCGCTACTTCCTCAATATTCAACTGTTAATCAACGTTACTAACGAGATCCAACTTGACGCGCCATATCCTTAAACATATTCATGCTGGGACCTGGACGACGACGGCTAGAGGAGACTGATTTCATTAAGTTATCCGGCGCAAAATTCATTCCTGCGGGAGTGCTTTGAAGACCATCATTAAAAGAAGGAAGTTCTTTCGGCTTCACAGAAATCGCCTCAACGGTTGCTTTAGCTTGTTCTTTAGCTTCCTGAGTTGCAGGCTTGGCTTTGGCTTTAGTGGTTTTTGTCTTTTTGCTGGTTTTTGCGGAGGGAGTAGGCTCCTCTTTTTCAACTTTCGCTTCTACAGGAGCCTGTTTAGATTCTTCTTTTTTAGCGGGTTCAGTGGGAGCTGATTGGGTTCCTTTGGAATCATCAAGCTCTAAAAAATAATCAGACTTTTTATTAAAACCCAAAATTTTACCTATCATTGCTTTCCCTCTATTTTTTTTAAAAGAAATATTTATACGTTAGATTAGAGGAAAACTGAAAGATTTGTCTATATTTATTTACAATAATTTACAATTATCAGGGTGATAGAGTACACTAATCAATAAACTAAGTAAAAATACGGATTGAATTATTGCAATTCTTGAATAGGACTCTCAGAATTGGAACAGCCGTCACTTGACAAACTGGACTATCACTGCTTAAACAACTCGGTAATATTCGTTTACAGTGTCGAATAAATTCATTTGTTGGGTTCCTATGAACAGCAGCCACCGTAATCCTGTTATCCTAATTCACGGTATATTTGATACCACGGCGATTTTCCGCACCATGTCAGTCTATCTCACTCAGCAAGGATGGGAAGTGCATTGCTTTAACCTGATACCCAATTATGGGTTTTTGGGAATAGACCGACTCGCCGCCCAAATTACAGACTATGTAGATCGAACCTTTCCGCCAGACCAACCCATAGATTTAGTCGGGTTCAGCATGGGAGGTTTGGTCAGTCGCTACTACGTCCAACGCTTGGGCGGAATTGAACGGGTACAACGTCTGATTACCATTTCCTCTCCCCATAACGGCACTTGGACCGCATACTTTTATGTTACACCCGGTACCCTACAAATGCGCCCTAACTCTAAATTTATACAAGATCTAAACCGAGATGTCGCCCAACTCAATGGGATTAACTTTACCTCTATCTGGACTCCTTTGGATGGGATGATTGTCCCGGCGAGTAGTTCTCAACTTCCGGTCGGTCAAGAGGTTATACTCAATGTGTTGCTTCACGCTTGGATGGTAAAAGATTATCGCTGTTTGAGTCAAGTCGCCGAAGCTTTATTGGCTCCGGTGAAAACATCCAAGCCGAACAATAATCAATATTTAGAAGTTCGCGACTTCAGGACTTCAGGAGTTAAGGACTTCAGGAGTTGGGAAAATCGGGAGTTGGAGGAATAGAGAAAAAACGGTTAACTCAAATCTCTGTTAACGGTTAACTGTAAAACGTGGTGAATAATTAAAGTTTAACTGCCTATTTTAAGATGTCAAATTTTAACCTAAATTGGAATGATTGGTTGTTGGGATCAAACCCTTGGATCATCGCGATCGCTTTGAATACCATTTTACTCAGTCTCGTGGCGATCGCCCCAAAAAAATTGCTGACGACGGCCGGAATCATTCATGCTGGAATATTAGGTGTATTAATTTGGGGCTGTTTAGGTTGGCAAGGTTATTTAGTAGTCGTATTTTACTTTATTGTTGGTTCTGGGGTGACTCGAATTGGCATGGCAGAAAAAGAAGCCGCCGGAATTGCTGAAAAACGCAGTGGTGCCCGAGGGCCAGAAAATGTTTGGGGTTCAGCGCTGACAGCGGCGTTGTGTGCGTTGGGAATTTTGCTAGTGCGGTTGCTGTCTGCTGAAAGTAGCATGACTAGCGAGATTATCTCTTTGTTGCTATTGGGTTATGTGGCGAGTTTTAGTACAAAGCTTTCGGATACCTGTGCTAGTGAAGTGGGAAAAGCCTATGGTCAACGCACCTTTTTGATTACGACGTTACAGCCTGTTGCCAAAGGGACAGAAGGAGCGGTCAGTTTAGAAGGAACCATTGCCGGGGTTGTCGCTTCGATTTTAATGGCTGTGGTGGGTTGGGGAACGGGTTTAATGGATGCTATCGGTATAGTTTGGTGTGTGTGTGCGGCTTTGATCGCGACGAATCTGGAAAGTGTGATTGGGGCAACTTTGCAGTCTGAGGTTCACTGGTTGACCAACGAAGTCGTGAATTTTATTAATACATTTATCGGTGCAATTGTGGCGATAGGACTGGCCCTGGTGTGGAATTATAGTCAAACATTGTGAATGACTGAAGCCTTGTTGAGACAGAGTTATTCAGGTTAGCATAGACTAGCTTGCTTGTTTTGTACAGTTGTTTTTTTGTTGAGGAAGTGACTCGGTATGGCTCAACCTTTTTTAACGGTTAATGATGAACCCATTACATTGGGACAGTCTTTAAGGTATTTGCAATCTTCGGGCAAGTTACAATCTTTTATCGGGGAAATGCTGCGCCAGTATGTTCTTGATAAAGAGCTAGCGGCGCAAGAAAACCTCAATATTAATTCCGCGTCTGTTGAACAAGCGGTGATTAATTTTCGACTCGAACGGAATCTCAGCGATCCCCAAGCCTTTCAGGAATGGCTGGAACGCAATCAAATGAGTTATGATTCTTTTCATCAACAAGTGGAAGCGGGATTTAAACGAGAGACACTGAAACTCTCGATTGTGCAACCGCAACTTGAAGCTTATTTTCAGGAACGAAAATCATTTTTAGATACGATTATTCTGTCTCGGATTGTTGTTGCTGATTACGAACTAGCAGAAACATTACATCGTCGTCTTCAAGAAGAAGAAGCTCGTTTTGAGCAACTTGCACGGGAATATTCTCTGACTCCTGAACGGAATGTTAATGGGATGATGGGAGCGGTGAGTTTGGGGTCTTTACCTGAAAATCTCAAGCCGATAATGACGGTCGCGACTCTCGGACAAATTGTTGGCCCTGTAGAGATTGAAGGGCGTTGGTGTATATTTCGCGTTGAGCAATTAATTGAAGCTTCGTTTGAGGATCCGAAATTGAAGCAAAAATTACAAAATGAATTGTTTGAACGCTGGATTAATGAAAAGCTGAAAAGCTTAACCGTCAAAATGCAAATTGCTGATTAAAAAGAGTGATGAGTGCCGATTGCTAATGGCTAACTTTTAAACAGAAATTAGCGATTAGCAATTAGCAGAACATTTACACTTTATTCGTCTTCTTTAGGGCCAAAAACAAACTGCAAAACCATCGGTTCTCCACCCGTTTGATGATAGCGATCTGCCCACTGTCTGAGGATTTCATCTAACTCCTCTAAAGCCTGATCAATTCGCTCAGGCGGAATATCGAGTTCTTCTAAAGCTCGCATAACTTTGGGTTGACGTTCCGCCCAGTCTCTCATTAAGCGGAAATATCGAGCCGTATCTTCGACCATGACATAGGTGCGCTCTTCTTGATCTTCTGGAGAATAGGATGCACGGGTGAGTGCATAAAAAGGCATTCCCCAAGGAGAATCAACTTTCGTTACCGTACCCGAATAAATCAAACGACGCTTAATATGTTCGGCTAAAGCTTCACTCAAAGCCATCCGCCGACTCGGATCTAAATCCTCTTGAGAGCGTCTATGAAGAAACTCAATTAACTCCATAAATTGAAAAGAGTTAATTAGTTGAGCATCCGGTAACAGTTTAGGAAGTTTGCTTTCGATCACGCGCTTTTCTTCTGGTGTCAGACTGTTACCCAGAATTCGCGGTTTTCCCGGTTGCCAGGAGTATTGTTCTAGCCAAACATAGGGAAACTGGATTAAGTAGCGAGGTTCTTGAGACCCCAACATTTTCAACAGTTTTCCTTCCGTTACCGCTTGTCGAACTTCCTCAACAATGACCTTAACGCGCTTCGGTTCAATATGATGCAGGTGTCCTGTCATTCGCAGGTTTTGATCCTGTTCCATATAGGTCATGTAGATGGCACATTTTGCTGCGGTAGCTGCCGCATCTAGAAAAGCCCCATGCCGATGCCCACTCGTCCGCATGGCACTAAAAGCCAAATATAACATGATCTGATCCATTGAGCTGGGGCTAAGAGTTTTGATCAGATCGGTATCTTTTCTCATGATTTTCCTTGAAATAGCCTATCTTGGAGGCATGGTATCATCCTCCGTTAACGGTCGCTTAGGTCTGAACTTGCTCAATCTTAACCTGAAGCAAGTCCCCTAATCACATCGCTCATACCAGTCCCTCGCCCCTGATGTAGATGAGGCATGGGTGCGATCGTGAAGTTTCATCCGAATCACGTACCATAGCACCCTCTGTTGTCAGTCAATTAGGACTGCTTTGCGTACATTATACCCTCAATAATGAATGAATTGTGTTAATTAGTTTCTATAATATAGACAAAAACCCTAAAAATGCAAAACTGCTAACATCCCAACAGAAAAAAGGTAGGATAAATAGCAGTCTGATCAATTGAATTCAGTTTAGGGTTGTTCAAGATAACATACTATGATGCTTTTGACTCTCTCTTTAAAATCAGCCGATCTTGAATGTATTTAACGACCACTCCCCCGACCAAAAAAAATGGAGTTATTTTCGGAGTTCACAGTTGGGTTCTCTACAAAGTTACGTCGTCCACTACCGCGAGAGGGATCAGAACCTTTGTTATTCTTTAAGTGTGCTGACATCATATATTTTTGGTTTTCTAATTCTAAAAAGGCTGTTGATTGATGATTGGCGGCTTGAACTTGACTCGTGATCCCCAAGAATAAAAGGCTAGTGAGGGCAAAAACTATTGTTAGTTTCATGGGAAATGTCCGTAATAAACCTGTCCATTTCTTGATACGAACCCAAGTTGATGAGATCAGGATAAGATTAAAAAATTTTCTACAAAAATTGATCTCGCGTTACAATGTAAACGGGTCTTTAAGTGTTTTTACGGAGACTTGACTGAACAATCAGGAAATTTTCTACAATTTAGATAGAGATTCTATTCTGTAATCGCGATCAACCCAAAACTCTATTCACGATGTAGGAGTCAGATTTTTATCTGTCACACTTCGCGCTCGTCTGTATTTGGAAATTTCGTTATATTCGGATGAGAATAGGTAGCAACAAAAATATTTGTGTGGAATGAAAATATTTTTATTCTGTTTTGATTCAGGGGTGGAACGCAGAGGATAACCTGAACTCTAGATCTGATAATCCTTAATCAGAGATACCTGTAAATTTCCGCGACTGTTCCCCCTCATCGGTGCAAATAATTGTTTGAATATTAACTCGATTTTTTGAGGGAATGAAATCAATTCAGATTCTCAATAACTTCGACAATAAACCAATGACCAGCATGATTTATTCGTCCTTTGACTGAAACTTGAGAACCATTAATACACTGTTTTAACTGTCGCTCAATCTCAGCATCGAGCGTTACTAATGTCCAGGTTTGAGCAGCTAGTTTTTGTGGAAAAGTCAGGGTTAAAGTATAGTTTTGTTCTTGAGTGCGATGAAAAACACCTTGAAAACAACTCCTGTATTCTTCCACTTCAGGCGTTGACAACTGGGGAGAACTTTTAGTGTTGAAATCAACTTGATTTGAGGATTGACTCTTGAGAGTCTGTAAAGACCAATGAGAATAAATTTGCTGGCATGAAAACTCTAAATCATAATAACCATGAGTCGGATACGCTTCTGGATATTGAAGATAATAACACTGCTTGTCTGCCCAATCCGGACGATCTGGGAGTAAATTAAACAGAGGAATGATAGCCGCAGGTGCAACCGGATCATGCAATAATTCTTGTTGTAGCCGATGAACCGATAATTCTCTCGGTTGACAACGATATGCAATACACAAAGCCGCCGCCATTCCTGCTGCTTGTCCGATGCCTAAAACCACAGGTTGCAAACGAGTCGCACCATTGGCAATATGAGACACGGAGATATTTTTTTCGCAGACCAATAACCCCTCCGTTTCGACAGGAATTAACGCCCGATAGGGAATTGTAAACGGTGTTCCCGTCCAGCGTCCCCCCCATCGCAAATATTTCAGTTTGACCGGGAAAATATCTTGAGTGTAATGATGATCATTGGGATAATTGCCAATGGCGATCGCATCACATTCGCCTGTTGTATAATTAATAGGGAGAGGAGCAACATTCCCTCCCGGCATCGGCAAAATATCTTGTTCCCGAATAGTCGTTAACCCTTGTAAGCGTCGGCTTTCCCGATAATATAAATGCAGGGCAAAAGATGTATCGAGAGAATGAGGAGACTGAATGTTATCAGTCAGTTGTGGAGACGGAAAGATTCCTGATGCCAAACCATAGCGGCGTCCGAGTTGCTTCTGAATAAAGCGGACAAAACTTTGAGTATGCCATCGGCTTTCTTGAAAAAATTCTTGCTGTTGGGCGGGAGATTGAATTAAGCGATTTAATCCTTCTCCGTAGTCATTCCCCCGACAAGGCCAATTAATCATCATTAGCCCACCCGGAAGCCGACCATAATTGAGAAATTGTTCGGGGCCATAACCTTCCCAAGCCCCCCCAAATTTTTCGGGGTTATCGATGGGAGGGGCGGGAATTTCAGGAGAAACGGCATTTTCCCCAAAATCCCGTAAAATCGCCACCCAAGTCGGGGCTTGTACCGGACAAGATTTTGTTAGAGAATTGGCAATAACAGGCGCACTGGGTTCTTCCCATTCGGTTTGCAATTCCCAACCCCAACGATAGGGAACTTCCGCCAGTGCCAATAAATCCCCAAGTTCAGTGGCATCTACAGTAATTTCAGCATTAACCGTGAACTCCGAAAATCGCACCCCGATAATTTTGTTGTCTCGTTTGAGGACTTCCTGCGGTTGATAGCCAGAAATCCAGTGCAAATTGGGTTGTTGTGATACCCAGTCGGCAAAAATTTCCGCCCCCACTTTGGGATTAAACGTAAAAAAGCTGACCCAACCCCAATCGAGTCCTTCAGGTTGTCGGCGTTTTAACTCTTGTAAAAATGCCCCCCACAACCCGGTTTGAAAGGCGAGTAATTCGTTGCCATCCGGTGCTGATACGCCGGCTGAGGTGAGCATTCCCCCCAACCAGGTGAATTCACTGATTAAAATAGTATTGGCACCTCGACGGGCCGCTTGTAGCGCAGCAGCAACACCACCTGTTCCCCCACCAACAACTAAAACATCGGCATTTAATTGGTCGGTCATGGTTGGTTTTGGGGTTTGGGGTAACGACAACAGATTAGCTTATCTTGATTAGCCGATTGAGGCTTTTTGGCAATGTGTTTGAGAGCAGCTTATATTGGAAACGTGGGGTAGCAACAACGTTTTAAAGCGAGCAGTCGAACATTCAATCGAGATGAAAACCTTGAGCTATTATCAACACCTGTTTAGAAAAACGAGTCTTTGTTCTGTCGCGCTGATGGGAATTTCTGTTCCCCTGATGATTGGAGGTTTGGGTATTCGGGGCGCAAAGGCTCAGTTTCTCCCCCCTAAACCGATTCCGGTTCCAACTCCTACTCTTAATTCAGAGCCAATTAATACTGCACCAACGCCTATTTCTGAGGGCTATATTCTGGGTGTGGGAGATCGCTTACAAATTGATATTTTTAATGTTCCTGAGTATAGCGGCCCCAACGGTCAACATCAAGTTTCGGTGGATGGTTCGCTGAATTTGCCTTTGGTGGGGAATGTTCCGGTGCAAGGGTTAACCACCGAACAAGCGACAGAAGCGATTAAACAACGTTACGCAGAATATCTGCAACGACCGATTATTTCACTGACCTTGCTTTCGGCCCGTCCGATGCAAATTGCGATTGCTGGAGAAGTTCAGAGTCCCGGTGCTTACACGTTCTCGGGTGTGGCTGGCGGTAATGCAATGCCTGGTGTCACACCCAGTTCCGGGGGTTTGCAACTGCCTCGGGTGACACAACTGTTGCAAATGGCCGGAGGAGTGACATCGCTTGCTGATATTCGCCAAGTCAAAATTCGTCGCAAACAGCCCGGTTCTGCGATTGAACAAATTATTAGTGTCGATTTGTGGGAACTGCTGCAAGCGGGAGATTTACGTCAGGATATTAGTTTGCGAGATGGAGACACGGTTTATATTCCGACGGTAACAGACATGAATCGTATCGAAGCCCGTCAGATGGCGGTGGCGAATTTTGCCAGTTCGACGTCTCAACCAATTAGTGTGGCGGTGGTCGGGGAGGTCAATCGTCCGGGAACTCATTCGTTGGCGACTTCCCAAAGTGTACCGTTACCTGACCCTGAAAATCCTCAACAATTGATGGAGTCTTCAAGTACGGAAGGGATGGGGGTGTTTACAGTCACGAGGGCGATTAAAACCGCAGGTGGAATTACGGCGATGGCGGATATTCGGAGTATTGAAGTTCGTCGCTTCAGTCGGACAGGAACTGAACAAGTGCTTTCGGTCGATTTGTGGTCGCTGTTGCAAGAGGGGGATTTGACTCAGGATATTGTCCTTCAACAAGGAGATACGATTGTGGTTCCGACAGCAACGGCATCAACTTTTAACCAGACGGACGATGTGGCAATGGCGAGTTTTTCTCCTGATACGGTTAAGATTAGTGTAGTGGGAGAAGTGATGAGGCCCGGACCTATTCAGGCAACACCGAATACTTCTCTGAATCAAGCGATTATGGCCGCCGGAGGGTTTAATCAGTCCAGAGCGAATCGAAAGACTGTTGAATTAATTCGGATTAACTCCAATGGAACGGTGACTCAAAAGATGATTACGGTTGATCTTTCTCAGGAGGTCAATGATCAGAATAATCCGATTTTGCGTCATAATGATGTTATTGTGATTGGACGTTCTGGCAGTGCTGCCTTTCAAGATGGGGTCGGTGGGGTATTAGGAAAGTTAGGCCCCTTTAATGGAGTTTTTGGAGTCCTGAGATTTGTCGGGATTTTAGATTAGAAGCTTTAATTTTGGGGGGTGTGAGGAGCGCACTTGTCCCGTTTTTGACTGTAAATTTCAGGTCGGTCGTTTTTTGGGATTATCCTGAGAAATGAGGTGATGTTTTTATGGAAAAGTTTTTGATAAAAAAAAATTCATTCTGAAGACTTGAAGCTGTATCTTTCTCAGGATATGATTGAAATAAAGCTTTAAACTGGCCGTCAAAAAATTAGCTTGGATTTTTATTTTTATCGATTTCAGTTTTGTTGGTCGTCCTTTTGGATAAACTTCGATTAAAACGTTTAGTCAACCACCTCTCAAATTACAATGAACACCGGAAAAAATAGTCAAGTCTCTGTCTTTCATCCTCAGAACAAAGCTCAAAATTTTGCCGCAGCTTACCCTTTAGAACAAGGTTCGTTTGGTTATCAACCTGAGTTTTATTCTCAATCTCATGCTCAACCCAAAAATCAATTCTGGAAAGGAATTTGGCGACGAGCAATTTTAATCTTAGGAATTACGGCGGCGACGACTTCTGGAACTTACCTCTGGACTAACCATCAAACCCCAGAGTATCGAGGTTCATTTCAACTGTTTATTCCCTCAAATTCTGACAGCGAAACTGGGGAAGCTTTATTTGAAGAATCAGAACCCGAACTTAGTTATGCGTCTCAAGTCAAGCTGCTACAAAGTCCAAAATTAATGTCGGGAATTATTGAACAAATTAAAACCCGATATCCCGAAATTAACTATAGTGCATTATTTAATCAGAAAACAGGTCAAACCGTATTAGAATCTGATAAATTGTCAATCACTCCCATTCCTGACACTCGTATTTTAGAAGTTAGTTATCGGGATACTGAACCCCAGAAAGTGCAGTTTATTCTTGAAAATATTGCGAAAAGCTATCTTGATTCTAGTCAAAAAGAAGAACGGTTTGACCCGAACCAAGAGCAATTGAAGCTGATTAACAATCAACTCAATCCCTTACAATCTCGGGTAGAAGCAGTTAAAAAAGAACTGCTCAACTTGCAAAACCAGTACACCTTTATTACTCCTGAGATTAAAACCAAACAACTCACCGAACAAATCAGCCAACTCGAAGTCGAAAAACTGGAAACGAGAGCGCAACTTGAGCAGCAAAAAGCCAGTTATTTAATCATGCAACAACAGCTAGGACTACAACCTGAACAGGCGATGTTAGCCTCAGCGTTGTCTCAATCTCCTCGCTATCAAGCATTGTTACAAAAACTGCTAGAACTAGAAACGAATATCGCCATAGAATCGGCTCGTTTTACCAGTAAAGCACCTCAAATTCAAGCCTTACTCGACCAACGTCAGAGAATTTTACCGTTATTAAGTGAAGAAGCTGAACGAGTTCTCGGACAAGATTTGTCGAGTATTGACCCCCAAATTTTGTCTTTTCAAGACTCGATTCGCATGGGTTTAACTCAACAATTGGTGACTACGGCAAACCAAATTTCAATGTTGGAAATTCGCACCCAAGTTTTGGATAAAGCTGCTCAACAATTAAATGAATCCGCTCAAGGTTTTCCAGCGGTCATGCGACGTTATTCTGATTTAGAACAAGAATTACAAGTCGCAACCAGCCGTTTAAATGATTTATCGCTCAGACGTCAAGAACTTCAGTTAAAAGTTGCCCCGCCGCCGCCTCCGGCTTGGGAATTGATTGCTGAACCTTCTATTCCTCGCAACCAACAGGGAGAACTGATTAGCGTTTATCCCATTGTGCCATTAAATTTGGCGCTGGGTGGACTGGCGGGTATCGTTTTGGGGGTTGCCGCCGCACAGTTAGTGGAACGTTTAGATAATGTTTTCCACAACACCAACGAAGTCACAGACCGAGTACCCTTTCCCTTGTTGGGTGTAATTCCGGCGAGTAATGAAGCGTTGATGCTTCCCGCCGCGACAATGCCTCGGGTAGCGGTTTCGACGACTCGAACCTATGAACCCAGTTGTACCCCGTTTCAAGAGGCGTTTCGTTCTCTGAGTGCGAATATTCGCTGCTTAAACCCAGAAAGTCCTGTTCGTTCTTGTGTGATTAGTTCCGCGACTCCCGCCGATGGCAAGTCAACCGTGGCGATGAACCTGGCAATGGGCGCCGCAGCGATGGGACAACGGGTGTTGTTAGTTGATGCAGATTTGCGTCAACCCAAAGTGCATCGGATGTTGCAACTCTCCAACGAAAAAGGGTTGAGTGATGTCTTAATTCAAAACCTAGAAATTCAAGATGTTGTTCAGCAAACTCTCAGCGATGAGAATTTGTTTGTCTTAACTGCGGGTCAACCGATAGCAGACCCCACCCGGTTGTTATCTTCGGCATCGATGCAGGCGTTGATGGGTCACTTAGCAGAGATTTTTGATTTAGTGATTTACGACACGGCGCCGCTGTTAGGGTTGGCGGATGCAAACTTGTTGGCACCTCATACAAACGGGTTAATGATGGTGGTTGGTGTTGGGAAGACAGACCGGGCGGCGGTTGATTTAGCGTTGCGAGAATTGCAAATGGCAGGTGTTCCCGTGTTAGGAATGGTTGCCAATGGAGATAAGCAAGAACGCAAATATTACGCGGCTTACTATTAAGTTCTAAAAACGGTTATTGGGACGGATAAACTCACCACAAAGGCACAAAGTCACCAAGATGTTTATTTCTTAGTGTCTCTGTGTCTTCGGGGTTTATTTGAGCTTTTTAACTGTGGGATAACTGCTGTTGGCAATTAAATTCCAGTTTAAAATCAGGTCATTAGAATCACCTGCAAGTTCAACTCCATGATTCAATTCTGCTTTTTGTAGAGTTTGCCAAACGTCACGAATTTGAATCATCTCAGCAGCAATATTCGGGTTGTCTGCGGAAAAACAAATAATCAGAAGTTCAGCCGTGGGGGTTTGTTTGAGGAATAACCATTCTTTTTCTTGCAGAGACATTGTTGATGTACTTGAATCAATGGTTTTAACAATGACTTGAATTTCGGGTAAATGGTCACTCTGACAAGACCAATCAAAAACGGTATTATTCCTTAGAGTAATATTATCATAACCCAGATTTTTATACAAGGTTTTGGCTAATTCTTTTGGGGAGGTTATTTCTAAATTGGCTGCTTCTGAGAATTCAGAAGTCGATAAACTGCAAATTCTCAATTCATCCAAAAGCGGGTGTATTTGAGTCGGTTCGGTATCAATTAAATTTGCCAGGGGAAGTAAGTTTTCCAAGCCAAACTCGCCGAAATGATGATTCAAGCTTTCTGTTAAATAAGATAGCATAATCTGGCGATTCGGATGACCGAGAATGTAAAAGGTATTTTGTTGGGAATCAAAATAATCTGTTCCCGGTACCGCTTCGGCAATTTGTAATTCATTGGGTAAAAATAAGTTAACGCTAATTTGACTTGCGGGTTGAACTTGAACTCGGGTTAAAAAGTTGCTATCGCAGATAAATTCTATATCCTGTTCGTGAATAAATAATCGTTTTAATCCTTCTAAAAATTGGGTATAATTGATGGTAAATTTCCATTGTTCACACCATTGTAAACTTTGGATATCGTTCGTTAGATGAACATTAACAGGTTGTTCACTCACATCTCGCAGTAATGAAAGACTACCGCTTCGTTTCGCTAATTTTGGGGAAACTTGAGGATGAAGAATTCGTTTAGGTTCAATATAGTCTTTTCGCCAAGGTGCATCCGGAATTAAAATTTCTGTGGCTTCACACAATGTATTCGCCGCAGTTAACAACAAAATATTATTAACGGATTTTTCCTCCAAATCAAGTTGTAACTCTAATCGCTTTAATACCTGAATAACACAGTTTAAATCTTCTAAATATAGAGGTTGATTCTTGTATTCTTCTACAATTTCTTCAATCAAATTGAGATCATCTTCTACCGTTGGAGATTGACGTTGACCTAAAAGTTGATAAACTTCTCCAATTTGATGAGAAAATGAGATTGTAATCCGACGTTTACCAAAAAATGAAACAGTTTCAGTAAACACATGAACGGGTTTCCAGAAGGTGTTAGTTGACTCATCCCACAAACAACAACACCATTCAAATCGTTCTCGAATTTTCTGGCGTTCTTCCTCTGTTGTTTGGCGGTTATCAACAAAATTATCGTAGAGATGCTGATAAATTGAACGCACAGACTTGAGAACAATTTCGGTTTGTTCGGCTGGGGGTTTGTCGAGATTTTCCCAAGTTTGAATAACCGCTTCAAAATGGTTGAGAACTTCTGCGGATGAAAGAGGAATAAATCCCAGTTTTTGCAGAAAATTTTGAGTCTGTATCTTTGAAACAGGAAAAATAGGCTTCTGACTCGCCACCAAACAAGCCTCATCAACCCAACCCACTTCATCGGCTTTGTACAGTCTATTTTCTGGAGAAATTGCAGCCGGATAATTTTGTATAAATTCTGGATTTCGTTCAACCGCTAACCAGGCTTTTTCTCGCAAGGCTTCCGCTAGAGTTTTACTTCCATTATTGACTCGAAAATCGAGAATATTGCCATTGTTCGCAATGTATGAGAATATTTCTAGTACAGCATCTCGAACTGCATCTCCTCCCAAACGGCTGGCGGTTTGGATAAGCTGTTCAATACAGGCGAATATATCCTCAGCATTGGGATTATTTTGCATTCCCAGTTGAGAGAAAAACTTCAGCCAATTTTCAAGTTTTTCCCCATAAAACTCAACATCAGGAAATACCGCTTGATTTCCTAAAATTGTTTTGACAATTTCCCGATCTGGATGGTAGATTAAACTAGGCGATCGCAATCGTCCATCGTTACACCGAACTAAACGCGCTTTTTTGATTTTATCTTGGAGTTGATAAAAGTCATTAGAATTTTCTTGAAACTCCAATTTAAGGCTATTTAGATTATCTCGAACCCAAGCCAAAGCAATCAACTGTTCTTCGTCGGAAAGGTAGGGATATTCTCGCAGCAAACAGTCTTGAATAAAGGTAATTTTATCCAAAACGGGAACTTTCAAAAGTTGGAAGAATGTCAGCCATTTTGTTTGAACGGTTCCCAACTTCAAAAGTTTAAGTTCGCCGCCAATTTCTGGGGGTTGATAGCCATTTTTGGGAAGATAAACGGGTTCGTCGGTTAAGTTGACAACCTCATCAGCGACGGTGAGGTAAAGGGGAAGTTGACGCAACTTTTCCAATCGTTCATCATTATATTTGTTGTCACCCGTCAGCCATTTTTTATCGGCTAAAAAGTCCAGCAATACTTCACAATGTTCGGGATGGTAGGGAGAAAGTCCCGGTTTATAATAAAGGTGAATAGTATCGACAACATCGGAACCTGTTACAAACCAAATCAGTTGATTATACTGTTTTTTTGCAAAATCTATAATGGCTTTTTCCAGCTTTGGCGGTGCGTTAACGATTTTTACGCCAAAATATTGTAAGGATTCTAAGGTTTGCTGACTGATATTTCCCGAAATTGAATTATCATAAATTAGCGGTGTTGTCACCGAACCCCCCCGATAAAGTTTTCCATCTGTTGCGGGAACGAGGGGAATTGTGTTCAGTTTTTCTTGAAGCTTATCAGCATCCCTCGAAGGGAGGTAGTTTGTAAAATACTGATAAACTTTCGTTAGCCATCCTTCGTTAGGAAGTTCAGTATTATCAGAATTCCAAGCTAAACCATCAGCATCTTGACTGTCTAAAATTAGAGTTAATTTACTCGCAACTTCTAAAGGAGTCATTTCCGAAACTCCTTCGTGTATTGCTGAGACTATTGTTGATAACTTCGGATGAAGGAACCATTCGGGATAACTTGCAAAAATTTCTCGAACTAAATTGATATAAGTATTATCAACTTTAATTCGAGCGTTGTCAACATAAACTGTTCCCGTTGAATTATATCCGAAAACTTCTAAGCTGTTATTCGCCAAAACCGCCAACGGTAAACCCCGTAAATCTCTATGATTATCACTCACACAATATCGGAGTAAATGATAAATCCAATCTAACCGTTTTAAACAAGGTTTGGGAGCATTTTTTAACTCAACAGTAAACCCAGCTTTTTCTATCAAATGCTGTCGCAATTCTGCGGGAGTAAACGGTTTTATTTGGGAATTTAAAGCTTCAAATGCTGTGAGAATCGCTTGGGGTAATTGGGGTTCGGTAATATCAATTTTCTCAACTCGTAGCGGTTCCAATAACTGTTTATACCAATCTCCCGTTAACGTTTTAATTGTATTTGGAGAAACCCAGCGAGTGCTTGAAATCACCTTAATATTGTCTTGGATTTCAAGTTCTGTATGTTCAACCGCAGAACGAACGACGGGTTTACAATAAAGAAGCTGAATGATAAACTGATTCAGATGTTCTAAAGCTTTGCTGGTTGTAATTTTTTTAATCGGCCAAAGTTGATAATATTCTTGAGGATTATACTGTCCTAAATCTTCAACCAAATCTGCAATTAAATTCGCACAAGCATGAGAAACAACATGACGAACTAATAACTGATTCCAAATCGCTCGCGGACGGTCTTTTCCGGTTTGTCCGAGGTCACTGCTGAGGTTATCTCGGGAACTATTTAAGTTAAAAAATCCGTTAATATGTATCGGAAACTCCGTCTCTAAAGGAAGCGGTAAAAAACAATAAACTCGCCCCCGAATGGGTTGTGCTTTTTCTCCCTGACAAGAGGTAGAAATACGAGCCGCAGCCCCCGCCCAAGGTAACACTTTCTCCCGACTTTCATACAGGGCTGTGATGACGTTTGCGAGTTCTTCACCCTCATCAATTCTAATTACTTGAGCAACTCGCCAAATTGATGTTATCGTATTTTTTAAGCTAACTGTCTCGATTTCGTGGCGATAGGAAATAGCGGCTAAAGATTCTTGATGGCGACAGTGTTCAATGAGGAGATTAAAATCATCGGGAATTGCATTAAGAATAGTTTGACGTGCTTCTTGAACTTCTTGATCATTTTTAGTTGTGATTCTTAAAATTTCCTCACGAGTTCCATCACTATCCGCCGGAATTTCATAAACATGAATTGACTGAACTGACTTCAGAAACAATAATAATTCTTCGCCGCACGCGACTAACTCCTCCAAAAGTTCTTTAACATTTGACTCCGTAAACGCTTGCTTGCGAATTTCACTTTCTTTCGCCTGTTCTTCGGTTCTTAGCGGTAAACGAAATAACGTTCCTTGAAAATCTTCGCTATTTTTTGCGAGTCCTCCCGCTTCGTAAACTTTTAGAAAATCGGGATAATTTTCCCACCATCCCGCAGCGAAAAAGTGCCATTCTCGCCCCGGTTCCTGTTTGGAAGTTCCCGGAATAGCATTTCCATGAGGGTCAAAAAAGATCAGGCGATTTCGAGAGATAAAACTTGGATAGTCGGTAACATGATAAACGGCGTTGAACCCAACCCCAAACCTTCCTGTTTTTTGTAAATCTTGTGCTTTTTCGCTCTGTCCCAAACTGCGAATACTGTTAAAATCTCGCTCGGTAAATGTGCTATTATTATAAACGAGCATAGCAGGCCCTAACAGTTTAACCATCCGTTCGTCGGGGAGGTTGGAAGCAGAATGAGTCCGCCAGTCAAGGGTAATTTCAACTTGGGTGGCTCTGGCATCATCTGCATTTTGAATCAGTTCTTTAATAATCCCAACGCCTTCAGGATAATCTCGAATAATTCCCCGTAAACGAGCAATTAAAGGTTCAAACTGATAAAAAGAGGTTCCGGTGATCAATTGATCATTCATGGCTATGCTATTTTTTCCTAAAGCATTCTCAATTTTTTAGTTCTTCTTTCTTGAAGCTACACTAAAAAGAAGCAAAGAACAATAGCAAAAACACTGAATTTTAAAACAACTTTTGTTGAAATATAAAGCGAAGTCAAGAGATTTTACGAATGTAGTTAGTCTATCAAATAATTAAGTTAATTCATCAGTCTGATTCACCCAAAAATCAGGTTTCAATCTTTAAAATCATAATTCTGGGTGATTTCAACCTGAGACTGACTGCGGGAAACATTACCGCCTCGCTGTCACAGATGACGCGACATCTAGATATTTCTCTCGCGGGGAAAAAAGATTCAGTATAAACTCGCATCATTGTCCCAAAAATTTAAACATTTTACAAAGAAGTATAAAAAGATCTAAAAAAATGTATCAATTTATGTAGACGAATCAGCCCTAGAGAGGTTAAATAATAGTTATGGGTAGTTCAGAGTTAGGATAAAGAAGGAGGGAACAGGTTTAGAAAACGACCCGAACTTTTATCTTAAAAAAAACTAAAATTTATTATGGGGATTGCTACAATAAATCCGGCAACCGGGGAATTGCTCAAAGCATTTGAACCGTTAACGGACTCTGAAATCGAAAACAGTCTCAGCCTCGCCCAGAAAGCCTTTGAACAGTATCGGCGTCTGCCCTACGAACAAAAAGCCAACTGGATGCAGAATGCAGCCAACATTCTCGAACAAGATGCCGAGAAATTCGCTAAATTGATGACGCTGGAAATGGGGAAAACCCTCAAATCAGCGATCGCCGAAGCGAAAAAATGTGCTGTTGTGTGTCGCTACTACGCGGAAAACGCGGCTCAATTTCTGGCCAACGTTCCGGCCGAAAGCGATGCCAGTCAAAGCTACGTTCGCTATGAACCATTAGGGATTATTTTAGCGGTGATGCCGTGGAATTTTCCATTTTGGCAAGTTTTTAGATTTGCAGCCCCCGCACTAATGGCGGGAAACGTCGGCTTGCTAAAACACGCTTCCAATGTCCCCCAATGTGCATTAGCGATCGCAGACATCTTTACTCAAGCCGGTTTTCCCGAAGGCGTTTTTCAAACCCTGTTGATCGGATCAGCTCAAGTCGCGCAAGTGATCAGTGATGATCGCGTCAAAGCAGGAACCCTCACCGGAAGTGAACCCGCAGGCATGAGTTTCGCCTCCCTAGCCGGAAAACACATTAAAAAAACTGTACTAGAATTGGGGGGTAGTGATCCGTTTGTCGTTCTCGAAAGTGCAGACTTAGAAGCGGCAGTCGAAACGGCAGTTACCGCTCGGTTGTTAAACAACGGTCAGTCCTGCATTGCCGCCAAACGGTTTATCTTAGCCTCCGCGATCGCCGATCAATTTGAACAGCGTTTGGTCGAAAAATTCCAAGCCTTAAAAATTGGTGATCCGATGGCAACCGATACCGATATCGGGCCGTTAGCGACACCTGACATTTTACAAGACATCGACAAACAGGTGAAAGCCTCTGTTGAACAAGGTGCAAAAGTGCTGATTGGCGGTCAACCCCTGGCACAACCCGGCAACTTTTATCCGCCCACCATCTTAAGCGATATCCCACCCGGAACTCCTCCCTACACCGAAGAATTTTTTGGCCCTGTAGCGTTGATGTTCCGTGTCTCCAGCCTGGATGAAGCGATAAAACTGGCAAACAGCACAGTCTTTGGTTTAGGTGCAAGCGCATGGACGACAGATGAAGCGGAGCGCGATCGCTTAATCTCCGAACTAGATGCGGGTGCTGTTTTTATTAACGGTTTAGTCAAGTCCGATCCTCGTTTACCCTTTGGCGGAATCAAACGCTCAGGCTACGGACGAGAGTTAAGTATTCAGGGTATGCACGAATTTGTCAACATTAAAACCGTTTGGATTAAGTAACACAAATTCGGAATTTAGGATTCAAAGCTAAAATAATTCAGGCAAAACTGAGCCATTGAGTCTAAGTTGATCCTGATTGCGATTAGTCATGAAGTCAACCGATTCATTCTCAGCTTTGAATCCATTTTCATTCCGATGGGCAATCAATTTCATCGAATTTCCTAATTTCCAATTTTTAGACCTGACATGAACACAGCAGAACTTCTGGTCAAATGCCTCGAAAATGAAGGAGTACAGTATGTCTTCGGACTACCCGGAGAAGAGAACATGGCTGTTCTCGAATCCTTAAAAAGCTCCTCTATTCAGTTTATTACCACCCGCCACGAACAAGGGGCCGCTTTTATGGCAGATGTCTATGGACGCCTGACCGGAAAAGCTGGAGTTTGTTTATCCACCCTGGGGCCAGGAGCAACTAACCTCATGACAGGTGTGGCGGATGCAAACCTCGATGGTGCGCCTCTGGTGGCGATTACCGGACAGGTGGGAACTGATCGAATGCACATTGAATCCCATCAATACTTAGATTTGGTGGCAATGTTTTCGCCTGTAACGAAGTGGAATTCTCAAATTGTTCGACCGAGTAACACCCCGGAAATTGTTCGGAAAGCCTTTAAACTTGCCCAAGCGGAAAAACCTGGTGCTGTTCATATTGACCTCCCCGAAAATATTGCGGGAATGGAAGCAATCGGACAACCCCTCCAACGAGATAAGCGTGAAAAAGTCTATTCTGCTTATCACAGTATGAATGAGGCAGCCGTTGCTCTGTCTAAGGCTAAAAATCCGATTATTTTAGTTGGAAATGGAGCGTTGCGAGCCAATGCCAGTGACGCTCTGACTGAGTTTGCCACCCAACTCAATATTCCAGTTGTTAATACTTTTATGGGGAAAGGTGCGATTCCCTACACTCATCCACTCTCATTGTGGACGACCGGATTACAAAAGCGCGATTATATTAGTTGTGCTTTTGAAAAGTCTGATTTGGTGATTGCGATCGGTTACGATTTGATTGAATATTCTCCGAAAAAGTGGAATCCAGAAGGCACAATTCCCATTATTCACATTAGTGCTACTCCATCTGAAGTCGATAGTAGTTACATTCCCATGGCGGAAATTGTCGGAGATATTTCAGACTCGCTCAATGAAATTTTACGCCGTTCAGATCGCACCGGAAAACCCGAACCTTATGGGCTAAAATTACGCTCATATATTCGTCGCGATTATGAACAATATGCCGATGATGATGGCTTTCCAATTAAACCCCAAAAACTGATTTATGATTTGCGTCAGGTGTTAGGGCCAGAGGATATTGTCATCTCGGATGTTGGCGCTCATAAAATGTGGATTGCTCGTCATTTTCATTGCGATCGCCCCAATACTTGTATCATTTCTAATGGGTTTGCAGCGATGGGAATTGCTATTCCCGGTGCAATGGCAGCGAAATTAGTTAATCCTCATTTAAAGGTGGTCGCCGCGACAGGTGATGGTGGGTTTATGATGAACTGCCAAGAGTTAGAAACAGCTTTACGGGTGGGAACTCCTTTTGTGACAATTGTTTTTAATGATGGCGGTTATGGGTTAATTGAATGGAAGCAAGAAGACCATTATGGTGATTCTTCCTTCATTAAATTTGGGAATCCTGATTTTGTCAAATTTGCCGAAAGTATGGGATTAAAAGGCTATCGGGTAAACTCAGCAACAGACTTAGTTCCGATCTTAAAAGAAGCACTGGCGCAAGATGTTCCGACTGTGATTGATTGTCCAGTTGACTATCGAGAAAATGCTCGATTTAGCCAACGGTCTGAAGGATTGTCTTGTCCGATTTAACACTCTGAGTTCAAACTGAGTAGAGCGTTTTGGTGAGAAGAAAATTAGATTTTTGACACAATGAACCGTTTTCTGTGACAATAGTTGAAATGACTCCCCGCTTAAACGAACTCGATGAAGATTGCGACTTGGAATGTTAACTCAATTCGTACCCGCAAAGAACAGGTGTTAGCTTGGTTGCAGGCTAACCCTGTTGATCTTTTGTGTTTACAAGAAACCAAAGTTATTGATCCAGATTTTCCGCGATCGCCTTTTGAAGATTTAGGGTATCATTTGTATGTTTCTGGACAAAAAGCTTATAATGGTGTCGCAATTTTTAGTCGTCAACCTTTGGAAGATGTTAGTCTGGGTTTTACCGCAATTTTAGCTCAAAATACCGTTCAAACTTTTGACGAACAAAAACGAGTCATCGCTGGAACAATTGATGGAATTAGAGTTATAAATTTGTATGTTCCTAACGGTGCCAGTGTCGGAAGTGAAAAGTATCTCTATAAACTCAGTTGGTTAAAACTCTTAAAAGAATATCTACAAAAAACCCTAGAAAAAAACCCAAATATTTGTGTTTGTGGAGACTTTAACATCGCCTTAGAAGATCGAGATATTCATAATCCCAAAGGTCGAGAAAATCATATCATGGCATCTGATGCTGAACGTCAAGCCTTAAAAGAGATTCTAGAATTAGGGTTAGCCGACGCCTTCCGCAAGTTTAACTCAGAAAGCGAACAATTTAGTTGGTGGGACTATCGCGCTGCCTCTTTTCCCCGCAATAAAGGATGGCGCATCGATCATCATTATTTAACTTCGTCTCTGTATGAAAAAGCCAAAAGTTGTATCATTGATAAAACGCCCAGAAAATTAGAAAAACCTAGCGATCATACTCCTGTTATTGTTGAGTTTTGAAATCTCTTTAGCCATTGTCTCTAATCTTTTCTTCGTGTTTTTGTGTCTTTGTAGTAATATGAAATCTGGTTATCGCTTCCCACTCAGACTCAAGTTGGACTGTAAGATAAGTTTTTATAATCAATAACTAGAAATGGTTTTAAAAAATAAAATTTTGTGGGTAAAATCGGATTTTTAATTGAGAAAATTTCTTAAAAAGTTGACGAAATTATAGGGGTTCTGGTAGACTATAAAAAACACCTCCCAAGGGGTTACTCTGTCTACACGTCAAAATAAAGCCTACAACCCTTATTCTGTGGTTAAATATTAGGATATCCTGACTGAATTTTTTCAACAGCGACGCACCAATTTTCAGCTACTCAGCAAAACCCCAAAATCGGCATATTGACAAAATCGAGTATTTGTGCATTTCTCAGTCAACAGGTTTGACAAAACCCAAAAATTTGAGGAGTCAGAAATTAATCTTGAAGTCTCCCTCACGACTAACCTCCAACTCCTCAGCATCAAGATTCGATTGAACCTTAACTAATTCTAGAAGTTCATTTGAGATCTATCTTGATTACTCTCACAAATTAACTGATCGCTTCCCACTCAGACTCAAGCTGGACTGTAAGATAAGTTTTTATAATCAATAACTAGAAATGGTTTTAAAAAATAAAATTTTGTGGGTAAAATCGGATTTTTAATTGAGAAAATTTCTTAAAAAGTTGACGAAATTATAGGGGTTCTGGTAGACTATAAAAAACACCTCCCAAGGGGTTACTCTGTCTACACGTCAAAATAAAGCCTACAACCCTTATTCTGTGGTTAAATATTAGGATATCCTGACTGAATTTTTTCAACAGCGACGCACCAATTTTCAGCTACTCAGCAAAACCCCAAAATCAGCATATTGACAAAATCGAGTATTTGTGCATTTCTCAGTCAACAGGTTTGACAAAACCCAAAAATTTGAGGAGTCAGAAATTAATCTTGAAGTCTCCCTCACGACTAACCTCCAACTCCTCAGCATCAAGATTCGATTGAACCTTAACTAATTCTAGAAGTTCATTTCAGCAGCTTGAACCTTTTCAACCTGTTTCTTCTTGAGAACCAGCATAATTTGAGTCAACATCACCAAAGCAAAGAAAGCCAACAACCACTGAATCCGACCTGCACTTTGCAAGACAATTTCAGTATCCGCTTGACCAAAACCACCCACATTCGGATCGCGGTTAAGGGGCTGACTGGCGGTGATCTCTTGACCTTCGGAAACAATCAGTTCAGGGCCAGGAGGAACAGTATCAACAACTGTTTTACCCTCAGCCGTTTCAATACTGACTTGGTAGCCAACGCCTTCTTCTTCGGTAATTTGAGAAATAGTACCCGCCGCAGAAGCTTTGTAAACCGCGTTGTTACTTTGGTTTCCAGCCGGATAAACCTGACCGCGACCTCGGTTTCCACCGACATGAACAGCATATTTACCGTAAGTTACAGAAGCATCTGTTTTCGGATCAGGAGAGAGAACCGGGAAGACAATTTCCTGGTATTGTTCACCCGGTAACGGCCCAACCAAGACAATATTATCTTGATCTTCGCTATAAGGTTGGAAGTAGAGATCGCCCACTTCTTCCTTTAATTCTTCAGGAACTCGTTCAGACGGAGCAATTTTAAAGCCTTCGGGAAGCATCAAGACAGCCCCAACGTTCAAGCCGCCTTTGCTACCATCCCCTAAAACTTGCTGTGCGCTGCTGTCATAGGGAACTTTAACAACCGCTTTAAACACAGTATCCGGTAAAACAGACTGAGGTAATTCAACTTCAGTCGGTTTAGCACCGAGATGACAGTTGGCACAAACAATTCGTCCAGTCGCTTCACGGGGAGTCGCCGGAGCAGTTTGCTGCGCCCAGAAAGGATAGGCAGCAGCCGCTTGAGGAAGGGCAATATCACTGGTGAGGAAGAAAGTCACCGTTGCGATCGCAACCAGCGCCATCTTCCAAGTTGCCCGAATGCTACGATGCAGCATTGCAGTTTGGTCAGATTTTGACATTAGTAATGTTCTTAACTCGCTCAAAGTCAAAGGATTTTACTTGAGATCAGGAATCTTATCGTTAAATCTCCCCAATCCCAAATTTTATGTATGGCAGGGAATAGGCAAGAGGGAACAGACACCCCTATAACAAACAGTTCACCCTTTGGGGTTCGTCATCACCCTCTGCCCGGATCACCGTTTCAATTGCTATCAGTTTATTAAGCCCACCAAGGATTTTCACCGGTACGGAAATCGGTTTCTGTCCAGGGAGTAAAGCTGACTTTATCATCTTCAACATTGGCATGAGCCAACGCCAGAGACAAAGGAGCAGGTCCGCGAACAACTTTACCTTGGGCATTATACTGTGAACCGTGACAAGGACAGATGAATTTGTCTTCGCTACCGTTCCAAGGGACAACACAACCTAAGTGGGTGCAAACGGCGTTAATGCCATAGTCTGATAAAGTGCTGTCATTTTCGACCACCAAGTAGGTCGGATCACCTTTTAAGCCTTGGGCTAAAGTGCGATCGCCTGGGTTATGGTTAGCTAAAAACTCACTCGCAATGATGTCATTTCCCAGTGCATCTTTAGCAGTCACACCACCACCGGCACCACCGCTTGATGCAGGAACAAAATATTTAACGAAGGGGTAAAGCACACCCAGAGCTACGCCTGTGGCTGACCCGAACGTTAAAAGGTTCATAAATTGACGACGCCCCATATCGGGGACTTCCGGCGTTTCAGAAATTTGAGTCATAGTTGACGCAGTTGATTCTGTCTTATGTTAGTTTTCGAGAACTTTGGAGCCAACAAACAAAAAATGTATTGCAGATTCGCTTGAACTATTGCACCAAGTCTGCTATGGGTCAAGACCTTAGAGAATGATTCTGTACGGTTTTTTCCCATCATTAGAGCATTATTACATTTTTTTAACTTGGTCTTTTATTATTACAGAATGTAACATAGAGGGGTTCATTCAGGAGTGCGTCATGACGGGAAAAGAACTACATCAGCTAGTGTTGGACAAGTGGGGCGTATCCTATGATGTACAGTTGCGGCGAACCCGAGGCAAAGTTTTCTTACAGATCATGTGGAAGTATCTCGAACAACTGTCTTTTCCGTTAAGTGAAGCGGACTACATCGCTCATTTGAATGCGATCGCTCAATATCTCAATGGATGGGGAAGTGTAGAATTGGTGAAAGACTACATTCAAAATACCCGAGAAAAACCTCGCCTGGGTAAAGCAGTCAGTATTCCTCTAGACTTGGGAGAACGGGCTTCTGAGTGGATCTTTTGACAGTCACCTGGGAGGGAACAGGTTACAGGAGACAGGGGCTAGGAGCAGGGGAAGATTGATAATTCATAATTCATTTGAGTGAGAGCAGTAACTTAGTTGACGATTTATAGTACAACACGGTACTATCTGTCAGATCACATCATACATCTATGCAACGAGCTTTTAAAACAAAATTAAAACTGAATAATAAACAGAAAACTTTAATGGTGCGGAAGGCACCGACAGGCAAGCACTCGAATTTAATTCGAGTGAACCTGTCGGCTCAACACGCAGGCTATTCTAGATGGGTTTGGAATTGGGCGTTGAACCTTTGGCGTCAAGCTTATGATGCAGGATTGAAGCCCTCTGTTAATAAGCTCAAAAAGTTCTACACCAATCATGTTAAGCCTTACTATCCCTGGATGAAAACCTTGTCCTCAAGGGTTTATCAGTTTGCCTTCATGCACTTGGGAGAAGCATTTAGTCGGTTTTTCAAAGGTTTGGCTAAATATCCAAAGTTCAAGAAGAAAGGCAGAAATGATAGCTTTACTCTTGATAACTGCGGTAAGGTTATGCAGTTTTCAGGGACTCGGTTAAAGATCCCCTTCATTGGATGGGTTAGTACCTATGAGCCGTTACCTGAAATCAACACAAAGCGAATTACAATCAGTCGTACTGCCGAGAATTGGTACTTATCCGTCGCCTATGAATTTGAACCCGAACGCACGGAGAAGTCAAGAGAATACCTGGGTGTTGATGTTGGGATAAAGGTTTTGGCGACTTGCTCAGACGGCACTGTTTTTGCTAATCCCAGAGCGTACAAGAAGGCAACTCAAAAATTGGCGCGACTTCAACGCGAACTCTCTAGAAAGCAAAAAGGTTCAAATAACAGGAATAAGGCTAGACTGAAACTGACAAAAGTACATGAAAGAGTGGCTGACATCCGAAAAAATACAATTCATAAATTGACCTCTTGGCTCTGCAAAAATCACGCGGTCATTGGGTTAGAAGACTTGAATGTTTCTGGGATGCTAAAGAACCATAAGTTAGCGGGTGCTATTGCCGATTCGGCTTTTTATGAAATTCGCCGCCAAGTTGAGTACAAGGCTGATTGGTACGGTTCAATCGTAGTTTTTGCGCTATAGATTTTATCCGTCGTCTAAAACTTGTTCAAATTGTGGGCATATTCAAGAAATGCCTCTAAAAGAAAGGGTTTTCAACTGCAAAGTTTGCGGCGAAGTCAAAGATCGTGATTTCAACGCCAGCCTCAATGCGCGAACATCGTGGCCGTTGGCTATTCGGTTTGAGCCTGTGGATCGGGTACTGCCGACAGTCCGAGATGAAGCAGCGCAAAGTCCGATCTCGGCGGTTTCCGTCGAGAAGGAACTTTGCAAGACAGGAACGAAACTTTGATACGGTTTGTACCGTGTTATGTCAGTTTTCGATAGCAGTTTATATATCCTATCAAGATAGCTGAAAAAAGTCGATATCGTCTTCCCCAGTTTGGGTTATCCCAACAGGTGAATTTAGCAGTGATTAAAAGATGCGTTTTCCGAGAGGAACATCTTGATCCGGTTGAACTAAAGCAACTTTTCCTTCATCTATAACAACGCCTAAGACTAGCACTTCCGAGATAAAATTAGCAACTTGTTTGGGCGGAAAGTTGGTAACAGCGATAATTTGTTGATTGATTAAATCTTGTGGTTGATAAAGCTTTGTCAATCCAGCACTTGACTTTTTGATACCCAATTCTCCAAAATCAATCCAAAGTTTATAAGCCGGTTTACGAGCTTCGGTAAAAACTTCAGCTTGAATAATTTTTCCGACTCGAATTTCTAACTTTAAAAAATCTTCGTATGTGGCTTCATTCATAGAGTTTTGCACACTAACTAGAGAAAAGACACCCCTCACATTCCACACAATTCGAGAGTTTTTAGATAATTATTCTACAGGTGACAACAGTTTAAATTCTGTGGAATCAACCATTGCATAACCTTGAGGCCATTGGCTATAAACCCGAGCTAACAAATATTGTGCTAACTTATAATTCCCCTCATTAGACCAGACCCGAGCTAAACTCATTGTTGCTCTAAGTTCTAACAACTTTCCACCTTGAGCATGAGCAATTTCACAGGCTTTATTGAGATAATATTCAACCGATTGAGAATGAGGAGAAGACGCTTGACTTTGAGCCACTAACATAGCCACCTGTTCAGGATTTAAGTTTTGTCCCCCTCCACCTTTGGCATACATCAACTCTCCTCTAAGCCGAAAAAGTTCAGCTTCCCAAAAGCGTTCTCCCGTTCTTTCAACAGTCGATAAAGCCTCAGTTAAAACCGCTAACCCGGCTTCAAACTGTCCGGCTTTCGCATGAGCTTGAGACAGTAACCCCAAGAAATACGTCCAAGAAATTTTAGCACCTGTCGCCGCATGAGCCGCAATACCTCGACGAAGTTGATTAATACCCAAGTCCGTTTTTCCGAGTTCAACCAGCGCCCAACCCTGCATAATAATTCCCGTCGCCAACCAAAACTCAAACCGTTGTTCAGTCGCCAAAGCGATCGCCGCTTCCGCTTGATGTTTAACCGCTTCCGGTTCTTGACGCAGTTGATGAAACATCGCCTTCATCGACAACGCAAACCCGGTACTGTAAGGATGAGACAACTCCAACGCCAAATGAATCGCTTCTTCACTATACTCGAGGGAATCTGCGGTATGTCCGAGTAACCAAGCACTCAACGACATATAAGATAAACTCGCCACTCCCACATCTTGTCCCGTCAGACAAGTTTGACAAGTGCGATTGGTTTTTTGATAGAGTTCATAGCTGACTTTCCAATGTTCGTGAGCCGCTTGTAACCGTCCGAGATAAAATAAAGCAAATCCCAGGGTAAAACGAGCTTCCATCTCTAAAATCGGGTCATTATGGCGTCGAGCCAACCCCATTAACCGACTAGCAAAATCCAGAGCAATGTGATGTTCACAACGGGCGGCATGATAACCCCACAGTCCCCACAATACAGAAAACAATTGCGGAGTCGTTCCGAGTTCCTGACAAATTTCCCGACTGCGTTTGTAGATCTGTTCAACTTCTAGAGAAGCATAACCTTTAGTCGCAATTAAAGCTTTACCCAAAGTCGTTTGTAGATCGAGTTCTTGCTTTAATAAATCGAGACTCGAAGATCCGCCCAGTAAAGAAATAGTAGGACCCTGTTCAGCTTTAAGGCTATGAATCAAATCTAAACCGGATCTCAGATGAGCAATTGCTTCTTCATTAGCCGAACCCAAAAATGCCTTTTCTCCGGCTTTTTGCCAATAGTCAATCGCACAAAAAGACAATCCAGCTTTGGTATAGTGATAGGCAAGTAACTCCGGTTCACGACTGGTTAACAGTGGAAATTCAGCTTCCAGAACACGAGCAATACGACGATGATATTGCGCTCGGGTACTTTTGAGCAAAGAATCATAAGCAGCATCTTGAATGAGAACATTTTTAAAGCTGTAGACGGCTTTGGGAAGTTCACCGTTGACAAACAATAATCGTGTTTCGACTAACTTTTCTAGCCCTCGAATAATGCTACTTTCATTGAGATTTATGGGTACGGGTGCCGGACGACTGGCATCTTTTGTGTTCAGGTCTTCAGATCCGATCGCGATCGCCCGCAACAATTCATAACTAAACTCTCGACCAATACTCGCCCCCAGTTGAGCAACTTCTTTCGCTCCATCGAGGCGATCAAGTCGTTCCATCAACAAGCCTTTGAGAGTATCAGGAATACTGAGCGTCGGTAATGGGCCTGTGAGTTCGTAGGTATCCTCTGTTTCTGTAAATGGCCCCGACTCCACCACCATTTTAGTCATTTCTTCAATAAACAGGGGAATCCCGTCACTTTTTTCAACAATCAGTTTTGAGACGGCATAGGGAAGCCGTTTACCGCCTGTAACGCCCTGAATAATTTGTTCAATCTGATTCGCCGGAAGATGATTGAGATTAATCTGACTCACATGAGGAAGTCGCAGCCAATGAGATTGAAAACCCGGTCGCATGGTATAAATCCGCAAGATGGGATAATTGGTTTCTTCTCGGATCAGTCGGTCAGCAAGTTCGAGGGTCGAGGGATCAATCCAGTGCAAATCTTCCACAATCACCAGAAGCGGTTGCTGACTAGCCGCCTTGTGGATCATCGCCAGCATAACTTCTAATAGCTTTTGTTTGGTGGCTTGGGGCGACAGGTTGAGAGGTCGATAACGCCGTTCATCGATAGGGATAGAGAGTAACTGACCAAACAGGGGAACAGCCTCTTGGCGAGGAATTTGATGAGCATCGAGAAATTGTTCCAGTTTAGCGAGTTGTTGCTGGGGTGAGTCTTCACGAGTGAGTTTTAAGACTCGTTCGGCAATCAATTCAATGATCGGATGGAAAGGCGTATTTTGATAGTAGGGAGAACAAAACACTTCCCTTAAAGTGTAGGCATCGTTAGCAATACGTTCTCGGAAGGCTTGAACTAAACGGGATTTACCAAATCCGGCTTCTGCCATCAACAGGACAACTTCTCCCCGTCCTGATTTAACCCGTTCCCAAATGGCTTGGAATTGTTCAAGTTCAGCTTCTCGGCCTACATAGGGAGTCCAACTACTTTGAGCGACTTTCTGACGCTTGCAGGAGGAGGTTTCTTGTAAAACTTGGTAAATTTCAACCGGAGTAGAAACTCCTTTGAGTGAATGTTGACCTAATGACTGAAATTCAAAAATACCTTGTACCAGTCGTTGGGTAGTCGGACTGACAGCAGCGGTATTGGGTTGAGCAAACCCTTGCAGTCGGGCGGCAATATTGGGGGTTTGACCAATGGCTAACTGTTCCCGTTTATTACCCGCGCCGACCTCCCCAACCACAACTAACCCGGTATGGATACCCAAGCGCACAGACAGTTGTAGACAACGATTGGCAATACAACCAGGTTTGAGTCCGGCAATCGCTTTGATAATGCCCAAAGCAGCACGCATGGCACGTCCGGCATCGTCTTCATGGGCGATGGGGTAGCCGAAGTAGATTAAGATGCCATCTCCGAGATATTGGGCAATGTATCCTTCGTAGTGAAGGACAACATTGGCGCAGGTTTCCTGGTATTTTTGAATCAGTTCTCGTAGTTCTTCTGGGTCGAGTTCTTCCGATAGTGCCGTTGAACCTACCAAGTCACAAAACATGACCGTTAGTTGACGGCGTTCAGCGGGTCGGATCGGAGTGGGTTCTAGGGGAGTGATGGGAGTGACCTCTGGGGACTGACTCTCATTTTTTAGGGATGTACCACATTCTGTACAATACTTGGCTTGGGGTGAATTTTTATGGTGACAGTGGGAACAAACTTTAGATAAAGATGTGCCACATTCCATACAGTAATTTGCACCTTCTGAATTTAAAATGCCACAATTCGGGCAATTCATCATTACCTGAATATTTTGGCTAAGGGAAGAAGTTTTGCTCATCTCAAACCTCACGGCAGGGAGTTGTCTGTCAGTTCATACACATCTTGCATCGTATAGGAGAGTCAAACAAAGATCCGTTCATTTCTCTCTCTTGGCTTTACCCGTTTGTCTGCTTTGACACAGGTGTTGTTTTTTGGGGGTAATACTACGACAGTCGAAACGCCAGAGTGCATAATTAAATCAAGATATCAACCATTGTAGGAAAACCTATAGCTTAAGCTAGAGCTAGGGGTAAAAGTATTTTTCGCCACGTTGGGTGATTAAAACAATGACAAACGTAATGTGCGATCAGCAGATGAGTGCTGAACAGGATTATGACCAACAGTGTCTTGAGAAGCTAGGCTGGGCAATGAAACAGCTTGACATTGTTGTAGAACCTCAAGATCTGGCTAAAATTACAGAGCTGATTGTTCAGACGATGACAGGGCCTTGGCGTTATTTTCATACGCCAGAACATATTTTTGAGGTTGGGGGGTCTGAGCATCCGATTGAGGTACTGGCGGCTTTATTTCACGATGTCGTTTATGTACAGGTCGATCAAAGTGTTAACTTTAATTTGACTTACTACATTGTTCCGTTTGTTCGTCAGGTGTCTGAACATCTGGTGATTCGGGATGCTTCTGAGTTGCCCCCTGACAAAAGCTTTGAGATGGTGATGCAGGTATTTAACTTCTCTCCTAGTCAGGTACTTTCGCCTCTTGAAGGACAAAATGAGTTTTTGAGTGGTTTGGTGGCGGCGAAGGTTCTTGACCCGTTTTTACCGCCTGAATTGATTCTTCAAATTGTTGCCTGTATTGAAGCGACGATTCCTTTCCGAACTCACAACGCAGAAGGACTCAACAATAGTGATATTTTATATCGTCGTTTACAACAGATTACTGCACAGTTAAATCTGAAGTTGACCTCAGAGGAGTTGAGAGCGACTGTGATTCGTTCAGTGTGTATTTCTAATCGAGATGTGGGTAGTTTTGCTCACCTGAATCCAGGTCGTTTTTTAGATAATACTTGGAATTTACTGCCTGAAACCAATCATCATCTTAAATATTCCAGTTCTTATACGATTAATCAATATCGCACGGCTCTACAAAAGATGGAAGGCTTTCTCAATTTTATTAAACCGGAAGTAATCTTTCATCAATTTCAAGGATATCCGACGGATGAAATTTATCACGATTTAGTTGAACGCGCTCGCAAAAATATTGAAGTTGGACGACTTTATCTGGGAACTAAACTGTTTACTATTGCTTTTTTAGAAGCTCTTTCTCTCCGTTTTGGACGAGTGATTCCGGTTTCAACTTTAATGGGAGAAATGCCGACTGAAAGCTTTGTGGCGGCTTCTTTGGTTGACTTTCTACCGGAGATTTCCCATCCTCGTCAACCCAAAAATGAATTAGATCAACAAGTGTTAACACTGTTAGATAAGGGACGCACTCAAAGTGCCTCTTATGATATTAAAAATTCTCCTCTCGCTACCTATATGGTGAAATCGATGGGGTTTGATGAGATTCGACATCAACGTAACTGCGCCCAAGAATTCTTTCAAAATGCAATTTCTGCTGAGGACTTTTTAGCGGGTTGTGATGCGAATGTGAAAAAGACGGTGACAGATGGCATTGTCAAGTTATTTGATAGTCGCAAAGAGGCTTTGTGTCGGTCTTAAGAGGAGACAGGGGACGGGGAATAGGCAACAGGCAACAGGCAATATCTCCCCATCACCCCCTCTCCCTACCTCCCTATCTCCCTTCTTTTTTCCAGCGTTCCGTCCCTTTTTTTGTCGGTAAACCTGCTGCGTTAAATGTCCAAATATCTCCTTTATTTTGTGGCCCGTAACTGAGATGAATCGGTCTATTTTGACTATAAAAATATAAGGAATCAAAAGGCAACTTTTGGGCGATAATCCAATCCACAAATTCACTGCTGTCTAAACCTTTAATTTGACAATCACAAGCCGCCCCCAATCGTTCACAATAATATCGACCATTTTTTTTAACTTCATGGGCAATATGTTGATCTAGATGGGGTGCAACTCGACCATTTTTAAGTCCGGTAATCGGATCTTTTTTTTCAAGAAATCGTTTTAAATCCTTTGAACAAAATCCATACGTTAGGTGAAATCTTTCGAGTCCAAAATGATCAATAATCGGATCAATCAGCCATTGATTTAACGCTTGAATCGCGACAACGCTTTCGGTCGAATCGGGATAGGGATTAATCTGAGTTGTATATTTTTGATAGGTCTGAGTGCAAGTACAAAAGGATTCTAGAGTCAGATACTTTCCCAGTTTTACATCTTTCATCGTTCTTTGGGACTTTTGAACTATGATGGAATTGAAGCCTAAATTAAATCAGAATCTATTAGAGTGTCAAGGAAAACAACAAAAATATTGCAGTTTGAGGTGATCACCAATTGTAAAATACCCACTGAAACCATAAGTCATTACCCGTCAGATTTCGCGATTCGCATAAAACGTGGATGAGATAGAATACTACTACCAAATCTTAAATCTTCAGCCTGATGCAACGCTTGAGGATGTCAAACAGGCTTATCGAAATTTGGCTTTGATTTGGCATCCAGATCGCTATCCTCATGATTCTCGCTTGCAAGCCGAAGCCGAACAAAAATTTAAAGAAATCAATTACGCTTATGTTCGGTTGCGATCGCTATTGAGTGATCCTCAGTTTTCTGTTTCTCGTCTACGAACACCGCCTAGTCGTGATTCCCCACGCCCCACATCACCCGATGTCAATGTTCAAACTTCGACGGTTCATCCGAACACTCCTCCATCGGTTAATTCCCCTCTCTCCGAGCCAAATTCCCCTCTAATTCCGTGGGGATGGCTAGCAGGTACTTTTTTAGGGTACACCCTAATTGGATGGATTCTAACCACCATTACCGTTCCCTTATGGAATGAAATTCTCGCCCTGATCTTGTGGTTAATTATTGCGATTTCCGCCTCCTGTGGAGAAAGGTTTGAACATTCCTGGTTTATTGCTTTAATGATTGCGGGTGGAATAGCGGGATGGGTGACGGGAAATCAAGCAGGTGGAATGGTAACAGGAAGTGTTTGGACGATGATTGGGATGGTATTGGGTGCGATCGCCGGTTCACAAGCCCGAATCAAAGCGATTTTATGGATACTCACCCTCGCCGGAATTTCTGCGATCGCAGGATTGGTCGCGGGAAGTAAAACGGGAGATTGGCGCGGATCGCTGTTGGGCGGTATTCTAGGAGCAGTCATGGGGGCGACAATCGGAATGATTTGTGATCGAGCTTTCCAAACCAAAGGCAGGAGCAAAAGCCATGTCGGAAGCGTCTTTGGTTTTGGGTTCGGAGCTTATATCGGTGCATGGACGGGTGCAGGACAAAATGCCGTGATTCGAGCCTTTGAAAAAACAGGCTTAGAAATAATTTTTGGAGTATGGGGTGCGATTGTCGTCATTTCTGGAGTCATTGCCCAAATGGTTGCCGGAGAAAAATTAATTGAATCCTTTCATGGATTTTATACTTTTCTGATTCTCGCTACAACTTCTGGTTTAGGATTAACACTCGGATACTGGCTCGCAAATAAAGGTTGATTTTGCTATTCCCTACTGATTCAAACAATAACTGCAAGAATGAGAGTTTACGGACACAGGTATTGCTTGGGTGGACAACGATGGAACTCAATTTACGCAGATTTTTTCGGGCATCTAATCCCGCAAAAACATTAAATTTTGGTACAATAGAAGACCGACAATACTATATTGATTTTTCTGAAGTTCGTGGCGGAAAACTGATTGAACAAATTGCCCGGACAATTACTCGCCTGTCTCCAGAAAATCCCACTTGTCAGCTTTTTACTGGACATATTGGTTCGGGAAAGTCCACAGAATTGTTACGACTGAAAGCGGAATTAGAAGAACAAGACTTTCATGTTGTCTATTTCGAGTCGAGTAAAGATCTCGATATGGCGGATGTAGACATCACCGATATTTTGCTGGCGATCGCTCGTCAGGTTAGCGAGAGTATAGAACAACTCCAGATCACATTGCAACCCACCGGATTTAAAGCCTTGCTTCAGGGTTTAGCAAATGTTCTACAAGCCCAAATTGATATTCAGGCGGATCTCCCGGCGTTAGGAAGTGTGAGTGGGGATACAGAGGGAGAATTTTCTCTCTCGTTAGGAATTGGTAAAATTACGGCTAAAGCTAGAGATAGTCGTGACCTGCGGACTCGGTTACGACAATATTTGGAACCGCGTACCAACACCATTTTACAAGCGATTAATCAAGAATTGCTGGCACCGTCTATTGAACAATTAAAGCAGCAAGGTAAACAAGGATTGGTGGTGATTATTGATAATCTAGATCGAATTATGAGTTCGAGAACCGCCACTGGAAGACCTCAACCTGAATATTTATTTATTGATCGCGGTGATCAATTAAATCAGTTGGGTTGTCACGTTGTTTATACGATTCCTTTGGGATTAATTTTTTCCAATGATTTAGGACGACTGACTAATCGATTTGGCGGTGATCCGAAAACTTTACCGATGGTTCCGGTTCGTTTTCCGGATGAAACGCCTTGTGAAGCAGGGATTGAATTGTTGCGACAAATGGTTATGGCGCGATCATTTCCTGAAGTTAAACCGGATGAATATTCGAGTTTTATTCCTCAAGTTTTTGATCAACCGAAAACTTTAGAGCGGTTGTGTATGATGAGTGGAGGTCATGTCCGAACGTTGTTGGTTTTGTTGTATAGTTGTCTTCAAAAAGAAGATCCACCGCTTTCGAGAGAGGCTTTAGAAGATGTGATTTTACAACGTCGTCATCAGCTATTATTGGCGATTGAAGCCAATGAATGGGAAATGTTGCGTCAGGTGGGGAAAACTAAAAAGTTAAGTGGTTTAACTGATTATCAAACTTTACTGCGGAGTTTGTGGGTGTTTGAATACCGTTATCGTAAAGATTTTTGGTTTGATGTTAATCCCATTTTGGTTGAAGCCCCGGAATTTCAAAGCTAGTTAGACTCGGTTATGGTAACGGATGGGTTGACTGCGGGGTTTTTCAGGTTGATGATGTTGGAAACGGATTGTTAGATAGATCGGGGATAAGTATGAATTAAGATGATCTATCCGTTTTACTCTTAGCATTGGTTTCATTATCTCTGTCCAAGTTGAATCCGTTACCAGGGGGATGTCATAATAACAAAAGTGTTAACCTGAATAGATTGATGATTCAAGGAACAACAAAACTTTTGGGTGTGATTGGCGATCCGATTGAACATTCTTTGTCTCCCGTGATGCACAATGCAGCAATTGCTGAGATGAGAGTAGACTATGTTTATCTTCCTTTTCCGATTCAATCCACTGATTTAGATGCAGCTTTAGCCGGATTTGCGGCGATTGGTGTTCAAGGATTTAATGTGACGATTCCTCACAAACAAGCGATTCTTTCTCGACTCTCTAAAGTTTCCAAAATTGCCGAAGCAGTGGGCGCGGTGAATACGGTTTGGCGAACTTCTGAGGGGTGGGAAGGAACAAATACTGATGTGGCTGGATTTCTCGCACCGCTACAAAATATTAACACATTTTGGTCTAAAAAAACAGCCGTTATTTTAGGAAATGGGGGTGCTTCTCGGGCGGTTGTGGCTGGATGTGTGGAGTTAGGAATTACAGAGATTTATGTGATTGGAAGAAATCTACAAAAGTTAGAAGTCTTTCAGCAAAGTTGGTTAGAATCTCCTTTATCTTTATCGCTACAAATTCAGACTTGGGAGAATTTAACTGAGATTATTCATCAAGCTGATTTACTCGTGAATACAACGCCAGTGGGGATGTATCCTCATGTCGAAAATTCTCCCGTAACAGAAGCAGTAATGGATCGGCTAAAATCGGATGCGATCGCTTATGATTTGATTTATACCCCTAACCCGACTCAATTTTTATCTCTAGCTAAAGCCAAAGGTGCAATTATTATTGATGGCTTAGAAATGTTGGTTCAACAAGGTGCATCCGCATTACAGCTTTGGTTAAAACAATCCGTTCCAGTTGAGGTGATGCGTTACTCACTTCAGAAAAAGTTAGGATTGTTGTGATCATTACAAGTATTACTGGGGTAAAGCCGAGATACGTGTAAAATAGGACATGACGTAAATTTTTGTAACAATATCGAATTTTAAGTATTTTTTATGTTAGTAGAGGACATCAACACTCATTCAACAAGGGCAGAGTAGAACAACTACTCTGTCCCCACCCAGAAAAATTCAGCAAAAAGTATTTTAACTTGGTATTGATGTTTCTAAAACGTGTGCGGACAATTCATAACAAAGCTAAAGAAGAGTTGGACAGACTTCGACAGAAACATCTGGAGACAACGGAAAAATTAGTAGACATTTTCACGAATGTATTGCAAGTGTTTGGAGATGAGTCTACCGATACGGAAACCATGACGGAAATTCAAAGTATTTTGAATACAGCAGGAGGAGTTGAGCAACTTTTGATTGAATGCGAAGGAGTTGGGGAATTATAGTCGAAAGAACCGTTTATACCAAGCTTTTCAAGAACTCGGACGGGTGGTTAGAACGGTCTTTTTATTACAGTATATTTCGGATGGGCAACTGCGACAGCAAATTACGGCAGTTACCAATAAGGTAGAAGCTTATCATGGCTTTGCCAAATGGTTTTTCTTCGGAGGTGAAAAAATTATTGCTAATAATGAATGACCCGGACGAACAGGAGAAGATTATTAAGTATAACGATTTGATTGCCAATGCAGTGGTGTTTCATAATACGGTTGATTTGACTGAAGTGTTGTGTCAGCTTAAACGTGAGGGGTATTTAATTTTACGTGATGATGTAGCAGCTTTAAGTCCATATTTGACAGGCAAAATTAAGCGTTTTGGAGATTATCTGATCGATTTAGATTCAGTGCCACAGGCTTTATATGAGGGGATAACACTAACATTTTAAGGCGAGAATCGGCTTTTCTTTACAAAACTTTACATCGTGTCCGATTTTGCACGTATCTAGGCTTTACTCCGTTAAGAGGCTCTTGGGTCTGAGTTATTTATGGACGGGTTCCCTCAATGGTATTCAGCTCCAGATTGGGGGGACTTGGCTATTTTATGCTGTATTGGTGGAAAACCTTCAAAAATCCACCCAGAAGTTTAATTTTCTGGATTTTGGCAAGCGATATACTTGATTGAGATGACTGGCAGTCCTTCGTCGGAGAGAGTTTAATGATCCATCTCAATCAATTGATTGTCACATTGATGCAGGTGGTGATAGAAAATGCAGGAGCCGAAACTGGTGCTCTGGTTCTCCTGGAAGAGGATCAACTTACTGTGATGGCTCAATGTAGCGGAAGTAGACAGTGTGACCTAGAAAAGCTTGCTGTTGCTGACTGTGCAACGATTCCTGTCTCGGTCATTCACTCGGTAGAACGCACTCAAGAAACTTTGGTGTTTGATGATGCAGTCAGCGAAGCGTCTTTTTCAACTGATCCTTATATTCAACACCAACAGACGCGATCGCTCCTGTGTATGCCAATTCTCCAGCAAAATCAGCTGATCGGCATCCTTTATCTGGAGAACAATCTCAGTACCGGAGTGTTTACCAGCGATCGCTTACAAGTCCTGAAACTGTTGATGGCTCAGGCAGCAATTTCACTAGAAAATGCTCGGTTGTATGAACAGTTAGCAGACTATGCCGAAACACTGGAACGCAAAGTAGAAGAGCAAACTCAAGCCTTGCAGCAGGAGATCGCGGAACGTCAACAAACCGAAGCCGCATTGAGACAAAGTGAAGCAAATTATCGCAACCTGCTACAAACCGCGAATTCCGTCATCATTTGCTATGACACGCAAGGACGAATTCGATACATCAACGATTATGGGGTGAAACTCCTGGGCTATGAAGAACATCAGATTGTAGGGCGAACCTTATTTGAAACCATCATTCCAGACATCGAAACCTCTGGGCGGGATGTCAAACCCTTTGTCCATGATTTACTTCGTAATCCTCAAGCGTACCCGCAAGGCGAGGGTGAAAACCTGTGTCGAGACGGTCGGCGAGTTTGGATGGTCTGGTCGAATCAAGCCATCTTCAATGACCAGGGAGAGGTCGTTGAAATCTTATCGGTGGGCAACGACACCACCCAGCGTAGGCAAGCAGAAGAGGCATTACAACGCAGTGAAGCCAAGTTCCGAACGATCTTTGAAAATTCCCAGGTTGGTATCTACCGAACCCGCCTTTGTGATAGCTTAATTCTCGATACCAATCAACGCTTTGCCGATCTGTTTGGCTTTGATTCACCAGAGGAGATGATCGGGCTTGAACACACTACAGGCTACTATGTCGATCCTAACGTTCGCCAACACGCTATTGAGGTGCTGAAGCGGGATGGGGAACTGCGAAGCTTTGAAGTCCAGATGCGAAAACGAGATGGGACAGTGTTTTGGGGACTTTTCTCTTCTTATTTGAATGCAGGCGATGACTACATCGAAGGGGTGATTGCGGATATTAGCGATCGCGTCTTAGCAGAAACCGCGCTGCAAGCCTCTGAAGCAGAACTGCAGGCGCTCTTTTCAGCCATTCCCGATCCGCTGTGTATCTTCAATGCTGAAGGGCAATTGCTCTGTGCAATCAAAGGGAATCCGTCCTATGGAGAGGAGTATAGGGAGGAGTATACTGGCAAAACACTGCATCAACTCTATGCCAGGGAACAAGCCGATGAATTCCTGAGTTATATTCAGCAGGTACTGAGAACCCAACAAGTCCTTACCGTTGAATACAGCCAGTGGCTATCTGGACGAGAAATCTGGTTTTCGGCTCGCGTTGCCCCGATTCAGCACGAGCAAGTGATTTGGCTGGCGCGAGATATTACACCGCAAAAGCAAGCAGAAGAAGCCTCCATTTTAGAGGAGCGCAACCGCATGGCACGCGAAATTCACGATACCCTTGCTCAGGCGTTTACAGGCATTTTGGCTCAGGTGGGAGCCGCAAACCAGGTGTTAACGGATGATGTAGAAGCAACTCAGGCGCACCTAGACCTGATCAAAGAATTGGCGCGAACCGGACTGTCTGAAGCGCGGCGATCAGTAGTAGCGCTCCGTCCTCAGCTTTTGGAGGAAGGCAGTTTACAGAGCGCTCTACATCGTCTCATCGCTCAAATCAGAACTGCCGCAATGGATACCACTCTATATTATGAGATTGAGGGTGCAGTGTATTCTCTACCCACTGAAGTCGAGAGTAACCTACTGCGGATTGGGCAGGAAGCCTTAACTAATGCGATCAGACACGCCAACGCTGATGAAATTCGAGTGGAGCTAATCTACGATCGCAATCAGTTTTGTTTGCGCGTGAAAGACAATGGACAGGGCTTTGGAGTTGGGAGTATTCCATCCTCTGAGGGGTTTGGTTTATTAGGCATGAGCGAACGGGCAGAGCGCATCGGCGCACAACTCACGATTCGGAGTCAACCTGGACAAGGAACAGAGATTATTGTCACCGTCGATCGGGAGTAGCATCACGATGAGCCAAGCCACAACAATTCGGGTTCTGATTGCGGACGATCATGCTATTTTTCGGCAAGGATTAGCCACGATTATTAACCGTGACCCAGAGATGCAGGTGATTGCCCAAGCCGAAAATGGGGAACAAGCGATCGCTCTATTTGGGGAACACCAACCGGATGTCACGCTAATGGATCTGCGAATGCCGGAAGTGGAAGGAGTTGCCGCCATCGGTGCAATTTGTGCGCTCGTTAAATCTGCTCGGATTATTGTACTGACCACCTATGATAGTGACGAAGATATCTATCGGGGATTGCAGGCAGGCGCAAAAGGATATCTGTTGAAAGACACTGAACCTGACGAGCTTCTGAATGCCATTCGTACCGTTCATCGGGGTCAGAAGTACATTCCGCCTGATGTGGGAGCAAAGTTGGTACAGCGCCTTAGCAATCCAGAACTGAGTGAAAGAGAACTAGAGGTACTCCGCTCACTGGCGCAGGGGATGAGTAATGCCGATATTGCGACTGCTTTGAGTATCGGTGAAGGCACGGTTAAATCTCATGTTAATCGGATTTTGAATAAGTTAGATGTCAGCGATCGCACTCAAGCTGTAATTGTTGCTGTTAAACGCGGCATTGTCTGCTTGTAGAACTTTCGATCAAATTGGGATTCTAACTTGAGTTAGAACCAGCCTTCTACTCCACGATGGCATGGTTGCTCTATCAATTTATACTGTAAAAAATTTAACTTGCTATAGACGACGGCTTGAAAGCGATCTCCTATATTAAATTTATGCAAACAGTTATGCAGTCAATGGATTGAGTAAGTAAATTGCAAGGTTCCATGCCTGATGCAAATGTATAAAAATGAACGACGATCGTAGCCACAGTTCCTTACTTGTACCACCTTCAACCCAGGATTGGATGCGAGGTGTGCTGAGTGCTAAGGTCGTGCTGGTGATGTATGGAGACTATCAATGCTCCAGAAGTGCAGACGTTTACAGGATGATTAAAGCGATCAAACGAGAGCTGAATACTTGTTTTGGAGAAGATTATTTATGCTTCATCTTCCGTCATTTTCCGCAAGCACAGATTCATCCCAATGCTCAACGGGCAGCCCAAGCAGCCGTTGCTGCCGCCGCCCAAGGAAAGTTTTGGTTAATGAATGATACTTTATTTGCCCATCAACAGAAGTTAGAAAATGGTTATCTTGTAGAGTACGCCAATGATTTAGGGCTTGACATTCCTCAATTTCTCAAAGAGTTGTCTAAACAAGTGCATATTGATCGCACCCATGAAGATATCGAAGGCGGAATACATAGTGGAGTAACAACTGCTCCAGCCCTATTTATTAATAACATTCGATATACCGGACGCTGGAGAATGACAGAGTTGATGACAGCCATTATTGCTGCAAGTCACTAAGCTCTATCCATATCTGACTTGTTTGCTAGTGCTAGTGAGCTATCTAATTTCGATCAAGGGCCGGACGACAACGACTGGGCAGGCATCGACATCTTCCGCCTAGATGATAAAGGCAAGATAGTCGAGCATTGGGACGTGCTTCAGACTATCCCGGAAGCGTCGGCTAACGATAACACAATGTTCTAAACAGTTGAGTGCTGGTCGTGTGAAGGCCGGTTTGTACAACGGCACTGTTTATTCTAAATCAAGGAGAGTTGGCACAGATGGAATCTATGAAAGCAGCCGTATTAACTGCGTTTGGTGATGCTGAGAAGTTCGAGATTCAAACGGTTCCCACACCAACACTGAAGGCGAATCAGGTGTTAGTCAGAGTATGTGCAACCTCGATTAACCCGGTCGATTACCAAACTCGTCGTGGTGATTATAAGGAACTGGTTCAATTACCCGCCATCCTTGGAGTCGATGTTTCAGGGGTGATTGAGGCCATTGGCGAAGCTGTGGCTGATTTCAAGGTGGGAGACAACGTGTATTATTCGCCGCAAATTTTTGGAGAATTTGGTAGCTACGCTCAGTATCATGTGGCTGATGCAGCGATTGTTGCATTGAAGCCTGCAAATCTATCGCACATTGAAGCCGCTTCTTTTCCGCTTGCAGGCGGAACGGCTTGGGATTGTCTGGTGACCAGGGGCAATCTACAAGTTGGTGAAACAGTTCTCATCCATGCGGGTGCGGGTGGAGTGGGTTCGATCGCAGTTCAACTCGCTAAAGCGATCGGGGCATACGTTTTTGCGACGTGTAGTTCTAGAAACCGAGATTTCGTGACAGAACTGGGCGCAGATCGGGTGATTGATTACAAAAATGAAGATTATGTAGAAGTCATTCGTCAAGAAACAAATGGACTGGGCGTGGATTTAGTTCTAGATACGATCGGCGGAGAAACCATTCAGCGTAGTCTAGAAATCATTCGTCCCTTCGGTAGGCTGACAAGCATTGTAGACATTGCAACTCCGCAATCGCTTCTTGAAGCATGGGGTAAGAATCTGACGATTCATTTTGTTTTTTCACCCCAGTATCGAGCCAAATTAGAGGCTTTGACAAAACTAATCGAGCGTCATCAGCTTCGCCCAGTGATTGATTCAGTATTTTCTTGGGATCAGGTCGTTCTGGCACATCAGCGTCTAGAGCAGGGAGGGACACGGGGCAAAATTGTGCTGAAGTTCACAGAAAATTAGACCATCTCTTGTCTAGTTGATCCAGCTTGGCGCAAAGAAGACGAAACGATTTATGCACCTGAAATTGAGGCAACCGGATCACTCTAATCTAATCGCTCAAAACTATGAATTCACAAATAGCTCAAACCACCACTACTGCGGACTCGTCCGCACAACCATACCAACGGCACAAAACTCGATATGCGAGGCGTTGTTGTTGTGGGACTGAGAGAAAACACGATCGCATGGGCGCGGTTGTATATGGAGCAGCTTGCCCAAGTCCTACAAGCAGACATCCTAAAAGCAGTCTAACTGCTAATCAGCTTTAACTACAAGGAACAATCACCATGTCAACTGATGAGAACAAAGTTATCGCACCATCTCGACAGACTATGTATTCGAGAAAACTCATCAACAAGATAATCACTGCTTTAGGATGCATTTTTGTTACGTTACTCGTTGTGTTTTTACCTGCTACTACTACTGCACAAACTCGACCAGCAATGATTGCACCACAAACTCAACCAGAACAGAACCGCCGTGAGCAAGGCAATCAAGTTATCAATAAGCTAACCGGTGGAGCAGGGCAACCCGTACTCAATGCTCTCCGTCAGGATTTTCCGTTTCTTGCAGATGCGATCGTAGACTATTCCCTCGGTGATGTCTGGTCACGTCAGGGACTAGACGATCGTACCCGCCAGCTTGCCACTGTTGCCGTCTTTGCCGCCGCCGGAAATTTGCCACAGATGAAGATCCACGCAAGCTATGCCCTCAGACTTGGCGTAACGCAAGACGAACTTAAAGAAATCATTTACCTCACCACAGTAACGGCTGGTTTTCCGCGCTCGATTGATGCGGCACAAGCATTGCGAGAAGTCTTCACCGCGCAATAAAACGTTTTAGCACTACACCATAAGTTCGCTCGATAACCGCAAAATAAATAGGAGATAAGGCTCATGACGACGAATAAAGACACTCAAAAAGTTATTGCGATTACTGGAGCTAGTAGCGGTATTGGTGAAGCAACTGCTAGATTGCTGGCTCATCAGGGTTTACGGGTTGTGTTAGGGGCGCGACGCACCGATCGACTCGAAGCAATTGCTGCCGAAATTCGCTCCTTTGGTGGCGAAGCAGAATATCGTACCCTTGATGTCACCAATCTCGAAGACATGCAAGCCTTTGTCGAGTTTGCCCAAGATAAATTTGGTCGCCTTGATGTTGTGGTGAACAATGCAGGCTTGATGCCGCTCTCCAGGCTAGAGGTACTCAAGATCGATGAATGGAACCGCATGATTGATGTGAACATTCGCGGTGTGCTTCACGGAATTGCTGCTGCACTACCCCTCTTTAAGCAGCAACGATCAGGGCAGTTTGTCAATCTATCCTCGATCGGCGGTCACAACGTCTATCCAACCGCAGCCGTGTACTGCGCCACTAAGTTTGCAGTTTGGGCGATTTCCGAAGGACTGCGGCAGGAATCGACAGACATCCGGGTTACGGTGATTTCGCCTGGCGTGACGGAAACTGAACTTGCCAGCACGATCACGGATGCTGAAGCAGCGGAATGGGTGGGGGGATTTCGTGAGGCAGTGATTCCAGCAGATGCGATTGCACGGGCGATTGCCTTTGCGATCGAGCAACCCGCAGGGGTGGATGTGAATGAAATCATTGTTCGACCGATTGGGCAAATGAGCTAAGAAGACGGATCATTTGGAGACTAAACCAATGGCAATTCTGAAACAATTTGGGATTTTATTTGTATTGGGCAGTGTGGGAATTGTCATGTTCACGATCACGTCTATTCCTTTAATCGAGCAACAGTTAGCGAAACTGTCTCCAGAAACACTGGAAAAAGTGCCTCCATTGGGAACTTTAATGCTTCTGCAAGGACTACAGTATTCAATTCTACTGGCAATCAGCATTCTGATCGGAATTGGCTGTGCCTATCGTGTTGGATTAAGCTCCCATTTGATTGATCATTGGGTGTTTCATACCGCTAAGTCTCTATCTTTTGCTGTTGAGATGAAGTGGAGCTTGGGTGTGGGTGCAGTGGGGGCGATCGTTCTCTTGTTGCTCGATCGGTTGATGCAACCTGCCCTACCTGAAGCACTACAGGCAGCCAATAATACAGAACCAAGTGGGTTGAATTTGCTCACAGCAATGTTCTATGGTGGCATCACTGAGGAGATTTTGATGCGCTGGGGTTTAATGTCGCTGCTTGTTTGGATCGCGTGGAAAGGTCTAAAACAAGGCGTTACGTTGCCAAGTCAAGGGATTTACCAGGGTGCGATCGTTCTAGCCGCTTTGGTATTTGGACTACTACACCTGCCAGCGACTGCCGCGATCGTTCCCCTCACGACCGTTGTGATTGTCCGAGCGATATTACTCAATGGGATTGCTGGCATTGCTTTTGGTTGGCTCTTTTGGCAATACTCGCTTGAGGCTGCGATGTTATCCCATGTCAGCTTTCATGCCTTTTCCTTTGCTCTTAGTCTAATGCTTGCAAGATTTGTCTAAGCTTTTTTCTAAAGCGATTTCATGATTATTTCAAGAGAGAACAACCGGACTTGATTTTAGGAGAAATAGAATGATACTGCACGATAAAGTGGCGTTAGTTACGGGAGGCGCATCGGGAATTGGTCGAGCAACAGCGATCGCATTCGGTGCTGCTGGAGCCAAAGTGGTTTTCTCGGACATACGCGGTGTAGAAGGTCAAGAAACGGCTGATTTGATTCGCGAGACTGGGACGGAATGCTTGTTCGTGAAATCAGATGTATCGAGTGAGGCGGATGTCCGGGAATTGGTGCAGAAAGCGATCACGACCTACGGCAGACTCGATTGTGCCTTTAACAATGCTGGCATTGATCTTGCTGTTAAACCACTGCACGAACAATCGATCGAGGATTTTGACAAGATCATGTCGATCAATGCGCGAGGAGTATTTCTGTGCATGAAATATGAAATTCAACAGATGCTCACCCAGGGCGCAGGCGCGATCGTGAATAATTCGTCCACCAATGGTCTTGTTGGGCTGCCGGGAATTTCTCCCTACGTTGCCAGCAAACACGCGGTGATGGGGCTGACACGCACTGCCGCACTTGACTATGCCAAACAGGGCATTCGGATTAATGCTGTTAATCCCGGTCCCATTGCGACTGATCTAATGGCTCGTAGCGCTAACCAGATGGGCATCACGTTCGATGATCTCGGATCTATGGTTCCAATGGGTCGGATTGGTCAGGCAACGGAAATTGCTCAAGCAGTTGTATTTCTCTGCTCTGATGCTGCCAGCTATATTACAGGACAACCTTTAGCGATCGATGGCGGATATACAGTGAGTTGATTTTTGATTGTTGATCGTGGAATCACAGTGAATCGATCCATCAACAAATCAAACCGCGATCGCTTCTTTAAGAGATAATCAGCTCTGCAATTTTAGATGGTGAATCAAATGATTAAGTACAAAGATTTTGCGCCTCGAATTACTGAACGGGGACCCTTCGGCGGACCTACCGAGTATGAATCCTTCTCGGAGGTTGTGAGTGCTGTAAATCAGTGGATCGAAAGTACAACGATACAGGTGATCAATGTTGAAACTGTTGTTTTACCTGATCGGATTAAAGGCATGGGTGATGGTGACTACGGAGTGACGACCAGTAATGCTTTCTACCCAGTGATGATCAGTCAGGGTCTTGCAATCAATTGCTTTCAATGTGTGCGTGTGTGGTACAGAGAATAAGCTTTATCGGAAAGAGAAAAAATGAAACGATTTACCGGGTTTACTTTCCTGTATCTTGCGCTGGGAGTTTGTCTAACGGCGATCGCGCTTGGATACCCAAATCTACCTTCGGGTCTTCAAACCAGCCTGTTCATCAGTGCAGGAGTATCCTACCTTGTTTGTCTCTTCAGTACCTTCCCATTTTGGCGGGAGACGACAATCCGCTTCTATCGCCGCCGCAATTCACTGGTTATTCTACCCTGGTTGGTGATTGGATTCAATATTGTTTGGATGATCTGGGAGGTTCAGAGTCAGAACTGGACAATAGAAGCCATTTTACAAGCGTTTTCGCGGCTAATAGTTGTCTTACTGTTTGCAGAAATCATTGCGATTACATGGCAAGTGAATTCTGAACATTAGTGTCTAAATCGGATGATGCCCAAACAAACTCGTTTCAGCAACGCGAGATAGAGTCAAACATACTACACAAGGAACACCATGAATAAGCCCAAGTTTTTTGTCACCCCTGGTTATGGGGAACGCCTGCTGAATGAATTGCATTACTCGCAAGCAGTAAAAATTGGCGATCGCGTTGAGACATCAGGTCAAGGTGGCTGGGATGACAATCTGCAAATTACCGAATCGCTTGCAGACGAGATTGCTCAGGCGTTCCGGAATGTAGAGCGAACCTTGGCAACTGCTGGTGCGGGTTGGGAGCATGTTGTCCACGTTAATTCTTACCATGTTGGCGGGTTCCCCCCGGAGGTTAACGAAGTGATGTCCAAGCTATTTCGTCATTATATGCCCAACCACGCTCCAATCTGGACACAGGTAGGAGTCGCGGCGCTTGGACTACCCACGATGCGGATTGAAATTCGCGTGACTGCAATTGTTCCGTGAGTTTTGCAAGCGTTAATAACACAATTTATGCTGCTCGAAAACTGGTCTATCACTTAAAAGGAGAACTCAAGACTGTGAATTCACAAACAGCTCAAACCACCACTAATGCTGACGAGTCGGCAATCCGTGCTTTCCTTCACCAGATCTCAATTAAGTGCGGATATTCTCAAGTAGGTGCGGAATTCCGCGTTTTACAAATATTTACATCGTGTCCTATTTTGCGCTGATCTCGGCTTTACCCCTTACTGAAACCAGATCAAACATTGCTGTTTCCATCTGATTTCCAATAAAAATCCTATAGTCTGTAAAAATATCCATCGCCCAGTATTTATACTACTGCAAATTTACCTGCTGCTCTGATTTCAGGTACTACATTTCTTCCAAATGGGATGAACTGCGTTTTCCGGGAACTAAACCTCGACGTTCTGAAGTAATTGCTAATCGCATAAAACGACTTAAGTGTTGTAAATTGGGATGATCGGATAATAATTCTAACTGTTCTAACGCTTCTTCGAGTCGATAGCCGGAACGATACAAAATCCGAAATGCTTTTTTCAACAGCGCCAAATCTTCTGGGCTAAAACCTGACCGTTTTAAACCAATACTATTCAGCGATCGCACTTTCGGAGGTGTTCCTTCTACCATCATAAACGGAGGTACATCTTGAACAATGCGCGTCAATCCAGCAATCATTGCTAGTTTACCAATATGAACAAATTGATGCACACCCACAAGTCCACTAATTCGGGCTTGAGACTCAATATGAACATAACCCGCTAATGCCACACTATTAGCAATAATAACTTGATCTTCAATCACACAATTATGAGCCAGATGAGAATAAGCCATTAACAGATTTTGATTTCCTAAAATGGTAGCTTGACCTTCATAAGTCGCCCGATTAATGGTGACATATTCTCGAATCACATTATCATTACCAATGCGGACAAAACTAACGCCTCCCTGATATTTTAAATCTTGAGGTTCAGTTCCAATAACTGCACCCGGAAAAATTTGATTGCGATCGCCAATTTCTGTCCAGCCCTCAATCACGACATGAGGGCCAATGGTTGTATCACGCCCTACCTTAACATTTTCCCCAATCACAGCATAAGCTCCCACTTGTACACTGGGGTGTAGTTGTGCTTTGGGATGAATAACAGCCGTTGGGTGAATTAAGGTGATCATAGAGATTTGTAATATTTAGGGTTGGTGATGGGGGGTGATTTCAGAATGTTTAAAATCTAGTCCGATCTCTAAAATCACCTGATAACGCTGATTAGTCTATGCTAGAAAACATCAATTCGCCTTCACAAGTCCGTTTACCATCCACTTCGGCTTTGGCTTGAACTTTGGCAAAACGACGGCGTTTCAAGGAAAGTATATTAACCGTCATAATCAGTTGATCGCCGGGAACCACGGGACGACGAAATCTGACTTTATCGATGCCTGCAAACAGGAACAAGTTCCCATCAACATCAGGAATTTGGGTTAAAATCACTCCCGCGACTTGGGCCATCGCTTCGACGATCAAGACTCCGGGCATAATCGGTTTTCCGGGAAAATGCCCTTGAAAATGAGGTTCGTTGAAGGTGACATTTTTGATTCCCACCGCCCGTGTACCGGGTTCATACTCAATGATGCGATCAACGAGGGCGAAGGGATAACGATGGGGTAACAGCTTTTGAATTTCTTCGACACCCATAACAGCTTGAACCACTTTTGTCGCGGTGCCGTTGGGGGTTTCCACAGGGTTAGAGTTAACAGGATCGGATTTTACGTCTGACATTTGATCAAATTCACAGTTTCTAGTTAGCTTCCCATTTGTCGGTCAACTCTAGCAATAAAGTTCAACGACAGAGGGTTCAATGGGCGGCTAGGGCGACTTGTTGAATGCGTTGAACCAGTTGGGTATGTAGGTGGTGTCCGGCTTTGTAAGCCAAGTAATGAGCTTGGGGAATAACTCCCAACAAGCTCAAATCCCCTACTAAGTCTAAAATTTTATGACGGACGGGTTCATTTGAAAATCTCAAAGGGGGATTTAACCAACCGTCGTCGCCGCAAACCAAGGCATTATCGAGGGTTCCGCCTTTGATTAATCCGGCTTGTTGCAGGTGTTCGACTTGATGATCGAGAACGAAGGTGCGGGCCGGGGCGATCGCTGTTAAAAAGTCTTCCTGTTGCGGCACCCAACTATGCCATTGTTGACCGATCGCCGCCATTTCAAAATCTATGGCGTAGCTAAAGCGAGTTTCGTCTGCGGGGATAGCCATCACAAAAGCATCGCCCTGACGCACGATTATTTCTTGGCTAATGGGTATGATTGGGGTGGTTTGGCAGGTGATTGCGAGTCCTGCATTTGCGATCGCTCTCGCCCAGATTTTAGCTGATCCGTCTAACAACGGAATTTCTGGGCCGTCAATTTCGATGCGGGCGTGATCAACTCCCATGAGTGTTAAGGCGGATAATAAATGTTCGACAGTACGAATACTGGGTTTTAAGTGAGGATTTGAATAGTTAATATGATCGGCAATTGCGAGTTCGGTAGAAAGTGTGGTGGAAACGACTGATTTAATTGTTGCTGGAATAATCGGTTCTTCGGGTAAATCAACTCGCACAAAATAGCGTCCGACTGCGGAACTGGGTAAAATCCGAACAGTTGTTTTTAAACCGCTATGTAAGCCGATACCCGACTGAATAATTTCCGAAGCTAGGGTGTGTTGAGTATTTTCTGTCATTTGTTCTCCTTTGACTGTAAGTTGCGATCATTGTTGCCGATCTCAAGGTTTTTTGGCAATCTCACAGTCTGTTAATAGAAGTTTTGACTGACAGCTAGGGCAACAACTCAAAAATGTTCCTAACGATGAATATACAATAATTTTAACGCCAACTGAGATGAATTTTAGGGAATTGACATCATGGAAGCAGCCGTACAAACCCGCATCATCATTTCATCGGTTGCTGCATCATAAATTGAAGAAAGGTTGCCATTATCAATGGCTGACGGAGGTCTAATATTATCAATTTCATTATAATTTGAAACGCCAAGAATATACCACTGCCAAGTGCGACAATGACTTTTAGCATAGACCATTTCATCACCAATTTTGTAGGTAAATAAAGTTTCTCCTTTGTCATATAAACGAATACTGTACATGGAGACATCAAGATAAAGCTTTTTTCCCATAGATTCTCCCATATAAGACCAATAAAAAGGAGATTTTTCGGCGTTGGCGCCAGGAGTCTGGATTGAGATTAAGGTGGTGAACACAATCGCAATAGTTTTCGCAATAGATTTGATATTCATTATGCCAGATAGAGACAGCTACTTACTGGTTACGAATCTCTCGCCCTAAAATCAGAATATTTATCGAAAATAGTTGTTAAAACTCATAATTTACTTCTAAAATCTCCGTATATTCAAACTCATTGGGACTGTATTTAACCAAAGGATAACAAACCCCGCCTAATTCGATAGAGTCTTCCTCACAATCTGTTTTGGGGGAATTGTAAGACAAAATATATTCTCTACCAATACGTTTTTCCATTTCTTGGGCGACTTCTCCCCGCCATTGAGTTTTCGTGACTAAGACAATTAACTGATTGGCTAATTCTGGAATAATTTTAGCAATTTGACGGCGATAAATTTCATCTAAACTCCCAAAAGGAGAATCCATAACAATCGGAAATGTACTGCTATCTGGCCCCATGAGGGTATTTTTTTGACTCCATTCTCGCACTCCTTCAATAATTCCACCAATAAAAGATAAACTAAGAATTTGATTTTCTCCTGTAGAAGCGGCGACTTGGGCTTCATCTCCGGCTGTAGTTTCAACTAATCTTAATTCATATTGTTCAGTTAGCTTAGGAAGATAGGGAGTAAAGGAAATTCGACTAAAAATATTTTGAACTCGACTTTCTAGTTGCGAACGAAATTGTTGATCTAAGCGATCTTTGACTTGAGTTAAACGGGTAATTGCATCTTGAGTTTTTTCAATTCTTCTTTGGGCTAAAACTTGTTTCATTTCATTCATTTTTAGCTTATCAATCTGTCTTTCCAGTTGACTGACTGAACTCTGGGTATTTTCAATTTGTTGTTGGTTTGAACCCGTTTCACGGTTGAGGTTATTGATTTTAGTTTCGACTTCATCTAAGCGTTTTTGAAGTTCCTGAATATCTTCATCGGGGTAATTTCTCAGCTTTTTTTTGAGATCATCAAGTTGGGTTTCAATTCGAGATAACTCTGTCCTATTTTGGTTTAAGTTTGCTTGTTGTTGATCAACTTTTTGCCAAAATTCCGGAACTCGCTTTTCCATTTCATCAACTTGGGTACTCATGCGAATTGCTGTTTCTTCCACATCTGCAACTCCAGCTTTTCCTAACCAACTTTCGACTTCTTCTCGGTTGGGGGTTCCTGGGGTTAATTCACTCCCACAAATACAATGCTGTTGATGAATTAAATCTTGAATAAACTGTCGGGTAATTCCCGTTTGGAGTTCTCCTTTTTCTCTCAACTGTTCAAATTTTTCTCGGAATTTAGGAATTGCTTCTGAGAGGAAAACAGTATACCCTCGTGTAGAAATCTCTTGACGAATGGTTTCATTTGCTTGTTGAAGTTGTTGTCGAATTAGTTTTGCTTGTTGTTCGAGTTCATCTCGGCGTTTTTGCAATTCTCCAGCCCCTTTTAAGTCTAATAAACGACTGCTAAGGGTTCTTTTCAGTTCATTTTGATGATCTAACTCTTTTTCGATTTCGGTTTGACGCCGATTGAGTCGATCTATTTCTTGTTCTAATTTTTTCTTATCTTTGATATATTTTTTAGTTTCTGCATCTCCAATTAAACTCAGATCTGTTTCTAAAGATTTTCTGGCTTCTCCTAAATGTTTAATCGCTCGATTTAAGACTTCTACGCCTAATAATTCTTTTGTTGCTTCGGCAATTTCGGCTTTTTTATCATCTCTAACAATTTGTTCAATTCGTTCACCATCAAAGAAAAAATATTGATGTAAACTGATTGGTAAAATTCGATTAATAATATCATCAGGATGTTGAGGCGGTATTGTCCAACGTCCATCATCTCCCGCCACTTGCATATACAATTCACTGGGAGATTGTTCGATTTCTTTATTGTTTTTATACGCCCGACAAACTCGTTTAACTTGATAGCGTTTATTGTCATGTTGAAAGACAACTTCAACCCAACACAATACAGGTTTTCCGGGTTCTGACTCTGCGATCGCTCTTTTATTGACTAAAGACTTAGAAGCCGCAAAAGCAGCACTAAATTTATCATACAACACCCAAGTAAAAGCATTCATTAATGTTGTTTTTCCCGCCCCATTATTCCCATGAATAACTGTCGTATTCCGAACTCCCGAAGCTAAAATTATTTCAGGGGTTTGACTGTAGAGTTGACGAAAATTGCAGAGACGAATTGAAATCAGTTTCATTGCACCACTTCCTTAATAATTTTGAGGATATCATCATTAATATTACGAGGTATTTTCATATAGAGTTTATCGCGTTCGGCTTGTAAAACTCGTTCAATTATTTCTTGAACTTCTGGAGACGCATCAGCTAAGGGATCTTGAAGATTATTTGAGTCACTTTCGGTCTGATAAGATGATTTGTTCTCAGCAAAAACATTAGAAATTGTGCGACTTAAACTTTCAGAATATTGTAAACTCATTTTATGGAGGTTTAATTATCTCTAAATTTTACTGTATCACAGATCAAATTTCATAAGAGTGATCTTAATTTTTATTTGAACTGAATCAAAGATCTAACAAACCATATCGCTTTTGTAATTCTAGTAATTGCATTCTGGCTTCTCCGGCGTTATCAGCTAAATCCGCAAATTCTAAAAACCGTTTTAACTCTTTTCTCAACAAATTGCGTTCAACTTCTAAGGTATCTCGCCCCAAATCGGGTGGAAGTACAATCATATCAAATAAAGTTGCTCGTTCTTTGTGCGGATGAGGGCGCAAAATTCGTCCCCGACGTTGTACAAATTGACGAGGATTGCTGCTACTCGCAAGAATCACTGCATTTTGAATCGCCGGAATATCAACGCCTTCATCTAAACACCGAATCGCAACTAACCCTTGTAATTGTCCAGTTTCAAACTGATGACGAAGCTTTTCTCGTTCAATTAACGGGGTTTCTGCGGTATAAGTATTCACCCGATAACCGAGTTTCATTCCTAACAATTCTACCGTTGCTTCTAACTGACGAGTCGATGAAAATTCACTACTTTCCATACTCCCATCTCCACAATAAAACAAAGTATGAGTTGTCTGTAAACGATTTTTCATTAACTGATGCAAGGCTTGAATTTTGTTAGAAGCTGACCCAATTAATCGCGCCCGTTGGATTAATAAAGCGGTAATTGTTTCATTTTTTTCGAGATTTTTTTCCTCCATCAATGCCCAACCAATCCGAGTCGTTAACCGAGAATAGGCGCGACTTTCGGCTGCGGTTAATTCGACTAAAATCGGATAATAAAGATAGTGAACTAAAGCCCCCTGACGAATCGCATCAGCGAGGGTGAGTTCGGGTTGCAAAACAGAACCAAAATATGCGATAATAGAATCAGTTCCTTCTTCATCAAAATGACGTTCAGGTGTGGCGGATAACCCCAAACGTAACCCGATATTTCGAGGTAAACTTTCTTCTAAACGGGGTGAACCTAAGTTATGAACTTCATCGCCAATAATTAGGGTTTTTTCGGGAAAATAGCGCAGTTGAGACTGAAACCCCTCAGAAATTAAAGTGGCGTTTGTCGTAATAACAGTCAGAAACGGTTGAAAACCTGAACCAATATTATAAAGTTGGGCAGAAAGTTGACGTTGCCAGTTGTGAACACTTTCAAATGCCAACAGAGGTTTTAAGCCAAATTTTTCCGCCTCTCGCCCCCATTGCGTCACGAGATGACAATAGGGACAAATAACCAGTAAAACCTGTAGATTTATTTGGCGATAAAGTTCAGTAGCAATTGCTAAAGCGGTAATCGTTTTACCACTTCCAGTTGCCATTTTTAAGGTTCCTCGTCCCTGATTGGTAAACCAACTTTGAACTGCTTTTTCCTGATAAGATCTCAGTTGAATAGAAGCCGGAAGTCTGGGAACTCCGAACAAAGATACATCCTCTAATGGTAGATTCACCGATGACTTATACTGACTAAAAAAGCAAAAGAGAGAATAGGGAATTAAAAGCCGGATGTATAATCTTTATTTTATAAAGAGTTTTATTGGAGTTTAAACCCCTAAATTATCTCCAGATTAAAAGCAGAATTTTATTGAGATTCCCAATCGGGACAAGTATCATCTTCAACCCCTGTCGGGTGCATGGCACAAACTAGCAAATTTCCCCCGTACACATGACCATGATAATGTTGACAACCCCGACAAGCCGAATACTGAGTCGAGGTGGGATGAACGTAGGTTACAAAGGGTTCAAACTCACTCTCGTCGAATTCTAATTCTAGGTCAAAGTAGATATCAAGAATCGGTTCAACAATTTCATTGAGATATTCTTCCAATTCTGGAAAGACTTTATTGTGAACTTCTTCGGTAATTTCTTCTGAAAACTTAGTCAGTTCATCAACCATTTGATCCCAGTCTCTACTGATATCAGTGAACAACTTTTCGACTTCATACACTGCCGTCCCGACTGCTTCAAAAAAATCTTTTGACCAATCTTCCATCAGATTTGCCACCTGCATATTAACGATTTTTCAGACAAAGCCGTATAGAATAGGCTTCATCTGGAAATCCAGTATAACACTGCCACCTTAATAGACTGGGGAGATTTTACTCTCGCTTCAGACGACGCAGTTCTTCCTGTAAATTTTGTACCTGTTGGCGCAATTGTTCAGCCGGGTCAACGGACGCGGATTGATCATCTTCGGCGTCAATGATCTCAATTTGACGGGGTTCTGGGGGATTTTGAGTTGAGCTTTTCGGTTGGGAAGGTTGTTGTTGAGCTTGCTTGAGAGTATCTTCTACAAAACGACGAGCTTCATCTGTCGTCATCTCGCCTCGCTTCACCAATTCATCAGCAAGTTTTTGAGCCTCAGTTCTCAACTCTGCCATGTTCTTAGCCGCTTTCTCGCCTGCATAAGCAGCTAACCCAACACCTAAGTAAACAGCTTTCTGGACGAGATCTCCTAAACCTCGGGGTTGCATAATGCCTCCTATCTGCCTACAGACAAAAGTGGCCCGGAGTCTACGCCTATCTAGAGCATCCCATGTTGCTGCTACCTTCCGGTCCTGACAAGATTTGGGCGTCTTGACCGCGTAGATCCGAGCCACTTATGAGTTTAACACAAATTTTTAATTTTTTCCACTTCATTCGACAACAACACACCATTCAAGAAGTTCATAGCTGACGCAGCCATTTTGAACCAGGGGGTCTTGCTCAACAATTGCCTTTGCTTCTTCTTTTGACGCCGCCTCAAACAGAAGCATTCCCCCGCCTCGCTTCCCCCAGTAGCCGGTTTTGGCTTTGTGTCCTTTCGCGATTAAATCTTTCACGTAGGCGACATGAGCCGGAACATACTGATCAAAGACTGGTTTTTCGACAATTCCTTCTTCTATTTTGACAAACCAGGGCATTTGTGTTAACGATTAATATTAGGTTCTCAATTCATTATCCAATGTTTCTGAACTTCCACTGTTTAGATAGATACAGCTTTTACATTCTCAGATCGAGACGAATCAGAAACAGTCAACTTTTGTAGTTTACTCCACATTTTAAACTGATCATTTTTCCAAGAATAAAATCTTTACAATCCTGGAGAGTGAATTGACTTCCCTTCTACTCTTTTAGTCTTCCAATGTCTGAACAGTCAACACTTGAGGAGGTGACGCATCTGGAGGGTAAAGAAAATCAAATTCTACTCGTCGCTGTTGTTGCGGTTCAATTTCTAATTTAACTAACGGTTCTCCCCGTTGTCCTCGTTTTTGAACCAAATGAATATACCGAGTCTGACGGTTTCCGCGATCATCAATATAGCGAAATCTCACAGTTCCCCGAAAAAAAGTTTGAGGCGCAACTGGATCTAAAAATCGTAATCCATTTTGAGACAATTCATCTTCTTTTAGAGGAGTTTGTAAAGTTAAAATGACCGTTTTAGTTTGATTTGTAGGATTATAAAGCGGTAAATCTAAACTATATTGAATCCCATAATTTCCGTGTGCTTGATAAGCCGTATCAGGATAACGCACTAACATTTCAGCACTTTGATTTTGGTTCGTTCCTAACTGTCCTTTCGGTAGGGTACTCATTCCATAGGAAAACGCCTCTCCCGGTTGGGGAATTGTTAAATAAGAATTCCCTAAATTATCCACTAATTCAGCATTCCAAACCGAACCTCTCGCCACACCCGCAACCCGTCCATAAATAATCTGATTAACGTTTGTATCAGGAGGCGTAGGAACGCGATCACGAGGCGTTGATAACTGTCCCGTTTTTAATAAACTTTTCCATTCAGATAACGAAGGCGACGGTTCATTTCCATTCCGTTCCATGCGAGCAAATTTAGCTAAACTCGCCACATAAACTTCACCATTACTTTCCAAACGCATATAGGTTGAACGACCATTTAAAGGCGGTTCTAAAGTTCTCACCGGAATCGGTAAATTCACTAGCATTCGGCTTTTTTGAGGCGGAATTACAATTTTTTTGGGAAAAATATTCTGTCTTTTTCCTCTTAAAACATCACTCATTACTCGACCACCAGGCCCCGCATAAACCCGTCCATTGGAGTTGTCAACCACAGGCGGAAGTTCAATAAACGGTGCATCCGGTTGACTTAAATAACTCGCTGCTTGTAAAATATTAATAGTGACAGATTTATTAGTCGGATTATGAACCAAAATCCCTAAATAAAGCGTGCGTAAATCTTCCGGTGTTGGGGGTTTTGCCACATGATGAGCAAAAATATCAAACCGTCCTTTAAACGCAAAATTCAAATGGGCTTCTGGATTTTTTTGATCATTACCTGGAAAAGTAGATAGTAAAATTCCTTCTGATAAAATCAATTCAGGACTATTGCTATTAAAAACCGGAATATTATCTAACTCACCCGGTAACGGACGCACCTCTTGGGGTTGAACAATTTCTGTAGCGGGAGGTTGGGCTTGGGCGAAAAAAAGAGACGTTAGTAATAGAGGTAAGATCATCTTTACAATCAGCACATTTGATAACAGTTTAGACTGTTAATTTTATCAAAAAGTTCCTTCTTTTTTAAGAGTTAAAGACAAGTCTATCATTAAACAATATACTCCCATACCCCTGATAATTATTGATAAATTTCTGAAAGTTTCTATAAAAGTTGATTCAACAATTGATGATCTCTCGGCTATCTAAACTAAGAGTTCAATTCGGTGGTAATTCTAACGGAAGCGCTCCTAATAACCCTTTCCGAAAATCATTTAAGAGATGACGAGCCGTGCGTTCTATGTCATCTTGATAGGAGTGACTAGCGAGTTGATGTAAATACACTTCTCCGGTAATATTATCAGGAGTGAAGTTATAGCGATCGCCAAGCTTACTTTCTAACCCTAAATCGAGCAAAAATTCTACCAATGCTGCGGCTACTTCTTGATTTTCATAAGAAGCTTCGCCGATATCTTCACAAACCGCTAATTTGAGTGCCTTTTCTTCATTATTAATCCGAGCCGGAATCACACCCGGCGCATCTAATAACTCAATTTGATCAGAAATTCTCACCCAACGAAGCGATCGCGTAACGCCCGCCCGTCTAGCACTATCAACAACTTTCCGCTTCAATAACCGATTAATTAAAGCCGATTTTCCTACATTCGGAAATCCCATCACAACCGCCCGTACTGGACGAGGAAGCATCCCCCGACTGCGCCGTTTTTGATTAACTTCTACCCCCACTTTTCTCGCGGCTTTCGCCACCTCCGCCACCCCTTGTCCTTTTTGTGAGTTTGTAAAATAGGGCGTTTCTCCCTGTTCCATAAACCAATCTTCCCATTGTTGCTTCACCTCCAGGGAAATCATATCCATGCGGTTTATAACTAATACCTTCGCCTTGCTTCCCACCCATTGAGGAACTTGAGGATGATGTGTTGTTAGGGGAATACGAGCATCGCGCACCTCCAATACTACATCAACCCGCTTGAGTTGTTCTTGGAGGTTACGTTCAGCTTTAGCGATGTGACCGGGATACCATTGAATTGCCATAAAACACAGGGAACAGGGAACAGCGGTGCGACTAGGCGCGATTCTCAATCCGCTCTGCGTAACGCGCACCAAGAGAGGGAACAGGGAACAGACAAGCTAGCAAGCTAGCAATAGGGAACGGGGAACAGGCAAGCTAGCAATAGGGAACGGGGAACAGGGAAAACACAGTCACCATCTCCCCATCTCCCCACCGATAACCCATCCGTTTCCATTCATCATTAACCCAAAAAACCCACCGATAACTCATCCGTTACCCATCCCCACCTCCCCACCGATAACCCATCCGTTTCCATTCATCATTAACCCAAAAAACCCACCGATAACTCATCCGTTACCCATCCCCACCTCCCCACCTCCCCATTACTTAAAGTTAGGGTACAACCAAAACTGGACAGGGAGAAAGATTGATCACCCGGTTGGTAACACTATCGGTAACATTACCTTCAGATAAACCTATGCCTCGGCTGCCCATCACGATCAGATCCGCCTCAATTTCATCAGCGACATCACAAATGGTAAAGGCTGGTTTGCCCTCACGTTCGAGGGTTTTGACCTCAACTCCGGCACTGACAAACATGGCTTGGGCTTCTGTCAGCAGTTTTTGAACCGCGTCTTCAGAAGTCATCTTCTCCGAGTGGGGAGGTTCGCCCGTTTCGTCTTCCTCGGGTTCGAGGACGGCCAGGATCACCAGGTTAGCCTGGTAAGTTTTAACAACGTTAAGAGCCACATCAGCCGCTTCACGGGCTTCTCGGCTTTGATCGACAGGAAGTAAAACAGTCTTAAACATAACACGTCTGCTCCAAGACGCGGACTCCGGTAAAATGTTTACAGTGAACGGTTATTGATGAAAAGATATCATCATATCGATTGATCAACCGCTTAAACGCTGTTAATTCAGTCAATAGCTCCGCACCGATTCCATTTGAACTTGATCATAATAACCAATTAGGAGGTTAAACCCTGTGACTAAAAAAACTGTAGCAAATTTATCGGCATCCGACTTATCTGGAAAAAAGGTACTGGTGCGGGCGGACTTTAACGTGCCAATTGACAATGGTTCTATTACAGATGATACTCGGATTCGCGCGGCTCTGCCGACGATTCAAGATTTGACCTCAAAAGGCGCTAAGGTGATTCTCACCAGTCACTTTGGACGTCCAAAGGGTAAGGTGGTTGAGTCGATGCGTTTAACGCCTGTTGCGGGTCGTCTGTCGGAACTGTTGGGTAAAGAAGTTAAAAAATGTGACGATTGTATCGGTGATCAAGTTGCCTCTGTGGTTAACTCGATGAACAATGGCGATGTTGTACTTCTGGAAAATGTTCGTTTCCATGCGGGTGAAGAAAGCAATGATCCCGAATTTGCCAAGCAATTAGCCTCAGTTGCAGATTTGTACGTTAACGATGCGTTTGGAACTGCCCACCGCGCCCACGCTTCCACTGAAGGCGTCACTAAATACCTCAGCCCAAGTGTAGCGGGTTTCTTGATCGAAAAGGAACTGCAATTCCTCAAAGGTGCCATTGACGAACCCCAACGTCCGTTAGCGGCGATTATTGGCGGTTCTAAGGTGTCGAGTAAGATTGGTGTGATAGAAGCCTTACTCGATAAGTGTGACAAGCTGCTGTTAGGCGGTGGGATGATTTTCACCTTCTACAAAGCCCGAGGTTTGAGTGTCGGTAAATCGTTAGTTGAAGACGATAAAATCGAACTGGCGAAATCTTTGGAAGCCAAAGCCAAGGAAAAAGGTGTCGCCATGTTACTTCCGACTGATGTGATTGTCGCAGATAAGTTTGATGCAGAAGCCAATACTCAAACGGTTAGCGTCGAAGCCATTCCTGACGGTTGGATGGGTTTAGATATTGGCCCGGACTCTGTGAAGGTCTTCCAAGATGCTTTAGGAGACTGCAAAACCGTAATTTGGAACGGCCCAATGGGTGTGTTTGAAATGGAGAAATTTGCCAAAGGAACCGAAGGCATTGCCCAAACTTTAGCAGGATTAACGGGAACTGGAACCACAACTATTATCGGGGGTGGTGACTCTGTTGCTGCGGTTGAACAGCTTGGTTTAGGTGAGAAAATGAGCCATATTTCTACAGGTGGTGGTGCAAGTCTGGAGTTGCTGGAAGGGAAAGAATTACCCGGTATTGCGGCTTTAGATGAAGCGTAATTTCTAATTACAATTACCGTTTTTTGGGTGTGTTTGCGATCGCGCAGGCGCACCTTTTTTGAATCAAACCGATCTTTGTGATGAATGGGATAAAACTGTTGCGGAGGGTACACCATAACCAGTATAAGGTCGTTTGTAGGGTGGATGTAAACCCAAAACAATATCTTCGGGAGGAATTCCCCGATTAACCAGTTCTTGAGCAATATTAACCTCAGTAAGATTGCGTTGAATCCAAATTTTGTTATCTTTAATATCGAGATGAATAAAACAGTTGTAAACCCGCTTGAGTCCTTGCCATCCAATATCAAGTAACTGATAATGATTCTCCAAAGGAGACGCTACGCGAACGTGTTCTCCATCAAAAATCAGTTGACACTCCATATCCGGCTCATTATTTTCTCCAACACTTTGCTCGGCAAGAAATTTGCAAATACATTGGCGATAACGTTCTAATTTATCCATCTTTCAATTCTCTCCAGTTCGGGATTATAAACGATTAGTTTGAGTTGATACGGCTTGAGTTAGAAGATTGAAGTAAAACTTGCTACTACAACTAAACGCGCAGGTGTTATCATTAAGTTATTCCTGTAATTATATTAAAAGATGAGTCAGCCGATCGCAATTCCGCAAGCTTCGGAAGAACTAATAGATTTTATTGCATCAGGAGCAACACCTCAGCAAATTATCTCTTTTCAAGCTTCTCAACAAATTAAAGAAAGAGTTGCAGATTTAATCGAACGAGAAAAAACAACAGGCTTATCAACGGAAGAAAAATCCGAATTAGATCGGTTTTTGCAATTGGAACATTTGATGAGATTAATCAAAGCTAGAGCATACCAATATATTGAGAAGCAGTAACAAATTTTGAAATGTCACGCCCTTATATTAGTGAGAAACTACGACAACAGGTAGCAAGTCGTGCAGACTTCCTCTGTGAATATTGTTTAATT
>NZ_AAVU01000041.1 GCF_000169095.1 Lyngbya sp. PCC 8106
CTATGATCACGATAGCGGATTTCCCGCATTATCCCTCAGTCTGTTGAAAGAGATATAGACCATCTTGAAGTTAACGTGTAATCTAATCTCATCTCTCCTATGCACAAATCGCCAACGCTTCTGGCTATTCGGTGAGTTACCTGACTCGTGACTGGGGAGATGCAGTTGATGTGAACTTGTTTTATAGACGAACAACCGAACTCAATACCCTCAAACAATGGGTTCTCACCAATCACTGTCATTTGGTTGCAGTTTTGGGAATGGGTAAAACGTCTCTGGCGGTAAAATTGGCGAGGGATATTCAAGGAGAATGGGATATCGAGATTTCCCAACAAGCAATAGATGTCAACTCAATCTAAAACTAAAGAATTACTTCCCAAAAATTTAATAATTTTGCCGATCAACAATCTCTTGACTAGGACTCAGTATCTTCAAAAAATACCACTCCAAATAACGACTAAAGATATAAAAATATCGTCCGAGCTATAACCGAATTTAACTCCGATTGCGGGGCAACTAAGACTGATGATTTTGCATAGTTTCCTTTAGTTTTACTTCATAGTTAACGTCATTACAGAAATGCGATCACAAAATATAGACGAAGCTCTAATATATAAATTAACTACAAGTCGATTCAGAGTGTTTTCGGATCATACAAAGATTAAAATTTATATTTTTCAACAAAAGACTGTTTTTTTTGAACAGTTTTTTAAATGTAAATAAATTATATTTTGTATTGAGCAAACTCGTTTACAAACCCGTAAACTAATAAGAGTCAGCACCCCGCCTCTGAATAAAAGGAAGTCGCGATGAAGCAGGACAACGAACTCCAAAATCGCCTCAAACAAATTCGCACTCGTTTAGGTTTGAGTCAACAAGATTTAGCTAAAGTGGTGGGGGTTTCTCGCCAAACGATTAGCGGTGTGGAGTCTGGACAATATGCCCCTTCTGCTAGGATTGCACTGCGGTTGGCCAAGGCTTTGGGGTGTCAGATGGAAGATTTGTTTTGGCTGGAAGAAGATTGTCTGCGAGTCGAAGCAACCCCCGCCCAAGCTGTTCCCGTCGATCAGGATGTTCGGTTCACCTTAGCCCGAGTTGGGGGAAAGTTGATGGCCTATCCGTTGTTGGGTGAGGACGCCTTTCGCACCGAGATGATTCCCGCCGATGGTGAGGGTTGGGGACAAACTGAAAACGATGCGGTGCAGGTGAAATTGTGGGCGCAACCCGACACGATTAATCAAACGGTGGCGGTGGCGGGTTGTACTCCGGTGTTGTCTTTGTGGGCGCGAGTGGCAGAATATTGGTATCCTAACTTGCGAGTGTACTGGAGTTTTGCAAATAGTATGGATGCGCTAGAACGCTTGTGTCGAGGTGAAGTTCACATCGCCGGAATGCACTTGTATAGTCCAGAAAATGATTCTTATAATGTTAGTTTTGTTCAAGAAGCGGTGATGAATAAAAGGGCGGTATTGATTAATTTAGGAGTTTGGGAAGAAGGGTTACTCGTTCAACCAAATAATCCTAAAAAATTGAGAACTGTTGCAGATTTAGCTAACTCTAATATTACCATTATTAATCGAGAAATCGGGTCAGGAAGTCGTCAATTATTAGAATATTTATTACAAAAAGCCGAGATTCCATTTAATGGGGTGAAAGGGTTTAATTCAGTGGTGAATAGTCATGTTGCTGTCGCTAGAACAGTGGCGAGTGGAAATGTTGATGCGGGTGTGAGTACCCAAGCGGTTGCTCAAGCATTTGGACTCACTTTTATTCCGTTGCATAAATCTCGATATGATTTAGTGGTTCTTAAAGATTATTTAGCGGAAACTCCAGTTCAACAACTCCTAAATACGCTCGGACATCCTCGTTTACATTCCCAACTTACAGCACTTGGGGGTTATGATACCTCGCAAACAGGAGAAGTTGTCGCCACCATTGAGTAATCATTAATTTCAACAAATCTAAAGTAAATTATGCTATGATTACAGCCCAGTTGTTTTTCAGTTGAGAATTGACTCTCAATATAATATTGTTAGTCTATTATTGTGTCCATGCGATTGATTCCAACCTCTGCGAGAACAAGGAATTAATCGAGATCAGTGATAAAATATTTAGAACATGAAGTTACTTGTGAGGAAAGATGTGATTTCAAACTCTCAATTATCTTTTCTCAACACTTGTAGAATCTGAAACCTGAGAATGACTCGACACCGTTGAACCCAAACCCACTAATGAAATCGTTAAACAAACACCCAACGCCGTTAAAACAATTAAAGATTCGTTAAATTGTCGCACTGCAATTGCCAGAATTGCCCATAAAAAAACTAGAGGAAAAGCAGTTTCTTGATAGTTAATTCTCATTAAAACAGCGACTACTCCGGCTACAATTAATAAAATTACAGTCCAAATTTCAGGCGGAATTCCCCACCCACTCCAATCCAAACTCTTTAAGAAAATCGCTACATTTACAATTGTCGCTACACTAATCCAAGCTAAATAAATACTGATCGGAGCATTAACAAACCATCTTTCTCCTTTAGGAACTCGTTCTTTACCAATATTGAGTGACAAATAACTAGCAATTAAAGCTAATAAAATTCCGACCATGGCAATTAAAGAGGGAAGAAAAAACCGAGATAAAAAGACCCATACCCAAACTATTTGAGCGACACAAGCCATGATTAAAAAATCTCTCATATCTTGTAGGCGAGGATTGTCTCGTTGGGAGGGAAGACATTGATAAATGCCTAAGCTAAATAATCCTAAATAAATCAGTCCCCAAATAGCAAAAGCATAGCTAGCGGGAATAATTTTAACCTCACTAAAGAGTGAATTAGAGATTTCTCCAATTGTTAATCCATTGAGAGGAAAAAAATTAGACAAGACATTGACAGCAAACGCTACAATAATGGCAATTAAAGTCAGCCATTGTTTGAATTGATTGGGGTTAGAGTTAGAAGTCATATTAATTCATTAACTTTGAATGTTTGACAACCTAAAAATGCCAAAATTTAGAGGAATTGCTCATAGCAAGAAACTTGATTTTCCCCTAAAAATAATTTAGAGACACGAATATCGCGTCTCCAAATTAGGTTCATCTTCTATTTATCTTACCAGTTCTCGAAACCGAGTCACTCATTTCTAGACGGAAGCCTAGTTCCCACTTCCAACTGAGGACTTATTCTGCGGTTCGGAATCCCGAGAACGACGCTTTTTGGTTAACTTAGGCTTAGGAATCGATTTGACTTCCTCCTCGTGGGGATAATCGGTTTCTTCCCAATTTGGACGAGTCTGATCGTAAGCCATTTGTAGCGCTGCCGCCGCAATCGCATGAGGTTCATATTCCTCACCCAACTGAGCAACAATCGGCAAGAAAGAAGCCATCCGTTCTCCTGTTAAGGCTTCTAACACCTTATCTTTCAAACGTTCGATATAACGGGCTTCAATTTGCGATCGCTTCGGAATCGTCAGCGTTGTAAAATTATGACGGAGATGACGCTCAATCATCCGTAGTTTACGGCGATCCATCGGTTGGAGTAAGGTAATCGCTTTTCCTTCTCGTCCTGCACGACCTGTACGACCAATCCGGTGAACGTAGCTTTCGGCATTGTCCGGTAAATCGTAGTTGATCACATGGGTTAAGTGGTCTACATCTAAACCCCGTGCGGCAATATCAGTCGCCACAATCCATCGCACCTGACGCTTGCGGAACCGAACCAGAAGCCGTTCCCGTTGAGATTGATTCAAGTTGCCGTGATATTCATCAACACTATGACCCGCGCCTTGTAAGCAGCTTGTCAACTCGGCTGCGGCTTGTTTAGTACGGACAAAAACAATTGCAGATTCTGGATCTTCGAGTTCGAGAATCGGTTGTAAAGCCCGAGCTTTTGTCCAACCCCGAGGTACTGTATAAACCTCTTGAGAAATCTGTTTCGGTGTCGTTTTCGGTTGTTCAACCTTGACAGTAACGGGAGAATTGAGGAACTTCCGCACCAATTTCCAGATAGAAGGCTCTATCGTTGCCGAAAAGAATGCTGTTTGTCGGTCTTTAGAAGACGCTTCTAGGATTTTTTCGACATCTTGAATGAATCCCATACTCAGCATCTCGTCTGCTTCGTCGAGAACCAACCACTTAATGCCATGAAGTTTAAGCTTACCCCGACTGAGCAAATCTAATACTCGTCCGGGTGTACCCACAACTATGTGTACGCCTCGCTCTAACCGTTGGACTTGTCGTTCTATCGACTGACCTCCATACACGGTTAACACATATAATGAGCGCTCGTTGCTCATTTTGCGGATGGCGTCCTTCACCTGCATCGCCAGCTCTCGGGTTGGGGTTAAAATCAGAGCCTGAACATCTTTGGCTTGATGATCGATTTGTTCGAGGATTGGCAATGAGAATGCAGCGGTTTTCCCGGTTCCAGTCTGAGCTTGTCCCACAATGTCTCGACCTGATAGGATTTGTGGGATAGATTGAATCTGGACGGGAGTCGGTTCTGTGAAACCGATTGATTCGAGATGTTGAGCGCGGGCTTCTGAAATACCTAGTTCTACAAAGGATTGACTCATTAATGCTCCTAAATCACAAGTTTTCGCTTGGTTCCTTCCATTGCCCTCCTCAGATTCAGGTCTTAGCTCTACTCCAGCACCGAAACCGCGAGCGTCGCTCCAGCGATACACCGTTACCAAGGGAATTGCGGAACCATATTTGATTGTTTGCAGGTCTTTCTTGACTTTCTACTCACTCAAATTTCCCCAATCAGGGCATCCAGCTTTTGAGAGCCAACTCAACCTTATTTACTTATAGGATAACGCTTAACAATCAGAAACAAAACCATTAACTGCTTAAAATTATCTCCAAATTCCCGTACCAAAATCGTCAAACCCTTTCTTAGATTCACTTTGGGGGATTTTGAAATTTTTTCAGCCTGTTCTGCTCACTGGCTTTTCTGTAATCCTACACTATTACTATGAGATTGTCTGATTCTGAGTAGTCAGACAAATTGCCGTTTTCGAGTATCTGGAGAGGTCATACATGATTCCCTGGCGTTCTAACCATTGATGCAATCGCCGTTGAGCGACTTCAGCCTTGGGGGGAGCCACTTTAATTGATAACTCCAGCAAAGGTTTCTGACTCGGAAGAAACCATCGTTCTAAAGTCAGGCGATAGGGAAAGGTCTGATCAGACCACTTCCAGATTTCAGCCTCCACCATTCTATACAAAGTCAGTTGATCTAGCAATTCAACTGAACCCATATATTGCCTAAACAGTTGCTTCTGAACAGGGTTGAGAGCTTGTTGGATCTTTTTTTTCCCCTGAACCACTCGCTTCAACCGACCGTTTGAGGTGCGCGTTTCAACTTTGGCAATTTGGGTTTGATGCGCTCCCGTTCGATTGATTTTTAACCGAAAACGACTCTGGGTGTAAAATTCTGGATGAATCAAACGAGAGTCGAAGTTTCGCAGCTTCAGCGTGAGGGAATCCTTAGCATCCCGATGAAGACGAATTCGCAGAATTACTCCTGCCCTAAACAAGTGTAACGTTTGTGTGTCAAAAAAACAACTAAAGCGCTTGAAATTGGCTTGGTCGTGAAGGTGAAACCGATTCGCCAGCACCGGAAACTGACTCGGATCAAAAAAAACTTTGACTTCTACCTGATCAACACACCTCTGAGTTGGGGTCGGAGAACTCACCAGACTCACTAAACCTTCTCCCTCATCCTTCTTGACAAGCGAGGTTTGCTCAAATCCTGAAGGTAACATCGACTTAAAAATGGAAGTTATTCATCAACCTCAAGCGATCATCACCCGATTTCTTCACAAACACCCCAACTCAAATCTAGCTTGAAATTGCTGTCTTTTTATGCTTTCATCTCCACTATAACATTAAAAAAATGATTCCGAGGAGTCATCGCTCTTGAAACCAATCTACTGTATTTCTACGGTAGAGCCATACAAATCATAGACATCTGCATCCGTAATTTTGACCGGAACAATTGACCCCAAACGTGCCATTCCTTCCACATAAACCACCCCATCCACATCCGGCGCAAACCGCCCAGAACGTCCAATCAATTTCCCCGTACTCGGCTGTTCTTGTTCCACTAAAACCTCTACAATCTCTCCCACACTCTTTTGATTTTGCTTCAATGAAATCGGCTGTTGTACCTGCATTAACGCATCCCGACGGGCATCCATCACTGCTTGCGGAACTTGATGAGGTAAATCATAAGCGGGAGTTCCTTCTTCAGCTGAAAAGGTAAATACCCCAACATGATCAAAATGATGACGTTTAACAAATTGCAGCAAATGTTCAAAATGTTGATTGGTTTCCCCTGGAAAACCAACAATAAAAGTCGTTCTTAAAACTGCATTCGGAAGCGCCAGTTTAATCTTCTCAATAATCTCATCATTCACCCGACCTTGCCAGGGTCGATTCATTGCCCGTAAAATTTCAGGATGAGAATGTTGTAACGGTAAATCCAAATAAGGTAAAACATTTGGAGTGTCTTGAATCGCCTCCATCACTTTCGGCGTTAATCCTGTAGGATAAGCATAGTGCATTCTCACCCAAGGAATATCCACTTTTCCCAGCGCCCTTAATAATTCAGCCAGTTTCGGTTCGCCATAGAGATCTACCCCATAATTTGTGGTAATCTGAGAAATCAGAACAATCTCTTTAACCCCCTGCTCTGCCAGTTGTTGGGCTTCGGTGACTATCGACTCAATACTTCGCGATCGCTGATTTCCCCGCAAATGAGGGATAATACAAAAGGCACACCGATAATTGCACCCTTCAGCAACCCGCAAATAAGCCACGCCTTCGGTTGTGGTACGATAACGAGGTACTGTCTCATCAGCGATATAAGTCGGTTCAGCCGAAATTTCTCGAACTCGTTCCCCTTGTTGAGTACGTTGAAGCACATCCACAATTTTGTGATAATCTCCCGTTCCCACCACCGCCACCGCTTCGGGAAGTTCTTCCAAGAGTGCGTCTTGGAAATGCTGCGCCATGCAGCCTGTAATCACAACTTTCTTTTTGGCTTCAGCAAGGTCTACAATGGTTTGAACAGACTCTTCCCGTGCCGCTTCAATAAAACTACAAGTATTAACAATCACATAATCAGCTAATTCTTCATTAGAATCAACCTGGTAGCCCGCCTGTACCAGCAAGCCGAGCATATGTTCGGTATCAATGCGATTTTTTTCGCACCCTAAATGGGAAATTGCGATCGTCGGCTGAGTTGCCATTAATAGATTATCATAAAATTAAACTACGAATCCATTAGTTTAACACACAATTTAGCTTTTTACATATTTAGTCTTTAAAGTTCGCAGAATCAACCAACCCACAACACATCCAATCACATAATACAGAAAATCTCCCCAAACAAAACTGTTCCCCAGGAGTAACCGCCCGACTAAAGTTGCTCGAATGGCTTGTAAAAAAGGCGGTTTCCACAACTGCATAAACTCCAACACCGAAGTCACAATAAACACCCAAAACGCCACCCATCCCGGCGAGAGTCGCGGCAAAATAAACACCACCAAAAACATCCAAAACATCTCATAAAAAAGACTACTAAAAGAGTTATTCACCCAAAACGCTAGTGGCCCTTGATAGAACTTACTCGCTAACCCAATCGGAATTAAAGCGATTAAAATCCCAAACACAATCCAACGATAAGTCTTCATAATGTAGACCCAGAAAAATCTGTAGACTGCATCAAAAAATCAACATTTTTCCACTCAAGCAACCGGGATAGAATTTGATATGCTCTATAACTAAAATAAAAAAAGTAGGATGGTTAATGCTCATCCTACTCGATTTTCGAGACTTTTCAAACTGTTGAAACAAATGGTTCAAGTTTTTGGCAATTGAGCTTGAGGAATTGATGAATACTCCTGAAATGATTTGTGGGATAAATCCATAGTAGGTTGAGAAAGTGCGCCGTTGGGTGTTGATTGTATCCGCATTTCCTGTACTGGGACTGCGAGCGCAATTCCTTCTTGCTCAAACCGTTCCTGAATACTGTGCATTAAATCCGACCACACCGTCCAAAAGTCCGGGGTTTTGGTTGAGAACGAAAAACAAAGGTACACATAATATTCGGCATATTCCCAGGGAAAAGTTCCCGCCTTGATGATCAAAGGATGGGATTCACCAATTTCTTTAAGAATTCGTTCGACCTCAGTTATATTTTGAGAAAAAGGAACTGGGACTTTGATCATACCTCCACGAATGTCTTGGGAGGTCAAATTTTTAATGATGCTTCCCCAAACCATATTATTAGGAATGCTAATCACTTCTTTTTTCGATCCCTTAATTGTTGTATTCGCTAGGGTGATAGAGTCCACATAACCCCAGATCTCTCCTACGATTACTTCATCGCCTGTATCAAAGGGTTTGTAAATCATTAGCATTAACCCACTGGCTATATTAGAAAGATTACTCTGCAAAGCAAATGCTAAGACAAAACTTGCTCCCCCAACCAAGGCTAAAATTGGCCCCAGGCTGACTTCTAAGGCGGTTAAACCAATCAGACAACCCGCAAAAATTCCGCCTCGCTGAACTAACGCAACAATAAATTGTCGAAAAATATCAGAGGTATTCCCAAATTTTGATAAACTTTTATTGAGAATCAGAGCAAGAATTTGAGAAACAATAATTGAAGCAATAACAATACTAACAAACTTACTGAAGTTTATAGCCCAACGCAGACCCCCTTCTTCAGATTTCAGCCAACCCATCAACCGCACACTTAAACCATCGGTATCTTGCAGATCGATTTCAATACCACTAATAGCTTGAATGTAGTTTTCATAGGAGGTAACTTCACCTCCTTTTTTTTCGAGTTCATCTAATACAATTTCAAACCGATCAATAATTGCTGTGCGCTCCGATTGAAGTGTAGTAACATTGCTCACTAATTCGTTCTTTAAGTCTGAATCGGCTTCAGCATTTTCTTCCAACTGTTCTTGAACTTCTTCAAGTTGATCTTGTTTTTGGTCAAGATTTTCTAGGTTTTCAACCCCATCAACTGAACTTGCAACTTTTACCTCTAAGCTTCCTTCGATTTCACTATTTTCAAGAAGATTTGCTGCTTCATTTAGGTTACTGGAAGATTGCTCTGTAGAATTCGATGGAGTAGTATTAGCACCTTCAATTACTTCTGTTGCTTGTTTGAGAGACTCCCGTGCTGCTTCTAGTTGTTGAGTTGCATCATCATATTCCCAGGTGTCGGGTGTAGTATTTTCTTTAATTTCTTCAGTATATTCAAAATCTTCAATTGCTATTTCTAGACGTTCAATCTGAGCTGTAATTTCTTCATACTCAAAAGACCAAGCTTCCATTTTTTCTCGATCTTTTTTGGCATTCTCAAGAACTTGCTGCGCTATTTCTAGTTCACCTATTTCTGCAACTTTTTCTAATGTGCTGCCTAAAGCTTCGTCCTCTTTAATCTCTTCTTTGATTATTGTCGCTTCTTCAACTAATCCTTGAGCTTTTTTCAGGCTTTCTTGAGCAGCTTCAACCTTTCTTGCTGCTTCTTCATATTCGGGTGATCCCTCTGTTGCAACAGATTGACTTTCCTGAGCGGCTTCGAGAGCTGTTGTGGCTTCTTCTAAAGCTTTAGCTGCCTCTTCTTGTTTGTTTATGGCTCGGTTTTCGCGTTTGATAACAATTTCAGCCGTACTAATTTCTTGAACTTTTTCTTTGAGTAAAATTAGCCATGCTGCCGCTTCATTTTCTAGCTCTGGTTGTGTTAATGGCTTGACTAAAAGTTTTAGTTCATCAATTGGAATTTCAGGATCCTGTGTGGTCACAGCTTTCGATATTGTAGAGATTGACTCAGCTTCGGCTTCTTCTGTTTGTGATTCTCCGATTATAACTTCTTGAGCTTGGCTGGGAACTCCCCAGGAGATAGCAGTACAAACAATCCCCATGACAATCAATCTGCGAATCTGACGGCTCAACATTTTTTTGCCTCTCATTTCAGTTCTTTGTTTTTAATCTTAGTTTGAATTAATCAGTCAGCGCATCAGGGAAAATACGGAACTTTAAAAGTAAATTTTTGGTACAGGCTAGGCTATTTTCCCTTTTTACTTACGTGTTGTTACAGACAAATGGAAATTTTTAAGTAGGTAGGCACAATAAATTACCCATTACAGACGGCTTAAAGCCTTGTCTAGCAAGGGTAGTACAGCGTAAAAATTCTGTACAGGTGCTTATAACGTTCCATGTAGAGCAAGTTATCCCTCGTTAAAACATAACACAGATGTAACGATTTTACGAAAATTAAAAAAATCATGGTAAACATCGTCTACTCCCATCAATCAAAGTACAAACCCAAATTGTAGATTCTATGTCTCCTGCGTTAGCAAGCTTTATAAAATTGAAAAAGATGAAAATAGGTAAGTATGATAATTTTGTATAACTGTTAATTTCGTGGGGATTTTATCAAAACTTTTATGTTACCATTTCTGCAATTATCCCGAAAATATTGTCGTAATTCAGATTACAATAAATAAAATTTAGTCTTCTCAATTCAATGCGCTTAACTTCACTTGATGTCTTTCGAGGAATTGCGATCGCTAGTATGATTCTCGTTAATAACCCGGGCAGTTGGAATCATGTTTATCCCCTTTTAAAACACGCTGAATGGCATGGTTATACCCCAACTGACTTAGTTTTTCCAAGTTTTCTATTTATTGTTGGTGTGGCGATGACTTTTTCCATGTCTAAATATCTACCGGAAAACCGAAACTTAGAGGAAAACATTTCCCCCAAAATTTATCTACGAATTCTGCGTCGTTGTTTAATCTTATTTCTACTCGGACTTCTCCTCAATGGTTATCCAAACTATGACTTAGCCAATATTAGAATTATGGGAGTCTTACAACGAATTAGTCTAGCATACGGACTCTCTGCAATAACTATTTTACACCTCTCCCGCAAACAAATCTGGGGCTTATCAATCGGTCTATTAATCGGATATGCAGTGGTAATGCAACTGATTCCTGTTCCTAATTCTGGAGTGGTAAACTTAACCCCAGAAGGAAATTTCGCCGCTTATCTTGATCGCCTGATCTTGGGAGAACATCATTTATTAGGGGGTGGAAAATATGATCCAGAAGGACTTTTAAGTACACTTCCCGCAGTTGTCACTGTTTTAATTGGCTATCTAACCGGAAACTGGCTAAAAAAACAACCGATCAACAGTCAAACTAGCTTAAATTTAGTGATTATCGGTTTATGTAATATTATTGTCGGTCATTTATGGGGATTAATCTTCCCGATTAATAAATCTTTATGGACAAGTTCCTACGTTCTCGTCACCGCAGGTTGGGCGTTAGTTTTACTCGCAGCTTGTTATGAACTCATCGAAGTTCGTCAGCAACAAAAGTGGGGATTTCCTTTTGAAGTCATGGGACTAAACTCTATTTTTTTATTTGTCGCTTCTGGGTTTGTGGCGAGAATTTTAATCTACACCAAGATTCCTCAAAATGGCGAATCAATTAGTTTGAAAACTTGGATTTATCAAAATGGGTTTGTGTCTTGGGCGGGTGAAATGAATGGATCTCTAGCCTTTGCGATCGCCACTGTGTTAGTTTGGTGGGTGGTATTGTATGGGATGTATCAGAAACGCTGGTTTATAAAAGTTTGAGATCAAAAAACCTCACCTTTAGGGTTGAGGATTTGGAGGAGAGTTAGGTGGTCTAAGCTGTAAATTTTGTTAGAATAAAACAGCCCTACCCCCAATATTCTAATCTTTTATCGAGCGTCGATCATCATCAGTTTGAGACTGTTCACCGGATGAACCAGATGAGGATGCTTCGATCTGATCTTCAGACTCTTGCAATTCCCAGTTTTCTTCTTCTTCCTCGTCTTGAATTTCCGTTGCCGGAGGTGGGGGTGTAATAATACGATAATCAGCATCATAAACCGATTCCGATTTTCCAACTCCTGTATCTTCTCCTTGGCGATATCCGTAAGAATACACCGAACCTGACCAAGATTGCTGTTTGGGTTTTTGTTCGACTTCGTAGTGATCTCGGCGAGAATATTCAGATTCTGTGTTATTTGAGGATCTTTCCTCAGAAGCTTCATCAGTCGTTTCGCTATCATCAAAATTAGAAGCCCCTTCGGGATCTTTCCAAGTCGTTTGAGAAGGTGTAGAATTAACAGATTCTTCTTCGTCTAGTCCCCAATCTTCCTCATCCCAAGATTGACGAATGGGTCTGACTTCTGTTTCCCAATCATCAGTAGTCGAAGTTGTTGAACGGGGAGGAGGCGGTGGAGAATAACCCGTAGAAGTCGTTGTCGTCTTGGAAGGATTTTGACCCGCAGAATAAGATGGAGTGGGTTCAGGAGTAAAACCTGTTGTCGGTCGAACCGGAGGTTTAGGAGAACGAGGCGGCGAACTTCTCAAAACAGCAGTACCCGGCCCTGACAACTGAAATAAACCCCAGATTAGCAGCGATAATATTACCCCAACGGCGATCGCAATCACAATCCAAAAAGACAAAGGAAATGCAGGCGACTGAGTACCCAAAAAAACCAGGGACACAGACGGGGAAAGATTCTGCGCGACCAGCAAAGCCAGTCCTGCGACAGCAATCAAAAAGATAACTAAATTCGCTACAGACATTGGTATGATAGGTCAGTTGCTAGGTGTGGGCATGAGCGGTGATGGGGCTTTACTCGGCAGAGAGATGTAATCTAGTATACGATTTGCGTTACTTTGAGTGGCTTCAAGGTATTTTCTGAATGTGATACAATCAAAAAACGCGAAAACCAAGCGATTAAAGCATTTAAGGCTTGACATCCCAGAGAATTCTTGTCTAGTGGGCAGCCTGTAAAAAGGTAACTGAGTAAAGCCATCAGTTTTAAATTTCCTGAAAATAGTGGAGTAGAGATCCAAAGTTGTGATTGAAAACTCAATAATAGGTTGGGTTCCAGCCGATTTTCAGCCTGTGGACAGGGTGCTGCCGACAGTCCTGGTTTGAAACAGGAAGCAAACAGTGCAAAAGTGTTGTAATGCGACGTTTTGTACAGGTTTTGTAGAACAGTGAATCAAATTTCGTAAAATTCAGTCATCTTTCCACCGCTTGATCGGTACACAGTCGATCTCCAGTTGATCGAGAGTACGCGCTACTACAAAGTCTACTAAATCTTCGATCGTTTGAGGTTGATGATACCAAGCCGGAATCGCCGGAACGATGCGAACCCCTGATTCAGCTAGAGTGGTCAAATTTCGTAAGTGAATCAAACTAAAGGGGGTTTCTCGCGGCACCACAACCAATTTACGCCCTTCTTTAAGTTGTACATCAGCTGCTCGTTCAAGCAAATCTGAGCTTAACCCATTGGCGAGTTTACTCACGGTACTCATACTACAGGGAATCACAACCATTCCCAAAGTGCGGAAAGAACCACTGGCGATATTAGCGCCGACATCTTGCCAAGGATGACAACGCAATTGACCTAACTTTGGGACTCCCGCCTGTTCTCGCCAAAATTCAGCTTGCCCAGAAGGGTCAGAAGGCATCCGAACATTTTGTTCACTTTGCCAAACTATATAAGCCGATTTGGAAGCGACTAACTCAATGGGTAAGTCAGCCTCTAGTAGATATTTTAGCGTTCGGACAGCATAGATCAGTCCAGAGGCGCCACAGACACCAACAATTAGGGGTTTTTGAGCGCTCATAAGTTAGTTAGTTTTTAATGGTGAATTGGAGTCGTGATCAGGCATTACCTCAAACGACTCCAAACGAATCTTTTAATAATTGTTGTAGGAATCGTCGTTGTCATCAACGGCTTCACTACCTCCGCCCACAGCCACCAAATCAATTTGTTGGCGATAGTAGTCTACACTCTTGACTTGCACTTCGACGTTATCACCCAGACGGTACTGATTGCGGTTTTTGCGACCCACAAGCGTTTGTTGACGGGAGCGGTATTCATACCAATCATCCTTGAGAGAAGACACATGAACTAACCCCTCTACCCGCAGTAGAGAACCGCCAGGAGATTCGACTTCAATTTCGACAAAGAACCCATAAGACTGTACCCCTGTAATCAATCCGACAAAGGTTTGACCTGTGCGGGCCTTCATAAATCCAGTTTTCTTCAACCCTTCTAAATCTTCTTCGGCATCAACACCGACACTTTCCCGTTCACTCAAATGCACCACCAATTGAGCAAATTGAGACTCTAATTCAGCTTGTAAATCCGGGGGAAGAACGTTCCAGGCAATTTTACCGTGACAGGAGGAATGACCCAAATTCACCCGATCTTTAGACCGAGTGGAACGTCGATCTCGTCCTTCTTCAAAAATCGCCTTCAGGACTCGGGAAATTTGAATATCGGTATATCGCGATAAAGGTGCGGTGCAATGGGTATAACAGTCTAGAGCTAGTCCAAAATGAGGTTTAGGGAGGATGCTATAAACGGCAGGTTTGAGGCTATCTTCGAGCAAATAAGTTAACACTCGTTCTGCTTTTGAACCCGCTAAAGCTTCCACGAAAGACTGAAAATCTGAAGGCTGAACTTCTTCTTCACTTTCGAGTTCTAATTCACAGCCTAAGTGGGTGGAGAGTTTTGCCAATTCACTCACATCCGTCGGATCAGGTGCAGGTTGAACCCGATAGATCGCAGGTAAACTCAGGGCTTGTAGATGATTGGCAACCACTTGATTGCCTAAAACATTGAGTTCTGAGATCATCGCCTGAGCGATCGATAGAGAAGCCACCACAATCGGCCCAAGTTCTCCCTCATCATCAAAATGACAGTGAGTATCTAGCAGGTTAAGTTCAAAGCCGCCCCGTGCCGATCGCATTTGTCGAACCGCTCGACTGACTTCTAAGAGATTTTCTAAAATTGATAGCACTTCTGGAGAACCTGCTTCGACGTCATCGAGAATAGCCTGAGCAGTTTTGTAGTCTACTTGATGATCGACTTGGATCACACTGGGCTGAATTTCAAACTCGATCAGTCTTCCGGTGGGATCAAGTTTAATTAAGATCGAAAGGGTGAGACGTTCTTGTTCCGGTAAAAGGGCGAGGCGATCGCAACTGAGTTCTTTCGGGATAATCGGGATGTATTTATCGGCTAAATAGATCGCCGTTCCGCGTTTACGAGCTTCGCGATCGAGGGCTGTATCGGGGGCGACGTAGTGGCCAACATCGGCAAGATGAATCCCTAAGTGCCAATCGCCAGAATCTTTTTGTTCTAAGCTGAAAGCCCGATCAACACAATATTGGGCGGACTCTTTTTCTTCTTCATCTAAAACGGAAAATTCGGAGTTCCCTAAATCCGGGTGGAAACTAATCGTGAACAGTTTGCGTAAATCCGCCCGGTTTTTGTAATCAGATTTTTTAATTTGTGTGGGTAAAGATTCGGCTTCTTGTAAGGCGTAGGGGGAAAAAGCCCGAGGTAAATCATGTTTACAACAGACAATATCCAAATCATCTGCAACTTCGGCATCTGATCCTAAAATTTGCACCACCTGACCAACGGGGCGATGTATTCCCAACGGATAACGAACCACCTCGACATGAACTAAATGATCAATGGCTTCTTGAAGTTCTGGAGATTGATCAATCAAATCTAATTCAAATAGAAGCCGATCATCGAGAGGAACCGCCCGAAAGGTTTTGGGAGTGCGTTTGACTCGTGCCAGTACCGAAGGGTTGGCTCGTTCGAGAATCAGATAAACTTCCCCCTCCGGAGAACGACGCCGACTCCCTTCTTTGATAATTTTGACCAGGACGCGATCGCCATTCCAAGCATTACTCAAATGACTTTCACGAATGTAAACATCTTCTGCACCTTCTGCGTCTTGAATCGCAAAGCAGAATCCTTTACTCGAACAGCGAAGTTTGGCTTCGACAACGGTTTCTTGTTCGACTCGACGATAGCGGCCTTTATCTTTTTCGAGGACTCCAATTCGCTCTAACGCATCTAAGGCGATTTGAAATTTTCGTAAACTGTCGTCATCTGGAGCCAGTTTTTTTTCTAATGATTTGGGGGCTACCAGTTTATCTTCGGAAAAGTTAGCCAAAAGTGTAGCGATTGAAAATTCCATGTAGCGGTCTTTCCTTGTTATCTCTGCGATCAGTTGACTTGTCTTGACACTTCCTCATCTGTTTGGGTAACTCTACGCGATTCTCATAATGGAGACACGACGCGAATCATTCAACGAATCTGAAAGAAAACAGCCGCCATTTAAGGAAGGTTCGGTGCGGGATGCAAGGAGATTGTCTAAACCGAGTGGGCGGGGACGCTGATTTTCCCGCGCCTATTCCCTCAAGCATACAGTGATACAATTGAGGGCAACTGCTCCTTTGGGGCTGAGAAGAAGCCCAACAGATTGAGGACTGTCTTCACCATTAATTACCCTAGCTACGGCGTAATTTCATCTAGATGAAGTCCACCTGAAAGTAGATTGATTCATCGAGACGGTAGCATGATTGAGTGCTGCGTCAATGACAAATGCTTAAGTTAGTATACCTTAAATCAGGATATTATTATGTTTGCTCAATTTCGATCTCGCTACCCGACGGGGGGTTTAATCTCTGAGTTATTGGCGATTGATCATGGTAAGTTTGTGGTTCGTGTACTGGTGGAAGTCGATAGTGTGATTATTTCTTCGGGGCTGGCTGCCGCTGATACCGTTGAACTCGCTGAAGATTCCGCCCGGAAGCGATCGCTGCAAGTTCTCGGGATTGATACTTCTACGGCTTTACCTGATTTTTCGACAACTCGTTCTTTGGCGGGGACGGAGAATACTCCTCCATTTGAACTCAATTCGGCACCTGAAGCGGCTCAACTTCCTGAAGCTGCGGTACAAGAGTCTGGGGTTGAAACGTCTTCAAACCCTTCAGAATTGGAAGATTGGTCTTCAGGGGGAACGTCTTCTGATGATTGGCTCTCTGCAACTTATATTAATCCTAGTTCTTCCTCTCCCTCCCCGACAACAGAGGCGAGTTCGACTTCACCAACGAAGGGACGAAGTGCTTCATTACCCCCTTTACCAGATACGTCTTCAGAGGAGAGTCATGAAGTTTCATCCCCTTCTGAAGATCATTCTCCTCAGTCTTCTACGTCTAAAACCTCAAAAAATAAAAAGCCAAAATCTTCGATTGAGTCTACGGATTTTTCCTCAGAAATTGCTCGCACGGATCTCGAACTCAAACGGTTGGGTTGGACAACTGAACAAGGGGTAGAACATCTTCAAAAAACCTATGGAAAGCGCTCCCGTCATATTCTCACTGAAGATGAATTGCTGGACTTTCTACACTATCTCGAATCTCTCCCAACTCCCGCACCTCACGCAGACATTTAAACAGGAAACAGGGAATAGGATTTAGGACTGAGGATTTAGGGGTTTAACCTGCTCATCACCCGATCGCCCTATCTCCCTATCACCTGTTAACTCAATGATCAGCCGCCATTGTTAGCAGCAGCACTAGCAGCCATTGCTTTACGATCATAGACTTGATCAATTAAGCCATAATCAACAGCTTCTTGAGCAGACATAAAGAAATCTCGTTCGGTATCTTGCTCAATTCGAGACATGGGTTGTCCTGTATGATCGGCGAGACTTTGATTGAGGCGTTTCTTCAAGTAAAGAATTTCTTTGGCTTGAATTTCGATATCAGTGGCTTGTCCTTGAGCGCCCCCTAACGGTTGGTGAATCATAATCCGAGAATGGGGTAGACTCATCCGTTTTCCTTTGGCACCTGCACTCAGCAAGAATGCGCCCATACTCGCCGCTAACCCAATACAAATGGTACTCACATCGGGGCGAATATGGTTCATGGTGTCGTAAATCCCCAATCCTGCGGACACTGAACCCCCTGGAGAGTTGATGTACAGGTAAATATCTTTTTCGGGATCATCTGCATCGAGAAACAGCATTTGAGCCACGATCAGGTTGGCTAAATCTGCGGTTACTTGTTGTCCGAGAAAGATAATGCGATCGCGTAGCAGTCGGGAATAGATATCAAAGGCGCGTTCACCTCTACCCGATTGTTCAATAACGGTTGGAATCATAACTAACCCACCAATACAAGTTCACTGTAATTGATTGTAGCGATTGTTGTCAGCTTGGGGATTACGGGTTAGGGAAATCACTACCGACTGGGGTGAGTCAGGAACAGCTTTATTCAATCTTTTTGGACTCCTGTTGGGTGGCGGAGGAGTTTTGATTTCGGTGTTTGCTGGTAGATTTCATACTTTACTTTTTCTAGAGGTAAGTATTTAAGGATGACAAAATCTACGAATAATCCTAATACCAATCAGTATCTTCCCGTTGACGACTAACCTGCAACAGAAGGTAGACTGGATTTTAAGTCTTATAAACGTTAAATTGTTCTAGACTTCAATAGGGCTAACTCCCACAACTTATTTTGTTGAGGAGGAAACCCAAACACCGCCATAAACCAATAGAGAATCCAAGAATTCTGTCGGGGATGAATGGAAAACTCTGACTCTGCAACTTGCAATAAATAAGATAAATAGCTAACTTGATCTTCAAAACACTCTGATTTTAACCCGGCAATTTCTCTCGACCACGTTAACACCGGAACACTTTTTAAACCTTGCTCTTGGAGGAAAATCTTGGCTTCTCGACGCGCAATTTCTGGAGAAACTCGCATAAAATAACACTGTTCTAACAGAGTCCGAAAGGCTTGATGAACGGATTTTTTTGCATGACTCTGAAATAGTAACTTCAGTTCATCTTCCGGTTCAGGTCTTTCTAAGGAGGGGAATTCATACCCACAATGATCACATTGCTTTTGAGATAACCTGATCAGATGACCACATTCAGGACAAGTTTTAACCGCTGGTTCTCCTCGATTTTGAGATAACTCTAATTCGGTCAAAGGTTCATACTCAATTTCCTCAACTGACCCATGACGCTGAATATTTCCGCCCTGATCTAAAATCAAACAATCTGATTTTCCTTGCTGCGGACATAACCTCATTCCTCGACCAATCATCTGAACATAAAGTGCTTTAGATTGAGTCGGTCGTGCGAGAATAATACAGCTAACTTCGGGCCTGTCAAAACCAGTCGAACAAACCCCAACATTAATCAGAATTTTAACATCACCTTGCGAAAAAGAATCAAAGATTTGTAATCGTTCTTCATCGGATGTTTTTGCAGTGACTAAAGCTGAAGTATGACCTCGATTTGTAAACTCTTGAAAAAGGGATTGGGCGTGTTTTACCCCGACTGCATAAACCAAAGTTAAGCGCTGAGGACACAATCTTTCATAGTTGTCTACTGTTGCTTTAACTACCGCCGGGGCGTTACATCGGAGTTCGAGTTCACCAATAGCAAAGTCTCCTTGTCGAATTTTAACCCCTTTGAGATCGGCTCCAGCGATACCATAGTAAACGGTTGGAACTAAATAACCATTTTCGATTAAACTGGCTGGAGATTGACTGGCAATTTGAACTTCAAAAATATGACCAAAATTTTCCCGTTTACTCAGTCTCCAGGGACTCGCTGTAAACCCAATTAATAGTGGAGAATAGGTTAATGAATCTGGGTTTTTATTCAGACGCGGACATCGTTTTTTTGCCCACTTTGACCACATAACTTGATGACATTCATCAATGATTACGAGATCAGGATCAAACCACGATTCTCGATGACCTCGTTCGAGGGTTTGTCTCATTGCAACTTGAATATTGGGCTGTCGATCTTCTTTCCAACCGCCCGCGATGACTCCTGCTTTGAGATCAAATAATGCTAGACTTTTTAAAACTTGTTGAATCAGGGCTTGAAAGGGAACAACAATCAAAACTTTACAGTTTTTTTGAATCGCATCATAGGTAATTGAAGAAAAAACGATGGTTTTACCATAAGCGCAAGGTGCAACAAATAAGACTCGCTTGTATCCGTTTTGAATTAGTTGATAGAGTTGTTGTTTGTCCTGTTGTTGATAATCTCTGAGTTGGATTAACGATTGTCTATCCCGTTGAGAGGGGACTTGGCTTGTCGTCGGCGGAGTTTGCTGTTGAGAGATTTGGGACTTCACTCCAGTTAACAGAGAGTAAGGATTAGACATTCTTGAGCCTGAACTGAGCCTTGTCAAGTTTACGAGATTTATTGCAGTTTGAAAAGGGTTGACCCTCAATGATAACCCGTTGGAATTGACTTTTCCTTGCCTTTTAGGATAAGATTTTTTTCACAACTGAAATCAGATTGCTATAATAATTGCAGTTTTTTGAAAACAAATCTCGTGAATGATTTATTGAGAGGAATTAATCTCTATCTCATCGGTATGATGGGTGCGGGTAAAACGACGGTGGGAAAATTGTTGGCAAAACAGTTTAATTATCGCTTTATCGATACGGATGAGGTGATTACTCAAGTGGCGGGTCAGTCCATTAACCAAATTTTTACCGAACAAGGCGAGGAAGCGTTTAGAACGTTAGAATCTCAGGTGTTGTCGGGATTATGCGCCCATCAGCGTTTGGTCGTAGCAACAGGAGGGGGTATTATTCTCCAACGGGCGAACTGGGGTTATCTCCGTCATGGTTTAATTGTTTGGTTGGATGTTTCTCCAGAAGATCTTTATCAACGCTTAAAAGAAGATACAACCCGACCTCTACTCCAACATGATAATCCTTTGGGTCGATTGCAAGAATTGCTTAAACAGCGAGAATCTCTTTACGCTGAAGCGGATGTGAAGGTGACTATTACTCAACATGATACACCAGAACAGGTGGTGGATCATATTCTCGAAAAAGTTCCGACTGTTCTGAAAACGGAATCTTTAAAACCCCCTGAATATAATCTAAATCCTAATGACCTATCGTAATCCCACTCCGACTGTTGATATTATTATTGAATTGGGCGATAAACCCGAACGACCGATTGTTTTGATTGAACGTCGTAACCCGCCTTATGGTTGGGCAATTCCGGGCGGTTTTGTTGATTATGGAGAATCTGTCGAAGCTGCGGCTAAACGAGAGGCTCAAGAAGAAACGGGCTTGGATGTAACATTAATTGAACAATTTTATGTTTATTCTGACCCAAATCGTGATCCGCGTCAACATACTTTATCGATTGTATTTTTAGCGACTGCAAAAGGAGAACCATCAGCTGCAGATGATGCTAAAAATTTAGAGATTTTTGAACCGTGGCGTATTCCAACTGATCTTTGTTTTGATCATGATCGGATTTTAGAAGATTATCTACGTTATCGTCATTTTTCTCTTAGACCCCGACTTTAACCGTGATCAGCTACCCCTGCTATAATTGGTATTGCACTACGCGAATATATGAGGACATTTATAAATCCTAAAACCCCTACCTAGTCTACTGTTCCCTCACTTGCAAAGTTGCTCCTTGATGGAAACCACCAAGACCCTCTGGGTTCGCTAGTTGCTCATGGGGGAAACCCCCTCTCTTGGTCAGCGTTCCCTAAGCGAGGAAACCTCGCCGGGGTCTGACCGCAAGACCGCACTAGACTCACCGCACTTTGCGCTGTTCCCTGTTCCCTGTTCCCTGTTCCCTGTTCCCTGTTCCCTGTTCCCTGTTCCCTGTTCCCTGTTCCCTGTTCCCTGTTCCCTGTTCCCTGTTCCCGATTCAAGTAGCGCTATATTGCCAAGCATCTTGAAATAATGCAGTTAAAGCTTCGACAGTTAAAGGTTTAGCAATTAAGTAACCTTGAGCAAAGGGACATCCGATGTTTTTTAAGTATTCAAATTGCGTTCGGGTTTCAATTCCTTCTGCAATCACTTCTAGATTTAACTTTGTTGCCAAAGTCATAATAATGTCTATAATTGCGCTATTTTCTCCCTGTTCTCCAATACAATTAACAAAAGATTGGTCAATTTTGAGAGTATTTAACGGCAATCGTTGTAAATAACTCAGAGAAGAATAACCCGTGCCAAAATCATCTAGACTGAGTTGAATAGAATGGGATCGAATATTAGAGAGTAATGTCATAATATTTTCGATATCATCTAATAACATACTTTCAGTTAGTTCTAGAGTTAAAAGTTGGGGAGGAAAATCTATCTCAGTTAAGGCTTGATTAATTTGTTCAATTAAAGTCGGTTCTCGTAGTTGTCGCGCGGAAAGATTGACACTGATTTTTAAATTTTGAGTGTTTGGAAAGTGTTGATGCCAAGTTTTCATCTGAGAACAAGCCGTTTTTAACACCCACATTCCCATCGGAACAATTAGTCCAGTTTCTTCAGCGACTGGGATGAACTCAGACGGAGGAATTAACCCATTTTGAGGATGTTGCCAACGAATTAAAGCCTCCATTCCCGTAATTTTTCCCGTTTCTATAGAAATAATCGGCTGATAATATAAAATAAATTCTTCTCGATCTAAAGCCTGACGTAAATCATTTTCTAAGTGTAAACGTTTGAGGGCTTGTAGATACATAGACGGGTCAAAAATTTCATAGCGTTCTCCCCCTTTTGCTTTAGCTCGATACATGGCTGTATCCGCATCCCGCAACAAGTCAATCGCTTGGTGATAATCACTCGAACCATAAACAATCCCAATACTCGGCGTAATAAATACTTCTTGTTGATTTAATATAAATGGAGATTGAAGTTTTGTGATCATGCGTTTGGCAATTAAAATTGCTTCATTAATATTGTCAATTTCTTCAAGTAATATCACAAATTCATCACCGCCAAACCGAGCCACTAGATCAACTGGACGAATTAATCCCTGTAAGGTCTGAGCAACAGAGATCAACAGTTCATCTCCGACTAAATGACCCAGACTATCATTAATCACTTTAAAGCGATCAAGATCTAAAAATAAAATCGCAAACTGAAAGTCTTGATAACGTTTTAAGCGTTGGAGAGCCAGTTCAATACGACTAATTAATAAATCCCGATTAGGTAATCCCGTCAGAGAGTCATGTAGGGCATCATGCCTGAGTTGTTGTTCGACTTGGACTCGATCTGTGACATCCCGAGAAGTGGTTTGTAGACGAACGACTTGACCCCTAATATTTAAAATTGGTGTAGTTAGGGTTTCTAGCCAGATATAGTCTCCTGATTTTTTTCGCATCCGATAGGTCATGGGAATCGGATCACCACTGAGAGCCGCCAGATGAGACGTTTGGAGAATGCGTGAGCGATCTTCGGGATGAAAGAATGTATAAGGATCTTCTCCAATCAGTTCTTTGTCGTCATATCCGAGTAGAAGCTGACAAGAAGGACTCACATAGAGATATTGACCTTCTGCATTGTGAATACAAACGAGATCACTCATATTTTCGGCCAATAACCGATACCGTTCTTCGCTTTCGCGCAATGCCATTTCTGCTCGTTTGCGATCGCTAATATCGAGAATTAAACCCTCCCAAATCACATCACCGTTGGGTTGTTTCTCGGGTTTTGCTAAGGTTTGTAGCCATTTTTGATCACCCGAGGGGGTGGTAATTCGCCATTCGTAAGTCCAGGGTTCTAGAGTCTCCGCAGACACCTGAAGCGATTCTTGCATTCTGGATAAATCTTCGGGATGGATCAACTCCCAAAGAACTTTAACATCCTGTTCGATCTCGGAGGATTCGATTTCCCAGAGTGTTCGGCTACCTGGACTCATATAAGTCACCGCATCAGAGTCATCAGCAGACAAGACGTAGCGATAAATTACTCCCGGTAAATTCGCCGCTAGGTTTTGCAGACGCTTTTCGGCTTGTTTGAGGGCTGTTACCTCTATTATCATCGTGTCCCAAATCACATCACCATTGGTTTGTTGTTCGGGTTTACCTGCACTTTGCACATATTTGTGAATACCGGAGGGCATGATAATTCGCCATTCATAAGACCAAGGTTCTAGGGTCTGAGCCGATAGCAATACTGATTGTTGCATACCGGGTAAATCGTCGGGATGTACGAGCTTCCAGAGAATTTCGGTATTGTGTTCAACTTCCCTGGCTTCAATTTCCCAGAGTTTATAACAACCGGGACTCATATAAATAACTGAATCAGAACCATCGCTATGCAAAATATAACGAAAAATCGCTCCGGGTATATTGGCGGCTAGATTTTGAAAACGAGTTTCGGCTTGTTTGAGAGCGGTAATATTGGTTGCTGTTCCGATGATTTGAACAATTCGCCCAGTGTCATTTTTTAAGGGTGCTAAACTCGTCAGCCACCAAAGATCTTGTCCGCGAAAGGGAAGAAATTCTTCGTAGGTGATTATGGTTTCTGTTTCTACGCAGCGACGATAGTTTTGTTCGACTGCTTGGGCAATTTCCGGGGGAAGAATTTGGGCGGGGGTTTTTCCTTGTATTTCTGCGGTTGAAATTCCGGTGAGTTGCTCATGGATCGGGTTTAGCTCAACATATTCAAAGGTTCCATTTTCTAAGACATCAATAATAAAGATGCCATATTGAGTATTATCATAAATGGTCTGTAAAAATTGTTCGTTTTCTTTTAAAGCGATTTGTGACTGTTTGCGTTCCGTGATCTCTCGAAAGTAAACAGAAAGTCCGTCTTCGTCGGGATAGGCATGAACTTCATACCAACAATTAAAGGGAGGATAAAAGGCTTCAAAATCAACGGTTTTATCTGTGTTTAAAGCTTGATGATATTTGTGGTAAAACAGAGTATTTACTGCTTCGGGATAAGCTTCCCAGAGATTTTTATCGATTAATTCTTCGTTGTCTTTACCGAGCAATGGCTCGGCTTGAGAGTTTAAGTAGGTTATCTTCCACTGACGATTTACGGCAAAAAAGCCATCACTAATTCGCTCTAGAATTTTCTCGATTTTGATTTTTTCAGCCTGTTCTTGTCCGAGTAACTTGTCCCGTTCAAGTTCGGCTTGCTTACGTTCTGTAATGTGAGTATTGGCAATGACACATTGACTGACTTGTTGGTGAGAGTCAAACAAGGGATAAAGACGGGAAATCGCAAAATGTTTGGTTTGATCTGCGCCTCGATAAGTAATTTCAACTCCACTAAATGACTTTTGTTCTTGAAAGACTTGGGTGAGAATAGATTCAAGAGGAGATAAACTTTCATCAGCCAATAGGATTTTCCAAGACTGACCGATGATTTCTTGATGATAATGATAGTTTTGCTGACAAGCTACATTCCAAATTTTTATTTTACCTTGTTTGTTGACTGAAAATATCGGGTTAGGAGAGTTTTCGACAGTCTGACGATAGAGTTCTTCAGTTGTTTGATGTTCTTTGATTTCTGGTTTAATTGGGCGATCATCGGTCTGAAAATTAGACTTTTTTGTTTGATAGATAAAGTATGCTATGATGATTAAAATTGAGGAAGTTTGTAAATAAGTTAAAGAATCAAATACACTTGAAATCGAGACGAATTTAAGAGACAAAAAATAATATTTTTTATAAACTAGAGAGAACAGATAAATTTTGGATAAACTAAACCAGTGATACATGGATAACTTCCCTGTAGTATTAGGTTTTCGTCTAACTTTAACATTTTTTCAACAAAAAACATCAAAATTATTCTGACCAACTTTTTGTCTTGAAAACTGACTCCTAAATATTAAACAGAATCTGGCATTGGTAACGTGCGAACTTTAAGATCTTTGTAAAATTCTTCTTGAGTTAATTCTACTTTAGATTGAGCCGACAACAATAATAATGCCCAGAATACTCCGACTCGTTCATTAGGAGGTTGATGAACTAAATTGGCTTCATCATTGTCTTCCTCAGACAACTCAGGCGATAGGGCTTCAGGGGCAGTCGCATCTGACCATAACACTAAAAGCTTTTCTAAATCTAACCATTCTGCACTAAAATCTGACCATTGATTACTGAATAATTGTTCAAGTTTAGTTGCAGTTTCAGTTAAATTTTCTTGGTGAGCAAGTTCAGCGATCGCTTTTGCAGCTTGGGCTTTGGCTTGAGAACTGGTTTGACGACGCTTCGGACGTGCCTTTTGTTCAGCGATCGCAGTTGCCATTAATTGTAACTGATCAATCAATTCTTGCAAAGTCACTCGGCGTTTTTGCGGGACTTTACCAACAGTTCGTCGTCGAATTTGACGTTCTAGATTTTGGGGACGTTGCAGCCCATTTAACCCATTTTCAGCATCCACAAATTCTTCTTCTACGATTATTTCTCCATCTCCTTCTAAGGGATCAACCGACATTAAACTATCAGCTTTCAATAAAACCAACATTGAAGCATACAAAAAAGCTTGACCCGACTGAGACAATTCAGTAAAATTTTGACCAGGAGAAGAATTTTGTTGAGGCGTGAGTTGACTCAAGTAGCGATCAATCACTTCAATCACTTGTACATCCCAAGGGTCAATTTCTCCTCGTTTTGCCAAGTCAATTAACAGGGCAATTCCTTCGGAGAGTTGATTTAAAGCATCTTGCGGTGTTTCGACAATCATTGAATTTCTAAGCGTTAAATGAGCGCGAATTTTTACAGTCACCCGTTTGATTGGGATCATTAATCAATTATCCGTGTTCATCCTGTCACCCGGAGTAAAATGTGTGCGTCTGAGATTCTTTGCTTCTCTCAACATGACAATCATTCTGTAAACTGAACTTCTGGCTTCTGACTTTTGCAATAATTCACTTGACGACTGACAACAATTAACGATATTGTAATCAACTATAGACATTTGGTAAAAGTTTATCCATTTTGTCACACCGAAAAAATAAACCCCCCTCAATATTCTGATAGTAGTCTCTAACCTTGACAGACGATTTTGATTCAGACTTGAATTCACCTTCTAGCTCGACGCAAACCCTCCATCCGGCGTCCGTTTCATTGACTTTGACCGGGAATGACTCAAAAGCGATCCCGGCCTCTAGAGAAGCAGCATTGCAGGGAATTCGCGACGGTTTGCGCCCAGGACAGCAACAAATGGCAGACTGGGAAGGCGGGCCTTTAGCGGTGTCGGCAGTTCCAGGGGCGGGAAAGTCTACCGGAATGGCATCTGCTGCGGCTATTGCGATCGCCCGTTATCATCTTAATACTCATCGTCAGTTAGTGGTAGTGACGTTTACTCGGGCAGCAGCAGCTAATATTCGGTCTAAAATTAATGAACAACTGAAAAATCTGGGTTTACCGATGGGCGGTTTTTTGGTCTATACGTTACACGCCCTGGCTTTGAATATCGCCCGCCAACATCCAGAATTATCGGGTTTAGATCTAGAGAATTCGACGCTAATTTTACCGACTCCGAGTAATCGTTTAACCCGAACTTGTGTAGAGTTGTGGATCAATAATTATCCTCGCCACTATCAGCGCTTAATCGAAGGAATGCAGTTTGATGGGGAAGAAACTGAACGGTTGCGGCGTCAGTCGGTGTTGAGAACAGAAGTTTTACCAGACTTGTCTTGGAAAGTGATTCAAGAGGCAAAAAGTTCGGGTTTAAAGCCTTCTGATTTACGAGATTTAGCGACAATTATTCCGGATGAATATGAGATTTTAGCGATCGCGGCAGGGTTGTATGAAAATTACGAGAAATTGCTAAAACAACGTCAGTTCATCGATTATGATGAGATGATTTTAGCCGCTTTGCGGGTTCTCAAAAATGATCGGGTTTGTCAGCAATGGCAAGAACGAGTGTTTGCAGTTTTTGAAGATGAAGCCCAAGATTCGACCCCTTTACAAACAGAGTTACTGAAAATATTAGCAACAGATTCAACTTCAGACAATATTTTAAATTTAGTTAGAGTTGGTGATCCCAATCAAGCGATTAATTCGACATTTACTCCGGCTGATCCGATTTATTTTCGCAACTTTTGTCAAGACTGTCAACAGATAGATCGTTTGGCAACGATGGATCAAGCGGGGCGAAGTTCACAGATTATTATTGATGCGGCTAATTTTGTGTTAAAATGGGTGAATAATTCTCAGTTAGCCGGAACAGAAAAGCCGTTTCAAGCACAAGAAATTCGTCCGGTAACGGAAGGCGATCCTCAATCGAATCCCAATCCTTCCCCCGTCGGTTTGGGTTTAGAACTGTATCGACCTGTTGATGTTTATCAGACTGTAGAATTAATTGCCGAGCGAGTGATTCAATTAATTCAAGATAATCCTGATGGTAAATTTGCGATTTTAGTCCGGGAAAATAAACAAGGGGAATTTATTTCTAATTTGTTGACTCGTCCTGATGAATTTAATTTTAAAGTTGATTTAAGAGAGCATCCGATTAAAATTTATGATGCGTCTTTAGCCGCCCGAAATTCGCGTATTCCGGCTGAAATCTTATCATTATTACAGTTTATTGATCGTCCTCATTCTCCAGATTATCTTAAAGCTGCGTTAAAAGTCTTTAGCGATCGCCAATTAATTCCCAATCAAGATTTTAACGCTTTAGTGATTCAACCGGAAGAATTTCTTTATCCTGGCCCTCTAGAGACTTCGCCCTCTGATCAGGTTCGGAAATGTCGGCTTTTTTGTCGGGGTTTGTTACAAGCCCGTTTAGAATTAGCCCCGTTTCAACTGATTTCATTTTTAGCATTAACATTGCAATATGAACGCAGTGAATTAGCGACAGCAGATAAATTAGCCGAACGAATTGTTAAACAAACTTTAGGGAATAATTCAATTCCGGCTATTGTTAATGTGTTGAATGAAATTGTCAGTTCAGAACGATTTGAAACCGTTGATATTGTCGATCAAGATGAATCAAATGAGAGTATATTTACTCGTAAGGGTCAACTCACAATTATTACTATGCACAAAGCCAAAGGTTTAGACTGGGATTATGTGTTTTTACCGTTTCTACATGAACAAACAATTCCGGGAAGTTTACGGGTTTTACCTCAAAGTCGCTTCTTAGGAGAGTTTACCCTATCAGAAGTCGCACGCGCACAAATTCGGGCTAATTTGCATCAACAACATCCCTTACCCAATGTAATGCAAGCTTGGGAACAGGCAGGATATTTAAAAACAGCAGAAGAATACCGTTTATTGTATGTAGCAATGACAAGGGCGAAACAGTTATTGTGGATGTCTGCGGCGCGTCAATCCCCTTATTCTTGGCACAAACCGGAAAATTTACAAGATCAAAAACCTTGTCCGATTTTACCCGCATTAAAAGAACGTTTTCCCGATCATTTTAAGTCGTAGAAATATGCACTGAGCTAGATATAATAGTGTATAATAAGCAAAAATAGGAATTCTAGACATGGGCGGAAAAAACAAAAAACACTATCAAAACATTGGCAGTATTTATAATGATTTATGGTCTTTTTCGGAAGATTACATGAGATTTATGACTGCAAATATAATCAAATATTTACGCTTAAAATCAACGGATACTCTGGTCGATTTGGGCTGCGGTACGGGGATGTATTCCCAATCAATTGTTAAGCAGATACCGTTAGATAATCCGATTATCTGTGTAGACCCTTCTGAAGAGATGCTCTCACAATTGCCATCAAGTTATCAATATAAAACTAGGGCGGTAGATGCAATTAATTTTCTTTCCGAACCGGAAATTTACAATAAGGTTTTTATGAAAGAAGTTATTCATCATATAAATGAGCAAGAGTTACTATTCAGCAGCTTATTCAAAAGACTACCTCCCAACGGGATTTTCTTGTTGATACTTCTGCCTCCGACTATCGATTATCCTTTATTCAGCGAAGCTTTAGAGCGATATAAAAAAGGTCAGCCTCACTATAATAATCTCAGCAACTTGCTTGAAAAAGTAGGCTTTAACGTCTCGGTAAATTTTGTTGAATATCTTCATGCTATTCCCAAAGATCAATACTTTAAAATGGTGGAAAATCGCTATATGTCCTTACTTTCGTTCTTTGACGATCAACAATTAGCAGAAGGTTTAGCAGAAATGTCCCAAAAGTATGCTCAACAGTCTATTCTTGAATTTCCTGACCGTTTTGTTTTTATTACAGCAAGCAAATAGAGAAGATAAACTTGAACTCACTTCAATTGGCTTTAAATGTGCTGTCGGTGAACTCTATGAGGATGTATTGGGGTTAAGCTAAGTTGTGAGCTTGATCTTCTTAGAGAATAAACACGCTATGATAATAAACTGAAGATTAAGAAATGTAAAGAGCTTTGACTGCTAGTTTAAAATCAACTGACCCCATTCAACAGCCAACCGCTTGGCACCGTCTCCGTACCCACTGGGAGGGCGGAGAAGAAAAAGTTCGTCAGGGCTTACCCCATAGCCAACTGTCTCCGGCGTGGCAAATTTTGTTACTAGGCGATGGTTCTCCGACTCGTCACTTGCAACTGTTAACAACCGAACCGACAGAGGTGGATGTGATTGATATGTCGCCTGTGGGGATAGATAGAGATAGCGCCCCGGATGCCATTGAATTAGTACCCGGGCCACGACTACGGCGACAAGTTTGGTTAAAAACCGCTTCAGGACAACGACTGGCTTATGCGGCGTCTTGGTGGGAAGCGAGTCATGTTGATGAATATTTACAAAACCGTTCCTTGCCAATTTGGGCGAGTTTAGCCCGTCTGAGAACAGAGTTATATCGGGATGTACAGGGATTATATTATGGGGAGTCGAAGGCTTTAGAGTTAGCTTTTGAACAACAGGGGCCGTTTTGGGGGCGTCATTATTTATTTTGGCATCAGGGTAAACCGTTGACGCTCATTTATGAGGTATTTTCGCCTTATTTAACTCAATATTTAGGGCCGATGCCAGGGGTGATAAAACAGTGAACATCTCCGCTTTTGCCTTTGACTAAGAACGTCGAATGTTAAAACAACACCAGTCTTGGCGCTTCCAAAGTGTTGCAACTATCCACCCATGTTGTTCGAGAGTATCAGCAATGGGTTTAGCTTGGTCGAGTAAAATTCCACTGAGAATTCCCCAGGTTGTCGGTTTAGTAATCACAGTAAATTTAGGAATTAAATCAATAATGACTTCTGCTAAAATATTACAAAGAATTCCATCAACAGGCTCATTCACTAACTGAATAATTTCTTCAATTCCTCCCTGTTCTACTTTCATTTGTGTAGCAGAAAGATTGTTCAGTTGGCGATTTTGACGAGCCGAACGTACCGCCATCGGATCAATATCAACCGCGTAGGCTTTAGTCGCCCCCAACAGCAACGCCCCAATCGATAATATCCCAGAACCACAGCCAACATCTGCGACAACCAAATTTTCCGGCTTGACACTCAACCGCATTTCAATTGATTCTAGACAAAGCTGAGTTGTAGCATGAGCGCCTGTTCCGAAAGCAACACCCGGATCGAGGTGTAACAAAATGCGATCAGACTTAGCAGGTGTTTCTAGCCAAGCCGGATAAATCAAGAAATAATCACCAATCTTTGTGGGTTCCCAATGTTTTTTCCAGCTACTCGCCCAGTCTTGTTCATCAATGAGATTCCATTGGACAACCGGAAGGCTAGTTTCCATACACAGCGCATCTTGACGCAGCCAGAGAGCGAGTGCGGCTAAATCTAATAAATGAGCTTTTTCTTCAGGAAGATAAGCTGAAACTAGGCAGGAATTGTTTTGATTCTGACTTGCTGTTCCTCGACAGCCAAAACTTTCCAGACGCCAGAAGATAGATTCTTCTAACACGGGATCGCATAGAACTTGAATTTCCCACCAGCTATGTATCATGTCAATCCTGCAAAATTCGGAATTCGGAATTTGTGATGGCTTGTCGGCAGACATCCGCATTGAGTGAGCCTGAGCCTTTTTACTATTATCCAGTAGAAGCTCAGGAAAAACCCCCCGATCACACCTTCCGAACTCCAAATCGATTTCTACTGCCAATTCGACTTAGAGAGTAACGGTGTAAGCATCCCGAATTCCAGGTACTTTCATAATCTCACTTAAGAGACCTTCGGGTAAGGGGTCATCAATACTTAAGACCATAACCGCTTCACCCCGGACAATTTTTCGGCCGACTTGCATACTGGCAATATTAACGTTAAAACTGCCCAAAAGAGAGCCAATTTTACCAATAATTCCCGGCATATCCCGGTGTAAGGTAAATAGCATATGGTGAGTCGGAGGAACGTTAATCGGGAAACCATCAATATTGGTAATCCGCATTTCACTCGAACCCAGTAATGCTCCGGTGACTGAATGAGTCCCTAAAGAACCTTTGGCTTCTAAGTGTAACGAACCCGTGTAGTCATTGGCTGAAGCATCGCGGGTTTCAATCACATGAATCCCCCGTTCTTTGGCTTCGATGCTGGCGTTGACATAGTTTACTCGTTCGCGCAATGCTTGAGAAAGTAAGCCTTTGAGAGAAGCAACAACCACAGGCTGACTGTTGTTGGTGGCGAGTTCCCCTTGTAGACGAACATCTAAGAAATCAACTCGTCCTCCAGCTAACTGACTCACCAGATTTCCCAAGGTTTCCGCCAACTGAAGATAAGGCTTGAGTTTTTCTAGGGCGTCGGGATACAAACCGGGAATATTCACCGCAGAACGTGCAGGTAAACCGAGTAATACATCTCGAATTTGTTCGGCGACATCAACCGCAACGTTAACTTGGGCTTCTTCGGTGGAGGCGCCTAAGTGGGGCGTGAGAACCAATTTTTGATCTAATGCTCTTAGGGGTGATTCTGCTTCTAAGGGTTCATTTTCATAAACATCAATTGCAGCCCCGGCAATTTGGCCTTGTTTGAGAGCTTCGACTAAAGCCGCTTCATCAATAATTCCCCCTCGCGCACAGTTAATAATTCGGGCGGTGGGTTTCATTTTCTCGAAGGCTTTCGCATCAATCATGTGATACGTGTCCTTCGTTTTGGGCATATGCAAGGTAATGTAGTCAGACTCTTGCAGTAATAGCTCTAAGTCTACCAAGCGACAACTGAGTTGATCGGCTCGTTCTTGGGAAATGTAGGGATCAAAAGCTAGAAGTTTCATCCCCATTGCTTTGGCGGCGGCGGCGACGTGGGAACCAATTTTACCGAGGCCAACTATTCCCAAGGTTTTTTTATAGACTTCAACGCCGATAAACTTTTTACGATCCCATTTACCACTTTTAACCGATTGGTTGGCTTCGGGAATGTAGCGCGATAAGGATAACATCATCGCCAGGGCGTGTTCAGCAGCAGCAATGGTGTTTCCCTCGGGAGAATTCACGACAACGATTCCCGCTCGTGTAGCGGCGGCTACATCGACGTTATCGACTCCGACACCGGCTCGACCAATAATTTTAAGCTGAACGCCTGCTTCAATTATTTCTTGGGTGACGCGAGTGCCGGAACGTATCATTAAAGCATCATATTCTGAAATAATTTTGACTAATTCCTCTGCGGGTAAGCCTGTTTTCACATCGACTTGCGCCACTTGGGACAGGATATCAATTCCAGCTGGATCGATTGAATCGGAGACAAGAACCTTAGGCATAATTATGCAAATGGGTTGCAACAGTAGGGCGGGAGATGCTACCCCGTTATGGATTGGGGTCTTTACCGTTTGGAGAATCTGTTGGATCAGATCTCTTTTCTGGTGTTTATAATACCGCAGTACGTTATTCTACCTGCTTTGGGGGACTTTTTTGGGCTGATTGTTGGAAAAAATTAAGCTTTGTGACCAAAAAAATAGTCAATCGATTCTACAGGTGGCGCACGATCGCGACTGGATTTCCTTGATTTGACTTGGGCTGTTCACTTTTAATCTCCAAAAATTCAGCCTGACAAATTTCTCTCTTTCGACAGTTGAAATTAAGGATTTTGAGGGCGGATAATTGGTGGATTTTTTTCTGCACATTTATTGATCTTGATAGTCCTCAATTGTATAAAATCAGGTAAAATGACAGAGGACTGCCTTCTAAAGAGCAGTTTTTTCATCAATAAAAGCGGATTAAAACATTTTTTTTGCATCTATGAACTATCTCGTAGCCGTATTGAGCGATCGCATCTCTGCCGAAGCTGCTTATGTTGCTTTGGAAAAAGAAGGTTTCCCGACGGAGAAAGTATCCATTTTAGGTCAAGGATACAAAAGTGCTGATGAGTATGGCTTAATTGATCCCCAAGAACAAGCTTGGAAACAAGTCAAGTTTATGGCGTTTTGGCTGATTCCTTTTGGGTTTGTGGCGGGTTATACGTTTAGTTTGATCACGGGATTAAATACGTTTTATTGGGCTGGAGAAATTGGTAATCATATTATTGGTGGGATTCTCGGAGGGATTTCGGGCGGTTTAGGAAGTATCGTTGCCGGAGGCGGTGTCGGTTTAATTGTTGGGGGTGGTGATGCTTTACCTTATCGCAACCGATTAAATGCTGGAAAATATCTGATTGTGGTTGAAGGTTCGGAAAGTTCAACTCGCAAAGCAACGAGCGTTTTACGTCAGTTTGAACCCGAAAATATTCAAGGTTATGCCGCACCCAGTTAACACGATTTATTCCGGTTTCACTGATTTATGTTATGATAATAGTGAACTTGAATATTAAAAACTTTACCTGCAAAACTGATCATTTAACCTCTAAAATCAACGAATGCTGCCTAGAGAAGAACTGTTAAATAGTGTTGAAAATCGAGATTGTATTGCTCGGGTGATCGATCAAGCCGAACAAGCGATAAAAACCTGGGAAGTCACCTATACAGACTTTCTTTCACCGCCGGAACTGGCAGAGGCGCAACGCATTTTTAACCGTCTCACTGAGGTACAATTAGTTACAGGAGGCGGTTATCCCCAAGCTGAACGTCAACGCATTGCGATCGCTCGTGAAGAACTTCCTTTAGATGATTCTAGTGTTGCAGTTGAAGCGATTGATATTTCGGGGAATTTTCTCTTTGATACGGCTACTCATCGAGATTTTTTAGGTTCGATGCTCGGAACAGGTATTGTTCGGGAAAAAACAGGTGATATTATTGTCTTGGGAGAACGAGGCGCCCACGCGGTTGTTGTTCCTGAATTAGTCGAATTTTTAGAAATGAATTTGACTCAAGTTCGTTCCGTTCCCGTCAAAACAAAACGCATAGAATTAAGTGAGTTAAAGATACGTCCACCTAAGAAAAAAGAAATGACAACTGTTGAAGCTTCCATGCGGTTAGATGCGGTGGCGTCTGCGGGGTTTGGAATGTCTCGCAGCAAAATGGTGAGTTTAATTGATGGGGGAGATGTGCGGGTGAATTGGAAAGATATTAGTCAAGCGAGTTATCAAGTTAAGTCGGGAGATTTAATCGCAATTCGCGGAAAAGGGCGCTTAGAAGTTGGGGAAGTTGCTGTGACAAAAAAAGAACGGTATCGTGTTCAGTTAACGAGATATCAGTAAGGGTTTTTCTCTGTAGGGGCGCAAGGCTTGCGCCCGAATCATAGCCGTCGAAATATAAAAAAACGCCGATATAAATCCATCTATTTTTATAATAAATACCCAATAACTGTTATTGAAATTTCCAATAAAAACGCCAATATACAGACATCTATTTTTATTGTAAATTCCCTCTGGGGGCGCAACCAAGGGGCGCAAGCCTTGCGCCCCTACACAACCCTAATAATTGTTCTTGATTATTCTTATTATAAATCAGATTCAAGCTGTCGAAGTTTATCGAGGGGAGATTGGTATTCGTCGGGTTCGTCGGGAGAGAATTCTAAATCAATTTTGATGATTACTCCAGATAGTTCTAATTGTCTTGCTGAAATAACGGGAGCAGTAAAATCAGGATTTTGATAACGAAAATCAACATCAGTTTTAATTCTTAATCTCCCTTTTTTCCATCCTGAATAACCCACTCCTAACAATTGACACTCTAATTCTTGAGTAGAAGATTCCCATTGACTTTCAGATAATTCAAAAGTAACCTTTTTATCAACTAAAATTCCACTTCTCACTATACCAATAACTCGAGCATTATCGCAGACATTAGCTCTAATATTTTCTAAAATCAATTCTGCGAACAATCCTACCGTATATGTTATATCATATTGAAATAATAAAACATCTTCATCACAATTTAGAGATTGAAACCCATCATTCAAATTGCTTTTCATAACCCATTATTTCTCCTAATCTATTTGTAAGCCTAATTAAAGTTGTCGAAGCTTGTCAATAGGATCTTGGTATTCATTCTGTTCCTTTAAACAAAATTCTAAATTGATTTGAATAATGAATTTCTCGTGATTACAAAGATCAATATCTGTTTTAATTCTTAATTTCCCCTTTTGCCAGGCGGAATATCCAAATCCTAATAATTGACATTCTACATCTTGAGTACAAAACTTCCAATGACTTTCAGACGATTGAAAATGAATGTTTCCGCCCGATAATGCGCCAGTCATTTCCCGTAAAAGAAAAAGGTGCTTAGAACTGTTATAATTAGAATATATGTTGTTTTGAATATTTCTTAAAACTATGTCTTTAAATTTTCTGACTACAAATGTATCCTTTCCCAACATTAAAACATCCTCATCACAGGTTAGAGGTTGAAACCCATCATTGAAAATACTTTCCATAACCCATAAGTCCTCAATAACATTTTCTGTTGAAATGAAAACAAAACTGCAACTGTCTCACTTGCTGGATAATTCTTTCAGTTAAAGAGTGTTCTATCAGTTATGAATAAGATTATCATATTAAGGGTTGGATAACTACATAAAAATGAGTTCATAGTTAGACTTCAACGCCAAAAACAACGACTAAAGCCCAACTACAAACTCATAAGTTTGCAAGACATCAATTTTGAATAGTTATTGATGAGATGACAACATTAACGCTTTGACACTTCGTACTCATCTGCATTTAACAACAAATTTCGGGCGATGTGTTCCCACTCTTGCTTTAAACTCCCCACACATTCCAGTTGTTCGCTGCGTTTATACCAATATCGCGCATTGGGAATATCCCCTTCCTTGCGATGGAGATAAGCATGAACCCACGCACTCTCTGTATCACTCTCATCTTGTACTAAAATATGCGCCTGATTCCAATCTCCCTGTAAGTCATACCACAGCGCTTTTAACGGAATAGATAGAGAAGACGGACATTGACGGAATTGAGAAAATGCAATAATGTTAATCATAATGTCTAAAATCCTACTAACTGGATGCGATAGATAAATTTACATCTTTTGCAAGTGTAGTTTTTTGAGAAGCTTTTCGTCGTCAGTCAAAAGTTAAGTGTTGGGAGTTTTGATAAATTGGTAACAATATCAAACTTCCATCAAAAATATTAGAATCCTCTGTTAAATTAAATCGCCAATATTGTTCGTAGTGATTGAGAAAATTTTGACCTAAGATTCCATCAACTTCTAACAAATCTAATACCGAAGGAGAAGATAAAATCACCGCTTCTAGATTAGTTTGTTCGGTGTCTCCCATTTTGACTTGTTTTAATGTCGAACGTTCAGCCATTTCTAACCCGCAAAACCCGATCACCTGAATATCTTGACGAGAGGCTTGATCGAGTTGTAAAGTTAAGCTAAGGGAAGGAGAGATAAAAATAGTATCGGCTCCTGTATCCAACATAAAAGTAAACGGCCCTTGACCATTGATTTCTATTTCTGCTAACATCACCCCTAAGCGACTTTTTAAGGGAATGGCTTGTTGAGTTTCTGCGGAATTGAGTTGAGAAGGTGTCAGGAGTTTTAACTGTTGGGTTTTGGGGTTTAAGTTTAGGTCAAAGTGTCGTAAAAAATCCATCCCCAACACTCCCGAAAGTTCACCTGGAATGAGGGTATTTGTAAATTCTAAACCTCTCAATTCTTCAACCCGTACTCTATCAATAGTGACAGTTGGAAGTTGATGTACTGTCGCACTCATTTCAGGACAATCATCCCCCGCAACGGCTGAGGTTAACTGTTCATTTGCAACTTTTTTTCCTCCTTCCAACCCTAATCGTTCAACCATGGGTGTTGATAGCATGGTTGTCGAAGCGCCTGTGTCTAATAGAAACTCACCGGATTGATTTCCCAGGGTAAGTTCAACGGTAAAAACCTGACTTCCTTCTAACCGTTTTAAGGGAATTGTAGCTTCTCCTTGAGTTTGAGGTGGAGGAAAGTTAAGTCCTTTGAGTTGAACAATTGCGTTTAATGGTTGTAAAACTGAATCGTCAGTGGTATGATAACTAAAGTGATATCTTCCTAATGGTAAGGGATAAATAATTTCCGGAAGTGAAACCAAAAATTGAGTCGATTGTTTAGATTGCTCAGAATCAAAAACTGAAGCATTGAGGTTGGCAGTAACGGGTAATGTTGCGATAGAGACGACTATCGGGAGTAAAAACCGTTGTAGATTCTGTCTCACATCTGTCGCCTCTGACAACAAAAAAATGTCTCAATCAAAAGAATGAAATAATTGAATTAATCTCGCAAAAAGCTGATCAGTTCGCGGTTAACGGTTTGGGGAACTTCTTGTTGAATCCAATGACCACAATCTGCAACTAATTGTAATTTAAACGGTGCTGCAATTAAGCGATCTAAACCCTCTAAAAGTTTATGACTAAAAAACTCATCTTCCTTACCCCATAATACCAGAGTGGGAGATTTAACCTTTTGAGGCGATCGCATTGTACTCGAAAGCCAGTTTGGTGGCCATAATAGTTGGCGATAGTAGTTCAACGCTGACGCAATCACACCCGGTTTTTCTAATGCAGCTTGATAAATTTTAGTTTCTTCTGCGCTAAAAGCCCCTTTCCTAATCGCTTGGCCACGCAGTAAGTCAATCACAAAGTTATTCAAATTTTGTTGAATTAACCATTCGGGTAAATTGGGAACTTGAAACGCCAAAACAAACCAACTCCGACGCAGTTGATCTAAATTACCCATCAACTCTTGGACAAAGCGATGAGGAGGAGGGGCGTTTAAAACGGCTAGACGGTTAACATATTGGGGAAATTTTTGGGCCATGTGCCATGCGATTGTTCCTCCCCAATCATGTCCCACAATATGAGCTTTGGCATAACCCAAACGCTCAATTAAGCCCTGAATATCAGCACTCAGCGTATCCAAATCATAACCTGTTGCTGGCTTGTCAGAATCGTTGTAGCCGCGTAAATCAGGAACAACGACTTTATAATGACGAGCTAAAGCCGGAATTTGATAACGCCAAGAATACCAAAATTCCGGAAAGCCATGTAGGAGGACAACCAGTTCGCCTTCACCTTGAGTGACCGAATGTAAACGAATGTTGTTTGTCTCAACAAACAAATGCTGCCACTCAGACTCCAATGTTATTGCCATATACCGCCTTTTTCGATACTTAGCACTGCCGGAAGCTTTGTCTACTTTGTGAGAGAGACATCACAATCTCAAGCAGTGTCCTTTATTCAAGGTTAACATCTGGAGAAGTGTAACACCAACAACAAAATCAGATTGATTTGTATGAGTAAGCCGTCGAATCTACTGTTCTACAAAACCTGTACAAAACGTCGCATTACAACACTTTTGCACTGTTTGCTTCCTGTTTCAAACCAGGACTGTCGGCAGCACCCTGTCCACAGGCTGAAAATCGGCTGGAACCCAACCTATTATTGAGTTTTCAATCACAACTTTGGATCTCTACTCCACTATTTTCAGGAAATTTAAAACTGATGGCTTTACTCAGTTACCTTTTTACAGGCTGCCCACTAGACAAGAATTCTCTGGGATGTCAAGCCTTAAATGCTTTAATCGCTTGGTTTTCGCGTTTTTTGATTGTATCACATTCAGAAAATACCTTGAAGCCACTCAAAGTAACGCAAATCGTATACTAGATTACATCTCTATTGCCGTTGCCGTTCGCTAAACAATTAAGCCAGCTTCGGTAACACCATAGACGGTTCGACCTTGTACTTGACTAAATTCGCTAATTCTTGCAATTGACTAATGGCTTCGGCTCCTTCTAACTTCATCAATTCACGATCATCTCGCATTTCAGTCCAAGTGATACCGTAGTCCGAAACCAGGAAACGAATTAGATGATTATCTCCCAAACTGACCATGAAGGAAGCACTGTTCATTTGGCCACCACAGGTATAGCAAGAGGCTAGATAGCCTTGACGCTCTAGCACAATCGCCAAAGCCTGAAGATTCATCACGAGATCCTGTACGAATTTACGGTGTTGTTCCGCTAGTCTAAGAAACATAATCTGCCCTCCTATCACCATACTTAAGATTTATTAAAAAATGTAACACAATCTTAAGAATATGGTGTCTCAATGTTGGCACAGTATAACTCTAATTTCCTAAAAAGATCATCATCATTCTAAACTATTTTTCCGGATATCTGAGAAATTATTCAACTCGTCACCTCGGACAATAGAAGCCTGAAAAACTTTATAGTTAAGACTTTCACCGCCCTGATAACAGGGGTTTAACAGTCTTTATCACCCATTTTTGAAGGAAGATTAGAATAACTGATAGTATAAGTATAAGTTATAGATTATACATTTTTTAGAACTCTTAAAAAGATTTTGATATCAACTGGGCTTTTGGGTTTTAATTAACTTATCTTTTCTTCAAGAAAAACTGATGTTAATTTCTAATGAAGTTGTGTGAAGTTGATTGTCCACTTTGAGTTTTAACCTTGATTCGTAAACCGTGAGCAGTAGGGGCGTATGTAACACCCCCTTACCCATGATTTTCAGTGAACAGTGATCCTCTCAGCAGACACCTCTAACTCGATTCTTTACCCTATTAGACTCTCAAGTGGCAATTCCGGTTCAAAAATCAGTTAATCAACTTCCCACCATCCAAAAGCAGGGCCAACAAATCTAATCGTCAACCAGGACAGAATCAAAAGCCCAATTCCAGCCCAAGCCCCTCGGGTTGTCCATTGAACAAACTGTTCGCTTTGAGTTTTGGTAACTGGGAGCCAAGGCAAGATCTTTTCTTCCTTACCATAGCGATCTCCCATAGCTTCCTTGCGACGCTTGGCATCTCCCATAATTTTTGTGTGTGAGGATCTCACAATTGATATCTGCTATTTTTTCATTATCCCTCAAAGGGTACTTTTTGAGAGATTGGGAAACAGGCGTTCCCAACTGAGGGTCAATTCTGGGTGTTCAGTCCATCGAATCAACTCAGTTGCTGGACAATCAATCATCCCTGATAGTCCGATTGCGGTTCGGGGGGCTTGAGTCGCCAGAGCGATCGCTTCAGAACCCTCACAAACGCCCCACTTAACCAAATTCTGCACCCCGACTAACAGAGGATAAGTGGTTCCGGCGAGAGTTCCATCGAGTAAACGAGCCGTTCCGTCTCTGACTTCAATTTGTCGCTGATCCCAGGGATAAACGCCATCCGGTAAACCCAACGGGGCTAAAGCATCACTCACCAGAAAAACACCCGAAATCTTTCCCGGTGTTTTGAGTTTTCCCCGAGCGCTTTGTAGGAACAACTGAATCATCGTTGGACAAACGTGTTGGCCATCAGTAATCAACCCACAGTGAACGTTTGGATGTACCAATGCTGCGGCTAAAAGTCCCGGTTGGCGATGATGTAGACTCGGCATGGCATTAAACGCATGAGTTACCATTGTCGCCCCTTGGGAAAAGGCAGAATTAGCTTGCTCAACGGTTGCCTGAGAATGTCCTAAACTGACGGTAATTCCTAAGTTGCGTATAAAAGGAATCACTTCGCCTGTGGGATCTAATTCTGGGGCGAGGGTAATGATTTTAACAATATGGGCATAATCGCCCAAAACTTGTTTAACGGTATCAACGGTGAGAGGAAGTAAACAGTCTTGGGGATGAGCGCCGCGTTTTTCGGCGTTGAGAAATGGCCCTTCGAGATGAACCCCGATAATTTGGGCGGTATGGGCGGAAGCGGGAGTTTGCATAAATTCCGCAAAGGTGGCTAGCGATCGCTGAATTTGTTCTAAAGTTGTGGTGACAATGGTGGGTAAAAATCCATCAACCCCTTGATTCGACAAATATTGACCAATTTCGTGCAGCTTGGGGTAATGTTGGGGAGTGACTTCTCGAAAGGCTAAACCCAAAGCCCCGTTAATTTGCAGATCAATTCCACCGAGAGAAACCCAATCTCCTCCTAAGTCCAAAACCGGGAAAGGTGATTGTTCGCTGTTTTCGGGTTGAATCGCAGCCACTTTACCTTGACGAATTAAAATTTGCTGTAGATTGTCGTCTCCGGGTAAACGGGCATTGATAATATCTATCGAAGCGGCTGTCTGTGTCGCGGTTTTAGTCATAGTAGGTTACAAGTTCAGCTTTGAATTCATTATCAAACACAGCACATCAAGAGTCTTCCCAAGTTGGGATTATTATGGGGAGCGATTCGGATTTACCCACGATGGCGGGGGCGATCGCCATTTGCGAAGAGTTTGGGGTGGCTCACGAAGTTGCTATTGTTTCGGCTCATCGCACCCCTGAACGGATGGTAGACTATGCCCAAAACGCCCATATTCGAGGGCTAAAGGTGATCATTGCAGGCGCAGGGGGGGCGGCTCATCTGCCGGGGATGGTGGCTTCTCTGACTCCATTACCTGTGATTGGGGTGCCGGTATCTAGCCGCCATTTGCAAGGGGTGGATTCTTTGTATTCGATTGTGCAAATGCCTAGAGGAATTCCGGTGGCGACTGTCGCGATCGGCAATGCTCAAAATGCGGGTTTATTGGCGGTGCAAATTTTAGCTTCTCATCAGCCAGAACTGTTACAGCAGGTTTTACAGTATCGCCAGACGCTGAAACAATCGGTGCTTGATAAGCAACAGCGTTTGCAACAATTGGGCTATTCTCAGTATTTGCAAGAACAACAAGGGCAACATTCCGGATAAAATCAACTCAAGTTGCTGAATTTCTGTAGTTTGTGATACAAACTTTCGGTCGTTCTACCGCTTTAATCGAGCCAGAGATTGTCTAGACAGCGAGACAGACCCAAGTGTAGTCTGAAATACAGAAAATTACTCTAATCTGTTTTCAAGATCATCAACTCTGAGTACAGAGCAAATCTCTTGGTTAGATCTCTTGCCAAAGTTTCCCTCTGTATCATACTGGCCAGTTATCTCCTAATAGTAGAGAAACTTTTTGCCTAAAACGGAAGCATGGTTATTGAGACGGTTAAGTTCTTGTTAATGCGATCAGATGCAGACGAATGCACAGATAGCCCATCCGACGGAGTGTTCAAAATAAGTGATGGGATCACAAATTAGGGTTCAATGACAACTTTTAGACTCACACCTCCCATGATTTTAAACACTAGAAAAAATTCGTGACTTTTGGGGTTGTACTTAAAAGAGTTCAATGTTTTGTGAGTGCGTGTTTCGGACACGCTATTGATATGTAGTTGTAATGTTTAACGCAATGTTTTCTAGAAAAAAATCAACACGCCTTAATCAGCGATTATCTTCTCGGGAAAGTTCTATATCAAGTCGGTTAGCAAGCCGGTTTTCTCGACTTCATAAACCCAGATGGTTATCTCTAAGCTGGATTGCTTGTATTCCGATATCAGCTCTGATTATTGGACTGTGGAGTTTTGCCGCAGTTGCTCAAGAAGATGCCCAACCGCTAACCCCAGAAGATGTTCAGGGTGTTTTAAATACAATTTGGATTGTCGTTGCTTCTGTTCTGGTTATTTTTATGAATGCGGGTTTTGGAATGCTCGAAACGGGCTTCTGTCGCCATAAAAATGCTGTGAATATTTTGACGAAAAACTTGATTGTGTTTGCGATCGCCACTCTAGTTTATTGGGCATTTGGGTTTTCTGTGATGTTTGGGGGTGATAATCCTTTTATTGGTGGAGGCGGTTATTTCCTTTCTGGACAATCGGCAACCTATGGACTAGATCCATTCCCGGCTGGTTTACCTGTCACTGTGTTTTTCTTGTTTCAGGTGGCTTTTGCGGCAACGGGTGCCACGATTGTATCGGGGGCTGTCGCCGAACGAATTGAATTTGTCGCCTTTTTATTGTTTAGCATCTTGCTGGTTGGGATTGCCTATCCGATCACAGGTCACTGGGTTTGGGATAGTAGTGGTTGGCTAGCGAAGGCTGGTTTTTCAGATTTTGCAGGTTCAACGGTTGTACACTCCGTTGGGGGGTGGGCCGCTTTGACAGGAGCCTATCTGCTTGGCCCGCGTATGGGTCGATATGCCGAAGATGGTACTCCCCGGGCTTTACCGGGTCATAATATGGGTTTTGCCACGCTGGGATGTTTGATTCTATGGATTGGCTGGTTTGGGTTTAACCCCGGTTCAGAATTGGCAGCTAATCAGGCAGTTCCCTATATTGCGATTACCACAAACCTCTCAGGAGCCGCAGGCTGTGTCTCTGCAACGTTAACCTCTTGGATTAAGGATGGAAAGCCCGACTTATCGATGGTTATTAACGGTGTTCTGGCGGGTTTAGTTGGGATTACAGCAGGTTGTAATGGTGTCAGCTATTCGGGTGCTGTCATTATCGGTTTGATTGCCGGGGTCTTTGTTGTCTATTCTGTTGGTTTCTTTGACAAACTCCAGATCGATGACCCTGTAGGTGCAACTTCAGTTCACTTAGGTTGTGGGACTTTGGGAACCCTGGCAGTGGGTTTATTTAATACCGAATCTGGCTTATTCTATGGCCATGGATTTGATCAATTCGCCGCCCAAATTGTAGGGGTTGTGACGATTGGTGCGTTTACGGTTGTTATCAGTACCATTTTCTGGCTCGCACTCAAAGCAACAGTTGGAATTCGGGTTAGTCCTGAACATGAATATGAAGGCCTCGATATTGCTGAACACGGTATGGAAGCCTATAATGGATTCCTCAAGGAAGTTGGCCCGGCGAGTATCGGTGGCAGTGAAACCGGAACTCCCAGTGGCGGCAGTATTCTGAGCGATGATTAACGCTCTCCACATTGTTTAACTGCTAGAATTGTCCTTCGTCCTTGATTTCCTTGATTTTTGGGAACAGGACGATTTTTTTGTCGCCTTTTCAGGAAACAAAACTGATAACTGTTCCCTGAAAAGGCGGTCAGAATGCTAAATTTACAAAGGAGATGATAATTTTCTCGGTGGCATCTCGATCCTGTGTCTATTCGCTTGAAAACGATTCCAACTTGGGTTTTGTTGTCTCTGATTAGCAACGGAGTGCTTCTGCTTGCTGTTGTATTGCTTTTGGTGCGAGGTGAAACTTTGCCGGAAAATTCTCAAGCCAATGCTTCAGTGATGAGTAATACGGTCGAAACCGACTCACTGGCAGATCTCGACTCTAGCCAAACTGCTTCTCCCAGAATTGGGCCACGTCATCAGTGGACTTATCAAGAGTGGGTTGCCCAACTCGAACGAGAAGCCCAAGCTGTTGCCACAAAACCCCCGAAGCACTTAACAGTTTTGGCGGGAGATTCCCTTAGTCTGTGGTTTCCTCCTGATTTACTACCAACAGGACGAACTTGGCTCAATCAAGGGATTTCCGGTGAAACATCTACGGGTTTACTAAAGCGACTCAAAGCTTTGGATATGACTCAACCTGAGACTGTTTTTATTATGATTGGCATTAATGACTTGATTCGGGGCATTGATGACCAAACTCTGTTAAACAACTATCGGGAGATTGTGCGGGATTTGCGTTGGGTTCATCCCAATACTCAGATTGTTGTACAGTCTATCTTGCCTCACAGTGCAGAAAAGGCAACATGGGAAAGCCGCGATCGCTTGTTAGCCATTCCGAATTCTCGGATTCGTCAACTCAACCGAGAACTAGAAGCAATCGCGATCGCCGAAGGTGCGGTTTATCTGAATTTACATCCTTTATTCACCGATGAGCAGGGAAAACTCAGACCAGAACTCAGTACCGACGGTCTTCATCTCAACGATAGAGGATATTTAGTATGGAAATCAGGAATACAATTGTTTAGTCTGTTGAAATTTTGACATCCTCCCTCTCTAAATCAGAGATTATAGAGAGGGATTCCCAAACATCGCTATTTGGATTTACTGCATCTTTGATTCTTAACTAGACCGTTACCAGTCCCCGTCAGACCATCTCCACAGTCAATTTCTTGAACCACGATCTGCCCGACCGCAGCAATACCTCGTTGACAAATGACTTTTGCTGCTGCAACATCACGATTACATTCGTAGTTGCATTCAGGGCATTTGTGGATACGCTCTGACAAATCAAATTTGCCTGTATGCGTCCCACAATTTGGGCAAATTTGACTGGTATATCTGTGGTCAACTTTGCCAAAATAAACCCCTCGTTTCCAACAGACCCAAGTTAAAATATTGAAGAATTGACCGAATCCCGCGTCAAGAGTATGTTTACCCAACATCCCTTTCGCCCAAGTTCTAAAATCTAAGTCTTCAACAAATATCATTCCAGCTTGGTCACACAAATGATGGGCTAGTGAGAGCGTGAAAATCTTTTCGAGTGTCCGAGATTTTTTGATGAATTCTTGAAGACTTCTGATTAAGTTTATGTCGATTGACTGAACCTGGTTTTTTTGACTTGAATCTACGTTGCAGCAATTTCAGCTCGCTATGTAGTTGAGCCAAGAACTTTGGACGTTCAATCAATTCACCATCAGAAGTTGCCAAAAACTTATCGAGTCCAATATCAATCCCGAGTGGATACCCAGAAGCCGGAGTATCTGGGATATTTACATTGCTCTGCAATGACAGCATCGCAAAATACCCACTTGCTCGTCTAACTACCCGCACCTGCTTGAGCTTAAATCCCTCTGGGATTGGGCGAGATAATCTCATCCGAACTAATCCAATCTGAGGTAGTTTTATCCAGTCATTAGAGATTGGATTTGTCTTGAACTGAGGGAAAACAAACGACCGCATTCGATACTTGTTTTTCAAGCGAGGAAAGCCGTAACCCTTTTCTTTCATGCTGTTAAATGCTCTTTCTAAAGTTTTCAAAACTTGTTGTAAAACTTGAGCATTCACTTTCTTGATTTCCGGGTTGGTTTTTTTTGCTTTTGTTAAGTTCGCAGCTTGTACGTTGTAGTTGGGGTAATGGGCATCTGCTGAGATGATGTATTCTTGTTGCAATGAACAAGAGTTAACTGCACACTTTCTACTGTTTATCCAGTCTTTTCGCTCTCTCAAGGCGTAATTCCACACCTTTCTACAGACCACCAACATATTCTCAATGATGGTAATCTGTTCTTGAGAGGGGATTAACTTAAATTCGTAGGTTAGTGTTAACATACTGGAATGTTACCACAATTCTATCCCGTTATGCTAACTCGCTAGACTTTTGTACAGGAGAACTTCAGTCGGGCTTCCCAAAACCGAGTCTTTTTTGTTGGTCGCAATTCACCTACGACCAAATCAAAGATTTTGGTCGCAGTCCTCTTGCTCCATTACGATAGAGTCAGCTATTTTTGTTCCGGGTGAGAGGTTTCTGGTGTGGTTACCCCTAAAGTATTGATTGTAGAAATGAGTTGATACAATCGACCGATATCGAGTTGATTAAAATGCAGGACTAAACGGGGTAAATGTTCGCTGTCATCTCCGGTTTCTTGGGCTAGGACGAGAGATTTCTCTATTTTGCCTTGAACAAGAATGTCATGAAACTCATCATTGAGTTTTTCGACATCCTCATCTGATAATTCTGATTTGAGGCGAATCACCAGTAACTCTTTAACGTAGCGACTAGAGTGATAAACTCGATAAAAATCCGATATGGCTTGACAAGCGGTTTCAATATTATCGGTAATCGTGTAAATACTCGGATCATCGCCTGAAATGAGTCGCCGTCGCAATAATTGTTTTTCAATAAAAGCGTGCCAATCATGCCAATAATCACCCCCTGGATGATCAATTAAAACCAGTGGTGCGGGGCCAAATTTCCCGGTTTGGGCTAAAGTCAAGCACTCGAAGGTTTCATCGAGGGTACCAAATCCCCCTGGAAACATCGCTAAAGCATCGCTTTCTCGCAGAAAAAAGAGTTTGCGGGTAAAAAAGTATTTGAAGTTAATCAGTTTGTCATCACCTTCGATGAAGGGATTAGAAGATTGCTCAAAGGGAAGCTGAATGTTTAAACCAAAGGAGCGATCCGCCCCCGCCCCTTCATTTCCAGCTTGCATAATCCCGCCCCCGGCTCCCGTGAGAACCATAAAGCCTTGTTGAGCGACAAAGCGAGCAAAATCTGCCGCCATTTGATATTCTGCGGCGGCGGGTGAGGTTCGCGCTGAACCAAAGATACAAATTTTGCGAACGTGGCGATAGGGATAAAAGATTTGGAATCCTCGCTCCATATCTAGCAGGGAAGCGGAGAGGATTTTCCAATCAAGGGTATCAAATTCTTCTCCGGCCATGCGAACGAGGCTAGAGAGCGATCGCGAAATCCATTTTTCATGCTTCAAGCCTGGAAGCTGCTGAATTAATGACCGCATTTCGGCTTGCAGAGAATCGACCGTTAGGCTAGTTCCAGAGGAATCCATACTTTTCCAAACAAACTTCTATAACGCGCCTCAGACCTATGATTCCAAGGCGCGACCCCTTGTAATTCTTTCAAGCTCAGGCTTGCTTAACCTGACGGCTACACGCCCAGAGCTATTGAACGTTAAAGGTATTTTTCTATAGTGTTCGCCAGTGTAGTTTTAGGAACAGCTCCGACGACCATATCCACCCTCTGACCTTCTTTGAAAATCATCAAGGTTGGAATACTGCGAATTCCGTACTGGTTGGCAACGGTGGGATTCTCGTCGGTATTCAGTTTTACCACTTTGACTTTGCCCGCATATTGTTCGGCAATTTCCTCAACGACGGGTGCAACCATGCGGCAAGGGCCGCACCAAGGTGCCCAAAAATCTACTAAAACGGGGACGTCGCTCTCTAGAACGTCCTGCTTGAAACTAGCATCTGTAACTTGTGGGGCTGCTGACATGCCTTGCTATCCTTATACACGTCGTATTACTCTTTAGACTTTCCTTGCGCGAACACAAGGCGAAGTCGAACAGAAAGATCTGCTGGTTTGAGATTAACATTCTCGCTGCACAGTTGATCGTTGTTCTCTCTAAATCATCGCTTGGGGAGGATTGATCAAGGATGTGCGATTGTAGCATTAGCCTTGAGTTGACTCCCAAAATTAACCCCTAACCTCAGCAGAAAAGCACAACAAGTGTGTTTGGTCTGATGGCTCTCCAAATCAAAATCAATTATTTTGGAGATAGAGGTTTGCGACTTCTGAGATCTGGAGTCATGTTTATTTTACTCCAGATTGGTACCATTAATATCTGTATATGAGTTAGAGAAGGCTAAAAAAGAGGATTAACTTGGATTTCTGCGAGGGATTACAGAAAATTTCTCGCGCGTCCCCTCCAGAAAATTACAGATTTCTTGACGAAAAACTTGCATCAACAAACAGGGTGTGCTTATCTTGATAGCAGACTGATTCGTTTGGGGTGTGGTTTGGAGAGCCTTGATCTCGCCTGAGCAGGGCATAACAAGGGAATAAGAAACCGCCCGAACAATAGTCCAGGCGGAGTGTGGTGTGAGGAGTGAACGGAAACATACGTCTCCGCTTTCTCTATTGTGACATTTTCTTCCAAATAATTCCAGTGGGTAAACCCTAATTTTTACGACAAATTAACAAGTTTTGTCAAGGGTTCGCGGGGCAAAGGGTATAACCCCTCTATTTCCCCATCCCCAATTGTTGGGCTTTTTGATAGACTTTTCCTTCAGTCAACAACGATGGTGCGATCACCACTTCCACTTGCTGCATTTCCTGAATGCTTTTCGCGCCCAAGGTTCCCATACTGGTTTTTAAAGCACCTAAGAGGTTGTGAGTTCCGTCGTCTAATTGAGCTGGCCCCCGCAGGATTTGTTCTAATGTGCCTGTGGTGCCAACGCTAATCCGAGTTCCCCGAGGTAAGACTGGACTTGGCGTTGCCATTCCCCAGTGAAACCCTTGTCCGGGTGCTTCTTTGGCTCGGGCAAAGGGCGAACCAATCATTACCCCATCGGCTCCACAAGCAATACATTTACAGATATCTCCACCTGTAATTAAACCGCCATCGGCAATTACTGGAACATAACGCCCGGTTTCTTGATAATAATCTTCCCGAGCGGCGGCACAGTCGGCGACTGCCGTTGCTTGCGGCACACCTACACCTAACACACCGCGAGAGGTACAAGCGGCTCCTGGCCCAATACCAACCAACACACCCGCAGCACCTGCTTTCATTAAGTTCAACGTGACTTCGTAGGTGACGCAATTACCCAAGATCACTGGCATGGGCATTTCTTGGCAAAATTGATGTAAGTCGAGAGGGGTTACAGAGTCAGCCGACAAAAATGCAGTTGAGACGACTGTTGCTTGGATGAAGAATAAATCAGCCCCCGCTTCCGCAACGACTTGACCAAACTTAATGGCTCCGGCGGGAGTTGCACTCACGGCTGCAATTCCGCCTTGGGACTTAATTTGCTCTATCCGAGTTTTAATCAGTTCGGGCTGAATGGGTTGAGCATAAAGCTGCTGCATCAACGGCACAAACTGGGTTTTGTCAACGGAGGCAATTTGCTTTAATACGGGTTTGGGGTCTTCATAACGGGTTTGAATGCCCTCTAAATTCAACACTCCTATTGCCCCTAATTCACTGAGGAGAACGGCCATCTGCACATCAACGACACCATCCATTGCACTAGCAATAATGGGAATTTCTCGCTCAATACCACCAATTGTCCAACGGGTATCCGCTAAACCGGGGTCAAGCGTGCGTGTTCCGGGAACTAAGGCGATTTCATCAATACCGTAGGCTCTGCGGGCTGTTTTGCCTCGCCCAATTTTAATATCATTCACTTGAACTTTTCCCAGCAATTGTAGTGTACTTCCTGAATTTCAATGACTCTAGGATCTCAAGTGTTGTCAAACTGATTTGAACTGAATTTTGGGTAGATCAGTTTTGGGTTCACACTTGCCAAGGACTCGCGCTTTACTCCTCCTCAATCTCTGAATGCGATGTCTCATTTAAAAAATTCCTACCCCTTGCAGCTTGATCCGTTTTAACCGCTTGAGAACTTTGTCAACTTGAGAAAACTGTAAAAATATCCCTTTATTTTAATTTATCTTAGATTCAATTATCTCTGATTATTTTAGGGAAACTCTCCAACTCCGATCATCCCTTGGGCTTCTAAACGCTTTGCTATTCGTAAGATTAATGCTTCGTTGTACGGTGCAGCGATAATTTGTACCCCTAAAGGTAATTGACCCGAACGCTTGACCGGAACCGACAAAACAGGTAAACCCACAAACGAAAGCGGTTGAGTATATAACCCCAAATTAGGACGAACTAACAGTTCAACGCCGTCAATGTTCATTTTTTCTTGACCAATTTTTGGTGCAACACAGGGCGTTGTCGGAGCCAATAGGATATCGACCTGCCGAAAAGTTTCTCGCACCTGCTGTTGATACCAACGGCGAAATCGTTGGGCTTGATTGTACCACGTTGCTGGAATTAATGCACCTGCCAAGAACCGATCCCGAGTTGCCGGATCAAAATCTTGTGGACGCGATCGCAAATTTGCTAAATGTAAGTTACTCCCTTCGCAAGCTGTGATTAAATAAGCGGCTGCTTTGGCTCGATGGGCTTCGGGTATTATCATCTGTTGAGTGACATTTAAAGCCTTGGCAACTTGGCTAACGACTTCTAAAACTTCCGGTTCCCAAGCCTCGGAAAAATATCCCCCTAACACGGCTATTTTAACATTTTTAATTCCAGTTTCTAACTCGGGTAAACTCAGTTGAGGCGAACGTTTTGTACACACAGGATCATGCTTGTCTTCTCCTTGCAAAATATCATACACGGTTGCAATATCTCGCAGCGATCGCGCTAGAGGGCCGATATGATCTAAACTGCTTGAAAATAGAATTACTCCCCCTCGTGACAAGCGCCCATAGGTGGGTTTGAAGCCGAATACTCCACACAAAGAGGCGGGAACTCGAATTGATCCATTGGTATCTGTTCCGAGTGTAAATGGAACTAAATTTGCGGCGACAGCAGCGGCTGAACCTCCTGAAGAACCCCCGGAAATTAGACTCAGATCATGGGGATTTGGTGTCGCTCCATAATGATGATTTTCGGTAACAAACCCGTAGGCATATTCATCCATATTCAACGCCCCCACTAAAATCGCGCCTGCTTGTTTGAGGCGTTGAATTGCTGTAGCATCTTGGGTAGCTGGAGGGTTTTCACGGTTTATTTTTGATCCGGCTAATGTAGTGATTCCAGCAATATCAAATAAGTTTTTGACCGCAAAAGGAACACCTGTTAATGGGCCTGGATCTTGTCCTTTCGCGATCGCTTGATCGAGGGTTTTTGCCTGGGCGATCGCTTGTTCTGATAAGATTGTTGTAAAACAGTTTAAAGTCGGATTTTGTTGAGTAATTTCACTGAGAGTTTGTTGACAAACTTCTTGGGCCGAAATATGACCAGATCGCACAGCTAGAGATATTTTTACCGCATCGGCTTGTTTGAGATTAAAAGACATTTTGATTTTGTTAACTCAAGGATGATTGGGGATTTGATGTTTATTTTGGGGGAAAACTGGGGTCAAATACAGGTGCTATTTCGATTTCATATGTTAAGGGAAATTCGGTGATTAGTTGAGCGAGTACGGCAATTTTTTCTAAATTAGAAATTACACCTTCACGGTATTCTGGATCAATGGGTAAATCAATTAATTTAGCCGTTTGATCAACGTATTCTGCAATATTATTCATTCTGATCAATTTTATAAGAAATGTTTATAAATTAATTGTACGCTATATCTGTCAATATTTAACCTGTTTTCTGGTAGGAAACTTTCTCAACTGGATCGAATTACCAAACTTCTCACTCTAAAAATAGATGAGACTGTGTGTAAATGTATGTATACTAGAGTCATTAGGAAAGATTTTTTGATGGGGTGAACACTCCAAGTCTTCTGAAAAACAACTGATAAACAATAATTCAAATCCCTTTTAACGACAAATGACAATTCAATTAATACAAAAAAACTCCGCTTTTCAACCGTTAAGCTTAGGAGTTGGCTTTGGTTCATCTGTTCCTCAAGGTTGGTTGTCTTTACTGACACAGCCTTTACTGATTATTGTTGGTTTAACGGGGGTAGGAAAAAGTACCGTTATCTCTAATTTAATGGAGGAACGTTTAGACTTATCATTGCTTCCAAACCGACGCACATTAACGGATGATATTATTATTCCTAAAATGGCAAAAGATGAACAGAGTTTATCCTATTTTTGTCGAGTACAACGGTTTAATTATACTCGTCAATATCGGGAAAAGTTTTCGGGTGGAATGGCTCATGTTTTAAGTCAACTTTGGATAAACCCTCAACAGCTTCAGACTCAATTGATATTTGATGGTTTACGAGGAAAAGATGAGGTAGACTATGCAGTTAAAGTGTTTCCAAAGGCTAAATTTATTGTGTTAGATGCGCCGAATAAAGTTCGTCTACAGCGAATTTTAAAACGGAATGATGCTTTTGATTCTGTAAAGACTATCAATTCTAATAGTCAAAATAAAAGTGTAGATTTAGAGAAGTTAACAAGTTTTGCAGCGTTGGGAATGTCAGAAGCAAGTTCTGTTTTTAATTCAACAGAAGAACAGGAAATATTAGGTTGGGTTCGTGACGGAAGTGTGACTCTGAAAGAATTACAAGATAAGTTAAAAATTGTGATTCAAGAACAACAAAATTATGATTCTGTATCGACTCGCTTAACCTTAGAAGAAATGGCACCTAAACGAACATTAGTGATTGATACAACGGTTTATAATCCTCAACAAGCGGCTTCTCAAATTCTCTCTTATTTAAAGGTTAATCAACCGATGGAGTGTTTATCTATGAGTTAAGTTAGTTACACCCTAAAACCCCGGTTTCTATGAGTTACCGGGTTGTTGTTTTTTACATTTCGTTGAGTTGATTTAATTTTGATCTTAAGTCATCTAATCTTTCTTCGTTTACAGATTCTTCTGTAAGATTAGTTTCATCAGGAGAGAATTCTAATTCCAGTTTAACTTCTGCTGAATTGTAGGCATTAATTTGCAGATTACACTGAATTCTCATTTTTCCTTCAATCCATTTTCTAGACTCTAGTTCTAACAATTTACATTCAATTCCATTGGGAGGAAATATTAACAGAATGTTAGATAAATCCAGTTTCAGAGATTTGTCAGTAATTGGTAGCCAGCACAATTGATAAAGCAAGTAACTAATAGAAGCTACATTCTTATCATGAGCTATAGCTATATTCCTTTGTCTTCCATCTCGACCTATTTGTTGTCCAGTTTTCTCGATATATTCTTTTAAATTTTGACTCAATAACTCTTTCAGTCTGGCGACAGTAAATGTATCTTTTTCTAGCATGACAATATCATCATCGCAGTCTAGGCGGCAAAAATTTTCTTCACTCATGGGAAAACTTGAACTATAATTAACTTCTATCCGATACAATTATAAAGTGTGAGTGAACGGAAGCAAAAATGAAGCGAATTTTAGGACTGGCGGCGTTTGGATGTATGATAGTATCACCAGCTTGGGCGGAACAACCCCTCTATATTGCTTATCCTCCGCCTGAACACAAAACGACCTCAAACCGCATTTTTTTCATTGGAAGTGCTTCTCCCGATGCAGAAGTAACCGTTAATGGAGAAGTAATAGAACGTTCTCCTGCGGGTCATTTTGCACCGTCTTTTTCCTTAGATATGGGAGAAAATATTTTCAAGCTGCGACACAAAGACGAAGAAATAATACTCAAAATTAATCGTACTTCTAACTTACCGGAAATTCCTGACGGTGTGGCTTTTGTTGAAGATTCTCTCGAACCGAAAGTTAATCTAGCTAGACTTCCGGGGGAGTTGGTTTGTTTTAGTGCAATTGCACCGCCTAATGGTCGAGTTTCAGTTGAGTTTGCAGGTCAAACTATACCGTTATCTCGTCAAAACCAAGCCTTTGATTTGCCCAGTAATTTTGCGGTTTTAACCGGAAATAATCAACCGATAGAGTTAGAAATTAGTAAATATCAAGGTTGTGCGGAGATTGGAAAAAGTTTTCCGGTTCCTCGTCGGAGAAATCAAGTTAATTTAGGTCAACCGCAATATAAACTCACCTTAAAAGGGGAAACTGTGACCCGAAATGCGCCGGGAAATATTACGATTATTTCTCCGGCTGAATTTGAAATCGCAGAAGTTACCGTTGATGAAGGCGTAGCGCGAACTGGCCCAAGTACAACCTATTCCCGTTTAACACCTTTACCGAAAGGAACTCGGGCGAGAATTACCGGGCGAGAAGGGGATTATTTACGCTTAGATTATGGGGGTTGGATAAAAGCAGATGAAACCCGAACTTTTAAAGGAAAATTACCGCCCCAATCATTTATTAGAAGTGCGAGTTCTCGTCAAATTGGAGAGTGGACAGAGGTTTATTTTCCCCTACAAATTCCAGTTCCAGTAACGGTTAAACAAGATAATCAAAGTTTAACACTCACTCTCCATAATACCACTGCACAAACGGATACAATTCGCTTTGATGATAGTCCGTTAATTGAACGGATGGACTGGGAACCCGTTCTTTCAGCGATGGAAGAACAACAGCAGGCGGTTCAATATACGTTTCACTTTAAAACCAACCAACAATGGGGATATAAATTGCGGTATGAAGGCACAACTTTAGTGTTATCATTAAAGCATCCCCCGAAAATTGAAGAAGTCTCTCAGTCGAGTTTTTTTGGGGATATTTTTGGCCCGAAACCGTTGGCGGGAATGTATATTTTGATTGACCCTGGACATGGTAGCGAGAACGATTTGGGGGCAAAGGGGCCGACGGGATATCCCGAAAAAGATGTAAATTTAATCGTTTCTTATTTATTGCAAAATGAACTGATTAAACGGGGGGCGAGGGTGTATATGACGCGCAAATCTGAGGAGGATTTATTTCCCCAAGATAGGGTTAAAATGATTAACGATGAAGAACCCGATTTGGCGATTTCTGTTCATTATAACGCTTTACCGGATAACGGAGATGCGATTAAAACAAAGGGAATAGGAACGTTTTGGTATCATCCTCAAGCCCACAGTTTAGCCGTGTTTTTACATAATTATTTAGTAGAAACATTAGACCGTCCGTCTTATGGGGTATTTTGGAATAATCTGGCTTTAACTCGTCCGGCGGTGACTCCTTCTATTTTATTAGAATTGGGGTTTATGATTAATCCAGTTGAGTTTGAATGGATTGTTAACCCCCAAGAACAGAGAAAGTTAGCAGTTGCATTGGCGGATGGAATTGTAGAATGGGTAAAAACAACGCAGTAATTTTATGAAGGAGTTTGTCAAATAAATATCGATGTTTATTCCAGCCCATACTGATTTATTCCAGCCAACTCTTAACGCTTTAAAATCTTTAGGAGGTTCGGGAAATAATCAGGAAATTTATGATAAAGTTTGTGAATTAGAAAACTTTTCTGAGGAACAGCAGAGTGTTCTTCATAAAGAAGGGCCACAAACAGAAATTAGCTATCGATTAGCCTGGGCTAAAAGTTATCTGAAAATATATGGAGTGATAGAAAGTGTTAGGAGAGGCGTATGGTCTTTGACTGAGAAAGGGCGAAATCTGACGTCGATTGACCCAAAAAAAGTTCAGCGTTTTGTGCAGTTAAATACTCGGCAAAAACGCCAAGATAATTCCTCTAATAACTTAGATAATAATATAGAAGAAAAAGCTCTTATTCAAGACGGGGAGGAAAGTTTAGATTTAGTTGAGTCTAATGTTTGGGTGGAGAAATTACTTCAGGTTTTACAGAAACTTTCTCCTGATGCTTTTGAACGATTATGTCAGCGTCTCTTAAGAGAGTCTGGGTTTGTGAAAGTTGAAGTGACCGGAAAAAGGGGTGATGGAGGAATTGATGGGATTGGAGTTTTGAAAATTGGTTTGTTGAGTTTTCAAGTTTTTTTTCAATGTAAACGATATATTGGCTCTGTAGGGTCTTCGGAGATTCGTGATTTTCGAGGTGCAATGGTGGGTAGAACCGATAAAGGTTTGTTGATAACAACTGGAACTTTTACTCGTTCGGCTCAACAGGAAGCAACCCGAGATGGCGCTCCTGCGATTGATTTAATTGATGGAGAACAACTCTGTCAACTTCTTAAAGATTTGAAGTTAGGTATTGAAACCAAGACCATAGAAGTGATTGAAATTAATCAAACCTGGTTTGCTAAACTTTAAATTTAAGTGATTTATTTTGATCGATTTTAGATGATTTAGATCAACTTTGTATGACCTCAAACAGCCATTTTTCAACGCGATGACCCCACGCTTCTAAAGAATATTCAGTTTCCGCCTGTTTTCTACACCACAAACGGTCAATTTTGTCAAGCTTTTTAATTGCTTCCACCAACCCTTCGACGCTATCGGGTTCAACCAACCAACCTGTTTCGCCCTCTCGCACAATTTCTGCTGTTCCACCCCGACGATAGGCAATCACCGGAACCCCACAGGCTAAGGCTTCAATAGCGACATTTCCAAAGGCTTCTACCCATCGGGGAGTCATCAATAGTGCCTGACACTCTCGCAGGTGTTTTTGTAACTCATTTGTTGATAGAAATCCCAAGTATTCTATCGGTGCATCGGGGTAATCTTGATTGATTTTTTGCCAATAGGATTCATCCTGCATTTTTCCCATTATCTTAAGAGGAATTCCGGTGATTTTTGCTGCTAAAACTGCATCTTCTAACGCTTTTTCCGGTGCAATTCGACCCAACCAAGCTAACTGATGTTTTGGTGTCGCACAAAATTGATACTGTTCAAGACTAATTCCACTTTGCAAGCAAGTGAAGTTTTGGGGAATAATATTAAAAGTTTCTGCCTGAGTTTTAGTATAAAAACCAATGGTATTCGGAAACTGTTCAATCGTTTTTTGAACTATCAAATCCAGGGCATCGGAGAAAGAACCCATACTAATCCAATGGAGGATTTTAATCTTAAAAAAAGGCGTTAAATAAAGTGGCAACCAATCATAGGCAAAATTTATAATTAAATCATAATTATTCTGCATTTTGCGGGCATAATCCCACATATTTTCTAAAACCGAATCGGGGGGTAAAATAATCGGAGTATCTCGGTCTTGAGATTGCGCCATGATTTGGAGATTGCCCGAAATTTCGATCACATTAATCGACTCTACCACCGAACCTTCTGGCGCTAAAACTGTAATTTTATGACCTCTTTGTTGTAAAGTCTTCGCTATATTTAACAGTGTTAATTCCACACCACCCCCTATTCCTGACCCTAATGGCCCGACGGGAGTTGAGATTAATAATAGTTTCAGTAAATTAGAACTCATATTATTAGAAAACTATTTTTAATTTTAAACTTCTTATCGAGGAGGTTCATCGCCAATTGTGGGTAATGGACGCATCCGACTTAACTTATCTGCCGCCCATTTTGCTGTTTCTCGAACTTCGCTATCAGGGTCATCCGCAGCCCGTTGTAACAACTGATTCATCTGACAAGCTAAGTCATAAATACGGGTTAAATCTCGAATTGCATTTTTTCGGACTTCTGCATTTTCATCTTGTAATGATAGCGTTAACGCCCGACTCATGGGTTTCAGTGTGCGAGTTCCAATTTCTGAAAGGGCGGCTAAAATCAAACTTCGCTGTTTAGAATCAGAATTATAAATTAAATCCACTAAGGGTTGAATCGCCCGAGAATCGCCTTGTTGACCCAATTCCCAAATCGTTTGACTGCGTTTAGTTGGATTCGTATTTTGTAATTCTAAAATTAATTGTTCCACTCGGTCAAGTTGAGGAAAACGGGGCTTATCAGCGATTAAAAAAGTATCACCCGAATGAACTTGGGGGGGAATAGATACTTTTTCTGGATGTTCTTTTTGGGAGCGAGGTATGTCTACATAGCCGTTATTTTCCCCAGATTCGTTCACAGATTGATGAGTGGGTGGGGATGAGGTTTTGGAGAGGTCATTGGCATCTTCGAGTTGAAACGGAGAAGCAGGAGTTGGAGGAGTTAATGTATTTTCTGACTGAACAAAATAGGGCGAAGACTGTTCAACAGTTTCCTCTGGCAGTTGTTCTTCGGCTTCTGGTTCCGGCTGATGACCAATTAATTTAACAATAATAAAAACAGCTCCTCCGGTTACAATTATTGATCCAAAACCGAGTAAAATTAATCCTGTCGGCAGTTTAGTCGGAAGCTGGAATTTTTGCTTTTCAGAAGTAGAATTTTCTTGTGACAATATTAATGAACGGGTTGATTCATCGGAGAGAACAGGAGGCTGTAGGTCGGTCAAATTTTGAGACATCGTACTTTGACTCGGACGGTCGAGGAAGCCCGAGAACGTCAAGTAGGTCAATAGGAGTAGAGGAATGTGGTAAGAAGCCATGAAATGCTATTGAAAATGTTCACAAGTCGGGTGTAATCTTGAGCTAGCTCCATCCTAACTTCTCTGACACCCAGATTCTCGTTTTTCAACAAAGTAAACCCATTAAATTTCCGAATGACAGGAGAGCGCACCCACAAACAGACTCAAAAGTTCATCACTACTGAAGCCTTCAGACAAAGGGGTGAACTCGGTGAACAGCAAGTTTGGGAAACGATTCGCCAGACTTTTGCTCACCGTCATTGTATCGCATATTGGCGTTATCCGATCTTCTCAAAAACAGGAGCTTTTCGTAAAGAACCGGATATTTTAATTCTAGATGCTCAACTGGGGTTAATTGTTATAGAAGTCAAGTCTATCACTCTTGATAAAATTGTTACTATTACAGGTCATATCTGGGCGTTACAAAATTTTTACACAACTCGCATCACGCCCTACCAACAAGCAGAAAACCAACTCTTTGCTTTGCTGAACTATTGGGATTCTGAACCTATTCTCAAACATCAAGTTTTTGCACTGGCGATAGTTGCTTTACCTTTTATTTGCGCTCAAGATTGGCAAAAACGAGGCTTTGAAAAATTACCGATTTCTCCTCCTATTATCTTTAAAAATATTTTCTTAACTCCATCTTATCTGGTTGAATTAATAACTCAAATTCCTTCTTTAGTTCCGGGAAAAATACTCACTTCACCTCAATGGGAGTTATTACAAGCCATTATCTCTGGAACCCCTTTATATTGAAGATTGGGAAGTGATGGGTTATCAAGTGAATATTGAAAAGTCGGTTTGTTCTCCTATTCCCAAAGTGACCTGATCTTTTACTTCGGAAAATTTTCCTCATCCAGTTTCACAGTTTTGGGAAAATTCTCTGATTGAATTTGAAGCTTATCATTCTCGTCAAAATGAATTGACTACCCTTTATCAACATCTTTATCACAATTTAAGGAGAGATGGATTACGTCCGAGTCGGGAAATTTTAATTATTATTTTAGGGGATGTTTTTGAAGCGATGACCTTGGAAACTTATGTCGCTAATTTTTTGATGACACAGGGATTAGATATTTATATTCCGGGGTCAGTTGATTGTAATATTGTCACCTCTCAAAAAGAGAAACCCAATCAATTTTGGTGTGAGGGTGGAATTACTATTTCTCGTATTCATCGGGCGAAAGGACAAGAAGCGGATATGGTTTATTTAGTCGGGTTTGATAAAATTGCCAAAGACGAAGCAAATCTTAGTTTTCGTCATCAATTATTTGTTGCTTTAACGCGGTCTAGAGGTTGGGTGAGGTTAACGGGAACGGGTGCTTATCCGATGTATAATGAAGTGGCGAAAGTGATTCAATCCGGGGATAGGTTTAGCTTTATCCAGCGACAACCCCACGCCGAGAAATGGGTTTAACGGATGTGGGAGAAATGTTGCGGTGTTATCATTTGGGAAACCGGAACTTTCGGGGAATTCATTGAGTCGGAGTTGATTTAACGGGTATTTGTTTGTCTGAGGCGAACTTGATGGGCGCGAATTTAGCTCAAGCAAAACTGACCGATGCTAATCTTGAAAGTGCAAAGTTAGTGGTTGCTAACCTCTCTCAAACGGTGATTACCCGTGCCAATTTACAGCAAGCAAAGTGTGTTGGGGCAAACTTTTCTCACGCCCAATTAAATTTTGCAAATCTGACCCATGCTGATTTACGAGATAGTGATTTAAGTCATGCTCAATTAATCGGTGCAACCTTGGAAGGGGCGAATTTAACCGGAGCAAATCTGAGTCATACAAATTTAAGTCAAGCGAATCTCAAACAAGCTGATTTAACTGAAGCGACTTTGCAGGACACAATATATTCCCACTCTACTTTACCTGATGGTACAATTTCTCCCTAACCTTGTCAACCCTTTCTACATTTTTTAACACTATTTTGATCGAGAAGCGGTAAACTAGAAAAGTAACAAAATTTTGTTGTAATTGTTGACGACGATTAGCAAATCAGGATGAGCGATTTATACGTTTCTTGGTCAGATTATCACCAAGCCATCGAGTCCTTAGCAGCGAAAATCTACCACTCGGGCTGGCAATTTAATCAAATTGTTTGTTTAGCCAGGGGAGGACTGAGAATTGGAGATTTGCTTTCGCGGATTTATGATACACCGTTAGCAATTCTTTCTGCGTCTTCCTATCGAGGTTCTGAAGGTCGAGTTCGAGGTCAAATTAAAATCGCGAATCATCTCACTATGACAACAGAAAGCCTTGGAAGTCAGGTTTTATTAGTTGATGATTTGGTGGATTCTGGGATTAGTTTACAAGACTGTCTATCGTGGTTAGAAACAAACTATACTGCTGAAATTAAAGAAATTAAAACGGCTGTTTTATGGTACAAAGCTTGTTCGGTGATTGTTCCTGATTTTTATGTCGAATATTTGGCTGATTCTCCTTGGATTCATCAACCGTTTGAACGCTATGAAAAAATGACGCCCGCTGAAGCTGCACAAAAGAGTGAACTCACTCAGCAAGCTATTCATTAAAAAATGTAGGCTTTTCCGGAATTGAGGGAATGTTATCTGTTATCAAAGGGGTGAGCTTTTATGAAAAACGCTATGGAAACCCAACGCCAATACCGCAAAATTTGGAAGCGGTTTATATTAATATTTTTGTTTGTTGTGACGCTAGCGGGTTGTCGATTTTTGAGTCTGACCCCCACAGAAGCGCCGCTAACGACAGTTTCCGCCTTACCTGTTCCTCAACTTCCCGACTGGATAGAACAAATTAGTCCAACCGGAGAAGTCACTTCTCAGAGTCAAATTCAGATTATTTTTAAAAACCCGTTAATTCCGGTTGAACGTTTGGATTCTCCCCAACAGCGTCAACTTCTCAATCACTTTGAAATTACCCCCCAACTTCCCGGACAATTTCGCTTTCTGACTCCGCGAATGGTTGGGTTTCAAGCTGACCGAGCATTACCGTTAGCGACTCGAATTCAGGTCAAACTCAAACCCGGCTTGTCTGACCTCGAAAATCACAGCCTAGACCAAGATTTAGCCTGGACGTTCAACACCGACTCGATTCAGCTTACTAATCTACCCGGAACCGAAGAAAATCAGGGTACCCAGGAGAATCCTGTTGGTTTGACTCCTGATTTGACGTTTAACTCTAACGTCGAACTCGATATAGACTCGTTAACGCAACAGGTCAAACTTGTTTCTGAAGCCTCAAATCAAGCCGTTCCTGTCAAGGCTAAACTCACGAAAAATCAGTTTAATTCCGAGTCTTTACCGCCTCAGACACAGTTCGATCCATCAAACCATAGTTGGCAGTATACCATAACGCCAACTCAAAGTCTAGAAAAAAGTACAAAATATACCTTACAAATAACACCTGGACTACATCCCAGTCGAGGTAATTTAGACAGTCAATTTATCATTTCCTCTCAAATAAAAACCTTCGACTCCCTGCAATTTGAAACCCTACAACTCTATGGTCAACCAACTGCGGGAGGGACCTATGGACGCTTTGAAAATGGCAGTCCTCAACTCAAATTTAATAATCAAATTTTAGAAGCATCAGCCCAAGACAATATTAGTATTAATCCACCGCCCCCCGCAGATGCACCTCCTCTGATTCAAACCTATGGAAATAGTAATACAGTTAACCTCAATCCTTGGGCGTTAGAACCCCAAACAAACTATACCATTACCATTGGAAAAGACCTTAAAGATCAATTTGGTCAAACCTTAGAAAAACCAGTGACTCTCTCCTATCAAACAGGAGACGTTGCGGCTAATCTTTGGGCGCCAACGGGGTTAAATATTTTCCCCTCAACCCAAGATTTACAGCTTAATATTGCCACGACAAACTTACCCCAGTCGAAATATACCGCAGCTTATAAAATCGTTCAGCCGACTGATTTAGTGTATACCGATGTTGCCTATCCCCGCGAAAACCGCAAAAATCTTTTACCCCCCGAAAGAAACTGGACTTCTTTCTCCGTCAAAACTCCAGAAAACCAAACCCAAGATACCTCAATTAATTTACGGAAAACACTAGGAAAAGACACAGGAATGCTGGCTTATGGAGTTAAAGCCAGAACCACTCGTTATCAAGAAAACGGAAAACGACGCTGGAATGAACCTGAATTTTATGGGTTCGTTCAACTCACAAACTTAGGCGTTTTTTCCCAATGGTTTCCCGAGTCAGGACTGATAAAAGTTAATCATTTAGAAGACGGTTCTCCTGTTAACAATGCTAGCGTTGAAATTTATCAATCTCAACTCGAAGCCCAAAGCTTTACCAACCCCAAACCTTGTGTAACCGGAACCACCAATGACAAGGGAATATTGGCGTTAAACTCCGAAGATTTACAACAATGTATGAATGGTAATCGCTTTACTGAAGCCCCAGAATTATTAGTGATTGCTAAAGAAGAAGACGACTGGGCTTTTGCACGGACTAATTCTTATAGTGGGATGTATGGCTATGGCATTTCTACAGACTGGCAAAATAATCAGCCTATCTCCCGAGGTGTGATTTTTTCTGACCGACAACTCTACCAACCCGGAGAAAAAGTTGCTTTAACAGGAGTTGCGTATTATCTACAAAATGGTGAATTAAAACAAGATAAAAACGTCAATTATACTGTTACGTTGAGAACCTCCGACGGTCAAGAGAAAACCCTCGGCACTTACCCAACCAACGAATTTGGTACATTTTCCCTTGAATTTAATCTTGATTCCGACCAAGCTTTAGGAGATTATAGTCTGAGTGCAAAAGCAGAAAATGAAGTAGAAATTTATGGAAACCTACGAGTCGCAGAATTCAAACCCCCAAACTTTAAGGTTGAGTTGAACCTCGATAAACAAACCGTTATTCAAGGGGAAACTCTCAGCGTCAATACAAACAGTAACTATCTGTTTGGTTCTCCCGTTGGAGGGGGAAAAGCCGAATACTATATCACTCGTACCCCAACAGAATTTACCCCTAAAGATTGGCAACAATATAGCTTTGGTAGACAATGGTTTTGGCCGGAAGAAAAACCCACTGTTCCTAGTGATGTCTTACAGAAAAGTGAGGTTCTCAACCCAGATGGAAAAGGCATCCAAAGCGTTAAAATTGACAAAGATTTACCCTTTCCGATGCAGTATCGGATAGATGTAGAAGTGTCCGATGTTTCTAACTTAGCCGTTTCTGATTCTCAAAGTGTTATTGCTTTACCGAGTAACCGTTTAATTGGGTTAAAAACCCCGTTTGTCGCCGAAGCAAACAAAGCTTTTCCCATCGAAGTTATTGTCACTGACCCCAATGGAAAACCCATTCCCAATATGGGAGTCCGTTTAGAATTGCAAGAAATGAATTATAGCAACGTTACCCGAGTGGTTGCAGGCGGACAAACTGATAAAAACCAAGTTGAATACAAAACCGTTGCGACAACACAAGTCAAGTCAAATAAGACTCCAAAAACCGTTTCTTTAACCCCTCCTGAGTCGGGTTCCTATCGGATTCGTGCGAATTTCACCAATAAATCTACCGAAGCAACAGCAACAGATTTACAAATCTGGGCGACTGGTAATTCTCCTGTTTTTTGGGGTGGAAATAATGACAACCGCCTGCAAATTGAACTGGATAAAGACACCTACAAACCCGGAGAAACTGCAACCGCTTTAATTAAATCTCCCTACGCAGAAGGCGAGTTATATTTTGCAGTAGTCCGCGATAAACCGTTGTATGAAACTCTAACAACCGTCACGGGCGGCGCCCCGCAAATTCAATTTACCGTAACTTCGGAAATGTTACCGAATGCAGCAGTCGAAGCGGTGTTAGTTCGTAAAGGCGAACCTCTGTCGGAAGTCGAACCCGGAAGCGTCGAAAACTTATCTCAAATTGGGTTTGTTCCCTTTAAAACTGACTTAGCCGAAAAAACTTTACAACTGGAAATTATGCCAGAAAAGTTAGAAGTCGAACCCGGCGCTGAACAAACCCTGCAACTGCAATTAAAAGATGCAAACAACCAACCCCAACGCGGACAATTCACCGTTATGGTTGTCAACGAAGCGGTGTTACAACTAACCGGTTATCGTCCCCCCAATTTGTTAGAAACCGTCTACGCCGAACAACCGATTTCTACTCGTTTTAGTGATAATCGCCCCGATGTTCAATTCAGTACAACAACCTTTTTAAAAGGTTGGGGATATGGCGGCGGTTTCTCCGCAGGAGTTGGGAATACTCGTATCCGCAAAAACTTTCAACCTTTAGCCTACTATCAAGGTTCAGTTGTGAGTGATAATAATGGAAAAGCAAACGTTAAATTTCAACTTCCCGATGATTTAACCACCTGGCGAGTCATGGTGGTTGCAACTGATGGAAACTTCAAATTTGGTTCGGGTGAAACCACATTTATCACCACCCAACCTCTACTTTCCAACCCAATTTTACCGCAATTTTCCCGTCCGGGCGATAAAATTTTAGCCGGAGTTTCCGTTACCAACACCACCGGAAACAAAGGAATGATTGAAGTGAAAGCCGATGTCGAAGGCGGGGTTAAACTTTCCCCTGGAAACTCCAATACCCAAACGATTCAACGCCCACTCAAAGCTGGAACCCAAGCCTACTATTTCCCGGTATTAGTTCAAGACGTGGGAACCTCTGAAATTCAATTCACCACAGCTTTTAACGGAAAAACAGATGGGTTTGAAGTTCCCTTAGAAGTCAAACCTGTGTTAGTCACCGAACAAGTTATTGAAAGCGGAACCACAACCAATTCTCTCAGTATTCCCATTAATGTAACTCGGGATACGGTTCGAGATACAGGCGGTTTAAATATCTCCCTTGCGAGTACCTTAATTCCTCAAATCACCGCCCCCGCTAAACAAATCTTTAATCAAACCGATTTACCCTTCCTAGAACCTGCGGCGAGTCAGTTGTTAATTGCATCAAACTTACAACAGTTAAGCCAAAAATATGGTCAAAACTTTAGTGAGTTAAACCTCAACCAACAAGCCCAAAAATCCCTCGACCAAATCTTCCAACTGCAACAAAATGATGGAGGACTCGCCATTTATCCCGAACAAAAAACCTCTAATCCTCTCCTCTCTGCTTACGCCGCAGAAGCCTTAGCCAAAGCCTCCCAAGCAGGATTTAAAGTTGATGAAGATCAACTCAATCAACTCGAATATTACCTCAAACAAGCCTTGGCAAATCCCGAAAAAAATGAATTCTGTAGCGATGATTTAGTCTGTAAAAGTCGAGTGCGTTTAAATATCTTGATGGCGTTAGCAGAAATGGGCGATAGACGCAATGATTTTATGTCCGATATTTATGGCTTACGCGATGAATTTGACACGGTAACGCAAATTAAACTTGCCCGTTATTTATCGAACTTTCCCGAATGGAATTCTGAATTTAACGAACTTGTGAATAAACTGCAAGAAATCGTTTATCAAACTGGACAAACTGCCACGATTAACTTACCTAAACAATACGGTTGGATGAGTTCAGATATCACCGCCCAGTCGGAAGCGTTGCGTTTATTTGTTGGTCAAAATAGCCAACCCGAAACAATAGATAAACTCGTTCAAAGTTTACTCAATCTTCGCCGTGAGGGAACCTGGGGAAGCACTTATAATAACGCCGAAGCGTTAACAGCGTTAGCTGAATATGCAGCCATAGAACCGACTCCCGAAAACTTCCAAGTTCAAATTCAATTGGGTGGTCAAGATTTAGGTTCAACTCAATTTAATGGCTTCCAAAATTCTAGTTTCAACCTCAATATTCCCATGTCAGAATTACCACCCGGTAAGAATAATCTGATGATTCAAACCTCTGGAAACGGAAAACTAAATTATTGGATATCCTACGAATATCGCCTCGAAGGAAATCAACCCGGACGCTTAAATGGGTTAAGAGTTGAACGCAAAATTCAGCGAGTCAATGAGAGTGAAGTGTTGAAAAAAATGGGACTTTCCACAGAAGAAGACCCCCTAGAAGTTCAACCCGGAGAAGTCTTTGAGATTGGCTTAGAAATTATCACCGACCATCGCGTTAATAATGTGATGATTACAGACCCACTTCCGGCTGGTTTTGAAGCAATTGATAACCGTTTTCAAACCAGTAATTCCGCCTTAAAATCCCAAGCTGATAGTTGGAATATTAGCTATCAAACGATTTACAGTGACCGCATTCTCGCCTATGCAGACTATCTTGAACCCGGAGTTTATCAACTGCATTATTTAGTTCGTTCTGTCACGCCTGGTGAGTTTATCTGGCCCGGTGCCAAAGCCTATTTACAACAAGCCCCCGAAGAATTTGGACGCAGTGCATCTTCGAGTTTAGTGGTCTCAGAACAGTCTTAATTAATAGTTGTCAGGTGGGTGACAGACAAAATTGTTCATTTCAACAATTAAATTATCAGTTCTTACCCACCCTATCAATAACTTTTAGTTTTGTTAGTCCCAGACAACAACACAGTTTGTAATAATATTAGGTACGTTTCTGCCAAGATTTGGGATCTCGCCGCCCATGAAAAACTGCTATCACAATCACCCGACTCGATATAATCCGATAGTATATCGCATAGGGAAATCGTCTCACAACTGCCCGTCGAACATCACGATAAACAACTGGATAAGATTCTGGCATCAAACAAATTCTATTCAAAATCTCATCTATACAGTTTAGAAACTGATCGCCAAGTCCCATTTGTTGGTTTTCATACCAACTGTATGCTTCGTTAATCTCATCTCTAACTTCTGGACGAAATGCCAGTGCGTAATCCATTATTGTTTCTTAATTGATGCTTTGATTTCCTGCCATGTCAATATATTATCTGGATTCTTGTTATACTCATCAATGCGATAATCAAGCTCTTTCTTTTGTGTGTCCGTTAAATCGGGATAAGCTTGCTCGGCGGCTATATCATCCCAGATTGCTTGAACGATATAGATTCTATCTTCAATGCTGAGGGAGGCGATCGCTTTGAGTGTGGCTGTGAGATCCATATTGAATGACCTAAATTGAAAAAATCAAAAACTAATATTCCTTAAATATAGCGAACCGGATTCTGTCCGTCGAATTGAACGTTGCAATTTACAATGCGACCGTCCACAAACTTAATAACAAGCCTGCCGTCATCTTTTCGATAGCTATATTCTCGATTAAATACACCTTCAATCATTTGCGTACCTGCGAAATTTACAACTTGAATATGTGTGATTTTCTCTAATTTATCCTGTGCAACAACCCAAGCGGATGATTCAGATTTAGCAAGCAAGTCTAGCAGATGATCACGAGTTCGGACTTGAAGGGTTAGTTTTTGCATAATAACTAGAACAGAGATCGGCTTAAAGTTATTCACAAGCACGATTTTATTGTAGTGCAGAACTCAAGAGATAATCCGTAAAAATACGGTCGGCTAAAACCCTTGTTGTTTCAACCTCTCCGTAAACATACGGACGCAGATCACATTCCCAGACTGACAACATTCACAAAAACTCAATTAACATATCACACAACATATCTAGCGATCGCGCGATTATAGAGATTGTTAACCTCGAAATTGCAGTTGAACCATGTTAACTCAAACCTCCACCTCCACCCTTAACCTCGAAACCATCATCAAGCGGGTTCTCACCTTCCGTCAAATTACCCCCCTTGACTACCAACTGCTCAAATCTGCTATCCTATCAGAACAATCCTTTTCATACAGCACTCAAGTTCACCTCGATCAACTGTTTGAAAGCCTACAACGAGGGTCAATCTGGATCGCGTCTTAAGATGTCCTACTCCAAAAAAGACGTACAATAATAAGGGTATTTCGAGAAAAGGAACGCGAGTTAAATGGCGGTCATCGCAGTAATCGACTATGACATGGGAAATCTCCACTCCGCCTGTAAAGGTTTAGAAAAAGCAGGGGCTACCCCAAAAATTACGGATTCTCCTGCGGAAATTCAACAAGCCGATGCAGTGGTTTTACCGGGAGTCGGATCATTTGATCCCGCCATGCAACACTTGACTTCGCGTCATCTCGTCGAACCCATTCAAAATGTGATTGCAGCGGGCGTTCCTTTCCTCGGAATCTGCCTCGGTTTGCAAATTTTGTTTGAAAAATCAGAAGAAGGAACCGAACCCGGAATTGGCATTTTTTCGGGAACTGTACGACGATTTCAGTCTGAACCTGGACTGACAATTCCTCACATGGGATGGAATCAACTGCAATTGACTCAACCCCATCTTCCTGTGTGGAAAACCCTCGATCAAAATCCTTGGGTGTACTTCGTTCATTCCTATTATGTTGCACCCACAGACCCGAATATTATAGCCGCTACCATTACTCACGGCAGCCAAACGGTCACCGCAGCAGTCGCCCATCAAAACGTCATGGCGGTACAATTTCACCCCGAAAAATCATCAACTGCCGGACTACAAATGTTGAGTAACTTTGTCGAGTTTGTCAACGATAAATCTACTCAAAAATCCCCCGTCAGTGCAGTTTCCAACGGTTAGTTTATTGAACAGTTAATTTGTTTTGTTGGGTTCCTATGAGTTTGAGAATTTACGGCAATCGCCCTCTAAAAACATTGCCCGGACAACAAACTCGTCCAACTCCGGCGAGAGTGCGTGAAGCTGTATTTAATATTTGGCAAAACACGATAATGGGCTGTCAGTGGTTGGATTTGTGTGCGGGTAGTGGTTCAATGGGGGCTGAAGCCTTGTGTAGAGGGGCATCCCAAACAATTGCGATCGAACAGTCGGGGCCAGCCTGTCGAATTATTCGCCAAAATTGGCAACAGGTTGCTACCCAAAATCAAACCTTTGAGGTGATCCGGGGTGATGTGGTGGGACGACTGAAAACCTTAGCTGGAAAGCAATTTCATCGTATTTACTTCGATCCACCCTATGCCAGTGATCTTTATCAACCTGTAATCTCTGCGATCGCTAATGATCAACTTCTCACCCCGGATGGTGAATTAGCAGTCGAACATAATCCGAAACAATGGACAGTTCAACCCTTCTCTGGATTACAAGTCTGTCGGGAGAAAGTTTATGGAAATACTGCCTTGACTTTTTATTGTATTTCAGAGGTTTGAAAACACAACAATACCAGTAGGGACAAAAGAATGATGATCTGTGTTCTCACTTCTCTGTCCCCACCTATTTTTTAACCGTTTAACTGATTGCCTCGGCGATATTGCTGATAAGCCGCAAAGAACAATCCGGCTAAGGTCACAGTAACTAGACCGAGGACAATGCCTGAAAGTAAAGGTTCTACCACGTTAATTCTCCTTGATGTGATGGGAAGATCTCAATTCTATTAATATCGCATATTCGTTGAGGGTGGCAATCATTGTAATTACCTCATCTGATTTTGATTCATCTCCATGAGTTCACAAAACTTGACAAAAATACTCAATTATTCTCTCCAGTCCGATTCCTTTGGGGTCAGTCATTCCAGATTTGTGAAGATAACTTGCTCTGACCGCCTGAAAGCATTAAGCTATGTAATAAGTAAAGTTTTTTGTAGATATTTCTCAAATAGATAAGGACGCTTTGAATAACCAGCTTGCTAGCATTGAAATCGATGTCCTGCTCAGACGGGTTTCCCTCTTCGCCGTCGGGATCATGCTGCTGATATTGCTGTGGGTGTTTGGACTGAACTTGCTTCAGGTTTCAGACCCCTATATCGAGCAAGTCTTATCCCTCGATGGAAATCCCGTTAAAGGTCATGCCATTTTTGAAATGAACTGTGCAGGCTGTCATTTTCAAAAAGCCAGCGATCAAGTGGGGCCAAGCCTGTTAGACGTTTCTCAACGGAAATCACCAGTCGGGATTATTCATCAGGTGACTAGCGGTAAAACACCTCCTATGCCCCAATTTCAGCCCACTCCTCAAGAAATGGCTGATCTCCTAAGTTATCTTCAGAAGCTTTGACACAAGTTTCATTTTTTGTGCTATAGTGTTTAAGGTCAAGAAATTAAAAAAACTTGCTGGCGTAGCACAATGGTAGTGCATCCGACTTGTAATCGGAAGGTTGTGGGTTCAAATCCGACCGCCAGCTTTGATTAGAGGCACTTTCAGACAATACAGCTTAACCACTTTGGAGTGAATTTGGAGCGAATTTGGAGCGAAACCTAAATTCGCTCCATTTTGATTGCTTGCTAGCTTCACAACTAAATTGAGAGTAAAGAATAATAGCATTTTACTGTGTAAAGTCTTAATTAGGGTGTCTACCTGTCTTATAGGTCTTAGGAGTTATATATATTAGTGGTTTCAGATAAGACACCCTCTAAGACAACCTCTAGACAGGGGGTGTCTACCTGTCTTGGCCAGTAAAAAACACCCCTCTAACAGAAGGGTGCAAACAGCCAATGCTTAACTTTGCTCTACTGACTCAACTTTACTGGCTCTGGCTGATCAACTGACTCATCCTCAATAAAGGTAATCGGTAGTTCTTGGATGAGTCTGTACTGAGGAATTGAAAAATACCCAGTTGCAACTTGCCTGGGCTGACCGGATGAGAGAAACCCTTCATTTACCAGTTCCCTCAATAGTTTCTTAGTTGAATTGACTGACTCACCCCGGTTGAGAACATCCTTGAGAACGAACGGGCGATCACCAAACTCTTTCTGAGCCATCACCAACAACCCGAAGGCACCGTAACTTAAATCTTTCAACATGGCCAATACCATTTTTTATCAGTCTACCTGTTAGTAGAGTGTAATGACACGTATGTACATCCATCAATACACTTGTCAATACACGTCATTACAGTATAGACTGCGTATGTACAGATGTAATTACGGTGTAATGACATGGCTAAGAAGATGGTATCTTTTCGGTGTGAAACCGAGTTAATAGAGGCATTTCAGGCATTCTGTAATGCTAGGGAAACTAACCTAACTGAACAGTTGACCGGGTTCATGGAGAGTGTTGTCAATACAGGTGTACATACAGAGGTCAATGCAAGTAATGACAAGTGTAATGACATATCAGCACAGTCGTCAATACAAGCGTCATTACAGGAAATGATAGAGACACGGATGGCTGAGATTGAGGCACGGCTTGAAAAAAAGCTGAATCCCTGAGAGCAGAGATTGAGACTCTCAGGGAAAGTGTCAATACAGATGTCAATACGAGTAATGACACGTATGTACAGCGTAATGATAGGTGTCAACAGCTAGAGAACTGGCTAACTGAAACACTCCCCAAACTGAAATCAGAAAGAGGGTACACGTCTAACTCGGCCGGCCGACTAATCAAGTCAATTGAGAGGTTGGCCCCCTAAAATAAAAACCCCTAACTGCACAACGGTTAGGGGTGAACACATCAGAACTCTATGCACTGAGAAGCCAAATAGAACTCAATTTCAGGTTAGCAGTTGCGATCGCGTTTATTCATCTGGGGATTCTTCTGAGGAAAGGTCATTACCATTGAGTGACGTTCTTAGTTGGGACTTGACCGCCTTAATCTCTCCCCTCTCAATCAGTCCTGCTTTTTCCATCATCACCAAATCCTGAAGAATTCCTCTTTGAATCCAATCAATACAAGCTGCACTTTTTGAGCGGCCCATCACCTCACAGTATTTTATTACCAACTCATGTAATTCATCAGGAATAGCAAGTCCCATTTTAAAAGTCATATCAAAAATAAA
>NZ_AAVU01000040.1 GCF_000169095.1 Lyngbya sp. PCC 8106
ACCGAACAGTTGGTGATCTTAGCTGTAGGTGCGACGGTGGTGGCGATGATGAAACGCAATTCCAAAGCAGCTATGCAGGCTAAACAGGCGGCGGCGAGGTTGATTGCGGAAAGTCAATTGGGAACAGGGCGATCGCCGGATTAATATAAGTGAATAAATCTCTGTTAACCCGCCCAGACTGAAGATTACCAAGGGCTACCAATGAGAGTAAAACCCGCCCAATAAAAGGGATGATTTAGGCTAACATCACCCCTGACTGCAATTTCTGGGGGTAACTCCACTTCTCCGGTAATTGTCTTTTTCTCATAGACTAAATTTCCCCCTTCTAAACGAACTTTACCCTGTAACATAGCGAGTTGAGCTTGTCTGAGGGCTTCTGCTTTGATGGGACTATGTAACAACGCATCATAAAACGTACTCATCAACCCCAACGTTCCGGCATCACTAACGTACCACAAACTGGCGAGGGCTGACTTCACCCCGGCTTGGATGGCGAGTCCTGCAAAACCCAACTCTGCATCTTCATCTCCGACTGCGGTTGTACAAGCGCTCAAAACTAAAAGTTCGACGGGGGGTTGATCTAAGCGTAACTGACGCAGTTCATTTAACCATAATTTTTGATCCCAAAATTGAATATAAGAACGGTTTGCACCTCCGGCTAAAAACTCCCCGTGAGTGGCTAAATGAATAATCTCAAATTGTTTTTGCTTGCGTTGAGTGGTGAGGTTATTAATTGTAAATTCTTCATTGAGAAAAGATTGACCTGACCATTGATCTTCCTGCATAATTAAATTGAGTTCGATGGGAACCGCAGGTAAAGGTTCTTGAGCGGGGTCAGAAAATTTGGAGGCGCCCATTGCTAGAACTTTAGAATTTTTGAGATTAACATAACTGGTATCAGTTAAACTCAAACTAGGAATTAACGCTAAACTATAGTCTTCTAAGAGAAATTTTTCGCCGTCGTACAATGCTGCAATGGGTAAAGTTCTTAAGCCCGTATCCATAGAAAAAATTAGAGTCTTGACTTGATGTTTTTCCAACTCTGCTTTTAAGGGTAAAATTAACCAATCATAGAGTTTCTTCCCACTCACTTTATATTCAGTATCACTCAGACTACTGGGAGTGCGAATTTGATTGCTAAACTCTCGAACGACTTTTAATAGGTCTTCTCGTTTGATTTGGGTACTTTTAAATAAAGGTTGACCATCGGGTAAAATCAACCGAATTTCGACTTGATTTGCTTGCACTGAAACATAAACAATCGCTGGTTTGTATCCTGTAAGTTTAGTAATATCACTGAGCGTCTGACGAATACTTTGATCACTGACTGGATTTTTGTTGATATTGTCACCAAAATATTTAATAAATTCTTGACCTCGAAATAAATCAATTTGTAAGACGGATGAGGAGAATGTAGAAGTCGCGACTTGATCGTTGGAAATGGTTGTTCCTTCGAGTTGAATGGGAATATTTTCAATGTCTTGGGATAATTCTTCATTATTCCCTAAATTATCCTGATTTTCACTCACTGGAACTTCAGCAACTTCTGAAGGTGTAGATGGATTTTCAGTTGTGTTTTCTAGCACATTATCTTGAATCACGGGTTCTTGATTATCGGGGGATTGATTTGGATTTTCGGTTTCTAGATTGTCTTCATTAGACTCTGGTTTTTGAGGCGGATTTGCAGAGTTGCTAGCAGGGGGAAAAGTGGTAATTTCTCCATTGGTAATCGCCCCTGCTGTACCATTTAAAGTTGCATCTCCGATTTCAAAACTACTGCTTGTAGATGAGGGAATAATGATGTTTCCGCCTTCGCTAGAACCAACCGCAGATAAACTCGCTTCAACTTGATTTACAGCTTGAAATGTTCCCGTCGCCCGAAAAAATTGCTGGGTACTAATTTCAATATTTCCTCCAGTTTGGGCGGCTTCTGTATTAATCGAAGTGACTTCAATATCATTCGGAGAAACTAAGCGGATATTTCCTCCATTTCCCTCTAATGAACTCGCGTTTAGAGTTCCAGTTGTAATCCGATCTCCAGACTGAATCGTAATATTTCCTGCATCTTCTGTGGCTGATGAACTCAGATTTTGGGTGACAATTTCACCCTGTTGAGTGGTGAGGCTAATCTCTTGACTAGAAGTAATATTATTGGTTTGAATTTTATTCTGCGCTTGAATATTAACTCCGACTAAATTACTATTTTGATTAGTGATAATATTTCCTGTAACAATCACATCACTTCCTTGACTCACGAGATTCACTTGAGGATTTTGTAAAGATGAATTGGAGACAGAGTTTGAGGAGATGCGGATATTTCCGGTTTCAATTGCTTCTCCGGCTTGCAAATTAATTTCACCACTAGATTGTAAATTTCCGGTGGTAATTTGACGGGTCATGCTAGTCAGTTGTAAAGTTTGACCTGTTGTGTTAATATTACCTAAGAATAAATTGCCATCTGCTTCGATTTGAATCGCTGCATTATCAACCCCTGTAATTGTTCCTTGTGCAACCACAAAACCTGGAAAATTTGGCGATCGCAACAGGACTGGATCTCGAAACGTAATATCTCCTGCGACAGTTAGGGGACTACTGGTATTTGACCGACCAATAGTAATTAATTCAAACCCATTTCCGAGGGCATTCAAATCTGATCCACTCAATTCTAAAGCTTCAGTATTAGCATCATTTCCAAGTGTAATCGCTTGACGGTTATTGTAGGGCTGTAATAGTAGAAACCCATTGCCAATAATTGAGTTATTTCCTCCCACTAAATCGATCTCATCTGCGGTTAATTGTATTGTTGCTTGTGGGTTTCCTGTATTTTGAATTTGTTGAGAAGTAATGCGCCCTGACTGACTGGTAATAGTAATATCTTGACCATTAGTTCTGAGATTTCCTAAAGTAATATCATTCAAAGCATTTAAAGTCAAACTAGCATTATCTACACCTGTCAATGTATAAGGACTACCCGATGAAGTCGTTCCCATATTAATCCGACCAAAAGGAGATTGAATCAACGTCGGGTCTTGAAACGTTGAATTTCCATTAATATAAATACTGCCTTTACTATCAGGTCTTCCGATAATAATTTGAGTAAAACCATCTTGCAGCGTTGTGATTTCATCGGTTGTTAAATCCATCGACAATCCCGAATTATTGCTAGAATTACCAATCACAATATTTTGGGCATTTGTTGAGGGTTGAAGAATTAAATTTCCGGTTCCTTCTACTAAACTTGTCAGATTAATCTCATCACTGGTAAGTGTAATATCTCCAGTTGAACTGGCTTTTGTTTCCCCTGAAGTTGAGTTGCTATTCTCAAAGCCACCTGTGCGAATAGTCTCTGCTTCGATTTCAACTTCGGCTTCTAAATTAATATCACCCCCTACGGTTTTTCCCTTAGCGTTGACTGAATTCAAACTCAGTCGTTGAGAAGTTTGAATTTCAATATTTCCTCCACTTCCCCCCGCAGAAGTCGCATCTAAACTATAAGAATCTGATAAAAAATTAATATTCCCTTCTTCACTATTAATCCTAATATTTCCGGCTTGTTGTGAACCCGAACTATTAATTAAATCAATTTCAATATTTTCAACTGCATTCACTGTCACCTCACCCGCTTGACCCGAAGTTGAATTCAAAGCTTGAGTCGAAAGTTCACCTGTAATAATATTCTCACCACTATTAAGGTCAATATTCCCACTCTTGTTTAAACCACTCGTTTGTAAATCTGCGGTTAAAATTTCACCTTGATTGGTGGTAATCGTAATATTTCCACCCTCACCCGAAGAATTAGCGGTTGAAAGTTGACCTGTTTCAATCTCTCCATTCAAAGTTGAACTCAAAGAAATATTACCGCCTTTTGTAGACAGATCACCAATGGTCAGATCAATTCCTGTAATCACAATGTTTCCACCTGCGGTTTGCAAAGTATCGTCAGAACTCATTAGAAATGATCCTTTTCCATCTCCATCTGCATCTGCTGTAAACGTGACTGATCCGCTAGAGGCTTGAAAATTGAGTTGATTATCTTCGAGATCATTAATTGTAATATTATCTCGCGCTTCTAAAACAATATCGGCTGTTTCTCCAATCTGTTCTAAACGAGTCTCAGAAATCGTAAACTCTGAAGGATTATTCTCGGCTAAAATCTGATTATCTCGCAGAGAATTTTCATTTTCTATTGCTTCATTGCCATCAACAATGGTAATATTAAGAGGATCTAATAATAAAGTCCCAACAGTTCCATTTGCCCCTCGCAAATCAACATCCCCTTCGACGGTTAAATTCCCATAACTAGAAATTTCTGCAAATCCACCGTTTCCGGTAATACTCTGGGCGTTAATCTTCCCAAAAAATCGAGTGTTTAGGTCTGACCAAATAATAATCTGTCCGGCATTTCCCTCCACGTCTGCATTCGCTAAAATCGAAGAGTTACGATTAATAAAAGTAGAATTTGCATTTGGAATTAACCCACTTCCTCGCTGATCTCCGCCAATTCTGACGGTACCTCCACCATTAACTCCAGAAACATCAACATGACCATCGACTAACCCCACCGTTTCCCCGACAATATTGACGCTTCCGGCTGCTGCGGTGACATTTCCTGAAACGACGGCGACACCGCTAGAGGTGGGAATTTCAGCCCCCGAATTGGTTAATTCTACCCGACCATCGGCGAGTACCGTCACTCCTGTTGCATGGTTGCGATCGCCTCCGGTTAACAGTTGCGGTAAGGATAAGGGGGCAATTTCTGGCGAATAACTCCCCATGTCTGCTGTCGCCACTTCTAAATTCAGCAAATGTCCAGCTTGGCTGATGCGGAGAATTTGTTCACCGGGAATGGCAGCAATGGTAATTTGGCCCTCCGGTGCGATCAATTCCCCGGTATTAATGACATTACTTCCTAATAAGCTGATATTTTCTCCAGAGGCTACAGCAAGTCTACCTGCATTAATGATACTGCCCGATGAAGTTGCGGAGAAGCGAAAAGCGTTAGGAGTCTCCACCAAGCTAGCATAATCATTATTTCCAATCGCATTAAACCAACTTGAACCCAATCCCACTCCGGTTGCTGTCGTCACGGTAAAGGAAGCGGGAACATTTAAACTTGCATTTGATCCAAAAATCACTCCCGCAGGGTTCATCAAAAATAAATTCGCATTCCCTCCTGTCATCTGAATTAAACCATTAATAACAGAAGCATTTCCCCCAACGACCCGAGTTAAAATATTTTGAATGGAATTATTGGATAAAAAGTTAGCAACCTGTCCAGACTCAACATTAAAATCGGTAAAACTATGAAATAAATTTGCCCCGTCTGAGGATAACTTCCCGCCTTCTATATCAATACGATTTCCTTGTTGATGAGTCACCGTGTTGGTACTGTTGGGTTCAGGAACAATGGGTTGAGCAATAACTTTTTTTGATTTGAAGGTATAGAAGATTCTACATCGCCAGCTATCGGGAAATTCGTCAGTTTCAAAACCCAAAAGTAGTGTCAGTAGCGGTATGGAGAAGACCACTGACTTCAAGTAACTGCTGATATTCATCAAAAATTCTCCTGGGAAACTCCCGTATCAACCAGTTTAACAGTTGTTGTAAAAGGTCACGAGTCTACCCCTGATATCTTGTCTTAAATCTCACAGAATCCAATCTCTTAAATGGGTTTAATTTTTACACTTGATCTCCATAGAGTCAAGCGGCAAAAACTTTAAATGTAGATCAATATTCGTCCAAAGGAAGCAGTCGTCAAGTATAGTAGATTACAGACAATAACAACGCAAATCTATCAAAAATATCATTATGCGTTTGATTGGCTTAACTGGGGGCATTAGCACCGGAAAAACAACCGTGTCCAACTACCTAGCCGAGATGTACCCGTTTCCCATTTGGGATGCAGATGTTTATTCTCGTGAAGCCGTACAGCCCAACTCCCCTGTCTTGCAGACCCTTGTTCGTCGCTATGGTACTGGTATTTTACTCTCTGATGGTAGCTTAAATCGCCAGCAACTCGGTACTATAATTTTTAGTAGCTTAACAGAACGTCACTGGGTCGAGCAGCAAATTCATCCGGTTGTCCGCGATCGCTTTTGTGAAAATATTCAACAGCTTCGGGATCAAGAGGGTAAAGATGCGACTGCGATTTTGGTGATTCCTCTGTTGTTTGAAGCCAAAATGACTGATTTAGTGACAGAAATTTGGGTGATTTCTTGTTCTCCTCAACAACAGCAGTTGCGTTTGATTCAACGCAGTAACGGTTCTCTGACTCCCGAACAAGCCCAAGCGAGAATTGACAGTCAGATGCCGCTTGAGCAAAAGTGTAAAATGGCAGATGTGGTTTTAGACAACTCCTCGACTTTAGAGGAACTCTGGCAACAAGTTGATGATGCGATCGCCAGAAAGTCCTAAAATCGTGTTCAAACAATTACCGAAATAACTCATGGATGTCATTCCTGCGATTGATTTACTTGAAGGACGTTGTGTAAGATTATATCAAGGTGACTACGACCAAGCTGAAACCTTCAACGACGATCCCGTTGCCGTCGCCCAACAGTGGGAAGATCAGGGCGCTACTTGGTTACATTTGGTTGATCTCGATGGGGCGAAAACAGGTCAACCGACGAATCATAAAATTATAGAAGCGATCGTCAACGCTGTTAATATTCCTGTACAAGTGGGTGGCGGGTTACGCAGTCGAGAGACTGTGACAACTTTGTTAAATCTGGGCGTAAACCGGGCAATTTTAGGGACTGTTGCGGTGGAAAACCCCCAACTGGTGGCTGAGTTGTGTCAGGAGTTCCCCAAACAAATTGTCGTCGGAATTGACGCCCGTGATGGGAAAGTTGCAACCCGAGGATGGCTAGAAACCTCAGAAGTCTTAGCCACAGAACTCGCCCATCAGATGGCACAGTTGGGTGCTAGTGCGATTATTTATACTGATATTCATCGGGATGGTACTTTGCAAGGGCCAAATAAAGCGGCGTTGCGAGAAGTTGCTTCGGAGGTTGCTATTCCGGTGATTGCGTCGGGGGGAATTAGTTCGGTGACGGATTTATTGAGTTTGTTATCCCTGGAACCTTTGGGGGTAACGGGGGCGATTGTGGGTCGCGCTTTATACACAGGTGATGTTGACTTGAAAGAAGCCATTCAAGCTGTGGGTTGGGGACGTTTGCAGGATATTCCGCCTGATTTTGGGGGTTCAGCTTTGGCTTAAATCAAGATCAATCCCATTTCTCAACCGTCGGATGATATAGCCAGTTTCCGACTTTGTTGGGATCATCAACATATTTTTTTAGCCCTGGATCTGGCCAGATATGTAGTCTATCCTTACACCCGACTGCGATCGCGGCGGCTTCCATGTCGTCCCATTGTCTCAAAAAATCTTCCGCCCATGAACGTTTTGTCATTACCGAGTTTACCCATTCTAACCCGGCTGCAAGCATTCGTTTTCCATTTGTACCCCTGGCGTTGATGGGTTCCCAAAAAATTACTTCGGGTTCAAGCTGCATCATTTTTTCTAGATATTTCTCAAAGTCATCTCGGGTCAAACTGGGTGGAGTCGGCGCCATTGCAACATAGAGACGACATCCGGCTTGTCTACCTTTCAATAATGCTTCGTAACGTTTAGAAGGAGGGGGCGCTTGAGGTTCAATTTGACGGCTGAGTTGATCGTCTAAATAAGGTAAACTCATCCCAACTGTAATATTAGGATTAATCAAAATATCAAGATCGTTAATCCATAAAGGGCTGCGGGTTAAAATTCGGACTCTTTTACCTTTTTCTGATAAAATCTGAACAACACGACGGGTAATTTCAGCCGTTTGTTTGTTTTGATAGGGATCGGTACCAGAACATAATAAAACCACGCCTTTCCCTGACGGTGTTACATTCCAAGTTCTTTTCCGCTCTAAAATTTTATTTAATTTCTCTGGAATATCTTCACGAATTAAAAGATATTGTCCCCAATCCATTTGAGGGTTATTGACTCCTTTTTTCTGAAGCTGCGCCTGTCTTGTCCGAATGGCGGGTGTTGAAGGAACATAGCAGTTATGAGTTGCTAATCCATTGGCAAAAAATGTGTGTGTTGATGTTTGGATGTCTACTACATCAACTAATCCCATTGGAATTTTATCAATAACTTTTGCCGCCTTGATCCCTTTTAACGCGCCCCCTATCATCTTTTCTGACTTCCTAGTTATGGCAGGGCAAAAGGTTGAGAAAAATCGGACAACTTCCGAAAAACCCCCAAGAAGCCGAAGACTAAAACAGCAATTTTCATACTTTTCAAGTTGGAAACTAAATCCAAATGACTTTGCATACTTCTGAACTCGATGTAAAACGGGTAATATTTTTTGAGAAAGCCGAAGCGATTGATTGAAAGAACCTTCTGCATCAAAAAATCCCGATATGAATCCCCTGTGATACTCAACCGTATCCAAGGGGGCAGCAAGCAAGTTAAACAACTTTTCACACTGGGCTTGAGATCGAGTTTCCACTTTTTTGGCTTCTCGATGGTTGTCATTGCCTTTGTAATAAGGACGAACACTAACAGATATATCGAATTCTAAGAGGTACTCTACCAATCTTTCCAAAGGTTCAAAGTCGCAAAGAGCAACCCTCCAATATGGCGTGTAATCTCCCTTGTAAATCTCGTTAGGGTCAAACCTGAATGTTCCGTCCCCTTCTGTCATCCCTGCAATGTAACCCAGTTTATAGTCATCCGTGACAGCAAAATGGTTAGCCAATCCAATACTCTTGATTGTAGAAAATCCATCTTTTCTGTCTTGCGAAACAGTTGTCAAATTTTGGGTTGATAACCATTTCCCCCGACAATTTAACCATCCATGATTTGACGTTGCAATTACTTCTCCTGCATCTGTAACAATTTTTGTCGCTTCTTGCTTGCTCCATTGGATCGCCTCTATGGTGCTTTTACGGAAAAATCGGTAAACATGACTGGTAGGATTTTCGTCAAACCCCAAAAGTACATCACCGACTTTTGCGTGTTCTAATTTTCGCCAAGTTAAATCTGAGTAAAGAATTAAAGTTTCGGGAACAAGGCAAAAAGTACATCCATGCAAACAGCCAGATGCTATATTAATTACATAGTCGCACAATCCCTTTTTATTCAGATTACTGTTCTGAAGCGGATTGACAATGGGTTCAGTTCCTGTAACAGTAGACATGGCTATTGACTACGTTTGATGACTTAAAAAGTTATCGGCTTGTTGATAACAACTTTCTTGCTTTAGACTTTTTATTTTATCATAAATAGAAAAAATAATCAATATTAAATTTCTGATCTTTAATATTTAGATTTTGAAGTATGGAGAAACAAACTTTCGGTGGAGATTGGACTGAAGAAAAGTTAAACCGAGTCAGTAAATATTTAAAAGCTTATTCAACAATTATGAAGGAGTATAATTTCACCTATGCTTATATAGATGCTTTTGCTGGAACCGGATATAGAACACTTAAGGATGAAGAGGAACCGAATACTTTACTGTTACCAGAACTGGTGGAGCAAGAATCGAAAAAGTTTTTAGATGGATCGGCACGAATTGCCCTTCAAATCAAGCCGGAGTTCAAAAAATATATATTCATTGAAAAAGATGAAAACAAAGTCAATGAATTAGAAAAGCTTAAAATTGATTTTCCTAATTTATCTGAACGAATTAGTATTGTCCATTCTGATGCAAATGTTTATCTTAAAGATCTATGTCGCAAAGACTGGAAAACACGGCGTGCTGTTCTTTTTCTTGATCCCTTTGGTATGCAAATTCCCTGGGAAACTATTGAATTAATTGCTCAAACAAAAGCTATTGACTTATGGTATCTTTTTCCATTAGGAATAGCAATTAATCGATTACTAACCAAAGATGGCAATATTAGTGAATCAAGAAAAGCCCGACTCAATGAAGTATTTGGGACAACAGGCTGGTATGACACATTTTACAGAATTACAGAACAAACAAACTTATTTGGAGACACATATTCTACAACAGATAAAATTGCAAACTGTAAGTTGATCGGTCAATATTTTACGGAAAGACTAAAGACAGTTTTTGAAGGTGTAGCCAAAAATCCTCTTGTTCTATGTAATTCTAGAAATACACCCTTATACCTACTTTGCTTTGCAGCCGGAAATCAGAAGGGAGCATCAACAGCCATTAAAATTGCTCAAGATATACTCAAAAAATAGGATTTTGGTTATTTTTTAGAGAACTATTCGATAGAAATGAGGGATTTGGAAAGCTACACCAGGGCTGTTTCGTTCGATAATTAAAGGGTTGAACGCAGGGGCGATAACTGTTTAACGATTTCATCGGCTTGTCCGGTAACGTGATTAGCGTATCGTTGGGCGAGGGGAGGAACAAAAACCAAGGGGTTACTAAATCCTGAAAAAATATGAATTCCGGTTAAATTGGGAATGGTACCAACCAAGGGTAAACTATCAGCAGTAAACGCGACTAAACAATGATACCAATGGGCGGGTAAATCTTGTAAAGTAGGTAAAATTTTACCGATGGCGTTGCGAATTTGGGCTTCACTTTCAACGGGATTAATCTTAGCATTCAGATCACTTAATACGCGAGACGGTTGACCAATTCGCATTTTATTATTTAATAATTGTACCGCACTGGCATCAATAATTAAAGGCACAAATTCGTGTCCAGGTTCATCCCAAAGCGGTTCAAATTCGGGCTTGGCGGCGTCGGCTTCGAGTTGAAAGCGTTCCATTCCCGCAGACATGACAACGGTTCTTAAATTCGTCTCAACAGGTGGCGTTTCTAAGACTTCGGTATGAGTAAAATGTAAGCGAATAGAAATTCCCGCCGAACTTAACAAACTCCGACTTAAACCTCCTGCACAAATCGCAGTATTTTCGGCTAAATAAGTCTGATTTTTAGTTTTAACACCTGTAATTTTATTTCCCTGTTTAACTAATTCTGTAACAGTGGCAATTTCTAACGTTCCACCTAGCCGTTGAAAAGCATCTAAATAAGCAAAATTCGTTTTTTCGGGGGAAATATGACCATGACGAACCGTAAAGGCTGCGGCGATACCGTTGGGGTTGAGAAGCGGTTCAATTTCACACGCTTCTTCTGGGGTTAATAACCGAGGTGGCGTGATAAATTTAGTATAACTTTCAGCAATATGTTCGGGATTTTGTTGGGGGGAAACGGTTAAAATCAGGTCAACTTCTCGAAACTCGGTATCGGCTTCTAATTCCTCAGATAAGATTTGATGACGTTGTTTTCCGTCTTCACAGAGTTGACGAGTTAGGGGGGTACTTCCCGACCAATACGCTAGTCCACCGTAACTGTAACGAGTGGCATTTTCCAAGGTCGAATTTTCTTCAATGAGAAGAACATTCAGCCCCTTTTTCGCGAGTTCATAACTGAGGCTTGTTCCGGTAATTCCTGCACCAACGATAATCCAGTCATAGGTGGTCATCAGATTAATATTGTGTAGAGTTGACTTCTATTTATATTTTGCCCTAATTTGACCGAGTATTGCGATCAATTTCTAAGGGGAAATCGGGTCTAATCAATCGGTTTGTATAAAATCGTTTTTCCCCGTCGCTTTCCTGAGTCTTCCCAACCTCTTTGTTGTAATTCCCCAATGCGATTGAGAGTGGTAATATAAGGTGCAGAAACTCCTAAAATCTCACCTAACTCTTTAGCCGTTTTTAGGGTAAGAACATTATTTTTTCGTTGAGGTGCTTTAGGTTGAGGCTTTTCTGGGGTTGAGGTTGGGGCTGAAGGTTCACTTCTTGCCTGCTCATTAATATTGAATTTAAGATGACGTTCAAACACTTGTTGAATTAATTTATCGAGTCGATTTTCAACTTGATTTGATAGATAATTTTCTAGATTTTTTTGAATATAATCTTCAACAATTTCTGCCATTTTTTCGGTGAGAATTTGCTCTAAGTTTATTGGAGAAGATTGAGAATTTGCCGTAGGATTTTTGTCGGTTTGTTCTAGATAATTAATGATTAATTGACTTAAAACTTTTGGTGTTGTGCTGTCTTGTTCAATGCACCTAGCTTGAAAACGTTGCCATAATTCCTGGCTAATTTTAAAGCTTGCTAGGGTTTGTTCGTTCACCTCTTGTTTGTTTGATCGCTCTACCAACGATTTTACCCTAATTTTTTCAACTGTTAGATATAAAAAGTTTAGCAAAAAATTGAGCGATTCTAACTATTAGAATTAACTTTTAATAAGCTATTAACAATTATTTCTGTTTAATATGATTTTAATAAAAGTCTTTCTCAATAAAAAGATCAATATTTGACTTCTACCGATGGACAGCTTCCTGAAGTTAAGAAAAGAAGTAACCCGGTTCCACAACAGTTTGACGCTGACTAGAATCGTATTTCAGTAGATACTCATGGGCGATCGCTTCTTGTTCACGTAGGTTGTGAACTTCACTTTCACCAATTTCGGTGTCGGTTGACAGCAAAATCACCTGATGGCTAGCGGAGGGAAAATAACGTTCAATCAGGTTTTGGCGGTGGGAGGAGTCGAGGCGTCCGAGAGGGGTGTCAATGGCAACGGGGAGGTTGCGTCCTGATACTCTTGCTAACCCCCACAGAAAAGCGATCGCCAGGAGTTGCTTTTCTCCAGCAGAAAGGCGATGTTTGGGAACAGGTTTTCCTTCTAGGTTGTAGAGAGAGAGGCTAAAGTCATGGGTATCAATCCCAACTCGATGAACTAAATCTGATTTATGTAATAGATAACGAAAGCATTCTGCAACTTCAACTTCGAGTTTATTAAGTTTTTTGAGAGTAAGTTGTTCTTTAAAAACTTTCAGCGTTTCTTGAACTTTTTCAATTGATTTCACAATATGATCACTACTCTTATATTTAACTGTATTATCACTGTAGGTATCTAACTCTTTTTTGGTTTTGGCGATCACACTTTTAATTTGATCGGTCTGGCGTTGTCCTTCTTCGTGGGCGACTTGGGCTTTTAGGAGTTCTGTTTGAGAGAGTTTTAGTTGGGCTTCTAATTTTTGATAAACTTCGGGCGCTGCGGCGGTTTGCAGTTGGGTATCAATGGCATCAATTTCATTTTTTAGGGTTTTAAGTTGTTCTAAATAAACTTTTGCTTGTTGGGTTTGAGTGGGTAACTGAGAGTTAAGGATTACTTTTAATTGATTGAATGCTTCAGTCTCCATTTCTAAATAGGGTTGAATTCCGGTTTCAATTTCTTGTTCTAAAACTTGATTTTCTTCTTGCAGGAAAGATTGAATTTGATTAACAGATTGGGAATCAAGGGAAAGTTGATTAATATAATTAATTAAACGGCTATCTCGTTCTTGTAAAACTTCACGGGCTGCCATTGATTGTTGACGTTTCAGTTCTTTTTCGGCTTGAGTTTCTGCTTGATGAAGCAACGGAGAAATTAAGTTTAAAGGAAGGGTTTCACCGGCTAAGTCTCGTAAGCTTTTACGTTGAGTTTCAATGGTGACTTCTAACTCTTTAATTTTCGTTTCTAGCTGAGAACGTTCTTGGGCAATTTTTCCCCCTTCTGAAACAAATTTTTCGGAGGCTTTCTTTTGATGCTTTTCGGCTAACTCTAGTTGTTGTTTGAGGGTTTGGAGTTTTTGTTCTGAAACTTGTTTTTCTTCCTGCTGTTGGGCGAGACGTTGTTCTATCTGTTCAATTTCTGCCCGTTCTTCGACACCTGCTAGGTCTTTTAGTTTCCGTTGATTTAGAATATTCAAATCCATTGATAAACGGGTTGCTAGTTCGAGTCCAAGCAAGTTAGAAATCGCATCGATAACAGCTTGAGGAGGCTTCTCTAATTCTGCTAGTTCTTTAACTTGTTCGCCGTCAAACAAGAATAAATTAGAAATCCCTAAAGGCAGTATATTTTCAATGTATTCATCCCAAATCCTCGCAATTGATTTATCCGGCCATTCTCCAATTACAATCCCTAATTCATCTTTACCATCTTTGGGGTTTTTTGTCCAGGTTCTCACAATTCGCCATTCTGCCATTTTCCCCTCTTTGACGTGTTCAAATACCAGTTCAACCCGAGTTTTTTCTATGGGTGAGGTATTACTATTTACACATTGGGTTAAAAAGTCATTGTAGCTGAAATTTCCTCGGGTAGAACATTGGGCGCGTTGTCCGTAGAGGGCGAGACGAATAGCATCCATCATAGTTGTTTTTCCGCCACCATTCATCCCCCCAAATAAGATAATAGGGCGTAGGTTGCCGTTATTTTCAGGGCGAAGATTGATGACTTGTCTTCCTTGGTAGGGGCCGAAGTTTTGTAGGACGAGTTCGAGGAAAATCATGGTGGGGGTATGGTAACGGATATGGTAACGGATGGGTTAACTTTGGGTTTTTGAGGTTTATGCTTTTGGAAACGGATATGGTAACGGATATGGTAACGGATGGGTTAACTTTGGGTTTTTGAGGTTTATGCTTTTGGAAACGGATATGGTAACGGATATGGTAACGGATGGGTTAACTTTGGGTTTTTGAGGTTTATGCTTTTGGAAACGGATATGGTAACGGATATGGTAACGGATGGGTTAACTTTGGGTTTTTGAGGTTTATGCTTTTGGAAACGGATGGGTTAACTTTGGGTGGGTTGAAATTATCTATCCGTTTTACTCTTGGCATTGCTTGAATTATCTCCGCCGAAGTTTAATCCGTTACCAGTGGGGTTTTTTTGATGTTATCCCTCCTCATCGTTGGTTTCTGAGTTGTTTGAGAATTTCATGTTTGCCCAAGTGAGTTGTTTAATGGTTTCAACATCTCCTTCTTCTGCGGCTAACTTTAAGTTCCGTCTGAGGTGGGCATTTTCTATTGCTTCTTCTTTGGTTCGTGAACTGGTTTCAAAGCATTTTTCGAGGTCTTCAAACAGTCCTACACGACGGGCTTTGGTGTAATATTGTCGTTCGGTATCTAATAGTTTTGCCATGAGTTCTAGGTGCATAGCGTCTTCCCCACAAATTTCTTCTAATGTTGTCCATTCATCACTGCCTAATAGACTGCTTTCCATTCCTCGATAGGCATCTATAAAAGTTTCTCCTGTCACTTCTTTATATATCCTCGGTAAACTATCATCAAATTCGTGTTTTTCTTCTAACCAAATTCGGCGAATTTCACTGAGTTCTTCCGGTTGAATTAGGGTAATATCCCGCATTTCTTCCGGGGCGGTTTGACGGATTTTCGTTTGGGCTTCTAATACTCGTCTTAACCAATGTTCCCGCCATTTTTTAACGTAGGGGCCGGGTATCGGTTCTACAGAAACTTCTCCATTGACATTCCTTTCAAACAGTTGTACTGTTCCAAATATACGTCTAAAATCTCTCTTGTCTCGATCATTTCTAATATCTAATTCGAGACGAATATCAACCAAAGGCTGTAACCATTCTTTTTCCTCATCATTTTGAATCATTGCAGTCAGAGATTTATCACTATCCACTAATGTACAAACCCAACAGCCAAAACGAGAACTTCCACAGCTAGGCGTTGAGGTATCAACAACTAACGGACATTCGTTATCTGCGGTTGCCCCTCGATACATAGCAAATAAATCTTTATTACTATGTCCCCAAGGATTTTCCCATTGCATCAGATAAAGCCAAACTTCATCTGTTCGCCATTCTTCAATAGGAGTGTAAAGTAAAGAGTTTGGTATATGGGGATGGGGACAAAGGCGCTCTCGTAGTCGTTTAGCTTCCCGCTTTTCCATAATTTTCGCACGGTTTGAACTCTCTGTTTTACGAGTTCCTAGCACAACGACTGCTTCCCGGTTTGATCGTACAACATTACGAATAAAACGGTTTGAAGGATCAATTTTCAACCGAGGTGTACACCAGCGAAATCTATGTCTAGGAGCGGGATAACCTTTTCCAATTAAACCAACCCAATAAGTATGGGTCATTTGTGGTTTTAATAAATGCGGTTCTATTGGAAGATTTTGCTCTTGAGCAGCAATTTTTATTCTTTTTAAAGAGTTTTCAACCCAAGCAGAAACTATTGGATTTTCTACAAGTGTATCTGTACTGATGACATAAATGGGTTTGATCAGCTTTTCTGCTGGAAGTGCTGCGATCGCATTCCATATCAGTTGTAATGTAGCGGTGCTATCTTTTCCCCCTGAATAGCCAATTACCCAAGGAATTTGATCAATACAATATAACTCTTGAATTTCTAAAGATAACTTTTCTAGATATTCTACAAATTCAGCTACGGTTCGATTTGGAATGAGTGGTGCTTTAGTTTTTGCCATTTTTTTACTCCTTTTTTACACTCTAAATATATTTTTTCGATGCCATTCAAGCGCATCTAGTCTAGGAAAGTATTGTTCTAAAGTTGGCAAAGCTATGTGTTCGCCGTGAAACTCTCGCATTGATTTAGCATTAGGCGAAACTTCTTGTAAATCATTAGCTACTACAATTTTATAGTTATCATTAATAGTGAACCAACCTCTATCAAATGCCCAGTGATGATTTTTACAGAATGATATTCCGTTATCAATCCTGCTGTCATAAAATCTCGAAAATGGTTTAATATGTGCGCCATCTACTATACTTTGAGTGATTTTTCGAGTTACCTTTAAACCACAAAATGCACATCGATATCCATAAGTATGTACAATTGCTTTACGAAAAAAAGCATTTCTAACTACGGACTTTTGTAGTCTAATTTTTTTTAATGAAACCTCCTCTACATCTTCCTCTATCTGACTTTGGAAAGATTGATTGACATTTAAAATTTCTGATAATTCTCGCTGACTCTCAAAAAACCAAACGGCTATTAAGGTATCAGTGAGTTCATTTCTAGAAGTTTTATCTAATAAAATCTCAAAGAGTTCATCATCTAATTTTGCATACTCCACAGCCTCTTTTAACTTGTTTGTAGTTTTAGGTTGTAAACCCTTAAAATCCGGCTTAAATTCTAAATGCCAGAATTGATCACTTTGTAAATAAAAGAATGGATAATGTAAACCCCCTTTATAAGAAGGATTTCCTAATATTTTCCAATACTTATTAAATGTGTCTATCAACTCATCTGACACTAAAATGTAGTTATTCTTAATAATTTCTTGGGCAATCAGATCAATAATAGATAACAGCAAAATTGGCTTGTAGGGTGCATCACCCCGCTTTCGGTTGCTACTGACCTTCAATTCTGAAAACCGTCTACAGTAGTCCAGTAACGTCCGTTTGTCCTCCGAGTTTTCTGTGGTACTCATATTTGTAGCCCTTTTACTAGCACCCTGTTCAGTTATAATAACTCATACCTGAGAGTTTTTAAAAACTTGTTCTCATAGCTTAATACTTTAGTGATGAATTCTGCAACTGATCCAACCCCAGAACCCAACCCCCAAGACCAAAAAGCGATCGCGAAGTTTCTTGAACCCCTCCTCAACTCCCCTGAACATCTCCTGGTACACAAAACCCAGATGGGAGGAACAGAAGCCTTTATCGGTTCGGTGACACTGGACTGGTTGGATCGCAATGTGGGTTATGCTTCCCAACTTCCCCTGTTTAAACGTCACCTCAACCCAGACACCGGAAACGTCGAACGAGTGGCAGACACCGTAGAAGACATCTTACAACGTCCCCTAGACTGGTCGCGTCAACTCCCCCTCGCCCAATACCTCGCGACTCACAAAGCCCACAAGTTCCCCGCTTTGTTGGTGGTGATCTGTCCGTCTTGGGTGAACGATCTCCAAGCGCCCCAGTGGGATGATCAAGGAAGGGCTACCGAGTCGGCGATCGCATTTGAGGGGTTGGATAGTCAGGGACAACTCGGACTGTTGCATTTGACCTCTGATGTGGCTGTGTTTGCTTTAGACGGACAACATCGCCTGATGGGGATACAGGGCTTAATGCGACTTCTAAGAACAGGAAAACTGCAACCCTACACCAAAATCAAAAAAGCAGTTGGGGAAGCCATAACCCTCAATGATATAGAGGAGGTTTCGGCGCTAACTCCCGAGGAGATAGAAAACTTAGTCTCTGAAACGGTTGGGATAGAGTTTATTCCCGCAGTTGTGGCTGGAGAAACTCGCGCGATCGCCCGTCAACGAGTCCGATCTATCTTTGTTCACGTTAACCTGATGGCGGTGAAACTGAGTAAGGGTCAGTTAGCCCTACTCGATGAAGATGACGGGTTCTCTATTGTAACGCGCCAGGTGGCAGTCACTCATCCTTTACTCATGGAAAAACGCGATCGCAACCCTAGAATAAACTGGGATAGTGCAACAGTAGCCTCTAAGTCTACGGTTTTAACCACCTTACAAGCCCTCAAAGAGATGACACAGCGCTATTTAGGCGATCGCTTTCCCCATTGGCTTTCGCCCAAACCGGGGTTAGTTCCCATGCGTCCCGATGATGACGAACTTGAGGAAGGGATGCAGGAGTTGCGACGGTTGTTGGATGCGTTAGCTAGTTTACCGAGTTATCAACGTCTGGAAAGAGGAGAAGAAACGCCTGTATTGAGACGGTTTAGCTTCGAGAAACCGGGGGGTGAAAGTAATATTTTGTTTCGTCCTGTGGGTCAAGTAGCGATCGCCCAGGGGTTAGGAGTGTTGGTGTTTCAGCAGCAAAAACCGTTGATGAGTTTGTTGGAAAAGTTGCGTTCTTTTGATGCGGTGGGTGGGTTTAATGGCATAGAATACCCCGAGTCTTTGTGGTATGGAGTATTGTTTGATCCCAATAAACGGCGTATTCGGGTTGCCGGGCGAGATCTGGCGGCGAAGTTGCTTGTTTATATATTGGGGGGAATAGATGAACCAATGGATCGGGCGGAGTTGCGACGAGGGTTGTCTGAGGCGAGGACATTTGAGAATAGGGCCGTTAGTTTTGAGGGGCGGTTTGTGAAGCCTAGAGAGATTAAATTACCCAAAATATTGTAATTTTAAGATTTGCAATTTCCTCCTTACACCTGTCGGTCAGTTAGCAAGGAGGAATTAATGATTTTAAAAATCAAATCTCTATGAGTCTTGAGTTTCTTCTAGTTGCTCGATCCGTTTGCGAAGTTCTTCTACTTCTCGAGCTTGCATTATTCCTTTCAAAAAAGAGTAAGCACTGGAATATGAACTAGCCTGAGAGCCAAAGTTTGCAGGTTCTGTAGCACCTTTATTCTCTGATACATAGGTAGCGTACTGTTCACAGAAGGGTTCAAGAACACTTTCATAGTCTATTTTCCATTTCAATTGACCTTGTTTAAAAGCATCATTATCAATTAAGCAACGGAAGGCAGACAAAGCCGGTAAAAATACTCCTAATAATAGCTTTCCTTCAAGCTTTCCATCAGCAAAACAACAGTCCTTGCTACTGTATCTTTCATTCTTGTTAGCTTTTGCTGTTTTTTTCCCTTTTTCTTTTGTGCGACCCATCTTCATTCCCGATTGACTCTTCCAAAATTTCTGGCAAATTTTCTCAAGCAAAACTAATAATTCCCAGGTGTGAGCCTCTAAGACTTCAAACGATTGATTGTTGGGATCACTTTTACGTTCTTTAAAAGCTTCTAGAGCTGCTCTTGGTTTACCAACACCATAAACTACAGCAGAACCAGGATCTGGACAAATTTCGATATTAAGAGTAGTTAAAACTCGTAAAACATCTTTAATATCAAAACTACCACTATCACCTTGGTGATAAGCTACTTCGTCATTACCTTTTTTATTTTTTAAACTTTCCTTTATTTTGTCAAAATCTCCATTTAAGTCAGAAAGAGACTCAAGATCAACTGACATTGAACTATTTAGCCCATCAGCCATTGCTACAATGTCATCTAACTTAATATTTGTTCTAACTTCTATTGGAACTAATGCCTCATTTAAATCAGAATATTGTTCACCTTTTGATTCTTTCTTTTTAACTTGAGCAAAGTCAATACAGTATGTTGTGTGTCCTCCATTAACTACACCATGATATTTTTTATTCGTGAATTTAACATCAACATAAACATTATTATTTTCATCTTTATATTCTTGTATACTTTCAGCAGACAGGGATATTCCTTGATTCTTCAAACAAAAAGAATAGGGTTCAATATCCAAAGTTTCTAAAACTTTTTGTGCAACGCTTCCCGTAGGTTTGCCTTGATCTTTACCCGTTTTTTTGACTTTAGGTTCTCGGGGATTGACATCAAACCAATTTTTTATTTCTTCGGTTGGGAATTCTGATGCCCGGCAGTAGAAGATTGTTCTTTGTAAACCATTTTCGCCAGCAGAAATTGTAGAGTATTGATTGTTGAAAATAGAAAACCTGATGCTTACTTCGTGGTTGTACATATCGAGGCTCCAATCAAAAAAATAAATAAAGGTAACGTTCTTTTTCTATTTTAGCCGGAGCCAACTATTTACACATCAATAGTTATACTGAATGTTTAATTCAATATAACCTGAATTTTTATAAAATTCGTGGAAAATACTGATAACATTTAAAATAAATGATACTTCTTGAGTGAAATACCTGATAACTTGTCTTTGGGGTATATGAAACAATACCCTTTTTTTCCGTTCATAGTTGTCGCTGCAATACACTGATCACTTCACCGGGTTTTTGGGTTGGCTGTAGGGGACTCCACTCCCATACTTGGGCGAACTCCCGCAAAAACAACACTCGAAACTATATGAAGTCAAGCTAATTGTTTATGACCCAAAACGAGAGGAAATTAAGCAATGGATAAATTAGAATCCTATCGACAATTGATTAAGCAAATTTTGACTGAACACAGCCAAATTACAACCCAGACTGAGACAGTGAAAGCACAACTCATTTTTGATCGTGAACATGATCATTATCAACTTGCTTATGTCGGATGGCAAGGAGATCAACGAGTATTTGGCCCGGTCATGCACTTTGATATTGAAGATGGCAAAATTTGGATTCAATATAATGGGACTGAAGATGCTGTAGCTGAAAAGTTAGTTGAGAGGGGTGTACCGACTTCAGATATTGTCTTGGGTTTTCATTCTGCTTTTAAACGTCAATTTGGCCATTATGCAACGGGATAAAAAAAGTGATTGAACCCATGCGATCGCATTGAGGGCTGTATCCTGTAGCCCGGAAGTCATTGACATCCTCCTCTCCGTGAACGAAGAGGATTCCTAACAGAAAACCTACTGCAAAATATCAAATATTGATAACTGCACAGGTTTTTCTAGGTGGGTTGACGCTTCAACGGCTGCCGCTTCTTTAACAAAAGTCTGACGCTTGCCTCCACGTCCATTTAGAGTCTCCGAATGTCCTCCGGCGACCAAAATATTAACTGCTGCGTTACTATCTCTGTCGTGAACTGTTCCGCAATTTAAACAAGTCCATTCCCTGACAGAAAGATCTAATTTGCCACCAACAAAACCGCAACAAGAACATTTTTGACTTGTGGGTTCCCAACGGCTAATTACTCGAAAATCACGACCATATTTTTCAGCCTTACCCTCAAGAAAAGTTCTAAACTGTCTCCATCCTAAATCGCTAATAGCCTTAGATAGCTTGTGATTCTTGACCATCCCTGCAACGTTTAAATCCTCCAAAACAATCACTTGGTTTTCGTGAATTATTCGGGTTGACAATTTGTGCAGGAAGTCTTTACGGGTGTCTTTCATCCGAGCATAGAGCTTGGCTTTCCTGACTCTTGCTCGTTCGTACCGATTGGAACCTTTCTGTTTTCGAGATAGATTGCGGTCTAGTTTCCGCAGGTGTTTAATTCGTTTCTTCAACGGTTTGGGAGCGTCTATTTTTTCTCCTGTGCTTAGTACAGCAAATGTCTTGATTCCTAAATCAATTCCTACGCTGTTAGGTGACTCAGGCAATAGTTGTTGATTGATTTCAACAACAAAACTAAGAAAGTATCTGTTAGCTGCATCTTTAATTACAGTAACCGATGAAGGCGGGTTCGTCAAAGGTTTTGACCAGATAATCTTTAGTTTGCCAATTTTGGATAAAGATATCTTGTCTTCCTTCAATTTGAAACCACCAACTCTAAATCTAGCTGATTGTTTAGTGTTTCTTTTTTTAAACTTAGGTGGTCTAACTTTCTTTCCCTTCCGCTTACCTTTGCACGACTTAAAAAAGTTATGATAAGCCTGTTCTAAGTCGTTAAGCGATTGCTGTAAAGGGATGTTAGAGACCTATGCGCAACCACTCCCGTTCTACCGTTTTCTTGGCTTGGGTGATGAACCGTTTCTGGAGTTGAGAATTGCTCAGTTTCTTCTCTCCTGCCTTATAGAGTTCAATACAATGCGCTAAGGCATCATTCCACACAACCCGACAACAACCAAACAGTTTAGCCAATTTGGTTTGTTGCTCAGTTGTTGGGTAGATTCGGTACTGGTATCTTGATTTCATGGTATCATTGTACCATTGGTCTGCAACAACGACAATGGAGTTAAGGAAAGGAAGACACAGCATTACAGACCTCAAGATTCACGCTCGTCTGTGTAGTCAAGTACCGGAAACAAATATTAACAAGTGAAAGCCTAGATATGTAGCTAATCAACGTACACCTAAATAACTGTGAATCAATCTAGGTTAACCGTCCTAAAGGACGGGGCTTGTATCCCGCTTTTATTTCGGTCAAAATTTACCCTCGGTTTTATTTGAGGGTCTAGAAAATGAAAGATATGGTCGAGATTATCTGATGAAACTGGATCGAAAGTTAATGAACTGAGTGTTTTAAAAACAATGTGTTAAAGGATTTTGGCGTGAGTGAGTGTGAGTTCAAGTGTGTTTGCTTAACTAGCCATTTGATTGTTATCTGGTTTGATGAGGGCTTTTTGGACTTGAGATTTTCGCAAACGCATAAAGGGTTTACCTCCAATTAACCAGCTTAAATCAAATATCTGTTCTCCTCGATAGCTAATTTTACACCCAACGATAAACAATGAGAACCCTGAGATTTTAATTCCTGCCTTTTGAAAAGGACAGTGTATTTTTGGACAAGTTGTACATTTTTGCATAAGTTTTATTCCTCTCCCCACCTTATCTATAGTCCATATTTCCTCTAGTTTCAGTGATAGAGGTGCTGAAAGGAATTGACTTTGATCTTTATCCAATGTGAGATCTATCAATGCAGAATATGGGTTAAAGTCCGTTAATTGTGTGATAGCGATCAAATGAGTGAGTGATAATTATCACGAGAAACCTCCGGGAGTTTGGAAGCCCCGTGTCTTTAGACCGGGGAGGAAAAACGACACGAGCGGTTTTAACCGCCTGTATAAAAAAATTAATGGGGGTATGGTTGCCCCCAACACCCATTTCTGGGGTAATGTTTGCCTCGCCAATGTTATCGGTCGGTACTTTCCACAACACACTGTCTTACCCCTCGTAGGACTGTTTAATGCTGTGGTTCTAGAGCCGGAGACTGGCCACGCATCTCCCGCTCGGAACGTTAACTCTCACCGATAACGTAGCCCTCAAGGGACTTAGGCGGGTACTAGCTACCTAAAAAGAGAGGCGCTTCGGCCCCTGCTCTTTAGGGCGGGGTGCTGACAACTGCTGAAGTTAGAATCTGAGGCTCTCAACTTATTTTAGTCTATGCTTCGGGAGAGCTTCTGTAAACCGGATTGACACTCCCGCGCCGTAAACGGCGGGGATTCTTGGTTCAGCGAGTCCACTTAATACAGACAGGGCGACCTATCTATACCAGAGATGGATTCTCCTCAAGCGTTTTGCTCCATTTCAGAAACCTGTTTGGGTATGCCCTACCCTACAGTTCAAAACCTAAAATCTTGGTTTCTCTGTACTTGTTGCGTTGCGCGCTAATAAGCGCACAAGCTTTCCTGTGCGGAACCCCATGACTTCAGTGCGTCAAGGTGCGCTGCCTTTCGGCGACTGGGTTTTTAGTGTGGTTGATTACCCTTTCCACAAAAGAAAGTTTAACATAAAGCCGTCCTAAAGGACGGGGCTTGTATCCCAATTTTTTCGGTCATTTTCCGGATCAGTAGCTATAAACGTTTCAATTCAAGGGGTGTAACTAATTCCGGTAAGGGTAATTATCAGTATTAGACATGATATAATCTCTATAAACCTCCCCAATACCTTATGTCTGTTCCCACTTCTCTAGTTACACAGTCGCTTGATTCTCCGATTCCTGTTGATCATCTTCTGGAAGTCTTTGCTGATTTTCTCGATCTGGATGTCGGGGCGGGAGATGCAGCGACAGACACCCTGATCACCTACAAACGTCAACTGATTCAATTTCTGGACTGGTGCGATCAGAGACAGCTTCATCCGGCTGAAATTAATAAAAATGACATCAAAAAATACCGTCGTTGGATGATTGATAAAAAAGGATTTAAACCCGCAACCATTGCCTTAAAACTTTCTGTAGTACGAAGATTTTATCAAGCCGCAATGGAAAAAGGACTCCTAACTGTTAACCCCGCAACCGGGGTAAAAGCCCCTAAAGAAAAACACGATCCCGCTGAAAAAATTACCTACTTAGAAGCCTCGGAAGTAGAACAATTGTTTGCAACAATACCAGATGATGGTAGCCTGAAATCGGCACGGGATAAAGCTCTTTTGGCGATTTTAACCTTAGAAGGGCCGCGAACGGTAGAGTTGCATCGGGCGAATATTTGTGATATCGTAAGGCAGGGTAAAAATTGGGGGATTCGCGTTGAAGGAAAGCGCAATATTCGCATCGTACCCCTAACACCCGAAATCGCTCAATTGTTGAGGGTTTATCTCGAACGCCGAGAAGCCGCAGAAGGACAGCTTAAACCCTCAAGTCCGTTGTTTGTTGCCGTCGGAAATCGGGCGGGAGGAAAACGCATTTCTCGGCGGGGAATTCGTTTAATTGTCGATGGGTATCTCAAAGAAGCCCAATTAAAACAAACGCCAGGGCGGACTTTATCCACTCACAGCTTGAGACACACGGCAGGAACTTTAGCTTTGCGATCAGGGGCGGAGTTGCGTCAGGTTCAAGATTTGTTAGGACACGCCGATCCGCGAACCACTTGTATTTACGCCCACGTTGGCGATCGCTGGGAAAATAACCCCGCCTTGAAGTTGGGGATTAAATTTGAGAATGATAATCGTCAAGAAATCACGGAGAATAATAAATCGTCTGAAATTTGAGAAAAGAAGACTCAGACTTGCTTCTACTCCTTTAATATCGCATTTTACGATCCGGAGGGAAATCTAATTAAATAATTTATTGACAATCATCTTACCTATTCGGAGTTCAATTTCAACTTTGATACTCAAAGATGTTGCTTTTTTCACTCGAACCAGCACTCAATTGCTAAACGATCCGACAGCAGGAGATGACTTTGGACAGCGAATGATTGCCACTAAAGTTCCCGAAGCCGACCCAATATTTGGATTGGGAATTGTCAGCTTGATTTGGTATTTTACCCGAAAAAAAACCGTGAATTAAATCGAGCTAGATTTGATGTTGGGTGAATTAACAATTATAAATCACTCAACATCAGCCAATCTTAGTTTTGGCGATCGCCGACCTTTCAGCTTTCGATCCGGGGGAGCCTATTGGCTAGCGATAACGATTTTTTTTCATAAAAAAACCCGGCTTTTATTTTCGAGCAAACCCCCGTCCCGAAGTAGACTTTGACCAAATTATAAGTTCTCCCCGCCGTCCTCCTGCGGCGAGAAATTCTCCTCGAGGGTGCCACGACAAACAGGAAAAACCATCAACCCCATCTTCCAAGGTTTGGATGATTTTTTCGGCCGAATGCCACAAACAAACCGCTCCTTCTTCGCTTCCCGAAGCTAACAGAAACGTACCCGGTTGAAACTCAATTCCGGTGACATTTTCCCGGTGTCCTTCCAACACCCAACCTTCCCAACCCGCCTCTTCTTGAATTTGTTTTTCCCAAATAACAACCCCTTCCGCACTGGCGACAGCCAACAGCGGCGCCCCCAACACCGTCGGCGAGTCCGACCAAGCCAAAGACCGCACTTTCCCCGGAAAACCCCGCATCACCCAGGGATGGGGGTTTCCCCATTCGACCACCGCCAGGGTTCTATCGAGGTTCCCGCAGGCGATATACTTGCCATCGGGGGACCAGGCGACGGCTTGGCTGGCGGAAGGAATTTGTAATACATGGGGGTCATCCTCCCAGTTGGAACCCTGCCAAATTTTCACCCCCTGATAGCCGCCAACCGCCAATGTATCAAGGACGGGATGCCAAGCCAGACACAACACCGATGAGTCGTGAAAGTTCAACTGTGTGACTTCCCGATGGGTTTCGGCGTCCCAAATTTGCACCGTCCGACCCCGACTAAAGGCGAGTTGGTTGGTCGTTGAACTCCAGGCGAGTTGGTCAACCCAGGCGGATGTGGGGTCGAGAGGGGTGAGGGTTTGGGTGGGGAGGTGCCAAATTTTCACTACGCCATCCTGTCCCCCGGCGGCGAGATATTGACCGTCCCGAGAAAAGGACAGACAATCAATAGATTTTTCCGTCTCCGATTGTAATACGAATACCTGCTCTTTTTGATGCCAGAGGATAATTTCTCCACAGGCGGAACTGGCGGCTAGTAAACCTTCGGGCGACCATTTAACGGCGGTAATATAATCGGATAGCGTTAGGTTTTCATGGGTTTTTAATCGGGTTGAAGGGGTGCGATTTTTTTTGTTTTTGCCTAAATCAAACACTGGCGAAAGCCCTCTTTTAACTGTTCTGCGTTGAGGTTGCGACCGATAAATACTAATTCATTTTTGCGGGTTTCTTGGGGCTTCCAGGGGCGGTCGGGGATACCGTTAAACAGCATATGAACCCCCTGAAAAACGTAGCGGTGATCTTCGCCGGCAATATTCACAATTCCTTTCATTCTGAAGATATCCGGGCCTTGATTTTGCAAGAGTTCGCCGATCCATTGATTGAGTTTTTCTCCGTCTAATTCCCCGCTTTCAACTAAAGCGACAGATTTAACGGTTTCGTCGTGTTCGTGGGCGTCTTCGTTTAAAAATTCCGGGTCAATTTCTAAGGCTCGTTTCACGTCAAAGGCTCGAACCCCCAGCAACGCTTCCATTTCTAATTGGGCGTTTTGGGTGCGATAAATTTTCGCCATTGCGTTCATTTTTTTAATGCGTTTTTCCAGTTCGTCGAGTTCTTCTGGCTTGACTAAATCGACTTTATTGAGTAAAATAATATCAGCAAATGCCATTTGTTCTTGGGCTTCGTCGGCTTCCCAATGTTGCCAAATATGTTTGGCATCCACAACGGTGACAACGGCATCGAGTAACAGTTTTTCCTGCATATCCTCATCGACAAAAAAGGTTTGAATGACGGGGGCAGGGTCGGCGAGTCCGGTGGTTTCTATCACGAGATGATCGAATTTATCTCGGCGTTTCATTAAGTTGCCAATAATTCGGATTAAATCGCCCCGAACGGTGCAACAAATACAGCCGTTATTCATCTCAAATATTTCTTCATCGGCATCGATCACAAGCTGGTTATCAATGCCAACTTCTCCAAATTCATTCACAATTACCGCAACTTTTTTACCGTGTTCGTGGGTTAAAATTCGATTCAGCAATGTTGTTTTTCCCGCCCCCAAATATCCTGTTAATACGGTGACGGGAACTGTATCTTTTGCAACAGCGTTAACCATAGCTCTACCTCGGCTTTTATAAAATGATAACCATTATCGCACAAAAAGCAAGGGATTATTTTAGGGAATGGGGAGGATGGTAAACGGATGGGTTGACGGTTGGGTTTCGAGGTTAACGCTTTAAGAAACGGATGGGTTGACGGTTGGGTTTCGAGGTTAACGCTGTCACACTGGTCACTGGTCACTGGTCACTGGTCACTGTCACCTGGGGAGGTGGGGAGATCTTACCCTCTGCCCTCTGCCCTCTGCCCTCTGCCCTCTGCCTTCTGAATGGGGTTTTTAGCGATCGCCGAGCGCCTGACCGATTTTACATCCGACCTAACATTCGGTTTAGCCTTGCTGTAAAAAGGGTTGAACCGCTTCCATGACGGCTGAGGGATGTTCTTCGTGGAGTCCCAAAGAACCGGACAGGTGGCGAACTTCCACCCCTTCCAGGTTCGCGATCGCCTGCATTTCCGCTTTCGATCCCGGCGGTGCCTGGTCGCTAACGATAACCATTATCGGAGCGGGTAGCGGTTGAAACCAGTTGAGAAACTCCTCTCGCCCCGATGCGGGGTCTAGGGTACCGGTCACAAACGCCGCAGGTGCAAACCTCGCCCCCGGTTGTTGGGTGATATTCCATTTTTCCCGCATAAACTCGGGCGTCAGCAGGGTTGAGTCGGTGTAAACGTGGCGGCGATACATCAACCGCAGGAAAGCCGGAGTGGTGTTGAGTTTGTAGAGGAGTTGTCCGAAAATTGGCGATCGCACCAAATTTCGCACCGTACCAGATACCGCCGAACTCGCCCCCATCGTGGGCAGGGGACCCCGCCAAGTGGGAGCGACAAGGACGATTTTAGCAAATAAACCCGGTTGAGAAGCCGCCAACTTCATCACATAACCCGCACTATGACCGGCGGCGATCACCTTGAGGGGGGTCTGACAGACAGAGTTGACAAAATCTTTGAGAAATTGATGATAAAGCCCCGGCCGATATTGTAGCGGTAAACGGTCTGAGTCGCCAAAACCCGGCCAGTCGGGGGCGATCGCTTGAAATTGGGGGGCTAGCCTTTGAGCGAGTCCGGCCATTTCTCCACGACTGGAAACGGTACTCATCGCCGGAAGCAGCAAAACCGGATCGCCTTGTCCGAGGGTTTCGTAAACGACGGTAACGGGCTGTTCACCATTCCAGACCCATGTTTCAACCGCCCCGCCTATTTGGGGGCGAAGAGGGGTTGTGGCGGTGTTGGTCAGGACAGTCATGGGCGTTCAAATTTCCACTGAAATTATTATACAACGTCTGGGTTTTTTTCGCTCATTCTGCGGTCAATTTTTCAGCCCGGTGCGGGGGTGAATTTTTCGCCGAAAACGGTTTATTTTTGAGCGGTAAACGGCGTATAATTTCCGCCCAAGCCTTCAACAATTGTGCGCGTATTTGATTTGAGCATTTGTTGATAGGTTTCGGCATCGCTTCCGGTTTCTCCCAAACCATCTGCATATAATTCTTGCTCGGAAACTTGAATATTTGCTTCTTTGGCAACCGTTTCGAGGAGTTGAGGATTGCTCGTTGATTCTGCAAAAATCGTCGGTACATTTGCCGCTTGAATCTCCCGCACCAGTTCCCCGACTCGCGACGCAGTTGGGGCTTCATCTGTACTAAATCCCTGCAACGCCCCTTCGTAGGAAAGACCGTAAGCATTCACATAGTAACCCAGCGCATCGTGGGTGGTGACAAGCTTTTGTTGATTGGGGGGAATGGTGGAAATTTTAGACTGAATCCAACCATCAATTTCTGCAAGTTCAGCCGCGATTTGTTCGGCATTTTGTTGATAAAGTTCCGCCTTTTCTGGCTGTAAATTTGCCAAAGATTCGGCAATAACTTCGACCATTTGAATCCCATTTTCCGGATCGTGCCAAACATGAGGATCGGGGGCTAATTCTTCGCCGTGGTCGTGGCTGTGGTCGTGATTATCATTCCCATGACCGTGATCGTGGGCTTCTCCCATCAACGGTTGGGGGACGGCGACCTCGTGGACGGCAATTTTGGGGGCGGGGTTGCTTGTGGCTTCCACCAATCGAATTAAACTTGGATCGAAGTCGTACCCCGCGTATAAAATTAAATTGGCGGTATCGATCGCCTTGCGGTCCTCGGGTTTGGGCTGATAAACGTGGGGGTCTTCACCCGCTTTCACCAAACAGTTGAGGTTAACCGTTTCTTGGGCAACCTGCCGGGTTAAGTCACAAATGATACTCGTAGTGGCGACAACGGAGGGAAGAGTTACGCCAGTTTCCAAGGCGGATGGAGCAGTTGCGCCGCTCTGGTTGGTAACGTTTGGAGGTGACGAATTACACCCGACCGAGGCCCAAAGCAAGGTTAACCCCACCAGGGGCTTGAGGTTGACATTTCCTAACATGGCTGACCTCTGTTACGATAATGATTATCATTATGTTACACCAAAATGAACGATGTTAGAAGTTCTGCATCTGGCGGTCAACTACCGGGGGGTTTGTGCGGTCGAGGATGTCAGCTTTCGTCTGGAAGCGGGTCAACTGGTGGGGATTATTGGGCCGAATGGTGCGGGTAAAAGTACGATGCTGAAGGCGATGTTGGGGTTAATTCCGGCGTCTGAAGGGGTGATCCGCTATCATCAACGGTCTTTAAAAGATCAACTCTCCCAAGTTGCTTATATTCCGCAGCGATCGCAAATTGATTGGGATTATCCGATCGCGGTTAAAAATGTGGTAATGATGGCGCGTACCCGTCACACGGGATGGTTTCGATCACCTTCTCGTTACTCTCAAGAAGTGGTAAAATCGGCGTTAATGAGAGTGGGAATGTGGGAGTTTAAAGACCGACAAATTGGCGAACTTTCTGGCGGTCAACAGCAGCGCGTTTTTTTAGCCCAAGCCTTGGCACAAGAGGCGGAATTATTCTTTTTTGATGAACCGTTTGTGGGAGTGGATAAAAAGACGGAAGCGGTGATTTTTCAGGTGTTTGATGAGTTGAAACATCAGGGCAAAACTTTGTTGGTTGTCGGCCACGAATTGGGGGAAGTTTCCCGCCAGTACGATCGGTTTTTGCTGATTAACAAACACATCATCGCCGAGGGAACCCGTTCGCAAGTAATGACCGCAGAAAATCTACAAAAAGCCTACGGGGATAATGTGATTTTATTGCGGGGTTAAACTGGGTGATTATTAATGAATTGGTTGCTCGATCCGCTAAGTTTTGAATTTATGCGCCACGCCGTATTAGTGGCGGTTTTGATGGGGATTTTGTGTCCGGTTGTGGGCAGTTATTTAATTGTGCAGCGCATGGGATTGTTGGGAGATGTGATCGCCCATGCGGTTTTACCCGGACTGGCAATTGCGTTTTATTTGGGGATTGATATTTTTCTGGGAGCGTTTATTTCGGGAACAGTCAGCACGCTAATTATTGCTTGGATTCAATCCCAATCTCGGGTCAAAATAGATGTGGCTATGGCTTTAGTATTTTCGGGGTTTTTAGCCTTGGGAATTCTGCTGATTACGGTTCTTGAAAGCAAACTCGATTTGCACAGTTTTCTGTTTGGGGATATTTTGAGCGTCACCACTCGGGATGTTGTCAGAACGTTAATGATTACCCTCTTTATTTTACTCTGCGTTCGGCTGTTTTACAAGGAACTTTTGTTTTATACGTTCAATCCTTTGGGAGCGCAGGCGATGGGATTACCTGTAAATTTAATTAATATTGGCTTGGTTTCTGCGATTACCTTAACGATTATTGCCAGTATGCAGGCGGTGGGGGTTGTGTTGGTGGTTTCGCTGTTAATTGGTCCGGGAATTACGGCTTATTTGTTGGTGAAAGAATTGCATCAAATGATGGGATTGGGGGCAATTTTTGGCATTTTTAGCAGCGTGGCGGGGATGTATATTAGCTACTATCTGAATGTTCCTTCCGGGGCGGCTATTGTGTTGACGGTTTCGGGGTTATTTATTCTGGCTTTGCTGTTCAGTCCTTCTCAGGGGATTTTAACCCGTCCGGAAGCAAACAGTCCCCGATCTATTCTTCAAAAGTTCAAACAATGGAAACAATAAGAGTTATAATTCCCGATTAATTATCCGTATTTTTAGGGAGAATAATAAACCGTCTGAAATTTAATAAAATAGGTATCGGGATGATATAAAGTATAGGTGGCTTTTCCCGGTTCTCGGCCTACATTTCCCACCCCAATCACTTGTTTTTTAGAAGGGGTAAAAGTTTGAGTGGGTTGTTGTTCATTAAGAGTTAAAACGGAACTAGAAATTGAACCGGTTTGTAACTCGTACTGAAAGATTAAACCGGAACGACCACAAAATAAACGGTTGGCTTCGCCCCGTTGAAGTCGATCTAACAACGTCCAAGGGGGTGTTTGGGGGGTTAATTCATCGCCCACATTAACACTGCTTCCGTGAATCAACAAACAATCCAATTCAAAAAAGCCAAAATGTTGCTGTCTCAGCCATTGAACCGTTTCTCTCGAAACACAATCCCACAATAATTTTACCCCATCTGCTCCATATTTGTCTTTTAATTCTGTCGCCTCTACATTGCCGCCCAAACCGTACAAATTAAAACATTGTTCTTCCCACCAACCGATACAAACTTGCGGGGTTAATTCTCCGTTCCGGGGTTCTCTCACCCGTTCGACAAGCGCTTCTGTTTGGGAATTAAGTCCGACTAAATCTCCTAAAATATACAATTCTTCGAGAGGAAAATTATGTTGTTTCAAATCATTAATCACCGCTTCATAAGCCTTGAGATTCCCCTCAATTCCACTTAAAATTGCCCACATTTTAACTTGCTGTTTCCTGATAAATTTGATAAAATAGAGATGGGAATACATCCCACCCCTATCAATAGCACGCGAAAAGTTCGAGAATTAAAATTGGAGAATTGAAACTAGCCCCAACTTGGAGTATGACGGATCAAACTCATAAATTATTGGCGAGTTTTTGCATCTTCAGCAAAGACACCCCGCACCGCACTGGTAGACGTCCAAGAACCGACTTTCTGAACGCCCCGCATGACCATACACATATGGCTAGCTTCCACAACAACAGCCACACCTTTAGGCTTCAATAAACCTTGTAAAGCATCAGCAATTTGAGCGGTTAATCGTTCTTGAACTTGTAACCGTCTACCGTACATTTCACAGATGCGAGCGACTTTAGATAATCCTATCACTTTTCCATCCGGAATGTAAGCCACATGAGCGCGACCTAAAATCGGCAAAATATGATGTTCGCAAGAACTAAAAATATCGATATCTCGCACCAACACCATTTCATCGGTTTGTTCGTGAAAAATCGCTCCATTCAGCAATTCATCCAGGGATTGATGATAACCCGAGGTTAGAAATTTTCAGGCTTTAACAACCCGTTTGGGGGTATCTTTTAAGCCTTCGCGATCCGGATTTTCTCCGAGTCCTAGTAGCAACGTCCGCACCGCTTGACGCATTTCTTCTTCGGAAACCGGGAGTTCAGATTGAGTTTTTAAATTCGGTAAGTTCCCGTTTGGATTTCCTTTCGGCGAGGAGTTGGCTAAGGTCATAGATTTAGAGTTTTGTTCCTAAACTAAACGACAATTTTTTACAGTTAAATTAGACAAAAAACCAAGATTTAAAATAATTTTAAACCCATCGCTTGTGCTAATTTAGTCGGTTCTAAGATTAAACAGTTTTGCAACTGTTGACGGATTTTATGGGCTTCTAAGTGACGACCAATAAACACAATCTGGTTCTGCGGTGAATTTATCCATTCCTCAACTTGGATATCGTATCGAGGGCCGCTGAGTTGGAAAATGTGGCGCATTTCGCTATTATCAAACCAGAGAATTCCTTTTGCACGAAAGACTTCTATCGGCATTTCTTCCGTTAAAAATTTCTCAAATTTTTCAATATCAAAGGGAGAATGACTTTGGAAAGAAACAGAGATAAAACCATCATTATCTAAGTGAGGGGAATGGTGATGGTGATGTTCGTGATGGTGATGTTCTTCTGAGGCTTGATACAGTTCAACTGGGGTTAAACCAACATCTAAAACAAGCGGTAAAGGAACTTTTGCCTGTTGGGTTCTTAAAATTCTCGCACCGGGTTTAACGGTTTGAATATAAGCTTCTACTTCTTCAACTTGTTCTGGGGCGGCTAGGTCAGTTTTATTTAAAAGAACCACATCCCCATAGACAATTTGTTTGAGGGCGGCTTCACTGTCAAAATGTTCGGGAGTAAACGCTTCTGCATCGACGAGGGTAATAATAGAATCCAGGCGAGTTAGTTCTCGCAGTTCCGTCCCCAAAAAGGTTAAAATAATCGGTAACGGGTCCGCAACTCCCGTGGTTTCAATGACCATATAATCCACTTGTTCTTCTCGTTCGAGAACCCGATAAACCGCATCGACCAAACCTTCATTAATTGTGCAGCAAATACAACCGTTACTCAACTCTAGCATATCTTCTTCTGTGGAGATTAACAGTTGAGCATCAATGTTAATATCGCCAAATTCATTCACCAAAACCGCTACTTTTAAGTCCTGTTTGTTGGCGAGAATTTCATTCAACAGGGTGGTTTTTCCGCTTCCTAAAAAACCTGTAATAATGGTCACGGGCATTCCCCGTTTGGGAATATCCAGAGTGGAGGAGGGGAGAGTTTCCATAGACATTGTTAAGCCGGAAGATCTGCAAGAATGATAACAGTTATCAAAATCGAAAGCAAGTTTTTAGCGCTGACAGACGTGAGTGGGGTCATCTGCTTTTTCGGCGTATTCTAACCCCTGGGCTAAACGCCAAGCAAAAATGGGCGGTAAACCTTTCTCAATGATGGCGGCACAGGTTTTTTGATAATCATATTCAACCTCTCGCAACGTTGCCCCCTGAGTCTCGGTATCATAAATAACATAGGTGGCATTGGGGCGACCGTGACGGGGTTCTCCGACGGAACCGACGTTAATAATGTGTTTTAAGGGGGTGGTAAAACTGAGGTTTTGTTCATCGTTTAAATGGGGTTGATTAATTTTTACTTGAAGTTGACCCCCTTCTAACTTGCGTATATAAGGGATATGAGTATGACCACAAAATAACACATCCGCCTCGGCCGATAAGACTCGTTCTAGGGCGGTAAATGCGTCCATATTCGGCATTAAATATTCGTGGTTGCTGTGGGGCGAACCGTGAACAAAACAGAGATTTTCTGTTTTTAAAGTTAGGGGAAGTTGGGCTAAGAATTCGCGAGTTTCGGGATAAATATTGTTGTGCGTCCACTCGTGGGCGAAACGTCCCCGACGTTCGGCTAACAGCGACGGATAACTGCATTCACAAGCATTTAATCCTTCTACAATATCTTCATCCCAACAGCCTTGAACGGTGGGAATATCGAGGGAACGAATTTGTTCGACCACTGCATGAGGAAAGGGACCGTAACCGACTAAATCTCCCAAACAATATATTTTTTCGGCCTTTTGTTCGTCGATATCTAATAAAACAGCATTTAACGCTTCATAGTTTCCGTGAATGCAAGACAGGACTGCTATTTTCATGGGGTGACTTCCTCCTCGGTTTGTAATGAGGTTTGAATTTGTTGTTGATAATAATCAATTTGGGATTCGGGGATGAAGCAATATTTCAGGGTTTGGGAGATTTCTTTGAGTTGTAAATTAAATCCGACAATTTCCAAACCGCTAAACCGTTCGGGTCTTCCGGTTAACCACAGGGGAACCTCCAAAGCGACAAATTCTTGATTGATTGTTCCCGCTACAAAATCCCCATAAATGGATTCTCCGCTAACAATATCAAAAATTCCTTTCGCCCGAATTACTTCCCCGTAAGCTCCTTGAATAAGTTCAAACCAAAACAGGGTTAAACTCGCCCAGTCGATAATTTCTCCGGTGAGTAGGTGGCGATGAATTTGTCCGGAATAATGATTAATTTTACTGAAAGCTTCGGCAAGATTTTTATTTCCTAAAATCGCCAAATCTGCCCAGTTTTCCCATTCGGTATTTTCAGAGGATGAGGGGATAATGGCAATGCGTTTTGTGTTTAATCGGGTTAGTAAAGGTTCTACGGAAGATAGGTCGAAATGCCAGGGAATCTCGATATAAGTGGTTGATACTAACTCGGGATTAAATCGTTGTAATTCCTCGCCCGAGGTGAAAATTTGCACCAGGGGAAATTCGCAGGCGATACAAGTCCCGTCAATAACAACAGAACCTTCTCCGGGGTTGAAATAGCCAACGGGTTCTGTGGTTTTGCTAATTTGTTCTCGTATCCAGTGGGTTTTACCCGCACCTGGGGGGCCAGTAACCGCAGTAATCATCGCCGCTTCCTTTTGGTAACAATAATCATTATTATAGATATAGCAAAGAATGAGAACCATTATCAAATTATTTAGCCGGATTTATGTCTGACTTTGTTTCCGTCGCGATTATCGGTGCTGGCCCTCAAGCCTTGACCTTAGCCGCCCACCTGCTGCAAAAACAGCCAATACACCGTAAAATCAGGGTTTTTGACCCCAGTGGGGTGTGGTTGAGTCGGTGGCATCATCAGTTTGCAGCCCAGGACATTCCCCATTTGCGATCGCCTGCGGTTCATCACCCCGACCCCAACCCCTTCGCGCTGCGAAAATTTGCTGAGAATCGTTCTCACGAGTTGTTTCCGCCCTACGACTTACCGGGAACTAAACTGTTTGAAGATTTTTGTGCAGATGTCATCCAACGTTGGCAACTGGCGGCGAGGGTTTGTGCAGCGCAGGTGGTCGATCTTCTGCCGTTGCGGGGGTTGAGGGGAAGTCGGTTTGAGTTGCTTTTGGCAGACGGGCGGACGGTTCGGGCGAGACGGGTGGTTTTGGCGACGGGAGGAGGTGAGGTTCAGCTTCCCGACTGGGTGAGCAAGATTCCTTCGCCTTTTCCCCCGGAACGCCTGGTTCACAGCCAACAGGTTGATTTGCGATTGACGCGGCAGCGTCAGTGGCGAAGCCAATCGCTTTATCCGGCCGGGGAACGGGTTCTCGTCGTTGGGGGCGGTTTAACGAGCGCTCACTTGGCGCTGGGGATGATGGCGCGGGGGGCAACGGTGACGTTGATGGTGCGCCGGCAGTTGCGGGAGAAGCTGTTTGACGCCGAACCCGGCTGGTTGGGGCCGAAGTATCTCAAAGGGTTTGAAGCGGAGTCCTGTTGGCGGGTGCGATCGCAGATGATTCAACAGGCAAGAGATGGCGGTTCTATCACTCCCAGTCTGATGATACAGCTTAGACGGGCAATCCGTCAAGGAAAATTAATTCTGTTGGAAAATTGTCAGGTGAAAGCGGCAATTTGGGAGAACAATTGGCGGGTAAAATGCGATCGCGGTGAGGTTGAGTTTGACCGGATTGTGTTAGCAACGGGAACTAAACTTGATGCCAGTCAGCACCCGTTACTTCAGAAGATTTTGCCCGTTTATCCCACAGAAATTGTAGATGGTTTCCCCGTTTTAGATCGACATTTGCGCCTTCCGGGTTGCGAATTATTTGTAATGGGAGGATTGGCGGCTTTGCAACTGGGGCCGGTCGCTCGCAATCTAGCCGGGGCTAGGATGGCTTCCGGGCGAATTGTTCCGGCAATTGTTAAACCCAGTTTAGCATTAACCGCCTAAAGAATCAAGCAAATAAAGATAGGGTTTCTGTCGGTTTATAGCCGGGGAAAATTTGATTAATTTGGTTCGGTTTAACCTGAAATTGATTCAATAAAACTGTCGAAACCACTGAGCGAAAATCCGTTGTAATCGCTAAATCTCGACCTTCATAACGTTCAGATTCCGATAAACCCGGCCATTGACCATAAACTTGACCGCCTCGCAAAGACCCATTTAAAATCCACATCACATTTCCATGTCCGTGATCAGTCCCTCGATTGCCATTTTCTTCCACAGTTCGACCAAATTCTGACACAACTAAAATTGTAGTATCGGCGTAAATTTCACCCAGTCTATCCACCAATGTGACTAAACCTTCCCCTAAACTTTTTAAACGATTTGCAAGTTGACCTTGACTTGAACCTTGGTTTGCATGAGTATCCCAACCGCCAACATCCATAAATGCTAATTGAATACTCGGATCTCGCACCATTAAACTCGCAAGTTGTCGAGTTTCTCCCGCAAATCCTTTCGGAAGAGGTGCGCCATTATTTGCTTCTTCCATTTCTGCTTCGAGTTGTTTTAATAAAGTATCGCGGGCGGCGCGACCTTCTTGGTAAGCTAAACTCAGGGGATCATTACTCGCATAGAGTTGATCAAAAGCAGACTGAATTTTATCTTGATCAATCGGCAGTTTTCGGGCAGAATTTCCTTGTAAAGAGATATTGCTAGCCGACTCGTGACCTGCTAAAATTAGAGGTATGGTTGAACCCACGCTGACAGCTTCTACTGGAGTTTTTCCCGGTAAAATCCCTAACATTCGATTCATCCAACCCTCTACAGTTTTTTTGTTTCCAGGTGTACCCGACTCCATGTATTTTTGAGCATCAAAATGAGAGCGAGTTTCATCCGTTGAACCACAAGCATGAACAAAGGCTAAAGTTTTATCTTTCCACAATGGAATCAGCGAAGATAAAGCCGGATGTAAACCAAAATTTCCATCGAGATCTAACGCCCCCTTTTCCTTTCCCGGTTGTGGAATTGCTAAAGTCGGTCTAGCTTCATAATAATCAGTTTCAGTATAGGGAACCACCACATTTAAGCCATCAATTCCCCCTCGCAGAAAAATCACAACTAAACGTTTGGGGTGTTGAGTGGCGGCGAGACCTTTAGCAAACCAACCGTGAGTTCCGACAGTGGCGATCGCACTGGTTCCAACAATCCCGAAAACCTTTAAAAATTGGCGTCTATCCATAACTTATTAATCCTAAACTTGTTAATCCTATATTGATTTCGGAATTTGAGAAAATATCCTGATAGTCTTCACCCCAGCTAGAAACACCAGTTATCAACAATTGGCTACGGTGGCTTTCTTTATTATAGTTTTGAGCGTTCATTAACGACAAGATCTAGAAGGAGATTTTGCCCGACTCTCCAAAGAGATGAGAATCAGTGAATAATTTTGTCTAAATTTAATCATTGTTTTGAGGAATTAAAATGGTCTTAAAATCAGGTCAAAGCACTCATCAGGTTAAGAATTTACAACAACAATTAGAACGATTAGGATATAGTGTCGGACGATTAGGATTACCCTTCAACACACAGTTAGAAAATATAGTCAAAGCATTTCAAGCTGAACAGGGACTCCCCGTTGATGGTGTTGTGGGAGAGATCACTCAATTAAAATTACAACAAGCGATCGCTGAATTAGAACTCCTGGCAAATTCTCAAAAATCTCCGATTCCTCAACCGCCTCAAATCAATAATTCAGGAGATTTTCTCCAAGGAAATTGGTTAGAATGGCGAGTGATTACAACAAAGAAATTAAACGCTCGGAGTGGCCCTGGTTTTGAGTATAAAATTGACCTGCGTTTAACACCAGAAACCACTTTTTCTCCCCATCCAGACTACTATTATCCCCTCAAATTTGATCAAGTGGGTAAACCTTGGTTGGTGATCAGTTATCAAGGTGGGGCGTTTTTTGTTCGGGCTAATTCTAAATTTATTGAACCAGTAACAAGCTGTTAACTTTAAAAGTAGAACAGATCAAACAGGTGACGATCCAGTTGCCTTTTGGCGACAAATGCGGTAACTTTTCCTTCAGTTGGATAATCACCTTGTTTTTGGGTTCGCCTGTTATGACTCCTCCCCTCTCCTCTGCGTCACCGTCTCCCTCAGCGCGTCGAATATCCTGGGGTGTTGTGATCGTCCTTGCAGCTTTGTTATCGGCGATATTAGGCGCAGTTACGGCGGCGTTTTTACCCACAGATGAAAATACACCCGATCCCGCTTCCAACGTCCTTAACCAATTTTGGCGCGATCGCTTTGGCTACAAACTCACTCGTCCAGTGAATATATTGGTGATGGGAATTGATCGCACAGAAAACACCGAACCCAACTCACCCGAAAGTTTTCAAGGACGCAGTGATACAATATTATTAGTACAATTTGATCCTACAGAAAAATCAGTTAGTTTGTTATCGATTCCTCGGGATACAGAAGTTGAAATTTCCGGTGTTGGGATTGGGAAGATTAATGAAGCGAACTATTGGGGTGGGGCTGAATTAGCAACAAAAACGATTCGTCAAACCCTCAATCAAATTCCGATTCATCGCTATGTGCGTGTCAGTAGTGGGGCGTTTAAAGAGTTAGTTGATTTATTGGGAGGAGTAGATGTATTTGTTCCGAATTCGATGTCTTATATTGATAATACCCAACAGTTAAAAATCGATTTATCCCCTGGATGGCAAACAATTGATGGTGAACAAGCTGATCAATTCGCCCGTTATCGGAGTGATGCTTATGGGGATATTGGGCGGATTCAACGACAACAAGCTTTAATGCAAGCGATTCAAACAAGATTACAAAATCCGAATATATTACCTCATTTACCTCAAATTATTCGGGTGATGCAAAAATACATTGATACAGATTTAAGTTTTAATGAGATCCTGAGTTTAGTTAACCTGGGCTTGAATCTAGAATCTGAACAGTTTAAAATGGTAACATTACCGGGACGGAGTAGCACCACAGAAGAAACTTATAGTAGTTATTGGATAATTGATGAAGTTCAACGCGATCGCATAATAGCCGAATATTTTCAACAAAATTTAGACACCGATTCCTCCGCAGACTCAGACTCAACTTCAAAAACTTTACCTCTTGATCTCAAAATTGCGATTCAAAATGCGTCGGGAAATTCACAAGTCGGTGAAAAAATAGCGAATTCTTTAGTCAATCAAGGTTATTATAATGTTTATATTGTTCCCGACTGGCCTGATAAACAACGTCAAACTCAGATTATCGTTCAACGAGGGAATTTATCCAGTGCAGAAGCCTTAAAAAATAAGTTAGGTTGGGGTGAAGTAGAAGCTTCTTCGACTGGGGAAATTGGTTCAGATTTAACTTTAAGAGTTGGATCAGATTGGGTGAATAATTTTTAACCTTAAAAATACAAAGAGATTATGATTATTAAAAATTGGAATAAAGATATTTTGCGATATGGTTTCAATGCGATACTCTTAATCCTTCTTGCTATCTTTTGGGTTTTATTAACTGCAAAACCTGCTTTAGCAATTTCTTAGACTCCTGTATGGACGAAGCTTTGCGCCCAATCCCTCATAGGGATTATAGATGATTTCAACTTGATAAACCAAGTCAGGGTGTCGTTGCTCTGAGTTTCAATCCCTCATAGGGATTATAGATGATTTCAACTGCTGGTTGAATTAATCCTTTGTTGATTTTGATTCGTTTCAATCCCTCATAGGGATTATAGATGATTTCAACAATTATCTCATTGGCGACAAAAACGTGACCTGCGACAGTTTCAATCCCTCATAGGGATTATAGATGATTTCAACTCACTGTCGAGGAGCAACCATCTACAATCCTAAAGAAGTTTCAATCCCTCATAGGGATTATAGATGATTTCAACCCGTTTCCCTTCATCCTAAACTTTTGCTCTTGTGTTTGTTTCAATCCCTCATAGGGATTATAGATGATTTCAACTTTTTGTAATTAGGATCAATCCCTGCTACGCCTGCGTAAGTGTTTCAATCCCTCATAGGGATTATAGATGATTTCAACCTGTTCAGCTTCTAGATGACTTTTGAGAACATTTCCTGTTTCAATCCCTCATAGGGATTATAGATGATTTCAACCGACAGAAATTAGATTCAACAAGCTTTAATCCGTCGTTTCAATCCCTCATAGGGATTATAGATGATTTCAACCGAAGTGGCAAAAACAAACTCACAGAAGATCTTAAGTTTCAATCCCTCATAGGGATTATAGATGATTTCAACTTCTGATAAGGTCATCTCGGTATGCGTTTAATGTGGTTTCAATCCCTCATAGGGATTATAGATGATTTCAACATAAAGACTAGAAAGCTAGAAGGTAAAACCAATTTGTTTCAATCCCTCATAGGGATTATAGATGATTTCAACTTCTAGCGTATCCGGCTATCACTTTTGAACTAGTTTCAATCCCTCATAGGGATTATAGATGATTTCAACAACGGGGAGGTCTAACCTATTCTCCCTCCCCGTTTTATTGTTTCAATCCCTCATAGGGATTATAGATGATTTCAACCCATAATTTAATCTACTGAAAAGACTTTTTTGAGGTTTCAATCCCTCATAGGGATTATAGATGATTTCAACAATCACTAATATCATGTGTCCTCCATAGGGTGTTAAAAAATGTTTCAATCCCTCATAGGGATTATAGATGATTTCAACAAAAATTTTTTCCTTCGTGCCACCATCGCGCTTCTTGTTTCAATCCCTCATAGGGATTATAGATGATTTCAACATCCATCAAAGATAACGGATCACGGGATGATCTGTTTCAATCCCTCATAGGGATTATAGATGATTTCAACAAATTCACCAGATGGTGAATAAATTGATTTTAAAGTGTTTCAATCCCTCATAGGGATTATAGATGATTTCAACCATACTTAATCATTTTGTTGATATCAAACTACAACATCATTATAGTTTCAATCCCTCATAGGGATTATAGATGATTTCAACCTTCTAAAATATAATCAGTTTGTGTTCTTAGCTGTCTATCGTTTCAATCCCTCATAGGGATTATAGATGATTTCAACCAGCGAGAACTTTGCCAGTTAATCCAGGAAAAGCACTCTATTGTTTCAATCCCTCATAGGGATTATAGATGATTTCAACTGCGGTCGCCTCAAAAGCACAACAGATTAAGTTTTCAAGGTTCGTTTGCGCCCGGTTAGGCTTTCTAAGATTATAGGTGATCATCGCGTTCCTGTCAAAACTGCTGAAACCCTTACCAGATGGGGTGCGCCCACCCCTTAGACAACCAAGACCGTTCAAATCTACACAGAACAAGACTTACAGCCATTTTGTCACGACGCCTGATTTCTACACCCACCTGGGGGCGCATCATACCAGAAAAATCGAACAATCCCGAGGCATTTCACCGCCAATCCGTTCCACCTTACCATGACAGCACTCACAGAGAAAATAAAACCGAATACTGTCTTTCTCCGCGTTAATTTGTTTACTCAAACGACGACGTAACTTCGCGTATTGAGTTTTTGTCAAATCGCACTCAAACACACTATATTGCATCCATTGTCCATAGGATTTGAGAATACTGTGAATTTTGGTGCGGCGTTTATCTTCAGAAATATCGTAGCTAATGACAACAAACATAACTTTTCCTCAATGTAACTTTTGAGTCAAGGGGTAACAAACAAACCGCTACCCCTTTTAGATTTTCAAGTTTTACTTCAAAACCAAAGGCGGATATTTATCTGTTTCTTCCATTAGATATTTAGCGAGAAGTCGCGCCTGAATTTCAAAAGATTCTTGATAAGTACACTGACGTTTGAGAACAGGATGCTTGAACTTTGATTGTTTCTTTTGTTCATACAACCGTAAAAATATTTTAAGTCCTTCTGGAGTTAAAGACACAGCGTTACTCAGAGGTTCAGTGATAAAGTCATTACAAGACAATAGTTTATTATTAATCGCACTCAACACAACTGCATCAACAATAATGGGTCGAAATTCTTCCATTAAATCTAATGCTAGTGATGGACGACCATAACGTTCTACATGAAGATAACCCAAATAAGGATCAAAACCCACAATATTAATTGCACTTTGGATATCATGGCGTAATAAAGCATAACCAAAACTGAGCAAAGAATTAACCGGATCAGTCGGCGGACGACGATTGCGAAATTGAAAACTAAAGCCAGAATTACTGTTGATTAATTGATTGAAACAACCAAAGTAAGCTGCACTTCCAGCCCCTTCTAATCCTCGTAAAGAATTAATCGAATTTTTGGAGTCAATAGGAGCGATTACCTGTTCTATTTTTGTGATACTATCTTGTAAATCCAGTTCAGTATATTTACGACTACGGCGCAACAAAGTATTCCGATAGTTCTTCAACTTTCCGCGTACAAAACCCTGAACCGCATGAATAGCTTGGGAAGACTCACCAGCCGCCGCCCATTGAGATTTTCGCACAAAAATATTTTTGGTTAATTCGGGTTCCAAACGTCCTAGATATTTACCTGTTTTTTTCAAAAATGTTAAAGATATTTTACGTTCCAAAAGTTCCATAACAACCGCAGGAGAAATCGTTGCACGACCTAAAATGATAATTCCTTCTACTTTAATCAAAGGAACATCAATCAGTTTTTCTTTGCCCAGTTTAACGATCAGTCGTTCGTCAGTTTTGCCAATAAAAGCGTCTTCTTGAATGATGTAAATAGTTCCCATTTGTTTTAACTCCTGATTAGATTATGAAGGTTGAGTGATATTTTATCTAGTGTTTAACTGGTGTTAAATTTGATTTAAACCAGTAATTTTGTGAAAGTTAGTTACTTTCTTGATAACGTCCAACTTTTTTAGAAGCTTGGGGTAAACAGCGAGAATAAAGACTACACCCTTTGCAACGTGGCTTATAAACAGGTTTTGGCATTATTCCCGTATTAAATAAAAATTGAATTGCTTCTATTGTTGCGATCGCACTTTCTCGTAAAGCGGCTGAAATTTCGACTGGTTGACGTTGATGAGAATGAGCATAATAAAGATAGCCAACCTCTATTATTTTTCCTGTCATTTCCTCCAAACATAAAGCTTGGGCGCATACTTGTAACTCATCATTATCCCATTCACCTCGTTTTCCACGTTTGTATTCAACTGGGTAAATTTGACCTGATTCTAATTCAATTAAATCTGATTTTCCGATGAGTTTATAGCGTTCTGATTTCAACCAAATTGCTCGAATTTGTTCAAGTTCGGCTCGAAATTCTTGGCTAACTGTGTGAACTCGTTCATGTAAATGAGTCCCCTCAATTGTATATTCGTTATCCTCAAATTCACCTGCACAAAACATTCGCCAGCAACGATGAGGACAATAAGCATATTGGTTTAATGCAGCAATTGGAATGTATTCTTGAGGGGACAGGTTACAGGGAACAGGGGACAGATAATTGTTCATAGCAGTTAATAGATTGATTAATTTTTACTTTGAAGTATCCGGTTACGAAGCGTTGTTAGCATTTTGCTGATTTCAGTAATTAAATATAAGGTTGGATGGGCTTGATTTTCAGATAAATAATTGAGCCGAACAGCCAACATCAAAAAAGTTTCTGTTTCCATAAGCGATCCTTTAGCAATTGCCAAAAAATGGGCATAATCTTTACCCGATCCTCGCGCATGACCTTCCGCAATATTTGCTGGAACTGATGCTGCCGACCTTGTAATTTGTGCGGTGAGTCGATAGATTTCTGTACTGGGAAAATGTGTTGATAATTGATACACTTGCACAACCATATCCATCGACTTTTGCCAAACAATTAAATCCCGATGTGATTGAATTTGAGCCATATTTCCTCCCCTAAAATCTATCGCCTATAACCTTCTTAAACTTTCTGTCCCCTGTCCCCTGTCCCCTGTTCCCTCCTTCTGTAACCTCCTCAACATTCCCATTCCCATCGGTGTTTTTCGTCCAACACCACAATAAAAGGCAAAATCAGCCAGAGTATTCACCTGTTGAATGATCTCCGGTTCAACATTACCCAATAACCGATAATTCACCTTACCAACACAACCAATAAATTTACTGCGAGAGTCAGCAACCATTTCAGTTTTGATATTGAAAAAACTGGGAAAAATCGAATTAAGAGGAAGTTGTTTAAATTCAATCCCACTGTATTTATTCCAGCGATTTAAAAGGCTATTAAAAATTATTTCCGCAGTCGGGAGAGATGTGTCAAATTTTCCTTGACGAAAAGCAGTAGGAGTACAAAAAATCAGCGTCATTGAGCGATCGCTATTAGAGGCTTGCTGGTATAATTGAGAGTAGGAACAAGTATTCGCCCAGGGTTGGGTTGATTGTGGCGTTGCCAAAACACTGGTAATCTTTAAATTAGCTGAACCTAAATGCCAAGGTTGATCAGGGTTGAGATTTAACCAAAGGTGAGTCAGTTTGCTAAATAAACCCTCATCCAGTAAAGAAATACGCCACCAACAGGGTGTTCCCACAGAAATAGGTTGAGAATGTTCCCACTGTAAAGTTTGTTCAACTCGTCGGTGTTTTGAACAAGTTTGTAGAGGACTCAAGGTGAAAGATTTTTCTGTTTTTGGTTCATGTAAATAATCCCCTAATTGTTTATCAACAGAACTAACAAGCGTTAGAAATAAGGCGTGTAAATGTCTTCCACTCAGATAAGTTGGAGAAATCGAAGACAAAGGAATGAGGTTCAAGACAAGGCTGTAAGGCATTTGAGTGTTAGGGAATATCCAAAATGTGTTGCTAGATCTTTAGCTAAAATTTCGAGTTCAAAGATTTTGCTAAAGGTATAAGATTGATTTAGTTCAAGGAAACGCATTTTCCATCCTAATTGCTTCTAAAATGATATTTCATTCGAGCAGGAATTTTAAGTTTCAGGGGTTCACTTAACTGATAATATTCTCCTCTCATTTGCACATTTTTAATGAGGCTAACGGGCGGCATATTTACCACATCGTAGCTAATAACTTGATGAGTAAACATGACATCTAAAGGGTTCAAGGGATAAGGAAAAGTAAATTGCTGTTCGGAAGTAGAAGATTTAACCTCCTGGGTATTTAAAACTGTCACCTCAGCTTTACTCATCCATTTTCCTAACCGAATCCATTTTGGTAATTGCAAAAGTTTTTCAGAAATTACGAAGAATTCAAAAATACTTTCGGGTGCAATTTCTTTTGTTCGTCCAAAACTGGGAATATTTTTCTGGGTTTTCTCCATTTCTACATGATAGTTATTGTTCGCATATTTCCAAGTATTGAGAACCGCAGCATGAGAAACTGCACGGGCGGGAGTGACATAAATTCCCTGTTGGTTTAAGGAGGTTAGATGTGCCTCGTATTGAGGAACTTGTTCAGCACAAAAATAGCGATAGGAATGTTCCTCAGAAACCGTTGTTGCGTGAGTTTCACTATCGATTAAACCCAGTGCGTAACAAAGGGCATAGTTATGTAAAATGGGTTCAGTTTCGTACAATCGCCCAATTTCACGAGTCGCAAAATAGAGACTATCATGCAGTTCTAATTGATAGGATTGAATGATTGCCATAATGATTAGTTTGCTTCAGTAGTTGCTTTTCCTTTCGATTTACTTTTCTTTGAACTAATATGCTTTTTAGCGTAAGCTTTCGCTTCAGTATCCGCTTGTTGTAAAATCTGTATAATTCCTTCTTCACTTCGGGTTAAAGCTTTCACTTCTTTCAGTAACGGTGTAAACCCTTCACCCAAAAAGTCAGTGTGAACAATAAATTCGTCTTCCATCAGTTTTTCAATAGTTGTTGTCGCAGCAGAAATTACATCATCTTCATCTAAAGGATCGAGATCACCTAATTTATTATCTGTTTTTAACTGATCATAAATGGCTTGAGTCCAACGCAGATTACTAACAATTTCTCCATCAGCAAAAACAACGCCAATCAGTTCATTTCTTAAGCGTCCTGTGCGAGTGGTTTGGGCGCCATAGTGACGAGTTCGGAGAATATTATTAAACACATATAAAAAACTGGCTTCTGTCGGATCTTTGAGTGTGACAATACTCGGAAAGAAAACTTGAGGTTTGATATGATCTTGCTGGTTTATTCGACTGGTTACTTCTCCAGGTGTTGAACCATTTTCTCCTTTTGATGCCATTGTTCCATTTTCAAAGGGTGCATTCAGGGTAAAACTTTCGTGAGATTCATCAAACGCTGTAATTGAAAATGCTGTGTCTACAACAACTTTTGATTTTTCTGAACCGGAGTCGCCAATGGCAAAACCATAAATAATACAGTCGGGATTATCCATCGCAAATTTAACGTTATATTCGCAGTCTTCAGCCGTCATAAATTCATATTTTCTCAGCAATTCTCGACCTACTAAGCGTTCTGGAGTAGACTGTTTCCGCTTGAACATAGAAAGGCGGCTAATGGGGTTACGGTCTTCAATTCCGGCACGAACTCGCGCTTTATTCAATTCGCCATCAGTTTGAAATAGAGGATAGGATTCAGTCACACGAATAGTCAGAAAGTGAACATATTTCCCCATCGGTTTGTAGGGGATTTCAGTATGAAAGTGTTTAGCATCAATGGTTTTTAGAATTGCCATAATTGTCCTTTATTGTTGTAACGTGAGTTGTTTATTTATTCAAGGAAAATCATTCCAGTGTGACTATCTTGGTCACTACCCATACATAACTTAAAAGGGTGATAGTTTACTTCTAGCTAGAATCTAAAAAAAATAGCTTAGGTTTATTCTTATTCATTTTTTTTTGATTGTTTTGAAGCCTCTAATTTACTATTCTCTTTGTCATCTTCTAGACGATAAAGAAATTCGCAGGTATCTCGAATTAAGTTGATTTGACGACCTGCTAAACGGGCGCGATCACCTTTAAAAGAACCATAGAAAACATCCTCAACAAAATACTTTGCAAACACTAAAACAGCTTGACGTTCTTCTTCACGATGACTATAGATCCAGCGTCCTTCTGCGGTGGAAGCATGAACCCGATCCATCAGTTTAAACACCTCAGCCGCAACTACAGAAATTAAGGCTTCTCCTCGAAAACTTGGATCGGCTTCAAGGATGGTTTTTGAAGCAATATCAATCGGCTTTAAAACTGCATTTGCTTTCGGATTGTATCGCTTATTTGCCCGATAAAACTGGCGGTATAGTTCGGTTAATGTTTTTGGATGGTTTAGGCTAGATTCTTTTTCCACAATCAATTTATCCTCTTTTAAATTATACACAACATAGGGATCAAAGCAAGGATAAAAATAGTAAGCATAAAGCCTAATTTTTTCTATTCTTGCGGTTTCTACACTTTGTCGTCTCACCCATTGATTCAAATAGGCAAAAACGGACAAAGGACTGGTTTCAAAATCATTAGCAAGTTCGGATAATTTTCCCCAGTTGGCATCATAGCCAGACTTGCCTTGTTTAGCGTTAACATCAAGATGAATGGCATAGGCTGCGGTTAAAACATTTAGAGGAGAGGAATATTTTTTCCCGGCTTCTTCCCATCCTTCTAAAATATAGTCTAACCGAAATCTATCCCGTTTTGTTAGCACTCGAAAAGCTTGCGGCGCACTATCTAAGAATACACTTTCTTCAAATTCTGCACCATCATTAAAAGGGGGAATGGGTGACTCTGAAACAACTGTTTTTACATCTAAAATCATCGGAAATGCAAACGCTAACCAAGTCGGCATTACCCAAGACTCTGTATCAGTTGGATCGCGTCCCGGTGGCAGTGCCATGAAGTAAAATGTTAACGGTTGATCCTCTGGATAAGATAGCTTAAAGGTGCGATCTTTTTTGTGATTTGAGTCGGTTTCCGGCAACTCTTTCTTATATTGTAAGGCTTCATCGATTAAAAAACTATCAACACTTTGATAACGACTGCGTTCAAAATTTGCCTGTAAATCTTTACTAATAAAGTGATTGCGAATGCTAGTATCAAATCGGGTTTGTGCAATATTTTGATAAGCTTGTTGTAGAAATTTGTTCGTCTCTGGCGTAAAGTAATAGGTCGGATAAAAATACAGATAACGGTATTTTCCATCCTCAAACCGCTTACCGACTGCTTGAGTTTGATTCATTAAAATCTGTCTCAACATCATTTCTGTTCCTGCAATACTGGAAATATTACGCTTGGCATTAGAACCTCCCAACATTTGTTTATTTGTATACACTTGCGGCGTAAATAAAACGGCTGACTCCATTTGTTCAGTAACGCTATAAGGAGAGTGGGAAATTGAACAAATTAATTGCCGTCCTCGTCCCGATTTTTTGGCAAGTTGATAGTGGTTTAACTCCTTTAGAAATATATCGGCTGACAATGAATCAGTTGTGGGTTTTCCGGGTAACATCACGACTCGCATCACCCACTCTCGCAAGTCGTCCCAACCATCGGGTAAAGTGTACTGTTTTACAATCGGTTCAATGAGTTGATTAATGTAATCAATAACCTGTTCACAGTGTTCTCGAACATCTTCAATACCTGGATTATTCTGAATATATTTAGCCGCAAGAAAATACCATTCATAGGGAACTCCGCCTGTATTTCCTTTAAGTTTGTTTGCTTTGAGACTTTCATTAATCTTTTGAATCTCTCGAATTTGAGGGGAATATTGTTCTAACTTCCAGAATTTAGCGACTTCGTGAATTAAGTCAAGATGAGGTAATTCTGGTAGTTTTTTGTTCTGTTTCCTTTCTTTTTCTATTTTATTAACTTGTTCTCCCCAAATTTTTCGACTGATAACATCTCCAAATTCCGCTATCTGATCAATCCGAATATCGTCTTCAAAGATAAAATTATAATCAGCAGGTAATACATTCTGTTGTTGAAATCTGACTAAATTATCACTGCGACTTTTAGCGACAGAACTTTTTTTAGGGTTGAGAACACGTAATGTTGCTTTTAATGCGACCTTCATTAAGCCAACTGTATCAAAAAACTGTTCATAATAATCAGCATATTTCATGCCTTTACCATCTCGACCAAATCCCATTTGACTGTCAACTAATCGCCGAGAACAAAAACTTTTTATTTTATCAATCACTCGCTGAGGAATCTCTGAAGCTGAGATTTGAGGAGAGTTTTTTTGTGTGAGATAGATAACACCTGTGGGTAAGTAAAGTAAGGGTTCATAATAAGTTTTATTTTCTGTATTTAATGCTGTATGCGCCTCCATTAAGGCGTTATTGACAATATTGGTTAATACTCCTCTATTTTCAGCAATACTGTGATAGGTAAACTGAACTTGTCCGTCACTGAGGCTATGAATTAACTCTTTTAGTCGAGTATTTTCAGCATCTTGAGGATGTTTAATAATTGAAGCCAGAGAATCAGCTAAACAGGTTAACTCCGATAAACAAACCAATGTGCGATCGCGTAACTGAGGATTCAACCCAAACACTGAAAAATTCCAATTTGTATCCCAACGTCGTTGTGCATTATACGCCACACAAAGTAAGTCATCAATATAATCTTGATAAGCATTTGGATCGTCTGGATTAATAAAATAGTCTAATCCTAACTGTTGGACTTTATCAGTGATAATTTGGCGATGTTCTTCTATTGGAAGTTGACGACAGTTTTCAGGTGCATCGGGAAATTTTTCAAAGTCATGGAGAATAAATCCAGCAATAACTAACCGTCTCTCTTGTTCTCCGACAACTCGTTTAATTGTTGTATCTAGTTTTTCTAAGCGTTGTTCGATTAAATTGGCTGGAAATAAACCATTCAGGAGATGTGTATTTAAAGATTGATCACCTGCATTATCCCGACGAACTTTTGTTTTTCCCTCAGCTTCTCGTTTTTCATCGAGTTCATCGAAATACTTACCTCCTTTTGCGGTTACTCCAATTGCAACTCTGAGTAAATTAGGGAGAACATACTCGGCAAAATCTGTCATCACTGCATCATCAGGATTTTGTGAATGAATCGCTTCTCGCAGTAACTTTAGGGTTAAGAGTTCAGAGATTTTTGGTTCAAAGATGGGGTCATAGGACTCAAAGTTTAGACCAAATTCTTCATCTTCTAACCAGCTATCATCCTCATCTATTTCTGTATTGATAACTTCCGGTTGATCAAACAGAGAGAGTTGTTGTCCTTCGGGTTCTGATTTGTGACGTTTCTTAGCCATAACTTACTTCCTGATAGAATCGATAAATTCTGTGACTTGTTGAATAAATATACAAAGGATACAGCTTTAAAGCCTTTTGAATAAATTTGAATCAAGTGAAAATTCAGAAAAAGAGGCTCTATAAGCTCTATAAAAAAACTGTAGAGCCTCATTAATTCAAACTTAAACGTAGTATGGTCTAGCTCTAGCGGAGTCTTGTTTTATCTCCTTGAGTTAGGATTAAGAACTGCTGAATTGCCGGTTTAGCTTCTGCTGAGTGAATCCCATCTTGATCAAGCTGGGCTTGAAGAAGTCGCACACCTTCCTCGATTAAATCAAAGCCTTTCCTGGCGTCTTTCCCACGCACCTTTTTCTTATACTCTAAAAATGGCTTCTGAGAATAAGGGATGAAAAGCTGAAGCTGCTCTGAGTTTTCAGAGTTACGTTTTTTTGGCATTTTTTTGTCCTTCTAAACAGTTAGGAGAACAAACCCCACGAATTTGGTCACTAGAAGAGAGGTTGTAGATAAGAGACAAGCCTAAAAACCGTCCATCAAGGAGGGCGAGGCGTACAGCTCTGTGTTCCTACTCGCGCTCGTTTCTCACCAGATCGTGGAGCGTTCTCTACTTCAGTATACCCGGTAGCTGACATAACCATCTGATTAAACTTCATAAGTAGTAACTTTTTCACAAGTTTTTGCTGATTTTTGAACATAACTCTTGCAATTTTTACAGTCGTTCTGTAACCTTAAATATAAGGGTAGAAATACAAAAAGTTTTGTAATAATCCCTATGAGGGATTGAAACAATGCCTTGTGAACCTACTGGCGTTCGTTGCTCTACCCTGCGTAATATCGCTAAAATCCCTATGAGGGATTGAAACCCTAAGCCATCCATATTTCACCTCCCTGGCTTTTCAGCCAACTAGCTAACGTATCAATTAATAAAGCCGACTGTCCAAAGGCGATCGCATAGGGTGCGCTACCATGAATACTGTTGCGATCGCTAATGGGATAAATTTGAAAGTGCATCGGTAGACGCAACCGCATCCTTACCTCAGCAACCGGAAACCGCAACACATAGCAAACCAACGCCTTTCGCTTCAGTCGCTTGTTAATTTCACCGATCCAATAATTCTCAGGTTGCCAAACTTCTATCCCTTTTAATATCTGAACATCCCAAGAGTCAGCCACCACCTGTAAATCACCCGAATAAGTAAATTTCCAGTTCAATCGTTCCTCACGGTAACGCAACAATTTCATAAACCCTAAACAATATTCAAATCTACCTTTAGGAATGGGTGTTTCAGTACGATTGACGACTTCTTGACGTAATCTTTTAAATGCAACTTCTGTCATCGTTTCAATCTCCAGATGACTTAAAATTCCGGGTAAATCATAGGTTTTAAACCGATCCACTTCATTGGATTCTGTTAAATCATATAAACCGCATTGCAAGGCACTCGAACCTCGAAAACTCGCCGCTTCGTCAACAATTGGATTCCCCGTTTTGCGATCAAAATCATCTCGCCATTCTTCCCCTAACGCTTTAATTCTTCCTGCGACTTTTCCTAAACTGGTTTGAAAGACTTGCTGACAATCTTGCTTAAATTGTTGCTGACTGCCTTGATACTGCTGTTTAATGGTTTTATGACCTAATTTCCAACACAACATCACCGACTGAACTGCACCCCATTTTTGATAATATCCTCGAAAGTCATTAATTTGGCGATACTTTTCTCGAATTTGGTCATAGAAGAAACAGCGATCATAAATATCATTGGGTTTTAAGGGAGATTCATCCCCTGAAAACAGGCGTTCAACGAGGAAGTTCGGGATTAAAGCATAGGCTGTAAATTGCTGAAATTTAATCTCTTCGACCTGGCGTTCATAGCCGCTATGTCTTCCCAGTCTTCCTAAGCGTTGAATGAAGTTCCCCGCATCGGCTGATTCAAAAATGAGGAGGTTAATTTTGAAGTCTACCCCGACATCAATTGTACTGGTTCCCAACACTAAATCTGCGGCAAGCGATCGCATTTTTTCGGCTTTCCCAGATAACCCGGTATTTTCCCCCACTGTTAACCCTTTGGGTTCAAATACATCGCGAAAAAATGGCACTAATCGTTTGACAGCAGCAATGGAATTGAGAATAATTGCGCCTTTACTACCGGGATGCTGTAAAAAGTGATCCAGAATGCGATCGCTATTTTCTTTTAACCAAGTTTCTGACGCGCCTGCGGTTGATTCTAGGGAAATAAAGTTAAGTTCAGTTTCTCGTAATATATTACGCCATCCTTGAGATTCTAACTGTTTAGACTCCTCAATTGAATTGGGAAATTGATACTTATTTTCTTCTAAAGGGTTAATCTGTTTAATCCGAAATCCGGCGAGAGTTAATTTTTCGGTTAACTGAGATTCTGGAGTAGCGGAGAGGAATACAAACTTTTTGTTGCGGTTGGTGTTTTTAATTAACAGCATCGTATTAATGACGCTAGAAATTTGAGGCGCAGAGAATACATGAAATTCATCAAAGATAAAAACATCAAAATCTTTATCTATTTTTCCCCAGAGTTTATCTGGACTATCTTTTGGCATTAGATAGGAACCTTGATGGAGGTAGTGAAACAGATCTGGGTTAGTTAAGAGGATTTCAGATTGACCTGAACGAGTAGCGATCGCCGCCGATTTTCTCAGCTTTTCATTCTCGGCATAAATTTCTAACTCTGCACTACTTAAACGGTTGACACGGGGTTCATATTTGGGTTTAAACTGTTCAATATATCCTTGAATTTGAATCTCTTGGTCGCGAGAAAGTTCATTCGTTGGATACAACCCAATTGCATAAAAATTGGTTGAAAGTGTTTCTAAATAAGCCGCTAAACTTTTGCCATCTCCGGTAAAAGCAGTATTCATAATCACGTCAATATTGGGATTACGGATTGCTTTGAGAGTTTCGACTTGATGCCACGTTAAACACCAACCGGGGGGAAGTTTGACATCTGAGGGAGTCTCGTCCGCCGGACAGGAATAAACGGGTTTGAGGGTAATTTTGTCATCGGACTTATCCATAAGTTGTGTCCGTAAGTTGTTGATATTGCCTATAATATCGGTGAAAATAAAAGAGTGTCAAGAAAAATACAGAAAAAGTATACGGACAAATATGAGTCGTAAAGGTCAATCAATTACGTTGTCAGTTTCAGAACGAGACAAAGCCGAACTTGAAGCCCTGGCGTTGGAGTATGGGATGACGTGGGGTGAACGCCCAAATATCTCGAAGTTAGTGGAAGCGATCGCCCGTCACAAACTGCTGATCACCGCAAATAACGATTGGTCACCCGAACGGATCAAAGCTTTGGATACTGCGAGGTTAGCATTAATGGATGCGGGAAAAATGGAAGAAGCAGTTGCAATTGCCCAATTGTTGTGCGATCGCAGTGAACTGACGATTCCGTTTCGGACTGAAATTGAACGTTTTCTGAATAACCCTCAACCCGCTTGGCGACAAAAGATAGATAATCTGATTCACCGTCAGCAACCTTTTCAGTTATCCTATCGGGATGCCGCAGAACGTCAGTGGACTTATACCATTTTACACGCCCGAATTATGCCGATTGAAAAACGCGAATATTTAGTCTGTCGTTGTCAGGAATCGGAGGGAAATCGGGATGTTGAAGAACTGCGGCATAATTGGTCATTACGATTAGATCGGATTCAAGATGCAGCAGTCATTTCTATCGATAAAGTTTGGATGTCTGACTTAGAACGGTTAGCTGTTGAGTTTCAAGTCTATCAAGGATTAGCGTTTAGTTACCAACGTAAACTGGATGATACTTTTGTCAGTGAAATTGAAGGTAAACCCCGAACAAGAAAAGTGGTGAGAAATATTTTTAGTAGTTTTTGGTTTCTTCGGGAAATTGCACCGTATTATGAAGATTGTCAAGTAATTTCTCCAGATAGTATCCGTCAACGAATACAGCAAAAATTACTCTTAGCTTGTCAGAATTATGATCTAGAAAATGGGAAAACGCCCAACAATTAAGTTGAGCATTTTTTGTCCGGGCTTCGTAAACTATTTCTAGGTATTCTCGTTGAAGAACGTTTATTTTTTCTATTTTTTCTGGGCTGCGGGTTTGGGTTTGGGCGGCCCGAAATAACCTTTAAAAATCTCGTGGGCAATGGGGGCGGCAGACACTGAACCATAACCCCCTGCTTCGACGGCAACCGCGATCGCAATTTCTGGTTTATCCGCCGGCCCAAACGCGATATACATAGAATTATCGGGTTTTCCAGGGATTTCTACCGTCCCTGTTTTTCCGCCCGTTAAAGGAATAGAACCATCATTTAAACGGCGTCCGGTTCCTTCTTTAACCACAGAAATTAACCCTTGACGAATCACATTTAATGTAGCCGGAGAAATCGAGGTTTTTACCCGTTCGGTTTCCGGTGTATTGGTTTGAGAAGCCAGTAAATGAGGTTGAACTCGCCATCCCCCATTAGCAACTGTTGCCGTCATCACCGCCAATTCTAACGGCGTTACTAATACTAATCCCTGACCAATTGACATCGAAACCGTATCCCCAACATACCAGGGTTCACCATAGTTTTGTTCCTTTTCAGCCGGTGTCGGAATTTGACCGTGATTTCCACTATCAAGTCCTAAAAGATCTAAATCAATTGAACCGCCAATCCCTAATTCTCGACCCCATTTTGAAATTTGTTCGGGGCCTGCTTTCATCCCCACTTGATAGAAAAAAGTGTTACTACTAACGGTTAATGCTTTTTGAAATCCAATTACCCCATACCCTGCATTATTGTATTCGTGGAAAGAAGTATTCCCCACAGTAATCGCCGCCGAAGTCATTAATGTAGAATTGGGTTTAAACTTACCCGACTCGATCCCGGCAGTGGCGGTAACAACTTTAAAGGTACTTCCAGGCGGATACCCTTGCATGGCGCGATTAAGAAGCGGATTTTCTGACCCTTGCAGTTGATTCCATTCTTTTGCTGTTAACTGACGAGTAAACTGGTTTGGATTGTAATTTGGACTACTAGCCATCACTAAAATCGCCCCGGTTCTGACATCAATTGCCACAGCCGCCCCCCGTCGATCGCCTAATTTTTCCTCGGCTATTTTCTGTAATTTATAGTCGAGAGTCAGTTGAACAGACTTTCCTGAAACGGGTGATTGTAAGCCTAATTCTTGAATTTCATTTCCTTTGGCATCAACTTCGACTAAACGATTTCCCCAAACCCCTTCTAACTCAGAATTAGCTTTGTATTCAACTCCGCTTTTCCCGACAATCATTCCCATTGGATAATCGGAATTTGCCTTCAATTCATCCAGTGTAGCTTCTCCGATGTATCCTAAAAGATGGGAGGCTAAATTATTATTGGGATAAGAACGTCTAGACTCACCGCGAATTTCAATCCCTCTTGATTTGCCCATTTCTTCTGCTAAGGCGACGAACATGGAAGGATTGATATCTTGATAAATTCGCACAGGAAGCCGAGAACGATATCCGGCTTTTTCGAGTTGTTCTAAAATTTTGGTTTCGGGAATTTTGAGTATTCCACCTAACTGTTTAGCGGTTTTTTGCCATTGTTCGGGGGATTGTTCTTGAGGCCATAAAAAAACGGAACGGGATAAACGACTGGTGGCGAGAACTTCTCCTTTGCGATCAATGATTTCACCCCGTTTAGCGGGAACTGATGCCAGACGTAGACGATTTGTTTCTGCCCAAAGTCGATTATATTCTCCTTGAAGAATTTGAAGTTTGGCAAGTTGAATCCCATAGACACTCATTAAACCACTAATTACCAATAGTAGAATAATCCCTTTGTGGAAACGGGAACGTCTGACGGTGGAATGATGTACCTCTGGGGCAGTGGTTACATATTTGGGTTGATAGTCAAATAAGGTTTCGGTTGTCATAGGAATTACATTAGTGTATTATTTATTATTCCCGATGAAGGGAGGTCAAAATCCGGATAATATGATGAATAATCTAGAAGGTGAACCCGGAAAAAGCAAGGAGTGTAGGTATCTTTTTGGTGAATTATTAACGGAATTCCAAGCTTTAATACGTTCAACCTGTGGGAGTTAGCCGGGGTCAAGATTAAACCATTTTGTAACCCTTGATTTGGGGGTTTAATGAAGCTATCAACCTATTGTTCTGATGTTTGGCGATGCTGTTATCAAAGCAGATAGGGAATACAAGGGGTTCTAGATTATCAATCGGATGAGAGGGAAATTAAAGCGGATATTTAGATCGTTTTAATTCATCTACCCATTTTATTTTGTCTGGAGTGCTTCCCTATTTCTAAAGACGTTAGATTTTGCTTGGAAGTTCCTCAAAAAATGCTTGATTGTTGAACTGATATTTCTCTTTTTATGATCCGAATGTTTTCACCTCCATTAAAGCCGTTTGATAATTTTTGACTTGAATATCTATTCCCGTAATTGCTGTCCCGACAACAACGGCATAAGCCCCTAATTCAATTGCTTTTTGGGCTTGTTGAGGTGAAGAAATTCCGCCTTCACAAATGACCGGAACTTCTAGTTTTTTGACCATATTTTCCAGCAATTTAAAGCCGGGAGGAGTATAAGTTTCTGTGTCTTTTGTATACCCATAAAGTGTTGTTCCGACAAAATCTGCACCCGCTTTAACGGCTGCTATCGCGACTTCTAGGGTGTCTACATCTGCCATAACCTGTTTACCTAATTCTTGCTGAATTTGAGGAATCAGGGTGTTTATTGTTTCTCCGTTGGGACGATTTCTTAATGTCGCATCTATAGCAATAATATCAGCCCCCGCCTCGGCGATCGCAATTGCATCTGCAAACTGAGGGGTGATATAAACTTCAAAACCGGGAATTGATTGTTTCCACAGTCCAATAATTGGTTGTGTTATCCGTTCCCGCACGGCTTTGATATGATCGGGTGTATCAACTCGGACTCCGACTGCACCTTGATTAATCGCCGCTTTTGCCATTGCTGCAATTATAATCGGATCATGCAAGGGAGAGTCAACAGGTGCTTGACAAGAAACAATCAAAGATTGAGGTGGAATAAGATTTTGATCATGGGTCATTGTAAATATGAGCTGGTTTTTGCTATATATTCTATAATCTAACGGAGAATCGTTAAAAAGGGTTTAACCTTTTTTTGATATTTTATATTTCTTAATTTTTGATCATTGATACAATTTAAGGACACCCAGATGATGTCCCTACAAAGTGTTCATGTTGAGATTGTCTAATTTTAGGTTAGATTTCAGCCGGGGCTGTTTTTTTGCGAAGACTCAGTTTGGGTAACAGCGCATATTTAAGAGTATAACCGAAATAGGTGAATAAAATAATAATAACTGCACCAATTCCGACTGGACTAGGTATCCAAAACAGGGCTTCTAACTGGTTTACTTCTCCGGGTTTTAGTGTCCAAACCAGTTGACCATTTTGTTTAGAAGTTACAGCTAGAGGTTTGGGGTGGTCTGGGTTGATCCCATCAGATTCCACGAGTTTTGCACCCCAAGGTGTATCTAAACTAAACTGTAATTCTAGCAATTCTCCCGAACCAATCAAAACCTGTTCTTGGGTTGTCAGTAACGCCAGCGATCGCAAATCTAATTCTAAACTTAAATGATTTCGCAAAACAAAGATAAAATTATTTTGCGTTAGATCTAAATTCGATGAAAATTGAGGTAAATTATCTTCAATTTGATCTTTGAACTTTCCCTTTTGATCGGGACTAATCGGATTAAAAAACTGTTCAAACTTTTCTTCTAAATCTGCCCCATTATTAAACGGAATCGTCACTAAAATTTCTCGATCTGAGACTCGCTGTGTTCGTCCCTGAACCCTTCTAACCCGTTGTTTGAGACTGCTTACCCACTCATTAACACCATCCCGACTAAAGCCTGTTAAGCGTTCCGATAGCTGTATTGTTTGCTGAATGGTTCCGTGAGTTTGGCTATCAAATTCTATCCCGACATCGTATTCAACACACCCCGTTAATAACAAACAGGTTAGAAAAACGATGAATAGCGTTCGGATCGTTTTCATAATTCAACTCTCAACTTAGACAGTTTATGGCAATCTTTGAACAGTTTTAATACCCAATTTATTTCCGGGCGGCAACTCCCAACTGATTAAACAACATACTGGGAACATAAGAACTTCCGCCTAACCATTCCGGGCGATCGCTTAAATCTCCTAATTGTTTAAAGGCTTCAAAAATGTTACCTGCTACCATTGTATTCTTCAAACGGCCGACTATTTTACCTTTTTCGACTTTATAACCTAAATCCAAATTGACTGAAAATTCTCCAGCGAGTTGATTTGACTGACCCGCCCCCAACACTTGATCAACGATTAATCCTTCGTCCATACTAGCAATTAAATCGTCTGTAGAAGTGCTTCCTGGGGCGATACAAAGATTCACTAAAGAAGGCCCAGGACGGGATAATCCACCGCGAAAACCATTTCCAGTCGGCTGAACTTGACCGCGAACTGCCCACTTTCTATCCCAATAAAACCCTTGAACGGTGCCGTTGTCAATTAAAGTTTTAGAAGTTGTCGGAGTTCCTTCGTCATCAAAGTCACAAGCACCCGGCCCAAACTGAGGATCTTCTGATAAACTAAAGCGAGGATCAAATAGTGTTTGACCCAGTTTATCACTGAGAGGCGAGGATTTCTGAACAACAGTTTGACCGGATAACACGGTTTTAAACAACCGCCCTAACACCATCGCTACCGCCCTGGGAGTAAATAAAACGGGAAAAGAACCACTAGAAATCGTTGCTTTTTGTTCGGCGAGACGGTATTTTTGAATTAAATCTTCGACTAGGCGATCGCTTTCAATTAGTCTATCTCGGGCAATATCATAGGTGTAAATTTCGAGAAAATCTTCACCGCGAACCAGATTTCCGCCCAAACTTCCGCTTAAAATTTGACTGGATTGTTCGGCAAAAACGTCTTGGCTAGTGGCAATTTGTACAACTTGAGTGCGAACATGAAAGTCAACATTCACCAGAATTTCTGAATTGTAGTGATGAATTTGATCGATTAACGAGTGACCCAATTCTACAAGTTCTTGAGTTGTGGGGGGAGTGTAGGATGTTTTGGGGCTAGAATGATGATAATTTGCTGCAAATTCAAATTCTACCGGATCACCAATTTCTGCGGTTTGAATGGCTGCATCGATCAGATCATCAAGTCGGGTTAAATCAGTTGAACTAGCAAATCCTAATTTCCCATTATGAATCACTCGTAAAGCGACGCCTTGTTTGGCTTTGGTTTGTAGGGATTTGAGGCGATTATTTTCAAACTCAATCGGTGTATCTTGAGAGGAGAGAAAATAGACCTCAGCCGCATCGACTTTTTGAGTTGCCTGTCCTAATAGTTGCTCTAGAAGTAAGTTTACCATAATATTATTTTTGAAAGTTGCGGTTGGTCGGTTTATCGTTAGACTTTAGCCAATTTCCTCATTTTAGATCGGAAATTATTCCCAAGTCATTGTCCATTGCGTTTCGTTAATCTCGGCTAAAATTTCATCAGGATAAAGAATTCCAGTGTTTGTTTTTTCCGCCAGAATATGAAGTTCTATTCCTTCGGAGGGTTCTAACGCTTTTAATGAAGATTCAGTGGCTACCCGCATCGGTACAAAAAATTGATCTCCTGAATCTAAAGCTGGATCAACATATCGTAAAAAATTCATTTCAACGACGGGATCACAAAGTAAAATCAAAACTCTCACCAACTCAATAGAATTTTGGGGATTTTGACTGTTTTCAGGTGAGAAAGTTTGCACTTGAAAGGTGTCCATTTTTTCATCAAACCACTGTTGATAATCTTCACCTGGCCCCCATTGGGGATAATCACATTCAATATCGGCGACTCCATATCCTTTAATCTGATGGGGATGAACCCATAAACGATTAAATAAACGGTACATCGGAACTTTTTTATAGATTTCTTTGATTAAGAGTTTAGAATTCATTAGCGCAAGAAAATAATCAAGAGGTTAAGTCGAAAAATGGTGCGACGAAAAGCCCAAAAAACATTCAGTACAGGAGTCAGAATTTCCCCCAGAGAAAACTTCAAAAAATTAAAGCATTTCCGATTGCCTGAAGTTTCCCTTTTCCGGTAAACTAAATAAAGTATGAGTAATCTAACCGGATTTTAACTCAACTTCAATCACTCCGTTACCTTTCACTTGAATATTGAATCACAAAATTAGAGTGTAGGGTAAACTCAAACTGGATTTTGAACGTTATGACTGGAACACCGCAAGACAACCCGAACCCAAACTCCCAACCTTCTAACGAGATCGGGAATGTAGAAGAATTGGTACAATTACTCCGTCGTAAAGAAGGAACTTGGGTAGACTGGGGACAAGCCTGTGCGACACTACAAAAATCGGGCTACAATTCCCAAAAACTGTTTGAAGAAACCGGATTTGAACCGATTCAGCAAAATCTGGTGATTGTCGCTTCTCAAGTTTACACCTCTTTGGTCACAGGTGGCGCCTCCGAACAGGTGCGATCGCATTTTCAGCAAAAAGGAAGTGATATTCTCTATGAGTTTCGCATCCTCACCCAACCCCAACGTCTAGAGGCGGCTGAGTTTAGTTTATCTCAAAGGATTGATGCTGACGAAGCCAAGGATTTGACAAAGGCGATCAAAGATCTCTCTCGGGTTAGCAATTTACCGCAGGGGTTTACCCGACATCCGGGGGATGCGATCGCCTACCAATGTTGGAAAGCCGCCCGACAACATAGCGATCTCCAACAACGATCGCGTTTAATTGCCAAAGGGTTAAGATTTGCTAATTCTCCCGACGCCCGACAACACATTGAAAAACTATTAACTGATTTTTCCGTTGTTTCCACTCGTCCCGCCCCTCGTTTACCCGTTTATCGCTTAGAATCGGATGAAGATTTACCCCGTATTTTGCCTGTTGTTGGTGAATTTCCCCTAACGTTAGATGATTTAAAAGCGGTGCCAATTACGGATGAATCTGAACCGTTTCGGATGGTTAAATTTTCGGGTTCGGGGGTGTGGATACCGCTTCCGGGTTGGCAAGTGATTACAAAAGCAGAAGATCCGGTTGTTATTATTGGTAAAAGTGACACTTTACCCAATCCTTTACCGGGAAAAATTGAACCTGTTTTAGTGGTGATTGATCGTTCACAACGGAATTGGGAAGCAGATCGTTATTTTTTGATCGAACAGAATAACCAACTAGAATTACAGTGGTTTGAAGAAGATCCAGAATTATCGTTGTTCGGACAATTGATTTTAATTATGCGTCCGAAAAAGGTGTTTGATGAGAGTCAACTTGGGAATTTGTTGCAATTTGAGGATTAATTTGACCTCTTCCGGATTATATTCCCCGATCATCCCCCGCCCCCTAAATCCCCCAATTCTGGGGGACTTTTACAAGATCCCCCTAAATTCCCGTTAAAAAGGTGTAGGGTGGGTGACTTTCCTTAAAATTGGTGATTTATACTAGAAATTAATTGTCACCCACCCTACAAAGAGGAATCGTTGTTATTTGTATTTTATACACAAAATCCCCAACCGTAGGGGCGCAAGGCTTGCGCCCTAAACCTGATAATAAAAACCCAACTTACCCAGGTTGCCACAATTTAATCCTGTTGTCAGTCCGTCAGGGATTAAAATCCCCGCCTAACAACAAAAGTCCTCTGAAGAGGACTAAAAATTACTGCGGAACTAACAATAAATAATGCAGTCGGTTGAAACCGACTTTAACTATTAGACGGGGATTTCAATCCCCGGTGAAAAAACGGGTGAAAAAACGGGTGAAAAAACTGACAAAATACCCAACCTACCCAGGTCGCCACAATTTAATCGTTTTGTCATAACTTCCACTGGCTAACGTGTTACCATCGGGACTAAATGCAACAGACCTTACCCAATGTGAATGTCCTTTTAAGGTAGTAATTTTGTTAGGAATTTTCACATTCCACAATTTAATGGTGCTGTCCTTACTCCCACTAGCTAAAGTGCTACCATCTTTACTTAATGCTATAGACCAGATTGAACTTGAATTTCGTCCCCTCAAGGTAGCAAATTCCCCTTGAGTTTTTACATTCCACAATTTGATAGTTTGATCAAAACTCCCACTCGCTAACGTGCGACTATCGGGACTGAATACTACAGAAAGAATATAACTTGAATGTCCTTCTAAAGTGGCGATTTCTCTGTGAGTGGCAACATCCCACAATTTGATACTTTTATCATAACTGCAACTGGCTAAAATGCTACTATCGGGACTGAATGCTACAGAATTAATGCAACCTGAATGTCCTTCTAAAGTGGCGATTTCTCTGTGAGTGGAAACATCCCACAATTTGATAGTTTTATCAGCACTCCCACTTGCTAAAATATTCGCTTTCTGATTCAATGCTACGCAAACAACAGAATTTGAATGTCCTTTTAAAGTCGCAATTGTCGCTCGAGTTTCGACATCCCAGAGTTTGATAGTATTGTCAACACTTCCACTCGCTAAAATTCGACCATCGGGGCTGAAAGCAACAGACCTGACACAATGTGAATGTCCTTTTAAGGTAGCAATTATTTGGTGAGTTTTCATGTCCCACAATTTGATGGTACTGTCATTACTTCCACTCGCTAAAATTCGACCATCGGGGCTGAAAGCAACAGACCTAACATGATTTGAATGTCCTGTTAAAGTTTTAATACAGGTTGCATTTTGCCAAGAAACAGGTGAAGCTAAGGTTTGAGAAGTTTGAGAAGATGGAGTTGGTTTTGGATGTTGATAAACGGGTGAAGGTTTAGGAGTTTGAGAACTTTTTGTAGAATGCGATCGCAAAGCTGTTAAAATATTAGAAACAGACTGATAACGTTGCTGAACATCTTTTTGCAGTAACTTCGTTAAAATTTCCTTGAATTCCTGACTAACAGATTGCTTAAGATGTTGTTCCCAGTTGCGAGTCCAACCATAACCTTCTTCCAAAAACAAATTATAGGGATGAACTTCAGTCAACAGATAAAAACAAGTTACCCCCAAACTAAATAAATCACTCGCCGGATAAGCTTCCCCGCCTTGCATTTGTTCGATAGAAGCATAACCATCCGAACCAATACGAGTCCCAACTGTTGTTTGTAATACCGTTGTAGATAACTGTTTGGCTACCCCAAAATCAATTAACACAAAACATTCATCACCCCGACGTTGAATAATATTATCCGGCTTGATATCTCGATGAATTACCTTTTGTTCGTGAACAAATTTCAAAACGGGTAATAAATTCTCTAACAGTTGTTTAACTTGTGGTTCTTTCCAAACTCCCTGCTTTTTAACTAATTGTGATAACGTCTCGCCTTCGATATATTCCTGAACTAAAAATAACTGTTTCCCTTCCTCAAAATAAGCGTATAATGTGGGTATTTGGGGATGTTTGCCGAGTTGCTGAAGTTGTCGGGCTTCCTGTTCAAACAGTTGTGTGGCTTTGTTTAAAGCCCCGGTTCCCTGAACGTTTGCGGTGAATTGTTTAACTACACAATATTCATTCAGTTTATCAATATCTTCCGCGATATAGGTTCGACCAAAACCCCCTTCCCCCAACAATTTTATTACTCGATAATGACCTCTCAAAATGGGAATTAATTCGACGCCGCAAGCTTGACAATAACGGTTTACGTCGGGGTTGTTGGGTTGGGGACAATGGGGGTTTAAACAGCACGTCATACGGTGTGAGATAGTTGGGGATCTTATCTCTATTTTCTCTTAAATTCACCCCAAACGTAAACCTCGATTGTCACCTCTCCCCCAACCCTTTCCTACGAGGAAAGAGAAACGGATAATTCTTCCCTGCTTTTAGGGGGGACTTGGAAAGCAGGGTGAGGCGAGGGGAGAAGAACGGTAACTTTACGAAGCTACAATCATAATTAACTATCATGCTGCACAACTGTTAATTTTGAATTAAAACCATGAATAAATCGGAAATTATTAACCAATTACAAGACACTTCTATTGAGGAACGTATTGCAATCATTGAAGCCATTTTACAAACGGTTAAAAATGATATGCGGTTAATCTCCTCACAGCAGCTTACCTCTAAACATCGCCCCCTGCGAGGAAAAGTCATTTCCTACGAAGAACCTTATGAACCCGTAGCCATAGAAGATTGGGAGGCTTTGACATGATTATCCTAGACACTCATATCTGGATTTGGTGGGTTGATGAAAACCCGAAATTGTCTTCCCAAAACCGTGAGATTATTCAATCAAACCAAGCAAGCGGGTTGGGTATCAGTATTATTTCTTGCTGGGAAGTTGCCAAATTAGTTGAAAAAAATAGACTTGCTTTTGAGTGTTCGGTAGAAGAGTGGCTCGAACTGGCTCTAAAATATCCTGGTATTCAACTGTTAGAATTAACCCTTCCTATTATCCTTGAATCAACACGGCTTTCTGGATTTCATGCCGACCCAGCAGATCAGATTATTGTGGCAACGGCTAAAATTTACAGTTCATTATTAATTACTCAAGATGAAAAAATTCTGAATTACTTGAAGAATAAAACACCAGATTAACCTTTCCCCCAACCCCTCTCCTACGAGGCGAGGGGAGTATTCAACAATATTGACCTAGCCAGCCTAGCTCTTTCTTTTATAAGGGGATTCTGCCAAAGTAAATTTTCTTTAAGGGGTCAAAACGTCACTGGTGTGTTTTAATGTTAAAATAGTATTTACTTAATCACCGAGAAAGGAAAAACCTAAAATATGCAAGAGTTAAATAACGATTTTAAAAATTTCATCAAAAAGTTAGTTAATATTATTCTTAAAAAAGAAGTTTGGATTTCTATTTTTTTAATTGGAATATTTTATTTTATCTTTTTGTTGCCTAATGCTTCAAAGAGCTATCAATATACAATTAACAACCATACAGTCCATTGCGATGAGCAAATCGGATTTTACAATTCTTGTGGTTAAAGAATGATAAGCCAATAGGTTAGAAGTTTTAAAAGAATAACCAACTCAATTATTCTGATAGCTTCTATACTTTAAATTATAGCAATTTTGGGATTAATCTCTAACAAGTAAAAAGGTAGTTTTATTAAAAAATACATGAAAGAATATATTCTAAATCATTATGAAATGTACTGTCAACAATATGGTTTCAATAATTTTTGTCTTCAAATAGACCAAGATATTCTAAGTAGAACAGTCGAGTTTTTAAGTAAAATAATCGAGTTTTTGTTCTTAATAATCGGTTTAGGAATAATAGTAATTATTTTATATAAGATAACAAAAACTTTTGCAGAAGTAATTTTTTTAATATTCTTCTTAGTAGTATCAGGATGTTTATATTTTTGGATGTTTAAGATTTCATAAAAAGTCAAGTTATTTGAATACAAATTTACAAAAACTGAGGAAAGGGAAACGGATAATTATTCCCTCCTTTTAGGGGGGACTGAGGGGGGTAATTTAACCTCTCCCCTAACCTCTTTCCTACGAGGCGAGGGGAGAAGAAATGTTAATTAGGGGTTTTATTTAACCCCTGAAAGTTAAGGATTAATGATGGTGATGATGATGACCATGACTGTGATCATGGTGATGTTGGCTATGTTCGTGGTTATGAACTTCTTGGGCTTGAACCGACGCCAATTGTGGATTGACTGCCAAAGCTGTTTCATTTAATAGTGCTTCAATCTGCGGATTTGCCCATTCTGCTGCCATTTTCATAAACTCTGGATGGTCATTTGCACAGGGCATTTGTACATAGGTAATCTCGGGATGTTGGCGTCGTAATCCTTCGATAATATGTTCTACATCTAACAGGGTTTCATGGTTTTCTGTAGCAAATCCAATCGGCATAAACACAATAGAAGTTGCCCCTAATTCAATTAAGTTTTGGGCAGCTAATTTAACGTTAGGTTGTGTCCAGTCAATTAACGGGGTGTCATGGTTCAACCAACCAATTGAAATCAACGGATAACGATAAATTAAACGTTCACGAATCAGTTCATACATCGCTTGGCTTTCATCAATTCCTGATGTGAATCCTTTGGCTTTGTGAGGACAACCATGATTCATTAAGACAATCGCTGTTTGTGAGGGTAAATGGGCGACGGCTAATTCTTTTTTGATCTTTTCTTCGACCATGTTTGCCATCAAGTCTAAATAGCCCGGTTCGTTATAAAATGACGGAATATAACGCTGACCTTTGACCCAATGTTCTTTTCCATCTGCTAAGTTGGCTAAGGCTTTATTCACCTGTTCGACAGCAATTCCACTGGTGAAAATAGAATCAACCACTAACAACGGATAGATCAGAATCTTATCAAATCCTTCTGCTTTTATTTGTTCTAATACCTGTTCGGGAAGAAACGGCTTACAGAAGTTGTAAGCTTTGAACACTTTAACTTGATCGCCCCATTTGTGCTTAAGTTCGTGTTCTATTCCCGCCCGTTGTTGTTCAAAAATCGCGTTGTGAGGAGAGATAAAGTTACCATGTTGGTGACTCCATTCATGCAAGTCAAATACCGCTAATAGTTTGGCTAAAGGCGGATAAATCCATGTAGGAACAGGCGCAAATTTAGCCGTTAACAAGTTCAAAGCTTGTTCGTTATAATTCGCAAAATCTTCATAACTTTCGACTTCACCGTATCCCATCAACAGGACAGCGACTCGATCTTGAGGTTGACTCTCGGATACAGAAATATTGTCTTGTGTTCTTTCGGGAGTTGCGACCACTTTGTTATCCTCAAAAATAGTTGTTATTTACAATGGGGAGTATCTAGGACTAAATTTATCCTTTTTACTCGCCTGCATAGCTTAACATCCCCCTGGGGGGGATAGCTTGATCTACAGTATAGAAGAAGTTGAACCGAATTTGGGTTATGGCGGTTGTTATTTGTCCGGGTATTCACGATCCGATGTTAACAGAATCCTTTCTCAGTCAGCTTTTCGGCGATTGGCGATCGCGTTTTCAGTCGGGGAATTTGTTTGTTTTTCCGACCCAGGATTATCCCGCTTATTCGGGTATTGACATTTTTAACTATTTATGTAGTGTAACGCAAAGTCCTGCCCCTTTCCCTCCTGCTAATGGTAGTTTTGGGCAGAATGACGTTAAATTACCGAAATTACCAATTATCTTTATTTGTTTTAGTGCGGGGGTTGTCGGGGCGATCGCTGCGGCTTGGATGTGGCAACAGGCGGGGGGCCAAGTCAAAGCGTTGATCGCCTTAGACGGTTGGGGAGTCCCTCTAGGGGGCAATTTTCCGATTTACCGCATCAGTCACGATCGCTTTACCCATTGGAGTTCAGCGCTGTTGGGAGGGGGCGTGGAAAGCTTTTATGCTGATCCACCTGTTGAACATCTAGACTTGTGGAGTTCCCCGCAAACGGCGCGAGGATGGTGGCTACATCGAACTTTAACGGGGGTTGAAACCGCCTCTCCCGCTACCGCAAAAACGGTTTTATCGGATTGGTTAACCCGTCACCATGAATAGTCAAAATTAGATAGGCAAATTAGCCGTAAAGTTTGGGAATTGGTGAATGTTCCTGTATTTTTAGCTGGGGGGTTGAATTGTGATTCTGTGGCTTGATCAGTTCAAACTGTTGCACCGTTTGGGCTGGATGTGTGTAATGGGGTCAGAACAGAGGGTTGATTAGATCGCGATCAACTGACTCAGTTTTTCAGTCACATTGAAAAAATTGCTGGAAATCTTAGAGATCTATTATACTTTAGAACAAAAACTTAAACCGTTATCGGGGTGAATTGATCAAATGCAGTTGGATTTAAAGGATTCATATATTAATGTCAATGGGGTTCAACATTATTATGAATGGATAAAAACATCAAGTCAGGAACAAAGTAAGCCTGTGATGGTGTTTTTGCATGGTTGGGGCGGTTCAGGTCGCTATTGGACGAGTACAGCCCAAGCATTATCGGATCATTTTGATTGTTTAATTTATGATTTGCGGGGGTTTGGTCGTTCAAAAGCACGGGCAATTGAGGAGTCTTCTTTTCCGGTTTTGAGTTATGAATTGGTTGATTATGCTCACGAACTTAAAGGGGTATTGGATGCGCTAAATTTAGATAAAGTTTATCTGAATGCTCACTCGATGGGCGGTTCAATTGCGGCTTTGTTTATCAATCTTTATCCCGAACGAGTCGAACGAGCGGTGTTCACTTGTAGTGGTATTTTTGAATATGATGAAAAGACCTTTACAACGTTTCATAAGTTTAGTCGGTATGTGGTTTTATTTCGACCCAAATGGTTAGCTAAAATTCCCTTGGTTGATAAGGTTTTTATGGCGCGATTTTTACATCGTTCTTTACCGACATCTGTTAGTCAAGCTTTTTTAGAAGACTTTTTGCTCGCAGATTTTGACGCGGCTTATGGTACTGTGTTAACCTCGGTGAGTAAAGAAGCGACAGAATGGCTCCCTCAGCAGTTTTCACAATTTACAGTTCCGACCTTATTAGTTGCAGGAGAGTATGATCAGATTATTCCCGCAGAAATGGGACGACAAGCGGCTGCGTTGAATGATAAAATTGAATTGGCTATATTAGAGAATACGGCTCATTTTCCGATGTTGGAAGATGCACCAACATACCTCAAACGGGTGCGCGAATTTATCAACCGATAACAGGATTCAATGCGATTAAAGACACAAAACAGAGGAAGCTATTGGAGGAGAATGGTATTTTATCTGTTCTGAATACATTGATAGGACGGATGTATCAGCTTTTTTTATTGCTGATAAATTTTATTTTCAAACCTTTTTTAAACTCTGATAAATCTAGTTATTGTCAAACAATAGTGTCCGTCCAGATTGAATTTAAGCAAGTCTCTTAAACTCGAATCTATTTAATTGAATCCCGATTTTAGGCGGATTATTTTAACACCGTGAAGAGGTAAAATTTAGATGACAATTCCTCCTTATCTTTATCCCCTAGCTGCTCCGCTTTTAATTCCCGTTGCGCGTCAACTCGGTAGACAGTTAATGTCAGTAATGAATGGTCAACGTTCGACTCATGCTTCGGGATCTGATCTTCCTTCTATTCCTGAAAAAGTGAAAGGAGATCCTCGTTATGTTGAGGCTTTAGTTGAATATTCACAACGCAAAGAAACCCGACTTCAAGAGTTTAATACCTTAGAAACGACTCAAGAAGAACGTCGCCTACAAATTCGTCAGCAAGAAATTAATGATCGCCGCGAAATTAGTCGCTTACAACGGGAAATTCTTCGGGAATTACAAGCTAATGAAATTCAGCTTAAACTCCATGAACTCGATGCAATTTGGAACCGAGAAAAATGGTTTTCTAATCTGAGTCGTCAGGAAACCGAACGAATTTTATTAGAAGGACAAGAACATCATCGATTATTGATGTTTATGGCACCGCCTGATATTAGCGAAGATTGTCCGTTGGGGATGCAAAGACATCTTAAAAAAGATATTGGTAATGGCTTAAGACGGTTTCTCAACCAACATTATCCCCAAACTAGCAATATGCGTCCGGTTGAGTTTTATGCTGACTATTTTACGCGATCGTTAGGCGATATTGAAGTGCGAAAATTGCAAATGGTGTTATCGCCTGTTCCAACGTTTATATTATACAGTGATATTAATGATTATGAAGTGCATTTTCACGTCGGATTTTGGGGTCTACAAAATCAAAATGTTTCTCTAATTCCAATTCAGCCTTGGAACTGGGAAAAAGCACAAAAAGAATTAATTTCCCAAGGGTTAAGTCCGGATCTGGCAATTCGTCAAGTTCGGCAATTAATTGTGACAATTCATCAGCTTTTAGCAACTTTTCTGATTGATTGGTATTATCTCAGTATTGATCCTCACTATCAACCTCATCTGTATAAATTAAGTTCAGAATTTCCGCGAATGTGGGTGAAACCTTATGTTTCAGTTCTCAAAGATTTACAACAGCAACGTCGAGACATTTATCGTCAAGAATTACAAATTATTGTTCAGAATGATAGTGAACAACAACAGATAAAAGCCAAACAAAACCCTCAAAATTGGAATGCCGTTCTCACCTTAACTGGACATTCTGATGTGGTTAATGTGATTGCAATCAGTCCAGATGGTCAGTTTATTGTCAGTGGGGGTTGGGATCATAAAATTAAGATTTGGTCAGTACAAAGCGGACAACTCATCCGAAATTTAAAAGGTCATTCTAACTCAATTACTGCTTTAGCCATGACACCGGATGGTCAACAAATTATTAGTGGTAGTGTCGATAGTACGATTAAAATTTGGTCAGCAAAAACCGGACAATTATTAGAAACATTACAAGGTCATTCTTATTCGGTGAGTGCGTTAGCCGTCAGTCCAAATGCTCAATTTATTGTTAGTGGAAGTTGGGATAATACGATTAAAATTTGGTCACTCGCTACCGGGGAATTACAAAAAACCCTCACCGGACATACTAATTCTGTTAATGCTATTACAGTGGATACTGATTCTGAACTGATTTACAGTGGAAGTGTCGATAATAGCATCAATATTTGGTCACTCAAAACCGGGAAAGTTGAACATACTTTTGAGCCATTTCAAACTTATAAAACGGTGGTGATTAGTTCAGATTCTCGATTTGTGATTAGTGGAAGTTGGGATAATACGATTGAGATTTGGTCACTCAAAGATGGACAATTGATTCAAACTCTACCGGGACATGATCACGATCTTTTAGACTTAGCGGTGAGTCCTGATTCTAAGTTTATTGCGAGTGGAAGTTCAGATCAAACCATTAAGATTTGGTCACTCGAAACAGGATATTTACTTCGGACTTTAACTGGTCATTTTAATAGTGTAAATACGCTGACCTTTAGTTCAGATGGATTATGTTTAGCGAGTGGGAGTAATAATGGAGTGATTATGGTTTGGCGTTGTCATTAAAAAGAATTGATTGTGAGTTTAGAGAAAAGTTTAGGTAAATAAATCTAGGGGAAAATGTCCATAGGTGCCGTTCACTCCAGTCTCATCTGTAGATTGACAAGATACTAATACACCCCGATATTTTTCGGTGTAGGGACTCGCATAGTAAGACTGACTGCGACCATTGAACTTGAGGTAAACAGAGCCTTCTATTGCTTCTACAGCGTTGCGATTGATTGTAATATTGTAACCCAGTTTTTGTAAATATTGTTCGAGAGCGTTCCAGGCTGCATCCAAAGAATCTGCACAAATTCCAAGCATTTGATATTCAGAATTTTGGACTAAAAGTTGGAGAGCTGCACAAATAGAATCGCGATTTTTGATCTGATTAATGGATTGAATCTCTGCACAGGTAAAAGCTTCTAGAGTTTGTTGAGCCGCTTCGATAGAAAGGTTGGCAGGTTGTGAAGATGACATATAAATTCAATAAATTTACTGGGTTATAATTCCAGACTGATGCTATTCTAGAGGATTGAGGGGGTTTATTCAAGGGTAAAGTTATGATTAAAGCTTGATGTGAAGCGGGAGTTAATCAACGGTTAGTCGTGATGGGTCGAAGATGTTTAACCCCAATCTATTTAGGTGAAATGAGCAGTTGAGAGGACAAATTAAGAGGGCGGCTATTAACCGCCCAACACCCTATGTGGTTCAAGCAAGAGTTAATTCTCCTGAACGCTCGGCATGATTATGAAAGAAAGGTTGTGAGGTTTTCTCACTGGACTTTCGAGGAAATTCGGAATCAGTTGTTTGTTCGATTTCGCTTTTTGAGACTAACATTGAGTCAGCCGAACGAACGGTCATTTCACCTGTAGACAGAGCAACACGCCACTGACGACCGATTTTCCAAGCATGAAATTTAACGGCATTCCAACGCGGGTTAACGGGATATCCAGAAAATCCAGAACGCAAGGCGGGAATGCAAGCATCATCGAAGGCGGTAAGTACCAATACTCCTTCGGTTAGTTGAACTGTCTTGAATTTGTTTTGCTGTTGCTTCAACACAGACGTCACCTCCTTTAAGTTTTGTATCGATTTGATTTAATATACAGTGT
>NZ_AAVU01000039.1 GCF_000169095.1 Lyngbya sp. PCC 8106
TTCTTGACGTTCTTGAGTCGGGAAATATTCATCAGGACGGGGAGTTCCAAAAGCATCGTAAGCCAAACCTGTACTTACAAATAACCAACCTGCAACAAACAATGCCGGAATCGTGATGCTATGAATCACCCAATACCGAACACTGGTAATAATATCCCCAAAGGGACGCTCCCCGGTATCACCTGCCATATCTAAATTCTCCTGATTACAACGGTTTACAAATCGGATGAGAGACTTGAAATTATACTACGTTTTGTGAGTGGGGTTTTAAAAGCCAATCTCCCCTGCTTTTTGACAGAGGCTGGTTCTATTTTTATCCCGATCCCTAGACAAGAGAAATTTCATCTTTCCCCTGTCTCGCATCTGGGCGTTTCAATTCCAAAAGTTTTTCAGGGTCTTAAACGCCTATCACTGTATTATGATACGAAATTTGTGAGTTTGTAACAACCCAATTGAGCCATTGATCTGCTTTCATTCAGTTTAGAGTTCAAACCGCCGCTTGGGAAGGCTGACCTGTATATCTCAGTAGCGTTCCTCTTTGACCCAGGATAAAACCTTTTTCTGGGTTAATAAACTTAATGCGGTTAAAGTTAGAGGGAATATCTTCAACTTCGCGATCTTTGAGCCAAGTTTCTCCCCCGTCCAAACTACACACCAAGTTACCACTACCGCCACTGATCCAAATTTCTGACGAGGTACGATAAGCCAAGTCTAATAATCCCCAACTGGTGGTATATTCAGGCTGAATCGCTTCGCCCCATTCTTCAGGATTTTCTGGATCGGTAAATCGGAGTTCACCGCCTCGGGCAATCATCCACAAACGACCATCTTCACCAAAGCCCATATTTTCTAGGCGTTTAGAGCTATAACGGTTGTGGGGTTCCCATGCTGTTGATCCGGGTGTCCACATCGAATAAAAGTTTCCTTTCGCCGATACAGTCATATATTCACCCTCAGAGGAACGGGCGACATTACGAACAACTCCCACGGCTTCTTCGACTAGGGCTTTCCAGTGTTCACCCCCATCTTCTGTGCGATAAATAGCACCGATATCAGTTGTCATTTCTGCTGAACGTGGCCCGAGTGCAACGATCTTGTAAGGCGCACCGGGAAGTTTAGAACTTAATTGAATGCGAGTCCAAGAATTTCCGTTATCGGTGGTATGGAGTAAAACAGAAGGTTCACCGACAACCCATCCTTCAGAATCCGAGAAACTGACTGATGCTAACCGTACCTTTTCTTCGCCTAAGTCTAGGGCTTTTGTTTCCCAACTTTTCCCGCTATCGGTTGTTTCTAACAGCGTGGAATTACTACCGACAACCCAACCATGATTTGGGTCTTGTTCTGAAAAAGCGACATCAAATAAATTGGCATCGGTAGCAATGGGAATCAGTTCCCAAGGGTTATAACTGAGGGCGGGCAGATACTTACAACTGGTACACAGGAGAATAACAGCAAATACAACTAGAATTTTTCGCAAAAATTTCATTAAACTCATGGGTTTTAGATCGGTTCAAGTTGCTTTTATTTCAAAGCATACAAGCTCATAAAAAACAGAAAACCTAAGGCTAGTCCACCAAAAATTATGAGGTTTTTTTGTTGAGAGGTCAGTGTATTGACACCTAAGCCATAGTTCAAATTTTCTTTAAAGCCAGAAGGCCCTTCTTTCGATCCAATGTTGGAAAACTGACTTCTTGGCGCCCCACAAACTGGACAACGCCAGCCAGCAGGAATTTCTTCAAAGGGTGTTCCGGCCGAAACCGCTACTTTTCCCATTGAAGTTCCTTTGGTGGGTTCGTAAACGTACCCACAGGCTCTACATTCGTACTGATCTAGCGGTTGAACTTCAGTAGCTTGATCGCTCATAGCTTAACCTGGAGGAGTCATTAATTCTTAAAATGTCTATTACATAATATTACAGAATCTCACCAAAGCCAATCAAAAAATGGAATAGAGCGGGGGACCAGGCAGGGCCGTTTCGTTCTAGCCCTAAAACTTGATTTGTGGGGGGGGGTGGGGAGGTAGTGAGTCCACCCCCGTGCGCGGGGAACCCGCGTTGAGGGGAGTGGCGAACCCGTGCGCGGGAGGTAGGGAGGTAGGGAGGATTTTTATTAATCAAAAGCTATTTTTCCTCGGAAAAAACTCCTCTCCCCACCACCCCATAACTCTTTCACCCCATCAACCCCGGCAATTTTTAACTCGGGAAGCGAGTCATCCGCAAGCACCGCTGCCGACCGACTCGGATTTCAAATCCGAGTCGCAAGCGGCAGTGCATTCCGCACCTTGAAAAGGCGGTGAACGGATGACTGAGAATGAAACAGCCCTGGGGAACAGGGAGACAGAGGAGATAGGGAGAGAGAAAAAAACTTCTGACCTGACGACTTCTGAAGAAAGCCTGCTCCACTCACCCAAGGCAACCATATAATGTATAAAGACAATTGATAGTACACTTTCCGTCAATCAGCCATCGTGTTTATTCTCAGTGGTTATGAATACTTTCTAGGCTTCCTGATTATCTGTAGCCTAGTCCCCCTTCTTGCTCTTGGTGCATCCAAGCTGGTACGTCCTCAAAGCCGAAAGGGTGTGCGACGCACTACCTATGAGTCGGGTTGCGAACCGATCGGTGGTGCTTGGATTCAGTTCAATATTCGCTACTATATGTTTGCCTTGGTGTTTGTCATTTTTGACGTGGAGACGGTATTTCTCTACCCCTGGGCGGTGGCCTTTCACAAGCTGGGATTGTTAGCGTTTATCGAAGCATTGATTTTTATCACCATTCTTGTAATTGCCTTAGTTTACGCATGGCGCAAAGGCGCACTGGAATGGTCTTAAGTAGTTGTTAGTTAGAATTGCACAGAAACTATGACAAGTCAGAGTATTTCCCCAGAAACCGGGAAAATCATCAATCCCATCGAGCGACCTCAAGTTACTCAAGAACTGTCAGAAAATGTGGTCTTAACCACTGTCGATGACCTGTATAATTGGGCAAGACTATCGAGTTTGTGGCCGTTGCTATACGGTACGGCTTGCTGTTTTATTGAATTTGCAGCATTAATTGGTTCTCGGTTCGACTTTGATCGCTTTGGTTTAGTACCGCGTTCGAGTCCTCGTCAAGCCGATCTGCTGATCACCGCAGGTACAATCACGATGAAATATGCACCTGTGTTGGTGCGGTTGTACGAACAAATGCCTGAACCCAAGTATGTAATCGCCATGGGTGCTTGCACGATTACTGGCGGGATGTTTAGTATGGACTCGACCACTGCCGTTAGAGGTGTCGATAAGTTGATCCCAGTGGATGTATATATCCCGGGTTGTCCTCCTCGCCCAGAAGCGATCATTGATGCGATCATCAAACTGCGGAAGAAAATTTCCAATGATTCTCTACAGGAGCGAGGAAATTTACAACAAACTCACCGTTACTACACTCGTTCTCATCAAATGAAGGTAGTTGAGCCGATTTTGACGGGTCAATATTTACAATCTAGCACTCGTCAAACTCCACCCCCGCAACTCACTGAAGCGATGGGAATGCCTGTACCCCCGGCACTGTTAACTGAGCAAACCAAGGAGGAACAGCGTGGCTGAAACTGAAGAAGCAGCAATTGTAGAAGCCGGCCCAGTTTCCCAGTGGCTCAGTCAAAATGGATTTGAACATGAATCCTTAGAACGAGATCACTCGGGAGTAGAGATTATCAAGGTTAGTCGGGATTATCTTATTCCTCTGTCTACAGCCCTCTACGCCAACGGATTTAACTATTTGCGGTGTCAATGTGCCTATGACCTTGGCCCGAGTGAAGATCTCGTCAGTGTTTATCATTTGGTAAAAGTTGACGATAATGTGGAACAACCTGAGGAAGTATGCGTCAAGGTATTCGTTCCACGAAATGATCCAAAAGTTCCGTCAGTTTACTGGATTTGGAAAGCAGCCGACTTCCAGGAACGGGAGTCCTATGATATGTACGGTATCGTTTACGAAGGTCATCCTAATCTGAAGCGAATTTTAATGCCTGAAGATTGGGTAGGCTGGCCTTTGCGAAAAGACTATATCTCTCCTGATTTCCATGAATTGCAAGATGCCTATTAATGATTTTCGGGTCAGATTAATAACGTTGTGATCAAACGGCACTCCTGTCAATTGGAGGGAGTGCTGATTACAATTTCAAGAATAGGCAAAAGCAATCTACGACGGGATGGAGGCAACCGAAGTGCATTGTCAGATTTCCGAAAAGTCTGGTATAGTTGCCTACGATTAGGTAGCATTTATGTCTAGCCTAAGTTTCGTTGTATTTGGCCGCAGGGCTTGCGGTGTCAGCCTGTAGAGCGAGTGTAAGACCTGAAAGATTCCTAAGTCTAGAGGGCATCTGCATTAGAGCAGGAACCTAAATCGTGAGGTTTAGGAATTCTCCCCTTGAGGGAGGAAAGGATGCCAAGAGAGCGCATATGTACGATACCATTTAGGTTGCAACATTATATAGTCCTACGGGACTCGTCTTCGTACAATACTTTGGTGGAGGAGTTAAATTGTGAGTACTATTAGAGGCTCAGTATTTCAGGATCTTAACGGTAACAGTTTTTTTGATCTCGGTGAAGGTCTTCCAAACATTACAGTATTCTTAGATGACAATGGGGATGGTCTTCCGGGCGACCTTGAGCAAATAAGATTAACCGACTTTAACGGCGAATATTCCTTTGCGGATTTAGCGGAAGGAAGCTTTACTCTCGATCAAGTGACTCCCCCCGGTTTCAATGAACCTGTGGGTGTACCCATCTCCCTCGCGACAACAGGTGATCCCAACGAACGGATTGATATCAACATTCTCAACACAAACCTGACCCCACCGTCTACCCCAGCCCCAACAACTGGAGTGATTCGGGGTTCGGTTTACGTTGATAACAACAGAAATGAAATCTACGAGCCTTTTGGGGATCTCGGTGAACCCACGCTTGCAGACGGCTTTCCGGATGCAACAATCTACATTGACCTCAACAACAGTGGTTTCCGCGAACCCAGTGAGCCTTTTTCTGAACCCAATGAAGCAGGTTTCTATTTCTTTGGGGACTTACCACCCGGCTCCTACTTACTGAGAGCTGAACTTCCACGAGGGTTTGAGTTACTGGGAGACAACCCGATCGTCGCTCCTGTGGCTGCGGCAACAGTCAATGAACTCAACATTCCTGTTATTGATCCAGACAGCATTTATGGTCGGGTGATCCGTGACCTCAATGGTGATGGTCTGCCTCAGCCTTCTGAACCGGGACAAGCGGGAATTGATCTGGAGATTATTGGTGAAGATGGGATCAATGTCGTCGCCACAACCACTAGCGACGATAATGGGTTCTACATCGTTTCCAATCTCAATACAGAGATTCCTGGATCGGATGACCCGCAAAACCCCTTTGCTGAATACATTTCCAGAACAGAACCCGAACGATTTGCTCGAGATTTTGTCGTCAATTTTGATGTCGGTTTACCTTCGTCCGCCTACATCTTTACCTCTCCGGTTCCTCCTGTCGGAGAATTTCCGGGTGAAATTGGTGCCACAGTTCCTCCGGATTGGAGTCGCCAAGTTAACTCTACATTAGTCTTTAATCCTGCGGGAACGGTTCTGCCTGTTCCTGATAGTATTGCGGGTGTGGTGTTCAATGACCTCAACGCGAACTCTCTGCTTGATACCGATCCGGTAACAGGTTTACCTGATGGGCCGCTCGCGGGCGCGACAGTCTACATTGACTTGGATGATGATGGTGAACTGGGAGGGGATGAACCCAGTACCACAACGGACTTCAACGGGAACTTTATCTTTACCAATTTATCTGCCACATTACCCATCGACCCGTTAACAGGTTTTGCGGCGACCGAAGATACTTACGTGGTTCGAGTTGAGCCAACAGACATTCAAGAGAACTTAACCACTCCGATTCCGGCGATCACTCTAGCGGATGGAGAAGCCGCTCAAGTGACGTTGGGATTGTCAAGTGTAGTTCCCTTCCCACCGGGAAACCAATTTGCTCAAGAAGGTGGTGGTATCAACCCCGACTCACTGATCCCCGTCAGAGGTTTCGATCCGTTGGTATTGGCAGCTCCGACTCCCGTTTTTACTCCCACTCCCATTGTTTAATTAAGAGTCGTTAAGCTTCGTGTATTAAGTCATCGCCAGGAAAATCAAGGCTAATCTAATCAACCTTCATCCTATTCCTGGGATGATTTTTTTATGGAGATTTCTCACATTTCAGACAAAATTGTATCAAAATACTCAAATCAAGTTTAGAGAAAACGATAATATTAATAGATTAAGTTAAGTTTAACTTCTATTAAATTGTTTCAACAGCAAACCGCTTTAGAGTTTCCTGGAAGTATATTTCGACTAGACAATGGATTAACGATCATTCACCAGGAGATTTCAGCAACTCCTGTCGTTGTCGTTGATGTTTGGGTCAGGGCTGGAGCGATTCAGGAGCCTGAACCCTGGTCAGGTATGGCTCACTTCCTAGAACACATGATTTTCAAAGGGACAGATAAAATTGCCCCGGGAATATTTGATGAAGTGATTGAAAGTCGAGGTGGAGTAACCAATGCCGCCACAAGCCACGACTACGCCCACTTCTACATCACCACAGCCGAACAATACCTAGAAGATACTTTACCCCCGCTCGCTGAATTACTCTTACACGCAGCGATTCCGGATCAAGAGTTTATCCGAGAACGAGATGTCGTTTTAGAAGAAATTCGTCAGGCTGAAGATGATGTGGATTGGATTGAATTTCAGTCTATGATGGGAACGCTCTACAGTCATCATCCCTATGGACGTTCAGTATTAGGAACCCAAGAAAAACTAATGCAGCGATCGCCTGAAGAAATGCGCTGTTTTCATCAATATCACTACCAACCGGAAAACATGGCGGTGGTGATCACGGGTGGAGTCCAAAAAAACCGCACTCTGAGCGCAATCCAAAAAGCTTTTGATCGGTTTCCCACCCCTCAACCTTGTCCTTGTGTTGGCTTAACGCCCTCACCCAAAATTCAAGAAATCCGTCGTCAAGAACTCCAATTACCAAACGCTGAACAAGCAAGATTAACGCTAGCATGGCTAGGCCCAAACGTTAACGAGTTGCGAGACGGTTATGGCTTAGATCTACTCTCTGTCATCCTTGCAGAAGGACGAACCTCTCGTTTAGTCAGGATGTTGCGTGAGGAACTGCAATTAGTTCATTCTCTAACAAGCTGCTTTTCTTTGCAACAACAATCTAGCGTACTAACCATTAATGCTTTATTAGACACCGAGCAGATTGAAACCGTTGAAACTCTAATTTGTGATTGTATTACCCAACTGCACAACGAACCCATTTCTGAACTCGAACTGAAACGCAGTCAACGTTTACTCTGCAACGATTACGCTTTTTCGACTGAAACTCCGGCTCAATTAGCAGGCTTATATGGGTATTATTTTACCATAGCTCAACCCGAATTATCAATGATTTATCCGAGTGAAATTAAATCATTTCAACCTTCAGACTTGCAAAAACTCGCCCAAAAGTATTTAAAACTAGATTCTTATTCCGTTACAGTTATTAAACCCTGTTAAACATTAAACTCAAGGTAGGTTGAGTAGAACTGGAGAAACAAGACACCAGTTGTTTCTGAGTAAACGTTTTGTAACCCAACCTACATTTGACAATCAAGATCTCTACAACTCAGACTTCAAACGAAAAACATCAGCCAGTAACTCATTACCATTAGGTCTTCTTTCGGGAGCGGGTGAGTCATAAACAATCAGCACAGAATCCGATTGTCCTAGACAGGGAAAATGAGCAATTCCTTCAGCTTTATCAGCCCCAACCTTAATCGGCAAATCAAACATAACCTCTAAATGTTTTGACTCTTGCCAATAAATCATTTCCTCAGTTCGCTTTTCAATATTTTTCAAACGAAAAACTCGCATCGCCCCATTGAGATCCATTGTTGGGCCTCCGAGAATAATTAAATCACCATCATGTAAAAACAGTTCTCGAATTCCTAATCCATCTAACTCAATAAAATGCTTTCGATAGAGTTGTCCATCTTTTTCTATCGGTTTGAGCGTCAGAACACCGGGTTTTGTTTCTTCAACTTCGATCTCCAAAATAATCGCCAACCCCCGCAAAACAGGCCCTCTCAATCCCAGAAAAATACGATGTTTACTAACAGCTAAACCCTCAATATCAAGTCCATTATCCTTAGACGGTAAACCAGTGGAAACAATCGTACCAATATGAGGATCAGACTTGAGACTTTCAACTAAAATATTACCTTCTTTCGTCGTCTCTAAAAGAGCAGCAGTGCGTTTTTTTTCAGGATCATCTTTCAAAGTACAAGACTTAATTAAATTACCATCAATCACCGGAATACGAGCAATTAAATAGCGATTCGCCTCCGACTTGACTTCAGATAACCGCTCAACATCTTTTTCAGGATCTTTTCCCTTTGGTTTTTTCCGTTTTGTGCTATGAGAACCCATCACCCACAAATAACCGTGAGAATAATCCATCCCTTCAATATCAATTTCATCCTCAGTATTGGGGAGTTCAATAAAATCCAAAAGAGAAAAATGCTTGTGATTACCAAAAACAAATGGTTCTACCTGGGAAAGTCGCTCGACTCCTAACAACTCATCAGAACCCACCCACAAACTCCCATCTGGGGTGATCGCAGCCGCAGAGAGTTCACCGACTAAATCATCTGAACTGTCTTCAAACCGCAAGAGAACCCGACTTAGTAAAAAACCTTCTGACATTAGCTTAATTCAATCAACTTACAGTTATTTTTAATGCTGTGATCTTACTCTATTTTGGGCTTAATTTGTTTTGAAGTGGCGATAACGAGCTTGTACCAACATATAAATACCATAAGCAATTAAACCAAAAGCGGCGATCGCTAGCAAGAATTTACCATAAGGCTGCTGTGCGATAGTGTGCAACGCTCCATCAAGTCCCCGTGCTTTACTCGGTTCAAATTGTCGAGCAGCTTGAATTAAAAAGAAACCTAACATCGTAAAAATAACGCCTCTCGCTGTAATCCCAAAGCGACAGACATTGACTACTAATTTTTCTTGCTTATAATCCAGTTCTCTTAGGTTTAACTTTTTGCGAAACTTAGTCTTATAAGCTTTATAAATATAATAGAAACCCAGTCCAATAATTAATGCACCGAGAGTTCCGACTAACCATTGACCAAACGGTTGTGAAAGTAGACGAGCCGTCCCCGTTTGTTTACTATCGCCCCCGCCTCCACTGCTCGATCCGATTGCGAGTAGAGCGGCATTTACAGCGACACCTGCATAAATTAAACCACTAATAATATAACCCAATCTTGTCACAATTCCCTTGAAATCTGACCCTTTGTGATCGGGATCTTTAATCGCTTCAACAAATCGCCAAATGACATATCCAACTAAGCCAACAGCAACTAAAATCAATAATATTTGTCCAAAAGGTTGAGCTGCAATTGTTCGCAAAGCGCCTTTAGTACCCGTTGTTTTTCCACCCGAAGTAAATGCGGCCATAACTGCTAAGATACCAATTAGCCCATAAACTGCTCCTTTGGTTGCATATCCAAAACGAGCTAACCTTTCTACCCACATGACTTAGACTCTCCCAAAATATAATAAATAATTTCAATATCCGATTAACTAAGGCTGAGTACACCGATCAAAAAGCTCTTGATATTGTTGCTGATATTGGGGATCATTGAGAACCAATTCAACCCGAACTTTAGTACATCCGTGAGCATCTTCCATCGCCAGAGTATGTAATAAATCACCTGCTGCTTTCAAAGAAATAAATTCACCCTGAACCGTGGTTTTATCTGAATTACTCTTACGGGTTTTGAGTTCAACTCCCTCGATTTTTCCCTGTGATAAATCAATTTCAGCTAAGGGTTTATCTGATGATCCGACTTGTTCAACGATTAATTTTTCTCGTCGCACCGGAACTTCAACTATTTCAGTTTCAACTTGTTTACGAACAACCACTTCACCGATTTTATGGCGATCATGTTTCACCTCTAATCGTTCAGCCAGTAGACGTATTGTTTCACTTTCTACAGATTCGTGATAGGATTCGTCTTCATCGTTAGTAGAATCATGATTATCCTCATAGTCTGAATCATCAACGGATGGGATATTATCCTTTTCAGTTAAACTTTCATTCCAAGAGGCTGAATATTGATTTAATTTTTCTTGCATTTTTTCTGTGAATCTGATCACAAATTGATGATTTTCTAAATCCGCTTTAATAATAGACTTTTGATGAACTCTAAACACAGGTTTTGATTGTCCTGGTAACGAAAAAAGAATCTGAATTTGATCAGAATCATTTTTTAAAATTCGTTCAATTTTACCAATTAATCTTCTCTTTTCATCAACAACTGAATAGGTTTTAATTTCTTGTGACGTTGATAAACTTTCAGGAGAAGAAACGGTTTGATAATTATTTTGAGTTTCCATTTTCTAGTTTTATTCTAAATTAATCAGCTCAAAATTTTAGTTTTTATCGAATTGCAGCTCAACAGAAGTGTTAGGTGGTTGGTGTTAGGAAAAACCCCAGACCCGACCAACCACCTAAGACCCAATTCAAGCTAACTCTCACGGTTTTTAATTAACCTGGTTGTTTTATCGCTTAACCACAGGTTCTCCATTTTTATTAACCCGTAATTCTTCACGACGGAGGGTTTCCTCTGCTGTCACGGTATCGCGATCAACTTCTTTGCGGACATTCACTTCTTCACGAACATAAGCTTCCTTATGAATATCTGCGGTTTCTTCGTAGACATCCATGCGAGCCACTTCACCTTCTTTGAAGTTCGCAGTACCTGGCTTCACCCGTTTTCCTGCATCGTCAGGTGTAGTCCGTTCGACAACTACTCGTTCTTTTTCAACCGGAACAGAAGCCTTTGCTTTCTCTGTTTCTACGGTTTTCCCAACAACAACTTCACCCGCTTTATGACGATCTTTGTTTGCAATTAAGCGTTCTTCGTAGAGCTTAAATTCACCATGATCGCGTTCGTTTAAATCAAACAACTCGGTATCGTTATCGTAGCGATAGTTGTTGCGATCATAACTGGCTTGAGGCTGACGAGTCCGATAACTTTGGCGAACCCGTTCTTCATAGTCGTAATCGACTTTCATATCGCTATCATACTTCGGTAAAGCCTCAGCTTGTTCTTTGCTGGTTAAACCTAAAGCATAAAGCTTGTGATCGTTAAAATCAATCCGAGAGCGACCTACGGGTAATAATACCTTCTTACCGAAAATCCAGAATCCTGTGTCAAGGACGAAATAGCGGATGCGACCTGCTTCATCAACTAAAGCATCATCGACTGAACCAATTTTTTCGTTACTGGTTCCCGCATAAACGGTATACCCTTTAAAGTCGTTTCCTTTAAACAACTCATCAACATAATTAGGATAGTATTCTTTAATCTTTACTAAAGCCATAATTTATTCTTGTGTCTCTTTGTTCACTACACTTACAACAATAGAGAATAATCAAGTTTAATCAATCCTCCCACTGAGAGATTTAAAAGCTATGTCGGGGGATGGATGATAAACACAGAGAAAATATCCGATACTAAAGAAAATAAAGATAACATTGATCTTTACCTTTCTCAACATTTTGAAGAAAGGACTATTGAAATAGAGAAAAAGAGAGTAGAAAATATGGTCACAAGAACAGATACAGATTATAAACGAGCAATTGGAGTTTTAAAAACTCGGCGAGAAACAGAACAAGCACTTTATCAACTACGCGATCGCGGGATTGATCTCGAACAAGTGTCTGTAATTGCCCCGGACTCCGATCCAAAGTCAAAAGACGCAGATGTTGACGTTTATACCCATTCTCAAGGAAATCATGCCGATAGTGGGGCGGTTGGAGGTGCGATCGCTGGAGGTGCGCTCGGAACGATTACCGGATTATTAGTCGGTTTGGGAGCTATTGCCATTCCTGGAGTTGGGCCGATTTTATTAGCTGGTGCGGAAGCAACAGCGCTAGCAACGACCTTAGCCGGAACTGCAATTGGTGCGACATCGGGTGGAATTATCGGGGCTTTAGTGGGTTTAGGAGTTCCTGAAGACCAAGCCAAAGTGTACAATGAGCGACTCTCCCAAGGTCAATATCTTGTGATCGTCACGGGAACACCCAGAACCGTTGGACAGGCAGAAGATATCCTCCACGATCAAGGAATTGAAGAATTACACGTTTATGATGCTTTGCAAGTCGAAGTGACGCCGACGATGGATAATATGGTTTCTCCATCCACTCTTAAACGGGAAGAAAATATTGCAACATCGAATCGAGTGGTACACCAAGAACATCCCGAATTGATCGAACGAGAAAAAAGGACGACTGTAACGCCAAAGGCTGAGACAGAACTCTTTGTTAAATCGACAGCAGATCGGCGAGAAAATCTTAACAATATTGATCGCGACAGGGTATCTACAAATCCAGAAGTGATCGTGATCGATAAGCGCGATGAGAAATACAAAAAGTCTTAAAGACTGGAGAATTTAATCTTTTTATTGAACAAAATTGGAGGAAAAAACCATGAAAAAGTTAACATCTTTGATTATCGGTAGTTTTGTTTTATTTGGGGCGGCTGGATGTGATGTTGCTCGTACCAGTGCAGATGCTCCGACTTCTATCGACGGTGAAGTTGAAGACCCTCAATTGGTAGAAGAAACTCAAGAAGATGCTGATAGTAATACTCGCCAAGCTCAATTAAGTTCAGATATCCGGGCGCGAGAACAACGTAACGATATATTGGGCGATCAACAAGAACGAGCTGATTCTGATATTGAAAGTGAAGTTCGTGCAAAATTAGAAGCGAATATTCCCCGAGGTAAACTGACTATTCAAGCCGAAGATGGTGCAGTCGCCATTGGCGGAACCGTACCCGATCAACGAGAGTATGAAACGATTGAACCGTTAACGAAAGAAATTCTTGGGGTAGATTCAGTTGATATTAGTCAGGTAAAAGTTGTAGAACCCACAGGTTCAGAATCCTAATCAAAAGTGGATTAAGCTGAGTTTAGAGTTGAGTTAGACCCATTTTAAAGGTAGAGATGTGTTCAGGCACGTCTCTATAACATTAAATAGCGGTGGTGTGGAAAAGAGGGGTTAATATTGATGTCAATTTGGCTGACTGTCTTAGGTATAACTATTTTGCTCGGTGTTACGCTTGATGTTTTAATCACCACTTTAACGGTGGGTGGAGGTGGCCCGATAACAAGCCGACTTTCAGCAAGAATCTGGATAATCGCATTAAAAATTCATCGTCATTTTCCCAATCATCGGTTTTTGGCGTTGATCGGGATGTCACTATTGGTTTTAATGACATTGTTGTGGTTTGCCTTAACTTGGTTAGGGTGGACCCTGTTATTTGTCTCGGGTGAAGGCGCGGTAATCACATCCCCCAATTTAGTCCCGGCTAGTTTTTGGGAGAGAGTGTATTTTGTCGGTTATACCCTCTCAACTTTGGGACAGGGAAGCTATCAACCCCAAGGAGAACCCTGGCAAATTGCAACAGCGATCGCTTCAATTAACGGCTTTTTTCTGGTAACACTCACTTTTGCTTATCTACTTCCCATCGTCTCGGCCGCTAGCCAAAAACGTTCTTATGCGACTTATATTGCTTCACTGGGGGGAACCGCAGATGAAATTCTCATCCGGGCTTGGAATGGTGAAAACTTCGGACAATTTGATCAACATCTAATCGCTTTGAGTGTAATGCTAACTGAACTCGGTGAAAGTCACTTGAATTATCCGATTCTGCACTATTTCCACAGTATTGAGCGTTATCGCGCCATGACGCTGAGTTTAGTTGCTCTCGATGATGCCTTAACTTTACTCCAATATGGCATTCCCCGATCGCATCAACCCGATCCGGCTGCTGTTCGTTCAGTTCGTCGGGCGAGTGCTGCGTTTTTAGCCACGCTGAAGTCTGCCTATTTGAACCCCACCGATGAAAATCCTCCCTTACCCGCTTTGGAGTTGGTTCGGCTAGAGGGAATTCCGACTGTGAACGACTCCCAATTTCAACAGGCAACTCAACACCTCGAACAACGGCGACGCATTTTGTTAGAGTTAATTCGCAATGATGGCTGGACGTGGGACGCAATTGCCTCGACAAGAACCACAAGTCGGGCGAGTAATTTAGATGATCATAGTGCATTGGATGATGTTGTTTACATGGCTGTGGATCAGTTTCCCAAAGTTTAGAATTTAGAATTTTAACACTCAAGACAATCAACAATGAACGAGTCATTAGTGATTAATTTTTTGCTCTTTCTATTTGCTGCTCTTGTGATTGGACTCGGGGGAACTAAACTCTCGAAAATTGCCGATCAACTTGCTGATGCAACGGGTTTAGGTGAAGCCATTGTCGGAGCGTTATTGTTGGGGGGAATTACTTCTTTAGCCGGAATTATCACTTCAATTACCGCCGCCGCAGATGCCCATCCTCAAATTGCAGTCAGCAATGCTTTAGGGGGAATTGCTGCTCAAACTGCTTTTTTGGCGATCGCTGATTTTGTCTATCGCAAAGCCAATTTAGAACACGCTGCTGCCTCTTTGCCGACTCTCGTTCAGGGGGCTTTATTAAATGCTTTATTGGCTGTTCCTTTGTTAGCAATCGCTGCCCCAAAGGTGGAAATATTGGGGATTCATCCAGCCTCACTTGTGATTATTGGGGGTTATCTGTTTGGTTTGCGTCTCACCTCTCAAGTGCGGGATGCTCCGATGTGGAAACCTCACCTCACCACTGAAACGTTAATTGATGAGGCTGAACACTCAGAAGATCAGGGTTCTCTTGACAATCTTCCTAAGATGTGGCTGATGTTGGGATGGTTAGCGATTGTGATTGCTGGAGCGGGTTATTTATTAGCAAAAACGGGGGTAACTCTATCTCAACAAACGGGACTTTCAGAAACGGTTGTCGGGGGGTTGTTTATTGCGATTTCTACTTCTTTACCTGAATTAGTGACCTCTGTTGCTGCGGTGAAACGAGGCGCTTTAACTTTAGCGGTTAGTGCGATTATTGGCGGGAATACGTTTGATGTTTTGTTGTTGTCTTTTTCGGACTTTGCTTATCGGCCCGGTTCGATTTATAATGCGATTACTCAGTCGGAAGTTTTTGTGATTGCGTTAACGATATTAATGACCGCAATTTTACTGTTAGGACTCCTAAGACGGGAAAAGTCTGGAATTGGAAATATTGGCTTTGAAACTTTCTCAATTCTGTTGCTTTATCTCGGTGGCTTTGCCGTTCTATTCACTTGGAGTTAATTTAGAGGCGGTTCATAGTATAATCAGAACGAAGTCTGTTCAACACTGATTACTGAATTTTACTTAAACATCTCCCATGAGTCGTTCTCCAAAAACAGGTACAAAAATTGTCCTATTTACGGTCGGAATTGCCCTGATTATTATCGCCACTATTGTGGTGTTGAGGGGGTTAGGAATTTTATCTGCTATTCCTGAGTTTATTATTTGGGCGTTGGTTCTTCTGACGCTCGGAATTGGGATTATCGGCGGGTTGTTAAGCCAGGGAGACTAAACCCTTAATTAAAGAAGTCGATCAGAGTGGAAAAAATAATAGACTCTACCCAAAGGAATAGTTAAAAATTCTATCGTTCAGGAGAAGCCATAATTGACTTAAACTGTTATCCTTATAGTTCCGATAGCAGAAAAAAGCCTTATAAACACGATGTTAGAGCAAGCAGCCCAGTTAAAGCAGGCGTTAGTTGATTTTGTCTATGATGCAGAGGGAGACTTAGCTGTAGCCTTTGAACAGTATGTCGCCACTCATGGAAGTCGAGATCGTCAAGATATTCGTCTGCAAAACTTGGTTGTTGATATGTTTTTGAATGGAGGGGAAGTCGGAGAACAGACTCCGATTGATTTGTTTATTGCCCAACAGTCCGAGTTAACAGCCAGCGATCGCGATCTGATTAAAAATTGGCAACACACCTTCACTGGTCTATTTGAAATTATAGAGATTCAGCCGAAAAGTTTCAAGTTAATGAACTGGTTGACCGCTAAATATTATACTGTTTTTCCGAGTCCCGAAATTTCTCGCTCCGAGATCGAAAAATGGAAACTGGGCGATATTTTACTGACTCGTCTTGCTCCTTTAACCGATGGAAATTGGATGTTTTCTGGAGCCTGTATCCCTAAAGGAAATCTCGGAAAACCAAAGCTAGCAGTTGTCGTGGGGGAATTCAAGAACAATTATCCCAATCAACTCTATGGAGATGCACCTGAACTGTTAGAAAAAGCTTGGGACTCGGTTCTTCAATATCATCAAGAGTTTGTTGACTTTTTTGAAAGTGATCGCATTTTACTCCCTGGATATCAGCTTAACAAAAAAATTGCTGAATTGCAAGAAAGATTAACTCAAAAACAATTAGAAGCGGCGGGAATTGATCCTTCAAAATCGATTAAAGAGATGATTCAAGAAGCGGGGGTGGATGAAAGTGAAGTCAAAGCCTCAGCGACAGAAACAGGTGCGGATGAAAAATCAGTTGAAACCGCTTTAGAAAATAATTCTTCTCCTATGTTTTCCCCCAAAGTCGAACTTCCCGACGAGATCAAACGAGCCGAAGAAGTGATGGCTTTTTCTCATCCCCGTTGGGGTCAAATGTTTATTCCAACCTATTCTAAATTTGTAAGAATACTTGAAGCTGAAGATCCGGTTTCCGAAGCGAATGCGGACAAACTGGTTCTAAAATACTTAGAAGATCAAGAGATTAATGCTTTTATTTGGCAACAACTGAAAGCAGAATATCCTAATTCTCTGGAAAAACTTTTAAAAGCCGTGTTAGAACGTCCCGATTTTAACTTAGAAAAAGATTTAGATCCAACCCTAAAACAGTATCATAAATCTCTCGAACCCAAACTTCCAGAAATTGCTAGTGTTCCTCAACATCTCCATCAGTTGTTTGAAGAAGCTGTCGCTCAGGTACAGTCAAAAGCGAAAAGTAGCAAAAAGAAAAAGAAAGGCAAAGGATTTAAAGTTTAGAAAATAGGGAATATCTAGAGAATTGAATGAATATAGCAATGTTACCTGATTTGTAAAAAAGTAATCAAGATAACCCCCCAATGTTGGGGGGAAGGGGGGCGCAGAATTGGGGGTTTGGGGGCAATATCGTTTACAAATGATTTCTTATTGCTATAGAAAATTAAACCCTAAAAAACAGAGCTTCTTACAGCTCTGCTTTATTCTCATTCTACTGTCTTACCTATCTTTTCGTAAAGACTAATATCAAATGGTTAGTTTAAATTCTCTAATTTAGCAAAGTTTATGCGTGTCTTACGACTAATCCCCAGATGAAGATCAGAAGCATCGCACCTAAGACAGCAAAAATAATACTAGGAATACTAAAAGCTCCGGCTGAGGCGGCTGCGGCGCCGCTACTTCCCAGTAAAAGCTGACCCAAGAAACCACCAACAACTGCACCTAAAATTCCTAATCCCATTGTGGCAAAAATACCACCACCTTGATGACCTGGATAGATGAGTTTTGCCAACGCACCTGCAATTAATCCTAAAGCTAACCAAGCTAAAATACCCATATTTTTTTCCTCGCTCTATTAAAGTTGATATTCATATACTATCCTGTAGAAAAGTTCCTCGTCTTCTATCAATAGATGGAACTCATTTAAAATCAATAGAAAGAGTAGAACTTAGGGGTTCTCTACCCATAGAAATAGTGTTTTATTGATAAACTCATCACTAAGAGAGATGATTTAACTTAGTTATTCATCTTATATTTAGAGCTAACGTAGTTACAAACTATGAGGAAATAAAAAATATGAATTTACTTCTAGAAGTTGGTGTAGACGCTGCACCTCATTTTCCAGTTTCAGCCGTAGCAGTTGGGGTTGTAGGCTTCATTGCAGCCGCGTCTATTGGTTCGATTGCTTGGTACAATTCTAAGCGTCCTGCGGGTTGGGAAGATAAAGAGCGTCCTGATTTTGTTCCCAATGTTGAGAAGTCAAATGATCCGGGCTTGGGTTAACTCATTACTAAAATTCATAGTATTTTAGGCAGTTTAAAACAAGCTAAATTATACTATGACTCATTTTAACGATTTAGCTTTCATTTGTAGTTTATTTCTTTAATTAAGGAGGATTTTATGGCAGATACTCATAAGAAAACGGGTGGCGATGTAGGTCATTATGATCGTAACATTCAACCGGCTGAAGTAGGCGCTCGTCAAGACAGAGAGGGTGTTAATTATAAGAAGCTTGCCAAAGAGCAAGAAGGACAGCCTAACACCACTAAAGGCCAGACGGTTGACCAAGAAGGGTTAGCCAATAATTACGCAATTGAACCTGAAATGTATATTAACGAACCCGGTGACTTGCGAGAGCAAGAAGAAGAGCAAAAAGAAGAACGGGTTGAAGAATTAGAAGAAGTTCAGAAGCATGGAAAAAAAGGCCCAGGTGTAATCTAATTTAGACGATAGATTCTATCCTAATCAATCTGAGCTTTTTATCCCTCCCGTTAAAAAAAGGTTTGCTAAGTGTAGTAACCTGAAACAACGGGAGATTTCTTGATATTAAAATTAAGTTTGAGTTTGTAAATATACAGAAGTGATGGTTGTCGGTTTGGAGATCTTCATTTTTCTATCTATAAATGTCTCAATTTACTTTTGTACTGTCATCAATTATCAAGTTATATATGATTTCAATCTCCAGGATTTTAGGTTTAAAAATCATGGTTTGCTGAATCTATATCTAGGGATGGATAACTTAATCTTGATTTCTTGATATCTTATAAATATAGAGAACAAACATTTGTTCAAAAGTCTTGAAAAAACTAGGAGAAATTTAATTATGTCTACTGAAGATAAAGCAAAAGCAACGGCTAAAAATGTCGAAGGTAAAGCTCAAGAAGCTATGGGTAAAGTCACAGGCGATCCTGAAGATAAAGCCGAAGGTAAAATGAAGCAAGGTCAAGCCCAAGCTCAACACGCTGTTGAAAATGCCAAAGATAAAGCGAAGAAAGCAATTGACTAATTAATACAATCTAAATTTATTGAGGTTTAGTGTTTAAAATGAGGTTCATAAGAACCTCATTTTTTTATGATCTATTTATTGAATTAACTAAACAAAACTAGGAAAAATCTGCATCAATAGCTCCACCTTGTTCGTGAGCAATTAATATTTGACGATTTCCGAGATCAGTTGTTCGTTCTTCTGACTTGGGTTGTGACGCTTTCGGATTTTCCGATTTAAACTGTTGTTCGAGTTCAACAGCAGGGTCAACACCCGGATCGACATCAGAATCAATTGCTCTATCTCGATCAGATGGTTGTTGATTATTCATAATCATAGTTAAGTTCTCCTTTGTTTAGACAAATATCATCAGATTTGTTTCCACATTAACAATTATTTTGGTTAGTTGACCTCTTGCTAATGAGATAAATAAGTTAATAAACTTTTAAAATAAAATGTAGGAGTGCAAGCCTTACACCCCTACCCGATAAAAGTTTTGTTTCTCAAGAATAGATTCTTGAAAATGAGATTTATCCAAAGCTACCGCTCACATATTTTTGGGTAGCTTCCTCTTGGGGATCTTGAAAGATTTTCTCGGTTTCATCATACTCAACTAAATACCCAAATCGATTTCCTGACTCTCCTTCTTCAGCGTTAAAGAAAGCAGTTAAATCAGCAACCCTTGTCGCTTGTTGCATATTGTGAGTAACAATAACAACTGTGTAACTTTCTTTGAGATCATGAATTAAATCTTCAACCTTTTGAGTCGAAACAGGGTCAAGAGAGGAGCAGGGTTCATCCATTAAAATAACTTCCGGTTTCAAGGCAACCGCCCGAGCAATACACAGACGTTGTTTTTGACCTCCAGAGAGGGATAAGGCGTTTTCTTTTAGTTTATCTTTCACTTCAGTCCATAGTGCTGCTTTTTTGAGGGAGTTTTCGACTAATTCATCCATATCTCCCGAATAGTTATTAATCCTGGCTCCATAGGCAATATTATCATAAATTGACTTGGGAAAAGGATTCGGTTTTTGGAAAACCATACCAATTTTTCGACGCACTTTAACCGCATCAACTTTCTTAGAATAAAGATTTTTATCATGGAAAAAAACTTTACCCTCTGTATGAAAACTGTCAATCAAATCATTGAGACGATTAAAACAACGAATTAAGGTACTTTTCCCACAACCCGACGGCCCAATTAACGCAGTGACTTGTTTGGGGGGAATTTCCATATTTACCTTACTTAAGGCTAAAGTATCACCGTAGTAAACGCTTAACTGTTCCGTTGTAAAAACACTATTATTGAATGTCTTTGCGCTTTGATTGGAGCGATTGTTTTTGGAGTTGTGACGTTCTCTATTTTTCTGTGAATCATTGTCATCTTGATTTGCATGAGAGTCACGATTTTCTGAGGAGTGATTATTCTGTCTCATTGTTTGCGTATTGTCTCGAACTTCAATTGAATTTTTTTCCGGTTTGTTTCTGTTTTTCTCAGTATTATCTTGAATCTCAAAATGACGATTATCCATAATTTACCTCCGAGTTTTAAATGAAGAATGAATGGAAAACCTAATAAGTTCCTTTCTGACCAAAATATCGAGCCAGAACACTAGCAAACAGAACTAACAAAATCAAAATCAATGAAGCAGCCCAAGCAATTTCTTGTTGATTTTCATAGGGAGCCGTTGCAAAGTTATAGATCAAAACTGACATTGAGGGAACAGTTTGATCGATAATTCCATCCGGCCAGCTTTGAGCAAATATCACGGTGAATAATAAAGGTGCTGTTTCTCCTGCTGCCCGAGCAACAGCTAGAGTAATTCCGGTTAAAATAGCGGGGATAGCAGCCGGAACAACAATTTGTAAAACAGTATGAAAACTTGATGCTCCAACACCAACTGAAGCCCAACGAACATCTTGAGGGACTAATTGTAATGCTTCGTCTGTAGTTCTGACAATGATGGGAAGCATCAAAATTGCCAGGGCAAATCCTCCGGCTAAAGTTGAGAATTTATCCATCGTTAAAACCACTACAGTATAAGCAAAAATTCCAACAACAATTGAAGGAACCCCACTGAGAACATTTGTAGCAAAACGAATCCACTTAGCGATTTTTTTTGAGCTAAACTCAGACAGATAAATCCCCGCTCCAATACCAATGGGAACACTGATTACTACGGCAATACCAACCAGAAGTATTGTTCCAGCAATCGCAGAAGCCACACCTCCTCCTGCTTGCATTGCAGTGGGAGGAATCTCAGTAAAAAGAGCTAAGTTAAATCGACTTAATCCTTTAAAAATCACATAAGAAATGACTAAACCCAAAGGTAAAATAGCTAAACCTAACATGAAAAAAGCTAATCCAGTTAAGAGCTTTTCAATTAGATTACCTGAATTTGATCCTGAAGTTTCGATACTCTCATTTGGAAAACCATTCTGCTGTGTTGTTGTTCCTGAAGTCATTAATAAATATCCTAGTATTTTTTAACCTGACGAACAATCCATTCCGCCAAAATATTAACGATTAGTGTGATTAAAAATAGAACCGCTCCGGCATACATCAAAGAAGATTCTTGTAAACCACTTGCTTCGGGAAATTGACTGGCAATTAAAGAGGCAATTGTATTTCCGGGTGCAAATAGAGAAATACTCAAGTCATTACTATTTCCAATCACCATCGTGATAGCCATTGTCTCTCCTAAAGCCCGGCCAAAACCCAACATAATGCCGCCGACAATTCCTGAAAATGAAGCCGGAATTAAAACGCTAAAAATAGTTTGCCATCGAGTCGAGCCAACCCCATAAGCAGCACTGCGTAATTCTGGCGGTAAAGAGGCGAGAGAATCTCGAGAAATAGCCGTAATAATTGGCAAAGTCATGATGGCTAAAATCACTCCGGCAGGTAACATTCCCGGGCCGATTGGTTGGGTGCTAAATAATGGAATCCAACCTAAATATTGGTGTAGCCATCCGCCCACAATCAGCAAAAATGGAATCAGAACATAAATTCCCCATAATCCATAGATAACGCTAGGAATGGCAGCTAATAACTCCACCAGAAAAGTGAGTACAGTCCGAATAGAAACAGGTAAAAAATTTTCACTCAAAACTACAGCACTAGCAATCGCAATCGGGACTGCAATTAATAAACCGATTAAGGAACTTACAATCGTTCCATAAATCATTGGCAGTATGCCATAATTACTCTGAGGGGGATTCCAGGCGCTGGTGGTTAAAAAACTGGCTCCAAATTCTTTAATCGCAGGAATGCCCGCAAGCGTAACTTCTACTGCTAGCCAAATTAAAACGGCAGCGACACTAAATGCTAGAATCTGATTGAGCCAAAAAAAAGTTTGATCTGTTATCTGTTCACGCGATGAGCGATTATCGTCATCTGCCCGAGAACTCTGAGCATTAGAAGTCATACTCAAAAAAATAATTTAACTTGAACAATTCCACCGACTAGAAACTAATCAATAAAGCCCGAAATCTTGATCTAAAGTTCCGAAGAATATTGATGTTGAGTTTGCAATCTGTGTGAATGCCTTAAGGTTAAATCAAACTGACCTGATTCTCTATACCTCATCAGATAGATTTATAAGAAAAAACTTATTTTATTTTTATGACTGAAGGCTGAATTTTATAAAAAAAACAATATTTTCATAAAACTTAATACAAACTTAACCTTTACTTAACCTTTAATTAACTTAGTTTCTATATACTAAAAGATCAATTTTAATTCATATTATTAAAATCAGAGGTAAATCTGGACGCGGAGACTAACCCCGCACTCAGTTCTATTACAATACTTTGACATCCTCTCCGTCGTAAACAACGGAGATTCCAAACATCACTGTCTGGGCTTCCTCTTTCCACGAGCTGACTTACTAGGTTGAGTTTCCCCAACAGAGCAGAGGGCATTCTCTCTAGAGGCGTTAACTTCCGTCTGCCCGACGGTATTTTAAAAACAGATATTAAGCGGAAGAACGGATTAAGTTATCTGTAGGACAGCATAAATCTCTGATACTCGCAGTTAAATTAATCCGTTAATCGATTTCTTATCCGTTTCTTTATTTGATAGTTGTTTTAATGCAGATTTCAGTATATTTCTGGCGGCATTTTTATCCCGGTCAGCGATATATCCACAGTGAGGGCATTCATGGGTTCTCGTACTGAGAGTTTTTACAACTTTCTCACCACAATTTGAACAGCTTTGGGAAGTATACGCGGGTTCAACAGCAATCACCGGAACCCCATAAACCCGCGCCATATATTCTAACCATTCTCGAAACCTGTACCAAGCTGCATCGCTAATTGATTTGGCTAGATGATGATTTTTAACCATGTTGCGAATCCGTAGGTTTTCAATCGCTACCAAGTCGTTAGACTGTATGACGTGTTGGGCTAATTTACAAGCCCAATCATTACGCCTGCGTGAAACCTTGAGATGCGCTCTACCTAATTTGTTTCTGGCTTTTTGGCGATTTTGACTGCCTTTTTGAGTTCTTGATAATCGACGTTGTAGCTTTTTAAGCTTGCGTTCATCTTTTCTCAAAAACCGGGGATTATCTATTTGATTACCAGAACAATCTGTGTAGAAATAGTTAAGACCTACATCTAATCCTGTTTGTTTTCCTGTGAGTTCTTTTTTCTCCTCTCGTTCATGGTCTATCAGAAATTGAGCATAATACCCGTCATGTCTTCTAATTACCCTCACTCGTTTGATTTGTTTTAACTGATAATAGTGCAGGTTTCGGCTTCCCCAAAGCTTAAATGTACCCGTTTGAAACTTGTCTGTGAACGTTAGATAACGTCTGTCCTCCGAAAGTTTCCATCCTGATGTTTTGTATTCAACAGACGCTCTAACTTGATACTTTTTAAACTTTGGGAATCCTTTGGAGCCTGGTATTTTCTGCTTACAATTCCGATAAAATCTTTCAATTGATGCCCAAGCTCTTTCTGCGTGTGCTTGTCGTGCCATTGAGTTTAACTTTGATGCCCAGGGAAATTCTGGGTTGTCTGACAACAGTTTGCAGTGCTTGTAGGCATCGTTGCGACTTTTAACCTGACCGTCTAACCATGCTCTGATAACGCTGTTGCGAACAAATAGACCTGTCCGAATGGCTTCATCCAAGCTTCGGTACTGGCAATATGTTCCTTGCAGCTTCATTTCATATACGAGCATAATTTGTCGTCGTCGCTGACGATAACCCATCATAGCACGAACATAATCCGTCGTGAACGACGGGGCTTTTGACCCGCTTTTTTTGGTAAACTGACATCGGTTTTTAGACTTGATACTTCAACCAGATTGAGGTCACAGTCCCAATAAAATGAGCCGCAACCCCATTCAAATTGGCAACCATAATTAAAACATCCAGCGCTCGCACCGCTTCACTGGCATCGGTTAATGTGGTTCCAGGAGGTTGAGAAATTGTTTTAGCAACTAATACTGCTGCTGTTAAACCCGAACCGATTAAAGTCACAAACATTCCCCCTAACCCTATTATTAATCCGAGTTGGAGCAGTCGAGTTAAATCTGATTTTGGAGGGGGTTGAGTAGAGTCCGCTTTTCGTAGACGTTGACCGACTCGCGTATACCAAAAAGCCAAAATAATACTCACGACCGCAGCGATAATTCCACTGATAGCAAACAAGATTCCCCATCCCATTGCCGGATTTGTTTGGGCAGAAATCTGACGACCTGTGACCACAAACAATAAGGAAATTCCCGAAACTAAAACCCCTACAATTTGCAGCCAGAAGCAACTCCATCCGGTTAGACGCAAATTCAATGCTTTTTTCTTTAAGTTTGGAGAAACAGAAGAACTATTCATTTTTTTGTTTTTTTATAAAGTTGATGAAACGGCCTGTATTTTCGCTCAGATTTCAACAGAATCTAGCTGTCTCGTGAGAAATAAAAAATTAATCAATGTTATCTCTATGTTCTAAAAAATTGAGACAATGAGCTGGATATTTCAGCTTCTATGATTCTATTGAGGGTTGAGAGGGTCGGCGATACACCGAATTTAGCAATACATCCAATACACCGATCTCTCTAGCTCTGAGGACAGCTTTATGAGTAATTAAATCACCGACATTGAGAATAATTTTGTCCTGTTTATCTCGAATAATTCGCTTAATGGGACGACCAAGAGCAGCCTTAACTTCTTTGTCTTGTGTGATGTTAGCGACTTGTTCTTCAGTGAGTTGAGTCGTTTTTGGCTCATCCCGGCTTCTTCCTCCTCCGGGTGATCCCATCTGAACTTGTTTTAGATAACTTAGTGTTTTCACTTGTTATAGCCTCCGACTGGGTTTTAGATTTAACGCTGTTTTTGTATAAGGTGTATACTTTATAAAAGCTTTATTTTGGAAATTTGCCTATTTACAATTTTGGCTATTTACAATATAGTTTAAATCTCCTCTCCACTCTATCTCCCATAAGTCATAACTTTAGCCAGAAAGAGCATTATTGTCAAAAATAGTGTCTCTCCACTCTACTGAGAACAGTCCCCGGAAAGGCTGATTATCTCACAAATTGCTATTCTAACAGAGGAAAATACTAGACTGACAAAGAGAATATTAAAAAAACTTAAAAATCTGAGGACTAAAAACAGAATTGATTTTAATCAAAATAAATAACCTTAATTTAAAATCTCAGACTTCAGTACGCAAAATAGTCAGCGTTATTGGGAGCCATCCGGTAAAGGTTAACGATTTTTTAATTCGATTTTTGACCAATTAACGGTTAGCCACTGACGGTTTATGATCGGAGGACTCTGCCGACTGATGCTAATTTCTGTCTGTTCATCGCGATTAATCCATCTTAGGTTAGAGGAAATTTAATCCATATTTGTATATGTTCAGTATATTAGTCTACCCTTGAAAAATTCAACCTAAAATTCAAAATAAGGCGAGCATAGCCTCAATTCAATCATCTAAAATCAGAAATATTAATCATCTATCAGAGGAAACGATCATCATGGATATAACAACCGTTTGGGAAGAACTCGCCTGGGAACGAGGGGGCAAAATTGTATATATAATTATTGATGGTGTTGGAGGACTTCCTCACCCCGAAAAAGGAGGCACTGAACTCCAAATCGCTCACACTCCCAACCTCGATCAAATTGCCCAACAGTCGAGTTGTGGACTCTTAGAAATTGTCGGCCCCGGAATTACCCCCGGCAGCGGCCCCGGTCATTTGAGTTTGTTTGGTTATGATCCCCTGTCTTGGGATGTAGGTCGGGGGATTTTATCAGCTTTGGGGATTGAATTTGATTTGCAACCGGGAGATGTTGCTGCACGGGTTAACTTCGCAACTCTTGATGAACAAGGAAATGTTTCTGACCGTCGCGCAGGTCGTATTGAAACAGATCTGAACCGTCGTTTATGCAAAAAAATCAATGAAAAAGTTACATTAGAGTTTGAGGGCGAATATTTTTTTGAAACCGTTAGTGAGCATCGAGCGGTGTTTGTGTTACGTGGAAAAGAATTAGATGGTCAGTTAGAAGATACCGACCCACAAGCAACAGGAATTCCGCCAAAATATCCGAAGCCGTCATCAGAAGAATCTGAACTAACAGCAGAGTTAGTTAGGTCTTTTATTGCTCAAGTTAATCAAGTTCTTGCCGATGAAAACCCAGCGAATAGTATTTTGATGCGAGGATTTGATCGTTATGTTCCTTTTCCTTCTTTGAATGATCGCTTTGAGTTGAAAGGAGTTTGTATTGCCGATTATCCCATGTATCGGGGTGTTAGTCGTTTGGTGGGAATGGAGGTTTTACCCCGTCCGGGTGGTATGAAACAACGGTTTCAAGCTTTAGAATCTTGCTACGGCGATGATTATAATTTCTATTTTCTTCATGTTAAACATTCAGATAGTCGCGGTGAAGACGAAGACTTTGAAGCGAAAGTGAAAGTGATTGAAGAAGTTGATCAATTGATGCCAATCGTTACTCAATTAAATCCGGATGTATTAGTGGTAACTGCTGATCATTCCACTCCTGCAATTATGGGCCGTCATAGTTGGCATCCCGTTCCGGTAATGATGCAAGCCAAAACAGCACGAATTGATGATGTGGCGACCTTTGATGAATATGCTTGTTTGCGAGGTGCATTAGGGACAAGACCCGGTGTTCATCTAATTGGATTGGCATTAGCTCATGCTCAACGATTGCGGAAATTTGGGGCTTGATTTTATGAGGATAAGTATTGATTTGATCGAATTTTTATTGTCACTGAAATCTGGGTCTTTAAGATGTTTCGCATTCGCTCAACATGACAGCTATAAAAAATCTTAACATGACACCGAAAATAACATTGACTCAAACTTATTAATAATTTGGAGTAATTTTGATGGGATTCAAGAAAATTTTTAGACTTTTGAAAGAAACATTTAAAGAATGGCAAGAGGATAAATCTTCTCGTTTAGCGGCTGCTTTAGCTTATTATACTGTTTTTTCATTAGCACCCTTATTAATTATTGTAATTGCGATCGCTGGCGCTATTTTTGGAGAAGAAGCCGCTCGGGGTGAAATTGTTGGTCAAATTCAGGGGTTAGTGGGGAAAGATGGGGCGACGGTTATAGAAGAAGCGATTCAAAATGCAGATCGACCTCAAATTAGCAGTATTGCTTCAATTTTTAGCATTATTTTCCTGTTAATTGGTGCGTCTGGGGTGTTTGCTCAGTTGCAGGAATCTCTGAATGAAATTTGGAATGTAAAAGCCCAACCCAAAAATGGTATTGCCGGATTTATTAGAAAGCGAATTCTATCATTTTCAGCGGTTCTGGGAATAGGATTTTTACTGTTAGTTTCTCTGGTTCTCAGTGCAGTTATTTCAGGGATTAGCAATTATTTTAGTGATTTAATTCCCGGCGTAGATTTCCTTTGGCAAATTCTCAACTTTGTAGTTTCTTTTGGCGTGATTACTTTGTTATTTGCGTTGATGTACAAGTTCTTACCGGATGCTAAAATTCAGTGGAGTGATGTTTGGATTGGTTCGCTAATTACGGCTTTATTATTTACGATTGGTAAATTCGCACTCGGACTCTATCTCGGACGGGGTAGCTTTGGTTCAACCTATGGTGCAGCAGGTTCTCTGGTGATTATTTTGGCTTGGGTTTACTATTCGGCTCAAATTCTATTTTTTGGGGCAGAATTCACTCAAGTTTATGCCCGAAAATATGGTTCTCGAATTGTTCCAGATGAACACGCAATCCGAATTTAATTCTAGAGAAAAAACCGTTGGTTAGAAAGGGTTTATTATAGAAAAGTAGACTGAATACAGTTCATTAAATACGAAAAATTTAAAACTTGAAAGTAGGTATTTTAGAAACAACACTCAGTCTATATCAAGCTTTTTTTGAAATAGAGTATAAGTTTTACTTGCTTAGGAAGGTAACTTTACCATTTCTCTAACGTTACCTTCTACACTGCCAACTCCGTGCATAAATTCCCGATCTTGTGAACAGACTTTCATTTGCATTCCAAATTTGGGTTTAATGGAAATAAAACCATTACGATCTATTTTTTGTACCGGAAGATATTCCCAGCGGAAACGCTGTAATAACATCGCTAAAACGATCTTAATTTCCATCATCGCAAAAGCCGCACCTAAACATAAACGGGGGCCAGCACTAAACGGGTTGTATTCATAAACAGAAGGATTAATACTTTCCCATCGTTGAGGATTAAATGCTTCAGGGTCGGGATAAATATCAGGTAGATGATGAGTGTGATAAATACTCACAAAAACCTCTGTTCCCTTCGGTAATACATAACCTCCTAATTCCGTTGTCTGGGAAGTTACTCGTCCATTCCAAGGAACAGAAGTTATTACTCGTAAACTTTCTTTGATTACTCTTTCAAGTAAAGGTAATTTCTGTAATTGTTCAACGCTTGGAGAGTTGCCATGTAGGGTACTATCAAGTTCATCAAAGAGATCACTACAGACTTGAGGATGTTGGGAAAGCAATAACAAAATCCAAGTTAGAGCATTAGCAGTGGTTTCATGACCTGCAAGAAAAAGGACTCCGGTATGAGCAATTAATTCATCTTCTGTTAAAAGATGCCCTGTATCTTCATAACGCGCTTTGACCAACATTGAAAGTACATCTGAGTCGGGAGTTGTTTTGGCTTTCTTTTCCGCAATAATCCCTTTCATTTGTGTTTCAAAAAGACTTAATAAATCTAGATAGCGATGAAAACTAAAGCCCGGTAAATCTAGAGGTAAAAGTCTCGTAAAAGGAGATATTTGAATACTGATGATCTCTTGCAGCAGATTACCTGCACTGTGATCTTTTTCGATGACATCTTCACCAAATAAACTTTGAGTTGCGATTCGTAACGTTAACCTTTTCATCAATTGATTAATTTCACAAGGCTCATTCACCTTAATTTGTTCGAGTTCTGACTGCGTGATGGCAACCATATCATCTCGATAAGAACGAAGTTGTTGATGATGAAAAGCTGGCATCATTAATTTTCGTTGCTTTAAATGAGTCTCGTCATTGACTCCAAATAGTCCAACACCATAATTTTTTAGGGGTTTAGTTCGTTCTGAAACATCTTTGTAACGATAAAGTATTCCCGATAAAGGTGCTTTATGATAAATATGACTTTGAGTGGCAACCTGACGCACAATTTCAGGCCCATAAGCAATCACAGTACCCGGACAGTCCGAAGCAGCAGAGTAAAGATTTGTTCCACCTCCCGCAACTATGGAAGCAACTTTACCATAGGTTTTAAACAATTCACTACTGTAGCCAATAGAGTCTTTCGCGAAGTTGATTGTATTCACTATCCGTCCCACCAAGGGTAGAGGACTAGGGCCAGGAATTGTCCATGCTTTTTGATTAGCGATGGTAGTCATCTTTTTTACTCCCAGATCTATAAATTCGGCTTGATCTGCTGCCGAGGCTAACATAGGTAGCTATAAATTACAAGTATTTTTATAAACAATTCTAATGATTGTAGAATCATTAAAGCTTTACACTAATATTCAGTTAAACTGGTATCAGTATGTACAATCTACAATATTTATCTGAGAGTGGAATTCTAGATTGGTTTGTTGTTTTTGGATATCTGGGAATTACCGTTTTTATCATGTGGCAAGTGTTTAATACAAAGCCCCGATAACATCAACTCTGAACCCGATTTTACTTAAATTGAATCAAAAAGCAAAAGGATTTTAGATAGATTGCTATTCAGCATACCACATAGCTAGACAACTGATAGAATAAATCTCCCCTAAGACAGAACTTTAGGGAAATGCAAAAGGATAGAGTGAGATTAGCTTCATACGCATAGTTCGAGGGGGATCAGGCTGGCTTGCGTTTCTGATCCCCATTTCTGATCTGTCTGGCCTTCCCGTATTTTTTCTCATCACAAAAGTCTATTAAAAAAGACAAGCTAATCGCTTTTTCCCATCATCTTAAAACTTTTGAAGCCATAGCTTTGACGAAGAATTAATTGAGTTCGGTTATTTAATCCTTCCTTGATGCCTCCCCTTCACCCACACATGGGCTTACCAGTTCCCAGGGCGTGAGAAGCCCGCCTAGCCTCTGCCTCGGACTTCGACAGGACTGGATTTTTTTCTCAGCCTGAACAGCCCTGGGATTTAGGGGGCGAAGGATTTAGGGAGATTCATCCTCCGTTTTGAACCCGTTAAACAGTTGTTCAAACTGGGGTTTGGGTTGGAGTTACATTTGTGGGAGTATCGGTACAGTAGACTTCACAAGAATTATTTGGACTTTCAATCAGTCGAATTTTGTGTAACTTTGCCCCTAATTCCCGAACGGGATTTTGCAGCAAATCACGAATATACACCACAATATTTTCGGCTGTCGGTACTACTTTGGCAAAGTAAGCGATATCTTTATTTAAGAAGGTGTGATCGAAGGGTTCAACTACATAATCATCGATCACCTGTTGTAAAGCTGCTAAATCTACAATCATCCCAGTCCGAGAGTCAATTTCGCCTTTAACGCTGACTTCGAGATGATAGTTGTGACCATGACCATGAGGACGGGCGCATTTGCCGTAAATTTCGCAATTTTCCTCAAAGCTGAGGTCAGGATGAGCCAGACGGTGAGCGGCGCTAAAATGAGTGCTGACTGTTAAATGAGCTTCCATGCTGTTTCCCTGATAATCAGCCCAGAGTTTGGGGTGTTCAAAGACTTGAATGTTGGTTAGGGGGAGATGGGGTGCTAAACGTTGCCAAATAACTTGTGCTAAGTATTCAGTGGTGGGTAGGGTTTGCTGAAATTCTAGCCAAACTTCGTTGAGGAAGGAAAAATCTAGTTGACTGGTGACTTCGGCCTTGATCACGTGTTTGACATCGGAGAGGTTCAACACCATCCCATATTCGTCTAGCTGTCCCACCATCGAAATGTAGAGGACGTAGTTGTGTCCGTGGCCAGGGGCGCGAGCAGTTGGCCCAAAGCGTTCAAAGTTCTCAGTTTCGCTTAGTTCGGGCAACCAGTAACGATGACTGGCTGAAAACTCTGCCCGACGAGTGATAACGCATTCCATAAAATGCACACCAACATCTGTTGTTAAGTTTTGTAAACTAATTTAAGGTTTTTTTTAGATTATTTCAATCCCCACTAGATTTCAGAGTCTCATTTTGAGATGAAGTTACGAGGATTGCAACCTTGAAAACTCATAAATTAGAATGACTTTATTTTTATTATAAAACATTCTTCATTTCCTGTTTGATTTCTCTCCGCAAACCCGCAGCAATTCTAAAAAATTCATGCCCGGTATGTAAGCAGGAATCATCATAATTGACGGTAAAGTATTCGAGTTCTTCTAGTCCGTCACTGACATGATTGAGGCAGTAATAAAGATGAGCCGCAACACTCGCAATATTAGCCGGATTTGGAGTTGAACGAAAGCGATTTTGAGCTTGGGCTAAAACATCTCGACAGGTTTCAATATAGATTTGAAAATCTTCCATGAGTTCATCATCAAAGGGATCAGCAGAGAGTTTATCGACCTCACTTTTAAAGGGTTTCAGTATACGATCAAGGTAGCGGTTGATAGGTTTATAAACTTGATTGAGCCATTCTTCAAGTTGAGTATCGACGGCTTTTGCGGTTTGACGTCGCCTACGGGTTTGAGCGGTTGAAGTTGTTGTGGGGTTTGAGGTGTAAGCGCGAGATTTTGTGTGACGCTGTTGGTCGTAGGATTGACGCCTTTGAGGATCGCTTAAGACTTCGTAGGCTGCATTAATCCGAATAATGCGTTCATGGTTAGCCGTTTCGTGGTGACTATCGGGATGAAATAATTTCGCTAAACGCCGATAAGCTTGTTTAATTTCTGATTGGGTCGCGGTTGGTTTGATTTCTAGGGTTTGGTAATGATTAGTGGTTGAGGTAACCATGAAAAATTTTCTCCAGATTCAACTGTTCATGCTATAATAAGCCACTAACATTTTATCGATCAGATTAACTGTTAATCGCCCACTGTTTATTTTAACGATTCATCCTAGAAACTGAGTTGATCTAAATCTAAAATTATTTCTTTTGAAGTTAGCCCTCTGGTATTGGAAGTCATTTAATATTAATCTCTTGTACAAACAAAATCTTAAAAAATGAGCTTAAGTTTTGAATTATAACCCCGGTTAAAACCCTAGAAAAGTTTAGTGTTTTTCCCCTGAAATTACTATTAATACCGATTCAATCCAGACGAAAATGCAAGAAAAAGTTTAAATGTAATACATGAGATTGGTTTGTCGCTGGATATCCAACTTTTCACACAAATCCTGCAAAGTATATTTCTGTAAAATCGAGTTAGCCATTTGATGAGCTTCTTCCCAGACTTCATCGACAATCAGACTTTCGAGGCTTTTGTGATGTCGATTCCGATTGGGGCTTGAATTTGAGCCTTCCAGACAAACAACTACATCAAATAGGGTGATTTTCCAAGGTTCTTTGGCGAGCAAATACCCTCCCTTTGCTCCCCGTTGACTCCGAACGATACCACTCCGTTTGAGGGTTGCCAGTAGCTGTTCAAGATAGCGCTCTGGTATGTGATGCTGACGAGCAATCTGACGAATTTGACGTGGCTCACCGTGAGGATAGTGAGCGGTTAACTCTAGCAAAGCTAGAACTGCGTATTGACTCTTACAGGACAATTCCACCAAATTACAATGTAATACGATTCCATTTAGTTTCTAGTATACTCCGGTTTTCTAATCGGGTTTATGGGTTTTTGTCAACTTGATTTATATTTCAAGTTTGAGATGCCAATACCCATCTTGCCGATCACAAGGTAAAACAGAGATAGGGAAGTCTGTCAAAAATTGCTAGACAGTCCTGAACCTACACTGTTATCTAGAAAACCCTCTCATCTGTTCAGTCGAGTGAAACCCCACAGAAAAAAATAGGTTTGGTTATTCTAAACCTGATACTTGGGTAAACTTTACTGAAAGGAGAGAAACAGCAAAAATGAAATCCTCAGTTGCTATGACTCAAGAACTTGAAAAGACAAAAAAACTCGCTCAAAAAAACACCAGATCAACAGCATTTCTAACATTTTTTATGCCGTTACTCGGTTATATTTACACCGGGCGTTATAAACCAATGTTGATGAGTTTGGGTCTGTTTATTGGAGTGACAGGTGTTTGTGTAGCCGGAGATCTTGAACTTGATGAAACGGAAGATTTAACTCTAGCTTTACAATTTATGTATGGAGTGGGTACTGCGGTTGAAAATGCTCGTGCTGTCAGTCAAGCGAAAAAACGTTTACAAGAGCCAAAATTTCCAGCGATTAATCCCGAACACCAAAAAATTCAATTATTGAGGTTAGCCAAAGCTCAAGGCGAAATTACTTTAGCAGATTGTGTGCTAGAAATTAATTGTTCGGCAGCTGAAGTTCGTCCACTCTTAGAAGAATTACAACGGGAAGATTTAATGATTGTGGGAAACAGAAAACAGGATGGTGCTGTTGTTTATCGGATGATTTGATTGATGTTTAAATTGATCAATATTACTTCCATAAATATCAATCATCGTTCCTGAACTTAGATTCTAACTGTGTGTAATACTCTCTCCCTTCAGAAGTCGAAATCTTTTGGACAGGTGAATTCTTCAAAAAATTGGGGAAAAATACAGCTCAAAGACCATTTTATGAGACGCTAGTATCAGTTGTTTTTGGTTAACTATTCATGCCTGCGGTCACTGTCAAACAGCAACAATATCAAACCTACATTCTTTCGGATGAAACCATTTCTGCGGAAGTTTCCGTCGTTCCAGAACGTGGGGGAATTATCACAGACTGGCGTATCGGTGAACATCAAATCTTTTATTTAGATACAGAACGTTTTACTGATCCCTCGTTATCGGTGCGGGGTGGCATTCCTTTATTATTCCCCATTTGTGGTAATTTGCCCAATGACACTTATCAACTCAATGGACAAACTTATCAACTCAAACAACATGGTTTTGCTCGTAATTTACCTTGGGAAGTCACCCAACAATCTACAGAAAATGGCGCGAGTCTCACCGTAACTCTTAAGAGTAATGATCAAACTCGTGCTGTTTATCCCTTTGATTTTGAGTTGAATTTTATTTACACACTGCGAGGTAATACTCTAGAACTCCGTTATCGTCACACCAATTTATCTCAGGAATCGATGCCATTTGCAACAGGTATTCATCCTTATTTTACAGTTGCAAACAAACAGCAATTAGTTTTTGATTTACCCTCAACTCAGTTTCAAGCCAAAGATGATGAGACGATTCAAACGTTTTCAGGACAGTTTGATTTTGAACAAGATGAAATTGATGTGGCATTTTTTGATTTATCTAAACCCTCTGCTGTCGTCAATGATCTTAGTCGCAAATTAAAGCTGACCTTTGAGTGGGATGAACGTTACTCAACCCTTGTTTTCTGGACGGTTAAAGGTAAAGACTTTTATTGTCTAGAACCCTGGAGTTCTCCTCGTAATGCACTCAATACAGGTGAATCTCTAATCAGTGCCAAACCCGGAGAAACTGTAGAAACGTTTGTCAAAATTAGTGCTGATCTCAGTTAGAGTTTAAGTTTAATCGCTGGAGTTACTCTTAACTTATTGTCTAAAAATTCCCCAAATTAATTAATCGTTAATATTGGGGAATTGTAATTACTTTTTAAGAAAAAAATCAAAATATTTGTATTTTATAAAGCCATTACATTGATCTAAAATTAGATTTTAAAATGAGTAATGTATCTAAAGTTTTCATTCAACAGTGTGTCAAACTAAGTTTAACCTTATGGGTTTACTTTGTGCTGTTATCAGAGATTGGGGTAGCAGAGTCTAGTAATAAAAACTCACCCTCATTACAACAGCCAGAAACACAGCAGTTTTTGAACGAATCAGAAAAATCTTTACAGCAGCAGACTATTTCCTATCAGCTACAAGCGATTCAAAAATTAGAAGAAACACTATCAAAATCACGAACTTTAGCGGATAAATCTCAAGTCGCATCAATCTTACTTCAACTCGGTAAACTTTATCAAGAACTCGGAGCAACAACACCTGCATTACAACACTACAACGAAGCTTTAGCCTTATATCAAGAAACAAAAAACCCTCTCCAAGAAGCCTATATTCTCAGTCAAATTGGAAGTGTTTATGTCGCCTACTTAGAACAATTAGATGAAGAACAACTCTTGGGATTTAATCACGATTTATTGATCAATTCTCAGCAGTCAAAATTATTGCTTGATAACAGCTATAGCGATCCTGAAAAAGCGAAAGAACTTTATAATCAATCTCTAGAAATTTACCAGAATAAAATTGATACCTTTGCTGCACGTCAAGGAGAAGCAACTGTTCTCAATACTATGGCTCTCAATGACTACTTGAATAATGGTGAAGAAGATAAAGTTAAATTACTCAAACAATCTTTGGCAATTTATCAGGAAATTGGTGATCAAAAAGGGGAAGCTCTTGTTCTAGGTAATTTGAGTGAATTAAACCTCATTGAGTACAGAAATGATCAAACGGGGTGGGATTTATTTGATCAAGCTATGACAATTTATCAGACAATTGCTCAGTCTCCTAACCGTGAGAATTTCGCTTCACGTCAAGCCGAAGCTAACCTATTAAATATTGCCGCTCAATATTGGTGGCTAGACAATCAACAAAAAGCATTAGAATATCATAATCAGTCTTTAGAAATTTACCGAAAAATTGGAGATTTAAAGGGAGAAGCTATTACCTTGAGTCTCATCGGTGATTACTATTTTTCATTAGGAGATCAACAACAAGAATTAGAGTTTTACAATCAAGCCCTGATTATTTATCAAAAACTGGGTGATCGCGTTAAAGAAGCAAATATTCTTGATCGCTTAGGGTTAATCTACTCCCAATTAGGAGATGTACAAAAAGCATTAGAATACCACAATCAAGAATTAGAGACTCTCAAAGAGATTAGTCAACTTTACACCCAACTAAAAGATCCAGACAAAACCTTAATATTTGATTATCGTCAGCCTATTATTCTATTTACTATTGGAAAGCTTTACTCTCAATTGGGAAATTTTAAAAATGAATTAGAGACTTACAAGCAAGCACAAACGATTTATCAAAAATGGGAAGATAACGAAGGAGAAGCGGCTTTTCTTTTGGCGATCGCTGAATACTACGGAAAGCAAGAAAACCAGGAAAAAATGGTAGATTTTTTAAATTCTGCTGTGACTGTTTATCAAAAAAATGGCAACCGTATTCAAGAAGCAAATCTCTTGCGTGATCAGATTGCGGGGATCTACTTTTATAGCTTACAAGATTGGGAAAAAGGATTTGATACTCTTAATCAAGCACTCAAAATTTACCAAAAAATTGGCGATCGCGCCGAAGTTGCAAAAACACTGAATAAGATTGGGTACTTCTATCTTAATGCTTTAGACAACAAAGAAAAAGCATTGGAATTTTACACTAAAGTTATTCCAATTTATCAGGAACTCAAGGATTTGAGTGAAGAAGTATATACGCTCAGAATTATCGGTAAAACATACTACGAACTCGGGAACAAACAGAAAGCATTAGAAGTATTTAATCAAGCTGTAAACGTTTACCAACAAAGAGGTAATACTGAACAAACTGTAAAAATTATTATTGAGATTGCTGAGGATTACACAAAATTGAAAGACCAAGAAACAGCTCTAGAATTCTACAATCAAGCTATCCCGATTTCTCAACAACTAAAAGATTACGAAAAAGAAGCATCAATTTTGAGAACGATAGGCGAGCTATACTATGAATTAGAAAACACAAATCAAGCAGTAGAAAGCTTTCACCAAGCACGAATAGCTTATCAAAAAAATAGCGATCGCTCAGGAGAAGCCTGGACAATCTATGAAATTGGTAAAGCCTACACCACATTAGGAGACTTGAAAAAAGCTTTAGATTCCTATCAACAAGCCTTACCCATTTATGAGCAAGAAACTGATGCGCCTTTCCGAGAAGAACGAACACTTGATATGTTGATTAGAATGAGCCGTATTTATGCTTATCTAGGAGAATCAGAAAGTGCTTTAGAATACTGTAATCGATCTCTAAATAACGCTCAAAACTTCCCCCAATCAAAAATTGTCAGAAGATCAGAAATGTTTAGGGAAATTGGTAAGCTTTGTGATCAAATCGGAAATACAGAAAAGGCATTAGAGTCTTTTAATCAATATTGGAATATTTATCAACAATTAGGACTAGATCGAGAAGTGATAGCTTTGATGCGTATTGGTCAAGATTACGCTGAATTAGGAGATCAAAAACAAGCATTATACTTTTTTTATCAAGCGAGAAAAGTTTATCAAAAAAGCGGTTTTTATGAAGGAGAAATAGAGACTTTAAGTTGGGTTGGTAAAATCTATTCTCGGGCGGGAAATTATCAAAAAGCATTGGAGTCTTTTAATCAAGGTTTGAGAATTGCCCATAATATTAATAATTCGAGTAAAGAAGCTTCTATACTCAGTGAAATCGGTGATAGCTACTCTGAATTAGGAGATGAAGAAAAAGCATTAGAATTTTATAACAAAGCTTTAATAATTTACAAAAAACTCGGAAACTTTAAACAACAAACAGATCTCCTCAACAAAATTGGTGAACTTTACCAGCAACTCGGAAATTCAGAAAAAGCATTGAATTTTTATCAGCAAGCCCTGACAATTTCTCCAGATAATAACTCTTTAAATCAAGTACAAGTCTCCAGAAATATTGCTAAACTTTATTCTGAACTTGGAAATTTAGAAAAAGCATTAGAATTCTACCAGCAAGCCTTAAATTATAATCAACGCTCTAGTTCATACCTTTATACAGATATTGGTAAAGTTTATTCCGATTTAGATCAACCCCAAAAAGCATTAGAGTTTTTTAACAAATCCCTAGACATACTCAATAACAAATATCCGGAAGCAGAAGCAGAAAATCGATTTGGAATTGCTAGAGTTGAACGAAAAAAAGGTGATCTCGACACCGCTTTAACTCAAATTAAAACTGCTATTTCCTTAATTGAAAAAACACGAGCTAGCAAAAATTCTCTAGAAGAACGTCTAACCTTTTTTGCTTCTAAACAGGACTACTATGAGTTCTATATTGATTTATTAATGGAACTCCATCAACAAGATTCCTCAAAAGGATACAATGCTCAAGCACTCAATATTAGCGAACGTTCTAAAGCTAGAAATCTCCTCGAACTTCTCGCCTCAGCTAACACCGATATCCGCAAAGGTGTTGATCCAGAATTAGTCATCCAAGAACGAAGTTTACAGCAACAATTGGATGCAGTAGAACGACGACGAGTAGAACTCTACAAGAGTGATGAGTCTACTCTAGAACAAAAAACAAATATAGACCAAGAACAACAATACCTTCTTCAAAAATATAAACAAGTCCAAACTAAAATCCGTGAAAAAAGTCCGATTTATGCTGCGCTGACTCAACCTCAACCCCTGACTTTAGAGCAAATTCAACAACAAATTTTGGATAATGAAACTCTGCTATTGCAATATGCTCTTGGTGAGAAACGCAGTTTTCTTTGGGCGATCACTAAAAATAGTATTACCAGCTATGAACTTCCCTCAAAAGCATTAATTGAACAAGCCGTGAAAGATTTTTTTCGTAGCACAGTTATCAATCAAAGTCGTTCTCCCGTCAACTTATCTCAAAATTCTGAATCTCTCTTTGAGATGATTTTGGCTCCGGTTGCTTCTCAATTAAATCATCAACGTTTGGCAATTGTTAGTGATGGAATTTTACATTATCTTCCCTTTTCTGCCCTTTCCTTACCAACAACTTCATCAGAAAAAGAGTATTTACCTTTAGTTGTTAATCACGAAATTGTTAACCTGCCTTCCGCATCAACTTTAAGTATTTTACGCCGAGAAGCCAAACACCGAACACCTGCTTCCAAAACAATTGCGATTGTTGCTGATCCTGTTTTTAGTGCTGAGGATAAACGCTTAGAAACTCCAGCTTTAACCCGTGAGAGTTGGGAACAATATAACCTCAATCGTTCCGCCCGACAATTAGATATTGGTGTTTGGAATCGAATCCCAGGAACCCGAATAGAAGCAGAAGCAATTCTCACCCTTGTACCGCCATCTGAGCGTATCCATGCCTTTGATTTTGCGGCTAATCGTTCTACCGCGACTAATTCCCAATTGAGTCAATACAAAATCATCCATTTTGCAACTCACGGATTATTAAACAGCGTCAATCCTGAACTTTCTGGAATTGTTTTGTCAATGGTTGATCAACAAGGAAATCCCCAGAATGGTTTTTTACGTTTGCATGATATTTTTAACCTCAATTTTTCCGCAGATTTAGTTGTATTGAGTGCTTGTAAAACCGGATTAGGTCAACAGGTTCGAGGAGAAGGATTAGTGGGATTAACTCAAGGATTTATGTATGCAGGAACACCCCGAGTATTAGTCAGTTTGTGGGATGTCGATGATCAAGCAACAGCCGAAATGATGAGTAGATTTTATCGGTTGATGCTTCAAAAGAAACTCTCTGCAACGGCAGCTTTAAGAACAGCACAACTAGAGATGCAAACAGAAACTCAGTGGAAATCTCCTTACTATTGGGCTGCTTTTACTTTGCAAGGTGAGTGGCGCAAAAAAATCGATGACTTGAAATTGTCTTCACAGAAATACTAAATTGATTTTAGATGAAATTTAAAAAATAATCTGACAAAATACCATAGCCAAGACGCAAAGGTTTTTTCCGATCTGCTGATTATGATCTGTAGTAAATATTTAAGGATTTCATATCTGTCTCGATCTGCGGTAAGCTAGAGTTCAAATCGAGATGGTCAGATTTATGCAATCGCGAATCTTTCCCCGTGTTTTACTTGCAGGTTTAATTAGTCTTGTCACTTGGTTCTGGACTCTCCCTGCTTTTGCTTTGATTCCTGTGGAAATTTCTGATCTGGGTTTCAAAGACTGTCCACCTGAATTATCAGAAGGGATGATTTCTAGTTTTTCTTCCCAAGGGGCTAACTGTTATATTATCGTCGGAAAAGCCAAAAATACTTCAGGAAAATATGTTGTGGATGCTGATGTATTTGGTCGGATCTACGATGCCAATGGTAATCGAGTCATGCAAAATCGGACTCGCCTCGGAAGTATTAGTGAAGTTCCTCCGGGTGTTACTGATTTTGAGATCAGAATTTCGGTTCCGACGAATCTCAAACCCCCGTTAAGCTTAGAACAGTTTAAAGCTTCTGGGTTTACAGGTCGAATTGGCCGTTAGTTTGATGTTTAGGTTGGGTGACGAATCATCTGAACCCAACCCAACTTTTTGACTAAACGAAACTGTACAAAATTCCGGGGATAATTCCCGCCACAATTTGCAAGAGAAAAATGGCAATAATCGCTGAAAAGTCAATTCCGCCCAAGGGGGGAATAATGGAGCGAAAAAGATTTAAGTAAGGATCAGTTAACTGACTTAAAACAGAGAAAAACGGGTTACTCCAATCAACGTTGGGAAACCAGCTTAACAAGATTCTAATGAAGATTAGAACCATATAAATTTGTAAAAACTGAGCTATCGTATTAGCCAGTAGTAGTATTGGGGAACTCATAGAATTTTATTGAATTTCTACTCAACGTTAAAAGTTATCCGAACATAGATATCTTATCACATCTGAGGTGTGATCAGGTTTGATGGAATTACTACCCAAACGTCCGACTCAAACGTCTTCTCGCAGCGATTCGGAATTTTCTGGGGTAACATTACCGTTAACACTTCCCAACTGTTGGCGAACATCATCTATAGCCTGATTGAGTTGAGCAATTTTATCCTCAAGACTCAAACGAGCCATTTCCATATTCTCAGCATCCGGTTGATTGGATTTGTTTTTGGCTTTTTTTGGCTCCATCAACTGATTGTTTAAGTTCTCACCAGACATTCGTGAGGTGAGGACAACCCCCAAAACTCCACCGATCAAGCTCCCCAAAGTCGCTCCAATCATTAATCCACTGGTAAACCCTTCTCGATTGCTCATATCAACTTTTCTGTTTTCAATACCCTAATTTTACCGTTGTCAGGGACAACTCTTAGAACTTAAGTTCCAAAAGTGCGATCGCCAGCATCCCCTAATCCGGGTACAATAAACCCGTTCTCATTCACCGTTTCATCAATAATCGCCGTATACACCTTCAGCTGAGGATAAGCGACACTCAACCGTTGTAACGCCGGAGGAGACGCCACAATCGAAATAATTCGGGTGAACTCTGGATTAATTCCCCGTTGTGTCAATTCTTCCATTGTTGCCATGATGGTTCCGCCTGTTGCCAACATCGGTTCACTGATCAAGACGCGGGTTTGAGGATCAAAACTAGGAGGGAGTTTGTTGAGATAACAACTTGATTCTAAAGTTTCCTCGTTGCGTACCATACCCAAATGATAAACCGAAGTGATCGGTACCACACTCTGAATGCCTTCCATTAATCCTAATCCCGCTCGCAAAATCGGAATCACCGCCAGAGGAACTTGGGGATTAACATAAGTCGCTGGACATTCCGCTAAAGGCGTTTGCACCGTTGTTTCGATTGTCGGTAGCCAGTCTCGTACCGCTTCATAAGTGAGCCATCGCCCTAATTCTGTCATTGCGGAACGAAAAATTGCAGAGGGGGTACTGACATCACGAGCCACTGAAAGCCAGTGCTTAACCAACGGATGGGGGGGAACATAAACGCGCAGTTGCAAAGCCATAAGCCGATTCTGTCTGCTGAAAATCCTCAATTATCATAACTCGCCTGCGTTGCTGTTCTCATACAGTTGGGCAAATTCTCCTGATTTTTTGGACAAGTCTAATTAAAACTCAGTTAATTATTTGACAATTATTTTCAATAAGGCTATATTAAATTTTAGTGTTCTCCTCTCAAGGATCGGTAAACGGGGCGGCAGTGTTCAGACCGCTCCCGTTTTTGTCTATATTTAAAGGTTAGGGGCGGGCGTGTTACCCACTCTACGGGACAACCAAAAAGAACAGATAATCCTGAATCCCGGTGGTGATCAAATCGCGATACTCCCCTCAAACCACTTGAGGCGTTACACTGTGAGAGTCAGAAGATCCTGAAGAGAGTAAACTTCATGCCTGTTTCTAGTCGTCAGCCGTCTATTGGTGTAAATCCGGTATCCACTTCACCCGTATTTGATGTCATTGTCATTGGTTCTGGGATTGGAGGACTGGTGACAGCAACCCAGTTAGCCGCTAAAGGTGCTAACGTCCTCGTTCTCGAAAGTTATATTATTCCCGGTGGAAGTTCGGGCTACTTTGAACGCGAAGGATATCGCTTTGATGTGGGTGCGTCGATGATCTTTGGTTTTGGAGACGAAGGTACAACCAACCTACTAACCCGTGCTTTAGAAGCCGTCAACGTTAACCTCGAAACGATTCCCGATCCGGTGCAGATCCATTATCATCTCCCAAAAGACAGTCAGGTTAAAGTTCATCGAGATTATGAGAAGTTTTTGCAAGAACTGATTGAAAAGTTTCCCCATGAACACCGAGGGATTCGTAAATTTTATGATGAATGTAGGAAAGTCTTCAACTACCTCAACTCAATGGAGTTACTTTCTTTAGAAGAACCCCGTTATTTAATGCGGGTGTTTTTCCAAAATCCGGGTGCTTGTCTGGGTTTAGCGCAATATTTACCTCAAAATGCAGGTGAAGTTGCACGGCGTTATATTAGCGATCCACAGCTATTAAAGTTTATAGATATTGAATGCTACTGCTGGTCAGTTGTTCCGGCCGATCTGACTCCGATGATTAATGCCGGGATGGTTTTTAGCGATCGCCATTATGGTGGTATTAATTATCCTAAAGGCGGAGTCGGTGAAATTGCCATTAAGTTAGCGGAAGGACTCGAAAAAGCCGGAGGTCAAATTCACTACAAGGCTAGAGTTAAACAAATTTTAATTGAAAACGGTAAGGCGGTAGGAGTCGAATTAACCAACGGTGAGGTCTATCGCGCCAAACGAGTCGTGTCTAATGCCACCCGTTGGGATACTTTTGGTAAGTTAGTTCCGACTCAACACACGCCGAAACCGGAAGTCAAATGGCGAAAGCGGTATCAAAAATCACCCAGTTTCCTGAACCTGCATTTAGGGGTTGAGGCTTCTGTATTTCCCCCTGGAACTGAATGTCATCATGTGATTGTCGAAGACTGGGATCGGATGGAAGAATCAGAAGGGACAATCTTTGTTTCTATTCCCACCCTGCTTGATCCGAGTCTTGCTCCCGAAGGCTATCACATTATGCACACCTTTACTCCCAGTTGGATCGACGAATGGCAAGGATTATCTGAAACCGAATACGAACGAAAAAAAGAAGAAGCCGCAGGACGGATAATAGACCGCTTGGAAAACTTCTTTCCCGGTTTAGATGCGGGGTTAGACTACATGGAAATCGGAACCGCGCGATCGCATCGTCGTTTCCTCAACCGAGAAGATGGTACCTATGGCCCGATTCCCCAACGTCAACTCCGGGGACTGTTAGGAATGCCGTTTAATCGCACTGCTATTCCCGGTTTATATTGTGTGGGAGACAGTACCTTTCCCGGTCAAGGGTTAAATGCTGTTGCCTTTTCGGGATTTGCTTGCGCTCATCGCATTGCCGTTGATCTCGGATTTTAACAGATTTTAAAAGGGAGGTTGGGAGGTCGGTAAATCTTAACTTCTGACCTCACAACTTCTATCTTATAGATTATTATTTTTTCGATTTCAAATCAGAGGTTGAGATTAAAAAATATCTAGGTTTAAGCTCAAGTTGAGAGTACAAAATTAGGGCTGAAATATTTTGCACTGACGAGTTTATAAACACTGATTAGAATTTCACCCACTCAATTCTAACGGACAAACATGAGACTGTTGTTGTAGCCATTGTTGTCCGACTTGTTGTAACGCCTCGATTACGGGTTGAAGTTCTTGGCCTTTTTCAGTGAGAGAATATTCAACTCTGGGCGGAATCTCTGGATATACAGTGCGTTTAACCAAACCATATTGTTCGAGTTGTCGCAGTCGAATCGTTAAAGTTTTCGTACTAATTCCGGGTAACGCCTCAACGAGTTCATAGGTTCGGCGACTTCCGCGAAATAGTTCTCTGAGAATCTGAAGTGACCACTTCCTCCCGACCCGATCCAAAATAAATTCAATCGGAGAGGTGATCTCTAGACACTGAGGGACATTCAGCAGTAAAGGCGTAGAATCGCTTGCTTTGACCTTCATCAGACCATCCTCATAAACTTCATCTTTTTTAATAATAACCGAAAAATCCTTATCCTCGCCATTTTTTTCGTTTTGTAACTATGAAGAAGCACTCGAGGATGATGGCAATTTTCAGAGAAAAGAATAGGATGAAAGTAGAGTCAATCAAAAACCGATTCAGACTCAACTCCCCTGCAAGCCTTTCGTTAAAAAGACGTAACATTCGGCAAATAACCCTTGGGGATCAATGCTTTTTTATTTTAAAGACTTGTTTTAACAAGAGCTGAAGTCACGGCAAACCCGTTTTGATTTTTAGCAAAACCCGCAAAAAACTCTACTCAAAGATAGAGGCTTTGCGGGAAACTATCTCTTTTACCTGGAGTGAATTTACTGATGTTAAAAACCATTACCCAACAAAAAATCTCCCCAGTCAAAGAACAAACCCTGGTGTTGTGGTTCAATCAAGTGGGAATGGCTGATGTCAAGTTTGTTGGTGGAAAAAATGCTTCTCTCGGCGAAATGATCCGTCAACTCACCCCCAAAGGTGTCAACGTTCCTCAAGGGTTTGCGATTACCGCCTACGCCTATCGTTACTTTCTCAAATCAGCGGGTTTAGAGGTCAAATTGCGTCAACTGTTGACCGATTTAGATGTCGATGATCTGCATAACCTGCGAATTCGCGCCGAACAAGCCCGAAATTTATTAATTAATACTCGATTTCCCGTAGACTTAGAAAGTGCGATCGCTCAAGCTTATTTAAAGTTATGCGATATCTACGGAACAAAGGTTGATGTAGCCGTGCGTTCGAGTGGAACGGCCGAAGATTTACCGGATGCGAGTTTTGCGGGACAACAGGAAACTTACCTCAATATTCAAGGTTGTCAAGCGGTGATTGCTGCGACTCATCAATGCTTTGCTTCTCTGTTTACAGATCGGGCGATTTCCTACCGGACAATTAAAGGGTTTAATCATTTTGATGTGGCTTTGTCGGTGGGTGTTCAGAAGATGGTTCGTTCTGATTTGGCAACTTCTGGAGTGATGTTTTCTATTGATACAGAAACCGGATTTAAAAATGCTGCTTTAATTACAGCCGCTTACGGTTTAGGGGAAAATGTGGTGCAAGGTGCTGTTAATCCTGATGAATATTTAGTTTTTAAACCCACATTACATGAAGGTTTCCAACCCATTTTAGATAAACGTTTGGGAAGCAAAGCGATTAAAATGGTGTATGATAGTGAGGGAACAACTAAGAATATTAATGTTGATTTAGCCCAACAACAAAAATTTGCTCTCAATGATTATGAAATTCTACACTTAGCGAAGTGGGCGATATTGATTGAAGATCATTATTCGCGAGTTCGGGGATGCTATTCACCGATGGATATTGAATGGGCAAAAGATGGAATGAGTGGGGAATTATTTATTGTCCAAGCCCGTCCAGAAACGGTACAATCCCAAAAATCAACTCAGATTCTTCAGCAATATAAACTACAAGAACATGGTAAAATATTACTGACAGGTCGGGCGGTTGGTGATCGTATTGGTCAAGGTCAAGTACGGGTAATTCTTGATGTTAAAGACATCGATCAATTCCAAGCCGGAGATGTATTAGTGACCAATAAGACTGATCCAGACTGGGAACCAATTCTCAAAAAAGCCAGTGCAATTGTGACAAATTCAGGCGGAAGAACTTGTCATGCAGCGATTATTGCCCGAGAGTTAGGAATTCCGGCGGTTGTGGGTTGTGGCGATGCGACAACGGTTTTAAAAACAGGTCAAGTGGTTACAGTTTCTTGCGCCGAAGGAGAAGAAGGTCAAGTGTATGAGAACTTAGTTCCTTTTGAAATCGAAGAAACGGTACTTGAAAATTTGCCCAAAACTCGCACTCAAATTTTGATGAATGTTGGCAATCCGGAAGTTGCATTTCGTTTAGCAGCGATGCCTTCTGATGGCGTAGGGTTGGCGCGTTTAGAGTTTATTATTGCCAATCATATTAAGGTTCATCCTTTAGCATTGATTCATTTTAATCAATTAAAAGATGAAAAAGTTAAGCAAAAAATTGAGCAGTTAACCGTTCAATACCACCATAAGCCGGATTATTTTGTCGATAAATTGGCACATGGAATTAGTATGATTGCGGCAGCTTTTTATCCCCATCCTGTAATTGTACGAATGAGTGATCTCAAGAGTAATGAATACGCCAATTTGTTAGGGGGTCGTGAGTTTGAACCGGATGAAGAAAATCCGATGATTGGATGGCGAGGGGCATCACGTTATACTGACCCGAAATATCGAGAAGCATTTGGCTTGGAGTGTCTAGCTATTCAACGAGTTCGAGATGAAATGGGGTTGGCTAATGTGATTCCAATGATTCCATTTTGTCGTACTCCCGAGGAAGGGCAACAAGTGTTAACAGAGATGGCAAAATACGGCTTAGTTCGAGGCAAAAATGGGTTACAAGTTTATGTGATGTGTGAATTGCCGAGTAATGTTTTATTAGCCGATGAGTTTTGTCAGGTTTTTGATGGATTTTCAATTGGGTCGAATGATTTAACCCAGTTGACATTAGGCTTAGATCGAGATTCCGGTTTAGTGGCGCACCTGTTTGATGAACGCAACCTTGCTGTTCGCCGCATGATCAAAATGGCAATTGAAACGGTTAAACAGCAGGGACGTAAAATCGGAATTTGTGGCCAGGCGCCCAGTGATTATCCGGAGTTTGCTCAATTTTTAGTGAAATTAGGAATAGATTCGATCAGTTTGAATCCAGATTCCGTTGTGCCAATGATTCTCAATATTGCTGAAATGGAAGGATCAGTGTGATCGAATGATATAGTTTGGGTGGTGTAAGTCAAGTTCTAGAATTTGGGAGGAGTCCTAAGTTCTAGACGAGCTGAGACTGCGGAGGTTAGGGTATGACCGAAGCAGTCTTTTTTTTAGGAAAAATCTTTTGAGGATGAACAGAATCGTACACTTTTAAAGACAGACACAGGCAATTGAGTATTGAGTTCGGGAGAGAAGCCTAAATTTGCTCGAAATGCTTAAATTTTTCTTAAAAAAAGAATTTCAGGATTCATCAACTCAACCCATCAATTTTGCTTTCATTGCGGCTTCATCCCAATAGGATTCTAGTTTTTGAATTTTGCCCGCCTCATTAAACTCAAAAATAGCAATTCCTTCGGTTGTCGCAGTACGACCATTTCTAGCCAAAACATTCATTGTCCACTGGACTGCTACTTTATGACCCCCACTGAAAATTTGATTCGGTGTAATCTCTAGCTTCTCATAAAATTTCGATAAAATTTCAAAAAACTTATGAGCATCTTGGTGGACATTAAGTGGTGGTTTTCCCACTGGGTCATAAACGAGTGCATCCTCCGAAAAAGCCTGTAGCCAACCTTCTGAATTTAAAGCGGCGACTTGGCGATAGTATTCGGTTAAAAACTGTTCAATCTCAGTTTGGGACATAACAAAATGTTAGGCGATGGCTTGGCTCTAATTATAGATGCTTTTTTTATTTTTTCCAAGCGATTATCCTCAATTGAGTTCTCACTAAACTTTTCACGGTTTCCAGGGTTTAATCAGATTGATACAAAGATATAACATTTTCTTAGGAATTTTGAAAGACTTTTTTGATTTCCAATAGAAATGCGGATAGCAATCGGGAATGATCGGTCAGCTTTATTGCCTCAAACCCCTAATTATAGCGGCTTAGATGGATTGATTATTCATAAATTAAATCCCATCGCCATCAGTGATCAAAAGGGAATCACAGATGATAATATAGAGTCAGCCCTTTTCGCCCTTCTAGGTTTTTCGAGAGAGAACATCACCCCAAAAGCTGAATGAGTATTTTCACACTGCAATCGGTCAAAAAAGATTTTGGAATCAAGGAAATCCTCAGAGATGCCAATCTCAGCCTTGATGCTACGGATAAAATTGGTTTAATTGGGATTAATGGCTCTGGAAAGTCAACTTTATTGAAAATAATTGCAGGGTTAGAACCGATTGATAGCGGTCAACTCTTAGTCAATTCTAAAGTTAAAATTGTTTATTTATCTCAAGATCCCGATTTAGACGATAATAGCACTGTTATTGAACAGGTTTTTGCCAAGAGTGGCGAACAAATGAAACTCATTCGTGAGTATGAGGTTCTCTCAACAAAAATTGCTAAACATCCAGAAGATAGCCAGTTAATTAATCGTTTATCAGCCGTTACGCAAGCGATAGATGCCGGGAATGCTTGGGAACTGGAAACACAAGCAAAGATTATTTTAACTCAACTTGGAATTGAAGATTATGATGTCAAAGTTGGAAGTTTATCAGGAGGATATCGTAAACGAATTGCCCTCGCTTCTGCTTTGCTTTCTAACCCCGATGTGTTGTTAATGGATGAACCGACTAACCATTTAGATGCCGGGTTAGTGGAGTGGTTGCAAGGGTATTTGAATGGTTATCGCGGTGCTTTATTATTAATTACCCATGATCGTTATTTTTTGGATCGCGTTACTAATCGGATTGTTGAACTTGATCGAGGGGACTTATACACCTACACGGGAAACTATTCTTATTTCTTAGAAAAGAAAGCAGAATCTGAAGATATTGAGGTGAGTCAACAACGAAAACATCAAGGCCTTTTACGGCGAGAGTTAGAATGGTTAAGACGTGGCCCAAAAGCCAGAAGTACCAAACAAAAAGCCAGAATTCAACGCATTGAAGGAATGCAGGACACTGAATTTAAGCAAGCCCAAGGGAAAGTCGAAATCTCTACCCCAGGTCGTCGAATTGGGAAAAAAGTTATTGAGTTAAAAAATATTTCCAAATCCTATAGTGAAAGACCGATTATTCAGGATTTTACCTATACTTTTGCACCCGATGACCGCGTGGGAATTATTGGTAAAAATGGTGTCGGAAAATCAACGTTATTAGATTTAATTACAGGTCGAATTCAACCTGATTCTGGAACTGTTGATATTGGGTCAACCATTTATATTGGTTATTTTGATCAACACTCAGAAGATTTAACTCAAGCTTTAAATGAAGAACAGCGAGTGATTGATTACCTCAAAGAAGTCGCTGAATATGTTAAAACGGCTGATGGGACTCAAATTACCGCCTCTCAAATGTTGGAACGATTTCTGTTTCCCCCCAATCAACAATATTCACCCATTCATAAACTTTCTGGGGGTGAAAAACGACGATTATTTTTGTTGAGAGTCTTGATGAGTGCGCCGAATGTTTTAATATTAGATGAACCGACAAACGATTTAGATGTCCAAACCTTATCGGTTTTAGAAGAATATTTAGAGGAGTTTAACGGTTGTGTGATTGTGGTTTCCCATGATCGCTACTTTTTAGACCGAACTGTTGATCGAATTTTTTCCTTTGAATCTGAGGGAAATCTACGTCAATATCCGGGGAATTATTCGGTTTATTTGGAATACAAAGCCAGAGAAGAAGCGGAAGCCGCCAATCAAACGACAACGGTGAAAGAAAAGGTTTCAGATACCCAACAACCCGACAAATCTCAACGCTTTTCTTGGGATAAAGACGGAAATCGTAAACTGTCTTCTAAGGAGAAAAAAGAATATCAAGCCTTAGAAAATAAAATTGCCAAGTTAGAAACTGAAAAAGCGAAGTTAGAAGCTGAGTTATACAATGTATCCCCTGGAAAAGTCAGCCAAGTTCAAGAACTTCATCAAAAAGTTGAACAGTTAGCCCTAGACATTGATCAAGCCACCGAACGTTGGTTAGAATTAGCAGAAATTGATTCTTAAATTGCTCTTTCTATTGCCAATTTCCCACTAAAACAAACGGCACCCAATAAAAAGGATGACGAGTTCTATCCTCATTTAAAAGATTAACTTGAGCCGTTTGCAATGCTTGCGCTTTATTGGATTTTGTTTGAGGATTTGCTAACTCTCGATAGAAGTCAACCATCAGCCTAGCGGTACTTTGATCCTCAACTGTCCACAAGGTTGCGACGGTGCTACGCGCTCCCGCTCTCTCTGAGCCAATATTTTTAAAGTTTCAGAGGAGTTTTTGAGAGATAAAACTAAGTTTAAACTTTGGTTTATTATAGCTTCAGCCTCTTGCCACTGATTTAACTTTTGATATGTTAAGGCTAAGTTACTTCAGGCCATTACGTGGTTAAGTTGATCACCATTTTGAGCCAAAATTTCAGCCGCTTTTTGCCAAAATTGCACCGCTTTTTCAAACTGTCCAGATTGATAAAAAGCTTGAGCCTGTTGAGTTAATTGTAAGCCATCTTGCTGAGTTTGAACGATCAAAATTCCTGGTATTCGAGCGATAACAGGTGGCACTGCCATTGACATCAAAAACAACATCAAAATAAAAATTCTGAACCCTTGCTTTAAGTTGATTTTAAAGTTAATCATTGTTGTGTTCCCCCATTGATTCTTCTCACTCAAACCAATTTATATAAAGCCCTATTTTTATTTTAGAAAAAAGCTCAACTTTTGTCTATAGAATGCTAATATTTTGAATTCAGAGATATTCTTTGATTGTTGAGTTAGATAAAAGAAGGCTGAATCAATTAATAGATGGGTTCAATTCCGCTATAAATCATCCTCATAAATAGTCTTGACTGTTTGATAATACTATTTTTCAGATCAAACGGCAATCTTTAAGAAAAACCGAAGAATTAAAAGTTGAAATTTTAAACTTTAAGTAAGATTGTTGATTCCCCAGATAGCTAACAAAATGTTAATATTCATATTAGTTTCCTTGAAATCAAAAGATTAAAGTGAAATTATAAAATCTCTAAAACCTGCTATAAACTCTGGAAGACGTTAACAATTCAATTCAGAATGAGTCAATTTACTGATTTACCTCAATTACCCAATTTTTCTCGACGAACCACCCTGAAAATTCTAGGAGTGAGTGCTGTTTCTGGACTGATTGGTTATTCTCGATTTAAAAAGCCGCAGCCTACAGTTTTTCAGCAGGATTCTTTGATGTTACCTCGCCTTCTCAATCAACCTAAACAGGTGGTTATTGTCGGTGGAGGACTAGCCGGATTAGCCTGTGCTTATGAACTCAGTCAACGAGGATTTAAAGTCACACTATTAGAAAAATCTCCTCAACTGGGTGGTAAAATAGCAAGTTGGCCGATTAAAGTAGACAACAAAATATTCAACATGGAACATGGTTTTCATGGCTTTTTCCCTCAATATTATAACCTTAATAGTATCATTGATGAACTCCAGATCGAAAATAATTTTATTTCTTTAGAATTTTACTCTGTTGTGTTTAGAAACAACCAATATAAACCAGAAATTTTTCGTCCCAATCATTCGGCTTTTCCCTGGAACATTGTTGATTTAGCAATTTCTTCTGAGAATCGATTGCGTTGGGGAATCAACCTAACAAAACCCGCTCACTGGCAAGTTTTCAAGGAAATCGGCGGCTTCAAAATACCCGATAGTTTTCAACGTTTAGACTCAGTATCTGTTGCTAATTGGGTGAAAAAAGATTTTCCTCAAGGTTTATATGATTTGTATTTTTTACCCTTTGCCAAATCCAGTTTAAATGCACCCGATAAACTCAGTACAGCTGAACTGATGCAATTTTTTCATTTTTACTTTTTTGGCAACCCTGAAGGCTTGGCATTTAAGGGTACACGCCAGGATATGGGAACCAGTTTAGTTCAACCTATTGCTCAATCCATTCAACAACAAAATGGTGAAATTGTCACCGAAGCAACTGTCAGTAATATTCAGATAAAAGCTGGAAAAATTGATTCAATTTCTTATTTTAAAGGAGAATCTTTAAATCCTGTTCCTTTTTGGGTACAACGAAATCAATGGGTTGGAAAAGATTGGGAATATTTTGGCGCAGGAGATGAAGTTTATGCGATTCCGCCGGGAAAAAACGAAGCACTTTCTTTAACTTGTACCCATCAAGGCTGTACAGTTAAACACACTGAAAATGGACAGTTTTATTGTCCGTGTCATGGAAGTCTTTTTGAAAGTAACGGACAAGTAATTTCAGGGCCAGCCCAACGAAACTTACCTCAATATCAAGTCATTCAACGTCAACCTAAACAAGTTCAACTTGTAGCGTTAAATGCTGATAAATCCGTAAAAAGTTCAAATAATTTACCTCAAAATTATACCACAATTCAAGCAGATTACTATATTTTCGCCACAGATATTCCCGGAGTTCAACAACTTTTTTCTTTAACTGAAGGAGAAGTAAATTCAACCCTACAAGAAAAAATTAAAAATCTACAAGTTGCTGATCCCTTTGCCGTTTGTCGGTTTTGGTTTGATCGCGATTTTCCTTGGGAACAGAGCAACTTTACCTCTTTATCTGGCTATGAACTCACCGATAGTATTACCCTCTATCATCGCATTCAACAGCAATTTATTGACTGGCATCAACAAACAGGTGGAAGTGTGATTGAACTGCACGCTTATTGTTATAAAGAATCTCAATTTTCCACTCAAGAAGACTTACTAACAACCTTTGAACAAGAACTCTATGAAATCGTCCCCGAACTCAAATCCGCTCAGTTAATTCATCGAGAATTAGTCAATCAAAAAAACTTTGCAGGTTATCCACCCGGAAGCGATGCCAAACGCCCTCAAACCCACTCCGGTATTGCTAACTTAATGTTCGCTGGAGATTGGGTGAAAATGCCTTTTCCTTGTGGTTTAATGGAACGAGCCGTTAGCAGTGGATTATTAGCCGCGAATGAAATTTTACATCAAGAAGGTTTACACCGACGCTCATTGCTTTCTGTGAACCCCGAAGGATTTTTAACCCTTTGAATCATTTGAATCATATGAACCTAAATCTCAAAATTCGTGACTTAGGAATTAACCCCAATCATTGGTATGTTGTCGCTCGAAGTAATGAAGTTAAAACTCAACCTTTGGGGGTGACATTGTGGAATCAACCCATTATTTTATTTCGAGATTCTCAGGGAAAAATTCAGGCTTTAGAAGATCGTTGTCCCCATCGACAAGTTAAACTCAGTCATGGTAAAATAATAGCAGGTTTGATTGAATGTGCTTATCATGGCTGGCAATTTAACACTCAAGGTCAATGTGTCAAAATTCCCTATTTAGCCGAAAATCAGAAACTCCCCAATTGTCAAATTCGGAATTATCCAGTTCAAGAATTAGACGGTTTTATCTGGCTCTTTCTGGGAGAAAATTCCACTCAAACTCAACCGTTAGGTGTTCCTGAATGGGATCACTTAAATTATATTGCTACCGTTTCTCTGATTCACTGTCAAGCTCATTATTCTTTTGTGATTGAAAACTTGATGGATATGTATCACGGACATTTACATCAAAATTGGCAAGCTTGGACAGATGCCGTTTTAGAAAAAATCGATGAATATCCCGATCAAATTGATGTCCACTATCAAGCCCAAAGTTATTATAAAATCGATAAAATCTGGTCAATTTCTCAACTATTCTTTCCAGCTTTACGTCAACTTCATCCTGAACCCTTAACGGTTAGTTATATTTATCCCCATTGGGTTTCAACATTAGGAAAAGACTTTAAAATTTACTGTCTATTCTGTCCGATAAGTTTAACCGAAACCAAAGCTTATCTGATCCATTTTACATCGCTTCATTCCTTTTGGCGTCTGCACAAACTCCCGATTCCATTTCGTCGCTTTCTCAAAAACCGACTATTCGGTTCAGCCCAAAAATTACTTGATGGATTAGTGGAACAAGATATTAAAATGATCGAAGAAGAACAACAAGCCTATCAGAATAATCCTGAACAAAAAGGATATGAGTTCAACCGGAGTTTAGCCAGTGTACAAAAGTTAATCTTACATCAAGCCTCACTCTCTTAATCTTGTCTTTGTTCTATTTTTTATGATGTCTTTAAATTCTCAACTAACCAATTAAACTTAGCCTCCGCCAACTCCAAAAAATCTTGTTTACTCTCAGTCATATCCTCTGTATCCTGTTCCATATCTTCGAGAGAAGGATCATCAACTTCATATCCCAAACGCCTAACCGTTCCCCGCATCCGACTCGCTAAACAGAGACATATTCCTTGATAAAATCGAGAAGCAAAGCCCGCATTTTTATGGAGTTGAGAGATTAATTCAAAGCGAGGAACAACCAAAACCAAACTTTCTTCCAGTGCTTTCACCGTCGCCAAAGGAGGACGATTATCAATAAATGAAATTTCCCCCACCACTTCTCCTTCAACTAACCGAGCGAGTTCTCGCTCTCCATTGGGAGAAATAGACACACTTAATACCCCTTTTAAAACAATATAAAGCGCACTAATCGTTCGACCTTCATAAATCAGTGTTTCCCCCGGAGGAATCACTTGTGTTTTGCCTCGATTAATAATCCAACATAAATCTTGATCATCCAGTCCGCCCAGAATAAATAGAGCTTTTTTAGGTTGTTCAATCATTGGTTTTGAGAGTTTGTAAAAGTGCTTTTTGATCTGAAAATAAAAACATTAAAACTCGCTTCTGCTTAACGCTAAACTCCAAAAAATAAACTCCTATTCCTCCTCTTGTGTCACCTTTGTTACCTGATCAATAAACCGAATCAACCCTTCGTGAAACTTATTTGGCGCTTTCATATAGCAAGCATGACCGACTTTGGCTAAAATAAGCTTCCGAGCATTGGGCATGAGTTTCACTAAAATATCCGCCTGTTCAACCGGAATAATCCGATCTTCACTTCCCCAAATGGCTAAAGTCGGAAGTTCAATTCCCTGAAGCTGTTGACTCATTTTCATAATTCCCACCGGAGCGATCGCCACAAACCCCTGAAGATCCTGTGAATGTTTGACCAGAAAAGAAAGACTGTAAGTTCCACTCATCGATGGAGACACTAAAATAGCCTTCTGGAGATTCAATTTAGCAATCAATTTTGGTAAAAATTCACTATGATAGTCGGAAATTGATTCAGACTGACCATAACCCGGCAAATCAATCGCAATCACATGGAAGTTTTTCTGAGTTAAGCGCTTGAGTGTACCCAGATCTTTCCAGGTTTTCGCATTAAAACTCGCGCCATGCAGAAACAATACAGACGGATTTTGCGGATCTCCTCCCTCCAGATAATGAATATTTGCGGTTTGAATCTTGATAACCTTTGATGCTATTGCATATTCCATAAAGGGATTAATATAAATTAAACAAAACACCTGAATTGATCAGGATTTTATTTAAACATCCTAGCTTATTATATCTTAGAGGCTCGGAGAGGGTTTATATTAAATTAAGAAAGTTGATCACAATTGTTTCTAATAGGTGCTATGGCAATCGACCGTTTACCTGAGTCTCCGCGTCCGAATCCCGTAGATCACCAACCCTTTCCCAAGGTTCGCTTATTCACCATGTTTCGGCTCGGTTTATTTCAGATGGGATTGGGCATTATGTCCTTGCTCACCCTGGGAGTCATTAACCGAGTGATGATCGATGAGTTGAAAGTTCCGGCTCTGATGGCCGCAGGTGCGATCGCCATGTACCAATTAGTCGCCCCGGCTCGCATTTGGTTTGGTCAGATGTCCGATGCCAAGCCCCTATTCGGACACCATCGCAGTGGCTACATCTGGTTAGGTGCCATCGTGTTTACGACTGTCTCCTTCCTCGCCTTACAGGTAACATGGCAGTTGGGAAACAGCTTGCAAAATACAGGCTTGAGTGGAGTTACCTACGCTTGGACGGCCCTCCTCGCCCTCGTTTTTGCCCTCTACGGCTTGGCACTCAGCGCCAGTTCTACTCCGTTTGCGGCGTTATTATTTGATGTTTCCGATGAAGATAACCGCTCTAAACTGGTGAGTATTGTTTGGTCGATGTTGATGATCGGGATTGTGATCGGAGCTATTATTAGTTCAAAACTCCTCAACCGTCCCGAAATTTGCGGCACCGATATTCTCTCCTATAGCCCCACTCAAACGGGTAGTGTCGTTAATATTCCTCAATTACAATCCGTCATTAATCCCCTATTTATCATCGTTCCCGCTATTGTTTTTGGGTTGTGTCTGCTCTCAACCGTCGGCGTTGAAAAGCGATTTTCCCGCTATGCTAGTCGTTCCCGTGTTGTCGAACGAGAAGACCAAATTACCCTGTCTCGCGCGTTACGAATCTTAACCGCCAGTCGTCAAACGGGTTTATTTTTCAGCTTCCTGCTGGTGATGAGTATCAGTCTATTTATGCAGGATGCCGTACTCGAACCCTATGGCGGCGAAGTGTTTGGAATGTGTATTTCCGAAACCACCCAACTCAACGCCTTTTTTGGGATGGGAACCTTAGCCGGAATTGCGACAACGGGTTTTTTAATCACTCCCCGTTTAGGCAAGAAAAATACCGTTAAAGTCGGTTGTATTGGGACTATCGTGTGTTTGAGTTTATTTATCGCCTCGGGCTTCATTGCCGACCCCGGAATGCTCAAAGGCGGGTTATTGCTATTTGGGGTTGCTTCGGGAGTCCTGACCGCCGGGGCTATTGGGTTAATGCTCGACTTAACGGCGGCGGAAACAGCCGGAACCTTTATTGGTGCCTGGGGACTCGCTCAAGCCATGGCACGCGGTTTAGCAACGATCCTCGGAGGGGCTGTTTTAGATTTAGGTCGCTCTCTGTTTAGCATTCCTGTCCTGGCTTATAGTCTGGTATTTGCGGTACAAGCAGTGGGGATGATGGTGGCTATTTCCTTACTCAGTCGCGTTAATATTCGGGAGTTCCAGGAAAATGCCCAAAAAGCGATCGCCACCGTTTTAGAAAGTGAATTAGATTAGTAGGGTGGGTGAGAGCAACAAAATTTCGATTTCAGCAGTTAAGTTATCGGTTCTCACCCACCCCTCTACCAAACTTTTTCCGCGCGTCAAAAGAGTAGGGGGGGTTGACAACCCGGAGCGCGATCGCTTAGAATCATGTTGTGGGGTTAACCTGAAGCTACGCATGACTAATAAATCAACACAGATTCCACAAGTCACACCATACAGGTCAATCCAACTCAGTAAGCAGTGCGATCGCTTAGAATTGACTCAAAATCCATGGGATTATTTCATTGAGAACCATGAAATTTACACTTCAAGCCATTTATGAACAAGGAATGCTGCGACTCATGCAGCCCGTCGATCTCCCTGAAGGAACATCAGTAAAAGTAATCATTACTGCCAATGACTCGACTCAGGAGGAGAACAATCCCGCCGATATTTTGGCTCAAATTGCCGCATTACCTTTAGAAAGCGATCAAGAAAATTTTTCTGGACGTGACCACGATCAAATTCTCTATTCCCATCAGAAGTAGATCATGATATTCGTAGATACGAGCGCTTGGTTTGCTAGTGTCGTTCCTTCAGATCCCGACCATCAAGCCGTCAGTATCTGGATGCGTCAAAATACCGAGGCTCTTCTGACAACAGACTATATCGTTGATGAAACACTGACACTGTTAAGAGCCAGAAAAGAAACGGCGCGATCGCTCGCTATGGGACAAGCATTTTTTTCAGGTCAGCTTGGTACACTCTACTTTCTCACCGAAGCCGACATTCAGTTAACATGGCAAGTTTTTAGCCAATTTTCCGATAAAGAGTGGAGTTTTACCGATTGTAGCAGCAAAGTCATTATCGAAAAATTACAAATCAGCAAAGCCCTCAGTTTAGACAATCATTTTCGTCAATTTGGCTCGATTACTGTAATTCCCTAAAACTGAAATGATCAAACTTCCGGGTTAATGCCCTGCGATTCTCCGATGGAGACGCTACGCTTGGCGCAACAACCCCGCCAGCCAGTCGTTCCGCCCGAAGACGTTCAATCGTAGCCCGTTCATCCCCCGTCAACAAAAAATTCCCTTGAGCGATCGCACGCATATTGTCCGTCTGGGTGGAGGCTCACCAGTGTCGGTTGAATCGAATCAGTCAGTAAAATACTCTGGGGATGCTCCTGAAAGTTTTTCACAAAATTACCATCGGAGTCAGGGAGTTGAGTATGATCCCGCAGGGAGGTAATTCCCAGTTCAGAAAAGTTGGCGATGGTCATAGTTAATAGTTTCTCATCGCAGAGTATGAAAAACAGTATAGCATTTGGGAGGTGCGGGAGTGATCGGCTACACTCTTGCTGTATTTCTATTTTTTGCTATCCGAAATATTTATATTTATTCATCAAACTCCCGCCTTTTTCCGCCTTTTTCCGCCTTTTCCCGACTTGCCAGTATTAATATGACCAAATTACAATAAAGTCACTGCCAAAATGATGTGTCAAATATTTGATATTGTAACAGCTTGTTATCAAGTTTGAGGGGCTACATTAAGCGAGCAGTCCAATCCAGAACGATTTCCGTATAGCAAGTTACATACAGTCTTCAAACTAAAATTACTTGATTTAACAAATTACTCTGGGAAGGCAAAACAATGAGTCAAAGCGTTCAAGCAACTCCAGACGAAAAACTTCTTCAAGACTATTACCAAGCTCTTGATGCTATCAATACTCAACATTTAAAGCTGCTAGATGCTCAACTAGAATTGAGTTGGCATAATTCTCGCAAAAAAGAAGCTTATAAATTAGCACAAGAATTGGGCTGCAATAATATTTTGTCCTTAGCAAAGGCTGAGAATATTAATTATCAAACTACAGATAGAATTCGTCTCAATAATTATTTCCAAAACACATCAAATATTGTAGCAAAATTGAAAACCCTTGTTCAAGAAAAGAAAAAAAATATAAACGCAAAAAATGAAAATATTACAAGTTTAAAAGAAACTCAAAAAAATGAATTAGAAGCATCCAAAATCAACCAATCATCGATTTTAGAACAATTAAAAGGAGAGCGATCAGAAACTGTGAAGTTATTGCAACAGATGAATCAAAATCTGGAATCTCTAAAAACACAAAAAATGCTTTATTTGATTTCTGTAGTAGTTTTTGCTGTTATCATAACACATTTATTTAGCAAGGTTCCCATGTCTATGCCCAGTGGTCGTTTCTGGATTCCTGCATTTTTTACATCTGCATATTTTATCATTATTTTTGATGGTATATCTATACAAAAAAAAGATAAATAGTAGCATTTTTAATTGACAAGGTTGACGGCAAATTGGGTATTATTGTCTTAGATAAAATAGAACAAAAAAGAAAATGAAAGGTCTTTCAAAAATATTTAAAGAAATCAAACAACTCATTCAAGAACGAGAAGCAAAACAGCTTCATCAATCCGAATTAGAATATCAAATTAATCAAGAAAGCGTGCGTTTAGAGCCTGCACTTCAATCAATTGAAATTGAATTTGATAAAAAAATTGAACAAGTGGAGGAAGAAATCAAATCCAGTGAGATTAAATATAATGAAAAAGAACAAGAAGTTAAAAATCAAGGACTGCTTAATATTTCGCATATTTATGAGGAAATAAAACTTGCTGGGCAAGTGGCTGACTATCAAAAAGATTTATTTGAACAACAATGGTTACAGCAACAACAAAACATTACCGAAATTAGAAGTGAACTAGATCACCCCCGCTTATTATCAGCCTCATGGAATGATCCCCGTTGGACACCTTCAGAGAATAGGGATAGCTATAAACCTCAAAATGGTGGTCTGGCTCCTGGTGTTTTACGAATTGGTGAATTTTTACTGGAGCAAGTGCAGCCACCCGCTAGAGTTCCAGCATTGATACCAATCCGAGATTTTTCCAATCATTTAACCAACTTTAAGCCCGGACACATTGCAATTTTTAGCAGTGATGCGGAATCGCGACAAGCCGCACTTGCGGGTTTAGAGTCTATCGCTTTGCGAGTCGTCAGTACCTTCCCCGTCAGAAAATTAAAAGGAATATTTATTGACCCGGTAAGCATGGGAAATACTTTTCCCTTCAAGAATTTACATCAATTTATTTCAGGTCAGAAAACCTATACTCGCAGTGATGATATCAGAGAACAACTGCGAGGGTTGACCGAACATATTGAACAAGTTCTGCAAAACTACTTAGGGAAAAATTATCAAAGCATCGAAGATTATAATATTGCCGCTCAGTCTGTAGCAGAACCCTATCGCTATTTATTTATTGCTGATTTTCCGAGTGGCTTTGACAACAACTCGTGGGAAGATCTGAAAAGTATCTTGTTAAATGGGTCTAGGGCGGGTGTTTATGTGATTTTACATATTGACGAAAGTTTAGAAAAACCGAAAAACTTTGACTACAGAACATTTGAGGATTTTTGTACCGTTATTAGCCCGACACATGGCTTGAATGTGGGAGCAAAACCCAAGCAGGGCAATGTTTATTCGGGATATGTTACGAGTTTGACATCTGGGGGTGCTTATGTTGAATTTCTGCCCGATACCCAAGGATTTGTACCAACCAACAAATTAGTAGATAGAAGAATAGAAAGACCCGAACAAGCGGTTTCTGTCGGACAAAAAGTTGTAGTTAAAGTTTACTCAATTAATAGTCGAGACGAAATTGAACTAACTTGTTTAGATATCAATCCGACTGAAGAAGCTGCGGCTCGACAAAAGGATTTTCGTTCATCTCAAAATACCAGTCACACTTTATTTGAGTTGAAGTTACCTAATGATTTGGTTTTCAAAGTTGCACTAGATGAACCACCAGGTAATGAACAATTCAATCAAATCCTACAAATCATTACAGAAGAAGCGAAAAAAGTTAGCGTAGAAACTCTACCCTTTTCCAAACTTTATCCCCAACAAGCATGGTCTGAGGATAGCAGGAAAGAAATCAGAGCGCCTATCGGTTTAATGGGTGCAATGGATCAATTAGAATTTTGGTTGGGTGAAAATGAAGACAAACAACTGGTCAGTCATGGTTTGTTAGCGGGTAAAACAGGTTCGGGTAAAAGTTATACGCTTCATGCAATTATTATTAGTTTGGCGCTGAGATATGCTCCCGATGAGTTGGAGTTATATTTGCTTGACTTTAAAGAGGGTGTAGAGTTTCAAATGTACGTCGATCCAGAAAAGGGAGAAACTTCTCAGAATACCGAAGAATTGAACGAAGAAAAAGCTTTACCCCATGCCAAAATTGTCTCGATTGAAAGCGATCGCGAATTTGGATTAAGTGTTTTAGAGTATGTCAATAAACAAATCGAAGAACGCAGCATCAAGTTTAAATCGGCAGGAAACTTAAACAAATTGCAAGATTACCGAGATAAAACTGGAGAAAAAATGCCACGCATTTTAGTGGTCATTGATGAGTTTCAGTATATGTTCCAGGAAAATGATAATATTACCCGCAATCTGAACACAGTAATGGATAATATAACCCGACAAGGACGTGCATTTGGGATTCATTTCTTAATTGCATCTCAGTCTCCTAATGTGCCGAATATGAGTCGAGGTATTTACTCACAGATTGACCTGAGAATGGCACAGCAAATGGATAAAAGTACAGCATCTTCAGTATTAGCAGAAGGAAATACCGATGCCGTAGATTTGCTGGATAAGCCTGGTAAAGTGATCTATAACAAAGATTATGGTAAGAAAAATCAAAATGAGATCGGTCAAGTCGCTGATATTTCTGCTAAAGAAAGATACAATGCTTTAGTTAATATTCAGTCTATTGTCAATCAAAATAATTATCAACGCTCAGAACCTTTAATTTTATTTAATGGATCTCGACCGACTAAATTAAGTCATAATCGACAATTAGTTAAATTATCCGAGATGACTGAATGGCTCTCCCTGAAAGAATTAAATAAACAAATTATTAAAGAACCAGATTGGATAGTTCAAGAAACTCCGGGAGTTGCTTGGCTGGGAGAACCGATGAGAATTGGCAATCACACCAAAGCGATTTTCCGTCGTCGTCCCCGCAATAACATGATGATAGTTGGATCTTCTGAAGAAATTGTTTTTGGAATTATTGGGGGAATATTAATCAGTTTAATTCATTGCTATCAACCCCAAAAAGCACGGTTTATGATTGCTGATTTATCCATTCCTGATGAAGATAATCACTGGACAGAAATGACCCTCAATTTCAGAAATGCGTTTAACTCTTACTTCCCCACCCAAATTGCTAAACGTTTTGCAGATCCAGATTGTCAAGTTATTAAAGCTGAAACTTTATTAACCCAGACCTATGAAGAATTTGAAAGACGTTTAAAACAAAGAGAAGAAAACCCAGACCAAAATCCCGATGATTTAGGAGATTCCCTATTTTTTGTCTATGCGGTGGGAGGGTTAAACCGAGCGCAAAATTTGCGTCCCGTTATGGGTCGTCGTAGTGAAGAACCTTCCGAAGACGCCGAAAAACTACTCAAGCTAATTTCTCAAGGGTCTGAATTGGGTATCCATACTATTTTCTGGTTAGAAGATATGAAAACATTTCTCAAACTGACCGGGGATAATCGTTCTTGGCTCACCCATTTTGACCTGCGGGTTGGCTTGACAATGCCGGGAGATGATTCTCGATTACTATTAGGAGAAGTCTATGCTGAAAAGTTGCCACGACTCAGAGCTTATTTTCGTGATGATTCGGCGACAGCAGGTTTAGAGAAATTTAAGCCTTATGCAGTCCCCACGAAAGAAGAAATTGGCGAATACTGCCATAATTTTGAACAACGGTTGACGTGATTAGGAGATTGTAGGATGTCAAAAGATCTGGATATTGACGAACAAGAGTTAGCCAAATTTATTGCAGCTTTGTCTGATTTTCAAGATTTAACAACTGATAAATTTAAGGCAGTTGAAGGAGCTTGGAGAAAATGTGATGATTCTTGGAAAGGAGAAAGTAAAGACAAATTTACTAAAGATTTCGACCAAACCAAAGACATGGTACAAAGAGCCTTAGAAGCGGGAGACGATGCCTTAGAATGGCTCAGAAAGTTTGATGATATCTTGAAAGAGTTTGATCAAAATTATAAATAAAAGGAGAAAAGGTTATGGCTCAAACTTCATTTGATGCTCAAGATGCAGAAGATCTACTTAAAGAACTGGAACAGTTTCACGAGGCTATTCGTGATGAATGGTCAAGGGTTTTGAACCAGTGGAGCAATCTTAAATCAGTTTGGCGCGATCAACAATTTGATAAATTTGAACCGATATTTGAGAAATTTATCTCAACTTATAATGATGCGGAAAAAGAAAGCGATAAATACATCAGATTGGTTCGAGAACAAATTAAAATTAATGAAGATAAAAAACAAAAATTGTCTGGACGTTTAGCTGACCTATAAATCAGGAAAAGGTGAGATATGGTTAAACCAACTTCTTTTAACTTAGAAGATGCTAAGTGCTTGTTAAAGCAGTTAAATCAATTTCGAGTAACGTTACAACAAGAGTGGGGAAAGGTAGCTACTCAATGGGACAATCTTAAATCGACTTGGCACGATCAACAATTCGATAAATTTGAACCTTTGTTTGAAAAACTGTCATCTACTTATCAACATGAAATTGATGAATGTGAAAAATATATGTTGTTTTTAGTGCAACAAATTAAGACTGCCGAACAAAGAAAGGTGAAGCTAGGTGATGTATTTCAGTTGGCAAACGTAGGAATTAGTTTAGCGAGTTTAGTGTTTAGTTCTCCTCCAACTGCACCAATTCCTCCTGAATTATCACCTAATGCTTTTATAGAGCAAACCAAAGGGAGTCAACCTTATCAACAGTTACCAGAAGTAGCTCATATTCCAAATCTTGAAGACCAATTGGCAGAATCTTTTGTGAATTCTCAAGAAAGCGAAAGAAAAAGGAGACAAGAAGAATTAGAAAAAAATCATAATCCCCAAAATTCCCATAAAATTATTTAAGATATGCTGTAAAACCTAATCAAATAGGAAGCCATTAGATATGAAAGAAAATCAACAAGGCATGGATTGGCAAGATCGGGTAATTATCGGTAGTGTTATTGCTGGTGCTTTGATTATTGCAGTAGTATTAATTAAGCCTCAATCTCAACGGGCAATTTTATCTAACAATACTCTATCAAACTCCTCCCAGACTGCTACTCAATCAACAGCTAAATCTAAAAATGTATTGACGGAATCAGAAGCGATTAATATTCTTAAAGGATGGTATAATGCTAAGTCTAAGATCTTTGCACCTCCTTTCAGTCGTAGTTTAGTCGCTCAGTATACTACAGGTCCACTTTATCAGAGAATTCTTGAAAAATCGGAAGAAGGATCGAAAGGTTCTCAAGGATGGTTAAAAGATAGAGGTTGTTATTATACTTATGATTTTTCCAATATTGAAAAAGTGTGGTCATTTAAGGAATCAAAAGTAACACCGCTTTTGAAAATCATAATTTATGAAAGATTACAGCTTAAGGGTTCCTCTTCGCACGGTTGTAATAGCCCATTAGAAACCTACAGAAAAAATGTAACTTACTGGTTTCAACAAGATAATGGAACTTGGAAAATTTATGAATATAAAATAACCGATGATTAGTTATGATATATATCGTTGACGTTTAAAAAGTTGAAGTCTATGCGTTCCAGACGTTTGCAAAAAGTAACAGCCAAGCCAAAGTAAAAGTTTGGTTGAAATATCACATGAAAAATGGTCAGACTTCCTGTGAAAATTTGACATTTAATTTGATTTTTGACCGGAATAAAAACACCTGGCTTATGGATAGTGTAGAACCCAATAGCGTTATACAAAAACCATCTTGCGATCGCCAATAATTTAAAATATAAAAATTAACATGAAGTTACTCTATCCAATTCTGAACTGCTGGTAAGGGTAAATCTAAAGATTCGGCAATTTGTTCCGGTGTTAAACCTAGTTTACTGAGTTTATCCACAGCCTTATATTTAGTCTCTTGCAATACCTGTTCAACTCCTATATCTTCAGAGCTAGTATTTTTACCATTAGATTCCGGATCAACTTTATCCTGATTGTCTGAATTAGCTGTTTCAGAATTACTACAAAGATTAATAGTATCAACGCGAACATTATTTCCAATAAAAGAAGACTGATAATTAAAAAATCCTAAACGCTCAACTGTACCAACTAAACTTGATTTATTCACCTCTTCCTCAAATACCTCTGACAACAACTTCCACAGTTCGTATCCCTTATCTTTTGCATGACCTGGACTACATCCGTACTGCTTCGCGATCGCCGCATATCTTTGACCATTTAGCACTCCCTTTAAAATCGCCAATTGCAGACTATCCAAATGTTTCCCAGTTTCCGAAAACACAAACTCATCAATCGAGTTAACCACCCTTTGCCAGTCCATATCTTCTCATTCCCATTCCAAAACATTCCCTTTTCAATCATTATCCCTGATGACCCCTCCCTTTGGCCGCGCGTCAAAAGAATAGGGGGTTGACAACCCGGAGCGCGATCGCTTAGAATCATGTTGTGGGGTTAACCTGAAGCTACGCATGACTAATAAATCAACACCGATTCCACAAGTCAAACAAAACAGGTCAATCCAACGCGGAAAGGATGTCAACCCTTCCCCACTACCCTTAAATCGTCACGGGTGAATCAACATAAATATTCGGTTCTTGCATTGAGAAAGAAATATTGTACTGTTCCAGCTTTTTAGAAATGCTTTTATTTGTTGATTCTAATAAAGTCTTTCTCAGCGTGATGGCGTTTTCACTCGAACCCAAGATAAAAAACGTTATTCTCGCCCGAGTATTCCCCGTGTCGGTATGTTGAAGGAGTGCAATATTCGTACTTCCTGGATCAATCCCAAACACCGAGTCTGTACATTCTTTGATCGCTTGTTGTACCATCGCTTTTTCCCGATCTGCCAACGAGTGAGTAAAATCGAGATACAACAAAACCATCACTTTTTTACCTCGGGTAATATTCTCAATTTCCGACTTCATTAAATTAGAATTGGGAATAATCACCAACGTTCCTTTCGCCGCCAGTCGAATTTTTGTCGAACGCAACCCAATAGACTCCACCCGTCCATAAGTGCCATTTTCAAGCCTTACATATTCACCCCGGATAAACGGACGATCTAAACGCAATACAATTGTTCCTAACAGTTGTTCAAAGGTACTCTGCGCCCCAAAACCAATTGCTGCACCCCCAATAGACGCACCTGCTAACAATGCTGTCAGTGGAAAATTTTGACTTTGAGCATAAGTAGTCGCTGCAACAAAACCAATAATCACATTAACAACTGTTTCAAAAATCAGAAAGGTTTCGTCTACTTCTAAACCATATTTCTGTACAATTGGAATGCCATAAATTAAAAGCGTTTGGCGAAAAATTCGGGAGAGTAACCAAGCTACAGTGGCAATAACACCGAAATCTACAAACGGTTTAATAAATCGGTATAATGCTGGATTATCATTGAGCCAAACTAACGAAAGGGAAATTAACATAAATGTTCCCGCCAGTTTGACAGACTCCTCCAGAGGAATTATAAATTCATCAATAATTTTCTTTCCCTTTGGGGGTAAAAACTTACTGGCAAAAAATCTCAGAATTCCTGGAACATATCGACCAAACAGAAAAGAAAGAAGAACAAACAGGACAAAAATAACAGGGTTGGGAATTGCAGAGTCTCTTAAACCGATAAAAATTTGGGAGTCGGGATCAAGTGGATTAGCAAACTTCATAGATTAAACAGTAATAGGTGAATTCACGTAAATATTTTGTTCTTCCATCTCAAATGGAATACCATATTGTTGAAGAATCTGGTTGATATCTTGACTGGCAATTTGTAATAGTTGACGACGCAATTCTACATTTTCTTGACCCGAACCTAAAATGAAAAAAGTAACTTGGGCGTGAGTTTTATCTCCTCCAGTCACTTCTTTTGAGTCTCTGAAGATCACATCAGTTCCTCGCGGATCAATTCCATAAGTGTTTTGAGTTCCTTCTAGAATAACTTGGCGAATGAGAGCCTGTTCTTCTGCACTCATTGCACGATGAAAGACTAATCCTAAAATTGAAATTACTTTACGAGCGCCTGTATAATTTTCGATATTTGTTTCGGTTAATGAACTATTGGGAACGATCATTAATGTTCCTTTTCCTGAAGTTCTGATTTTAGTTGAACGTAAACCAATCGATTCTACTCTGCCAAATGTTCCATCCGGTAAACCAATATAATCATCAACAACAAACGGTCGATCTAAATATAAGACAATTCCGCCGAGAACTTGACTTAAGGTACTTTGAGCCGCAAACGCCACCGCTAGTCCACCCACACCTAAACTTGCGAGTAAACCAAAGATATTGATTTGATGAGTTTGAGCAAAAGTAACAATAGCGATGATAATAATCACCGTATTCGCCACAAACTTCCCAACTAAAAGCAGTTCACTATTAACACTTCGTCCCTGTTTTCGAGCCGCGTTGTTAACAATATAAATATCAAAAAATTGCTTGAAAACTTGAGAAGCCAACCAACTCGCGGTAATGGCTAAACTCAAACTCACAATAATTTCTAGACTTGCTAAAGATTTTGAGAGCGGTATTGACAATAGAAAAAATTCCGCCCCTGCTAATCCCACCACTATTAAAATCAGGGATTGGTAAGGATTGAAAATCTGTTTATAAAGCTCCAACTTTGACGGCGAAAAAAAGCGATTAATGATTTTATTTTGAATTAAATTTTTGAGCGCAAAAATACTCACTAAAGCCACAAGTCCAGCGCCGACCCAAATCCCAATATCAATGCTTTGTTCAAGTGCAATCAACAAATAAATTGACAAATAATTCAACTTTAAATCAACCATAAAAAAATGAGAATTATGACAAAACCTGACAGATACACCCGAAACCCAAAAATGTGTTTTTCACGTCACTGGCTTTGACATCTTCTCAGTTCAAGTCAATGCGTGTTAACACGATATTATTGCAATGCTAGGCAACTACAGCCAGTATAGTATAAGCGGCGATCGCACCTGACGACATCCTCCCGAGGTTGTCAGATCAAAAGGCAAAATCTCCCCATCTCCCCACCTCCCGCGCACGGGTTCGCCACTCCCCTCAACGCGGGGAACCCGCGCACGGGGGTGGACTCACCATCTCCCGATCTCCCCACCTCCCCACCTCCCCATCAATCATCCAACCCCTGAAACCTTGAAGCCGCATCAGCATTAGCTCACACCCAAGAGAAATATGATAGGATTAACAATTGTGGAAATTTTAGAAACTAAACCCAATTTCAAGCCATGAGTCTGACCCAAGAACAGAAACAAGAAATCATCACCGAACACCAAGTTCACGAGACTGATACCGGATCACCGGAAATACAAGTTGCCATGCTCACCAAACGCATCAACCAACTCAGCGCCCACCTCAAACAAAACAAAAAAGACTATTCCTCAACCCGAGGACTCTTAAAAATGATCGGACATCGTAAGCGTCTGCTCGCCTACATTCGCAACAAAGACAACGATAAATATCGCGCCCTCATTCAACAATTGGGAATTCGGGGATAAAAGCCCGAAGCTCTTGAAGCCTGTACGTCCTCAATCCCTCACCCAGAGCAAATATTACCATGTCTTCCGAACGCCCACGCCAACCCCTGCCCTTTGAACCCGCAAAAAGTCGGAAAAAAGCGTCAAAAGCTCAATCTCAGTCAGCCGAACCGGAAACAACCGACAAACCCCCTGTCCGTGCAACTCGCAAGACAAGGGAGAAAACATCAGCCCAACCTGCCTCCAAACGGTCTACCCAGCGGGAAGAAACCACTATTCCTGAAGTCGTGAGTCAGCGAATGTTGTCTCGAATGGCCTTATTATCGGGTGTACCGCTATTTATGGCAATCAGCATCTTTGTTGGGAGTTACTTTATCATTGTTAATGAAGTGTTTGTTCTTCCGAACACCGCCGTTTTCTTAGCGAGTCTGGGTTGTTTTGGCTTAAGCGTTCTGGGATTGAGTTATGGAATTTTCTCCACCTCTTGGGATGAAGACCAAACAGGAAGTATAGTCGGCTGGCAAGAGTTCAAACTGAATTTAGGACGCACCGTACAAGCCTGGAAAGAAGCGCGACAAGAAAGTAGAACAAAAATTAAGAATTAAAAACTGAAAAATTAAGGCGTGGGTCATAGGTTAAAGTGATCTTTATGAAAGCAGTGGGAGGGTGTCGAGATAGTCATAACTTCCAACGCCCCACCCCTGACTCAAATCAACCACAGACCCCATAGGAATAATAGAAATAAATGATTATTGTAATGAAAGTCGGCTCACCCGAAGCCGAAATAGAACGCTTAACTGACGAGTTGCAGACCACTTGGAATGTTACCCCCGAAAAAATTGTGGGTCAGCATAAGGTCGTCATCGGTCTAGTCGGAGAAACCGCAGACCTAGACCCGTTACAACTCCAAGAAATTAGTCCTTTCATTGAAGAAGTGCTACGGGTTGAAAAACCCTTTAAACGAGCTTGTCGGGAATATCGTCACGGAGAAGCCAGCGAAGTCGCTGTTCCCACCCCCGCAGGTACCGTTTATTTCGGTGAACATCATCCCCTCGTGATTACGGCAGGCCCTTGTTCAGTCGAAAACGAAGAAATGATTGTAGAAACCGCCAAACGAGTTAAAGCCGCAGGCGCGAAGTTTCTGCGAGGAGGCGCCTACAAACCTCGTACCTCTCCCTACGCCTTCCAAGGACACGGAGAAAGTGCATTACATCTATTAGCCGCAGCTAGAGAAGAAACCGGCTTAGGGATCATTACCGAACTCATGGACTCCGAAGACCTAGACGTACTCGGGAAAGTTGCGGATGTCATCCAAATTGGCGCCCGCAATATGCAAAACTTCCCTCTCCTCAAAAAAGTCGGCGCCCAAGATAAGCCAGTCTTGTTGAAGCGGGGAATGTCCGCCACCATTGAAGAATGGATCATGGCAGCCGAATACATCTTAGCAGCCGGAAATCCCAATGTAATCCTTTGTGAACGGGGAATTCGCACCTTTGATCGCCGCTACACTCGTAATACTTTAGACTTGTCTGTGATTCCAGTATTGCGATCACTGACTCACTTACCGATTATGATTGATCCCAGTCATGGTACCGGTTTAGCCGAATACGTTCCCACAATGGCTTTAGCAGCCGTCGCGGCGGGAACTGATGCGTTGATGATAGAAGTTCATCCCAACCCCGCAAAAGCCCTTTCTGACGGCCCACAGTCCTTAACCCCCGAACGGTTTGACCGTTTGATGGAAGAAATGGCAGTGATTGGAAAAGCCGTTAAGCGTTGGCCCCAACAACCCGTTTTAGCCTAACAATTCACAAAATGGGGAGAGGGGGAGATCAACTCTTACCTCACCACTCTCCCCTCCCGTTTTGCCGACTTTAGCGACGCGAGACAGACATAACAATCTGCAACACATACCAGAACAGCAACGCCACAGACGCAAACAGTTCTAAAGAAGCCGCCACATAATGTTCTTTCGAGTAATGGCGCATGATTTTTGAGGTATCATACAAAATCGTCGCCGAAGCAAAGACAACCATTACCACCGAGAACAAAAGACCTAAAGTAAAGCCGAAAAGAACGCTACATAAGATCAATCCCAGAGCCACAAAGCCCCCTATTTTCAGAATTCCACCCAAAAAGGTAAAATCTGTTTTTGTCGTTAGAGCAATAGTCGTTAAGCCACCAAACAGCAACAACGTTAAAATCGCTGCGGTGGGGAGAACCGTTGGGTCAGAAAAATAAGCCGCGATGTAAAGCAAGGGTGCAAAAATCAACGCTTGGGCGAGGACATAAATTCCTAAACCCGCATATTGAGTCTCCACAGAATCAGCTTTTGCCGTTAAACTTCGCGAAAACCAACCCAGAAGTGAAAAACCTCCCAAAATTGCTAACCAGCTAAACCGACTCCCCATCACAAAATTGGTTAACGCTTCGGCTATCCCCAGTTGAAACAACAAAATGGAAACCAAAACAAACGAACCCACCGCCCCAGCCAAGTGTATGTACGTTTTCTGAATGAACATAGCTCGTTCACTGGGTCGAGACTGAGCAACTGTTACCATAAAGCTTCTCCTAAATGAGTCTCAAAGAAAGTTATCTATGATTTTAAGAGTAGCATTTAGGTCAATGTTTTGAAGACACCGGGATGGGTTCGAGGTCTAGGCTTTGTACCCAACTGAATGTCTTGGGTGTTTCCATCCAGCCATTATTCAAAACACTGACGCGCGTATCTTAATAAACTCCGAAAAATTGTTAATCCCTGAAATTCAGGCTTTAAACTTGGTGTAATTTTTCTTTATTGTGTTTCTCGTTAAAGATTATGCCAATCCGAATAGAACAAGCAACTCGCATTGAACCTGCGGGAAATAAACCCAAACAGATTGATGAATATATTGGTCGGGTCAATTCTCAAACAGAAGCCATCAGTATTGCTCACATGAATTCTCCGAGTGGTTGGATGGAACCCGGTCAGCGTCCAGAATTTGATGAATTTACAATTGTTTTAAAAGGAATGCTGCGGGTAGAATATGAAGGCGGTGAAATGGAGATTCATGCAGGACAAGCTGTGATTGCCAGTAAAGGGGAATGGGTGCGGTATAGTAGTCCTAGTGAAGAAGGAGCAGAATATATAGCCGTTTGTTTACCAGCATTTTCTCCCAGTTTAGTTCATCGAGATTCTGAATAAATTCCTGCTTTTGGGTGATTCTACAAATCACCAACTTGGGTGAAGAAAAAAGGAGTTGAGTTGGGCGATAGTAAAGCTAATCTCAAAGCTAACACGTCTAAAGTCGGATATCTAGCAATAGATTGCGACGAAATAGCCACTCAACTCTCATTCAACATAATTATGATCAATACTTTGACTTCACCCCGTTGTCTCAAACAAAGTAGTCTGGAATTACTTCAAGAATATAAACAGTTTCCTTGTCAATCAATTCGGAACCAAATCGTACAACTGAATATGGGTTTGGTGCGCCAAGAAGTACATCACTGGGTTAAAAAATGTCCAGAAAGTTATGATGATTTATTTCAAATTGGATGTATTGGGCTGATTCAAGCGATAGAACGGTTTGATCTCACTAAAGGTTGTGCATTTAGCTCTTTTGCAGTTCCTTATATTCGCGGTGAAATTTTACATTATTTACGCGATAAAAGTTTGTTAATTCGGGTTCCGCGTCGTTGTTCTCAGTTAAAACAAGAAGCAGCAAAGTTGGTGATTTTGTTACAGGAAAAGTTACACCGAAAACCCACTGATTTAGAAATTGCGAACAGTTTGGGAATTTCGATAGAGAAGTGGAATCAGGTTAAACTCACTGTCAAAAATTCTTCGGTGTTGAGTTTGGATATTCCGCTCAATGACGAATTCAATGAAAAACATTGTTTGGGTGAATTAATTGTTGATTCCAATCCAAATGCTTCAATGTCTCAAGAAGAAAAAATAGATTTAGAAATGGCTTTATTGAAGTTGAAAGCAGAAAATCGGGATATTTTAGAATTGGTTTTCTTTAAAAATCTAACTTACAAAGAAGTCGCCAAACAAATGAATATAAGTGTGATGACGGTTTCTCGTCGTCTGAAACAAAGTTTGAGAGATCTCAAAATTATGCTGAACAATTATGAAATCCCCGAACCTCATTAAAGACTGGGGATTAAAGAATCGAAATTAATGGTAAAATTCTCAGCAGCCATTTACTCAATTTCAATCTTAAGTTACAATCTATTATCGAGCTGGAACACCAATATATCCGGGATCGTTAGTAGTTGAATTACCGGGAGAATTAACCCCTCCGTTATTATTCATCGGATTATTGAGATTATCGGGAGAATTAACCCCTCCGTTATTATTCATCGGATTATTGAGATT
>NZ_AAVU01000038.1 GCF_000169095.1 Lyngbya sp. PCC 8106
TGCTACTATATATTGGTAAGTAGGGAAAAACCATGAGTAAAACTTTTGGTCGTCTGATCCGTGAGGCTCGGCAAGGTAAAGGTTTCAGTCAACGCGATCTAGCAAAGCTAGTGGATGTAAGCTATACCTACTTGTCGAAGTTAGAAAATAGTCGAGCTGACTATCCTCCTAAAGAGGAGATTATTCAATTATTAGCTCACCATTTAGGATTGGATGTGGAGGAACTACGAGATTTAGCAGGTCGGATTACTCCAGAAGACACCCAAGTTGTTAAGGAGCTTTATCAAAAGTATCCAACCCAAATGCCAGTATTTTTTCGTCAAATGCGGGATAATCCTGAACTAGCGCAAAAATTTATTCAAGAAGCTAATCAAACCGAAATAGAGGAGAGTTAACGTTGGGTGTAACTAAATCTTATCGACGCTTATCTAAAGCTGAAATTGAGAAAGAAGCTAATCATCTTCTCCTCAAAATGCAGTCTACAACTAATTTTCCTAAATGGCCAGATGTAGCGGAACGTGCTGTTAATTTTTTAAAATTAGATATTGTTTGGGATAAAATTTCTATATCTAATGGTCAATGTGTAGCTGCAAGAATTTATCCAACTGAACGTCTGATAGAAATTAATGAAGATATTCCTGAACTGAAAGAGAATCCCGGATTTTTAGAATCTACAATCGCTCACGAAGTAGGTCATTGGATACTTCATGTTAACCATGACGAAGCTGATGGTCTTTCAGAGCAGCTAGAATTGCCCTGGAATATTGTTGAAAATCATCAACCATTTTTATGTAAAAACACGACTGATAAAATTAATAAAAATTATCAGAAAACGCAAGCTGACTGGATTGAATGGCAAGCTCAGTATTTTGCTAGCTGCTTGTTAATGCCTCGTTATATTTTAGAAGAAAAACGAAAAGGACGAGACTTAACACAATGGTCTCACTTATATGCAATGAGAGAAAGCCTGGGTGTTACTATCTCTAACTTAACTAACCGCCTTCAAGACTTAGACTGGATTTACATACCTAACGGCTCTAAACAAATTTATCTAAACGAAAAATCACAAGATGGACAAAGAAAATTGTTTTAGATTAGATTTAGATAATTTTATCTTTCTTCCCGATTAACCAATAAGTTTTCATTTTACCTCGTCCTTTAACAGAAGTCATTCCTCTAAATTCCAAATAATAATTATCTTTTAATCGTTCATAAGTCGCTTCTGTAACTTGAATTCTTCCAGGTTCTCCCGATGACTCCATGCGAGACGCAATATTCACCGCATCTCCCCACAAATCATAAATAAACTTTTTAATTCCAATTACTCCAGCAACAACCGAACCCGTGTTAATACCAATTCTAATTTGAAACCGTTCGCAGTCTTCACTCTCTCCTAAAATCGTTTCAGCTTGAAAATTATCCATCACGGCTTGCATTTCTAGCGCCATTTCTGCTATTGCTTCGGCGTGATCTTCTTGAGGAAGGGGTAAACCGCCAACCACCATATAAGCATCACCAATAGTTTTAATTTTTTCTAGTTTGTACTGTTCGGCTAAATGATCAAAACTGGAAAATAGCTTATTGAGTAAACCGACTAATTGTATCGGTGGAACTTTCGCCGATAAGGGAGTAAACCCAACAATATCTGCAAACAAAATAGTCACTTCTTCCATTGCTGAAGCGATAGTTGTTTCTCCGGTTTTAAGCTGATCTGCAATCGCTTTCGGGAGAATATTCAAGAGTAATTGTTCAGATTTTTCTTTTTCATAACGCAACTCATAAGTTCGTTCTTCCACTCTTTTTTCAAGTTCTTCATTCGTTTTTTCTAAGGCGGTAAAATATTCTTGAAGCTGTCGATTCATAGTCTTAAAAGATTGAGATAAAATTCGCAGTTCTTTAATATTTTCGGGTGGAATCGATTGATTGAAATCGCCGTGAGCGATGGCTTGACTGGCTTGGCTCAAGCGTGAAATTGGAAAACTAATCCACCGGGCTGTAATTAAACCTAAAATTGTTGTGATAATAATAGCAACAATACAAAGCAAAAAAGTTGTGCGGTTGTTGGCATGAATACGACCCATAAAATCATCTTCCGGTACAACTAACACAATTAACCAATCCAAACCTCGACCATCTTTGAAGGGTAAAACTTCTACAAAATGACGTTCATCTTTGATTTTGAAATTGAAGTGTTGGTAAAATCGGATATTTCTCAATTCACCATAATGTTGCTGCAAATATTGTGCGGTTTCCTGTACTAATATATTGCGACTTTCTGAGGCGTTAAGTCGATCACCATTTGTTACCGTTAACGGATCATCAGTTGAACTCGAAACCAGTTTACCCGAACGTTCCATAATAAATGCTTGTCCAGAATTACCAATCTCTAATCTTTTCAGAAATTGACGTAATTCCTCCGATAACAATACATCTGCTCCACAAACCCCTAAAAAAGAATTGCCATTTCTGCTATAAGAAGGTATACTGGCGGTTAGAGTCGGTAACTTTGTCGTAAAGTCTAAATAAACTTCACTCCAAGTTGCTTGACCTACAGATTTAGCGGCTCGATACCAAGGACGAATACGCGGATCAAAAGGTTTGAGTTCTTTGAGAAAATACATTCGCTCTGCTCTAACATCTAAACTATAAAGCTGCATTTGATAGTTTGTGGATGCGTTACTAATCATCAACTGATAATAACTACCTTGAGGACTGCGACTCACTCCAATAAAACTTCCGGTTCGTTCTTCGCCGCAGTATACTCCATTAACATAGGGTGTAATTTTGATTTGTTGTAAAAACTGATTAACCCCCTCACCATAAACAAAATCAATTTCATCTTGAGCTAAAGCATCCGCATTGAGGCGATTAATCGCATGAGGTGTTTTAATATAGATTTGTAATCTTTGATCAATCCTCGCCGTCAGTTCATTTCGCAGTTGAGAGGCTAAATCATTTACCGCTTGTTGGGCATTATAATAGGAAAAATAGCCAACTAAACCAACAGTTGTAACAACCTGTGTAATCAACGGAACAATCAAAACGGTTCGCAGAGAAACATGACCTGCTTTCTGCTTCAACCATTGTAAAAATGCGGAGGGGCCAACTAGCATGAATTTGATCCATTAGCCAAAAACTTCAATATCTTTGGGGGTCAGCATTGACCAAATAAACACCATTTTATACTCATCGTCAATGGCTCTCATCCGTTTAACCCATCTCCCCTGTTTACTATAACAAGCCCCTACCTAAATAAATTAGATAGGGGAGGAAATCAATTAACCCGATTTTAGAGTTGAGACTTAGCCAACGAACTCAACCGCCCGTTTTACCAACGCCTCTGCGGTAATATTGTTAAACGCCATCAACTGACCCGCACTCGAAGTAGTTTCGCCTCGTTTCCAAGCAAAAGTATCTCGTTTTGTTGTGCTGCGTAACATCATCGGTTCTAACATCAAACTTGCGCCACCTGTTACCCCAATTAACGCATCGCCGCCAAACATCTTTTCAAACGCTTCATCACTCATAAACTCCCCATCTGGTTGAGAACAACTCTCCCAAGCCACATCACTCGGACGGTACAAACGACGAGGATTAATAACCGAAACAATCTTAGACCCAATCCCTTGAGATTGCAATTGTTCTGCCGCTTCATAGGCTGGAATTAACGTCATGTCGCCAACCACCGCAAATACAACCGTTTTATCGCCCGCTATTTCCTGCAACACAACCGCCCCATTTTCCAAGGCTTGACGAGTTTGTTCAAAGGTTGTACGGATGGGTAACGGTGACTTACTCGCAGTGATGGTAACGCCTTTATTTTTGGTCGTTAACGCCCAGTCATAACACACCTGAATACTGTTGGCATCGGTGGGGAATAAGGGGAAGATATTGCCATTCCGCATCATCGCCGCAAAATAAGCCTCAATTTCCGGGCGTTGATGTGTCCAACCGTTGCGCCCTTGTTCTAACGCCCCTGCGGTGAATAAAGTAATTGTCGAAGGGGTCTGACGGCGTAACTCAGCCATTGCTTGTGTTACCGTTTGCCAGATGGGTAAACCGTTGATCGCAAAAGACTCGTAGGAACACCACAGCGTTCTGCTTCCCATTAACGCTAACCCGGCGGCTAACCCCGCGCAAGCATCTTCACTCAGGGGTTCATAAACCTGACCGTTTGGCCCTTGGAAATAAAGATCATCGGTTGTCGGGTGAACAATTTTTAGGGCAATATTAATGTTATTGATCCCGGATGCGGCATTTCCATCAGCGTTAGTGATCACAAATTTTGGATCTTTTTGTCCAACGTAGGCGACTAACTCTCCCATCGCAGTGGTTGCTACTTGTTTATCTCCACCGACGGCAAACTCGTTTAAGGGAACATCCAATAATTCGGGTAAAGGATATTCAAACTCCGTGACAACCGTTTTTGAAGCTGGCCCACCCGACGCCCGAACAGCATTGGTTCGCACCAGTTCCCAAACTTCAGGAGGAAGGGCGCGTTGTTTCAAGGTTTCGATGATATGGGGACTATCGAGAGTGTCTTTAGGATAGAGGTTGTGAGACTTAGAACCCCGTGCGTGAACCCCGGCGCCTTTGAGTTGTTTGATAATAAAGATGGTGAGTTTACCGCCCATTGCCAACTTCGCCGCCCGATCCATTCCCGTTAACACGGCTTGGGTGAATTCCATGCGCTTTGCAAAAGAAAAAGCCGTACTATCAACGTAATCTCCGGGTTGGTTTTGATCATCAAAGTCTTTGGCATTGACTAACACCACTTCGGCGAAACCGTTGCCTTTCCAATAGGCGATCATTTCCTCGCTGGTTTTGGTGGAGACCATGCTATGATGCTCCTGGCTGTAGCCATTCCACACCAATACAGGTAAGAAGTTTGTGACTTCTGGGTAGGCGGTGTTGAAGTGAGCGATACTGCTAACGGGGTAGGGTTCACCCATTCCCCCATCTCCCAAAGTGAAAGGAAACAGCTTGTCACGGTGTAACTTCGCCGCCGACATTGCAAAATGTTGTCCTTGTCCGAGAGGGCCTGCGGGGTTGAGTAAGCCCGGAATGTAGCCGGAAAGGTGGCCGAGGAGTCCGTGCATTTCTCGGAAGCGATCGCGCATTTGTTGGACGGTGAAAATGTCCATGTCTTCTAAAGAGCGATCAATAAACATCGCGCTATAAAATCCCGGTGCATGATGCCCAACTTCGGTCATAATGTTTTTGTGACCTAACATCACCAGGGAAGCGTAGGCTTCGACTTGGCTAGCAAAACCGCCTGGATGTCCAGAGGCTTTACTGGCGGTGACTTGTAGGATCAGGTAACGCAGTGCATCGGCGAATAATAACGTCTGATAAGCGGCAGCCGGATCGGTGGGATCACTAATGGATACACTGCCTTCGGCAATTATGGGAGTTTTCCCATAGGTGTCAAATTCAGGAAAGTTATCACTAAAATGCTGAATTCCTTCACAAAACTCCGGTGTAGCTGATGTGGGTTTTGATGCGGCTACTGTCATATTTTATACCCTAACAATTTTACAGTCATTGAATCAATTTAAAGTTTATTTTACAATTGATGGGGACTGATTCCAATTACATCTGCTTTAGTGAAGGATAATCTGAGATCATTGTTACATCCAAACAAGTTCAAAGATGGCGATCACAATTGTTGAGTCGTGAGGTCGTGTCCCGCGCGCTGATTTTAACCGTGATCATGGGATCGCGTTATGATCAGAGTCAATGTCTCTAGTTTTCACCGAAAGGATTTTAGTTTTGCAGCGAGTGATTGATGTATGCCCTATAACCAGTTTAGTATTGAACAAATTAAGTTGAACTTTGGCATAGAAATTCGCGAAAAATTTGGTATCTTTGCCAATATTTCAGAAGTTGAGTATAGTCCTTTTTTAACCCAAGTTTTAGAAAAATTTGTTCCTTTAGCCTTAGAAATTGATAGCCAAAAATCTCGAGCTGAATATATCACCGCTCCGATATTATTTGAACTCAAAAGCCAACTTCAGACTCAAATTAGTCTATTTTCAGGTCAAGAGTTTACAGTAGATCTAGAAAAGGGGTTAAGTGGAAACTGTGATTTTTTAATTAGTTATTCTTCCGATCCTCTCACCATTGAAGTTCCTTTTATCGTATTCGTTGAAGCCAAAAATGATAATATCCCTGCTGCTTTAGGTCAATGTATGGCTGAAATGTTAGCCGCACAACTGTTTAACCAACGTCGTCAACAGGAAATCAAAACCATTTACGGCTGTGTAACAACCGGGACAAACTGGAAGTTTCTACAACTGATTGATCAGAGAATAGAAATAGATTTGCACGAATATTATCTCAGTAATTTAGGTCAAGTTTTAGGGATTTTACATGATTTGATTGAACAAGTTGATTGAATTATGAATGATGAATTGAGTTCAAATTAAGTCGCAGCAAATTCTGTGAAACCCCTTTTACTTGGATGATGAAAACCTAAAACTATATGATTTTCAGGTATTCCTTCAGACAGCAAATCATCAATAACACATAAATCTGTTGAATCTTCTTCAACCCAAACTTTGCCATCTTTAATACAAATATAGATGATCATATGTTGTACTAGCTTCTTATCTTTCAATTCCATTGCGAAACCAAAGATATTGATCTCGAATTTCATCAAAAGCAAGGCGATCACTGACCTCAAATTTCTTTGGATTCTTGACTTGGGAAGCCGTCATCTGATAATATTTTGTTAAGATTTTTTTGATAATATTGCGATATTTTTCTAGGTTTTCCATTCAACAATTTCCTCCTTGCCGATATCAACGACGATTAAAAGAAGCTGATTAGTATTGACGATGGCTTGTATAGATTTTCGTTGAAAAAATCCTTCATAAACCAGATCATCAATTGCCAAATAAAGTGTATATTCAGGTTCGGTGAGTTGAATGAGGTTACGATAGACAATATATTGTCCTAATGCGCCGTGAAAGTCATACATTAAAGACTTGCCAACAAAACTTTTTACTTCAACAACAATTTTTTATCCTTGTCGTTCTGCCGCTATTGGTTTTTCGGCAGCTAGATCTGCATAGAGTTCAGCATCCTCATACTTGATAAAATAAGGATCATCCGTAATTACCCAACCGTCTTTGATTAAGGCTTTTTTAACGGCATCATGGTAAAGATCTTTTGCTGGCATACTCTGGGCTATTAAACTGTCATTTTACAATAAACTATCCATTCTGTTGATGATAAATTATCAGTCAAAATCTCCACCTTGAAACCCTTTAAGCCGCAACCGTTTCTTCAAGTTTCGGAATTTCATAACTGAAAAAATCATAAGCTAAATCTGTATTCGGAAAAATCGCTTTTGCTTCTGTTAACAAATCGTCCAATAAAATCGCATTTCCTGGCGCGTAACGGGGGCTAAAATGAGTCATAATTAACTTTTTGACTCCCGCCATCAACGCCACTTGTGCCGCCATTGTGGAGGTAGAATGTAGGCGTTGAAAGGCGAGTTCTGCATCTTGATGAGCAAAAGTGGCTTCGTGAACCAAAACATCTGCATCTTTTGCGAGTTCTACGGCGCTGTCACAAAAAACCGTATCAGTGCAATAAACAAATTTCCGTCCGGCGATGGGTTCACCACAGAATTGAGAACCGTTAATTTTGCGACCATCGGCTAAGGTGACAACCCCTCCCTGTTTCAGTTTTGCATAAATTGGCCCTGGTGGAATTCCGAGTGCCTTCGCTTTATCAACATTAAACCGTCCGGGCTTATCCTTTTCTGTAATTCGATAACCAAACGCTGTGACGCGATGTTTTAAAGGCTGACAACTGACAATATATTCATCATCTTCATAAACCACTCCCGGCTGAACAGGATGAACTGTAAACGGATAAGAAATATGAGTTTGTGAGAAACGCAGACTGGCTTGCAGGTACTCTTGTAGTCCCGGTGGCCCGTACAAATCAATTCGTTTGACATTTCCTGCTAAACCACAACTCGCAAGCAGTCCCGTCAACCCAAACACATGATCGCCGTGCATATGAGTGACGAAAATGCGACTAATTTGGCTGATTTTGAGATCACTACGCAGAAATTGATGTTGGGTTCCTTCACCACAGTCAAACAGCCACAGTTCCGCCCGTTGCGATAAACGTAGGGCTATGCTGGACACATTACGCGATCGCGTTGGTACACCGGAACTCGTTCCTAAAAAAGTAATCTGCATTTTTTATCATTCCATGATGTGAACAGGAGTGTTGAATAATCAATAAATACAACGAAACCTTGACTAAAAAGGGATTATAGCAATTTTTACAACGGTAACCTCATTGGAGAAATCTACAAAATATGTTAGCCAATTAGGTTCTTGCTGAAGATGATCAAGATTTTGTAGATCAAGTGAGATATTGTGAAAAGTGCGTGAGTTGGATCTATGACTATATTAAGCGAGAAAATTTAACCCATGGGGTTGATCAACGGTTTAGTTAAAAGGAGAAATCGGACGAATCAGTTTACGGGTGATCAGGAATTCGATATATTAAAGATGGGTATTACCCCTCAATTTCTTTTTAACAGATGTTATATTTCTGAGATTATTTTTTTCCATATCACAGCCCAAAGATTTTGTCAACAAAGGCGTTTAGGGGACAGATAGATCCAAACAAGATCAGCAAAATACAAAGTCGTTACAGAATGAGAAGCTTTATAGACAGGGCATTTCAGGGTATTCAGCTCAGAGCAAGCACTATAAAAGTGGGTGATTGCAAAAGACCTCTTGTAATCTCAAAAACTGCCTGTAATAATTAAATATAGAAAGGCACATTACGAGGGTTTCAAGGAGCTGGAAGCGATGTGTTTATGGGAGCACTAAACTTCCAGCGTTCTTTTTTTATTGAATAGACAAGACTTCAAATATTTGTGATCGAGTCTATTCATCAGCTAGTTGATTAGAGGGTTAATTGATCGGGGTCATCTATATAAAGATATAACATCAGGGTCATCTAATCGGCTCACCCCAATTTTTTGGGGTGATTATTGTTGTATTTATACCACTTGCTCAAGAGACTGCCTTTTTTAGACTTGAACAAAATTCAGCGATCGCCTCTAGCCCCTCTGAAGGTGTTCCTTCAGCTAAACGTTTGACAACCGCACTCCCGACAATCACCGCATCAGCGCCCCAGTCACGCAAGGAGCGCGCTTGTTCGGGTTGAGAAATGCCGAACCCAACCCCAATGGGTTTATCTGTAACCGTTCGCATCAGTTGAAGTAAATCTTGAACTCGGGTTTGAACTTGGGTTCGCATTCCTGTCACTCCGGTAACACTGACTAAATAAATAAACCCTTGAGACTGACAAGCGATCCGTTCAATCCGTTCTTTTGGAGAAGTTGGCGCCACTAATAATGTTACTTCAATCCCCATTTCACTCGCAGGTTTTAACAAACTGGGAGCTTCTTCTAAGGGTAAATCTGGAACCACTAAGCCTCGCGCCCCAGCATTATAAATTTGCTGCAAAAACGGTTCAATTCCTCGATGTAAAATCGGATTGTAATAGGTAAATAAAATAATCGGTACTTTTAAACTCGGACTAACCGTTTGGAGCATTTCCAAGACAGCTTCTAAACGAGTTCCCCGTTGTAAAGCACGAGTCGCTGCGGCTTGAATCACTGGCCCATCAGCTAAAGGATCAGAATAGGGAACCCCTAATTCAATTAAATCCGCCCCATTTTGATCCAATACTTGCAAGGCTTGAGCGGTTGTTTCGAGATTAGGATCACCTGCGGTAATAAAGGGAATTATTGCACAGTGTCGCTGTGTTGAGTCCGTAGACTGCGAGTGTCGCAACGACTCGAATTTTTCAGAAACAGAGATCATAGTTTATCGTTTGGGGTAGGAAGGAATCGGGTGTGAACAACGGAGGAATGAGGAAAGTTTTAGTTTTCTGTCGTTTTCTGACGGCTAAGATTTTCTTGTTCGACTTCGGTTTGGAGTTGGGCTAACTCCTCGGGAGTCATTTCTTCCAAGCGTTTCTGCAAAACCGCATCTTCGTAATCTTGGATTTGTTGGTTATAGGTCATGCTTTGGGTGAAAACCCGAAACAGATAACTCAATAACCAACCGACTAAACTGGCGACTAATAAAACTTGACTCCAGATTCCAGCATTGACGCTTTCTAGTCCAATCGCTTGTAAGATTAGGTAAGCGATACCCCCGGCTGCAAAGACTCCGATTCCGATTCCAATCGCATCAATTCGTCGCATTAGCTCTCAATCTGTCGAGGTTTGGGACGAAAGTTGAGGAAGGGGGCGAGAACAATCATTCCCGGTAGGAAGAAGAACATCAGAAAGTACATGAAAGCCCGTTCAAAAGAGCTAGCCACATACCAACGACTGTTGAGATAGGCGTACACTGCGGCTGGAACCACTAAAAGATAGGCACCCGCTAGAGCCGCATACAGAATCAAAGTAATGGCGATCGGAGAGGTGATAGACATAGTTGCTCGCAGATTCAACAACAGATGAAAATAGATGTGATGTCATCTTTGCACATTGAACCATTATTACACCCGATCGCTGTCTTGAATCGTGATCTTCATGGCTTTTGAGATCATCAGTTCAACGGTCGATCAAAAAGCTTGCATAAATTCAATTGGTTGTGCTATCGTAGAGAACACTGTCTTTGAAAGACAGAATAGAACCGTGAAAACTTGGGGGCGTGGCGGAATGGTAGACGCTACGGACTTAGAAAACTGAGCCTTGAGGCGAGAAATCTCTCAAGTGACTGCTCTCAAATTCAGGGAAACCTAAATCTGAACACAGACAAGGCAATCCTGAGCCAAGCCTAGTTTATTGATTGGACTAGGAAGGTGCAGAGACTCGACGGGAGCTACCCTAACGTCAAGCCGAGGGTAAAGGGAGAGTCCAATTCTCAAAGCTAGCTGGACAGATGTTCAACAGCAGTAGCGAAAGCTGCGAGAGGATGAAAATCCGTTGACCTTAAACGGTCGTGTGGGTTCAAGTCCCACCGCCCCCACTTACTTTAAAGCCTTATAGACACGCTGTTTTAAGTTTTTAACCCAATGTACATTAACTAATTATTTGTCATCGGTAACAGATTCGTGTCTTCTTAACATATTAAATGTCGTTAAACTCCTGGGACTATACGTTTTCTTAGTACCCAATCTGAGTGGAAGTTGTCCCGATGTTTCTTAGTTTTGTTTTACCGAAAATGGCGAAAAGCCCCTGCCTTTAGGTATGGGGATGGATAGCCGTGAGCCGAAGACGAACAATTAATGTTATCTGAGTTTGTTTGTGGTAAGATGACTTCATGATTGTCAGAGAAGCTAAACTATTAAACGGTTCCAAGTCTCAATATGCAAGACTGGAGGAAGCCATAAGAACTGCACAGTTCATCAGGGTGCGACGTGAAAGTCGCGTGTAAGGCGCATCAGCGCTAAGTAATTGAGGAACCGCTCCTCTAGAGGACTCCTTCCCTATATTCCTATGTAAAAGGGTCACGTACCCCGCCTACTTTGGGAGTAAGCAATGAAACCACAAGGAATGCAAGGCACAGAAGCGGAGTATACGGACAACTCAGTTGATATACCCCGCAAAGGAAAAGTCTGAAAGGGTTAACGAAAGTGAACCATCATAAGTTCCGTGAACTGTAACAGGCGAAACGAGTTGATACGCCTGACCAAAAGGTAAGCAGGTAAGTCGTTGAAGTTCTGATGTCAATGACGAAGGAGTAGAACCCCTGCCGGAATATAGATGGAACCCAATCCGACTGAATATTACACACGCGAAACACGGTAAACCCCACTGGCTCTTGGGCTAGGTCGAAAACCCAAGTAGGTTAACCGCAAGGAAGACGGAGATGCTGAGGGGGTAAAGGATGCCAGAGAAAGCGAAAGTCAAGGGTAATGCCTTGAATAGGGGTTCAAAATTTGCCTCACACCGAAAGGTGGCAGACTTCTGGCGGGTCTTCAGCGATAAATCAAAGTAAAGGAATTGAACCGACGTGAAAGATAGGGTCAGCAATGACATCGGAACGAAGGAACCGTTAAGGACATGGGAATCCATTAATTGGAAACTCGTGAATAAACGGATTAAAAACCTAAGACAGAGAATTTATCGAGCAACTCAGAACGGACAGTGGAATAAGGTTCGTAGCCTTATGAAGCTGATGATAAGAAGCTACTCCAACCTACTATTGTCTGTGCGAAGAGTAACTCAAGAAAACGAGGGGAAAAGTACGGCCGGCATCGATGGTCAGACGGCAACCACCCCCGCTTTAAGAGTAAAACTCATCAAAGAAATGAAGGATTACACTATAGGTCAAGCTCAACCCGCTAGAAGGGTATACATTCCAAAAGCCAATGGAAAACAAAGACCATTAGGGATTCCAACAGTCAAAAACCGCATAGCACAAGCAATAATCAAGAATGCACTGGAACCTAGCTGGGAATCCCGAATGTCGGGCAGTAGCTACGGTTTCAGACCAGGTAGAAGCTGTCACGATGCCATACAACACACCTGGACACGCCTTAATAAACAGGGAAATGACAGGTGGGTATTAGACGCAGATATCAAAGGCGCATTCGACAACATCAGCCACAACTTCATACTCAAAACCATTGGAGAAATACCAGGCAGAGAGTTAATTAAACAATGGCTGAAAGCAGGTTATGTAGAATCCGAAATATTCCATGAAACGGAAAGCGGAACACCACAAGGGGGAATAATCTCGCCCCTATTAGCTAACATAGCGCTGGATGGAATCGAGCAATTCCTAAGTCAATTCAAGAAAAGGCAAGGGAAGAACAAATCGCCTAGAGCGCCTAAATATGGGTTCGTCAGATACGCTGACGACTTCATCATCACCGCCGAAACTCTCATGGATATTGAGGAAATAATTCCCTCGGTAAAGGAACTCCTCAAAACAAGAGGACTGGAGTTAAATGAGGACAAAACCAATATTGTTCATGTAGAACAAGGATTCAATTTTTTGGGGTTCAATGTCCGCCACTTCCAGGGAAGCTGTCTAGTAAAACCTCAAAAGGAAAAAGTAAAACTATTCCTTAGAGAAATACGGGAATGGCTCAAAACTAACAAACACGCCAGTCCTGAAACAGTTATCCAATACCTAAACCCCCGAATCAGGGGGTGGGGAAACTACTATAAACACGGGGTAAGTAGCGAAGTGTTCAGCTATGTTGACCACCAAATTTTCCAGGCAATCTGGAGATGGTCACTAAGCAGACACCCAAACAAGGGGAAAAAGTGGGTAGCAGGAAAGTATTTCATCACCGCTAACGGCAGGAAATGGAGCTTTCACGCAATAATCGAAGATAGAAGTGGGAAGAGGAAAAACCTAATCCTAACGAAGCTCGGAGACTTACCAATAACCCGTCACGTCAAAATAAAGGGAACAGCATCCCCCGACGACCCCAAACTAACCGAATACTGGGAAAAACGTAGAACCAACTACGGGAAAACATACTTTTCAAGAGGTTCAAAGCTATTTAAAGTAGCCCAAAACCAAAACTGGAAATGCCCAATATGCGGTGAACACCTGTTTAATGGAGAAAAGCTACACACCCACCATAAAGTGCAAGTAAAAGATGGGGGTACTAACAGGGAAGACAACCTAGTCCACCTACACCTCACCTGCCACAAGCACGTACATACGGGTAAAGGTTCTGAGACTCTGGAGGCTTGAGCCGGATGATGGGAAACTGTCAAGTCCGGTTCTTAGGGGGGAGAGATGCGGTGACGTATGCTCTCCTACCCGACAACAAAGCAGTTAGACTATGGCGAGATGAACGGGATGTCAATCAATCTCGTATCTCTCGACTCTGTAAAGAGTTGGCGAAAGAATTCCCTTTTGCCAAAAAACTCAACTCAATGGCACGTCAAGCCTCGGGTGAAAGAGCTTGGAATTCAATATCTAGCTTCTATCGCAATTGTCGTCAGGGAGTCAAGAAAAAAGGATACCCTCAATTCAAGAAACATAGTCGTTCGGTTGAATACAAAACAACAGGCTGGAAACTATCAGACGACCGTAAATCAATTAACTTCACAGATGGGTTTAAAGCAGGTAAATTCTCTCTATTCTGCAATAAAGCTGTTAGAGAAGATTTATTCACCTTGAAGATTAATCGAGTCAGAGTAGTCAGACGAGCCGATGGATATTATGCACAATTCTGCTTTGATGGCTTACGCTCTGAACCCGGAGAATATACGGGAAAAGTAGTCGGTTTAGACCTCGGTTTAAACTATTTCTACAAAGACACTAATAACAATGCAGCCATCTATCCCAAGTATCTGAGGTCATCTGAAAAGCGAATTCAAAAGCTACAGCGACGACTATCTAGGAAGTTTGTAAAAGGAGTTCAACCCCAATCAAATAACTACCACAAAGCTCGAAAAAGACTGGGTAAATGCCATTTGAAGGTTCAACGCCAACGTAAAGACTGGGCTGTGAAGTTAGCCCGGTGCGTAGTGACATCTAACGATGTTGTGGTGTACGAAGACCTCAAGATACAAAACATGGTCAAAAATCATCATCTAGCTAAGTCGATTTCCGATGCGAGTTGGTATCAATTCACCCAATGGTTAGACTATTTTGGAAAAATTTGGGGTAAAACAGTTGTTTCTGTTAGCCCACATTTCACCTCTCAAGATTGTTCTAATTGTGGATTTCGGGTCAAAAAAACACTTCTTTCCCGCACCCACAAATGTCCTAAATGTAAGACAGAAATTTGTCGCGATACAAACGCAGCACTGAATGTTTTAAAGAAGGGCATGAGTATTTTAGGGACTGAGTTTCAACAATACAGCGGTGCGACCTCGTGCGGGGAACCCGCACTTGAGGAAGCGCACCAAGAGAGTACCCAAGGGCATTGGGAAGCTGCCTCATTTGAGGGAAAGCTTGGGGAGACTTCGACCTCTGTTAATGAGGAGAAATCCGATTTAATAAGTCGTGTCGATGAACCAAGAATTAGCAATAGCTAAGAATCCCCCGAATTTATTCGTGGGGAGTATGTCAATCGCTTATCTCCCTAAACCTTCCATAAATTATGCAGGGGGCGGTGGGACTTGCTTTCAATCCACTTCAATAAGCATCTAAAATACTCTCTTTTGAGCCTGTGATTCCTGTATGGTTGGATCAGATTCATCAGCAGGTGACTATTAGATTGGCTGATTAAAACTGAAGTTGCAAGATATTATGTTGTATGTTGTGTGCATCGCTCGGGTCTCATAAAATTGTGTTTGCATTCAATAAGGATTTTGTCAACTATAGTTAAATATTGTTCCATTGATGATCATACTAATGTACTATTGAATAATGTTAATCAATTTTTAACAATGCGATTGTTTAAAAGTGGAACTATACCTTATTAATTAAGGCAGTTTAAAAAACGGAATGTCACAGTCTGGACTACTTGAACTAGCACATGAAAAGCTTCACTGGCCGACTCCACAAGAAATTTTGGAGCCATCTGGTGCAGGTCCTAGTGTTTATGCACGAATTGCTAGGGAAAAACTAAGTAGAACTATCAGCAAACTTTCAGATGGTCATGGTGTGCAAATAGGCGTGCTGTCGGCAAATCCTCAAGGTGACTCGACAGAAACACCCATTGCTCTGGTGTGCGACTTTCCCACAGAAGTTTCAGAAGACACACTGAGAAAAACTTATCAACTTGCTTGGAGTTTTTCTCGTACACCATCACTAATTACAACAGAACCTAATCGCTTAAGAATTTGGACGTGCTACGAAGAACCTCCAAAAGAAGATGATATTATCAAGCCCGTAATTAATGTTTCCAAACGGGAAATTGAGTCATTTAATCAGGTATCTCTTTCAGGTCAAGCTGCTGAAACTTTGCGGTTACACTGGGCTGATTTAGTATCAGGTCAATTTTTTCAAGAACATAGCCAGCGATTTCAACGAAAACAAGCCGCTGACCAGATGCTATTGAAAAATCTGAAAAGTGTTCGGAAAAGACTTCAAAAAAATGAACTTGATGATGATACAATTCATGATTTATTAGCAAGAATTATTTTAATTCAATTCCTTTTTGATCGTCAAAAATCTGAAGGTAATCCTGATTTAAATGAAAATTTACTGGGTGATTTATATCGAACTAATAAATTATCGGCTAGATACTCCCAGTTAGCTGACATATTAATAAATCATAGAGATACTTACCAATTTTTCCGTTGGCTCAACGGCGAGTTCAATGGTGATTTATTCCCAGGTAAAGGTGCTACTGAAGAAGAACGTGAAGCTGAATGGCAAACAGAAGAACAAAAAGTTAAACAAGCTCATCTAAATATACTTGCTGATTTTGTTAGTGGTGATGTAGACATTGAAACTGGACAATTAAGTCTATGGCCATACTACCATTTTGACGTTATACCTTTGGAGTTTATTAGCAGTATATATGAGGAGTTTGTTAGTAAAAAATCTGGTACAGGGGTTCATTACACACCAGAACATATAGTTGATTTTGTACTAGATGGTGTTTTACCTTGGGATAGTCAAGAATGGGATATCAAGATTCTTGATCCTGCTTGTGGTTCAGGAATTTTTCTGGTTAAAGCATTCCAGCGTTTAATTTATAGATGGGAACAAGCTCATCCAAGAACAATTCAGCCAAGTGATTTAAAATATTTACTAGAAAATAATTTATTTGGTGTTGATGTAGATGCTCAAGCAGTAAGAGTAGCATCTTTTAGTCTATATTTGACCATGCTTGATAAAGTAGAACCTCAATATTATTGGGAAAATGAGTTTCGCTTTCCTAGATTACGCGAACGTCAATTAGTCGCTGCTGATTTTTTTAAAGAAGATAAAGAAGGTTTTCGTTCTGTTCAAGATGCTGCTAAATATGATTTAGTTGTTGGTAATGCACCCTGGGGAAGAAACACTGTCACTCCGGCAGCTAAATCTTGGGCTGGAGATGTTTGGACAATAACCTACGGTAATATTGGCCCACTTTTTCTACCAAAAGCTGCTGCTTTAACCAAACCTGGTGGACAAGTAGCAATGATGCAACCTGCACTGGCTTTGATTTTTAATCAGGTTGGCACTGCTCAAGAATTTCGAGCTAGGCTTTTTTCAGAGTTCAAAATTGAAGAGATAGTTAATTTGTCAGCATTGCGTTTTGGACTGTTCAAAGATGCTATTTCTCCAGCTTGTATTATTACAATGTCAGCAATACTGCCTGACGGTGAACCTTTTACATACATTTGTCCCAAGCCCGTTATGACAAATGAGGATGACTATCATATAGTAATTGAGCCACACGATGTTAATACAATTTACCCACAAGAGGCGATCGCAAACCCATTAGTTTGGACAGCTTTAATGTGGGGAGGGAGACGTGATCTATCCTTGTTAAGAAGATTGAATCAGGAATCAAGTATTGAAAAACTTAAGAATCGTGGAATTGTCAAAACACGTCAAGGGATAATTCGCTCTGATAGAAGTAAACAACAGAAAAATATCATAGGTAAACAGATTTTGGAGTCCAAAAAATTTCCTGATTCTACATTTCTTTTCCTAGAAGCTAAAAGTCTACCTGTTAACAATGATCCATATACCCACTCGCGAGACTCTACAGATTTTTCCGCATTTGAAATGCCACAAATGATTTTAAAGCAAGGTTGGCAGATAAGTAGTAAACGATTTCAAGCAGCTATTACTGTCTCTGATGATAATAATCGAGGCGTTCTTTGTTCTAAAAGTTATGTCAGTGTGCATATTTCTGGTCAATATGGTTCTGTTTTGGAAACTGCTTGTTTGACTTATAATAGTAAACTAGCTGTATATTATTTACTTTTGTCAAGTGGTTGTTTTGCTTCTTATAGACCAGAAACTAATGTAGAAGACTTGTTACGTGTTCCCATTCCTGAATCACGCCCTATACCATTAAATAATATTAAAACATTTGACGATGTTGACGAATGTGTAAGGATTGCATTCTCATTTAAAGATAGTGAATGGGTAATCATTAATGATCTATTTAATTACACTCTGCCAGACTTTAAAGGAGATGGTGCTTCTCCAGGACGTAAAAGAACTCACCGTATAGATAATAGTCAATCTCAGAATAATACTGAACCTGAACTTACTGCATATTGTGAGTATTTTTTGCGAGTTCTTAAGGCAGGATTTGGACAAGATAAACAAGTTTGTGCCACCATATTTCAGGAACAAACTAAGACTCTTCTTCCTATTCGCTTAGTGGCTATTTATCTTAATAAGCCTGATTCTAAAGGTGTTCATATTAAACCTATTGACTCTCCTGATTTAATGGAACGCTTGGAAAACTTAAATAAGTTGTATCTAGAAAGAGGAAGTATAGAAGATGGTGGCATCTTTTATCAGCGTGTTGCCAGGATTTATGATTCAGTAGATTTGAATGGGGTGAAAATTCCTACTATTTATTTAATCAAACCTGACAAAATTCGTTATTGGACTCGTTCTATGGCTTTAAGAGATGCTGATAAAGTAGCCGCAGATATTATGCTTAGATATATATCTGAGATTAATTAACTAAATTTAAATGCAAAATATTAGTAGTACAGGAGTTAAATTTTGATTAGAAGACGGCAGACAATTTCAGAATTAAGATGGCCAGAGACGGATGAATTCATGGCAATTTCTAAGGATTGGTGTGAAACAGCATCAATCAATATACTTACTTTTGTTTGGAAAGGGTATGATTTATTAGTAAAGGAGGTATTCTCATAAATTGATTGTAGTCAAGCTGAAGATGATATTGAAAGAGATATCACTCAACTGCTTGAGCCAGAAATTCGCAGCGTTATGACAGGGGATGAGCCATATTATGTTCAACATGGTTCTTATGAAAGGGAGACCCGTCAAGTTGCACCAGCACAACCAAAAGAGTATGACATTGCATTTATTCTTAGGAAGAATAGAAGGATTATATGGCCTTTAGAAGCTAAAGTGTTAAAAACAGATGGCGCAGTAAGTGAGTATATAAAAGAGATAAATGAAAACTTTATGACTTGTAGATATGCACCATTTTCTAGTCAAGGAGGAATGTTGGGTTATCTTTTTTCTGGTGATTCAAACAAAGCTTTTAGCAATATTCAAGCTAAAGTACCATGCACATTAAATGATCATCTAGATTTTCTAACTCGTGATCATAAAACCTCGGATCACCAGCGAGTAGTTCCTCCGGGAAAATCATATCCTGCTGAATTTCGCTGTCACCATTTACTATTAAAAATAACTGCTACAGATGCTAATTCTACAGATACTAATAATATATCTTCGATTGAATAAATTTAAAACTTACTCAAATACCCTTCTGATCTTCTACCATCTCTGCAAAGGGCAGAAAACACCTTTGACACCATCCATCCACCCACAACGCCGGAACCTTAAACCTCGCCTTACAGTTGGGACACTATTTGTTAAACCTCGGGTAAATGACATCTAATTTGTTAAACTCCTGCGATCGCTATCGCTTCATAAAACCCAGAAAAAAATCGCTATAACCTTTATTTTAGGGGGATTACAGTGATTTGATGTTTCGATGACACTAATTTGTTAAGACGACAGATAATTAGTTAATGTACATTTAGCCTGTTGCCTTGATGTAACGTGATTTCAGCTTTTAACCTAGCTTAAGTTATTAGCTTTTTACCCAGTTATTACCCAATCGACTAAAGCATAACTAGAAAAATGGGTAACTGTCCATCACATACTTGATAGGATTTATTCGTCAACAAGCACATTACTGTAATCCTGTCAAATCAATTATTCACTCTGTTTCTACTACTTACCCCCAACCTGAACTCTTAAGCCTACTACAGACGCTCTATCTGTCAAGGACAAGCCATTCGGTGCTAACGCATCCTTGACATCTATCGCTTGCCTGTAGTGCTTAGAGTTTTGTCAGGTTTAGGGGGAAGGTGTGTTAGGGAAGATTTTTGCTCAGGCAAACTAGCAAGGATACAAATTTTGTATCCGTCTTAGCTGATTGAGTTAAGGTTTTAACAAACCAGATATCACGTTATCGATGTGAAGGTTATATAAGATTAGTTATGTAGGATTGTACTCAAGAAGTCTTGGTCATTTGCTTGTAACGTAGTTGTCGTTTGCTACCATGTTTGTACGTTTATGTCAATAGTCTAACTTTATACAGTCTGTTGTCCTTACCTTGGGGTAGAGTTGCAGAATTCTAGTTGTATAATTTGCACTGAAATTAAAGTCTGAAAGCCTTACTGCACAAGGCTTGTAATATTGAACGAACTTACCCCCTAGAACGATTAATAAGTTGGGGTCTATTTACGGAAAAGATTGAAACTACTGCCAGATAAAGGCTCTATCTTGTTGATTCAAACTTCAATTCAAAGATTTGATACTAGGGCTATAAAAATTTCTGATAAACGCTTGACAAATATCGCGATTTGTAGATTTTATTGATGTTTTAATCATATTAAAATAATTTATAAGTATTGACACTAGCAACTTAATAAGCTTTGGTATAACTAATTTACGAGAATAAAATGCTCTAATATTAGCGCATTTTCACTTTGCAGATAAGACTTTAAGACCTGTCTACACTACTGTCTACAGTGTCTACACATTTCTACTTGTGCCTGTATACATCTGTCTACACCTGTAGACCATAGATTTAATAATCTCGTTACGGTATTATAGGGTTTACAGCATAGTTACGTCGTAATTACGACGTAAAACTATAGACGTAAATTACCCGCGGTTAATAACGGCACCACGGGCTTAAGTAGCTTTTGAGGAATAAACCAATGGTATCTGATAACGACAATAGAATCAAGGACATCCAGGAGGACGTTGCATTCATTAAACGACAAGTAACTCCTAAGCGTGATTCTGATGTTGAACTAGACTTAGACGAGGATGGAAATATGGTAACTATTCACTGGACTAAATTACAAACCAACCCTTACTCAGCTCATAAGCTTTTTGGAGAGGCAATCAAGAATGAGTCAGGGGTACGAAGGCTTACAAAATGTAAATTGATAGGAGAAGCTAAAAAAAATTCTGAATGTCCGTCAAAAATGAGACAAGTTATTTTCGATAAAGCTTGGGCAACTCAAAAATCAATAAATCAACTAGAAGGCTTGTTAAGTAGTTTAACAGAAGATGAGTTTATTGATTTTATGAGAGAGATTTACAAGCTGTATCACAACCCTAACAACAATAAAAGGTAGCGTTTAACTTTCACAGGAGTTACTTTGTACAAGGATAAAGTAACTCCTAGTAGAGTAGAGTAGAGTAATAATAATAATAATAATAAAATGTAATAATAATAATAATAAAATAAAAAAAAAGGAACTAAAGAATGTTAGTTCCCTCTGTCTTGCTTTTTGTAATCTCTATCAAGTTGCAGTAGCTATAAAAGCACTGGCAAGCTCAGTGAAAGGTTCTAAGGTTGATGCTACTCTTGTCAGGTCTGCGTGACCTTTCTTGTATGAATAAATGACAAGAGGAGATCAAGCTTTTATTCCCACTGATTCACCTTGTAGTGTTAGCTGTCTTAGTTTGTACATCTGTTGTCTGACAAAACCTGATTCACTCCCAAATTCCTCACAAGTGAGTGTTTCACGTCTTCTCAGTTCCCTGATAATATCAAGCCAGTTTTCAACCTTTTGAGACTCAGCTTTAATGATTTCTATCAGTTCATCATCTTCACATTTAACCGTCACCTTACCGTTAACTTCTATCGTTTCTTTGCCGTAGTAATAACGAACGTAGTCAGCATCATAGCGAACGAGAACGTAAGCTTCTTTGCTCTGTTGTGCGTGATAAAACACTTTAAAAAAACGCTGGTTTGTTACCATCTCAATTGATGGAACTAAGAGTTTGTAGCCACTTTTGCTATTATAACGGAACTTACTCCAGTGCTTTAATGGGAGTGTGGGAATATTCAATGCAATGTTCATGGTTCTATGTTTTGATGTGTCGTTAAGAATTGCCTAAGTCTTGAATAGACTTGATTAATGAACGTGCTGATTTATCCTTATAACCAGGCGATTGATTAAGCTTGGGTAATGTATCAGACAACCATTTCTCCAGGTGTATACAGGTGTTTACAGAAGTGTCTACAGACCCATTCGCCTGAGGGAGTGATTCTAGTCTTTGTTCAATCTCTGTTAAGCGTTTATTCAAACGAGACTCCAACTCGCTTAACTTAGACTCGTTTTCTGATGTGTCTACAGAAGTGTCTACAGTGTTAACACCTTTATCAACAGAGAGTAACAGTCTTTTAGCTGCAAGGTTGAAAGACTCACCTGGTAAACATTGAGACTTAATCCAATCCAGGTCGTCACCGGATAGGCGAAAACTAATTAATTCAGTTGCCATTATTACCCCCTCTTGTGATGTGCATAAGGGGAAGATAGACAACCTTAAAAAAGATTGAAACGACTATTTTAGAGCCTGCAAAAAGCCCTATAATTGATTTGTTCATTGATACCAATCTATCAGTGGACAAGCTTGGTAGGTGCTACCAACACCTACCAGGCATTAAAAAAATAGTAAGCTTATTAAGTTGCTAGTGTCAATACTTATAAATTATTTTAATATGATTAAAACATCAATAAAATCTACAAATCGCGATATTTGTCAAGCGTTTATCAGAAATTTTTATAGCCCTAGTATCAAATCTTTGAATTGAAGTTTGAATCAACAAGATAGAGCCTTTATCTGGCAGTAGTTTCAATCTTTTCCGTAAATAGACCCCAACTTATTAATCGTTCTAGGGGGTAAGTTCGTTCAATATTACAAGCCTTGTGCAGTAAGGCTTTCAGACTTTAATTTCAGTGCAAATTATACAACTAGAATTCTGCAACTCTACCCCAAGGTAAGGACAACAGACTGTATAAAGTTAGACTATTGACATAAACGTACAAACATGGTAGCAAACGACAACTACGTTACAAGCAAATGACCAAGACTTCTTGAGTACAATCCTACATAACTAATCTTATATAACCTTCACATCGATAACGTGATATCTGGTTTGTTAAAACCTTAACTCAATCAGCTAAGACGGATACAAAATTTGTATCCTTGCTAGTTTGCCTGAGCAAAAATCTTCCCTAACACACCTTCCCCCTAAACCTGACAAAACTCTAAGCACTACAGGCAAGCGATAGATGTCAAGGTTGCTCCTAGCACCGAAGGCCTGACCTTGACAGATAGAGCGTCTGTAGTAGGCTTAAGAGTTCAGGTTGGGGGTAAGTAGTAAAAACAGAGTGAATAATTGATTTGACAGGATTACAGTAATGTGCTTGTTGACGAATAAATCCTATCAAGTATGTGATGGACAGTTACCCATTTTTCTAGTTATGCTTTAGTCGATTGGGTAATAACTGGGTAAAAAGCTAATAACTTAAGCTAGGTTAAAAGCTGAAATCACGTTACATCAAGGCAACAGGCTAAAAGCGGGTGGGGGGAATCGAACCCCCATCATTAGCTTGGAAGGCTAAGGTTTTACCACTAAACTACACCCGCAAGATTGCAGTTCTATTATAATAGCACAAGTTTTGAAAAATTGAGCAATTTTTGAGCAAAAATTTTGAGATTACTCAGCAATCGGCTCAGAAGCAATCATAAAGGTGGATACAGGTTCATCTATCCCCTTCAACGACTGCATTTCCTCCGAGAGAATTTCCCGTTGGTCGAGGTATTGTGCGACTTCTGCTGAGACTAAAATATGATTGGGACAAGCCACTTCCTGTAAACGAGCCGCAATATTCACCGAAGGGCCAATCGCCGTGTAATCTGATCGCTCTTTGGACCCAAACATTCCGACAACTGCCATTCCCTGATGAATCCCGCAGCGAAAACGAATCGGTTCAACACCATTGTGACCGACTAAGCTTCGTTCTTGCCAACTGAGATTTAACTTGTCTAAAGCCCGCAACATCGCCCGCGCAGAAGCCAATGCTCGCCTCACCTGTTCGTCTGGGGGTAACTCTTGGGGCGCCCCGTACAACGCCATCACCGCATCCCCGATAAACTTATCAACCGTTCCGCCATTTTCAAATACCGCTTGAGTCATTGCGGCTAAATATTCATTTAACACTTGAGCAATCCGGCGAGACTGAAGTTGATTTGACATCCGTGTAAACCCAACAATATCCGTAAATAAAATCGTTACTAAACGGGGTTCTGGGTTTAAATCTAACACCAAATCCCCGGCTGCGGCTCGTTCGACCATCGGAGGCGGTAAAAACCGCTTCAAAACCGATTCTGTCAAATATCGATTTAATTCCGCCACCCGACGTTCATTTTCTTTCAGCGCTCGCAAGTTGCGGACTTCAGCAAGTAATTCTCGATCATTAAACGGCTTAGAAACATAAGCATCAGCACCTCGTTCAACGCCTTCGATGCGGGTATCCTCATCAGCTTTTGCAGTTAATAAAATAATCGGAGTTCCTCTTAACTGAACATCTTCGCGAATCATACGAATTAAATCCAACCCCGACACAACAGGCATCATTAAATCAGTAATAATCACTTCGGGACGATAAGTTTTAGCTTGTTCAAATCCTTCTGCGCCATTACGAGCCATAACAACATGAAACTTAGCCGGTTTTAAAATATTAGATAAATAGCGGCGCAAATCGGGGTTATCATCAACAACTAAAATCGTATTTTCTAAAGGTTCAGAAGTTGCAATCAGATGCTCATCGACCAAACTTTCCTCTGTTGGATTAGAGACTTCATCCTCACTCAATTCAACTTCCACATCTGATAATTCTACCGCCGCTCGTCTAGGATTCAACTCGGCGGGAACTTCTAACACCTGATCTGCCGGTAAATGAGCAGTTCCTGTTTGTAGCCAAACCGTAAATGTTGTACCTTCGCCATAAACCGAGTCTACAGAAACTTGACCATGATGTAAATCGACCAACTCTTTGACTAAAGCTAATCCTAAACCACTGCCTTCATAGGAGCGATTCGTTGAACCTTCGGCTTGACGAAAACGTTCAAATAGATGGGGGATTTGTTCGCGATGAATCCCTATTCCGGTATCTTTGACTTGTAAACGACAATAACTTCCAGAGGGTTCTAAACTTATATAAATAACACCATTTTCTGGCGTAAACTTCATGGCATTAGACAAGAGATTATAAAGAACTTTATCAAACCGTTCTAAGTCTAAATAAATAGATTCACAAAGTTGTAAACTAATTTCAAGTTTAATTCCTTTTTTCTCACAATAGGGTTGAAAAGACTCAACCGTTTGCCGACAAAACTCAACGAGATCACAAGGACGAAAACTCGGTTGCATTCGTCCAGCATCAAATCGTTGTAAATCAAGTAATTGATTCACTAAGCGCAAAAGTCGCCGAGAATTTCGCAGGGCTATTTTAGCTTGTTCATAGGGTAAATCTTGGGTCTGATTAACAGCCGCTTCTAAGGGGCCGATCATCAGCGTTAACGGGGTGCGAAACTCGTGAGAAATATTCTGAAAAAATTCTGTTTTTAAGCGATCAACTTCAAGTAATCTTTCGGCTTGTTGGCGAGTTTTTTGATAAAGACGGGCTTGTTGTACAGCTAAAGCAGCTTGAGCAGCAACCACTTGAACTAAATTGACTTCCGCTTCAGTCCACTTGCGAATGGAGTCATTTTGACGCAGAGAAATACTCCCAATAATTTGATCATCTAGAAGTAAAGGAACCACCATTAACGCCTTAGATGGCGATCGCAAAGGAAGCTCAATTAAGTTCCAGTCCGGTTTTTTGGTCAAATCATTAATAACAACAGGATTTTGAGTATCTAACAAGCGTTGAAGAACCGGATTTCCGCGAATAGGAACGGCTGACTGGGGTAAATTTTCTGGGCTTTTAGCATCAGCAGAAGTTTCGTCTATTGGATCAACTGCATCTATTTCATCTTCTGACCAGTCTCCTACAACAGACGTTTCATAGTGAGCATCATACAACCCCACACATTGCACAAATTCATCTTCTCTCGTCCACAAAGATAGGGCGCAACCATCAACGCTGAGGGCTTGTCCGAGTTGTTGAGTAATAGCCGCAAAAATCTTCTGAGGATCGAGACTCGAACGAATCGCAGCAGTGATAGTATTAACAAGAACTTCACGTTTAGCCAGTTCTTGAACTTGTTCATAGGCTCGGGCTTGAGACAGAGCAAGGGCGGCTTGATCTGCAACCGTAATAATCAACTGGACTTCATGATTGAGCCATTCTCGCAAGTCATCAACTTGGTGCATAGCCAGAACAGCCATCAGTTCCTGTTGATAAAACAACGGTACAATCAGACTAGAGCAGATATTCGCAGCAGTGTAGGCTTGTTTTCGGGCAAGAAATTCCTCACTTTCACCTTGAATTCGCTCATCAGTCTGGGCATCTGGGATAATATCAACCTCGGTGGTTTCCCAAACAAGCGTTTTAAACTCAGAATTTTCAATTCCAAAGTCAGACTCTTTGAGACGAGACGCTTGATAGACAAACCATTCCTCAACCATTTCTCCATCTTGAAACGGTTGTAAAATACAGTAACTCACCTCAAACATTTGTCCAACAGTTTCGACAATGCGTTGCAGCATTTCCCGATAGTTCAGCGCAGAACGAATCGTGCTGGTAACAGCGTTGAGGAGAGATTCTTGTTGTAATGCTCTTTTGAGTTCTTCGGTACGAGTTTTGAGGACGTTGTGGGTTTCTAAAGCTTGGTTAACAATCACCTTGAGTTCTTCAGCTTCCCAAGGCTTAGTTACATATTTAAACACCTGACCCGAGTTGATCGCTTCAACTAAATCCTCAACGTCAGTATAACCCGTCAACAAAATCCGAATCGCATCCGGGTATTGAGTTGCTGCCACACTCAAGAGTTCAGTCCCACTCATTTGAGGCATTCGCTGATCAGAGATAATCACAGCAACATCCTCTTCTTGGGCTAAAATTTCTAAAGCTTGGGGCGCACTGTCAGCTCTGAGAACTTTGTATGCTCGATAGAACGTCCGATAGAGCAGGTCTAGATTGTCCGGTTCGTCGTCAACAACTAGAATTTTGGGTTTAGATTTCTTAAGGAAATTCATGCACCGCTCTCCTGCTGCAAAAGCGAATGATGTCAATAGTAAAGTTGGATACAGGGGGCAAGTGAGAAGTAATCACAGTTACCGGAGAATCGCAATTGGGTCAGCATAACGGCTTACATAGATTAGATATAACATTCTTGAGATTTTGGGAGTTTGTCTAAAATGCACCCAGATCAATCATATTCTGATCTCTTGTTTATTGGTATGACACGACAACAGATGACTTCTAAACCCCTCAACAGGAGCATTTATCTGTTTTAAGATCCCTGAATTTCCCAGTGTACTCCAAACTGTTGACGGTCTGGCTCTATACTAAAAAAGTATCTGATTGAGTGACTGTGTATCTTTAGTCTTCATTTTACAGTGACGAACCAGATGATGGCTTGATTAGATTATCCTTTGTGATCGGTGCAATTCCATTGAGTAAATCTAAGATGGGTTAAAGTGTTATAGCATGAACTGAGAATTGTGAATCCATTCTTCTTAACCTCAAAGTCTCAAAATCCGCCTGTTTCTGGATATTCTCCCAATCCTTCTCATTTGAGTGTCCGGGTTGCTACATCGGCTGATTTACTGGGATTAACAGATGTTTTAGCCGAAAGCTTTCACTCGCGCATTGGCGTTCTCGGATGGGTCTATCCGATCCTACGTTTAGGAATTTATGAAGATTTACGCAACCGTCTCGCCAATTCCTCGGATTATTATGTCTGTCTAGTTGCCGTAAGTTCAAATTCTACGGGTTCTTCAGTCAATCAGTCTCCGATCACCACCGATGTATTAGTCGGAACGGTCGAAATGGGACTGCGATCGCCCAATGTTTGGATTGCTTCGCGATCACGTCAGTTCCCTTATTTGTCGAACCTCGCTGTTCATCCGGAGTATCGACGCTTGGGAGTCGCCCAACAATTACTCTCTCGCGGTGAGTCTATTGCCAAACAATGGGGATACTCTCAACTCTACCTACACGTCCTAGAAGATAATCATCCGGCTAAACGATTGTATTTCAAAGCCGGTTATCGGCTGGCTGAAATTGATCGAGGTTGGAATTCCATGCTCTTTGGCCAGCCTAAACGACTCTTTATGCGGAAAACTCTCAAGACTTAAGGGGAAGTTTGTTGTTTTTGGGCAACTCGTAAGATCTGGCCGGCTAAAATCGCCGCACCAAATCCATTATCAATGTTCACGACTCCGACTCCGGCCGCACAGGAGTTTAACATCGTTAACAAGGGGGCTAAACCATTTAAACTGGCTCCATAACCGACACTGGTAGGAACAGCAACAACCGGACAGTCGGCTAAACCTGCGACCACACTTGGTAATGCTCCCTCCATTCCCGCCACAACAATTAACACATCCGCCTCAGCAATTAAATGCCAATTACTCAACAAGCGGTGTACTCCCGCGACTCCGACATCCCATAGCCGTTTGACGGGAAAGCCGCACAAATTTGCCGTGACGGCAGCTTCTTCAGCGACGGGTAAATCGGCTGTTCCGGCGGTTAAAATCGTAATCGTTCCAGATAATCGTGGGGGCGAAGTTGGCGAGGTGATCGCACAAATTCGAGCGGTAGGATAATAAACTAAATCTGGAATTGTCGCTGTTAATTTTTCATAGACATCGGCTTCAATGCGAGTCGCCATCACAGTCAGGTGATGTTGTCGCATGGCTTGGATAATGTCGATAATTTGTTCTGGGGTTTTACCTGGCCCCCAAATTACTTCGGGAAAGCCTGTTCTCAGCTTGCGATGGTGATCAATTCGAGCAAAATCTCCAACCGGTTCAAAGTCAAAATGTTTGATTTTTTGCAAGGCTTCTGTCGGACTCATTTGACCGTTGGCGACAGATTCGAGTAAATTTTGTAAAGCTTCTGGATTCATCTCAAAGTTTCGGCGATTACTTCAGTGTTCACTTATTCTTGTATGTTCAATTCATACAGATTCCAGAATGCACCGCCCAAGGGTGTATATTCTAAATTTTCAATGCGATCGCGAATTGCCTCGAAAGAGAGCGGATTCACCATATATAAAAAGGGCAGTTCTTCGGCGATAATTTGTTGGGCTTGACCATAAAGTTCTTGGCGTTTTTCTTCATCTAACTCTTGAGAAGCTTGTACATAAAGATCATCGATTTGTTGTTCCCAATCTGCAACTTTCCAGCCAACAATATCTTCCTGTCCTGGTTGTGGGCCTTGATTGAAACTATGTAATCGTCCGTCAACTGACCAAATCACATAACCCCCATGAGGTTCAAATCCACCTGTAAAGCCACCCAAATAAGTCTCCCAGTTTCGATTTCTTAAGCGGTTTACATAGGCGTTAAATTCTAAAGGCTGAGTATACACTTTAATTCCCAGTTTAGCCAAATCCTGAGTAATTTGGGTTGCCATTTGCGCTCTAATTTTGTTGCCGGATGCAATCATTATTGTCCATTGAACGGGATTCTCTTCTTGATCCACTAAACGACCATTTTTGAGTTTAAATCCTTCCTGGGCGAGAATTTCTTTCGCCTTTTCTAAGTTATAATCATAGGTTTTTAGTCCTTCTTCTGGAGATAAATAGTAAGGACTTTGTACAGGAATTGGAGAATGTTTCAACGCCCCCAAGCCCAAATAAATATTATTTTTCATCACCTCACGATTAATAGCATAATAAATCGCTTGTCGAAATTGTTTATTATTAAACCAACGAGATTTAGTCGGTTGAACAAAGGGCTGATCCGTTTTGGCATTTCGGCCTTGATTGAGATTAAAAGCCAGGGAAACTGTTCCCGTATCTGGACCCGAAGTATAAATCGTATATTTCCCCCGTTTTTCTTCAGGTTTCAAGAGTGGATATGCTTCGGGTTGAACATCTAAACTATCTAACGCCCCAGAGCGAAAATTGAGCAGTTGAGTATCGGTACTTTCCATAATTTGCCAAACAATTTGCTCAATATAAGGTTGCTCATTTCCCTGTTGATCTTGACGCCAATAATAAGGATTTTTTTGTAAAATAACTCGCTGGTTCGGTGCATAACTTTCAAGACGATAGGGGCCATTTCCCACAATTTTATCGGTATCGGTATCGGTTCCCCAACTACTTAAAAAGACAGGATTTCCGTCTTCATCAAGGGTACTGACAAACTCAGCTAAGGCATGAGCAGGTAAAATCGGTAAGCCGCCTGCATAGCGCAAAAAAGGTGCAAAAGGTTCTGGAACCGAAAATTCTACCCGGCGATCATCGAGCTTTCTAACGGTGGGAAATTGACCGCTTTCTCCCACTCGCAAAATATCAGCCGCTCCACTGGGAATTTTGTCGTTGAGATAGATTTGATTGTAGGTAAAAACAATATCATCAACGGTCATATCTTCTCCATCAGACCACTTTAAATTGTCTCGCAATGTAATCACAATTTTTTGGCCGTTCGGAGAAACTTCCCAAGATTCAGCAAGTCCGGGTTCGAGTTCACTTGTGTAGGGATTTTCTCGTAATAATGAGTCGTAAATATAGCTAAAAACACTGTAAGCTGAACTATTCAGGGGGTAGTTAAAGGTTGCAGGCCCGCTCGGTGTCGGAACAACTAAACGAGAGGGAAGGGTTGACTTTGCCGGGCCACAGGCGGAAAGCGTGATCACTAAAAGGACTGTGATCATGATGCTGAGTCCACGACGCCAAACCTGGATGAGAGGATCTTTCATAACTTGCACTAACTTCAATTCAATTGAGTTTCTAACAAGGCGACAGCATAAGCGGCTATTCCTTCTTCTCGTCCTACTGGGCCTAATTTTTCGTTGGTTGTGGCTTTGATCCCGACTTGTTCGGGTTCGATCTGAAGAACTTGGGAAATGCGATCACGCATTGCTGAAATGTGAGGTTTAAGCTTAGGTCGTTCGGCGACTACGACAGAATCAATATTTCCCACTTTCCAACCCCGTTGCTGAATCATTTGATGGACTTGATCGAGTAGAACTAAACTATCTGCACCTGTCCATTTTTCATCGGTTGGCGGAAAGTAGAGTCCGATATCACCGAGACTGAGTGCGCCTAACATTGCGTCCATGATAGCGTGCGTCAACACATCTGCATCGCTGTTTCCGAGGAGTCCGCGTTCGTGTTTGAGATGAACTCCACCCAAAATTAACGGTCGTCCCTCTACCAGACGGTGGATATCATAGCCGTTACCGATCCGAATATTCATGGTTGGTTATCAATCTATCGCTTCTTTACAATAGTTCATTATCGGATGAGCGGGTTCATACTGGTTACTCTTGACCCAAAAATTAGGAATCTGGTTTGGGGTTGGGCTTTAGCGCAGTCCCGATGCTCCCATTTTTGGATTTTGTAAAAGAATGTTGCAGGTTTTCGGTCTATATGTTAAGTTATGTATAGGTGACAGAGACAAAAAAAAGGAGTCTTTAGACATGGAAAACCAAGAAACTAAATTTGGATTTACAGAGTTTGCAGAAACTTGGAATGGCCGTCTGGCTATGTTAGGTTTTGTAATCGGACTTGCAACCGAATACCTGACTGGACAAGGTATTCTGTCTCAAATCGGCATAATGTAAGTAATTCACTGAAGTCAGTTGAATTGTTTAGTGCTGCCATACATAATAGTTGAGCTATAGTTGATCAGGTTTCCGAGAGCAATGCTTCGGAAGCCTTTAGTTTTGGTATTAATGGTAGGTACTAGAAAAAACCCTTGCTACATAGGGATCTCTGTTTTAGTTTTGTTGATTTTTTTGTAATATGAGTAAAATGGGGAACTGGACTTAGAAAGGCGGTGGTTTGCAAACCTCTATATTATTGCCATTATTCAAAACGAGCATGGAGGGACTCGAACCCCCGACCCTCAGAACCGGAATCTGATGCTCTATCCACTGAGCTACATACCCATATATTTGTAAACTATAGCATAATTTCAATGTCTTGAGAAAGATTAGATTCAAAATATTAGATTAAATTAATGGATGCCATTCATATTCGCCAAATTCGCTGCTATGGTTACACGGGCTATTTACCGGAAGAACAAACGCTAGGTCAGTAGTTTGAGGTCGATCTAACCTTGTGGTTAGATTTAACAAAAGCCGGACAAAGGGATGCCATGGAAGATACATTAGACTATCGAGAAGCGATCGCTATTGTCAAGAAACTGAGCAAAAGCGGTAAATTTTCCCTAGTAGAACGCTTGGCGAGTGCAATTGCTCAAGCGTTGTTCCAACAGCCTCTCGTTCAACAAGTTAGAGTCCAGCTGACCAAACCCAATCCTCCCATTCCCGATTTTGGGGGACAAATCCAGATTGATATCACCCGAACCCGAAGTTAAGCGGGTTTTGGATAATTTTAGGCTAGACTGGCGACAAAGTGAGATTATGGATTCGGGGACTCTAAAAGTTTAGAGATTTCAGCTTGAATTCTTTGCCTAAATTGAGGATCACTTTGTTGACGAAGGGTAATCTCATTAAATCGAGTCAACGTTAAACCCCTACCCTCAATAATCTGTTTAGCTTGATCACAGTAGCTAACAGCAAGTTGGGGTGCATTTCCAGGAAGGGCGTTAATACTACTGGGTTGGTCACAAACAATCCGAGGAACTTCCCCCATGACTTTTTTAATCTCATTAAACACCTGATGTCTTCTTGATTCTAGTGCAAGAACCACACGAGCATAATTGGTGATTTCTTCATTGGTGAAATTGGGGTTGGCTTGAGCATGAACCGCACTTAAACCCAAGTGAGGAGATTGCTCGCTCAGAGTCGGAGTTAACCCACTCAGCAAGCTAACAATAGAAAGAAGACTAACGCCTACAGCTTTTGAGAGGACTTGAGAGAAAGAATGAGAAAAGAGTTGAGTGTGGGTATTCATAGTGAATGCGCTATAGCGAATGGATACATAAACTGATGAAAATCAAGTCGGTTAGTTTCCAGAGGGTTGTTGAAGTTGCAGCAATGCTCCCTGAATTCGTTGTTGAAGTTGAGCATTGGTTTGTTGTTGACGGGTAATTTCGTTGAATCTCGAAACCGTGAGATTATTGTCTTCTATCATTTTTTTGGCGTGAGAGCAGTAATTGGTCGCCAACACCCGAACATCTTGGTTCAAGCTGTTGAGACTGCGCGTTTCGCTACAAACCACCATCGGCACCGTATCACCAACAATTCCTCGAATTTCGTCGTATGTCTGTTGACGTTTGGGTTCAATGGCTAGCACCGCACGAGCATAGTTGATAATTTCCCCATCACTGAATTCCTGACGAGACTGAGCCGATGCAGTCTGAGTCAGGGTTGTAAACGGTAGCATTGTCAGATCGGGGACAATTCCAGCGATCGCCGCTATCATAGAACAAACACTGACCAGGATGGATGTGCGAAGTTTCGAGTTGATGTGCAGATCGATGGGATTGCGGAAAAGTTTGGTCATTGAATTACAGTCTCCAAGCTGAGAAACTTATTGCTACTCACAACAGATGGCAAGCTCAGTAATTTTGAGTCTTTCTAAGGGTAAGAAGTTCCTCAAGGCACAAACCTAGCTAATCTAGAGGGTCATCAGTCGCATGATGCCTTGTGGCAATTATATCTTGACTCACCCAGTCTTCACAGTCCACCTGTCACCTGTTTCCGTGAATTGTTCAGGGAATTTTGAGCATTTCTTGACATCAGTGAAAAGTTGTAGCAGATTTCTCCTTTCTTAGCCTGAGTCTATGGTTAACATGAGTAATTAAACTGAGTGACCCGATAGAGTCAGATTGTAGATCGCGCAAGGAGAATGATGTTGTGAATGCAGCCGAACAAGCAAATAACGTTGAAGTAGCGAGCAAAATTGCATCTGTAGTCAATTTATTCAAAGCCCAGTTTCCCGATATTCGAGTTGATCTCAAACCCTGGATGAATGATCCTGATACACGAGAATGGGTTGACCCAGACTCTATTGACATTGGCTTCCATTTTCCGGGAAGAAGTCGTTTGATGCAGAGTCGCTCTATTTTGATTCAAATTCGCTTCTATCAAGATCCTTTAGAGGGATATCGGCGAGCGATTGGAGTTGAAGCAGCCGGATATGATCATACCGGACAACAGTGGAAAGTTTCAACGGTAGACAAGTGGAGTTTTGAAGGTACAACTCAACCGAAGTCCGAATCAGCGGCGCGACTCAAATCATTTTGTCGTCAGGTTTTAGATTTGTTCAACCCGACCCATTAAACCTCATACTTTGATAGAGTATCACAGATTAATTCTAGGTATTTGTAGGAGTGAAAAATGCACAAAAATTTATTGTCTCTGATCGCAATTGGGATCATGGTTGGAAGTCTCCTCTTTTTTGGTCAACCCAGTATTGCTCAACCTTTAACCAGCCAAGCTATCAAAATGACATTTCAAGCAAACTTGGGATCGAGTTTGTTAAACCGAATTCTTATCGTTAAATAGCAGACTAAAATATAGGGGAGAATGGATTTGCTCGGGGTGAGATTTGTTGTTAAACTGCGATCACATCAACCCAGAGAACTCCGTATGAACTCCCCTTCCTATCCCACCCTCTATCAAGTCAACACTCGTGTTCGACTCAGACAGCTTTCTAATAAATTAAGCCGTTTTGCGACTTTAGATGATTTTCCCGATAGTGAACTCGATAAATGGGTCAATCTGGGGTTTAATTGGGTTTACTTTTTGGGCGTTTGGGAAACGGGAATTTTAGGACGTAATGTTTCTCGTTCTCACCCGGACTGGCGTAGAGAATACGAAGAACTTTTAAGTGATTTACAAGAAGAAGATATCTGTGGATCTTGTTTTGCAATTACTCGTTATCGAGTGAGTGAACTTCTAGGGGGAAATGAAGCGTTATTACGGTTAAAAAAGCGTCTTCATCAACGAGGACTCAAACTCATGCTTGACTTTGTTCCCAATCATACCGCACCTGATAGTCCTTGGATCGAAGAACATCCTGATTTTTACATCGAAGCGACTCTTAATGATCTGCAACGAGAACCCCTAAATTATATGCAGATTCCCTTAGCCGGAGAAAATCGAGTTTTTGCTCATGGACGTGATCCCTATTTTCCCGGTTGGCCGGATACTTTACAACTCAATTATAACAATCCGGCTGTTCCTAAAGCCATGTTAGCAGAATTATTAAAAATTGCTCAACTTTGTGATGGGGTTCGCTGTGATATGGCGATGTTAATTCTTCCTGAAATCTTTCAACGGACTTGGGGAATGACAACCGAATTATTTTGGCCAGAAGCTATTCATCAGGTGCGAAAGCAATATCAAAATTTTGTGTTTATGGCGGAAGTTTATTGGAATATGGAATGGAGATTACAACAACAAGGATTTGATTTTACTTATGACAAAAAACTCTATGATCGTTTACTTGAAAAACAAGCTGATGCTGTGGTCGAACATTTGTGGGCTGATGTCAATTATCAAAGTAAATTAGTTCGGTTTCTTGAAAATCATGATGAACCTCGGGCGGCTTCAACTTTCTCCTCTAGTGTTCATCAAGCGGCTGCTATTTTAACTTATCTGTGTCCGGGTTTACGCTTCTTTCACGAGGGACAATTACAGGGTTGGGCTAAGAAAATATCGGTTCATCTGGGTCGGGGTTTGGAAGAATTAACCGATCCGAATTTGGCTGAATTTTATCATCAGTTATTAGCTTGTTTGCGTTTACCTGTTGTCCAGAATGGCACCTGGCAATTGCTTGATTATCAGCCAGCTTGGACAGATAATTGGACTTGGAAGAACTTCACTGCTTTTACTTGGCAAAGTGATCAACAACGCTTATTAATTGCAGTTAATTATTCGTCTTATTCTGGACAATGTTATTTGCAACTTCCTTTTGATGATTTAAAAAATCGAACCTGTCAACTCAAAGACTTAATGAGTTCGGCTTATTATGAACGTCAAGGAAATGAATTATTATCCTCTGGTTTATACTTGGATTTACCCGCTTGGGGTTATCATGTTTTTGATTTCAGGTAACTGGATCACGATAATTGAAAACAGTTTTCTGTATTCCCCATTCTCTAAAATGATTATTATTCAACGACTCATTCAGGCGATCTTAACCCCACTAACTGGACAAGATTGGCGAGTTGTACTAATGAGTTTACTGGTTTATGGGTTAGTCGCACTTCCCCTGGGATTTTTATCAAGATTTTTGCAGTTTCACCCCTGTTTGCGTTCGCCTGGGACGGTGTTAAGTAATATTGTTAAGCTGTTTTTTTTCCCGGCTTTGGTTGAGGAAATAGTCTTTCGAGTGATTCTCATTCCTCATCCTTTAGAAGCAGTTTCTCTGAAAACTTGGGTATTTTGGATGCTTTTCAGTTTAGGGTTATTTATAATCTACCATCCCTTAAATGCTTTAATATTTTACCCCGAAGGAAACCCAACCTTTTGGAATTCGATATTTTTAATTTTAGCCGGATTTCTCGGGCTAACTTGTGCATTAGTTTACAGACTAACAGGTTCTTTGTGGGGAATTGTGATTATTCACGGATTGATTGTTTTCGTCTGGTTATATTTCTTAGACGGTATCAACAAACTTGTGAGAGTAAATGATTCTGAGTTGTAGAGAGATTATTTGATTAAACTATCTCTTTTTCTGAACTTGTTGTGACTGTTTTTATTGTATACTTACATTATTCGTGATGTTTTCTCTAACTCAACCTCTCGCCTCTTTCGTCGCCCAAACTTTCCCAGATGCTTTGTTTTATCAGCCTACGGTTAAACCTGTTATTGCACTTACTATTGATGATGTCGGGGATACCTCAACTCAATTAATTTTAGATGCAATTCGTCAACACAACCAAAAAGTGACAACGGTTGAACAACAAGCAAAAGCAACATTTTTCCTCACAACAAGTCATTTAATGGGAAAAAAAGATGCAATCATTAATATTATAGAACAACAGCATGAAATTGGCAATCATGGTGTTTTTGACCGTACTCATGCTGACTTAGAATCTGAAGAATTTGAAGCAGAATTGTTGAAAGCCCATCAAGAATTAACAGAAGACACAGAAGCCAAAATTAAATGGTTTAGACCGGGGCGAGGTCGTTACAACCCAACCATGCTTCAATCTTTACTAAAACTGTCTGAAACCGAAGGATACAATCGTCAGTTTGCACTCGCTTCGATGATTCCATTGGACACTTATATGTTAACAGAAAACCCGCTATTTACAGTGAGTTATGTTTCTCGATTTGTATTTCCAGGATCTATTTTAGTGCTACATGGGGGTTCAATGCGAAGATCTAAAAATACAGTTGCAGCATTGGAAAAACTGTTTTTGGAATTAACTCAAAATAATTACCGAATCGTCAGTTTAACTGAACTGGTTGAACACCATTAACCTATTCTACATTAATAGAGTCCAAATATCTTTCTCTCGTTTCCACCCGAAAGAGATAGGTTAAAGCGGCTGCAAACAGACAAATTAAAGCGAGTAAAAACAGCAACACAGGAACACCTATAGAATGTTGTAAAATCGGTAATGTAAACGCACCGATGACCGCACCCGCTTTGGCAAAAGCAGCCGCAAACCCCGCACCACTGGCCCGAATAGAAGTCGGAAATACTTCACCCGATAACAGAAATGTAGTGGAGTTAGGGCCAGAATTCATCATTAAATTAAACACAAAGAAACCCACAAAAACCAAAATAATACTGGTTCCGTTACTAAATTCAAAAGTATTAGAAGCAGCCAATATTAATAAGCCGACAGCCATTCCAATAAAGCCGATAATTTGCAGTCGAATCCGTCCGACCCGTTCAATTAATAGCACAGCAATTAGAAAGCCAATAATTAAAAAGATATCAACAAAAGCCGATCCCGTTGCTGCTGCTTTTTCTCTGGCGATAAAACTTTCTTTTCCTGCAAACGCCAAAGCCCCAATAATAGTCGGGGTAAAAATCCCAATTCCATAAGTGGCAATATCTTGTAAAAACCAGGGAACAGAAGCGAGTATTGTTCGCCGTAAATATTGCCAGGAAAATAAAGCAGAATAGGATAAATGAGATTCTTGTTTGGGCGGGTCAGTTTCTGGGGTAATATTAATCGGTTCATTGAGTAATGTAGAGGCGGCTTTTGAGGCTTCGTCGTATTCTTCTCGATTGATATGATAAAGCGGACTTTCAAGTAAGAAACTAATCCGTAAAACACCCACTGCGATCGCTAAAATTAATCCAACTCCCAACATCCAACGCCACGCATATTGAATCATCGGTAAAGGCGAGTCAGGATAAACAATTTGAAAAATATGAATCACTGTTAATCCGGTAACAGCACCCAAAAGCGCACCGACTGCTTGAAACGTAAAAGCGCCAATTACCATCCGACCTCGCAACCGAGAGGGAACATTTTCGGTAATATAGGATACGCTGATCGGATAGTCCGCCCCAATTCCAACACCCACGAGAAACCGAAAGAAAATCAATGAAGTGGCATCCCAGGCTAGGGCGGTTCCTGCTGTTGCGAAGATAAAAATGGCAACATCCACCATCAACATCAGTTGACGTCCGACTTTATCGGTAATTGGGCCAAGGGTAAAGGCTCCCACCATTGACCCGGCGATCGCCGCTACTGCTACCGCCCCGATCTCCGCAGAACCCAAGTTAAAGTCTCGCTGTAGGAAGGGAAGGGCGACACCAATGATAAAAAAATCAAAGCCATCTAAAGCGATGAGTCCTGCCGACAAGGCCCAGAGTAGCCACATCACAGGGGTAATGGGGGAGGCGTCGAGGCGTTGTTCAAAGGAGAGGGGTTGAGTTGCAGTTGTTGTCATTCTGGTAATTCCGCGTAGGAGGGCTGACGCTGGTGTGGATTTATACAGAGGGAAAATACGAACGAAACTATATCACGTTTTCTCGGTGTTTAGAATCTATCTTAGGTCTTTGATTCAAGAAGGCAAATCTCTCAGCAGAAATTTTTGGATCTCTTAGACCCTGTATGATCAGTTAGTAAAAAGTTATTTTAAAAAAAGGTGTGAATATACTGGGTAAAATTTAAGTATTTATTTTAAAAATAGGGATCTTCCAGAGTTGATTGTAAACGAGTAATCAAATATAAGCTCTGCTGTGAAAAAGTTGATCAGCTTTATTTTATATTGATTGATCGTTATCACTCTAGAAGATCCAAATGGTTTAATGCGTTTTTTTAAATCAAATAAGTTTTATAATGCAGAAGGGTTTGAAACCCATCAGTCTTTCTTCTGCTGAATCTGCTTCCAGGATTGAAGTGTCGTCGTAAAATTTCCTCGCAAAGCTGCTATTAGCTGAGGTTTTACGGCTTGCGCCCATCGTTCAAAGTTAAATTCCTCATAGCTGATATTGAGGAGGAGTTCTTGAGACTGATTTTTAGTTCTGCTGTTCATACCCTACCTTGAATGTGAAATGACTCGTTCTCAAATGGTGTCCCCGAGCATAACCCTCTGAAGTATAGAAATCCCCTTTGAACTTTTTCCAGTTTTTTAGGGTTCTAGCCGAAACTGTATCTCCTACACCTGAGTGGTTTTGTTCAGTTGCACCAAATCTATAGACTATTTATATTTTCTCGGAAATGTTGATAAAATTCAAGACAATAATCGAATGTTTGAATCAAATCGATGCAGTTTTAGGATAGGGCGACTCACCCGAGTCAAATTTGAGTAAACTTTGTAATGGCCTACCTACAACTCTTAGTCCGTTGTTGTTGATGATTACTTCAGTCTAGACTGGCCACTGCAACCCCTAATCAACTCTCGTTAATGGTCTAGGCAAGATTGTAAAATATTACTAGGTCTATGCCAAAATTTTTAACCCCAATGATTGCAATAGATATAGTCAATACCTTATTTCTTTCGGTGTATAGAATTTTAGAACTTGTGAACAAAATGACTAAATACATTTTACTCATTGATGATGAAGACGATATTCGCGAAGTTGCCCAAATTACTTTAGAATATATTTTAACTTGGCAAGTGATTACAGCTTCATCGGGTCAGGAAGGACTGTTCAAAGCCCGTGAAGAACAACCCGACGTGATTTTGCTTGATGTAATGATGCCAGAATGGGATGGACTGATGACATTTCAAAAGCTTCAAGCTGACCCCAAAACTCAGCAGATCCCCGTGATTTTACTAACAGCGCAAGTACAAACTCATAAACACCGAAAATTTGCTGAGTTAGGGGTGAGTGGAGTGATCACTAAACCTTTTGATCCTCTGAATTTAGGGAATTTAGTAGCTCAAATTTTAGATTGGGGTAGAGTTTGACATCACCATTCAACCCACATGATTTTGACACAGAACATAGAATAACTAAATTTTTATCGTTTTTAATCTCAATTTTTCTCTTAAATATCAAGTTTTGTAAGCTTCAGTATCAAGTTTTGTGACAATATTGATTGATTTAATCAGTTCTGGATATTTTACCTTTACTTTTAAATATATAGTAAAGATAGTCTATCAAAACCAGATGACTATCTACAGCTTCCCAAGGAGGTGTCAACTATGCCTGGGGTTTATATACTTCTACTCGCTTTCACACTAGGTTCCATCTGGGTTTATCTACAAACATCTGAAGATATACCGTTCGTTTTAGCTGGATTAACTGGACTAACTTGTTTGATATGGGGATTTGCTTTTACCCATTGGAGTGTTCAAATCTTGATTTTATGTGGTTTATTAAGCTGGTACAAACTTTATCTTCCTGAGAGTTCAGGTCTGCGATAAATAAAAAACAGATTTAAAAAATAGACTTCGCTTTTGATCATTCATTTTAAATCATACCTTAAAATTCCTCCTACTCTCTAGTTCTGAGGATTTTTTTGTTTTTGATACTTTATATTAGTCTTAAAACCTTAACTTAGTGTTGTTACAGCGATTTAGCTTTATAGTTAGATAGTGGTCGCGCTAACTACTACTATCTTGATCAAAAAATTGACTATTTTGACCAATGTATTGCGCTGAATAGACCATAATTTTGAGAGTCTCCAAAATTATTCAACTTCAAGAATTAACTGATAATTTATGGGATCTTTAGCATCAGACACCACAATAATTTCATAATAACCTGTATCTTCTAATTGTCCTGACCAACTCTGAAGTCGGGCATCTTCGAGAATAATTTTAGCGTTTTTTCGACGACTCGGAGTATAGAGAGAAAGAAAGGTAGATTTCTGAGGAACTTCTAACTTAATCCGTAAATTTTGCTGACGTTTTAACCACGCAACATAAGCTTTCCCTTCTCCCGGTTGTAAGACACCTTGCAGCACCTTTTTACTGGCATTTTCATCAAATTGAACTTCTTTTAAATTCTGCCCTTGTTGTAACATCTTTAATTCATCTGCGGTTAACGCTTGCCAAATCTGACCGATAGGCAAGTCAATTAAATTTTCACCGCGAGGTTGTTCAGGAAACAAGTAAAAAAATCGCGCATCGGCTAAATCTTCTAAAGCCCGACTACTTAAATTCAACGCATTAACTTCCTTCGCCCATGTTTTAATATTATCAGCACTATATTGTCCTAACTGACTTCGAGATTCATCACTAATGACAGTCAGCCGATTTAAGACATCATAAGCCGTTTTATCCCATCGTTTACGCCAGGAAGCATCAGCAGGATCTTGAGTTAACATTCTGCCATTTTGAGAGGGATAACGATTATAAAATTCTTCATTAACCAGTTCAATAAAATACTGATAATCAACCCCCAATTCTTGACGGCGATTTTGGATAAATTCTTGACGTTGAAGTTCTCCCATCGCACTAAATCCACCATCATTGGATCTCGAGAGATGATTGACAAAATAAAACCCTCCAATCCAACCCACTCCCCCCATCAGAACCATAGAAATTGTCACGAGCAATACTGTTGTCCAGGTTGAAGATAAATTCCCCGGAAATTTCAGCTTTGGATATGAGGTTTTTTGCAGTGTTGTATTGGGAGTCGCCGCAATCGGAATTGGAATTTGGGCTTCTACAGAAGGAGGCTGTGTCAACACAGGAGATGATCGGATTTCCATCTCTGGTGGGGCTTGTGTGGGAATAGAAGGAAGGACAGGGGTATCATTGAGGGCTTGTAGAACTTGGGAGGCGTGGGAATAGCGTTCGCCCGGCTTGTGGGCTAACATTTTATCTAAAATCGCCGCTAATTTTGGACTGACTGAAGTTTGCGATCGCCAATTCCAGGTAAGATGATAGCTATCAATCAGGTGTTGAGGTTCTTTTCCCGTCAACAAAACCACCACCGTCGCCGCCAAACTATACAAATCACTGTGAGGAGATACAATTCCTATCTGCATTTGTTCTTCCGGGGCGTAACCGACTTTTCCCAAACGAGTTGCAGGAGTCGGGGGAAGGTGACGCACACCCAACTCAGAATCAACTTTGGCTTTGATTTGTTTGACTCCGCCAAAATCAATCAAAACGGGTAATCCATCGGTCTGACGGCGAATCACATTATCCGGTGAGATATCGCGATGAACAACACCATGAGAGTGAATGTATTCCAGCACAGGTAACAATTGCAACATCAGTTGTGTGACTTCAAGTTCACTGAAGCGGGTTCCCTGGCTTTTGTATTGGGTGATCAGTTCGCGATAGGTTAAACCTTTAACATAATCTTGGACAACAAATAAATAGCCTTTACCGTTAATTTTTTCGCGGAATAGTTCTCGAAAACAAGGAATTTGTGGATGTTGGAGTTGATAGAGTATTTGGGCTTCTCGTTCAAAAAGTTCTTGAGACTTTTGCAAGCCATAACTTCCTTGAACTTGCGGAGCGAACTCCTTCAACACACACAGTTCGTTAAACCGATGCTGATCTTCTGCTAAGTAGGTACGCCCAAAACCACCATGCCCCAACTGGCGCATAATGTGATAATGGTTTCGCAGAATTTGGCCCGGATAAATGGAGGTACTCATGGATTTGAGGGGTTAAACTCAGGGTTCAAGTTGAGTTGGGTGCAGTTATGGGTGAGACTTCAGTGAAGTTGATCAGTGAATTGAAGAAATGAGACTGCCGAATTTACAGTTAAGGCAGTACCATCACGGGTTTAGTTGGTTGAGATCGAATTTAGACCGAGTTAACCCGTTAAGGTGACTCAAGAGGGTTCTCTGGTATTTTAAGCCTTATTAGCCATCTTTTGACGGGTCGCGGGGTCAAGTCACGAATAATCAATCAACAACAAGAGATTTACTCAATATTTACAACTACCCCTCTTGGATTTTACACAAGCTACTGGTTTTCTGGGGTTTAGGCTCTCTATATTGGGACAGTACGAACTCAAACCCCCTTCTAAATCAGATTTGGGAGTATTGACTGTATTTATTCAATCTTAAGAACTTGAGAATCTCAATGACAAAAACGCCACGTATTGCTTCGATTGTAGCTATTATCGGGGCTTTCGCCTTTCCAGGTGTGAGTGCTTTACCGAGTCAAGCGGCTTTATTAGTCGGGAATACAGAAGGAAATAATATTCTCCTATTTGATGAACAGAAGGGCGAATTTTTGGGTGAATTTATCGCACCGGGAAGTGGGGGATTGGTTTCTCCAGATGACTTGAATTTTGGCCCCGATGGCAACCTCTATCTAAAAATGAAGCAATCTTGACTCCCGTTAGAGTCGAAGACTTAACGGCGAGATGAATTGCGACCAACAGCAACCCTCTTAAGATGAAATTCTAGCCGAGTACAAAATCCAGATAGAACTGTGTTATATTTTTAGAATGTTAACACTAACCTACGAATTTAAGTTGATTCCTTCTCAAGAACAGATTGCCACCATTGAAGAAATGTTGGCGGTCTGTAGAAAGGTGTGGAATTACGCCTTGAGAGAGCGAAAAGACTGGATAAGTAGTAGAAAGTGTGCAGTTAACTCTTGTTCATTGCAGCAAGAGTACATTGTCCCAGCGGATGCTCCGTATCCCAACTACAACATACAATCTGCTAGCTTGACAAAAGCGAAGAAAACCAACCCTGAACTCAAGAAAATCAATGCTCAAGTTTTACAACAAGTTCTCAAAACCTTAGAAAGAGCATTCAACAACATGAAAGAGCAGGGTTATGGTTTTCCTCGCTTCAAAAACAAGTATCGAATGCGGTCTTTTGTGTTCCCTCAGTTGAAGAGCAATCCAGTTTCAAATAACTGGATAAAGCTTCCTCAGATTGGATGGTTGGAGATGAGATTATCTCGCCCAATTCCAGAAGGATTTAAACTTAAACAGGTGAGGGTTGTGAGAAAAGCTAGCGGGTATTTTGCAATGCTATCTTTACAAAGCCCTGTAAGCATTCCAGATACTCCAGCTTCCGGGCATCCGATAGGAATTGACATTGGGCTTGATAAGTTCTTGGCAACCTCTGATGGTGAGTTGATCGAACGTCCCAAATTTTTAACACGGCTACACGGCGAGTTGAAATTACTGCAACGTAGATTAAAGTTAAAGAAACTGGGTTCGGCTAATCGACACAAACTTAGCCAGAAGATAGCAAGACTTCATCAAAAAATATCAGATACCCGAAAAGACTTTCACTTGAAATTAGCTCATCATTTGTGCGACCAAGCGGGAATGATATTTGTTGAAGACCTAGACTTTAGAGCTTGGGCAAAAGGAATGTTAGGCAAGCATACCTTAGACGCAGGGTTCGGTCAGTTCTTCAATATATTAGCTTGGGTTTGCTGGAAGCGGGGGGTTTATTTTGGCAAGGTTGACTACAGATATACGAGTCAAATTTGTCCTCATTGTGGGGCGCATACAGGAAAAAAAGACCTGTCCGAGCGCACACATAAATGCCCTGAATGCAACTACGAATGTAATCGCGATGTTGCAGCAGCACAAGTGATTTGTAATCGAGGTATTGCTGCGGTCGGGCAGATCGTGGTTCAAGAAATTGACGCTCGTTGGCGTACTGTCGGGTGAGCGAAAGCGAACAGATAAGTGCCGTAAAAGCAGTAAATCTAAGTCGTGAGATTTAGAATCCCCCAGTAGAACTCGAAGAGTTTACTGGTGGGAGTGTGTCAAGTCAGCAGTTTTTTGAGTGACGAAATTCTGCGTTTTGATAGCACTGGAGAATTTATTGATGTTTTTGCATCCGGTAACGGTCTCCCTGGCGGGTTAAACGGGCCTAATGATTTGTTGTTTGCGCCCGATGGCAGCCTTTATGTGACGACTCAGGGGAGTATTGCTATCAATGGTCAGGCTGACTTTAGTGCAGGTCTTCCCAGTCAAGTGTTGCGTTTTGATATTACCACACAAACCTCGACGGTATTTGCCGAACCGACTCCCTCACCCGATGGTTTTGGGTTTGTCAGTTTATTGGGGTTAGCGTTGGGGTTTGAAGGGGATTTATTTGTTAGTGATTTTGCCAATGATATTCGCCGCTATGATCTAGAAACGGGTAATTTAGTCAGTGTTTTACCCACAAACTACACAGAAACAATCCCGAGTAATAATTTTATCGGGAATTTAACCTTTGACCCCAACAACATCCTTTATTCAGTTGGCTTTGACTTTACCAATAGTAATTTTGGAGCAATTCTGCGATACGATGGTATGACTGGAGAAGCGTTGCCTTCAGTGGGAAATACCAGTGCAGTTTTTGTTTCGACTAATGATCAGTTACTCCGTCCGATTGGGATCGCTTTTACCACACAGATTCCTCCGCAAACCGTGCCTGAACCGTTTTCCGTGTTAGGTTTGCTCGCCATTGGAGTTTGGGGAGTTCAGACTAAACTCCGTCGATAATCATTTTTGAATCCTGAATAAATTCTACAACACATTAGCCCTCGGCAATCGCCGGGGGTTTCTTGGGTAGATACACCCGCCTCGCGCCTCAAAATCAATCCGACTATTACTCGACTGCCTCTGGGCGCTACACTGTAAAGAGTCGTCCTTGAAGATATCACTAAGTTCAAAACAGAAATGATTTAGTTTTCATCAAATAAATTTATGATAGAAGATCAGCATATTCAAATTAATAGATAGCCATACATTCTATTCAACGTATTAAGCCAAAATGTTAGCAAGAAAACTTAATAAAAGTTAAACTTTCTTCTAGATAGGATATTCTAATGCAACTCAAACTCTGGTAAATTAAAATCAGGATTTCCATCTTTTTCTCGATTCCGACCTAACCCTCTATATTTTATTCCATTGACTGGAAACTATTTTTAAGATTTAATCTGCTTTTCGCTATCGTTTTTTAAAATTGTACCAATAATATGAAATACTTAAATATTTGCTACCGAAGGGAAGCAGGGGAAGTGAGGAAAATGATCGGTAGGATTATTTTTGAAATTTAATCTAAATTTTTAAACTCAAGTTTAAGCAATTATTTTTAACAATTAACTTAAAAACCATGAACAAAAATAAAGCTTTTCAATCTAAAACCAGAAAAAAAATACATCATCCCATCCATCGATTAATCTCTAAATTGAGAGGTACATCCCAGAAGCAAAAAATTCAAAAACTCAAACTCTCCTATCACCATATTCTCACAAAAACTTCTACTCGTCAACAAAAGTCTTCTAACATAGAAGAAGAACTTAAATATACTGAAAAAATATTACGAGATCAATCCGAACAAGAACAATTAACCATCGCCATCACAAATCGCATTCGTCAATCACTCGATCTTCAGGAAAGACTCAATACCACCGTCATTGAAGTCCGAGAATTTCTCAAATGTGATCGTGTGATTATTTATCAGTTCAATCAAAATTTTGGGGGAACTGTCATTGCCGAATCTGTTGGCGAAACTGAGATCCCTATGCTCAATCTTGTGATTGATAATCACTCTTTTCAAGAACTCTATATTCAACTTTATCAGCAAAGAGAAATTCAAGCTATTTCTGACCTTTATACCGCCGAACTTGATCCCGATTATATTGACTTAATGGCAAAATTTAAAATCAGAGCAAACTTAGCGATTCCTATTGTTAATAATAATCAACTATGGGGATTATTAGTGGCTCAAAACTGCAATGATTCCCGAGAGTGGAAATCGTTAGAAATTAGCTTCCTCAAGCAACTCACGACTCAAGTTGCTATTGCAATTCAACAATCGGAACTCTATCAACAAGCGCAACAGGAAATTGCCCGACGTACACAGATAGAAACCAAATTACAGCAAAAAATTGAACGAGAAAAGTTATTAGCCGCAATCGCTCAACGAATTCGTCAATCTCTTGATTTAGATCAAACTCTGAATACGACAGTGAGGGAAGTTAGACAACTCTTGCAAGTAGATAGAACCGTTATTTTTCGCTTTCAAGCTGACTGGAGTGGTGTTGTATCTGTAGAGTCTGTCGTGATCCCTGAGTTGTCAATTTTAAATACAAATATTTATGATCCCTGCTTTTCACAAACCTATATTGAGCAATATAAACAGGGGCGAATTCGAGCCATAGAAGATATTTCAAAAGCTCGTTTAAGTCAATGTTATGTGGATTTATTAACTCAGTTTCAAGTGAGGGCTAATCTCGTTGTTCCTATTTTACAAGGACAACATTTATGGGGATTGTTAATTGCTCATCAATGCACTCAACCGAGACAATGGCAAACCCATGAAACAGAGTTACTCGAACAACTAGCAACTCAAGTCGGAATTGCAATTGCTCAAAGTCAACTCTACGAACAAACACGACGTCAAGCTCAACGAGAACAAGCTCTTAATCAAGTTATTCAAGCAATTCGTACCTCTTTAGATTTACAAACTATCTTCTCAACCGCAGCCGAAGAAGTGTGTAAATTACTTCAAGCCGAACGAACTGTAATTGCTCGCTATTTGAGTGAAGAAAAACTCTGGCGTCATGTCGCTGACTATCATCAATCTCCAGATTTATTCAGTGTATTGGGCTTAGAAATTACCGATGAAAACAATAAAATTACAGCACGCCTAAAACATTTAGAAGTATTTCAAATCGAGGAAAAAAATAATTGTATTGACGAATTTAAACACTATTATGCTGGCATTTCTCCAGGTTCTTTGTTAATCATTCCTTTACACTTAAATTCTATCGTTTGGGGAAGCTTAGGGTTAGTGAGAAATAATTCTCATGGCGATTGGAAAACCTGGGAAATCGAGTTAGCTAGTGCTGTTGCTGATCAATTAGCGATTGCCATTCAACAATCTGAACTTTATCAACAACTCGAACAATTAGCAATACTCGATGGCTTGACTCAAATTGCTAACCGTCGATATTTTGATCAATATTTAGATCAAGAGTGGAAGCGAGCGCAACGAGAACAGCATTCATTATCATTGTTATTACTTGATGTTGATCATTTTAAACTTTATAATGATACTTACGGACATCAAGCTGGAGATGAATGTTTGCAAAGAGTTGCGAAAGCGATTCAGGAAACTCTAAAACGTTCTAGCGATTTAGTTGCTCGTTATGGAGGCGAAGAATTTGTAATTCTTTTACCCAATACAAAAGCAGAAGGCGCAATACAAATCACACAAGATATTCATGATAGTATTCAACAGTTAGCTATTGAGCATTCTAGCTCATCGGTTAGTCAGTTTGTCACCGTTAGTATTGGGATTTCAACGATAATTCCACAGCCCCTTAGTCGCTTTGAAGTATTAGTGAGTAGAGCAGATAAAGCTCTCTACAAAGCCAAACAGCAACGCAATACTTACTGCTTATATTGTTGAGCTTATTCTGAACAAAACGACTTGAACTGAGGTTATGACAAGGTGAGTGAGTCTAAATTCCAGTCTCCCCAAAAATTTACTAAATCTTTACAAAAGGAACTCTGACTCCAGAAAAGTTGAAGATTGAGTAAAAGCTCCTTTACTATGTTGCATTTTGTAAAGATTATTCGTTATACATAAATATAGAAACGAAAGTGAAAAATTCAACAAATAACTTTCAAATTATTGATCACTTTAAAGTCAGGGCGCTCTCCGATGAAACCCTATCAATGCGAGAGTCAACAATGAATCTGAATAACGTTTTGAAGCAATCTACTTGGACGACTATTGCAATTTTAGCAGTCGCTTTTCCGAAAACTGAGATGATGATGACAAACTTATCTTTAATTGGTAATATGGCATATCATCTTGATGATTCATTGGAACTTGATAACAAACAACTCGATGTATTGAATCAAGGATCAGCCACAATACAAAGTGTAGAAAATAAAGAGCCAAAATCTGCCCCCTCAAGAGGTGATAGTAAGCCTGGAAATCAGAGATAATCAGAGTTATTGTCAATCTAGGTTCTCACGAACTCCCCAACAAATAACCCTATTCTTTGATGGTTAATCATGATTTCTAGACGAGAGAAAAAGAGTTAAAACTTTTAATTCTCTCATCTAGATGAAATCAAAAACCGTAAATAAATTGATTGTTTGAGATTAATTAACTGTACTTTTAACTCAGGTTTTGGCTAAAAATTAAACTTTTTACGTTCTTGTTGAGTTTGAATCAGTTGCTGTTCTAATGTTTGCCAATCTTCTTGTTCGATGATGTCAATGAATTGATCAAGGCGACTCCGATAAGCCCGTAGAGATAGCAATAAAGCTTTTCGATTGTATCGCGCCATCATTACCCCTAACTCCGGATTTCCACCCCCCACACGGCTCGTATCACGAAAGCCAGAACTTGCTAATTGTTGGGCGAGTTGTTGAACTTTTACATCTTCTTCTGCGGTTAAAGCGGCGACTAAACTCGCACTCACCGTCACAGGTAAATGAGAAATCCAAGCCACAGCAAGATCGTGATCTTGTGGTGAACATTGATAAACTTTTGCTTGCAATAATTCAGCAATTTTAGTAACCGTTTTTATTTCAAACTCTGATGTTTTTTCAGTCGGAGTAATCACATAAGGTTTACCCAAAAACAAATTTTTTTGAGCAGCTTCTATACCACTTTCAGCCGTTCCTGCCATCGGATGCCCTCCGACAAAATGGGGCCAAAGTCGAGAAAGTATTTCTACAATAGGCTGCTTAACTGAACCCACATCAGTTATAATAGCAGTGGGTTTAAGATGAGGAATTAACTCCTCAAGTGTAGAAGCAATCGCCCCAATCGGTGTACAAATAAACACAACATCTGCACTCGCCATCAAAGATAAATCAACACTCGCCTCATCAACAGCACCCATTGCGATCGCCTTTTGGCAAGTGCTTTGACGACGACTCACCCCTAAAACTCGATAGGTTTGCTCATTTGAGGAATTATTTTCAGTTTGTAATTGTATCAATTTTGGTTGAATTGAACATAAATCCAACCCGATAGAACCCCCAATTAAACCTAACCCAACTAGACCAATATTCATGTGAGACTGTTTAGCTTTCATCGTAGTTTATCTGGTTCAATTTAACGTATGTTTAAACAAAATGATCAAAGAATAATCTAGAATCTCTATTTCCCGGTAGGCAGTGAAAAAATTTTGATATAGTAGATATTAGATTAAAACCTGTTTTTTATTCGGAAAACTTGAAGGCATGAATGCCGAAGAACTGATTCAAAGTTATCAATCCGGCATCAGAGATTTTAGTGCGATCCTGCTTTGCGAAGCCAATCTCAGTCGAACTGATCTCTCCGGTGCTAACTTCTCTCAAGCTGTCCTCAGCATTACCAATCTCAGCGGTGCAAATCTCTCAGGGACGAACCTCAGCCAAGCCAAACTGAATGTCGCCAAACTCAGCGGAGCCAATCTCAGCGGAGCCAACCTGACGGGCGCAATTCTCAATGTTGCCAATCTGATTCGTGCCGATCTCAGTCATGCCACTCTGATCAATGCCTCTGCGATCCGTTCGGAGTTAATCCGTGCGGATCTCAGTCATGCCATTTTAACCGCCGCGAACCTCAGTGAAGCCGATCTGCGAGAAGCCACCCTACGACAAGTTGATCTACGACAGGCGAACCTCAAAAGCGCCAATCTGCGAGACGCAGTTCTGATCGCCAGTAACCTCGAAGGAACCAACTTACACGGGGCGGATCTGACTCGTGCCGATTTGCGAGGGGCGAATCTAGTCAACGCGGAACTCCGACAGGCAAATCTTTCCCAAGCCAATCTCAGCGGTGCCAATCTCAAAGGCGCAAATTTGCGTTGGGCCGATCTCAACGGAGCCGATCTCAGAGGAGCCAACCTCGAACAAGCCCGATTAAGTGGAGCCAGTTTGTATGGTGCCGATCTCAGCCATGCCAGCTTACTATACACCCATTTAATTCATGCTGATCTCACCCAAGCCAACCTGACGGGGGCTGACTGGACAGGAGCCGAACTCACCGGAGCCGCCCTGACTGGTGCCAAACTCTATGACGTCTCTCGATTTGAAGTCAAAGCCGACGAAATCACCTGTGATTGGGTTGATGTTAGTCCGAACGGTGATGGGAGCAAAGTTCTCCGCTTTAGCGCTCAAGAAGCCTACCAATTTTTTAACGCCACCTCCCCAATGGTGGAAATTAGCATTGATATGGCACTCAATGCGGAAGCTCACTGCGCCTTAGCCGATGCTTACCGCGACATCATCAGCCAGACCTCAATCATCAATCGCCCGCCCAGTATAGAGGTTAGTCCTCGTCGAACCACTTTATCGTTTAGGATAGAAAGAGACGAACAACTGTTCTCCACCGCCTATATTGTCATTCTTCCGTTTAAAGATGCAGATCTTACTCAACAAAGTATTCGGAATCTGGTTCAAATGCTCGGATCAGAGAACTTCATCGGCTTAAGCGTTCGGCACTCCCATCAAATCGGAAAATTGGTGAGTGAAATCAAGCAACAACTCGATCAGATCACCGACTTGAAATTACACACCAAATCCCTATCCGAACCCGAAAGTTATCAAGCTTTCTTTGCCTCTCCCACTCGTACAACGCTGAGAAACTTTCACAATCGAACCCTCAAAATTCATAGCCATCCTCAATTCGGAAGAAGCCTACTCAATGTGCCTGAACTCATGAACTCCTCGGGATATTCCCAAGAGAAATATTTTCAGATGATGGCTCCCTCATTAGACAATCTCTCAGACTTTCTGTTCATCTCAGACTAAATAGAGATGTCATACTAAATTTGTTGAGGAGAAACTCTAATGAGACTTACACTTCAGTCTTTTTAGTCATTTCGTACAGGATGCAGGGGTGATAATGGCACAGGAACTCGTAAAAATCTACAACTTAGTCAAAAAATACAAAGAAGGGGAACGGAATTTTACGGGTATTAATCTCAATGAAGCCAATTTGAGTCGGATTAACTTGAGTCAAGCCAATTTAAGCGATGCGTCCCTGTGTGTGACCAATTTAAGTGGAGCAAATCTTAGTGGTATTAACTTGAGTCGCGCTAATCTCAATGTGAGCCGATTGAGTCAAGCTAATCTCACCGGAGCAAATCTCAGTCGAGCCACCCTCAATGTTGCCAATTTAGTACGAGCAGATTTGAGCGATGCCATCCTAGTCGAAACCTTAGCCATTCGTTCAGAACTGATTAGAGCCAGACTCAATAATGCCAATCTGACTAAAGCCAACCTCAATGGCGCTGATTTACGAGAAGCAAGAGTCGGACAAGCCAACTTTTCTCAAGCGAATCTCAGTGGAGCCAATCTCCGAGGTGTTTCGGGAGCATCAACAAACCTGCAAAGAGCGGACTTACGACGAGCAAATTTGGTGAAAGCCAATTTACCCAAAGCCGATTTTAGTCACGCCGAGATGCGACAAACTAACCTCACCTATGCAGATTTGCGCCAAGCTAACCTCAGTGGAGCTAATCTCCGATGGGCTGACTTGCGCGGGGCGAATTTGTTGGGAGCCGATTTATCTGGGGCAAACTTATCGGGAGCCAACTTGTCAGGGGCTAATCTCAGTCGGGCGACTTTAGCAAAAGCCAGTCTGGTTCATGTCGATTTAACCCAAGCGAATTTAATTAAAGCCGATTGGATGGGGGCTGATATTTCCGGCGCGACGTTAACCGGAGCCAAACTCTACGAAGTTCCCCGCTTTAACTTAAAAGCCGAAGATATTACCTGTGAATGGATTGATCTCAGTGCAAATGGCGATCATAGCGAGGTTTATCAATTTAACCCCGAAACCCTCAAAAAGTTTTTTAATCAAGCTCTGCCGACTGTACAAGTGATTGTGGATGCTCCCCTCGATCTTGAAGCCAATCTAATTCTGGCTGAAACCTACCATCACATCGCCAAAGAGTATCCCCTTCTCAAACATCCTCCCAGTATTGATACTGATCTCCGACGCACCGTAATCACCTTTCGGATTGATCGCGAAGAATATTTGTTTTCAATGGGATGCTTGGCAATTTTTCCCTTTGATGATGCCAGTAAAACTCAAAAAAATATTGTCAGTTTAGTTCGCAATTTGCAAGACCGCAGCGAAAAAAATAAGAACCAACTCCGAGTCTTAGCGGCGATGGGAGAAGTGATTTCTAAAGCTCACGATCTCAAACAAGTGGTCAAATCGATTCGCTCTGAACAAATCCCTGACTTTTTTCACAGTCCCACTCAAACGATCTTAACGAATACCAGTCAAAAAAAGTTAACTGTCCACACCCATTGCGATTTCGGTAAGCGCTTTAAACCCTCTATTCTTGATCGAGAACGAGAAAATCACTCGAGTAAATTGATCGAACCCATCCTCTTTGATGGAGAACAGGTGATTGATTTTGTCGATAGTTTTGATTATCTTAGTTAAAAGTTAAGCTTGATCAATTGAGTTGGAGTTGTTCAGTGAAATTATTTTAGATGCTCCGCTCACCTGTTGCTCTCTTAAACAGTCCGCTCTTGTCCATTTTCCAAGTTCTCCACTCGCTAAGGCTTTAATTCTCTTGATCGAGGTAGAAGCTCATAATTTACTACAAAGCTTTCTGCGATCGCGGAGTGTTTCCGTCGGAAAATCGCCAGGTGTAGTCTCATGGCCTCACTATTTAACAATGGCCCGATTAGTAGCGCGAGCGTTGCGACTTGGCCGCAGTGCTTTGATTCAAACTGGGGTCAGTCCAGTGAGTCACCATCATTCTTATCGGTTTAGCTATCTCATTCCCGTTTTAATTTGGCCGGAACCTGCCTTAATTGTTGCTCCCCAGTGGTTGTTAACAGAACTCCAACAAGAAGAAATTCCCCAATTGTTTGAATCCCAAGCACTCGACGTAAACCTCGCTCAACCGATCATTCGAGGCGATCGCTGGCCCGAAGAATCCAACTTTCACGGTATCTTACTCACCACTCCCGAAGAATGGTTAAGTGATCGCTTAGGCAGGTTCCGACGGTTTCCGCCCAATATTCCTACAATTATTGATGGAGTTGATGACTTAGAAACCTGGACACGAGAACAATTAACCACCTGTATTCAACCGCAAGATTGGACACAACTCCGCCAACAAGCACCCCAACACACAGATATCATCCGCGAGGCAAAAATTAACCTCACCCAAGCCATTTTTCAACGTCCAGCCAATCCCTACCACTGTCATTTATTAGATCAAGCTGAACAAGCTATTTTAGAGCAACTCTACGAAGATTTAGTCAAGATTGTCTCTCCTGCGGTTCCCGACGCTTGGACTCAATTTTGGCATCAATGGCAAGCGTCAGAACAACTGCGATGGGTAAAAGTTAATCGAGAACAAGGTACTTTTTCTCTGTATTGTAGTCCGGCAGAAGTGAGTTCATCCTTGAGTCAGATTTGGCTGTTACAACCTGTTGTCTTGATTGGGGGGGCGTTAGACTTGCAGAAAGCCGCCCCTACTTATCGTCAATTAGTGGGACTCGGAGAAATTACGGGTGTGAAGTTTTCACCGGATCGCAATTCTCAACTGATTCAACTTTATCTTCCCTCACGCCTTCCACTCCCGAATACACCCAAATTTCAAGCGGCTTTAATTGAGGAAATTCGCGGCTTACTTTGCATGAGTACAACCTTAGAGGGATTGACTGTGTTACTGATTGAGGATACACCCCTAAAAACTCAGATCGGCGCTGTGTTTGCAGCAGAGTTTGGTTCACGAGTCCAAGTCGAAACGACCAAAGTTGATGGGCGAGGAATTTTAGTCACAGGTTGGGAATTTTGGCGACAACATCAGGGAAAACTTCCCCCGCCTCATTTGTTAGCGATCGCCACTTTACCTTTACCTTCGTTAGAACATCCACTTGTTGCGGGGCGAGTGAGTTATTACAAACAAAATCATCTCGACTGGTTTCGGCTTTATCTCCTTCCGACAGCCTTAAATGAGTTGCAACGGGCAGTTGCCCCTGTGCGAGACTGTCAAGGGATTGTGGCGTTGTTTGATAGTCGGGTTTTACATCGTAGTTATGGAGAACAAGTCTTAGCTGCGTTGAGTCCACTCGCGAGGATTGATTATTTAGATACAACTTGGTTTAATAGTCGTTCTTTTTGAGAAGAATCCCCGCATTTTGAGGTGCGGGAAGTCTAAACTAAGGCTTCAAAACAACTTTAATGCAGTTATCTTTCTTATGCTTGAAAATCTCATAACCGTGAGAAGCCTGTTCTAAATTGAGACGATGGGTAATCACAAAAGTGGGATCAATATCACCCTTTTGAATCCGTTCCATCAGCGGACGCAGATAACGATGAACATGAGTTTGTCCAGACTTTAATGTAAGCGCTTTATTAACAATCGCTCCCATCGGTATTTTATCAACAAAACCGCCATAAACACCGGGAATAGAAACCGTTCCTCCCTTCCGACAAGCCACGATCGCCTGTCGCAGTGCATGGGGTCGTCCTGTTTCGAGGCGCACCGCCTGTTTGACCTTATCCACGACTCCCATCGCATCCATACCGTGCGACTCCATACCCACCGCTTCAATACAGCGATCAGGGCCACGTCCGCCTGTCATTTCCTTTAAGGCAACTCCTGCGTCCACTTCTTCAAAGTTGATAATCTCGGCGCCGGCCTTTTCAGCCAATTGTAATCGTTCCGGAATGTGATCAATAGCAATCACCCGTTCGGCCCCCAACATGAAGGCGCTGCGAATGGCAAACTGTCCAACCGGGCCGCATCCCCAAACCGCTACTGTATCGCCCGGTTCGATATCACAATTTTCCGCCGCCATATAGCCTGTTGGAAAGATATCCGTTAAAAACAGAACTTGTTCATCGCTGAGGCCATCAGCCACCTTCAACGGCCCCACATCCGCAAACGGTACACGGGCATATTCAGCCTGTCCACCTGCGTAGCCGCCCAACAGATGAGAATAACCAAATAAACCCGAAGGAGAATGGCCGTACATTTTCTCAACCAACCCACTATTCGGGTTAGAATTATCACACAATGACCATAAATCCCGCTTACAAAAGAAACAATTTCCACAAGAAATCGTAAACGGCACAACAACGCGATCGCCAACCTTCAGCTTTTTAACATTAGGGCCGACTTCCACCACTTCTCCCATAAATTCATGGCCTAAAATATCCCCCGATTTCATTGTGGGAATATAACCATCATAAAGGTGTAAATCTGAACCACAGATCGCCGTTGAAGTAATTTTAATAATCGCATCACCGGGATTTAAAATTTTAGGATCGGGAACCGTATCAACCCGAACATCATGGGAACCGTGCCAACAAACTGCTTTCATAACCTCTTGTCTCCGTAAGTATTGATTAATCTTTTTGCGCTGTTGCGTCTACAATCCATTGAACTTATATGAAATCGAAAAAATAATGCTACAAAAGGTAAAAGGCAATAGGCAACAATCAAAAGTTACCCATTGAACACTGGTGACTGGTGACTATCTCCCCATCAATCTTCTGTAGCAAAATTCGGCGATTTCATATTACTATGAACCTTGCGGTTGCCCTTCTATTGTCGCAATTTCTCCGGCTTCCATCAGTTGTTTGAAGCGACTCAACATCTGACCCAATTGTTGTTCGGGTTCGGTACCAAATAACTTGGCAATATTCGCCGTCATTGCACCGCCAGGGGGACTATATTCCATCACAACTTTAACTTCGGTTCCCCGTCCGCCGCTTGCGGGACGAAACCGCACAAACCCCGAGTGATCGATGTCCGCATTTTCTGCCGAAGTCCAACCAATCAACTCATTGGGGCGATCCTGAATAACCATCGCATCCCATTCTACAGCCTGATCAACAACGGGTGTTTTTGCCACCCAATGAGAGCGTTGTTGGTCGTATACTGTGACTGACTCTAGATAATCTGTAAAAATTGGTAAATTCTCGAAATTGCGCCAATAGTTGTAAAGTTCTTCAGGTGATTTTTCGATAATTACTGTTTTTTCGGCGGTGATGCGCTGGTCTTTGCTCGCTTCTGTTGCTTCGCCAAGTTTCTGCTGAACTTGCTTGACGGTGCTTTGATTTTTCGCACCTTGATAGATTAAACCGCCCCCAACTAATGATGTTAGTATACCGCGAAGCGATCGCTGTTTTAAGCCCATTAATACCAGTGCGCCCCCGCCAACCAGGGAAGCCCAACGTTCGGTATCACCTGCTTCATTTTTGGGGGTTTGATTTTCGGGAGTTTGATTTTTGGCCGTTTGATTTTCGCTTTCGCGCTGAACGCCGTCGCTATCAATTATTATTTTTTCCATTTCATTTAAGTTTAATCATGCTTTATGTATCTAATTTTCAGCATATAAAACTAAACCGCGAATGCAATCACCCATATGGTAGAAACATCGGAAAATACAACTCTACTCGTCCTCGGGTTGAGCTATTGCTGAACTATTCTTGTCTAAAAAATAGAGAGTCCTATCCTCAGAGGGAGGTTAACTTCTTGCAAATCGAGTATGAGTAATAAAGGTATTCCTGTGTGCGCTTTCCGATCCAATCAATAAATATAAAAAAATATTGTCTTAGCTATGCAAATTTCCGGCACAACAACGAAAACGTTAATGGCGATTATTGCAACAATTTTGGTTGTGGCTGCACTCCAAGCGACTCGATCGATTTCTATGCCTTTGGCGTTTGCGTTTTTTATTGCTGTTTTAGTTCATCCTTTGCAATCATGGCTAGAACGTCGTTTACCCCGATGGTTAAGTTTAATTTTAGTGCTGCTATTGCTAATCGGCTTTATGGGAGTCGCAGTCGGGGCTTTAACGTTGAGTGCAGAAATTATTGAACCAAAAGTTCCGGAGTATCTTGATCGCTTGCAACAAATGGGAGAAACTTTGCGATCGTGGGCTGAGGAGCGAAGTATACCTATTCCTCAGTTTAACGCTCAGGATGGAATTAATCAAGTGACTCAACAGGCAATTGGCGGCATAAAGACTTTGTTATCAGCCGCGAGTTTGTTTATCTTAATTGTCTCTTTATTAGTCTTATTATTGTTAGAAGTGAATCAATATCAGGAAAAGGTTAAACAGGCTTTTCCCTCACGATCTAGCGATCGCATTATTAATGCAGTTAGTGATACCAGTGAAAAACTGCGGCGATATTTATTGGTGATGACACTTACTTGTTGTTTAACGGGAATTTTAACCGCAAGCTGGTGTTTTATTTGGGGGGTTGATTTGGCTTTTGTTTGGGGATTAGTTGCTTTTGTTCTTAACTATGTACCCACTTTAGGATCGATTATTGCGGTGATTCCTCCGACGTTGGTTGCTTTTATTTTTCAAGGGGTTCCTCGCGGAATTGCCACCCTGTTAGGATTGGCAGTTATACAGACAATTTTGGGTAACTTTGTCGATCCTCGCTTGCAGGGAAAAACCCTACAGTTATCCCCTTTTGTTGCTCTGGTTTCTATCGTATTTTGGGGATGGGTTTGGGGTATTCCCGGTGCAATTTTGGGTGTACCAATGACCATCTCTATTATTTTAATGTGTCGGGAATTTAAGGCAACTCGTGGAGTCGCAATTCTTTTAGGTGAGGTTGAAGATTAGGGATTGATGGGGTATTTTGAGCCGTGATCAAAACAACAAATTAATAGTTTTGTTCTCCAGACTCAAGCTTCGTCATCATTTCAATCTAATCCCCAAAAACCTTTAACCTGCAACCAAACTTCTCAAAACCTGATAAATGAAAGTCAAAATCATAATTCCCACTAAAGAAATCAGCAAAATAAATAACATTAACCCCCCCACTAAAACAATCACAAATAAACGATCCGCTTTTTGTCCCATTTGAGGCGAATTAACATGATCTTCCAACAGATCAACATTTTTAACATTAGCTTTCCAGGCGACATCAAAAACATCCCCAACCACAGGTACAGTTCCAACCAAAGTTTCTGTCGCAATATTAGAAGCCATACGGACGAGTATTTCTTTTGGAACTCCCAGTCGAAAAGCTCGCAACATAATGTAAGCTGACAACAGACCCCCGAGTAAATCTCCACCTCCCGGTATGAGTCCAATAATTGGGTCAAGACCAATTCCATAGGTAGTACCCGGAACTCGAATCGCATTATCGAGAATATTACTAAATTGCCGTAAGTGTTTGACTACAGACGCTTTAGACTGATCATCGGTTGTCGGAATTGAGCGTTTAGGAGAGGATTTTGGGTTCATATTGGTTGCAATTGTGAGAAATTCGACATTTTAGTGTCAACATATGTAACATAAAGTTAATGAATTCTAATCAACTTAACTTCTAGCTGAGGTTAGAAGATTAAGTTTTGCTCCCGTTCTAAAATAAAACATTTAAAGCCGCCATGGAGTGGATAGAAGTTTCTAAAAACTGGGTTTTGATTCCCCCCCGACCAAAAGCAATCGTTCACTTCCTGGGGGGAGCGTTTGTGGCAACAGCACCACAAATCACTTATCGATGGCTATTAGAACAGATAGCACAACAAGGATACATTGTAATCGCCACTCCTTTTATTAATACTCTCAATCATGGGATTATGGCGAAAAAAGTTCTGTGGACGTTTGAGGATGGTTTAGAAGACTTGTATTCCACTCGGCGTCTACGTCAACGGGGTTTACCAATTTATGGCTTAGGACATAGTATGGGATGTAAACTCCATTTACTCATCGGTTCTTTGTTTCCCGTTAACCGGGCAGGTAATATTTTAATTTCGTTCAATAACTACGCAGCCCGAGAGTCTATTCCCCTGATTGAACAACTTTCATCAATGATGGAGGTAGAATTTACTCCTTCTCCTGGACAGACTAACTGTATGATAGAGGAGCGCTATCAAATCCGTCGTAATCTTTTAATTAAATTTACCAAAGATACTCTCGACCAGACCACTATTCTCAATCAAATTTTGCAACGTCGTTTTCCGGGAATGGTTGCACTTCAGCAGTTAGGCGGAGATCATTTAACCCCAATTAATCAAGATATTAGCAGGTCATCTGTGGGAGAAAGCTTTACACCCTTCGATGCGATTAGTCAATGGATTAAACAAGAAGTGTACAAAGATTTATATCGATTAAAACAGGAAGTTCTCCATTGGCTTGATCCCTTAGCCAAAGCTTAAAAGTGCTTTCTCAATGGGTTTGACTGTTACATCAGTAGAATTAGAGTTTTCCGCAGCAAGACCCTGAAAACGGGTTTTCACGATTGGAGTATCGCCTATCGGGGTATATAGCACTACGCGAATACATGATTGTCATTTCTAAATCCTAAAACTCCTTCACAGTCTACTGTTCCCTGTTCCCTAAGATTGCAAACTAAGTCTCGCCGGAAACCGCGCCCGCCGCAAGGCAAGCGCTGTTCCCTGTTCCCGATTCAAGTAGCGCCATATCTTCCAAATGAACTACGGGAATTTACCCATCATGCTGATAATTTTTGACAATTAATAAACAATTACGACCATCTGAAGTGGGTTCATAATTTAAGGAGTCTGCAATATCACGCATCAGCTTCAAACCTCGCCCTCCACCTGCACCTTTATCAATCCGAGGAGGCATGAGTTGGAGTTTTTCCATCAAATCAAACGGAGGGCCATAATCCCAAACTCGAATTTCAATTTGACTGTCCAACAGAGCGACTTCGATTTCAACCGTCACGTCTGAAGATAGGTTCTGATGGGCATGACGAACAGCATTTGTAAATCCCTCTGCCAAAGCAAGTTGACAGCGAATCCAAATAGAACTAGGAACCGATGGATGCTGTAATCGAGCAAACCATGACAAAATATCGGATAAAGCATCAAGAGTATTGGGAGCCTGAAGCTTTGCCTTAAACGGAAGAAGCAACGGTTCGGAACCTTGAAATTCAATCACACGAAGTTATGAGAACCTACATCTACGATCAATTTAGCACGACCGATGACTGATGCCACATTGAGTTTAGCGACCTTTTGATAGGGGCTATGTGGTTTGGACTATACTCTACTTAAGCTAACTAAGGATTGACCAACGGTTAGAAACGGTTAGAGCAGGCTTCGTCGTCTTATGCCGGAGTAATCTGTCGCTCAAACTCTTGTTGCTGACCTGACCCTCGCAAATCTATACCTGAGCGTCCATGTTTAAAATTTTGGTGATTGATGATGACACGGTCATTAGGGAGCTACTAAGGAGAACTCTCAAAAAGCAGGGTTATGATGTTTCGGTTGCCAGTAATGGTGAGGAAGGCATCGAAAAGGCTAAAGTCTTACGCCCTGCTTTGATTATTTGTGATTGGATTATGCCGAGATTGACGGGTATTGAGGTCTGTCGCCAGGTGAAAGACAATCCAGAACTCTCGACGACTCAGTTCTTTTTGCTGACTTCTCTGGGGTCTATTTCTGACCGGGTAAAGGGTCTGGATGCAGGTGCTGATGATTTCATTTCAAAGCCCCTAGAAATGAATGAGTTGTATGCCAGAGTTCGGGCGGGATTAAGGTTACATCAACTGAGTCAAGATTTGCAAACTCAAAAACAACTCTTAGAACAGGAGTTAGCCGAAGCCGCAGAATATGTACAATCTTTGCTTCCTGAACCGACTGTAACGCCGTTAAAAATTGACAGTAAGTTTATTCCCTCACGTCAACTCGGAGGAGATTGTTTTGATTACTTTTGGTTAGATTCCGATTATTTATCAATTTATTTAATGGATACGGCTGGACATGGGTTGAGGGCGACTTTGCCTTCGATTTCGGTTTTGAATTTATTACGATCGCGTACCATTCCTAATATTGATTATTATCAACCCAGTGACGTATTGAGAGCGCTCAACAATACTTTTCAAATGTCTTATCAAAATGATAAATATTTTACCATTTGGTATGGTGTTTATAACCAAGTTACTCATCAACTGACCTATGCTAGTGCGGGTCATCCCCCGGCAATTTTGCTTTCTGGTGATCAAAATAATTTCCAAGTTCAACGTCTGAAAACACCAGGAATGCCTGTAGGAATGTTTTTAGAAGCTGAGTATATTGATGATACTTGTGAAATCAAAGCCCCAAGTGATTTGTATATTTTTAGTGATGGGGTTTATGAAATTCATCAACAGAATGGTTCTATGTGGGGACTAGATGATTTTATTCGTCTTCTCACCGACTCAAATACGAAGTCCTATAATTCCTCTAATCTTAATACAATCTTGCACGCGATTAAAGCTATAAATTCTTATAATCCTTTTGACGATGACTTTTCTTTACTGAAAATCCACTTTGATTAACAATTTAATCCCTCAACTGTAATAAATCTGAGGAGGAAAGAACTCTTATAAAAAAGGTGAAATAACTCCACCTTTTTTATCCTTTCTCATAACTTTTAACTCAATTCACAACCCCTACGGATAGGAATAGCTAGAGTCTTTCCCCTTCAGTTTTACCTCAAATATGAGAGATTTATAGCTCAAACTTTAACTGCTTTGAGCCGCATACTTGCTTTCAAAATCTTCTCGACTGTCAAAAATCTCGAATACCCGATCCATGCTGGTTAGTTCAAATAAGATTTTAATTTGCTCATTAATCGAGCAAACCATCAACTTACTACCAGCCGCGCGAACTGTTTTGAGAGCCAAAACTAAGGCACCTAAACCTGAACTGTCCATAAAAGAGACATCTTTAAAATCTATCAGGATGGTTTTGGCTCCTTGATCGACGAGGTTGCTAATCTCTTGACGGAATTGACTTGCTTTCGTTCCGTCTAAAATGCCTTGGGGTTGAAGCACTTGAACATCAGAACTCATAATTTATTAAAAGTGAAGCCTCAAAATTGACTCGCCAGTTTCCGCTAGTATAGCCTTGAGATGAACTCATCGCCAAATCCTAAACTATACAACCCCTGGTTATCCGCTCAAAGATTGTCGTCAAAGGCTTTTCTCAGAGCTAACGAGCTACTGCTGACTTTGGGGTAGGGAACTAACTTTAGCACGGTGGAGTAGTTGACCTCGATATCGATAGCCCGTGTAGCGCACCAAAACAGTTTCCCCAGTTTGAGCGGTTCCTTCTAAAAGCTGGTGCATCTGAGGATTGTAAGGAACTTCCGAACCCACAGATGCAATTGCTTCTACTCCCCATTGTTGCATAAGCCGTTCGATAGGACGCAATAGAGGCAATAATTTAACAGCAGGAAGTTTAGAATTCTGTTTAACTTTATAAACGACTGTCGGCCATTGGAGTAACCAAGGTTCTAAAACCTCTAAACTTGATCGCTCAAACTCCTGTGATAGTGAGTCTTGCTGCTGTTTCATCTGGGTTTGCAAGCGTTGATACTCTTGTTGCAGTTCCTCAACTGATGAGCCAGCTTCGGGAGAACTGACTGACTCTGGTGCGAAAGTTGCCAACAATTCTACCAAAGAAATATTCAGTCCTTGACTAATATCAAGCAAAATCTCAACTCGCATTTGTCGGGCAAGTCCTCGACGCAGCCGAATAATTTGCCACTGAGAAACCCCTGCTTTTTGACTCAATTCCTCGACAGTAGAAAGCCCCGCCTGTTGCATTAGGTGGCGCAACTCGGGGCTATAATCAAATGATAATGATGAAGATCGATTCATTCACGGTATAGATGCTATTTCACCTGAGCAGCCGTTTTGGTTGCACTGCTGCTTCCATTGGTAGCACTCCCGTTGCTTCCTTGCAAGTGGGCTTCGAGGAACCACAAGCGCATATCCACAGTCCGGGAAATTTCAGTGTACAAATCTGCCGTATCCGCATCTCCTAATTGACACTCCCACGCCGTAAACGGCGGGGATTCTTGGTTCAGCGAGTCCACTTAATACAAATAGGGCGACCTATCTATACCAGAGATGGACTCTCCTCAAGCGTTTTGCTCCATTTCATCAGCCTGTTTGGGTATGCCCTACCCTACAGTTCAAAACCTAAAATCTTGGTTTCTCTGTACTTGTTGCGTTGCGCGCTAATAAGCGTACAAGCTTTCCTATACGGAACCCCATAACTTCAGTGCGTCAAGGTGCGCTGCCTTTTCGGCGACTGGGTTTTTAGTGTGGTTGATTACCCTTTCCACAAAAGAAAGTTTAGCAGAAAGCCGTCAATCACGGACGGGGCTTGTATCCCAATTTTTTCGGTCAATCGCTTCGCGAACGTGTTGGGCATACATCGCTAAACGATCAGCTAAGGCGATCACATGATCTTGGCCATCGAGGAGATCAAAAGGATATTCTGGCAAAATGGAATCCGTTGCAGCAACCCGGGCGGTTCCCATCGCAAATCCTCCGAGTGCGGTGACTCGTTCAGCAACCATATCTACATAACCTTCGAGTTCACCCGCAATTTCATCGAATAGGGTGTGCAGGGAGTAGAAGTTCATTCCCTTCACGTTCCAGTGGGCTTGCTTAACTTGAGTTTTCAGATCCAAGGTGGTTGCTAATGTGCCATTGAGAATTGCTGCGACTTCTTGGCGAGTTCCTTCAGAAAAATCAATGCGAGAGGGATAGAGACGGGTTTTGAGGTTCTGGTTACTCATGGATTTATACTCCTTTAAGGTTAATTGGTTTTAAGACTTAACGAACAAATAATTAAAATGTCTGACTGGATTTTACTCTGTTCTGAACTTTCGTTAATCTATCTCAAGCTAGATGCTTTTGGAGAACAGATCGAGGCGCTTTCCGCACTTTACAACGAATGGTTTCATAACCCAGGTTTGTACAGGCTTCAAAGCGATGACATCCCGAAAATCCGTAGTATTGGCCGTCTACTTCTAAGACTTCAATGGGTTCTTGTAAGCCGATTTCTTGAATAGATTCCATTAACGCTTTGACTTTGGCTGGATCGGTAGCCCGAGGGAGTGGACGCCGAATCTGCTTCAGGGGAACCTCCTGAACTTCCATTTAGATAGTTTCTCCTTGATTGTTGTTCTTTTGAAATCATACTCATAATGACTTCGTTTTATTGTCTATTGTTAACAAACGCTGACATTTTCCTTGTCCGCAAGCCAGAGGACTCGATCTGATCTGCCCTTTACCTTCGTTGAAGTTGGCTGTGAAAAACACTCACGATATATTACTTACAATCCTCATCCGTAGTCGGGGACTTGTATGGTGAGATATCGGATCTTTCCGGATGGATGTTGAACAAAGTGTAGTATCCCTTGTTCTCTGACACGGGGAACTCACTAAAAATTGAATTGAGTCAGAGATTTACCCGTCTTACGGACAACCAATCAACAATCAAAGACATTCGACTCTATGACAACGGATAAAAAAGCGCGAAAAATTGCAGTTTTTGACAGTGGAGTGGGAGGGTTAACCGTTTTAAGAGAGTTATACCAACAACTCCCAAATGAATCGATCCTTTATTTTGGCGATACAGCCCGATTACCCTACGGTACTCGCTCCCAAAGCGAAATTTTACAGTTTGTCCGTGAAATTATTATCTGGGCAATCGATCAAGATGTAAAAATGATCGTCATGGCCTGTAACACCAGTTCAGCCCTCGCCCTCGAAACGGTACAATCAGAGTTTAATGTGCCGATTTTGGGAGTGATTTTACCGGGAGCTAAAGCCGCTGTCCAAAAGGGTCGGCGTATTGGAGTGATTGCGACTCCCGCAACCGTGACAAGTAATGCCTATCGTCAAGCCATTCAGGAAATGGATGCTACTGTTCAAGTCTGGCAGGTGAGTTGTCCAGAGTTTGTCCCGTTAATTGAACAAAATCGCATTCACGATCCTTATACCTATCAAGTTGCTCAGGAGTATCTCGCCCCTTTACTCGATCAACGCATTGATACTTTGATTTATGGGTGTACCCACTATCCTCACTTGGCGCCTGTGTTGCGATCGCTACTTCCCCCAAGTGTTCAGTTAGTTGATCCGGCTGTGCATTTAGTCAAAGCTATTACTCAAGAGTTAGAACTGTTGGGACTGCAAAACCCCAATCTCCCTCGACCTACTCGTTTTTGTGTTAGTGGTTGTCCCCAACAATTTGCCAGTGTATCGGTGCAGTGGTTGGGCTATACTCCGGTTGTAGAACCGACAGTCCTACCTGTGATTGAGACTTCAGAAACGGCTAATCTTTCACTGGGAGAGGGTAGAAGGGGTTAAAGTATTCTCTATCTAAGGCTTTCAGATGACGGGTCTAATTGCCAGACCCGTTTTAGATTTTATCTAACTTTTTAGCCTTGTTCTCTTGGCGATCGCGAAGTGTTAAGGATCGGTAGTTTTTGATCGGTTTGAGGTTGTACCAAATTTCTTACTAATTTTTCCTTCTCCAAATTCCTCTTTTATTTCCCCGTTGATTTTCTCAGATTAATATTTTTTCATAAAAAAACTGATTATTTATTCAACCGTTAAATCAAAACTTTAGCCTGTCACCGCTTGGGATAATATCTCAGTATTTATACTAAAAATCATTTTTTTTTGCTGATAATTTTTTTAAAATTCCGTATTTCCCACATTGATATCTAAGATTTTTTAGCATAATATTGAATCTAGAGGCTTCAAACTTCTACCAAGCGACTCAAGTGTAAAATAGAATGATATAAATAATTTTTTCAGGCTAAATTATCAAAGCTTGACGATGCAAAGGCTTAATATATGGTTTATACAATCAGTAAATTCATGGGTTCTCTAATTTTTTCAAACCACAAGTCAACAAATTTAATAGATTTATTACTTCAGGGAAATTTCCATGAAAACAGACCGTTAACTTTAACGTTAGTAAGTTGCTATTTTTCCTCTGAAGCCGCAAACGAAATAATTATTCGTTTAGTCAAAAAGCTGAAAGGTGAAGGATTGCAATTAGAGAAAATTCAATTTTACATTGATCGAGGAATCGCTCTAGAAATAGGCAAAAAAAAGTTACTTGATTTTTTTGAACAACTCAAGTCAAAATATCCAAACTTAAGAGTTGAGTTTAATCTTATCAATCAAGAATCAATGTTTCATTGTAAGGCTTATTGCTTGTCTCATAACAATGAAAAAGGTAGTTTAGTTGTCGGTTATGCTAATTTAACTAAAGCCGCATTGACTGACCCTCAGGGAAATATAGAACTACTATTAGCGACTCAAGAAACAAAATCAATTGTCTGTTTCTTTGAAGATTTAAAAACACTCGATCATATTCCTTTATCGGAAATCGAAAAGTTTGATCAAGATGATTATTACTGGAAATTTGCTCTGCTAAAAGAAGGGAAGTTTGTAAAAGATGTTGATTTAAAATAAGTGAATTGTTGACTTACAAGCATGAATTAAACTCCCAAGCAAAAGATGATATTATAGCCGACCAAAATTTCAAAAAAAGATATCCTGATGCCAACAAAAAATTAAAGAATATAAATAAAAATTATTTTGATGATTTTTTTGACCCCCAACAATACTTTAAAAAATACAATGAATATTATTACATCAGATGGGGTAATTATGGAATTTATACGGATTTTGGATTTTGGATACCTAAACAGTTATTAGGTTATTTATTTGACGAAGATAAACTAACTAAATGTAAAAATGACCTCGAAAACGAATTTAAAACTCATCATAATAAAGCCTTAGAACAAATCAAATCTGACTGCGAAGACCTTTTTGTATAAAAATACTGGATTGACAACATTTTAGCATTTCAAACAGAAAACTATAGAAATAAAATAAAAAGTGCGTTGAAAAATTTGGGCAAAAAACCATCTACAGAGCAACAAGAAAAAGAAAGAGAAAGAGTGCATTTTGAAACAATGAGCAACTCTGAGGAAGAAACCAAAGTCAAACAGAAGATTGATGAATATTGCCAACAAAAGCTTGACAACATGAAAAATAATTTGCTTTCCGAAAACAATTTAAAGTCTTTACTTTTTCGATACAAATTAAATGAATTAATTCTAAGTTTTCACGATAACTATAATCGTAAAAAGAACAATACAATCTACGATATTATCGATAACGATATCAAGAAAAAATTGGTTCAAGAGCCAGAAACATTTGAAAGATTGAAGTCTAAAATCAAGCGTATTGTTAGCTTACAGAACGACAACCCCGATTTAAGCCAAGATTATGAAAAAGTTACTAGAGAAATTATAAAGGAGTGTTTTGAAACAAAAGGGTACTTAATTCAAAAGTGCTTATTAATTGCGATCGTAACAAGAGGCTTGGGCTATATAAGATGGCTAAAAACAGAAGATTTTATGCGGGAGAGAAGCAAGAAAAGGAAAATTAAGAGTCCTCAAATAGAATAATCCCACCCCCGACGGAAGTGGGACAATCTCCAACCTAACTGAAATACGACAACATGGGCTTAAAGGTTTCCCTTGACTCCGGATTCTGATTGTGCTACGATTCTGAAGCTTAATCTCCGGTATGCTCAAGTTATCGATCATTCATGGTTTGCTAAGATCTAGATCTATAAATCTTAGCTGTACGCTTGGCAATCATCAACAATAAATAAACAGTTAAAACATAGCCAGTAGCCAAAACGGGAATCATCAGTGGAGCTTCTTGGTAAATCATGGTGGGTACAACCAAACAGATAATAGGGAGGAGCTATAGAAAGAGAGTTTAATACCAGCTACATCGGGCTAGCATACAGAGCTAAGGTCTAACTTAGATCACTCTACTCAAAGCACTAACTGGAAACTTCTTGTTCCAGGAAACGTTGTCAGGACTTTACTCAAATTACAGACTTATAAACTGAAGGGTTAGATTGTACTTTGCAATCTAAAGCTCAGAAGTCGTCTACTTACATACGGGCCTAACCGGTTCACTCTGGTGAGCTTTGAACTATTTATCAATCTTGAGCAGAGATCCATTTACCTACGGATAGACTCTGCAACGACAGGTAACTAATACTCAGTCGTTAGACCAATAGCCCGGAATGTGTAGAATTGTTTAAACTCTTACCTACTAAAATAACATAAAACGCTCTATTGTGAGAGCCTCAAAGGGAATTTCCTTAATAATTTGATAGAATTTGACCGCCGGGTGAGAACTGACCGCAAAAATCAACGGGATATTTCTCAGTCACAGATTCTCGGGTAGTCCGCATTCAGGATTTAGGAAAGTCCAACCTGTCAGATTTCCCACACAGAAGAAAGTTCAGCACTATTGTCCGACTCGTCTTGTCCGGTATTTACTTTCAGCCAATCAGGTCATATTTTCAGTTTCAGGGAAGTTTGACTTCACTATCCTAGAGGGTTAGCTTAAAATAAAACTATAATATGTAAAATTTTGTTAAACCCATTGCCTAATTTGGCTGATCCATGACCTCAAGCACTCTTTTATTTTCTCCGGTTGAAACAGATCTGCAACTGTTAACAGACAACCTCAAACAGTTAGTGGGTGCTCGTCACCCCATTCTCTATGCAGCAGCAGAGCATCTTTTCAGTGTTCACGGGAAACGGGTGCGCCCTGCAATTGTTTTGCTCATTTCGCGAACCACGATGCCGAACCAGGAGATCACTCCCAAGCATCGACGACTCGCAGAAATTACCGAAATGATCCATACCGCGAGTTTGGTCCATGATGATGTCGTTGATGAGTCGGAACTGCGGAGAGGCTCGCCCACAGTCCATAGTTTATTTAACAACCGTATTGCTGTCTTAGCAGGAGACTTTCTATTTGCTCAATCTTCTTGGTATTTAGCGAACCTCGATAATTTGGAAGTCGTCAAACTGTTGTCTAAAGTGATTATGGATCTAGCTGAAGGCGAAATTCAGCAGGGACTCAATCGATTTGACACCGGAATGTCGATTAATGCTTATCTTGAAAAAAGTTACTACAAAACCGCTTCTTTGGTGGCGAATAGTTCCAAAGCAGCAGGTTTATTGAGTGGCGTTTCAGCAGAGTTAGCCGAAGATTTGTATAGTTATGGCCAGAATCTTGGCTTGGCTTTTCAAATTGTCGATGATATTTTGGATTTCACCGGTTCAACAGAAACCCTTGGAAAACCCGCAGCTTCTGATCTCAAAAGTGGGAATTTAACCGCTCCGACTTTGTTTACTCTCGAAGAAACACCATCCTTAGAAGCCTTAATTGAACGGGAGTTTGCTCAAGAAGGAGATTTAGAACAAGCAATCACTTTGATTAAAGAAAGTTCAGCCATTCAGCGATCGCGAGAGCTTGCAGCCCATCATGCTAAACTGGCTGTCGAACATATTTCTAAATTTCCCGATTGTGATTCTCGAAAAGCTCTAATTGAATTAAGCGATTATGTTTTGAGTCGATTGTATTAGAAAACAGTCACTCTCTCAGCAATGATAACTGATTTGGAGCATCCACTCTTGTTTATATAGCAATACCGTTCAGTTCAGGATTTCTTGCCAGATTTGTGACGTGTAGAAGCCCCCCTCCTCACGTTATTGATCTGATCAATTTTAGTCTAATCTGAACAGTATTGAGATTAAAGTAGTCAGTCTGTAAAGTTGGCATTGTTGATGTATTGGACAGGATTAGAGGCAGAATAAGGCAAAAAAAGCGGTTTGAATTGTTTCAAGAAAATCTGTGAGAAGTGGTATTGAGCTGTAGGTTGGACTCAAGGCTAGCACAACTCAACTCAATGCTTTATGTATTGGGTTTCCTTCCTCAACCTAACCTACAGTATTGATTTGAGCAATCAATCTTGGTCAAAGCGATCGCTCTAAAAGACGATTCCTATCAGTTTCTCTGCTCTAAAGGTGCATATAATTTATTGTTGACAAAAAAATTAATATATGATACTTAAAGTATAATTGAGGGGATTTAAAGAGGAGTTAATATCTTTGATCAGATCCCTAAAAATTCCTTGACTCTATAGGATTAAAAATAATGCACACAACGGAAAAAAACATTAACAAACATAAAGTCTCACCTTTTGCTGAGATCGGAGAATGTCAAACCACTGGTAACAAATCTCTATATGCTACCGTTGAATTCAAGCCTGGACAAGTTATAAGTAATTTTAGCCATAAACAAATACTTGATCGCCCCAATTATTTAACAGTCCAAATTAGCGATCACCAACATATTATGCTCGACCCCGAATTTTTGCAATACATCAATCATAGTTGCAATCCTAATGTTTTCTTCGATACTCAAAAGAGAGTGGTAATTGCCTTACAAAACATAGAAATAGGAGAAGAATTCACATTCTTTTATCCATCTACAGAATGGTCTATGGATCGAGGTTTTGATTGTATTTGTCAAAGCGAAAATTGTTTGGGATACATTCAAGGAGCATCCCATTTACCCCTAAATGTATTGGCAAAATATAAACTCTCCGATTATATCCAAAGTAAGTTAAAAGTTGAGTAAAAAAATACTACAAGTTTCCTAAATAAAAAAACCTCGAATGTTTTTGGAGATACTGTTAATAACTTTAACAGTATTTTCTTGATCAATATTATTAAATAGCTACAAAATCAAATGGCTACTAAAAATTTACAACTAAATCAGCTAACAGGAGAGAAAACCTATACCGAAATCGTGTTTAAGAAAGTGTGGGGGAGGGTTGAAGCTTATCGAAAAACCCATCCCCAACAGAAAATTTTTATGATGGCTTTTGGCAATACCACTCAGCCTTTACCTCCTACAAGGGAAGACCATTAAAGTATATCGTTGACCGAAAGCGAGGCTATTAAGTCTTAATTATTTTTTTGTTCTGTGTGGTAGATGTCCAATAAAAGAATAATAGACAATGCTAATTGAGAAGAGACAAGTTTGGCAGCGATCGCCATTTTTACCGGAGATGTCAGTCGTTAGCTTTTCAAGATTACTATTCTATGAATTTGGCAAAATCAACTCTTAGCAATCAGTTCCTAACCACTGACACCTCATCTGTAGAGGTCTTAAATATTAAGCCAGATTTGGAGGAATATTTCGAGATTGAACCGTAGCTCGATATCGCTCCAAATAGACGCGAATTAAATCCTGAACCTCAGTCCGTTTCACCTCAGTTCCTTTATCCAAATTGCCCGGAATTTCAAAGAAAATAATACTTTCAAGGGGTTGAAGGGCAACCATTTGAAATAAAATATGCGTGACTGCGATCGGAGTCGCAACTACATCCGTCACTCCCGGAACAAGGGAACGATTAGAAGCATCTTCAGGAGTAGGATAAGCATAAATAACCTGCTTGTGTACATCAGGCTGATCCAAATGACTCAACGTCGTCAAGACCCAACTTTTATCCGTCGCTTGCAAGATATAATAGCGATGATGCTTCAATTGTTGGGCGAGAGTTTTCAAAGCCGGGGCGATCGCTTCTATAACCCCAGGAGTCGTACCATCTTGAGGTGCATTATCAATTAAGACTTGAATTTGTTGATCTAAATCCATCGTTTCCAGTAAAAAATCAAAGGTTAGCGGGGAACAAATCGGTCAACTAAGTATCAGGTTAATGGTAACAAGCAACCCTAAAAATATTATTACCCATCCCAGTTAACAGCTTAGGAGTCTCCGGAAATCCCTTGGCTTCCCTCGAAAGGGTGTGTTAGGGCCACTGTTATTAAGTATTCAAAATATGGGGGAAATCTGCCAGAGCGAGACTATCTATCAACGGCTGTTTAGTGAACTGAACCAGTCCACCCGTGCCTCTGAGCAGAATTGCCGGGATGTTGCTCAACGTTTAACCGAAGAAGCCATTCGGATTTGTACCGAAAGCAGACGAATTCAGGCTTCAGGTGAGGTTGAAACTTGGGCAATGACATTAGCTCAACATCGCCTTCAGCAATGTCTGCATTATTACAGGCTAGGGTCAAGACAGGCTCCTGTCGAATTACACAGCACCTTAAGTGCAATTGTCTACCGCTATATTACACCTCCCCAAGTCCAATCAAGTTATCAAGCGAGACTGGAATTAATCAGGGATTTCTTGCAGAGCTTCTACGTTGAAACCCTAAGTGCTTTTCGCAAAGAGGCTCAACTCCCTGCAACCTATCGTCCTCAAACGATACTAGAATTAGCGGAATATTTAGCATTTACAGAACGCTATGGGAAAAGACGGATTCCGTTATCTCGGGGTCGTAGTCAGCAACTGGTGATTTTACGCGCCCAAACCTTTTCTCAACAGCAGCCGAAAGAAGCGTTTGTGGATTTGGATCAAGCCGCCGAAGGATCATCTCAAGACTCGGATCAAACTTGGAATGATTCAGCGATGCAACAAGTACGAAATGCCATGGCCGCAGAATCGAGCGAGCCAGAATTAGACTCTTTACGTCAAACCGTCGTTGAAGAACTCATCGCCTACTTAGAGGAACACAACCAACAAGATTGTGCTGATTATTTTGCCTTACGTTTGCAAGATTTACCCACTCGGGAAATCGAAGAAATCTTAGGGCTAACCCCTCGTCAGCGAGACTACTTACAGCAACGATTCAAATATCATCTGCTGCGGTTCGCCTTCGGACATCGCTGGGAACTGGTGCATCAGTGGCTTGAAGCTGATTTAGAAAAAGATTTGGGACTCACCCCTCGGCAATGGCAACTTTTTCAAGAACAACTCAGCCGCGAGCAAGCACATCTGTTAAGGTTAAAACAAGAGGGTTTATCAGAACAAGAAATCTCCCAAACCCTTAACTGCAAGGTCACTCAAGTTCAAAAACGGTGGTTTAAAGTATTAGAGTTGTCTTGGGAGATCAGAAATCATTCAGTATCCGGAGCAGGGGCATCTAGCGATGAATAACGAAACATACCGAGATGATCCATCATTCGAGTGCCACTTTTTTGACTGGCTCAGGCAAAAGTCACCCGTTACTCCGCCTGACGGGTTCGCAGTTTCTCCGGGGGGAAATCCCCAGGATCAGACTGCTTCACCGGGCGACAACGGAGACGACAGTAACCATTGGTCAGTCAAAAATCCTTCTTCTGTGGAGAATGAATCTCATCTCGAATCAAATGTTTACAACGAATCCAGGGTGGAGCCTGAAGAATGGGAAGAACTTGACCCATTAGACTCTGAAGAGATTGATGACTCCGACTACCAAGGTCAACTTTTTACATTGGGAGAGATACCAGCCGTGAAAAACAGGTTTGAAACGGTTTTGAAAAATCGGTTAAAAGCTGAGATGGAACGAAATCCACCGTTATTTCCTTGGGAAACAAAAGCATCTGATTTCGCTTGTTATCTTGACGTAATCGAAGAACAACGAGTTCCCTGGATTGCTCACAAGCAAAATCTACGGTGGTCTGTTCCGATTCCTGATCCAGTTTTTGCTCAGTTGCTCAGTCCTTGTCAAGAAGCGATTCAGTCTTCTTTAAGAGAGGGTGCAAAATTGGTTCAAGTGGTTGAAACGTTGTTTCCCCATCAATCTGAACCGCTTAATGAGTTAACTCATCGTTTGATGTTGGGGTGGGCTAGAGGAGAAGATCCGGTTCAAAATTTAACCCTTCCAGAATACGAAACCGCCAACCCCGAACAACAGATGTTGATGACCCTATTAGCAGCCCAAGAAATTATTCAGGCTCTGACTTTAACCTGTGATCTCAATCAAGCTGCGATCAAACAACAATGGTTAACCAATCTAGGTGTGCTAACTCTAGAGGCTGAATATATTCAAAAAGACGGTCAGAGTGCATCCTTGACAGTCACAGGTCATTTACCTGATGGCGGACATTTGTGGCTCACAGGAGCGGACGTACAAACCACAGCCCAACGCAGCGATCGCGGATATGTCAGACTGGAGTTAGTTGATCCTTCGCCCAATCATACCTATCGACTGAACGTTATCCTACACAATCAAGATCAGCATCCCCTCAGTTTTGCAATCTGTCCCCAGTCGCTCAGGTAAAATCTCCTCAATTGTGCCTCTCAATCAAGGTTATTAATATGGCTTGCTCATCGCAGATCAGGTAAAGTGTTTCATAGCACTTGCAGATCTTTCCCGCGATTGAGTTATGACTTCTAGCACTTCTCCGTTCACTCAACTCTGGCGTCGGATCGAAGCAACGCCGAAGCC
>NZ_AAVU01000037.1 GCF_000169095.1 Lyngbya sp. PCC 8106
AGTGCGACTTGTATATGTGCAACAGTACGAGTGCTATTAAATACTAGAACTGTTGCGCCCGGTTTGCAGATGCGGAATAATTCCTGTCCCCATTCAAAACACCACTTTTCATAATCTAAAATATTCTCGCGGTTTCGCTCATACCACCTCTTGTTTCTAACACCACCAGCTAAACCGCTTCCATAAGGAATATTTTTGACGAGTGTTTTACTCTCTTTCGTATTAATTTTATCAAGTCGCCTCTGAATTTCTGGATTATTCCATTTATGACCGATGAATTCATAGTTATAAGGTGGATCTGTTATACTCGCAGATATATAATTAGTGGGCAGTGATTTCATCACTTCCCTACAATCGCCCAACAAGATTTCATTAACGATAGGTTTTTGCACCGGGTTAGATTGGCAATAGACGAGCTAATTATAGTATTAATTCTATTGGTGTGTCAACTCTAAATAACATCTTTTTATGAACGCTACGGGTTGGATAAATTAACAATTTGTTGAGTAAACCAAGCGGCTACAGTGGTATTTTTTCATTATTCAGATATTTCATCAGCTTCAAATTTATCTCAAATCAAATTAATTTAATTAACGCTCAAAGGTCTTTGTTCTGTGCATCTTGTACACCTCCTCTATGACGACTTTACAGTCTCCACAATCTGTAGTACCGTTTCATCCACCCTAAATATAGGATGAACTTCAGGCTTGCGCCTATTGGTCATGGTGGAGTCAGAGGAAAATGATCATAGAAGTTTCAAGATCACTCAACCTAACGGAATCAAATTCCGATAAAAATTCGATGAAATGCTGACTGGGTAACTCCTGGAGTGATGTGCAGATTTTCAAAACTGCATAACTGATATACCAAGATACATATATAAAGGTAGATGGGGTCAAGCCCCATGATATCAATCAGTGGTTTACTTTAGGGAGTATCTACAATACCTACTGACTAATCGTTTTTTATGGGATTCTACTCACTCTAGCTCATCCATCAATACGATTAGCTTTCATTCAAGGTCGGTAAATTCAAATCCAACCTAACGTAGTGTATCTGTTTTTGTCCTCAGGGGAAATAGTTATGACGATTCAAGAAATGCTGAAAAAAGCTGTAACGCAAGTCGATGAGTCTATTGCCTTTCCAATTTTTCAACGAACTGAAGAATCTGTTGATGAGATTGTATTAACATCAGATGTTGATGGAGTTCGCTACTATTTAGTTCGTTCACGTCCTCAAGATTACAATCCAGTTAATCTGAGTCCTCGTGAACAGTCAATTGCTCGTTTAGTGGCTCAAGGTCTACCCAATAAATGTATTGGAAAAGAACTGGGAATTAGTCCTTGGACGGTCGCGACTCATATACGTCGAGTATTTAAAAAACTTGATGTTAATTCTAGAGCAGAAATGACAGCTCGACTGATTCACAGTAATTTATTAGAAGGTTAATTGATATCGTTTTGCTTTGATTTCAAAGGGATTACGCTCTCTTGAGTGAACAAAAATTGCAATCTTTCTGCAAACCCAATCGGTGTAAAACATTCACTCATCAACTTCACCGACGGGGAATAAGTAATCCCAAAATCGCCCAACTTTTTTAATTTTTTTGAAGTTTGTCTCAGACGTATTGTTCGGTCTAATCAGCGGAAAATCACTCTATCAGTTGATGCCTTTAAAATTAGAAAACTATGCACTTTAAAGACGTACAAGCTACACTCGTTCGATCTCTAACGACGCTGAAAGGAGCGCTTTCTCTAATTACTAACCCTAGCAATACCACTTCTGTTTATGAGTTAGAGGATGGCTTGCGCTATAAGAAAGCAACTCGACTCTCGATTGAATTTATCAAGTCACAACCCGAAATTAAACCCCTACTCACTGAACGTTATTTAGTTGGTGATCCGGATCTGGATGCTTTGTTAAACTATCCTCAAAATTCTTTGGGTTATCGTTATGCGTCACACTTGAAAGCTTCCGGTTTTGACCCTCATTTTTACCGAGATATCAAAGTAGAAGACGATACCAGTTATCTGTTTTTACGACGCCGACAAACTCATGATATTTGGCATATTATTACTGGGTTAGGGACGGATGTTGCTTCTGAAGTTGGGCTGAAAGCTTTTGAACTCGCTCAAACTCGTAGTCCTTTATCGGCTTTACTCATTGCGGGTGGGTTAGTCCGAACGTTATTTGACAGCCCAGAAGAACTTGGATATCTACTAGATAGAATTGCAGTTGGATATCGCATGGGTTCTCAGGCTAAACCCTTTCTTGCTCAAAAATGGGAGCAACATTGGGAAAAACCAATTGAACAATGGCGCGAAGAACTGAATGTACAAGTTCCCCCAGCTTACACGCCTTAATCTGTTCTAGATTAGTATTATCTATTATTCCACAGAAAGCACTTTTTTGTAAACGCGATCGCAGCGTTCAGTTTCGACTCCTGTTGTGGGTTGGTAGCCATGACTTTCATAGAGTTGAATGGCTACTGTTAAAACACTTGCTGTTTCTATCCAAGCTTCTTGAAACCCTTTTGCTTTTATTGTCTCCTCTAAATGAGTCAATAAAAATTTCCCTAAGCCTTGTCCCCGTACTGTTGGGAGTAAATACATTTTACGAATTTCAACTGCATTTTGACCTCGTTTGATTGGATAATAAGCAGCAGTTCCCACAATTTGATTCTGATGTTCTATGACCCAAAATTCACCCCCGGTTTGCTGATAAAACTGCTCAACATGGTAAACATCTTGATCGGCACCTGTCGGTTCACATCCTAACCCATATTCACTTAAAATGGATGCAATTAAGTTGAAAGCAATTTCGCGATCGCTCTTTTGCCAAGACCGAATGATAAACTGTTTATATTCAGTTTTCATGTTAATTTTTTTGACTCTCAAACTTAACTATGAATTCTTGGTTTTGGAAACGGATTTGAGAGAATATTGCTCTCTATTTCTGATAGTTCTTCTAAGCGTTCATTCACAACTTCTGTTTCAAAGTATGTTGTCGCTAAAATCCAATAATATCCATAATGTCGCGCTTCTGATGCCATTAACCCTCGATAAAACTTAGCTAGTTCTACATCAGGACAATGCGTTCCTAATAAGCCTAAACGTTCGTGACTGCGAGCTTCTATCAAGCTATAAACTAATAAAAAATCAAGCATTCTTTGCGGTTCGTTACGGCGAATTTGTTTATTGAGTTCTGAACCATAGGGTGGTGCATCTAAGCGGGCTAAGGGAATTCCGCGCCGTTCTAACCATTGATTGACTTGTTCAAAATGTTGCAGTTCTTCTTGAGCAATTGCGGTTAAAGTTCGGACTAATTTTGTACTGGAAGGATAGCGAAACATCAAATTTAAAGCTACTCCTGCGGCTTTACGTTCGCAGTGTGAATGATCCAGTAAAATTGTGTCTAAATTTGCTAACGCTTGTTCAAGCCAAGCGGGAGAAGTCGGTTGTTTGATAAATTTAATTCGAGAGACTGTGTTTGTATTCATAATGGTTTTTTTGCAAAAGATAAATCACGAAGTCAAAAGCCAAGAGGTAATTCTGAACGGGTGACTGTTCTTATTCTGCCATGCGATCAAGTCGTTCTCGAATAGAAAGATTCATTAGCGATCGCAAAAACAAAAATAAACCGAATCCCGACAAGCTTAAAATCGCCACAGCCCAACCGTGATAATTGCCGATTAACAGGGCAATTCCACACAATCCGGCAAATCCAGTCCAACAGGCATGAATCAAGCTTTTCAGAGCTAAATTGACTCGTCTCAAAGCACGTTCACCTTCTATAGATCGGACTCTAACGCGCAATTCTCCTTCTTCGATGCGTTGTTCAATGCGTTGAATTAACTGTTCAGATTTACTCGGTTGTTTTAGTTTGAATTTAACAAATTCTCTAGCTTGTCGAGCCAATTCTCCGATAGAATTAGTTTGACCTGGAAGTGTGGTTAAACTTTTGACAAAAGGGCTTGCACAGACGACTAGATTATATTTAGGATCTAAAGCCCGAGCAATTCCATCTAATGTGGTGAGAGATTTTAAAATAAATGTCATTTCAGCCGGAAGCCGAAAAGGTTGTTGTTCAAACATGATATAAACTTCTTCTTTGAGTTGATTAAAGGCTTGAAAATCAATCGGTTTTTCGGTGAATTCTTCTAATAAGAAGCGAATCAGTTTTCGGATAGGTGTCATATCGGGAACCGGATCAATTAAACCAATTTTAATCAAACTATCGAGAACCACATCTGTATCTTTTCTCATGACTGCAAAAAATGTCCGAATCATTTCGCCTTTTTCCAGGGATTTAATCTCAGCCATCATCCCAAAATCATAAAAAATCAGATTACCTTGTTGATTGATCGCAATATTACCGGGATGGGGATCAGCCTGAAAGAAACCATCCTGCAAAATTTGTTTTAGATAGCAACAAATTCCAATTTGATTAATTCGTTTTGTATCAAGTCCACAAGCTTCAATTTGTTTCCGGTTGTCTATTTTGATTCCGGGTAAATATTCCATTGTTAAGATTTTATGACTAGAATATTCCCAATAAATTTTAGGAACCACAATGTCGGGAAAGTTTTTGAAGTTTTCTCGAAATCGATCTGCATTTTTCCCTTCCTTAATATAATCAATTTCTTGATAAAGGATAATAAAAAATTCATTATAAATAGATTCAATATCATATATTTTAGCCCAATCAAAAAATCGATAACAAATATTAACAATTTTCCGAACGGCTTCCACATCAAGGTCAAATAATTGCTTTAAACCCGGACGTTGAACTTTGACAACCACATCTTCTCCAGTATGCAGTCGAGCTTTATGAACTTGTCCAAGACTGGCTGCTGCTAAAGGACGTTCATTAAAATCTCGATATAAACTAAACAACGAATTACCTAATTCTGACTCAATAATAGCAATCGCTTCCGCTGTCGAAAAAGGAGGAACTTTGTCTTGTAACTTTTCTAATTCTTCTACATATTCTATCGGTAAAATATCTGCCCGAGTCGATAAAGCTTGGCCAATTTTAATAAAAGTCGGGCCGAGATCGAGCATGGTTTTCACTAACCATTGAGCGCGTTTCCGCTTTTGTGGAGAGCTATTATTGATGATAGTCCGATCCCACCACAGGAAGAAAAGATATTTCCCAGCAGCAGTAAAGACATCAATTTGTCGAGTCAGAGGAGAATATCGGGTTCGCTGCCAACGCAGGGGCTGGGAAGACTTCTTGATGAGCATAGGTCGGTTGATGGGAGTCTGTTAATTCTAAAATGTAACCGCACCGCTCCAATCATAACAGTCGCCAGGCTCTACAGTGAACTGGAAACAGCGAACAGGTAAAAGGCAAGAGGTTATGTGGCAATTGGCAGAAGTGAATACGTTGACATCCTCTCCGTCGTAAACAACGGAGATTCCAAACATCACTGTCTGGGCTTCCTCTTTCCACGAGCTGACTTACTAGGTTGAGTTTCCCCAACAGAGCAGAGGGCATTCTCTTCAGAGGCGTTAATTACCACCTGCCCGGCGGTATTTGATAGCTGTTTTAATGCAGATTTCAATATATTTCTGGCGGCATTTTTATCCCGGTCAGCAATATATCCACAGTGAGGGCATTCATGGGTTCTCGTACTGAGAGTTTTTACAACTTTCTCACCACAATTTGAACAGCTTTGGGAAGTATATGCGGGTTCAACAGCAATAACTGGAACCCCATAAATTCGCGCCATATACTCCAACCATTCTCGAAATCTGTACCAAGCTGCATCGCTAATTGATTTGGCTAGATGATGATTTTTAACCATGTTGCGAATCCGTAGGTTTTCAACCGCTACCAAGTCGTTAGACTGTATGACGTGTTGGGCTAATTTACAAACCCAGTCGTTGCGTCTGCGTGAAACCTTGAGATGCGCTCTACCTAATTTGTTTCTGGCTTTTTGGCGATTTTGACTGCCTTTTTGAGTTCGAGATAACCGACGTTGCAGCTTTTTCAGCTTGCGTTCATCCTTTCTCAAAAATCGGGGATTATCTATTTGATTACCAGAACAATCTGTGTAGAAATAGTTTAAACCTACATCTAATCCTGTTTGTTTTCCTGTGAGTTCTTTTTTCTCCTCTCGTTCATAATCTATCAGAAATTGAGCATAATACCCGTCATGTCTTCTAATTACCCTCACTCGTTTGATTTGTTTGAGCTGATAATAGTGCAGGTTTCGGCTTCCCCAAAGCTTAAACGTACCCGCTTGAAACTTGTCGGTAAACGTTAAATAACGCCTATCTTCCGAAAGTTTCCATCCTGATGTTTTGTATTCAACAGACGCTCTAACTTGATACTTTTTAAACTTTGGGAATCCTTTGGAGCCTGGTATTTTCTGCTTGCAATTCCGATAAAATCTTTCAATTGATGCCCAAGCTCTTTCTGCGTGTGCTTGTCGTGCCATTGAGTTTAACTTTGATGCCCAGGGAAATTCTGGGTTGTCTGACAACAGTTTGCAGTGCTTGTAGGCATCGTTGCGACTTTTAACTTGACCATCTAACCATGCTCTGATAACGCTGTTGCGAACAAATAGACCTGTCCGAATGGCTTCATCCAAGCTTCGGTACTGGCAATATGTTCCTTGCAGCTTCATTTCATATACGAGCATAATTTGTCGTCGTCGCTGACGATAACCCATCATAGCACGAACATAATCCGTCGTGAACGACGGGGCTTTTGACCCGCTTTTTTTGGTAAACTGTAAATACTGGTCACTGTAAACGGGTCACTGTAAACTGTAAACTGTCTCATCCTCAACGATACCCCGAAATTCAGCCTTTTAAGCCGAATAGGGGTGCATCATCGGTTTCTCAGGGGAGTCTCCTGATTCAATGCCCTAATTTTCAAATCCTCTTTATGAAGCTTCGTTCGTTTTTGACAATTTTAGCAGTCAGTTCAGTCCTGATCCTGCTACTGAGTATCGCTATATTTTATAAATTATTAGGTCAAAGTCCACTTGTGGCTGTAACCGGGGGAGTAACAACAACACCCACGGCGGCTATTTTTGTTCCTAAAACGGTTCCGGTGATGGTATCATTGCTGGTGAATCCTGATCGCATTGAAGCTTTTGAACAGGTTCTGACTCGACCTCAAGACCGTCCGCGATCGCACGCTGAATTTAACCGCATCAAAAAAACTCTCCTCGCGAATACCCATCTTAACTACAATCGTGATATTAAACCCTGGTTAGGCAATGAAACGACTGTAGCGTTGATGACCACCGATATTGATCGCAACCTCAAAAATGGCGAACAACCGGGCTATTTATTTGCGTTATCTGCTACCGATGTCAAACTCGCCACGACAACTTTAGCTCAGTTTTGGCAGCAACAACAGTCAGGGGGAGTTGATGTAGTTTCAGAACCCTACAAAGGCGTTAAACTCACCTATAGCCAACCGGATCAAAATGGATCTCGTCCTTTAAGTACAGCAATTTTTAATCGTTTTGTATTAGTGGCAAATTCCCCAAAGATTTTACGAGAAGCGATTAATAATGTCCAAGCGGCGAGTTTAAGTTTGAGTCAATCTCTAGCCTATCAACAAGCCTTAGAACAACTTCCTGAAAGTCGAGTGGGCTTGGTATTTTTGAATTTAGGGCGTTGGGGGTTGGAGTTGGAAAATCCTATTGTTAATCTCCCTTCTCAGCCCAATTTAACCTTGTCTCTGGGTTTGAGTCCTCAAGGATTATTAGCGCATACCGCTTTAGTCAAGGGAGAAGACAAAGACGGAAAATCAGTAGAACCTGCACTTTCTGAACCTATACAAGCTTGGCAATATATTATCGGAAAAAGTGGTTTTGCGATCGCTGGAACGGATCTCAATCATCTTTGGGAACAACTTTCTGTCACCTTAGCCGGAAATTCTGGACTGGAAAATTTAGTCAATCAGCCAATTCGTGTGATTAAAGACATTTGGAGGTTAGATTTACCCCAAGATATCTTTAATTGGGTGACAGGAGAATATGCTCTAGCGATGATTCCGCCAACTCCTGAAAAGCAAAAACAAAAACCCGATTGGATTTTTGTCGCAGAACGATTTTCCCCTCAAGCTATTGACGCGATCAAACATTTAGATGAACTCGCCGTAGAGGAGGGATATAGTTTAGGAAGCTTTGAACTAGGAGAACGCACCCTCAGCGCTTGGACAACGTTAAATCCGGTTCCCTTACCCACAACCCCAAATGTCAATCCCCAAGTGTTACAAGCCAAACCCAAAGGAGTTCATGCGACTGTCGGGGAGTATGAGATCTTTACCACGTCTGTAGAAGCAATGGATCAAGCTTTGAGCCTGGTTTCCCAGAAAACTTTACTCAATGATCCAGAATTTAAAATAGCCTTTCAACAAATACCAACGGCTTCAGATGGCTATTTCTTTCTAGATTGGGAAGCCAGCGTGGGATTTCTCAACCAGCAAATTCCCTTGTTAAGATTGTTAGAGTTATCTGCAAAACCGTTCTTTGATCACTTGCGATCGCTAACGATTAGCAGTGCCGGAGCAGTAGAGGGAGTGGCTAAGGCGACGGTGTTTATTCGACTCAAATAAAATCTCTCAAAAATAATATTAGATATCTTCCTCACCCATAAAGGGAAGGATGATTGGAACCACAATAGGTTAGCACCGGGGTTTGGTAGGGGAGTTTGGACATCATCGTCGCTCCCGCTTGAGCGGAGAATTTCCGATATTGGCTTCCCCAGCCTTTCTCATTGTCGAGGATAGTGCTGAATAATTTTTCCACCTTGCGACTCACCCGATAGATCAAGAGGGAAATCCGAGAAGGAGAAGGATGAAGTTGGATCAATCCATTGGCTTGTAATTGTAAGATAAAATCCATTAAATCGCGATCGCACTGACGAGGATCAACCTGATATCGAGATAAAATCGCCTCCCGAATTTCCTTAATGGTACGGGGTTGAGAGAGTAACATTCTCCAAATTGTGGCTCCGACTGATTGAGAGCCGTAGTATTCTTCAGTTGCGAGATCTAAAATAATAACTTCATGGTGAAGTTGCGAAGAACGCTGAGTTTTAGCGGTATAGATAATAGAGGTTTCTTCGATCATGGGCTGACTATTTTAATGAGGTGACTCGAGAATTTACTGCTATGACAAAAAGATGATTCCAACAATAAATGCGTGTGTCGCACCCTGACCGTGTAGTTTTATTGTATCTAAGCGATCGCCCAGTTTACAAGCCCTATGGAGTTCTCACGAGAAAAACTTTAGAACTAGGGTGATCGCTTTGTTAACCAAAAGGAGACTCAGACGGAAAGTTAAATCAGATCAGGAAATACATCTCGGACAGCGGGGTGTACTAATTGATGATTTTCGACATTTAATCCTTTGGCTAAAGCCGGATTGATCGTTAGAGCTTTGATGCCATGATCAGCTAATTGGAGAACATAAGATAGAGTGCTATTATTTAATGCCTGTGTTGCTGTCCACGGAACCGCTCCGGGCATATTAGGCACACCATAATGAACAACACCTTCTTCAGTATAAGTCGGATGAGTATGAGATGTCGGATGTAGAGTTTCCACACATCCCCCCTGATCAACTGCGACATCAATGATCACAGAACGAGGACGCATCTGAGCGACTAAAGAACGGGGAACAAGAGTCGGAGCGCGTCGTCCTAAAACCAAGACGGCACCGATCAGCAGATCAGCATCAGGAACCATTTTCTCAATTTGAGAGGGACTGCTGTAGAGAAGTTCTACTCTCGATCCAAACAGCGTTTCTAAATAACTCAAACGCTCAACACTAATATCCAAAATCTGAACTTGAGCACCCATTCCCACTGCAATTCGTGCCGCTTCCGTTCCGACAACACCACCCCCGAGAATCACAACTTTACCGGGTTTTACACCCGGAACTCCACCGAGAAGGACACCGCGACCCCCTTGTTGACGCTCAAGGAAGCGGGCGCCAAACTGCACGGATAAACGACCGGCAATAATACTCATTGGAGTCAGTAAAGGCAGTTTCCCATCGGTCAGTTCTACCGTTTCATAGGCGATCGCACAAACCCCGCTACCGATGAGGTTTTCTGTCAGGATACGGTCAGCCGCCAGGTGAAGATAGGTAAATAAAAGTTGACCTTTTTGAATCAAGGGGTATTCTGAGGGGAGCGGTTCTTTCACCTTGACTACCAGTTCACGGTTCCAAACGTCTTCGGCGGTGGAAACGACTTCTGCACCTGCATTTTGATAATCCTCATCGGTAAAGCCTGCTCCCACTCCGGCGGCGGTTTGAACAAATATCCGATGACCTCTTTCAGTACAGACTCGAACACTACTCGGACTTAAACCGACTCGAAATTCTTGATCTTTTGTTTCTTTGGGAATACCAATTTCCATCGTGCGCTACCTGAACGGTTTGTCATGGTTAGATTGTAGAGTTGATCTGGAGAACTGGTTATCGATTACAGGAACAATCAAAATCTTTGGGCCATGACCCCTAGACATCTGACAGCTTTCCTGTAGAATCAGAACAAAAATTAAAGATTGTCAACTTACCGTTTAAATTATTGGAGGGTAGACCCATTAAACTCGCTCTCAGCTCATCGAAAGTCACATCTGCGTCCGATCCGAACCAACCTGTCTTGCAGGTGTCAGGGCGCTCTCAACTGCAAGGACACGTTAAAATCAGTGGAGCAAAAAACGCGGCTCTGGTGATTTTGGCGGGTGCATTACTTTGTCCCTCTGATTGTCGCATTCGCAACGTTCCGTCTCTGGTTGATGTCGCTCGGATGGGGCAGCTTCTCGCCTCTGTTGGAGTGAAATTTGAGCAACAGGGCGATATCATTGATATCAATGCGGCTCAGATTTCTACTTCTCAAGCTCCCTATGAATTGGTCAGCCAGTTGCGAGCCAGTTTCTTTGTGATTGGGCCTCTACTGGCGCGTTTAGGCGTGGCTAAAGTGCCGTTACCGGGGGGGTGTGCCATTGGTGCAAGACCTGTTAATCTTCACGTTCAGGGACTCCGTGCAATGGGCGCTGATGTTCATATCGAACATGGGGTGGTTCATGCGGCAGTTCCGGGAAATGGTCGCTTGAAGGGCGCGAAAATTTATCTTGATTATCCTAGTGTTGGGGCGACTGAAACCCTGATGATGGCTGCGACTCTGGCCGATGGGGAAAGCATTATTGAAAATGCGGCTCAAGAACCCGAGGTGGTTGATTTAGCCAACTTCTGTCGGGCGATGGGGGCGCGTATTAGTGGGGCTGGCTCCAAAACGTTAGTGATTTCTGGTGTTCCCCGTCTCCATGATGTCGATTACACGATTATTCCTGATCGGATTGAAGCGGGAACTTTGTTGATTGCTGGGGCGATTACTCGCTCATCGATTCTTCTTTCTCCTGTGATTCCTGACCACATTACGGCGGCGATTTCCAAACTACGGAAAATTGGGGTTCAAATTACTCCCGAAGGGCCTAACGGCATCCGCGTCTCTCCTGGAGAACAGCACCTGGCAACTGATATTGAAACTCTCCCTTATCCTGGTTTTCCGACGGATTTACAAGCTCCTTTTATGGCTTTACTGACGCTGTGTGAAGGCAATAGTTTGATTACAGAAACTGTTTTTGAAAACCGTTTGCATCATGTTCCTGAACTCAATCGGATGGGGGCAGATATTCGGGTTAAGGGAAATACAGCGATTGTACGGGGGGTACCGATGTTATCGGGCGCTCCGGTGATTGGTTCGGATCTACGAGCAACGGCGGCTTTGGTCTTAGCTGCTTTAGCCGCAGAAGGAACGAGTACAATTCAAGGCTTACAACACCTTGATCGCGGTTATGAGAAGTTTGAGGAGAAGTTGAAAAAATTGGGTGCGAATATTGTGCGGATTGAGCCTTCTGTTGAACCTGAAAAGGTCTAATTCTCTTCGCTGTTGTTTTGATTCCCCTGCCTGATGGTTTGGGGATTTTTGCTTTTTTTGGGGCAGATGTTGAACAAAAAATCAAGTGTATGCACGAGTTAACCCCTACAGACCAGTTTAAGCCATCAGTCAGGCGTTGTCAACCCCCCCCAAAAAAAGCCGATTTTTTCACCGAAAACCCTGCACAAAATGTGATTTTTGTCAATGCCCCAACCTCAGACCTGTAGAGATAGAGGGTAAAACTCGTGCATCGTCAACTTGCATTTTTCCCTTAAACTCCCCTAAAAGCGACGATATTATGGGGTTTATCAGGTTTATTTTGGCAATAAGATAGAACAAGCCTGTAACTTTCATTTTGTTCACTCTACCAGAACCCCGATTCTGCTGTCAAATTCTTGAGAAGATTTAGCGATAAAAATGTAATCATTCTTAACAAGTTTTTGAATTTTAAAACTATTAATCTGTAATTGATTGGAAAAAGTTATCATAAAACGGGGTATTTTAGGGAGAGGGGTTAGGGAAGTTGATCGATAAGTAATCAAATTCGGCTTAAACTAGAAATTGGTTACGAGTTTTTCAACTCAACTGACTTTCGCGTTCCGTCATTATCTTGAGATTGCACCGATTGATTCCTATGACTCTTTCTACACTGCCTTTACTGGGCTTAAAAGCTGACCATTTTCGTCATCCCCTCGACCAACAAGCGACGAGTTCCCTCAAGCAAATTCCAGGTCTAGATGTCTTTGTGCGTCAGTTTCTCGGTTCTTTGGGTGAACGGTTTTTTTATTTGGAAAATATTACTTCTAGTGTTTTGGTTGGCGAACAGCAACTTCCCCATCTTCATCAACTGCTGTTGAATGCTTGTCACACGTTGGATTTGGAACCGCCTCAACTCTATATTCGCCAAAATCCGGTTCCCAATGCTTATACGTTTGCGATGCGGGGTGAAAAGCCTTTTATTGTTATCCATACGTCTTTAATTGAACTGTTGACCCCGGAAGAAATTCAAGCGGTTATTGCTCACGAATTGGGTCATCTTAAGTGTGAACATGGAGTTTACCTAACGTTGGCTAATTTGCTGGTTTTAGCCGCAGGACAGTTATCCCCTTGGGGTGCGGTTCTGACTCAAACTTTACAGTCTCAGATTTTAGAATGGTTGCGTTGTGCAGAATTCACTTGCGATCGCGCCGCTCTTTTGGCAACCCAAGACCCGAGAACGGTGATGTCGGTATTGATGAAGTTGTCGGGTGGTTCTCCGACTTTGGCTTCTCAATTGAATCTGGATGCGTTTTTGGCTCAAGCTTCTGCCTATGATCAGATGAGTCAAGATGAACTCGGTAGTTTGCTCAAAGAAGCTCAATCTTCCCAACTGACTCACCCTCTCCCGGTACTGCGGGTGCGAGAAATTGATCGCTGGTCTAGCAGTCCAGATTATCAAGACTTGTTGAAAGGGAACTTAAGGGTGTATAATAACAAAGTTACCCAAAAGGGCGGGTGGCGAAATTGGTAGACGCACCACACTCAAAATGTGGCGATGAAAGTCGTGAGAGTTCGAGTCTCTCTCCGCCCATAACATCTAAAACCTGAGCCTGAAGGTGTTTCAAGTTTTAACTCAAGTTGAGCTACTAACCTTTTACCCAATAATTACCCAATTGAGCTAAGTGCTGTTTTTCCCCGTTGGCGAACGCTAACGTCTCATCACCCGAAAACGGTGAAGTCTTCAGGGGTCAGTAAACTCGCTTCAATATTGTTGAGGATAGCCTGCGGGGTTCCATTTACTTCTATCACGGTAGAATTCTCAATGGAAGTTAAGGTTAGTTGCTCGAAGGTTAAGCCGCCATCAAGAACAATAACATCCTCACCGTCCACAAAATCAGTAATCAGATCAACACCATATCCGACAACAAGAACAAAGCGATCGTTTCCGTCTCCACCTACGAGGGTGTCAGCGCCAATAGCCCCGACTAATAGATCGTTTCCATTTCCCCCTGTGAGTTGATCGTCGCCTTCTCCGCCATCGAGGGTATCGTCGCCGTTGTCTCCAAACAAAACATCATCACCCGAGTTTCCGTCAAGTAAATCATTTCCCTGACCCCCGTAGATGAAATCTTGCTCGGAGTTCCCAGAAATTGTATCATTATCCTGGTTGCCAAAGAGAATATCGTTATCCTCGTTTCCTTCGATTAAGTCTGCCCCGAGATTACCAAACATGGTATCATCTTGAGCGCCTCCCCGCACTTGGTCGTCATTTTTTCCGCCATAAATTTCATCCTCTCCCCCGGCGCCATCGATGAGATCTTCGTCTTCGTTACCATTGATCCAGTCATGATCGCGATCGCCAGAGAGGATATCATTTCCTAAGTTCCCGAAAGTCCAATCATTTCCCGATCCACTGCGAATTTGATCATCATTTTTACCCCCTAGAATTGTATCATTTCCATCTTTGGCGTCAATGAAGTCGTTATCTTCGTTACCATTAATTTCGTCATTATTTTCTGTTCCTTGAATATAATCTCCTCCTTGTAACCCGAAGACAATACCCGTCTCGGTTGTACTTGCAATGATCGCATCGACGTTATCGGTGGGTTCCGAGGAGGTGGAGATATTGAGGTTAGGCGGTTGTAAGTCAGGAAAAGCGATCGTTGGAATTAAATTACTCGGATCGAAAATATCAAATACCCCATCATTATTGCTATCTGAACGAGGTTCGGCTATGGGTTCTGATGTAGTCGGAGTTTGTATCGGAGTTGGACTCGGTTGAGGTTCGGGAGTTGGTTGAGGTTCGGGAGTTGGTTGAGGTTCGGGAGTTGGTTGAGGTTCAGGAGTCGGTGTACTGCTTAAGTCAAACTGATCGCTAACACTGGCGTTACTGGGATCTGTCGCTGAAACTGCGATCGCAAGAGGAGTAACAGAATTAATGTTAATAATACCGCTAATTATACCCGTTGTCGGATTAATATTCAAGCCGTTGGGAAGTGCGATCGCCGAATAAGTTAAAACATCGTTATCAGGATCACTGAAATAACCAGAAACATCTAAATTAAAGGCTTGATTTTGTTGAAGATTAAATTGATCGGGAATTTCTTCAAGGAGTTCAGGAGTATCATTAACAGACTCAACAGTTAGCTTAACTTCTGCATTAGCAACACTGCCTTTACTATCAGTAATGAGATACAAGAAACTATCTTCACCAAAATAATTAAGAGCAGGTGTGTAGGTAATCGTTTGACCATCTTGACTAATTTCTACGGTTCCACCTTGAGTTGTAGCTTCAGGAAGAATTGCTGTAATTTCTCCCTCATCACTTATTTCTAGACTGTTTGCTGCGGTGATAGTGAGAGTGTCATTGATATCATTATCTTGATCATTTTCTAGTACATTAATTGTAATTGCAGTATCTTCAAGTGTGGTGATATTTTCGTCAGCTTCGGCGACGGGATTCGTATTATTAAGATCGAGTTGGAATGTGGGGTCTTCAGCAGTAGCGGCTTGAATTTGAGTCGTTAAAGCTTCACCTGTATGGTTGGAAATTGCCTGTTCAATGGATAACGTTCCGGCTCCCACTTGTTGCAGATCGCTGGCGGTTTCTCCTTGAACGACTTGCTGAATTTTAGCGATTTCTGTTGCTTTTTCAACTAAACTTAGATTGTCGTTAGCAACAATATCATCAATACGGATATTTCCCTCGGCGATAATATTAGCGACACCTGCGGCTACATTGGCTTCAATATCCGGGTTTATACTGATAATTAGGGTTTGAATTTGAGTCGCATCGCTAACATTTAGGGTGCCATTGGGTTGATTAATTTGTTCGAGGATTTTGTCTAAAATGCGATTGGTTGCTTCGTTAATATTGCCTTCTGAAGTGCTGAAAAACTGACCCAATTGAACTAGGGTGTTATAAATTTGAGCTTGTTTTGTAAATACGGTTAAACCGTCTGTATTTCCTTCGGAGATTTCTTTGAGTGCGTCAAATTCATAGAGATTAATATTTGGAAGATTTAAAGCGGTTTTAACTAGAGTTTGTGAGGCTTCGGGGTTAACAGGTTCGGCGAGTAAACGAACTAAAGTTTCAAAAGGATTGTTAACAAGTTGCGAGAAACCTGTTGCTAATTCTACGGGTTCAAAAGCAGAAACTTCGACAATTTCTCCTTCGTTGGGGTCTAGTCTTCCGTTGGTATTGGTATCAAATTGTTCGACGGGAATTTCTAGGTCATTGGTGCCGTCTGCTTGTTGATAAACAAAGGGTTCGTTAGCATCTTGAACGCCGTTATAGTTAGCATCAAAGAATACCCAAGAGCGAATCATTTGTTGACGTGCGGTGTCCGCATCCAAAAAGCTAGAAGTATTCGTTAAAATGCTATCAATGCTTTGATTTTGATTGATAATTTCTGCAACGAGTGTTGTTAAAATATCAGCATCAAGATTTATATTTTGGTCTATTTGTGTTAAACTAGAAATAGCATTTTCAACTAAAGTTTGAACAACCGTTTCATCAGTTAAGTCTGGTGTTTCTCCGTTTTCGATCAGAGTAGCAACGGGTTGAAAGACTTCTTTGGCAATGGCTGCTGTTGTTAGGGGTGAAGACGGTTCGCCTTCGTCGAATTCTTCGTTACTATTGAGGTCAAGAAAACGAACGCCACCGTTAACCGATGTATTGATAACTTGGGGTTCTTCCGTGTCAAATTGACCGTTATTGTTGCTGTCGAGATAAAGTAAACCCGCTTGATTTTTGACTTCTGCTGAATCAATTTCTAAACCGATAAACGGCGTTTGGGAAATTTTCCGAGTGGCTGCAATAACCAGGTTTTGCAGTTGAACTTGTAACGCTAAAACGACCATTTCTACATCGATGGGAATATCTGCAAAAAGGTCTAATTCTGCGGGGAGACTGAAAGCATTTTTAACTTCTATTTTCGCCGCTTCAAAGTCGGGGGTTAACTGTTGAGAAGCGATTAAAGTTAGAGGGGAAGCAATGGTTGCTGTGGGTGTGGTTGTAAGCGGAACAATTTGATTTAGGAACGTGGAAGTATCAACCCCGTTAACAACAATAATTCGACCTTCATCGGCATCAATAACGCCGTTTCCGTTGGTGTCAAATTCATCGAAAATATTGAGATTGTAGCTACCATCGGCATTGGTAAAGGTGCTAGGTTCGCTAAACGGTTCGCTGAAGGGTTCGAGAAGTTGAACGGTTTCTCCGGTGTCGAGATCGGGAGCGGAAAAGGTATCTCGAATACCGTTATTATTGACATCTTCAAAGTCACGAACGCCGTTATTATTGAGGTCTGCGTAGTCTTGAATGCCGTTAAAATTGGCATCTAAAAATACAGTTCCTCCCAGAATATAACCATCCTGAACTTTGCCAATACTACTATTCCCAATTTTGAACTCGGCGAGGGGAAATGTAGCGAAATGTTTATCATAAACGGTTCCCCCAAATATTTTAACTTCCGCACCCAGAAAAGCGTTAACCTCTCCCAATAAACTCAACAAATCATCAAAACGGGGTACAATTTCAGAGATAGCATGAATGCGACCATCATCGGTTCCATTCGCTTCGCCACTATCAACTAAATCAAGGTTAAATAACCCTTCAATTCCGCCTTTTAGATAACCCGAAGCCGCAACAATATCTATACCCGCTCCCGCCGCAATAGTTGCATTCAGTTTCACTTCTGCAACGTCATCACCCGTACCATCTGGGTTTTCGCGATCGCTAATATAAAACCCATCTAAAACCCGGTAAGCTTGATCAAAAGCAAAATCTTTTGCTCCCCACTGACGCAAACCAAAGGTATCCATTCCAATCGCAAAATCAGCAGAAACACCAAATTTTCCTTCTAATAAACCGCGAATTGGGCCGTAAACGGGGAAAGTTTTCTGCACACTAACATCAAAGGCAACTTCGGGAACATCAAAGGTAAATAAAGAGACATCTTGACCCAAGAATAACGCGATCGCATTGGTGGGATTTTTAAGAATAGGAAAGTCAAAAAGCGGTTCGTCGCTACCATCCCCAAAGGTGACAGTCTTAGTAAATTCTGTCACCGATTTCTGACTAGAATTACCGGGGTTTTGGATAATCTTATCCAGTTCAGTTTGTAAGTTGGTAACTTGTTGTTCAATATCGTTTAAATCAATATTGCTAAAATCAGCAAATTCCGATAACGGTAAGCGTTCTGCGAAGTCCGTTAGAAATTCTATTGCTTGTTGTTCGGCGGTATCTGTTGTGTTTTGTAAGAGATTTTCGAGTTCGTCTTTGAGAACATCAACGTTTTGTTGAAGGTTGAGAATATCTTGTAAACTGGGTAAATTAATATCTCCGGTTAAACTTTGAATTAATTCAACCGCTAGCTTTTTAGCATTATCAGAGGTAGTTTGTAAGATATTATTTAATTCAGCTTCGATAACGTTGATATTTTCCTGAATTTCGGGAACATCTTCGAGGTTGGGTAAAGAAGTATCTTCGATTAAATTCTGGAGATATTCAACCGCTTGCTGTTTAGCATTATCGGTTGTGGTTTGTAAGATATTATCTAATTCATTTTTAAGTAGATTAAAGTTTTGTTTGATATTGAGAATATCATCAATCTCGGGTAAATTTAGACCCCCGGTAAATTCATTGATAAATTCTGCGGCTTCCCGTTTAGCGGTGTCGGTTGCCGTTTGTAAGATTTGGTCAAGATTGTCTTTGAGGCTGGCTGTATTTTGGGCAATATTCTCAACTTCACTCAGACTTAAATTGCTTAAATCCTGCAATTTTGGCAAACTAAAATCACCCAACGGAATAGCAATATTTTCTCCTGCGGGTAAACTATTAATCTGTTCGATAAAGTTGCTAACTTTAACAAAAGTCTCTAAAAACTTAAAAATACTCGGGGGAAGTTCGTTACCCAAAGTTCGCAAAATCACATCAGCAAGTTCGATAGTTGCAACTTCGCCATCGCCACCATCGGGAGTGGGTAATTTTTTATCGAAAAATCCATCTAAGCCAATTTTTGAGAGTAATTTTGTATCTTGAACCAAAACATCAACCAGGGGTCGGAAGGGGTCTAAAACTTGATCAACTTGTTTGACAATAGGTTTAAAGAAGTTACTGACAAAAGTACCCAAATCAATCTCAACATTTTGGAAACTAATTTCAGGGGTTTGGGGAGGAGTAAACTGAAATCCGTCTACTTTTAACGCATCAAATTCTCCGACTAACTCCAAATTAAAAGCGGGAATTGCAGCGTTACCGGAGATGCTTGTCTTGGCGTTTAACCCCACTTGTGCATCGGCTTCGATATCGAGTTCAAACAGATTTTCTAGACTGGCTTGATTGTTATTTCGCAGTGTATTAAAGCCTTTTAATTCCGTCAAAGTTAGGCGGTTTCCATCGCCGGAATCTTCAATTAAATTCCCCTCTGAATCGAGGTCAATATCTTCTAATGCAAACTTGGCATTAAGTTGGGCTTGGGTGTTTTTGGTTTCGCCATTTTCTGTATCTTCCGCCCCATTTTCTACATTTAATTCTAGGAAACCTAGCGTTGCTTTGGTGTTAAAATTATCATCAAAACCCACAAACGCATCGGCTGTAATTTGGGTTTCTTCGGTGTCAACAAAAAAGCCAAACTCTTGATGATAGCCAAATTTTAACCCCAAATTATAGTCAAAATTGGCTTCGGCTTTTCCTTCAATTTCTAACCCCAATGCGGGTAAACCAAAATCTTTGGATAAATTTGCTGTGGTTTCATAACGATTACCCAAATCAATATCAAAAGCAATTTCTTCGGGGAGGGAAGATGAAATCACCTCAACATCGGGGAAAATTGTCTCTAATTTCTCTTTGAGTAAGTTTTCTAACTTATTTTGAGTGAGGTTTGCGGTGCTTTTAATGGCGTTAACAATATTATTTTTTAACGTCTCGATAAACGTCGGTTCAGAACCGCTGAGGGAACCAATAATCGGGAGGTTTGTATCTTGAAACATCTCCCGCAAACTTTCGGCGATGCGTTCTAATATAAGTTCTAAACCGTCTGCAATTTCCCCGGAATCAAAAGTTGGTTCGCTAATTTCTACGGTAACTTCTGGGAGGGGTTTTCCATCGATTTCTAGACCGTTATTGTAGGGAGAATTTGCATCGCTACTACTCGAACTGTGGGTAATAATTTGTTCGGGTGTTCCCGCTTGGCTATCATCCAAACCAACAACAGTAATAACTTGTGATTGGTTCCAGTTTGTCTGATCAAAGGTAATTTCAGTAATCGGATTTTGACCGGAATCAAGCAGTTGTAAGTTAGTATTATTAAAGTTGGGAGTAATGGTAACGGTTTCGCTTTCTCCGGGTGAACTCGTCAGAGAAATTTGATAACGATCTGTTTTATTTGTGTCTACAGGTGTGGCGTTTTGTTCGACAACTTCGGTACCGTTTCCGGTTTCTAGAACTCGCACACCCGGTACATCATCATCGGTGATAATTACACTCTGAGGGTCAACCGTTCCGATGTTATATCCGGTTCCCGTTTCTAACTCAATGGTAACAGTTTCTCCGCCTATTTCTGTGAATAAATCTTGAATTGGGGTAACGTTGATGTTAACTCCGGTTTCTCCGGGTGCAATATAAACAGAACCGGATTTTTCAACCGTATCTAAACCCACAATAGTATAATCTGTTCCCGCAGTTGCTACCCCGGAAACAGTATAATTAACGGTTAATCCTTGACTGGATGCGGGATGATCTAAAGATAGTTGAAATACACCGGGAATGATACTTTGTTCGCTACCATTTCCAACAGCTTCTAGGCTAACGGTGGGATTATCATTGTCTGCAATATCAACATTAATTTCCCCTCCCAAACCTGCATAAAGCGGGTCATTACTGTTTGCAATATAGCTAATATTGCTGAGATGTTCGCCTTCTACAACGTCATCATCAACCGCTTCTACTGTTACAATTTGCGGTGTACTTGCATTTTCTGGCGTAAAATTCAAGGCGATGGGTTGTCCAATTCCATTCCCGATATCAACTTGAGAGTCTGGCGTAATATTAACGACAACATCATCAATAGGAAAACCTGTTAATACAACTTCAAAGCTATCTGTTATTCCATCTTCGCTAACTTCTGTACTTCCATTTGACTGTGTAATTAAAACATTTTCGGTTTCATCATCGATATTTTTAACCGCGATTTCTGCAACGTCTAACTCGCTATATTGAACGTCCTCAGTGCTAATATCAGTTTGAATGGTAAAATTGCGATCGCCATCTCTTTCGCTATCATCAACCCCCATTACTGTCACTGTTTGAAATTGATTCCAGTTCCTAGAATCAAAAGTAATAGAAGGGGTTAAAAGTTCTCCTTCGGTTGTATCTGAACTGGTGAAATTGAAAGTAACAGGTTGTTCGGGTTCGCTATCAAGTTTAACGGTAAAACTTGCTTCTCCTCCCCGTTCATTTGTATCACCATTAATTTCAGAAATGCTAATTCCAACAGTATCATTATCAGTAATCGTTAGAGTTGCAGGATTGGTATCAATCGTATAAATTGCACCCTCTGGTTTTTCATCGGAAAGGGTAATTATAACGGTTTCATTCCCCTCGTCAATCAGATCATCTAAGGTTTCTACCGGGATAGCTTGGCTGGTTTTTTCAGCGGGAATAGTAATCGAAGATGATAAAATAGAAGAATAATCCGATCCGTTATTTGCCGTTCCGCTAACCTCATAAAACACCTCTAATTCTAAAGCTTCTCCATCACTTCCTAAAGGCGGATTTTCTAACAGTTCCCCCGTGTCTGGGTCGGCTAAAAAGATGCTAAAACTTCCCGAATTCGGCCCATCTTCCGAAGGATTACCAATTGTTCCAAGTTTAACAATAGGGAGTTTTTCGTTATCAATAATTGCTAATGTTGCTGTGGCTGCATCATCTTGAACCGCATAATTTTCTAGATCATCAGGTTCAATTAGACTAATTTCTAGGGTTTCTTCCCCTTCAATTAAAGAATCATCAACGGGTTCAATATTAATTTCAGCAGTCGTTTCTCCTTCGGGAATAATAAAAGAACCAGAAGGAATTTCTTCACCGTTTAACGTGGCGGTATAATCATCTAAAGAAGCGGTTCCTGCGAGCGTATATTCAACCGCAAGTCCGCCAGCAGGAGCGGGTTCAGTTAACGCAATATTAAACGCTTCCGCAACTTCATTTTCTTCTGTTGGATTGTTTCCAGCCGTGACACTCACTTCCGGTTCGTTATCATCAATGGTGAGTGTTGCAGTATTAGAAAACCCAATGGTATAAAAATTAGGATTTCCGGGTTCGAGAGTTAAAACAATTGTTTCATTGGGGTCAAAACGAGTATCATCTAAAATTGTAACCGGAATTTCTACTTGAGTTTCACCCGCAGGAATTGTAACACTTTCAGCAATAGTATAATCTGTTCCCTCTGTTGCGGTTCCAGCTATGTTAGAATTAACTTCTACATCATTAGCAAAAGTTTGATTGAGCGTCAGGCGAAAAGCTCCATCTGTATCCGGTTCAACAGGGTTGGTTAAGTTAAAAACTTGCAGTGTAGGAAGGGTAAGATTACCAATATTTCCGAATACATTATTATCGGCTGTTGAGGCAAAATTTCCATTGTAAGTTGTACCGACAGCGCTAACAGTTGCACCATTTCTAACAAAAATTCCCCCACCTCGACCTTCACCATTATTCGCCCCCGTTCCTTCCTCTGCACGATTATTTTCAAAGTTTGTGTTAATTAGGTTTAAAGAAGCACCGGAGTTAACAAAAATTGCCCCGCCTAAACCAGCGCCGCCGCCTCCTCGACCCCCGTTTCTGCTACCACCGCCCCCAACACCGGCATCACCATTTCCGCCAAATTCTCCTTCTGTTCCGCCAGCACCACCGCTACCATTTTCGTCACCACCAATAATGTCTATATCTTCACCACCGCCACCACCGCCACCGCCACCGCCTCCGAAGCCGCCGTTACCTCCATTACCGCCATTACCTGCTTCATCTGGGGCTGTAGTTCCGCCACCGCCACCGCCACCGCCACCGCCGCCAGCGCCAAATTGACCCTCACCTCCTGGGCTACCGTTATTTTCTGTTCCTCCTCCAGTACCCCCAGTTCCAACAGCAAAATCACCAGTCTCATCTTGACGACCATTTAAGCCGCCTCCATTTCCCCCTGCTTCACCACTTTTCTCGTCATCCCCTCCCCGTCCCGCACCATTAGGTGAACTTCCCCCTATGGCTTGGTTATTGCTAAACTCAACATTCTCAACTGTGACGTTTCCGCCGTCGATATACAACGCACCACCAGCGCCCAAACCTCCGCCACCGCCTGTTAAACCATCGCCTCCTCTAGCGCGACCATTCTCAATAGTGAGGTCAGATAGAACAATTGTTCCGTTAACAATGCGAAAAATTTGTGTGTTATTTCCTGCATCAATTGTGTTACCATTGCCGATAATAGAAAGGGATTCACCATCTTGAATATCAATCGCAAAGGAGTTAGTAAATCCGTTAATATTACCTGTTATAGTAATTTCATCAGCTTGAAAGTTATTCCGGGCTTGATTTAGGGCATTCGTTAGGTCTGCGGCTGTGCTAACTGTAAAGTCTGCTAATACATTATTATAAGCCTCCATCGCTTCAATTTGTAGGGCGAGAGGCGCATTAATTAACCCGGTTGCATATTCTAATACCCAGTCTCCGCCAAGATTTGCATTTCCGGTTAAATCCTCTGAGGAAGCGACGTCTAACCCTGTTATCTGACTCAACTGTTGTATAAAATTTTTCCCTATATCGGACGCAGCAACGTTACAGCCTAAAAGTAATATATCGCCATTTTCTGTTAACGCACTTCCCCACTGACTCAACTGTGAAGTGTAGCTATTAATATTTTCGGAACTTAACGCTGTTGCGCCCAAATTTAACTGTCCATCGCTGCCGTGAGAAACAATTTGAACGCTTTTAATATCAGTTCGTCCGGCTAATGTTTGGGTAATTTGTTCGATACCATTTTGGGAGGAGTCCAGAATTATAACTTCTGTGTTGGGTGCGGTTTGTTCTATTAAGCTTTGATAGTTGTCAACCTGAGAGTCAACAAAAACTAAACTTGTCGTTTGGCTATTAATACTCATTTTCTTTAATCTGATTTTTAATAGTTAGATGTGAAAGGTTTAATTTACTCTATTTTCTATATTTTGTCTTGTCATATTGAAAATTTTAACCTTTTTTTATAGTTTGTATGTAGAAATGAAAAGAAATTCCAGACAGGGGAACAAAAAAATACTCCTTCTAAGCCTGATCGTTTATCCGCATTCATCCCCCCATTTACCGAAGTCGATAGCCATGAAAAAATTAAACTTAGAATGAAATAAGAGGGTTAATCAAACTTTTTTTAAAATCAACTTTTAGTTAAGTTTAAACCCGCTTTATAAACAGCAAAAACTTCCTTGAAATGATCATCTTAGACAAGGAAGTGTTAAGGATTGAGAATGAGTTTTAGGAAATTAGGTAATGTTAGAAAGTCCTAGTTAGTCGCCAGAATATATCGAGTGACTTTGAGAAGGTACTTATCTGCAAGGACGCTGAAAATCACGCACAATATTAACAGCATCACAAGAGGAGGAATAAACGGCTTGTAAGCGTAATGTTTTGTCTCCACAAGATTCATAATCTCCACATTCTAATGCTTCTTCTGTTAGGGCGATTTTGGGATGAACTGTACATTTGAGGCGATAATCTCCAGTAAAGTATGTACAGCGACTACAAGGAATACTATGTAAGCGTTTGAGATGAATAATACCTTCTCGAAAAGCACGTTTTAGACTCCAAAAAAATATCGCAGTTAATCCCAAAGCTATGATTGAAAAAAGCAAGCGAACAGGATGGAAAATTACACTCAATATAACCACTTGACTCATTTCGATGATGACCTCAAAATTAAACAATGATGGTGAGATGATGAATAATTTAGCTTCTTGTTGATAATGGAGTTCTGACTTCACCTTGACTAGAAAACCACTCTATTTCTGACCAAAAGTTCAAAATTTTATCGTAGACTAACTGAGGATAAAAGTGATGGAAAAAATGACCTCCTTGAGGAACTTGAATCACTCGATCTCCGGGTTTGAGTAAACTTCTCCAACCTTGTAGTTCTTGACTATCAACAATCACGTCATCTTCGCTTCCACAAACCATTAAAGGAACTGAAGCAGGAATAGGAGATAAACTCATTCGTTTGAGTAGGGAATGAACGGAGAGGGATTCTTTTAAGTCTCTATCTAGCATTAACATCAAACGCTGTTGAGTTGTTGGTTTCTGATATCCAAATAAGGTTTCAACTGTTTGTTTGAGTAGGACTTGACGGCTACAAGGTAATAATTGAAACTGCACATAATAATGGGCTTTCCAGTCAACGGTGGGATGAACTCCGACGGATAATAGGGTTAATGATTTGACTCGTGAGGGATGTCTGTTGGCGTACATTAATGCTAATAATCCGCCTGTACTATGACCAATTAAATGAATGGGTTGATCGTTGGATTTGAGATAGTCATGGACTAATGTTAGTGCGGTTTCTAGACAACTGGGTTCATCTAAACTTTGACGATATTCCCAATAAGCTAATCCCATTGTTTCAGAGAGTTGATTGACTAATTTTTGGTCAAAGTGTCGTAAACTTGGACTGGTATTTAGCCACAAAACATTTGCAAAATTAGACATGAGATTGACTCCAATAGAATAAATGGATAAGTTCAGTAACAGACTATTTTGATATTCAATTGTTGAAAAACTTAAACAAAGCGGGAAGCCTTGTTAAAAAGGTCATAATTCCATACTAATAAGAATAATTTTCAATTAACTTGAAAAATTTCCCCGAGTTGTTGATCTGAGTCTTGATTGAGTTGTAGAATTATCTTCAATTCTAAATTAACAGATCTGCAAGCTTATTGCAAGTCTTTTTCAATAATTTCTCGAAAATAAAGTATTTTTGGGCTTCAACTCTTTCTAGGAGGTTGTTTCAGGTGTTCAAACCGGGATAAAGTTAGGCTTTCCATCACCCCATCTATTTCTCATTCCCCGAAGAAAAAAAGGATAAAAAAAAGAGTCGGGGGGTTAATTCCCGTCTCTAGTGAACACTTTGTCTGAGTTATAAGCGATCACAACAGCATTGTGAATCATTGCACTTCGAGTCAGCTTTTTTTCGCTTCACCAACAGAGAGGTTGTTTAATCTAGTGTATCGCTCCTCTTTATTAAGAGTTTTTGTCATTAATTAAGCAATTAAGCCTTTAAAGCCAGTCCAACTTATTCAGAACCAGACCGACTCCAAGACCTCACACTGACCTAACTTTTCACCTCAACTCTAGAGTAACAGAGCTTTCAATTTATTGCAACTAACTTTCAATAGTCTAGCCAGGTTTCTGCTTTCTGCCTTCACATCAAAGCCCCCAAAGCCACAATCCGACTGATCTGATCCGTCGTTAAACCCGTGACCCCTGTAACATTCATCTGTTCATAAGCACCCAAAGCCCTCAACGTCTCCTGATACTGGGCAATTTGGGTATTCCAAAACTGAATTGTCCCTTCACAAGTTCCAATCGCCAAAATCTTACCATCGGTACTAAAAGCTAAAGCCCGAATGGGGTCAGGCGTGTGGTGTAACGTTCTCAAACACTCTCCCGTGTGTCGGTTCCACAACTTCACCGTACCATCATTACTACCTGTTGCTAAAATCGGTTCATCGGGACTATTGGTAATCGACTCAATCCGATGGGTATGTCCCCGCCAAGTTTGCAAACAAGTTTGATTGCTGACATCCCAAAGCTTCAGCGTACAATCATCACTACCACTGATCAAAATCGGTGCAATATCAGGTCGTTTAGCCGTCAAGTCCGAAGTCTGACCTTCATCGACCGCCAGCCAGTCTGTGGCGAAAGAAGAAGTTTCCCCACCCAAAGCTGTTCCCACTTCTAACCCTTCCCAGGGAGAATGAACGGGAACAAACATCACACAATTGACTCGTTCTTGATGTCCGATACAGGTTCTCAAACACTCTCCTGTATTGACATCCCACAACTGAATCGTCGAGTCTTCATTGCCACTTGCCAGAATACCATTTGAACTAAAAGTAATCGCAGCCACCCGACTTTTTGCTTCCATCTCCCGATAAACCCGACCTCGGCGAACATCCCAGAGACGAATCATCCCATCTTCGCCACAAGTCGCCAACATCTGTCCCCGATGACTCCACACAATCCCATTCACACCGCCATGATGTCCTGACCACACCTGACGACAATGACCCGTTTGTATATCCCATAATCGAATTGTGCCATCCTTACTACTACTCGCTAGAGTTTGTCCATCATTACTCCACATCACTGCTGTCACCTCCGCCCGATGAGATGGACTCATCAACTGTTGTTGATTTTCAGATTGCAAAGACCACAACCGTACTTCTCCCCAAATATTCCCGGTGGCTAAATAAGCATTATCATGACTAAAAGCGATCGCGGTAATTTCACCAATATTCGTCGTAAAAACAGAATGGGAAAGATTTGCATAGGCAAAATTCACCCGATGCAAATTCACCTGTTTTAAGTCCGCGTGCCAAACCGTTAAGTGAGAAAAATCATAACCACTCAAGTCAATTTGCAATCTAACACAGAGGTTTAACCAATTGCCGACACCATATCCAGACCCCTGCTTTTCCATTTCTCGCAGTCGATCTAAAATATTTTGAAGTTGCTCTAATAAAGCTCTCGAAGAACTAAACGTCATTTGTAACGCTCTGGCAATGGGTTCTAAAATCGAAGCCCGTTGATGTTCTCGCACAACTCGATTTCCGGTTGTTTTAGTCAAAGTATGCGTCACAAATTGCTTGATCTCTCCACTGGTCAACTCACTCACAATTTGTTCGGTCAGACAATGGGTGAGATATTCCATCACCATTGGTTCGATAGTGTAATAGTTTTCTTCTCTCTTTTTTTTGCTTGTATTTTGGTCTTCACTGTTCGGATCAGCTTGCTTTTTTCGTCCTTCTCTTTTGACCAGCGATCGCCAAGTCAAAGCTTCCAACGCCTGCAAAATACTAGCTTGAGATACAGGCGGAATTAAATCTCGATGCAACCGTTTAACCGTTGTCTGTCCGTGATCAATAGCCAACCAAAACATAATCGTCATTTCCAGTGGCGATAACCGTTGAAATTGGGGATCAAGCAGTCGGCGAATGCCGTTGAAAATAACAGAACGATGTTCTAAAAATTGAGCAATTTCCCCTTCAAATAAATCTTGAATCGCTGTAGAAACAATCTTTAAAGCGAGTGGACTATAACCATAAAGTTCACACAAACATAGTTTTTGTTCCGGCGAACCGTAGACCGATTCTAGCAATGTGATCGCCGCATCCGGTGAACCTTCCAATAAAAACGAACGCACCGCCTGTCCAGTGCCTTCTAATGCCGCAATTTCGGGGGGTTTTTCCCGTGTCGTTAGTAGTAAACAACTTTGATGAACAGTTTCTCCCATCGCTCGAAAGAGTTCACCATAGCCTTCACATCCAGGGCGATAGCGTCCGGTTGTGCCTTCATGTAAAATTGTTTCTACATTATCTAAAACAATTAAACAGCGATAAGTTCGACATAAGCGGATCAATTCTCCAATTTCACTGAGAGAATTTGAACCCGTAGAAGCCGTTAAAGTCGGTGATAAATTTGTAGTCGTGTCAGAAGTATCGGGAGCAATAAAAGACAGAAGCTGAGTTAAAATGACTTTAGGTGCCGGGGCGTACCGCAGCGATCGCCAAATGACCACATCAAACTCATTTTTCAGCTGTTCGACCAGTTTCACAACTAATGCACTCTTACCGATGCCACCCATTCCCATCACCGCCAGTAGTCGCACGGAGGAAGTCGTCCGCTGGGTTGATTCCCCGACTTCTAGGGACTGAGGTTCAGCTTGAATGTACTCTTGAAGTTGAGCCAATTCAGTCTTCCGCCCATAAAAAATCGACACATCCGGGGCTTCTCCCCAGTCCCAACGCTTTTCAAGCAGGGATGAAGGGTTTTCGAGCAGTTGGGGGGCTGCTGAGAAAGAACTATTGCTACTGACGGGATTAGAAGTTCGTGAGAATGAAGCCGTCGGAGTCGGGGCTTGAGAACTGCTATATCGTTGAATGAGGAGAGAGCGGAAATTTTTCTTGGTCACTTTTTGGCCAAATACTTCCGAGAGTGAATGCCACAACCCTGCTGCCACCCCTTTGATATAGTCTGGATCATAACCTGCATCTTCGGCAATGTCTGCATAGCCTTTACCTTCCCAGGAATGGCGAAAGACAAGCGTTTTTACTGTATTTAACGAACCTGGGGGTAAAGTTCTCTCTAAAATGGCTAAGGCTTCCTCAACTTTCATTCGCGCTCACGCTTTCTCGCATCTGTTTTCTCTTTTTCTGATTTTACTTTACTCACCCTGACAAGAGATTGTCCGGATCGAGACAATCAGACAAAATGGTATATCTAGATGATCTCAAAGTTTTAGCTGATTGATTTGTATCAAACTTACTGACCTCAATATGTTTAAATTGCTACACTCTGCCGGGGTTGGGCTGGAGAATGACTGAGTTAATGATGATTGTTTTCTAGTTGAGATCTAGAATCTCGACGTGATTTATCTTGCTTAAATAGAAGTTAAAAATATTTAAAGTTTTTGAGGCAGTTGTCAAAGATTTTGATTTTGGCAGTAAGTTTCAGTCCTCATTCAATTCGATCTGATCTGATTTAAAAGTCATCAAAATTGATATCAAGGTTTAAATCACCGTCCGCAAAAATTTGATTTTTTTATTCAAAAAACCTGGACTGATGGCAAAATAAAAAGTTTAGTTTATCCTCGATCTTAGATGAAGATTTTCAGCAAAATAAATAGTTTTGAGTGATTAGTCAGCAGATTAAATGTCTCTCTAAGAGAAGCCATCAAATCCCCAGATGATCACTGTAAGAATTACCTATTTGTTGTGGAATCTCATTAGAGATATCTAGATAATGTGCAGAAGATCTAACAAAAACCTAACAAAAACCTCACTTTTCCCTAACTTTTCTCTCTAGACAGTTTTCCGATACATCACTTAATCCTTACTGACAGAACATAGACAATAGATTTAATCTAAAAGTAAGCTGAGTAGAAGGCAAAACTAAACTTAAAATTATCACGTTCTATAACAGGTATAATCGGACAGGGTAGCAGAAAATACAGAATAGAAAAAATTTAAGTTTTGTTGTGCCTCTCTACAGAAAAAACAAACCCTAATTCAGATGATATTGAGTTATGAATTCTCAAGCTATGTCTGCTTTCAACCCTCTAACAATTGGCCAAGTCATCGATCAGATCATTGCCACAGGGCAACTGACTCTAAATGATCAAAAACTACTGCACAACTTAAGTCGCATCCAGCCTTCAATTAGCCACGAAGAAAATCATAAAATCCAGAAATTGCGAGAGCGACTACAAATGGGTTTACTCAAACTCACCTAGTCGAATCAATCAAAATTTTCACCTCTAAACCCGTAAATCCCTAAATAAAATCCGACGAAATTGGAGAGAAAAAATCTCCTCTCAAGCGTCGGATTCTCAATAGAAACGGTATAAATTCCCGCTCGGATTGTCAGGTTCACTGTTTGGTGGGAGTTGTTTCTTGTAAAATTTCAGCAAACGCAAAATTCGGAGCAGCTAAAACAAAAATTGTCGGAGGTAAACCTTCAGCCATTTTTTGCAAACCTTCATAATATTCACTATAATTCAACTCGGGAGACGGTTGAGCCATACCCAAGAAAACTAAATCTGCATTGGATGAAGATTCATGCAAAATTTCTGGGAACGGTTTTCCCTCAGAAACAATCACATTTGGTGTTGCTCCAATGCGTAACTGTTCAACAACTTCTGCTAAATTCAAACGAGCCGCCTGAGCCGCCGTTTCATTTCCGACGACTAACTTTAAATGGATCTCGGCTCCCCGCCAATCAATACTGGTTCGTAACAGATAAGACAAAATTAACATCAAGCCACCATTGGCATTCAAACCTCCCCACCAGACATCAATCTTTTTACGCCGTTTAAACTCAGATTCCGTTGAGCGAAAAATAATTACACTACGTTCTCGCTTATTGAGTTCCGCAATCATCTGACAATAAGAATCCCGACGTTTAGAAGATTGACTATCTCCTAACAGCACCGTATTGGGAATCAGTGGGCCAATCCCATAAGAATCAATTAACTGTTGAGCGCCCACAAACGGATCAGACGCCGTAATCACCCGTACCAAGCCTTGAATCCCGCGTTTATCCAAATATTCGCGCAGTGTCGCTTCCATTTCACCACACTGAACGGGATCACGAGAACCACTGGGTAAAACAGTACAAAGGGTAAATAAACTGCGGTTGTGAGTAAAAGTAGAAGCCAGTTCTACTAAATGCCATCGTTTAGTCGGAGCGCCAGAGAAGGTTAAAATATGAGGACGCCAATTTTTGGTATCCGGCGTGTAACTCAGTTGCAGGATGCCCATTCTCACCAACGCCATCCAAATCCCTTGGCGCACATCACCCCAAGCCGCTTCGAGTTCTCGCCGTTCCAACCAGATGTAGATACTGAAGACAATAATCGCAGCCATGACAGTCGCCACAGCATCGATCAAAAACATCACGCCTAAGCAGCCGACTACACCCAAGAGTGAAAAAATCCAATGAACTTTGAAAGACGGACGAAATGAAGGACTTCTCAGGAAACTTTCCAATCCTGCGGCTAAGTTTAAGACTAGATAAGTCGTGAGAAAGAACATACTGAGAACCGGAGCAATTAGGTTTAAATCTCCCACTGCGACAGCGAGCAACACAAAACCCAAAGTTACTGCTGTTGCGATGCGAGGCTCATCTTGTTCTCCGCTTCCGGTGCCGAGAAAGCGCAACCAAGGGGGCAAAATTCCATCTCGGGCTAAGGCTTGCAATACCCGAGGCGCTCCTAAAATACTCCCTAAAGCACTGGATAATGTTGCTCCCCAAACGCCTAATAAAACCGAAGGCCCCCAGATAGCAATACGTTTCATAACCAGCGGATCAGCCAATAGCAACTCTGTTCCTGCACCTTTCACTAAAAACAGGGGAATCAGCATATAAATGATGTAACCCGTAATCACAGCCGCCAAGGTGCCAACCGGGATAGATTTTGTCGGATCTCGTAAATCTCCCGACATATTCACCCCCGCCATAATCCCCGTTACCGCCGGAAAGAAGACCGCAAAAACCTGCCAAAACCCAACTTTAACCGTGCTACGGGCAACTTCTAACTCAATGTCTGTGACGGCTAAAGGTTCGGGGAGTAAAATCGCTCCGCCAATAAAACAAATCAGCGATAAGACGATCGCGGCCATAATGAAATACTGAGCTTTAATGGCGAGTTCTGCGGACTTGACCGCCACAATTGTCACTAGAATTGTGGTAATTAACGCCACAACCCTGACATCTAACTGCGGAAAGGTAATTTTCAGACTTTCAGCAAAACCAATCGTGTACAACGCCACTGAAATAGCTTGAGCAAAATAAAGCGGAATGCCAACTGCCCCCCCTGATTCGATCCCCAAGGAGCGACTAATCATATAGTAAGCCCCGCCAGTACGGACGACTCGATCCGTGGAAATGGCACAAATGGATAGAGAGGTCAAAAAGGTAATAGAGGTGGAAAGCGTAACAATAACCAACGTTCCACCTAAGCCGACCTGTCCGACAACCCACCCAAATCGTAAGTACATGATCACGCCCAGAATCGTTAAAATTGAGGGCGTATAAACACCACCAAACGTCCCTAAACCTGTACCTGGTTGTTGGGGAGGCTGAGGATTTGATGGTTCCGAACGAGGAAACACGAGGAATTTCACGTTTGTCGTTGAGTTCTAATACAAATAACAAGGATTAACTAAACTCCTTGTCTATCTTATTGTGCAGCGAAAAGCTGACAATCTAGCTTAACAGCCTTTTTAGTGATCAGTTATCAATGTCACCCTAAATAAATCCTGTGGGTCTAAACCCAACCCCAGGCTTTGAACCCTGAGATTTGAACTTCTCAACATCTCAATTCTATTAACTGCTCATTGCTGTCGGACGATGATTCCAGGGTTTAGCGGCTTCGAGTTGAGCAGCGATGGCAATCAAAGTAATTTCATCAGCAGGTTTACCAATTAACTGCACCCCAATCGGTAATCCTTCAGCACTCAAACCTGTCGGAATGGCGATCGCTGGCTGTCCTGTCGCATTAAAAGGCGGACAAGGAGCAATCCATTTGATGATCTCTTCGATGGTTTCTTCCGGAGATAGATGTTCATATTCTCCCACACGAATCGCTGAGTGCATATAGGTCGGAAGAAGTAAAATATCAAACTGATCAAAAAAGGCAACGATTCGACGAGCAACCCCTTGCATTTGACTCACCGCCCGTAAATAATCTCCGGCTGATCCGGTTTGTTCGAGTAACCATTGGTTCATCGGGGTCAGTAAGTCCTTGGGAATACCGGATGCCGCTACACCCGCTTGCCAAACGGCTTTAAACGGTTCAATCAAATCGGTAAAATCTGGACAACCCCGTTCTACTTGATGTCCCATGTCTTCTAAAAGCTGCACGGTATCTTTAACCGCATCTTGACAAGCTTCTGAGGCTTCACCAACCGGAGGAATTTTGGTTGAAAAGGCAATTTTTAGTGATCCGATCGGGTGTTGAGTTGCGTGTAGAAATGAAATCTCTGGATCGGGCAACCAGTAGGGATCTCCAGTCACATAACCCGACATGACATCCAGTAAGGCGGCGGCATCTGCTACTGTCCGAGCAATTGGCCCGTTCGTGGAAATGCCACTTTGATAGTCACCGACGGGGGCATGAGAAATACGACCCCGAGACGGTTTGAGTCCGACTAACCCACAACAAAAAGCGGGGCCACGTAAAGATCCTCCTCCATCGGAACCGTGAGCGATCGCACAAAGTCCCGCCGCCACAGAAGCCGCAGCACCCCCACTCGAGCCTCCCGGAGTATGGTCTAAATTCCAAGGATTACGAGCCGGCCGAAAGCCTTCGGGTTCAGTATAGGGCAGTGAACCCACTTCTGAGGTTGCGGTTTTGCCAATAATAATAAATCCAGCTTGACGAATGCGGGTGACAACGGCATCATCGGAAGTCGCTTCTTGGTTCATCAACACCCGAGAACCGTAAGTACAACGAACTCCGGCTACGGCATTGAGATCTTTGATAGAAATAGGAACCCCGAAAAAGGGGGGAAGTTCTAAAGGATCAAGAGTGGCGAGTTGTTCCGTTTGGGTTTGCGCCTCTGCGATCGCCGTCTCTGCCATGACTGTAAAGTAGCAGCCGAGCTGCTGATTAAACAACTCAATCCGATTGAGATAAAGTTCAACTAATTCTGTCGGTGAGAGTTGTTTGCTGCGGATCAGTTGGGCTTGCTTAAGTGCAGAACTAAAGGCGAGATCGTCGAGATTCATAATATACAGTTTAGAGGTTTAACCTGATTTTCCTCAATCTTGAGGTTTTTTCGACAAGAAGTTGATTTTGTCATTTGATTTGGGGAATACTGATGGATTGAGACTGTCTTTTCAGTTGAATCCTCCAATTTTCGCATTTGACAAATTCACAACTTTACCCATTAATAGTATGGCTACACCCTGAGCTTTTACATCTTAAAAAAAATACAAGTTACCGATGATTCCGCCCTTTGACGAGGGAGACAGCACGAACCGTTTGTCAATTCTTGAGTCTCTTTGCGATCTTCAAGAATTCAAGGCTAGACTGAACTTAAATCTCTACCCCAGTCCTCTCATCAATTATTAAGGTAGTGCAATTATGACACAAGCATCTCGTCCTCCTGTTCCACCGCCACCGAAAGTCCCTCGTCCACCTGCACCTCCAAAAGTGGGTCGTTCTCCCGGTGTTTCGAGTGAAGTTGCCACTCCTCAAGCCCCCCCTCAAGCCCAGAATCCTGCTGCTGAAGCCCCTCAATTGGCTCAACCGGTTGCTTCGGGAGCGGCTGGCTCTCGGCGAGGCCCTGGCCCAACAGAAGGACATCCAACCCTCAGAGAAATTGTTATACGAGCCAATGAAGAAGGCATTTCTGACCTTCACTTAGGGGTGAATGAAGAACCTCGCTTCCGTAAACGGGGTGATATTGTCTCCCCTGGCTATCCGGTGACGGACTTAAATACTTTTATGAGTTGGTTACGGGAATGTATGAGCGATGATGAAATTGGATATTTTCAACAAAATTTAGACTTTGATGGTGCTTTTGACTTTGGCTTTGTGCGGGTGCGGATTAGTGCTTTTGATACCTTAAGAGGCCCCTCAATGGTATTACGATTGATTGCAGCTACAATTTTGACTATGGAGCAACTCAATCTACCAGAAGTCTTTAAAAAAATCTGCCACTACCACAAGGGACTGATGTTAATCACGGGGCCGACGGGTTCAGGGAAGTCTACGACCCTGGCGGCGATGATTGACTACATGAATAAAACTTTCCCTTATCATATTATTACCATTGAAGATCCGGTAGAATTTGTTCACGAAAGCAAAACAGCGTTGATTAAACACCGGGAAGTCGGACGTCATACCCTGAAGTTTTTTAACGCCCTCAAAGGAGCTTTGCGTCAAGATCCCGATATGATGCTAGTCGGTGAAATTCGGGATAAAGAAACCATGCAAATTGCGCTCAAAGCTTCAACAACAGGTCACTTAGTCGCCGGAACTTTACACACCAACAGCGCAATTAAAACTCTAACTCGGATTTTAGATATGTTCTCGGCGGAAGAACAGAAATCGATTAAAGTCTCAATTTCCGAATCGTTGGTGGCTATTATTGCTCAGTTACTTTGTAAAACCACTGATGGTAAACGGGCGGCTTTTCATGACATCTTAATCAATACTGATGTCATCAAAGAATACATTGTTAAAGATCAGTACGAAGAAATTAACCAAATCATGCTTAAAGATACCTATGAAGGTATGACCACGATGAATAAATCTCTTTACACTCTCTATCAAGAAGGTCGAATTACAGAAGAAACCTGTCTAGATATGTCACCCTACCCTAATGAGATGGGTCAAATGCTACGGGGCCGCGTTTAGTCATCGTTGGGATCAAGTCTAAGAAAAGTCTGAAGTTTTAAGCCTTTGATCTCAACTTTAAGGTAAAGTGTGAATTGTGAGGTATTTTATTGAGCCTAACTTAGCGGTCACAGTTCACACTTCTATATAATTGATTTGTGAAGTTATCCAATTTCTTTGGTTCTTTAATCGGTAGCCTTGAACTTTGCTAAACCGACTGAATCTACAAACTCCCCGCTATTTAAAGGAATTGCACTTTTTACTCCAGGGGGAGATTTAATTTACTGTATCGACCCCAGTAAACGGCGTCGATGGCATCTACATTTGTGCGGAGCCTTACAGGAAATTTTGGGACTGTCAGAAACGCCCCATTTTTTAGTTCCCTGCTATACGGCGACTCTTGACCAGTGGCTTGATCCCAATACTCAAACGGTTAAACAGTCTGCTGAAGCCTATCCTCCGGTGCTACGTTATCAAACTTTGCTCAATGCTGTTTTTGGTCTTGATAATTTAGTTTGGCAACCGACCCGAGAACCTGAAGAATTGTGTAACCCTCTTGTTATTTCGACTTATTATCAACAGTTTCCCCAACTTTGGGAAAATCACGACTTGGTTGTACAATTTCAAAAAATGGATACTCAACTTGATGGGAACCGACGAAAAGTAACTTCTACATTGCGATCGCAAAGTTTACGGTTTAATCAGTCTCCAGAGATTAATTCACCGCAAACAGCCGGATATGTTCTCCGTTTATTTGTTTCAGGTCATAGTTTAGCGACTGAACGAACCCTGGCGACACTTCATCAACTTTTAGAACGATCTGTTAATCACCCTTATACTCTAAAAGTTATTGATGTGTTGAAACATCCCGAACAAGCTGAAGCCGATCAAATCTCAGCAACTCCTACCTTGATCAAAGTCTGGCCGGAACCAATCCGCCGGATTGTCGGAGAATTGAACGATGTTGAGATGATTTTACGCTTGCTGGGAACCTTAGAAGATTAAGACACTCTTTTTAGGTTCCCAAACCATTTTTCTCGAAAATTTCTCGACTTGTACAAACCAGTTAAGCCTACCTGTAAATCCTATTTAAAACTGAATATTTCCAAACAAGTGACCTCTAACTAAGCTGCACAACTGCTTGATTATTGACTAAAATTTCCGAGGTAAGTAAGTCCTCAACAGTTAGTCTTAAAAACCGCTGTTCATCCACTTGAAATAATACTTTAATGCGATCACTTCCCGGATATCCGGGCGGATTTAATCGTGCAATACTGCGTCCTTCTTCTGTATCATTTAACGGTTGTATGGTTGTTTGTCCGGCGGCTAAAGTGCGTGTGACTAAGCGATCGCCATCAAAAAAGACTTCCGTTCCTCCCGTTTCCACTCCCAATTCTCCGATCACTAACTCAATACTCGGTTGATTTTCTAAAGAAGCGCCCAAAACCAATTCTACAGGTTCACTCATCGGATAAGGTTGACCTGACTTAATAATCGGATGCCAATTGTGACAATTATCCCGACGATTCCAATAGCGAATTCCATAACTATGATACAGAAAATCTTCAATTTGAGTCCCCAAACTTAATTGTAAAGCCCCATGAGAAATCGCTTCAAAAGGCTGATCACAACGAATTTTTTCAGGTTCAAAATACTGTTTTATCCAACTTTGGACAGCCGGAATTTTTGTAGTTCCCCCCACCAATAAAACACCGCTAATATTATTCTTTTCCACACCTTGACGTCGAGCTTGCTGTAACACTTGGTTCAGGGATCGATCTAGATTTTCAAAAAACTGATGTTGTGTTAAAATATCCTCAAATTGATTGCGAGTCATTTCCAGTTCATAACTCTCTAAAGTTTCATCATTAAAATACACTTCACTCGCTTGGGTTTGTAAAGAAAGCTGAATTTTTAATCTTTCAACTAAACGAGCAGTGAGCGGAGTTTTAACCAATTCCTGAGTTTGGGAAAAATAATCCATTAACCAATTATCAATATCTGAACCGCCCAAATTTTGACCTGATTTTGCTAAAACTCGCGCTGTTTTTGTCTTTTGTCCAGAAGATTCAGCAAAGGATTTTTGACCCCATTTGAGAATAAATCCTAGCGGTTGTTTTTGTACCGTCTTGTTGAGTCGAACCAAAGATAAATCAAGCGTTCCCCCCCCAAAGTCAATCACTAATAACAGATCTTGTTCTGCGAGTCCGTATCCCAAAGCGGCGGCTGTGGGTTCATCTAACATTCTCACCTGTTCGACATCGAGAGACTGACACACTTGACCCAACCAATGACGGTAGGCTTCAAAACTGTCAACCGGAACTGTAAACACCAGAGAGTCTACAGGTAAAGGAATCTCTCGAACCGCGTCTAACACTTGAGTGAGAAACCACTCACCCACCCGTTCAAAGGTGACCACTTGACCATCAAGTTGAGGGAGAAATCCCTGAATATCGCTGCCAATTCCGCGTTTAAAATTGCGAAAAAAGCGCTGATCGCTGCTGATATCATAACCCTGATCTCGCACTTGCTGACCTAAAACAACCTGATCCGTAGTCGCATCGGTGACATAGACTAAACTCGGAATCAGAGGGGGGTTTTGAGTCGATATCCAGCTCAATCCGGGAAGTTTCAGGGTTTCAGGCTGTTGTGTGACCCGATTCCAACGGGATACAACGGTATTACTGGTACCAAAATCAATTGCGATTACCATTCAGTCTAATTTTACAACAAGTCTAAATTTTATGATACTAGCGGATCCCAAGTCACCGTCGGGATAATTGATCAATCATCTCTAAGCGTTCACTAAACTTAACATCGGCATTCTTCAGCGTTCACCCTTCAACATCCTGACTTTTTTGAGCTTTTTTTACCGTTAAGATTTCATTATTATGGTTATAATTTTTAATCCTGTATTTACATACTCAAAATATGTTTGTATTATAGAACATAAAGAATTATTAAAAATATCAAGGTTTTTTATCATTTTGTTTATATCTTTGAATAAGAGAATACACAGAAAAGTCATTGAAAAACAGAGGATACGATGAACTCAGAACATAAAACAGAAGAACTCCAAAAAACTATCTCAATTCTCCAAGAGGAGGTGCATAAGCTAGGTAATGAAAAAGAAAAATTACTCGACTGTTTAGGCTTAAATCTTGAACGACAACTGCAAGAATATATGGCAAAACTTCAGTTACAATCTCAACGAGATAGTTTATTATCTTCCGTATCTTTACGGATTCGTAAATCTCTCAATCTCGGTGAAATCTTGCAAACAACCGTGGATGAAGTGCGACAATTTTTACAAAATGAACGAGTCATTCTCTACCGCTTTCAACCGAATGGGGAGGGAGAGGTGGTGGTGGAGTCTGTCGCAATACGCAGATGGTCACTCAAAGGAAAAGAAGTACAAGATCCTTGCTTTATCAATACAAAAGACAAATTTTATCAAGCCAATGAAATTCATGTTTTTGAAGATCTAGAAACCGCAAATTTAATCTCATGTTATGCTGAGTTCCTAGCTAAACTAGAAGTGCGAGCAAATTTAGTCGTCCCGATTTTACTCACCGACACAAAAACCCAATCTCCGCTTCCTCCATCGGAGAATAAATTATGGGGATTATTAATTGCTCAAAACTGTTCAAAGCCCAGATATTGGTCTAATTGGGAGATTGAATTTTTACAACAACTCGCCATACAAGTCGCGATCGCGATTCAACAAGCTTCCTTAGTTACACAACTCCAAAACGAATTAGCAGAACGACAAAAAGCCGAACTTGCTTTAAAAATGGCAAAAGAAAATTTAGAAATCAAAGTCCGAGAGCGAACCTTAGCCTTAGAACAAACCAATCTACATTTACAACGAGAAATTTGGGAGCGACAGCAGAAAGAAATCAGACTCAGACTTTTAGAACGAGCCATTGCATCGAGCCATAGTGGAATCGTAATTAGCGATCCGACACAACAGAAAAATCCGATTATTTATGTGAATTCTGGCTTTGAAAAAATGACCGGCTATCGCGCCGCAGAAGTGATTGGAAAAAATCATCGTTTTTTGTATCGTGATGACATTCATCAAGCTGGTTTGCAAGAAATAGAGACTGCTTGGCGAGAAAAACGAAGTTGTTCTGTAATTGTCCGCAATTACCGAGAAGACGGAACATTATTTTGGACAGAAGTAACCACTTCTCCCGTGCGAGATCCAGAAGAACGACTGACTCATTATGTGAGTATCAAAACTGATATTACCGAACGAATTCAAGCTCAACAAGAGCGAGACTGCTTTTTTAATATTTCCTGTGATTTACTGTGTATTGCCAATTTTAACGGCTATTTTGTGCGAGTTAATCCAGCTTGGGAACGAACACTCGGTTATTCAGAAGAAGAATTTATTACCCAAGCTTTTATTGAGTTTGTTCACCCAGAAGATCGCGCACGCACAATTGCAGAACTCGAACGCTTAAAACAGGGAGTGAACACCTTAGAATTTGAAAATCGTTATCGCTGTCAAGACGGAACTTATCGCTGGTTATTGTGGACAGCAACACCTGTTTTAGAACAAGATCGCATTTATGCTGTGGCGCGAGATATCACCCAACGGAAGCAAGCAGAAGTACAAATTCGTCAAAGTGAAGAACGTTTTCGCACTGTCGCTAATTTCACCTATAATTGGGAATCCTGGATTGATCCCGACAAAAACTTCCTATATGTTTCTCCGTCTTGCAAACGAATTACTGGATATCAACCTGAAGAATTTATCCGCAACCCAGAACTGTTAATCGCAATTGTTCATCCTGAAGATCGAGGGATGATTTTAGAATATTTGCAAGAACATTTTCAACAAAATCAACCTTATTTTGTCGATTTTCGGATTATAACCCGAACCGGAAAAATACGTTGGATTGCTCATCAATGTCAATCTGTTTATAGTCATGATGGACAGTGGTTAGGAAGACGAGTCAGTAGTCGAGATATTAGCGAACAAAAACAGATCGAACAAGCATTACGAGAAAGTGAAGAACGCTACCGTCGCTTAATCGAAACCACAATTGAGGGCGTTTGGATGATTGATATCGCCAATAAAACCACATTTGTTAATCAACAGATGGCGACGATGTTGGGTTGTGGTGTGGAAGAAATGCTAGGAAAATCGATGTTTGAATTTGTTGATGATGAGAACTGGGAAATCGCAGTCGCTAATCTTGAACGTCAGCGTTTAGGCATCTCAGAACAACATGATTTTAAGTTTCGCCGTCAAACAGGAGAGATTCTCTGGACCTCTTTTAATACTGCACCGATTTTTGATTCATTGGGTCAATATGTGGGTGCTTTTGCGATGATTACTGATATTACCAAACGTAAACAGATAGAAGAAGCATTACGCGAGAGTGAAGAACAATTTCGGTTGATGGCGGATCATGCTCCTGTCTTAATTTGGATTTCGGGAAATGACACGCAGCGTTACTTTTTTAATCAAAGTTGGTTATCTTTTACCGGACGAACCTTAGAACAAGAAGTTGGCAATGGTTGGATCGAAAATATTCACCCAGAAGATCGAGAAGAATTTTTAAAAGTCTATCAGCAGAAGTTTCAACTGCGAGAATGTTTTTCTCTTGAATATCGTTTAAGACGTGCAGATGGAGAATGTCGCTGGTTGCTCGAAACAGGAATTCCTCAAGTCAATCAAAGTCAAGAATTTACAGGGTATATTGGCTCTTGTATTGATATTACTGAAAGTAAAAAAATCCGGCAACAGTTACGTGAAATTAATGATCAATTAAGGGATGGGATGAATGCTTTAGAACAACGTAATCAAGAGATGGTATTACTGGGGGAGATGAATAGTTTTGTACAAGCCTCTAGTTCATTACAAGAAGCCCATCAGATGCTTGCTGATTTACTGAAACCTTTATTTCCTGACTGTGGAGGAGGTGTATTTATGTTGGGAGAGTCAGAACATTATGTCGAAGCTGTTGCGACTTGGGGCGAAGATTTTGTCATTCCAACCTTTTTTCGACTTGATGAATGTTGGGCGTTGCGACGGGGATGTGTTCATTGGATAGAAGCAAAATCTCCAAATTTATTTTGTCAACATATTTCTCAAGGGGATTTTCTACCCGCAGAGTCGTTGTGTGTGCCGATGATGGCTCAAGGAAATACATTAGGATTACTTTATATTGCTACATTAACCCCAGGTCAACTCACACCTGCCAAGCGACAACTTGCTCGTACTGTTGTAGAACATTTAGCAATTGCTTTAGCCAATGTCAAACTTCAAGAAAAGTTTAAAGCCCAAAGTATGCGAGATGCACTGACAGGACTTTTTAATCGTCGGTATTTAGAAGAATCTTTAGAACAAGAAATTCATCGGGCGAGACGAAATCATTATTCTGTGGGAATTGTGATGATTGATATTGACCATTTTAAACGGTTTAATGACCAATTCGGACATGATGCTGGAGATGAAGTTCTCAAAACAGTGGCGAGGTTACTCCAAGGTAGTATAAGGAGTTCTGATATTGCTTGTCGTTATGGAGGAGAAGAATTAACATTGATTTTACCAGAAGCTTCCCTCAGTGATACTCAAGCCCGATCTGAACAAATTCGGTATATGATTGAGCATTTACAGTTACACTATGAGAATCAATCTTTAGGCTCGATTACGGCATCTTTTGGTGTGGCTTGTTTCCCTGAACATGGAGAGACATTAGAAGCGGTACTCAGAATAGCAGATACCGCTCTTTACCAAGCAAAAGCTTTAGGAAGAAATCGAGTGGTTTGTGCGACAGACATCAGTTAATGGGACAGAAGTAAACTCGATATCATTAAACAACTTTTAGATATCCTGCAATAAATTCTCGAATATATTGAGCGATAACATCGGGAAGTTCTGCGGGTAAATTCTCACCACCGGGTTTAACAAATTTTAAATCAGCCATCGGTGCGAGAACAGAATAGGATTCACTCATCGATAATGCGATCGCTTGGTCGTGAGTTGCTTGTAAAATCAGTACAGGCGCTCTGAGGTTAGATAGACGTTCATCCAATAATTCTGAACGATACTCCGCCCATCGCCGTTTAAACAGGAGTCGGGAAGCACTGACATAATTCAGCATTTGTTGTCTTTGTTGTAGCGTTTGTTTGACTTTTTTCCCCTGTCCAATTATGACAGCAAACGGATAAATCAGTTTTAAGATAAAATGTAAAGGTGCAGGCGGATGAGCTAACCAACGACGCCAACGCCAACGTCCTTCTTGATCGCTTGCCTTCACACCTTCCGGAGAAATTAATATAAGACGTCGGACTCGTTCGGGGTATTTCAACGCAAAACTTGCGGCTATCCATCCCCCTAAAGAATGACCCACTAAACAAACATCTTCTAACTTCAGTAAGTTGAGATATTCTGCTAGACTTTCTACCATTAAATCGATAGAATAGTGAATATTGGGAAACTCTGATTCTCCACATCCCAATAAATCCGGCGCAAAACAACGATATTCGCCACATAAATGCTCAAAAACAGGCAACCATTGACTGCCATCCTGCCACGCTCCATGTAAAAATACGAGGTTCAGGTCGGAGTAACCAGCTTCACGCCAGAAAATTTGACCCTGAGATAGTTTGATGCGCGAGTGATGAATCTGTTCAAACATCGTTACAATTTTATTTTATGAGCTGAATAAACAACAGGTTTAAGCGGGTATGAGAGTGTTTATAACAGAAAAAGTCAGAGAGGCTAGAGGGACAAAGTACCCCGGAGATGATTATATTTACTCTTGTGTCTCTCCTAACTCTTATTTCTGCCAAGTTTGTATGACTCGTTGGTTTATTTTTAGCCAACTTTCAAATTGATGTCAATTTAGATCTACACTAAACTGAATACAAACTCAGACCATCTGTTTAAGCCAATGTTGTGCGACCTTCTAAGTAGTCTTGAATTTGACGAGCATAGTCATGGCTGAGGTTATCTTTGGGAATTGACTCCCGACTAAAAGCTTTGACTTCGCTAATTTCAATTTCATCCTGAATATTAAACGAGCCTTGAACTTGTGCTTCGACTAAAATACAAATAGAATGAACTCTCGGATCGCGATCTGGGGCTGAGTAAACTCCAACTAAACGACCCATTTCAACTAATTCTAGTCCAGTTTCTTCAAGGAGTTCTCGTCGTATCGCCGTTGGGATATCTTCGCCCCAGTCTACCATGCCTCCTGGTAAAGCCCATTTACCGCTATCACGACGTCGAACGAAGATAATTTGACCATCCGGTAAAATCGGGACAACACTCACGCCCGTGACTGGATGGCGGAAGATAATTCCCAACACCGCCTGTCCGAACTGCCATAACCGTTTAACAGATTCTACCAATGTTTTAGACCTCTATTGGGGGGTAAACAGTTTAAGAACTTCAGGCGCATGATCAGCAGGTTTGACTTGGCGATAAATCTTCACAAGCTGACCACCTGCATCAATCACAAATGTATGACGGTAAACTCCCATAAACTCTCGACCCATAAACTTTTTTAACCCATAACTACCATAAAGACTAGCTACTTTTCCACCTTCGTCACACAATAAAGGAAAAGGAAGTTGATGTTTGGTGACAAATTTTGCATGAGATTTAGCATCATCTGTACTCACGCCCAACACCGCAATATGCCCGAGAACGGTATTCTGCATACAGATCCCGAAAACCACAGGCTTCTTTTGTACAGCCAGGAGTATTATCGCGAGGATAAAAATACAACACCACAGGTTGTCCTCGAAAATCACTCAAACTCACCGAATTTCCTTCAGTATCCGGTAACATAAACTCAGGAGCTAGATCGCCAGGGTTAAGAGTCATTGGACGTGAGAGTTTTAGGATAAGATCCTTTTTGAACACTAACATTATGTCTGATCATGACTTTTTCTGCAAAATCCGGAAAGATAAGTTCAATATCTCCCTCCACCGTTAACTGACGATAATTTCCTCCTCAACTCTTATTCAAGAATTCCGGTTGATCGCCAAAGATTCATCTAAAATAAATGTTTCAAGCAACTCGTCGCCGTTTGGCAATTTGGTACACCAGTGTCACTGCTGTTTTGTTAATATTATTCGTTTGTGGCTTTTTTCTCTATTTTCGGAATACGCTGATCGAACGAATTGATGATACGCTTAATCATGTCCTAGAAGTTGTCGAACGAACTCTGGTGATTGAGTCTGTTTTTCCCGGAGAGGAAACGACTTCAGCAAACCGTCAGTTTTTGGTCAATATAGAAGCCAGTTTTCGTCACAACACTAACGCCACAGATGACGATCGCATTGAGATCGAATGGTTTAGTCCAACCGGGGAATTATTGTGGTCTACTTTCTCTGAACCTTTGAATTTTCCTTTTCATCTTAACCGCAACGGGGAAACGGTTCGCATTCCTAAACTGGGTCAAACCCAATCTATTCTACTCCGACAAATTAGCGATCGCATTCAAGTTGGTCGTCAGGTTTTAGGTTATCTCCGCATCAGTCATCCCTGGTTTGAAGTCACTAAACCCACTCGTCAATTGATGATTGATCTGACTTTGGGGGCGAGTGTAGCGGTGATTTCAGTGGGGGCTATTGGTTGGTTTCTCTCCGGTTTAGCGATCGCTCCGGTGCGTGAATCCTATCAACGTTTAAAACAGTTTACCGCAGATGCGTCTCACGAATTGCGGAGTCCTGTGGCGACGATTCAAACGAACGTTCAAGTCGCTTTAGCTGAACCGGATCTCAATCCGAGTGAACGTCAACACCTCCAATTGATCGAACGTTTAACCCGTCGTTTAGGGCGTTTAGTCGATGATTTGCTGTTTCTTGCCCGTACTGATAGCGGAATTGTTCAATCTCAATTTGTGTCGCTTCCTCTCGATGCGGTGTTAATGGAAGTGGTCGAAGAACAAACCGCGATCGCGACTGCAAAAGGAATTCATCTCCATCTCGAGATTATTGATCCTCAAGTTCCAGAAATCGAAACTTCTAGCGAGGAAACGGCGACTCCTGAGATCAGTTTAGAAGATTATTTTACCTTAACAGGGGATTGGGATCAATTGGTGCGTTTATTTACGAATTTGGTCGATAATGCAGTACAGCATAGTTCTGAAGGCGGTAAAGTCACTGTTCAACTGCAATGGGTTCGAGCGGGAAAACGTCTTTGGTTGAGTAAAGGAAGCGAATCTGGAGACAAACCCCATTTTCAATTTGAACGACTTCAAGTTTGGGTTCAAGATACCGGAAGGGGAATTCCCCCAGAAGCCTTACCTCAAATTTTTGATCGGTTTTATCGGGTTGATCCGTCTCGGAGTCATCGTCGTTATCAAGGAACTGGACTCGGACTCGCGATCGCCCAAGCTATTGTTGACAATCACCAGGGTCAAATTCAGGTTGAGAGTCAACTCAATCAAGGAACAACGATTACTGTTATTTTACCTGTTTATCGGACAGGGCTATTTAATTCTAATTCTAATTCTCTGTGAAGTTGTATCCAATTTTTCTCCCAATCAATGATTAATAGCCACCGATATAATAGGCATAATCGGGTTTTTTAATCGAGTGAACAACCTTTCGAGCCGATAAAATCATAAAGCAAAATCCACCAAAAATCAAACCCAAAGAAGCCCAAAAAACGGAAAGCGTATTCGCAAAAATGTAGCCGACTGTGAGATTAACAATCAAAGCAATAATTAAGATTCTACAAACAGCAACTCCTTGATTTAAACTAAATAAAATTAACCCATTAAATAAACCAATAACAAAGAACAAATACCCCAAACAACCTAACAGAGCTAGAATTGTTTCTTGTCTTTCCCAATCATCAGGCTTAAGGATACCCACAGTTAGGAAAACTGACAACCCAAAAAATATTACAGTGCTGATCAATGCTAACCCGTAACGATAATATAAATTGGAGGAAAATTTGACTAGATTATCAACAGTTAAAATTTTAGCTTTGCTATACCAGTAACGAATAAATATATATCCTAAATATTCGACTAATGGTACTAAAAGTAAGAAATTAAGCAAGGCTAGATCCATTCCTTTTTGATAATTAGAATCTATAGCAAAGAGTAGCCCAGAAGCCGGATTAATGGCTAAACCTGCAACAATCCGATCCGCAAAAATAAAACTAAAATAGGCTAATCCATAACCAAAATAAGGAGACATTAGATACACAACTGCACTGAGACGAGGTAATTTAACGGGAGAATCTGAATCAGCATTTCTGTATTTAATAAACCAAAATAAAACTAATGCGATCACAACTAATAAGCTGACAAACATTGCCCATATTTGTGCAACTAATGTACCTAACCCTAGCTGCAATCTTAAAAATACAAAAAATACACTTAATCCAATTAAAACTAATGGCCCGTTCCAGCGTAATTGAATTGAAAGAACAGCTAAAAGCATCCATAAAATACTGAGAATCACATAGTAAAATATAGCAATAACGATGTACTGATCTGCAAATAAACTTCGATAAAAGTTAAACCACAATCCTAAAAAACCTAGAAAAATAGTTGTAATACTTCCTAAGTACAATAGAGAAGCAGAAACTCTTTGAGCTTGACGGATTTCACCTAATGCAATATAAAATCGACCTCGGCGACTAATCATTTGTACAAATCCACCCGTTGTGGTGAGACTAGCCACCGTGACTATTGTAAAAAGTGAAGCTAATTGTGGAGGTAATAGATCTTTTTTTTCTCCGATGTCTAGATACTCCATAATTAACATCAGAATCAAAGGAATAGCATAAACAAAGCTTTGAGAAAATTCGTCAATAAAAGTCCTAATTTCATCAAATATATTTTTCCAAAACTTAACTTTTTTTGGCGGTTTTGGGGGAACGGGTGACTTGCTCAAAGATTCATAAATATACTGACCCATATCGCGAGCATTGTCAAAACCAAATTCTGCTTTGATAATTCTATCTGTATAACCGAGGGATTCAATAATAGCAGTAGCTTGCCAAGAGTTTGCTAACTGAGGACTAATTTCTTGGACAGCTTTGATTAATTCTTGTAGCTTTTCATCTGAATCACTCATTATTTTATGATTTAAAGTATTGAAGTTTTAATTTGAGAAAATGTTTCTAGATTGATTTGATCATCATTTTTTCTGAGCAGCTTTTACTCACCTCTATTTCCGGTTATTGATCTCCAACTTCTAGAAAAGGCTGATTGATTAGCTGATAATAACTCTCTAAATGTAAATCTAAAAAACGCTGTTGACTAAATAATTTTAGGGCGCGATCGCAAGCCCGTTGACCAAAGGTGCGACGTTCAGCTTCCGGTAATTCTAATAACTTAAGAATTGCTGCTGCTAATTCTTGAGGGCGACTGGCTTTTACCATTAACCCCGTATCTCCCAAAGCTTCACTAACTCCCCCGACATCTGTAGAAACAATCGTAGCACCAGATAACATTGCTTCAATCACAGCATAGGGAAAACCTTCAGAAATACTGGCCATGGCAACCACATCAGCTTCACTATAAGCACGCCAAGGTTCACTGGTAAAACCCGCAAAATTGATATTTTTTTCAATACCATATTTCTCGACCTTTTCCAAACATTCAGCAAAATATTCCTCGTCTGAGGCTTTACCATAAAAGCGAAACTCGACATCAGGAATTTTTTCACTCACAATAGCAGCAGCTTCAATTAAATCTAACTGACCTTTTAGGGGGAAAATCAAACCCATATTCATCACTTGGGGACGCTCTTTTTGGACTGGAGGTGTTGGATGAAATTTTTCTGGATCTGCTCCATTATAAATCACTTTTATTTTTTCAGGTGGTACTCCCCACCATTTTTCCCAACGAGCATTATATTCACAAACGGGTGAAATTTGGTCGGCAAAATGATAGTTTAGTTTAACGACTGCTGCCATAACCCGATAGAGAAACCGACGCACAAACACTGAAGAAATACTGCGGTTAAGATTGAGATATTGTTCGCGAATATTGATACCATGTTCGGTCAGTAGGTAAGGTGTACCTCGTTGTATCTTGGCAATAACACAGGGTAGACCACAAAAAGCGGCTGCGGAGGAATGAGTGATATCTGTCTGAGGAACCGGAATATTAATAGCAAGCAGAAAACGATAGAGTAAACGAATTGCTTCGGCTAATTCAGTAATTGTAGGTTCAACTCGTTCAGACTCAATTTGCCAATGACTACAAGCTAAATTTTGATAGGCTGACCATACGGAGTCAGAAACCATTGTTTTATGGTAGTCATAATATAAAAAATATTGATGAATTGCTAAGAGTATTTTTCCTAGTGTTTCTATGTCTAGGTCTTCAAATAATATAGCTTGTATAAATTGCTCAAATCGGGGTAAAAACTGAGTTACGATTACTTTTTTTGTAGTTTGAAACTTGCTTTTAATGGCGTTGGAAAAAGGAGACTGCCAAGAATATTCTACGGGGTCATCTGTTCCCCATAGAGGCACTTTGACCAGTTGTTTGATATTGGTTGCTAACTCATAGCGTAAGGGTAGATAAGGGTTGGCAACAATGGCAAAAAGTTTAAAATCGACTTCTGGGAGTTGTTGGGTTAATACATGACACCAGGTACTTACTCCGCCTTTGTGAAAGGGATAAGTACCTTCAGTGGTTAAGAGTACAGAGGGTCGGCTTCGGCTCATCTGGAGGATGAATTTTTCACACCACATTCATTATATATTGAGTTGTGAAAAACGGTTAATTTCCGACTGCTATCTCGTCAGCGAGACACTTGCACTACTCTTCTGATTTGACATAAAAATGATTAATTTTCTTCTTGAGAAAAATAGACTGTTGCCAACTGACCCACAAGTAAGTCATTCTTTTCATTTTTAAACTGTAATATCACTTGATGGTTGAGGTCTTCTGAGGGTAAAGGATTAATTCTGACAACAGTGGCTGCAAATTCCTGGGTTTTACGTCCTCCGCCGATTTCGACAGTTGCCTGTTGACCGGGATATAGAGCATTAATTAAGCGTGAACTTACAGGGACTTCTACATTGAGATGTTCCATTTCTGCCAGGTCTACAACTTTTGTCCCGGCAAAAATTTGATTACCTATAGCAACGGGCAAATCAACAATTACTCCAGAGCGAGTAGCTTGAATAACTTCTGTTGTTTTAATTTCTGATTCTAATATTTCTGTTTCTTCTGCTCCTGACTGTTCAGTTTCTATCGATTCATAGGGCAGTTGTATTTCTCGCAATTCAGCTAACTGTTGTTGAATCATCTGACGTTGTTCAGTCAGTTGTTGATACTGTAACTGAGCAAGTTCTAATTTTGCCTTCATTTCGGTGAGTTCTTGCTGCTGTTGATCGACGATAAGCTGACGTTCCAATTGAGATTGTTTGGTCTGTACTTCTGCAAACCTTCCCGCCGCAACGATGACTGCTTTAGCACTCTCTAAATCGGCTTCTGCAATCTTCATTTCTGCTTCTATTTGTTCTAGTTGATCCTGAGAAATTGCCCCTTGTTGTCGCAATCCTTTGTAACGCTGATAACGAGATGTTGCTCTCTGATAAAGGGCTTGAGCGCGTTCAACAGAGTCTTGTCTTTGAGGTAATGGGACTTGCTGCATTTGGTTTTGCGCCATTTTCAGTTCTGCCTCTGCTTCGGCTGCATTTGTGCGAAGTGGGGCAATATTTTCATCAAAGTATTTTATCTTCTGTTCTAACTCTAAGACTTGCTGCTGTTGAGCCATTTGTTGTTCTTGCAGAGCCATATCTTTTTGCTGTAAAGCAGTTTCCTGCTGCTGTTGAGCTATTTTTTGCTGTTGTCTTAAAGCTTGTTGTTGTTGTCTGGCAATTTTTCTTTCTTGTAACCGTAGTTTTTGTTCTTTTTGGGCTTGTTTGAGTTCCCGTTCTGCTGCGATATTTTTTAAGACTAACAACGATTGTCCGGCTGTCACCTGATCACCGATTTGTACTTGAACATCTTCTACAACTGCTGGATAATTTGCGGCGATCGCAAATGTTTTTGCGGGCTGAATTTTCCCGGTAAATTTGGTTTTTTCGATTTGGCTGGTTTGTTCTGATTCACTTAATGTTGCTAGAGGTTCTCGCAGGCGATACCGCACCAAATAAATTCCGGCGGTTACACTCACAGCAAGGAGCAATAAAACGAACAACTGCTGCCAAGATTTATTGCTACTTATTTCATCACGAACTAAACCAATCTCTAGGTTCGGATAAGGCTTGTTTAAAAAAGTGTTTGAGTCTTGAATCTGATTATTTATAGCTGAGTTTGAAATCACTTCATTTTTAAAAAATGAAACTTTTTCTTGATGCTCAAAAGAAGAATGTCGATGATTAATTCTAGAATCCATTGGTTTATAGTTTGTCCAAGTAGTTTTTGCAAAAAGCAGGGTTTGAGTGGTCAATTATGACAGTCATCAAGTCGATTTTGAGAGCATTATCTATCTCTATCAAAATCTATTGAGCTTATATAGCACTACGCAAATTGGTGTTTGACATTTCTAAATTCTGAAACCCTTTCATAGTCTGCTGTTCCCTGTTCCCTGTTCCCTGTTCCCTGTTCCCTAGCGCTACGCGCTATACTTATAGAGATTGCTGAACTGCGGTGACTAAATTTTCAGACCAATAATTTGCGAGGTCAGCGTCAATCGCTTCTACCATGACTCGAATTAGAGGTTCAGTCCCAGAAGCTCGAACTAAAATTCGCCCTTGTTCTCCCATGGCTGTTTGTGCCGTTGCGATCGCTTGTTGTAGGGGTTCACATTGTTGCCAATTACAACGACGTTCACGATCTTCTACTCGGACATTTTTCAAGAATTGAGGATAGGTGTGAAAACTTTGCTCTCGTAGTTCACTCATCGAACAATCCGAACGCTTGACTAACGCGGCTAAATGTAACGCTGTTAGTAACCCATCTCCAGAAATGCCGTAATGACGACAGAGAATATGACCAGACTGTTCGCCCCCAAGCATCGCTCCAGTCTGGATCATTTCTGCATGAACGTGTTGATCGCCCACAGAAGTCCTGAGTAACTTCCCGCCTAACTGTTTCCAGGCCATTTCAAAGCCCAGATTTGCCATCACAGTGGAAACAATGGTATCGCCGGGTAACTGTTGCTGTTTTTGCAGCATTTGACCCCAGAAGTAGAGAATATAATCACCATCAATCATCCGCCCTTGAGCATCTACTGCGATCACCCGGTCAGCATCTCCATCAAAAGCAAAACCGATATCCGCTTGATTTTCCTGAACTGCGGCTTGAAGTGGGGCGAGATGAGTGGAACCACAATTAACATTAATGCGATCGCCATCGGGTTGATTATGCAAACAAATCACTTCAGCACCCATTGTACCGAAAGCTTGGGGGGCTAGATGAACGGCGGCACCCCAAGCCAAATCTAAAACGATTCGCAGACCTGCTAAATTGACGGTGGGGAGTAAGGGGTCTTGTAAAGACTGAAGATATTGATCTAATAATTCGGGTCGATAGTGTTGTTGTCCGCAATAGACGGGTTTATAGGATTCAAGTCCTATAGATTCTCCTAATCCTCGAATTCCGGCTTCAATCTGTTTTTGTAAGTTTGTGGTTAGCTTAGTCCCATCTGCTGCGAATATTTTAATGCCATTATCTTCTGGGGGGTTGTGGCTAGCCGAAATCATCACCCCGCCAATGGCGTCGGAAATGTGGGTCAGATAGGCAACGGTGGGGGTCGGACATAAACCGAGATACCAAACCTCTAATCCGCTAGCTGTTAGACCCGCAGACAATGCTTTTGCTAACAGATTGCTGGAGTTGCGAGAATCCTGGCCAATAATTACAGGCCCCTGTTTAGGATTCTCAGCTTGTAAGATTTTCCCAGTCCAAAATCCGATTTGTTGGACAAGAGGTACAGTTAAAACTTCTCCGACTTTTCCGCGAATGCCATCGGTACCAAATAGGGGAGTTGTGGGTAAATCAAGGAGAGAACGGTCAAAAAGATTGTGAGTAGTAGATGCAAGCATGAATTTTATCCTGGGTTTGTGTTGGTTTGCTGGAAATTGATCAAACAAAGTTCCCTGAAAAAATGTCTTCTACAGGGTTGGTTAAACGAAACTGAAAGCTTGATCATCAGTTAGATTAAGAGTTTTCTCCCCTTGAACAATTGCAATTAATTCATCTTTACCTGGAGTATTGAGGAAAATTGCGATGCCCGTCTCACGATTAAGACTATACTTGGTTTCTAAACGATAATCTGAGGCTTTACCGTGTAGTTGAATGATGTCGTCACCCCGTTTAAAGTCAGCAATTAGGGCATAGTCATTTAATCCTTGGTTCAGACGAGATGAAAACCAATAGTAAGTATCGTCATTGTAATAAGTTTGATTTGAATCTCCAAGTACAAAGCGGTCTTTGTTCTTTTCACCAACTAGAACATCGATTTCCCCTAACCCGGCTTGGGTACTATTTGGGTCAACACCGATGAGGATATCATTGTCTTCACCACCGTAGAGGGAGTCGTTACCTGCATCGCCATTGAGGAGGTCATCGCCTTTATTTCCTTTGAGTTCGTCTTGGCCTTCACCACCATTGAGGGTATCGTTGCCATCTTGACCATCTAACTTGTCATCACCTGCATCACCATTGAGGAGGTCATCTTGTTTACCGCCTTTGAGTTCGTCTTGGCCTTCACCACCATTGAGGGTATCGTTGCCATCTTGACCATCTAACTTGTCATCACCTGCATCACCATTTAAGGTGTCATTACCATCATCACCTTTGAGTTCGTCTTTACCTTCACCACCATTGAGGATGTCATTGCCTTCTTTTCCTTCGATTTTGTCATCACCGCCAAGACCATTAATTTCATCATTATTAACAGTTCCTTTGATATCATCATTGCCGCCAGTACCGTTGATAACGTTGCCAGGATTTGGAGGTTCAGTTGCGACCTGCTGCACCTCTAGATTTTTGATATTGAATCGATCTTCAGGAGTTACATCGGAGGTGGAAGCTGCAATGACGAGTACATTACCACTTACTTCACCAGTATTGATATCTGCCCACCGTGAACTTGAACTATCGACATCATTGTCTTGTTTTAAGTCAAGACTGTTTAAGAAGTTATCATTTAAGATGTTGTGGTTATTGAACGGGTTATTCTTTGTACCCACCCAATAGGTGATATCACTGTCGTTCACCACAGAATCTAGGAATGCGCGATCAACAACAACCTTCTCGGAGAATTCAAATAAGACGTAGTTCTGTTGATACACATTATCAACTAGATTTAGATCATTGCTTCCGTTACCTTCTGAGCTATCGGTGACTCCCAGCCCACCAGAGAAACTACCTAAAAAGGCTTGCTCCCAGTTTCCTTGTTCACTGCGACTGAAAGCACTGGTTTTGACAGAAATATCACCCGCATTAAAGCTGCGAATATTGCCATCTGCACCATCTGAGCCACTATTACCTGTGAAATCAAAGGTCTTGTTTACTGGGTCTGGAGGAGCTACTGAGTTTACGGTGACACTAAAGGTTTCATCTACAGTCTGACCATTAGATGTCCCTCGAATGGTAATTTCGGCTGTGCCGGATTGATTGTCTAGATAGTCTAAGGTGAGTATATTTCCGTTAATGCTAGTTTGAACTAATCCGTTATTACTATTAGCAAATACGGTCTTGGTAATCTCGGCGTTATCGTTGTCAATATCATCGAAGACATTACCTAAATCTAGAGTTGTGTTCGCTGCATTTTCAGCTACAGATACATCAGAAATCGGATTGACAATAGTGGGGGCATCATCGACTGAGTTAACGTTGACAGTAAATGTGTCTGTTACTTTTTGGTTGTTGGATGTGGCTTCTACGGTAATGTCTGCCGTACCGAATTGATTTTCTAGATAGTCTAAGGTGAGTGTATTTCCGCTAATATTGGTTGTGACTAATCCGGTATTGCTGTTAGTTTTGACTGTTTTAACAATCAGGTTGTTATCGTTATCAATATCATCAAAGACATTGGTTAAATCGATAGTTTGATTAGCCGCATCTTCATCTACGGTAATATTAGCAATGGGATTCGCAACTGTGGGGGGAGCGTCTACTGAGTCTACAGTTACAGTAAAGGTTTCATCTACTATTTTACCATTAGATACACCTCGAACTGTGATTTCTGCTGTGCCGGATTGATTGTCTAGATAGTCTAAGGTGAGTATATTTCCGTTAATGCTAGTTTGAACTAATCCGTTATTACTATTGGCAAATACTGTCTTTGTAATATCGGCGTTATCGTTATCAATATCATCGAAGACATTACCTAAATCTAGAGTCGTGTTCGCTGCATTTTCAGCTACAGATACATCAGAAATCGGATTGACAACAGTGGGGGCATCATCAACTGAGTTAACGTTGACAGTAAATGTGTCTGTTACTTTTTGCCCATTGGATGTGGCTTCTACAGTAATGTCTGCCGTACCGAATTGATTTTCTAGATAGTCTAAGGTGAGTGTATTTCCGCTAATATTGGTTGTGACTAATCCGGTATTGCTGTTAGTTTTGACTGTTTTAACAATCAGGTTGTTATCATTATCAATATCATCAAAGACATTGGTTAAATCGATAGTTTGATTAGCCGCATCTTCATCTACGGTAATATTAGCAATGGGGTTGGCAACTGTGGGGGGTTGATCTTGTGGAATTTCAGCAAAGCTAATACTGGCTGTGTGCTGACTATCGTTGTTAAATACCATCTCCAAAATGTCACCATTGAGGGTGGTACTATCAGCGCCCGTTGTCACAACTTCTTGTCCTTGGGGAATCTTTAAATCAAGCTTGACAGTTCCCGCCCCTGTAAAAGTATAGTTTAAATTCTGACCATTGCCAGTCACAGAAATCAGTTCCGCCCGCATTGGCAAGTCAATAATCCGAGTCACATCTAGGGGAGTATTCCCTAAGTTAATGGTAAATTCGCCACCATTCTTTGGTAAGAATACGGTGTCTTGGTCGTAAGCATACCAGTTATTAACGCTCTGAATCTTTTGACCTTTTTCAACATTTAAACCAAAGCTACCGACACTTGTATTGGTGGCTTCTTCTACTTTGGCAGTAATCGTATTTCCTGTACTTTCTGTAAAGACTTTTGCTTTTTCAAATGTTTTGATTCGCTCGCTTAAATCTGCTGCTGTGACAAATTCTGCACCTTCGCTATAAGCTTTAGCGATTAAATTGGTAAACATTTCCTCAGTGTAACCCGGTGCAGCATTAGGCGGATTAGTCTGCCAATTTGTCGGGCCGTAGTCATGCCAAGGCCAGTGAAAAATGGGCATCCCGGCGTGATTAGCAATATCGTTATATTCTTGTTTCCAGATTGCTTCTGCTTGAGTCGCTGTTTTCCCTTCAAACTGCACTAAAGAGAAGTCAAACTTCATATTGGGTGCTAAATAAACAAAGTCTTCTCCCTCAAATGGTAAGCCAAAAGCGCCTGGATAACCTGCACCAACTCCTGAATATCCTCCACTTACATAGTCAAGATATTTCTTCAGTTCTTGACTGACTTGAAATCCCTCGGGCGCACCAGGAATAGCAGCACCGACTACATCAATTCCTAAGTTTTGTTCAATCACGAATTGAGATTGATTAAATTCAAATTCTAGTTGAGTAGGAGTAAGGGGATTTGTATCTTCTGGGTGAGTATAGGAGTGAGTACCAATTTCGTTACCCATCGCCAGCATTTCCTGGTAATAAGGGCTGGAAATACTCCAATCTGTTTGTTGATCAGGAGGATTATTCCCAACATTTATATAGTAGGAACCAACAAAGTTATAGTCATTTTTCCACTGTTCTAAAATTGGTAAAAGTGCATCATAAATTCCAGGATTAGTATCAATAACATCAAAAGTTTCCTGGGACTGATCCATATCATTTCGGGAAACAAATATCCCTTCATCCCGGCTCAGATTCAGTCGTGCAGTTGGTTGTTCATCTAAAACTGACCACTCCAGTGCTTCCCAAAGGAGGTTGTTATCACCCATAAATCCTTCGGTGGCAAAGTGAACATTTCTGCCTCCTGTTTGAGTGGCAATGACTGCTTTGTTATCGACACCGTTGGCGACTATATCTGCTAATATTGCGGGTTGATTACTATCAGGAAGACCGTCATCATACTCACCATAGCTATTAAAAAATATGTTGTTATAAGTGCGAATTGTCTCATTTGCGGTGTACCCTTCCATGACTGGATGAGTAATATCTGTTGCTTGGAGAGTGCCATTTACAGGCCCATCACCCCCGACTCTTTGGAGGTCTATGAGTTGACGCATCCGGCTGTATGAATTTCCGGGGAGAGGATTATTATTTTGGTCGTTTGTAAGGAAATCTCCGGCTGTAATTAAGCCAATATCATATCGATAAACAGCATCTAATAATGTGTCTTCTATTGCTGCAACTTTATCGCTAGGAACGTTACGGAAGGAAGGAAATATTAGGGTGTCATAATTGACTAAATTATTAATATCAGTAACATCGTTTTCACTTAAAATATCAAAAGGAATTCCCGCCTGCATTGCTTGATATTGCGTGGAAAGGAAGAGCTGAGTATAGGCTTTTTCATCAAAGAATTGTTGAGCTGTTGTTTCTGAATAGACTATCCCAACTTTTTGACTAAAATCTGTCCGAGGGGGTAAAACTTCTGGGGCTGAAACAGTATATTTTTGATTCGTATAATCCCCTGGTAAAAAGACAGTATTGTTAATGTCAATTAAAGTCTCAACAGTTTGGGGTAATCCTTCTAATTGGGTGATGGGAACGGCAAATTCTACAATTTGGTTGTTAGGATCATAACTATAATCTATGACACTTACTAAAGTTTCTCCCGCACCTCCAGTATAAAGAGAAGGAATACCATTAATATCAAAGTTGACGTTATATTCGGCTCCTCCTGCAAAACCAAAAATCTGATAACCTGTACTGGTATTCTGGTCAGTATTTAGCCATAAAGTTGTATTTGCACCAATTGTATTGGTATCAGTTTGAAAGCCAAAAACATAGGCATCTCCGGTATATTTGCCGTAGATTTGATATCCAGCTTGCCCTGTTCCTGGAGCAAAATCCAAACGGTCTGATGCTGTCCAATCTGCTATATTTCCATCGACTGTAACATCTCCATATTGTGCAGAGAGTTCTATTGTTTCTCCCTGTTTATTAACCCATTGGTCATCTTGTTCTTTGAGGGCTGAAATTTCCGGCATAGAAATTGTTTCACCTTGAACAAGGTTGGCAAAAATCTGCCCTTCATCTCCCTTACTATCTGCGCCCTTATTCAGTTGGTTATCAATATAATGACCTAATTCTTCCCAGAGAAGATTTTTGACGGCTACCGGATTATCTGCATTTGCCTCTAGGAATTGTTCGGAGTAATAAGCAGTATTTTTTTTGCTATCAAAAGCTCCATTGGCTCCATTGATTTTATCAGACTTAACAATTTGAATCTTCGGTAAATGCTTTTTATCTCCCGATGAGATTTCCTCAATTAAGCTTTCAGCTTCTTCTTTAGTAAAACCATAGCCAAAAGCCAGGTTCATTTTAAATTCAAAATCTGGGTTTTTTGAAAAATCCTTGAGTTCAGAAAAAATATTTTTTCGCTTAGTGTCTAAGATTTCTTCGAGTAATTTTATGTTTGCCATTGTTAATTGTTATTTTGATGATAAAAAACTGGATTTTGACAAGAGTAAATACTTGAGTTTGTGGTCGGTATATTGAGCAACTCAGGATCGAAAATTGTGGTTTTGTCTCAATTCATTCAATCAACTTGCTAATAAGCTTCTTTGTCTTAAGTTGATTTGTTCTTGTAAACAGTTTTGTAGAACTTGGTCAGAAATTAGAGATTTCATCAACAGAATTTCTCCCAGCTTTTTCCCGGTATTTATTTGTTCTTGCAAGGCGACTTGTAATTGATTCTGAGAAATAAATTGTTTCTGAAGCAAAATTGTACCCAGTGGAACAGTCTGCTGTAAATTCATTTCTAATTCTTTGAGAGATATTAACTTCAACTCCCAACTCAGAGCGCTACTAACAATAGTATCTAGATTGTTGTATTGAGGTTTCCAACCCAAAATTTGACGAATTTTATCAGAACAAGCAATCACACAACCGGGGTCTCCTGCGCGTCTTTCTATTTCAATGACGGGGAAATTTACCCCAGAAAATTCTTTGACTTTTGCTAACACTTCCTTAACACTGTAACCCTGACCATAACCACAGTTAAAAATCTGACTTTCATGATCTTCTTGTAGATAACGCAAAGCATCAAGATGAGCTGCGGCTAAATCTTCTACATGGATGTAATCCCGAATTCCTGTACCGTCGGGAGTGGGAAAATCTGTACCGAAAATGCTCACAGATTGACGTCTGTTTAATGCTGCATCTATCGCAACTTTAATCAGATGACTGGCTTTTTTATTAGATTGACCAATCCGCCCATTGAGGTCTGCTCCAGCGACGTTGAAGTAGCGCAAAATTACATACTTTAATCCAGATGCTTGACTATAATCTTTAATCATCTGTTCACTCATTAATTTAGAGTAACCGTAGGGATTAATGGGTGCAGTTGGGGTTGACTCCCGTACCGGATTTTCTACGGTTTCGCCATAAACTGCTGCTGTACTCGAAAAAACGAGCTTTTTAACTCCGTATTTTTCACAGCATTGCAGCAAGTTTAAGGTGTTACGAGTGTTATTTCCGTAGTAAGCAAGGGGATTTGCTGTTGATTCTGGCACTGAAATGCTAGCCGCAAAGTGCAAGACTGCATCAAACTGATGTTCGGCAAATACCTGATCTAATTTTTGTTTGTCTTCTAAATCTCCTACAACTAATTCGCCATAAAGCACCGCTGTTTGTGAGCCTGTAGAGAGATTGTCATATACTACGACTTCGTAACCTATTTCTCTTCCTAACTGTTTAACGACATGGGAACCAATATAACCTGCTCCTCCCGTCACCAATATCTTTTTACGCCCTGTCAGTATTGACATTTTTACTCTGATTACTTCCGTATATCCACGTAAACAATCATGCTTCTAAAAACATCCATTTGGCAAGCGATCTAGATAAATTTTACAAAGAACATATCAATTAATCTTTTTATATAAATCTTTGATGAATTATCTAAGGTTAGATTGACTAGGTGTATGTTGCCGTTATAAGATTTTATCTATTTTTTAGACAAGCTTTGAAGCTTAATATTTCTTTAATTTACTTTTCTTGTTAAATAAGCTTATAATGTATTTTTTGGGTGTATTTGTTGTTTAATCGTCTATATGCAAACATTAGCCTTAGATTTGATAACAATTTTTTGGCTCTATACTCTACTCGCTATCTTCTTTTTTGGGTGGCCTTATCAAAGTTTTTATAGCTCTCCTCACAACTCCTGGCTAGATAAAATAGTTAGCAGCTTCGCTAGAATCGTTCTTGCAATCACAGCAGGAGTTTTAACCCTAAGTGCTTTCCATCTGTTCGGTTGGTTAACCTTGGTGCTATTTTATGTAGGATTTTTACTACTTATTTGGTGTCATCACCAGGGTAAAACTGCTCGAAAAAAAATAACTGCATTTTTTCAGAGTTGGCTATTTTTCTTGATGGATGTTCTGGAGCAAGGATTACCCACGAAAAATATTTTTAGAGGTTCCTTGAACATTTATCGTAAATATAAACAGAAATTGCTAACTATCATCAGTCTTCAAGATATTAACAGTCCCCAAAAAATACTCAACTTTCTAGCACTAACCGTCGTTTTGACTTTCACTTTATTACTGCGTTTTGAACACCCACTGCTAGAAATGCGCCTAGAAACTCCAGAAAGCTATCAAAACTTACTGCTAACTCAGCAATTTTTAACGGGAGACTGGCAGCCCATTCAATATTTACCTGTATTTTCGGCTTTGGCTGCTGTGATGTCGCTACTTGCTTCAGTTGATCCGATGCAGGTTGTCCGTTTTCTTGAACCCATGTTTGGGTTTTTGGTCGTGTTGAGTGTGGGTTACAGTCTACAAACTTTAACTAAAAAGAGTGCTGTTGCTTTAGTGGGAATGTTTAGTTTAGGAGCATATCTGTTTACCTCCTCTTTAGAGATTTCTACAAATTTACCGCTTTGGTTTCAGCAAGTTTTGGGAACTGTTATTGGAAGCTTAAACTTTTCTCTAGTTCGACAGTGGGCGGTGGGTGATCAAGAAATTGCTGCCCTATTTTTAGTTCTTTCTCTGGCTTGTTGTACTCAGGTTTATTTCAGGAAACAACGCCAAACTGCGGTGATAAATACTGGTTGTTGCTTGGTAATGGTCGCGATCGCTGCACCTCCATTCCTGATCCTTGCTTTTATAGGAATAGTTGGGGTGATGGGTGGACGTATTTTAGGATTAGTTTTAGTTTCATTTACATGGTTATTTTTGGCTTTATTATTTGCTTTTTCCCCAGAAAAGTTTGACTTTTTACAAGTTTTTTTAGTGACATTACCCGTCGGATTAAGTTTACTAACTGGCTTATTATTTTTATTTATAACTTGGCTCTTATTACCAATTTTAAAACAAAACTCAGAAATCGTTTGTTTGATTTTGCTATTTAGTTTTTCCTGCAATTTTTTACTTCCGCCTCCGGCTAAGATTAATTATTTAGAACATGAAATTGCGGCTCGTAAAAGCTTGGAAATACGGACAAGATTTCCGATAAAACGTTGGCTAATCGTTGCTCCACCTGAACAACTTGCTCAAAATTACCGTGCAGGTTGGTATGAAGATTTAGCCGAATTTGTAAAACAATATCTACCGGAAGTAACGATTGATGATTTTCAGTTTCCCTACGAAGTACCAGATTTATTTGTGTTCGTAGAAAAACAACCTCTGGCGGTAAACTCTTTGAACTCGCAGCCAGTCATTTCTCATTCAGTTTTATCAGATAACACCTATCGCTATTATCGTTCTTTAGCAGGTCGCACCAGTTTAGAATTTGAAGCCTTAAAATTATGTGAACTGTATCAGCAACATCACCCCGGTGCTTCTATTTATTATGAAGATAATCAACTCAAAATTTATCATTTTGAACTCTGAGTTTTTGAGTTTAATGATTGAATATAATTGACTTCTTCTTGCCAGTAAGAAGGTAGACTATTCCAAGGATCTTGGTCAGGGTTATCTGGACTATCATCTGTAATATATACATATTGAATATTACGTTCTACTGCTTTGTCAATATGACTTTTCATCGTTGCTGCATCGGGTACGGTATGAATCAAGCAAGAAAAACGTTGAGCATCATAATGACTGACATAAGCAGAGGGTTGATATTCTGGCCAAGCTGTAGAATAATTCTCAAAAATAATGGCAATATCTGCTGCGGGTTTCGTGAGATAACCTTCGTCGGGATGAGTACCTTGATTAAGCACAACTGTATCGAGATTGGGTTGGGCTTTAATATAGTTATAGATTTCTTGATAATAGCCTAATTGATCAGATCCACTCGCGGCTTCATCTAAGAAAATACCTTCGAGATTGTAATCAGTATTGTAGAGATCAATATCTGCTTTCACTTCTGCAATATTGCGCTTTCCATAGTTAGTCGCAACATATCCTAAAATATTCATATTTGCTTTGCGGAGGTCTTCAAGACCTTTGGTATAATCCTGATTGGGCGGACCTCCACCCGGACCATTATTCGGATTAATAATGACAGTAGTAGGTACTTTTTTAGCAGTTTTGACAACTTCAGGCCAAAAATAAGTGTCTTGATTATACCAAGTTGGATAAGAATACAAGGGAATGAGCAATTGGATGTTAGTCGTATTTTCGGGTTGTTTGGCTGAACAAACCACTAATAATGATGACAATAGAAATATCAGAGTAAAGTTACTAATTTTGGATTTCAATTTAGACATTTCTCACTTTAAATGGGTTATGGGGAAGCATAAGCGGAGAAACATCTTGGAGTCAACCCTGTGCTGGGTACCATTGTATAGCAATTGTATAGCAGAAGTCGTTAGGTCAGAAGTCAAATTTTTGCTAGACTTAGACTTGACAAAATTGTGGGTGTTCTAATTTCCAGTAGCGACTTCTATATTTTTTGGCTTTTCGTGAACCTAACGCAACTTCCAGATGACCGAAAAAATTGGGATACAAGCCCCGTCCGTGATTGACGGCTTTCTGCTAAACTTTCTTTTGTGGAAAGGGTAATCAACCACACTAAAAACCCAGTCGCCGAAAAGGCAGCGCACCTTGACGCACTGAAGTTATGGGGTTCCGTATAGGAAAGCTTGTACGGGTAAAAGCTTCAAGCAACAAGTACAGAGAAACCAAGATTTTAGGTTTTGAACTGTAGGGTAGGGCATACCCAAACAGGCTGATGAAATGGAGCAAAACGCTTGAGGAGAGTCCATCTCTGGTATAGATAGGTCGCCCTATTTGTATTAAGTGGACTCGCTGAACCAAGAATCCCCGCCGTTTACGGCGTGGGAGTGTCAAATCGATATCTCCGACTACTTAGGTATAGGGGCGTTTTAGTCACCTAACGCGATACATCCCCCAAAATTTTTTCTCTCGGTTGCGAAAAGTTTACTAGAGAAACCCTATAACTCTATACACGCGCTTCCTTATCCTCAGTGCTAACACTGAATACTGTAAGGGTATGGCGACTGCTGTACCCCTACTCTCTTTCTACTGGGTGTCAGAGTATTAAATTTTTCCAACAACTGCAACTCATTCTACTATTCAAACCGGGAGAAGCCTTTTATGCGTTTACCTGTTAATGTTCCTCGTCGCCTCAGTCATGAAACAACGGTAATTTTAGTTCGTCACGGTGAGAGTCTTTCCGATCTTCCAGGTTATGATTCAGGAAACTGTGATGAGGATGTATTAACAGAAAAAGGTCGTGACCATGCTTCTTTAACCGGTTTAGCATTAAAAAAATCAAATATTAGTGCGATTTATACTAGCCCACTCAAACCGACTCAACAGACTGCCATTGAAATTTTAGGGGCTTTTAGTCAAACGGGTGAAACTTTACCTCAAATGCGTCAGTCTGAAGATTTAGAAGAAATTGATCTTTCGGCTTGTCCAGATTTACCCTTACAAAAGGTTAGAAAAGAATTTTCCTCTGAATTTCAGATGGAAGTTTCCTCCTCTACAAAAGCAGCGAAAAGCCCCAAAAAATCGGCAGTTTGTAGCCTAGTTAAAGCCTCTCATTCTCAGGTGTTAGATCTTTATCAACACTCTAAAAAGTTTTGGAAAACTGTTCTGAGGCGTCATCAAGGTCAAACCATTTTAGTGATCGGTCATTCTAATAAAAATCGGGCTTTAATTAATACGGCTTTGGGTATTGAAGCTAGTTTGTTTCATAGCAGTCAGCAATCAAGTTGTGGTATTAGTATTTTAAAGTTTCCGCAAAATCGTCTCAACCCTGGAGAATTAAAGGCTATTAATATGACCGCTCATTTATGTGAAAGTTTACCTCAAATCGAAGTTGAAAAACAAGGATTACGTTTACTGTTTGTTTCCGCTTCAAATCAGAATCCTCAACAAATCAAAAAAATCTCTGAACAGCTTCAAGCGGTTTCAATTGATTTTTGTTTAAGTCAAATTTTAAATAACTCTCAAATTATATCCGATCAAATTCTTCGTTATCATCCCAATGTTATGCAGTTTCAAGTTTTAAAAGATGATTTGTTACAAGCATGGGAAAAAAAGATTCAAGAACGAAATCAATTTGCTTCGGCTTTTAAACAGGATAAAAAAATACGAACAGGTTTAGTGATTGTCGATGATTTGATTATCAAACACTTTTTGAGTCAAGTTCTCAATTTAAGTTTAAATCAAGTCCAAAATTGGCAATTAGACCCCGGAACGATTCATTCTATATACTATCCATTTGAACATCCGGCAACAATTCAAACGCTGAATTATCGCTGTTATCTGTAGGTCTGAGGCTCTATTATTCACCCGATAAATTATCTTTCTGGAGAATTATAAATCACCAAATTGTCTCGATGAATCACTGTTTCTGCTCCGGCGTATCCTAACACTTCCGGAATTTTTTCGGAACGATATCCTTTAATTTTTTGGAGTTCTGCACAATTATAATTGACTAACCCTCTAGCAATTTCTCGACCTCCTAAATCACAAATTTTTACAGAATCTTGGGTTTGAAATTCTCCTTCAACTTGCGTAATTCCAGCCGCCAGGAGAGACTTTCCCTGTTGACCAATTGCTCGTACTGCACCCTCATCTAAATAGAGTTTTCCCATCGGAATTAACACATTTGCAATCCAATGTTTACGAGCATTAACAGGTCTTGCTTGGGCTGCAAAATGGGTTCCTATGGTTGCACCGTCTAGAATTTTTTCTAAATTTTGAGGGGATTTTCCCTCTGTAATTACAGTTCTAACTCCTGAACTGGTAGCAATTCTAGCCGCTTCTATTTTTGTAATCATTCCTCCTGTTCCCCAACCACTGCGCGAGTCTCCGGTTTGGATTTGTAGGTCTTGAAGTTGTTCGATATGAGTGACTAAATCAATCGGTTGTGCATTAGGATTATCACGGGGGTCGGCTGAATACAGTTGATCAACATCAGTTAATAAAAATAGCCAGTCTGCTTCGACTAAACTCGCCACTAACGCAGAAAGGGTGTCATTATCTCCAAATTTGAGTTCATCAACCGCAACGGTATCATTTTCATTTACAATGGGAATAACACCCAGTTTTAAAAGTTGTTGAAAGGTGTTATAAGCATTAACATAACCACTGCGTTGAATCAGATCACCACGAGTCAGGAGAACTTGAGCAATGGGTTGATTTAAACAAGTAAATAAATCATCATAAACCCGCATTAAACGCCCTTGACCGACTGCTGCTACCGCTTGTTTGAGGGTAATCGTGCGAGGTCGTTCACTCAGTCCTAAGCGATCGCAACCGACTCCTACAGCACCCGAAGAAACTAAGACCACTTGTTCTCCTTTTTGGCGTAGATGAGTCAGCGTCTCGACTAATGTTGCTAAGGTCGATAATGCTAAGTGACCTGTTTTGACTTGAGTTAAACTAGAGGTGCCAATTTTAACAACTATTGTTTGAGACATAGGAGTTTGTAAAGCGTAAAAATCGGGCTTTATTGTTGTTCTAACTCTTTCGGTTTGGGGATTATTTAAAGCGAATGAATAATCTTTATTTTCTGTTGGATGACAACCTCAGTTTTATTAACATTTTTTTCCAATTGAGTCCATCAAACCAATCACTACCCTGATCAACATTCATTTAATCAAGCTTGAGAGACGCCCCCAAAATATTAGAAAGCCACACTTCTAGCGATCGCATCGAATACAGTGTACTTCCGGGTGTAGAATCTAGCATCGGTTCAACCAAAATCGTAAACATTCCCAAGCGATTTCCGGCTAATACATCGGTAAATAAGCGATCGCCAACCATACCAATTTGGGAAATCGGCAAATTCATCGCATCGATAGCCCGTCTAACTTTACGTCGAGACGGTTTACCTGCTCCACTAATGTAAGGCAAATTCAAAGCTTGGCCAATCGCGCTAATTCGAGGTTGACTGATATTGTTACTCACCAACCACACACTCACGAGAGGTCGAATCGTTTCAATCCACTGATGAAGTTCCTCAGACACTTGAGAGCGAGTAATCGGAACCAACGTTTCATCAACATCTAGGATCAGCCCTCGCAAGCGATTTTGCTCTAGGATCTCTGGTTTCAAGCCAATCACGGAATCACCTAATATTAAATCAGGTTGTAACAAGTTCCCCCAAGTCATAAACTACTCAGAAATTTTAGCTTTTTTATCATAGCTGAAAATTGATCCCTCTAGATAACCAGGTTTACCGTCAACAGTTCTGACGAGTGCGATGCGTCCAGCCTCCGCGTGGGTGTGACATTTTACAAAGTGGATGATTCTCTGAGCAGATCGCAGTTGAAATTGATTGTTCTTCGTGATCACCGCTGAGGTTCGAGATCTAGGCCCAACGCTACCCCATTGACACTTGAGGATGTGGATAGTTCCACTCAGCAGATCGTCCTGAAATCGTTAAGATCAAGATAGAGAGAGGATGCTGTTGATTATACCCTCTACTCCTAATGTAATTACTATTGGAGGGTGAAACAATATATGTTATCGAGTCCGAAAGAAGAAACCTACAAACACAACGGTAAAGGTGAAATCGAGCCTAGCGTTGCTGAACAACCGATTCCGCAAAAACCCAAAACACATCGCTTTAAACGCTTCCTACTGGGGCTATTGGCTACAGGTTTACTCACGGTTCCTTTTGCTGTGTATTTAGCTCAGAACCGCGCCCAGCTTAAACCAGAGATGATTGAAACCCTCACCGTTCCTGTAAAAACTCAGGATTTAACGGTGCGGATTACCGCCAGTGGTGTTGTTCAACCTGTACGACGGGTTAACCTCAGCCCGAAAACGCAAGGACGTCTATCTGAACTGTTTGTCGAACAAGGGGATTATGTCGAAGCGGGTCAAGTGATTGCTCGTATGGAAAGCAGAGAAATAGAAGCGCAAGTGTTACAAGCCGAAGCGGGGTTAGCACGGGTGAGAGCGAACCTGAACAAGTTACAAACGGGAAGCCGTCCCGAAGCAATTACGACCGCTCAAGCCCAGTTGGATCGGGTTTTAGCCAATTTAGCTGAACTCGAAGCCGGAACCCGTCCTGAGGAAGTTGCGGTCGCTCAAGCTAAACTCAATGAAGCCGAAGCCAGGTTAGCGGATGCACGTTCGGGAAGTTTGGATGATGAAATTGCTCAGGCTGAGTCTCGACTAACGGCAAGTCAAGCGGATCTCGAACTCGCCAGTGAACGGGTGCGTCGCTATCAAAGCTTGAGAAATCAAGGGGCGGTTTCTGAAGATAGTTTAGAGGAATATTTGCAAAATGAACGCCGACTGAGTGCTGTCGTTAATGAAGCCAAAAGACGCATTGAACAACTTAAACAAAGTCAGCGAAGTCAAGTTGATAGACTCGAAGCTACAGTAGAACAGGAACGTCAAGCTTTGCGACAATTAAAAAATGGCGCTCGGGTTGAAGACATTGCCGCAGCGACCGCAGAAGTTGCAGAAGTTCGCAGTAATTTGAATGAGTTAATTAATGGAACTCGCCCGGAAGAAATCGCCGCCGCCCAAGCCGAAGTTCGAGAAGCTCAAGCGCAAGTTCGTTACTACCAAACCCAGTTAGAAGATGCAAATGTTCGCGCTCCCTTTTCGGGGGTTATTGCTCAACGTTATGCAGTCGAAGGGGCGTTTGTGACACCTGCAACATCGGCATCTGATGCGACTTCAGCAACATCAGCTTCGATAGTGGCTTTGGCAAAAGATTTAGAAGTCTTGGCGAAAATTCCCGAAACAGATATTGGTCGAATTCAACCGAATCAAAAGGTCGAAATTATTGCCGATTCTTACCCTGATCAAGTCTTTGAAGGACGGGTACAATTGATCGCACCAGAAGCGGTAAAGGAACGAGATGTTACCCTGTTTCAAGCCCGAGTTGAAATCATCACGGGGAAAGATTTACTTCAGTCCGGGATGAATGTTGATTTAAAGTTTATTGGGGATAAACTCAATAATGCCTTGGTGGTGCCAACCGTGGCAATTGTTACCAACAAAGGAGAAACCGGAGTTTTACTTCCTGATGAACAAAATCAACCCCGATTTCATCCCGTAACAATCGGTTCAACCATTGGCAATCAAATTCAAATTCTAGAAGGGATTGAAGCCGGAGATCGCGTATTTATTGAGTTACCCGAAGGTAAAAAACTAGAAGACATCATCAAATAAATTAACTAACCTCTATTGGCTAGACTACAACAAACTAACCCATCCGTTTCCAAAAACATCAACCTTAAAAACCACTGGTAACGGATTAAACTTAGGCGGAGATCATTAAACTAATGCCAAGAGTAAAACGGATAGATCATCTCAACGCACCCAAAGTTAACCCATCCGTTACAAAAGCATCAACCTTAAAAACCCACTGGTAACGGATTAAACTTAGGCGGAGATCATTAAACTAATGCCAAGAGTAAAACGGATAGATCATCTCAACGCACCCAAAGTTAACCCATCCGTTACAAAAACATCAACCTTAAAAACCACTGGTAACGGATTAAACTTAGGCGGAGATCATTAAACTAATGCCAAGAGTAAAACGGATAGATCATCTCAACGCACCCAAAGTTAACCCATCCGTTACAAAAGCATCAACCTTAAAAACCCACTGGTAACGGATTAAACTTAGGCGGAGATCATTAAACTAATGCCAAGAGTAAAACGGATAGATCATCTCAACGCACCCAAAGTTAACCCATCCGTTTCCAAAAACATCAACCTTAAAAACCCACTGGTAACGGATTAAACTTAGGCGGAGATCATTAAACTAATGCCAAGAGTAAAACGGATAGATCATCTCAACGCACCCAAAGTTAACCCATCCGTTTCCAAAAACATCAACCTTAAAACCCACAATTAACCCATCCGTTACAAAATGAACTTTCTCGAACACATAAAAATGGCATCTACAACCCTACTCGCCAATAAAATGCGAAGTAGTTTAACGATGCTTGGAATTATCATTGGGAATGCTTCTGTTATTGGAATGATTGGCATCGGAGAAGGCGCTCAAAGCTTTGTAAATGATCAAGTCAACTCTTTGGGGCCTAATGTTTTATTTATCATTCCAGGGAGTCCAGAAGCCCAAAGTCGCCCCGTTTATCCCCCTCAAACTCTGGTTTTAGCCGATGCAGAAGCCATTGCTGAACAAGTTCCTGTTGTTGATGAAGTTGCACCTTCTTTAAACGGAAGTGAACTGATCACATATCGCGGAAAAAATGCGTCTGCGTCTTTAATTGGGGCGACTCCTGAATATCTTTCTGTGCGAAGTTTTGATATCGCGAGGGGAAGATTTATGAGTGATTTAGACTTAAAAAGAAATGAACAAATAGTCGTATTAGGTTCAGAAATTGCTGAACAATTGTTTGGAAATGAAGATCCCATCGGAAAACAAGTTCGCCTCAAAGATACGAGTTTACAAGTTGTTGGAGTCATGCAAGCTAAGGGTTCAACATTTGGCACAAATCAGGATATGAATGTCTTTATTCCGATTACAACAATGGCTAATCGGATTGTCGGAGAAACTTCACCTTATGGAACTCAAGTAACCTTTATTTCTGTTTCTATTAAAAATCCAGAGAGTATGAAAGCGGCTCAATTTCAGATTGAAAATTTGCTGCGACTTCGACACAAAATTACCGATGAAGATGATTTTACCGTTCGCAACCAAAAAGACCTGATGAATACATTAGGACAAATTACCGGAGCGTTAACATTAGTGTTAGCCGCAACAGCAGCAATTTCCCTATTTGTCGGCGGAATTGGTATTATGAATATTATGCTGGTTTCTGTCACCGAACGCACTCAAGAAATTGGCTTGCGAAAAGCAATTGGAGCTTCTCAGCAAGATATCCTCGCTCAGTTTATCATAGAAGCAGTCATTCTTTCTGCCGCAGGAGGATTGCTCGGAACTGCTATTGGCGTCGGTGGGGTGTTTTTAGTCGCTGCTGTTACGCCTTTATCGGCGGGAATTTCTCCGGTTACAATTGCAGTTACCGTGAGTATTTCGGGTGGAATTGGCTTGTTTTTTGGGGTAATTCCGGCTCAACGTGCAGCCAAACTTGATCCCATTGTTGCCTTAAGAAGTGCATAAATTAAACCAATCAATAAAACAATATGAAAACTTCTCTTTCTCCCTTACAAAATCATCAGCAACCGCCCTCAAAAAAAATAATTGTTAAACTTGAAAATATCAAAAAAGTTTATGGAATGGGCGAGATAGAAGTTCAAGCGTTAAAAGGCGTGAGTCTCACGGTTGAACAGGGTGAATATTGTTCAATTATGGGGGCTTCAGGTTCGGGTAAATCTACAGTAATGAATATTGTGGGTTGCTTAGACCGTCCGAGTACAGGTTCCTATTATCTGGATGGGGTGAATGTTGCTCAAATGTCTGAACAAGATTTAGCCAAAATTAGGAATATTAAAATAGGATTTGTTTTCCAACAATTTCATCTTTTAGCCCAATTAACTGCCCTCGATAATGTGATGTTACCGATGCTTTATGCAGGAGTTCCGACAGGTGAACGTCGCCAACGGGCGACAGAAGCTTTAATTCGAGTTGGGCTTGAAAATCGCATTCAAAATAAACCTAATCAACTCTCAGGAGGACAACAACAACGGGTGGCAATTGCGCGTGCAATTGTGAATCGTCCTGTGTTATTATTAGCAGATGAACCAACGGGGGCGTTAGACTCGAAAACCACCCAAGAAGTGATGGATATTTTTACTGAACTTAACGCCAGTGGAATGACGGTGATGATGGTGACGCATGAACCCGAAGTCGCCCGCCAAACTCGTCGTATTGTTTGGTTTCGTGATGGTGAAGTCATTCACTCTCATCTCACCCCAGAAGATTTACATGAAGCCACATTTTAAATAAATTAAATAAATCCTCACTTAAAAATCAGGCATAATAGACCACAAGGGGGAGATAACTGAGGTCATTTACCCACAGTCCCCTCTATTTAGATTATCAGGGTCTATTGAATGTTGATTAAATCGCTCAATCAATCCCTCGCTCAACTTTCGGCGAAAATTCCCTTAAAAACGCTGTTAGTTGTGCCTTTTGTTTTGCAGATTGTCGGTGCTGTGGGATTAGTCGGATGGTTTTCTTTTAAAAATGGTCAAGAAGCGGTTAATAAGTTAGCCATTGAATTACAAGAACAAGCCAACTCTCGTATACAACTGTTCCTCGATAATTATTTTACCATTCCCCAACAAATTAATCAAATTAATCAAGATGCAATTCAGTTAGGATTAGTTAATTTAGATGATTTATCAACACTGGGTTTATATTTTGCCAAACAAGTTGAGGTGTTTAATGTTAGTTATATTAACTTTGGCGGACTAGAAATCAATCAATTTGTCGGAGTGAAGAATCAAGGGGATAGTCAGCCTTTAATTACTGAATTTTACCGCCAAGCCGCAGATGGAAATTTATACTGGAATTCTTACACTCGGGATGAACAAGGAAACAAACAAAATATTAACACTTTTATTGAAAATGCAGATCATAGAAATGAAGGTTGGTATACTGATGTAATTGAAGCAGATAAACCCGTTTGGAGTCAAATTTATCAGTGGAAAGATAAACCGATTTTATCGATTTCTGCGAGTTATCCTATCTACAATCCCAATAATCAATTAATTGGAGCAATTGGAGTTGATTTAAACCTTGCAGATATCAGTCAATATTTGAATCAAATTAATCTCAGTGAAGCCACAACCATTTTTATAGTAGAACGGAATGGAATGTTGGTGGCAAATTCGGGTGAAACTCAATCTTTTATTCAAAAAAACCAAGAAGTTCAGCAGATTTTAGCCTTAGAAAGTTCAAATCAAAAAATTCGTGCTATCACGCAAGAGTTACAACAAAAAATCAGCAACTTTACTCAAATACAAACCCCTCAACAACTGTATTTAACTCTAGGGAATGAACGAGAATTCATTCAAGTGACTCCCTGGAAAACAGAATCAGGATTAGATTGGTTGCTGATTGTGGCGATTCCTGAATCCGATTTCATGGCACAAATTAATGCCAATACTCGCACGACAATCATTCTTTGTATTATTACATTAATCCTAGTCACTACTTTAGCTATTTTAACCGCTCGTTGGATTATTCAACCCATTTTAAAACTAAAAGATTCAGCCCTCGCTTTTTCAGAAGGAAAATTTGATCAAACCGTTGATATCAATCGGGAAGATGAATTAGGAATATTAGCCAAAATATTTAATTACATGGCGCAACAATTACAAACCTCTTTCGCCACTCTAGAAAATCAAAATATTGAACTCAAACGTCTCAGTCAAATCAAAGACGAATTTCTCGCCAATACTTCCCATGAACTGCGAACACCTCTACACGGAATTATTGGACTCGCTGACTCTTTAATTGATGGCGCAACCGGAAAATTACCCACCAAAACCACCGAAAATTTAACGATGATTGCCAATTCCGGGCGACGACTTTTAACGCTAGTCAATGATATCTTAGACTTTTCTAAACTCAAACATAATACTATCGAACTTCAGCTAAAATCTTTAGGATTATGGGAAGTTTTAGATATGGTTTTAGTTCTCTCTCAGTCTCTAGTCGGACAAAAAAATATCAAACTGATTAATTCTGTACCCGATGATTTACCCGGAGTTGAAGCCGATGAAAACCGTTTACAACAAATTTTATATAACTTAATCGGAAATGCGATTAAATTTACTGAATCTGGAACAGTAGAAATCACAGCTTGTGAGAAAATTATCGACGAATCTAATCATTATATTGCCGTCACTATTTCTGATACTGGAATTGGCATTTCAGAAGATAAATTAGAACAAATTTTTGCATCTTTTGAACAAGGAGACGGTTCAACTGCGCGTCAATATAGCGGCACAGGTTTAGGTTTAGCCGTAACAAAACAGCTTGTCGAATTACACTGCGGCACTATCGAAGTCCGTTCAAAAGTCGCAGAAGGTTCTCAATTTACCTTCACCTTACCCAAAGCAAAATCACCGATTCAAGCGACTGAAAATCAAACGATTCAACCTTCAAAACTGTCTACAAATGTTTCTCTATCAGAACCCCAACTCGAACTCGAAAATACTTCCGAAATCTTAATTGAAGATAGTGGAGAATTCAAAATCTTAGTCGTTGATGATGAACCCGTTAATATTCAAGTAATTGCTAACAATCTTTCTCTACAAAACTATGCCATTACTCAAGCCACAAATGGTTTAGAAGCCTTAACTTTAATCGAAAAAGGATTTAAGCCTGACTTGATTTTACTCGATGTAATGATGCCTCGGATGACGGGTTATGAAGTGTGTCAGAAACTCCGAGAAAAATATCTCCATAGTGAACTTCCCATTTTAATGCTAACTGCTAAAAATCAAGTGACAGATTTAGTTGATGGCTTGAGTTCAGGTGCCAATGATTATTTAAGTAAACCTTTTTCTAAGCAAGAATTATTAGCCCGAATTAAAACCCATCTTCGTCTACTCAAAATTAACAATGCTTATGGCCGTTTTGTTCCCCATGATTTTCTCAGATTTTTAGGACATGAAAGTATAATTGATGTCAAATTAGGAGATCATGTTCAAAAAGAAATGACGGTGATGTTTTCTGATATTCGTTCATTTACAACACTTTCTGAGGAGATGTCACCCCAAGAAACTTTTGATTTTATCAATGGTTATCTCAAACAAGTCAGTCCGATTATTCGCACTCATAACGGTTTTATTGATAAATATATTGGGGATGGAATTATGGCATTATTTCCCCAGTCGGCTGAAGATGCGGTAAAATGTGCAGTAGCCATGCAAAAAACAGTCAGTTTGTACAATCAAGAACAACAAAAACAGGGTAAACTTCCGATTAATATTGGGATTGGTTTACACACTGGAACGTTGATGTTGGGTACAATTGGAGAACAGGAACGCATGGAAAGTACCGTGATTGCAGATGCGGTAAATTTAGCGTCTCGTTTGGAAGGGTTAACAAAACTCTATGGTGCGGGAATTATTGTTAGTGAAAAAACCTTATCTCGCTTGAGTGATTTTCAAAACTATGGTTATCGGTTTCTAGATAGGGTAAAAGTCAAAGGAAAGAATATTGCAGCAGGTGTGTTTGAAATTTATGATAGTAATCCCGAATCTCTACAAGCTTTAAAAATTAAAACCAAGTCAGATTTTGAACAAGCAGTGTTCTTATATCATCGCCAAGAATTCCAACAAGCTGAAGCGATTTTAAAGCAAGTTCTAACGGTTAATCCAGAAGACAAAGCTGCATTACTCTATTTACAACGTTGTCAACACTCTCAAGTTTAACCGGGGGAGTTTCTTGTCATTGTGAGTGGCGCGAAGAATCTCTGAGAGACCCTTCGTTTCACTCAGGCTGACACGAAAACACGGGTGACTTGTCACTGTCTAGGGCGACTAGAAACCCGTTGTGATTGTTGGTTGTACATCGCGAGTAAAACCTGGCCGGGGTCAACCCAACGACCGCCATATTTTAACCCCCAGTGTAAATGGGGGCCGGTTGTGCGTCCAGTCATACCCACTCGGGCAATTCGGGTTCCCGCAGGGACAACTTGACCTTCCATGAGTTGAATCCCGCCATCGTGATCGATAAAATAACGGCCCTGGGCATTTTTTTCCACCCGTCCTTGAACATGACAGTAAATATGCGTCCACTGTCCCGAATCAATGGCAATTCCTGTCCCACAACGGCCATCTTCCCAAACTTCCACAATGGTTCCTGTCCACCAGTTGCGAATATAGCTACCCATCGGGGCTGCTAAGTCTAGACCGTAGTGAAACCCACTGGAACGATAGCCGAAACCCGATGTATATTCTAGAAAATTTTCCACCGGGAAAGACGCCCCCGACCAATCGAGTCCAGTTGCGACTTGATTTGTGTTAGATTCTCTGGCGTTAACCAGCCTCTGCCATCCAAACGGCATCAGACTCAAGCTAATTAACCCAGCTAACATCAAAATTCGTTTTGGACTAATCCAGTTTTGGGCGCGTTTTGGTGTTGACTCTACCATTGGTGTGTTTGACTCCTCACTCTGATAGGTGAAAGATTACAGATGAGAGAGGACAGTTAATCGGTGGTCAGCGGTAACAGTTGTGATCGGATTTCTATTCCCTGTTCCCTGATCCTTTTGTCTGTTCCCTTTTGCCTGTAACAGTCACCTGTTTTTACTGGTTTACGTTCCACCGAACTCTGCAACGGTTAATATGCAGGCTGACAGTAGGCGGAATTGATTTTCCGGGCTGTCGGGTTTGTGGAATGGAGAACTGATGTCTGCTTGTCACCCCAGAAATTAAATGCGATGACAATCGGCAACCAACCGGATTGAAT
>NZ_AAVU01000036.1 GCF_000169095.1 Lyngbya sp. PCC 8106
ACCCTAGCGGTAAGCTATGATCATGATTTATTGTGTTGTTTAGTTAAAGATAGGTTCACTGAACTTCATCATTATTTCACGATTCCTACTCGGTACTACGCTCCTACTCCCAAAAATACTCTGCATCTACTTCTGACACTCACGAACCGAGTATCGTTGCACGCAAATGTCATACTTGAAGTAAAGACTCTTGTTGACTGACCACTACACCAATAAACCCTATGCTACGCACCTTCTTTGGAAAAACTTTACTCGTAGGGATAGCAACTCTTTTACTGAGTTGTAATACGCAGACAACGGCTGAAAACCCAGAATCAACTGAACCTCCCGTCAACTCGGAGTTAACAGGAACCATCATCGTTGGAGATGTCACCAGTCAACCGGCCAAAAAAATTAAGCGTTTTCAACCCTTAGCTGACTATTTAGCGGCGAATCTGGGAGAATTCGGCATCGGTATTGGCGAAGTCAAAGTTGCCCCGGATGTAGAAGCAATGGCAAGCTTGCTCAAGTCAGGTCAGGTTGATATCTACTTCGACAGTCCCTATCCATCGATGCTAGTGAGCGAACTCTCAAATGCCCAACCCATTCTTCGACGGTGGAAAGGAGGCGATGCGGCTTATTATACGATCATCTTCGCGATGACAGACAGTGGATTTACCAGTTTACAGGATTTAACCGGTCACAAGATCGCGTTTGATGACCCCACCTCCACTTCGGGCTATGTGTTACCGATGGTTCACATGATGGAAGCGGGTTTAAATATGGTCAAGAAAGAATCTTCTGATGAAAGCGTAGAATCTGATCAGGTGGGTTATGTCTTTAGTCAAGACGACCAAAACAATATTCAATGGGTAATTAGTAGTCGAGTTGATGCGGCAGCTATCGATCATCGCAGTTTTTTAAACATTCCCGCTGAAAGTCGCGAAGCCATGACCGTATTGGCGGAAACTGAAGAAGTTGCTCGTCACGTCGTTTTAGTCAGAGGTGGACTTGATCCGAAATTGGTTGAACAAATTAAACAAATTCTACTCAATATGGATCAGTCTCCTGAAGGACGGGAGGTGATGGAGAAATTTGAAGAAACAACTAAATTTGATAATTTCCCCACCGAGGGAGATATCGACAGAATGCGAGAATTGTATGAGAAGGTCAAAAACAAGTGAGTTGGATGCGCCTTTTTGGGATCAGACGGGTGTCGCTAGCAACCAAGTTAACATTGGCGATGACAAGCTTGGTCATTGTTGCTGTGGTCAGCGTTACTTGGCTATCCCTACGTCGTGAACAACAAACCTTTCGCAAAGAACTTGAACAACAAGCCAGAATTCTTTTAGATGCGTTGGCAGTGACAACAGCGGACTCTCTGTATACGCTCAATGCTGACTTCATGGAAGAAATTATGGAGCAACTCGGAGCCGATCAAGTTCTCTCCGCCGGACGTATTTATGAAAGGCAAGGTCGAATTGTTGCTGATGCTTACAGTGATAGTGTCTTGGTGCATCGAGTTAAAGCTGATCCCTTTGGTCAAACCTTGGTTCAAAGTGATAAAACGATATTTCTCTGGGAAGAAGATCAGTTACTCGCCGGAAAAGCGGTTAAAGTCGGGCGTCAACGCTTAGGAGCGGTTAGTGTTGGTTTATCGACAGATCCTTTAGAAGCAAAAATGGCAGCCGTTCGTAACCAAGGGTTGATCGTTGCTCTAACGGCGGCAACAGCCGGAACTGCTCTGGCTTTGATTTTGAGTCGTTCGATCACTGAACCGCTTAAGCAAATGACTTCTGCAACCCAACGTTTAGCTAAGGGGGATTTGACTCAAAAAATTACGATTCAAACTCAAGATGAATTGGAGTTATTAGCTGATTCTTTTAATCGGATGACTGATCAGTTGCGAGAACTGATTGAAAGTAAGGAAAAATTGATTCAAAGTTTGGAACATCGAGCCGAAGCTCTCCGTCAAAGTGAAGCTAAAAATCGCGCCTTACTGAATGCGATTCCAGATTTAATGTTTCGCTTCAGTCGAGAAGGTATTTTTCTAGATTTTAAAGTGCCTCGAAATGAAGATTTGCTTAAGTCTTTGAGTAAGTATCTCAATAAAACAGTCTATGATCTGTTCCCGGAACACGTCGCTAAACAGTATATGGAATACGTTCTAGAGAGTCTGAGAACGAATGAGATACAAATTTTTGAATATGAATGGTTTATCAAGGGAAAGCGACACCATTTTGAAGCTCGAATTGTTGTGAGTGGTCGAGATGAAGTTCTGGCTATTGTTCGAGATATTACAGATAATAAGTTAGCTCAAATTGAGTTACAACAAGCTAAAGAAGCGGCTGAAGCGGCCAACCAAGCAAAAAGTGAATTTTTAGCCAGTATGAGCCATGAGTTACGGACTCCTTTAAATGCAATTATTGGATATAGTGATTTACTCCGAGAAGATGCTGAAGATTATGGTTATACGGATTTTGTTCCCGACTTAGAACAGATTAAATCTTCGGGTTTACATTTGCTTTCTCTGATTCAAGATATTTTAGATATTTCTAAATTAGAATCGGGGGAGATGAATCTTTATTTGGAACATTTTGATATTGCAACGTTGATCAATGAAGTTCAAGCGATTATTCAACCCTTAGTTAATCAAAACCAGAATCAATTTAAGATAGATTGTGTTCAGCCTATTGGTTCTATGTATGCTGATCGTACTAAAGTTAAGCAAGCTTTGTTGAATTTATTGAGTAATGCGGCAAAGTTTACCAAAGAAGGGACGGTGACTTTAAAAGTAACTCGTACCCTGTTTCCCCTTCAAAATGGTCAAACTCACTCTGACCCAAAATCTATCAATCATTCTCATCATTCTGAAAAAAGATTGTCTGAAGATTGGGTCACTTTTTCGGTAGAAGATACAGGAATTGGGATGACTCCCGAACAAGTTGAAAAGATATTTGATCCGTTTGTTCAAGCTGATAATTCCACCACGAAGCAATATGGTGGGACAGGTTTAGGATTATCCATCAGTCAGCGTTTTTGTGAGATGATGATGGGTAAAATTACCGTTGAAAGTACAATAAAGGTTGGTTCCACTTTTAGCATTAAACTTCCGGCTGTTGTGCCTGAATTTTTAACTAAAAAAGAAAAAAAGAAGCTGGCTTCTCATTAGGCAATAGGCAATAGGCAACAGGCAATAGGCAATAGGCAATAGGCAACGGGCAATTCTAAACCTCAGACTTCTGACTTCTCAATTCCCCAGGTGTGCATCTGTTCAATTAAAGGCTGAAGACTCTCTCCCTTTGGGGTTAGCGAATATTCAACTTTCGGGGGAATCTCTGCATAAACTTTTCGATTGACCAGACCATCGGCTTCCATTTCTCGTAGATGTTGTGTTAACATCTTTTGAGTAATTCCAGTTAGCGATCGCTGAAGTTCATTAAACCGTTTTACCTGGGAAAACAATTCTCGCCAAATCAACAACTTCCACCGTCCATTAATCATTGATAGTGTCGTCTCAGCCGGACAATGTTCTTTCTTAGACTTTTCTTTGGGAGCTTGCATAGTTACTTTTTGGATACAGACTGACATCAAAGTGCTTCCTTCACAGTTTACCCCAATTTGATCTACCCTCAAAGTAGAAAGATTTATCTCAATAAATTTTAGGAGTGTTAAACAATGATTACCCTTCGTAAATCTCAAGAAAGAGGACAGGTAAACTTTGGATGGTTAAACAGTTTTCATACCTTTTCTTTTGGTCATTATTATAACCCAAAACTGATGGGCTTTCATGCTTTACGAGTCATTAACGAAGATCGAATTAGTCCCAGTAAAGGCTTTGGCACCCACGGACATCAAGATATGGAAATTATTACTTATATCTTAGAAGGTTCACTCAAACATCAAGATAGCACCGGAACGGGTACAATCATACAAAAGGGAGAAGTTCAACGAATGAGTGCTGGAACTGGGATTTTTCACAGTGAGTTCAACGCTTCTCAAACCGAACCCGTTCATTTGCTACAAATTTGGATACTTCCCAATCAAACCGGACTCAAGCCCAGCTACGAACAAAAAGTCTTTAACTTATTAGAAACTCCAGGTCAATTTCAACTGATTGGATCTGCAAACCCTACCAATGGCTCATTAACCATTCATCAAGATGTAAACTTGTATGGTGCTATTTTACCGTCCGGGGGTCGTAATACCTATTCCCTCTCCCCCCAACGCCATGCTTGGGTGCAAGTAGTTCGAGGTGAACTCCGGGTTGATGATATGGCTTTAAAATCAGGGGATGGAGTCGCGATCAGTGATCAAAGACAAATTATCCTTGAAGCAACACAAGAAGCGGAAATATTATTATTCGATCTCGCACTCGTAAAGTCCAAGCCAAAAGATTACCATCTATGAGCCAATTAATGATATTCTAAGCATTAGCGAATCGAAAACTGCGACCCGCAAATAGTCAGTTAGGGGCGGTTTGGACAAAATGTTGATTGATCAAATAGGTTATAAAGTGATCACCGTTCACCCACCAAAACAGATAGAGATAGCCCTATCGTGTTTTGACCCTGAAAAAGACACAACTCAGAAGTCAAAAGTCAAGAATATTTTACAGTTTGTCTCCTCTGGTTAAGGAATTTGAGAGCAAAAACGGCAATATTGGGATCATCCGTCCGCATCCATTACCCCGATGTGTTTCTGTTTCGCTTTAAAATCCAAAGATATTGTAAAGTTATCAGCAAGCCCCTATCTGTTTTCTCTCTACTCAAGTTAAATTACTATGGCTATTGGCTATCTCGCTCTGGTTCTTCATGCTCATCTGCCTTTTGTCCGACATCCAGAGAGCGATTATGTCTTAGAGGAAGAATGGCTGTTTGAAGCGATCTCAGAAACCTATGTCCCCCTGATCAAAATGTTTGAAGGGTTAAAACGGGATGGGGTTGAATTTAAAATGACCATGAGTTTGACACCGCCTTTAGTGTCAATGTTACGTGACCCCCTCTTACAAGACCGCTTTGACAAGCATCTCAGACAACTTCAACACCTTGTCGAACAAGAAGCAACCCGCAACAAACATCACGGCCATCTTCGCTACCTAGCGGAACACTACATTCAAGAATTTATTGAAGTTCGAGAAGTTTGGGAACGCTACCAGGGAGACTTAGTTGCAGCCTTTAAGCAATTTCAAGACACTAATAATCTAGAGATTATCACCTGCGGGGCAACTCATGGTTATTTACCGTTAATGAAAATGTACCCCCAGGCGGTTTGGGCGCAAATCAAAGTCGCCTGTGAACATTATGAGGAAAATTTTGGTTGTCCACCGAGGGGAATTTGGCTCCCGGAATGTGCCTATTTTGATGGTTTAGACCGCCAAATTGCCGATGCAGGTTTACGCTATTTTCTCACCGATTGTCACGGGGTTCTCTACGCCCGTCCTCGTCCCCGTTTTGGCACCTATACTCCCATTTTTACTGAATCGGGTACTGCTGTTTTTGCACGGGATCATGAATCTTCTCAACAGGTGTGGTCTTCGGAGGTGGGCTATCCGGGCGCACCGGAATATCGAGAGTTTTATAAAGATTTGGGTTGGGAAGCCGAATATGAATATATTAAGCCTTATATTATGCCCAACGGCCAACGGAAAAATACGGGCGTTAAATATCACAAAATAACAGGTCGTGGGGTTGGACTCTCTGAAAAAGAATTGTATGATCCCTACTGGGCGCGACAAAAAACAACCGAACACGCTGAAAACTTTATGCACAACCGTGGGCATCAAGTTGAACATCTCCATAGTATTATGCAGCGTCCTCCGATTATTGTCTCGCCCTATGACGCTGAACTGTTTGGACATTGGTGGTATGAAGGCCCCTGGTTCTTGGATTCTTTATTCCGCAAGACCTGGTTTGACCAAAAAACCTACAGCATGATTCACTTGGCCGATTATCTCAAAAAACATCCCACGAATCAAGTCTGCAAACCTGCTCAGTCAAGTTGGGGTTACAAAGGGTTCCATGAATATTGGCTCAACCATACTAATAGTTGGATTTATCCCCACCTTCACAAAGCGGCTGAACGGATGATTACGATGGCTTGTCGAGAACCCACGGATGAACTCGAACGTCGCGCCCTCAACCAAGCCGCACGGGAATTGCTCTTAGCTCAATCTTCGGACTGGGCGTTTATTATGAGTACCGGAACAATGGTTCCTTACGCAGTGCGTCGGACTCAATCTCACCTGATGCGCTTTAATAAGCTTTTTGAGGATGTTCTGCAAGGTAAAATCGACTCCGGTTGGTTGCAAAAAGTCGAAGCCATCGACAATATTTTTCCCAATATTGATTATCACGCCTATAGACCTCTCCTGTAATTTGAAATACTTAAATGTTTGCGACCATCATTGATCGGGTTCGGGGAAGTTAGGGAGTTGAGGAGATGGGGAGGAGATCTTGATCTCACGACTTCTGACGTTATCTCTCAGTCTGATCAGCCATAGCACTTCGCGAATACATTATTGTCATTTCTAAATTCTAAAACCCCTTCACTGTCTACTGTTCCCTCTCTTGGTGCGCGTTCGTGATTGCGAGGAAACCTTGCGCTTAGTCGCACCGCTGTTCCCTAGCGCTATAGGAGCTTTTTTTTGAGCAATGCACAGGAGAGACGATTGCGTTTGTCTGGATTTAATGTAAAGATTTGTAAAGATTTGTAATTAAAACTCATTTTGTAAAATACGCTACAGAATTTTCGTGTATGATGAAAGAGTGAGTAAAAGAAACAGACTCACTAGACCGCATTAACCCCCTAAGGAGAAACAGAAAAATGGGTACTGAAGACCAAGCACGGGCGTTGATGATGCGCCACCACCACCTGATCAAAAACCGTCAGCAATCGATGCTGAATCGCACCGCTGATGAAGTCGGTTTAGAAGCCGGAAATTACTGGAATCATATTCAAGGAAAGCCCCACCCCACTTTCAGCCAAAACTATGATCGCAGCAATGCTTCCATGAGCTAAAAGTGAGCTAGGGTTACTCTGAGAATTCATTACAATTCTTTAAGAAAAAATCAAGATTAATTTACATCTGAGGAGAGAAATCAAAATGGGTACTCAAGATCAAGCACGTTCTTTAATGATGCGCCATCACATGATGGTTAAAAATCGTCAACAAGCAATGCTCAATCGCGTCGCCGATGAAGTGGGTATTGAAGTCGGTGACTATCACAGCACGATTCAAGGTAAGCCGACTGAAAGCTTCCGCAGCAGCTATGATCGTAGTCACGCTTCCATGAGCTAGTTTAATGTGTCACTAAAGATGATTATTTATGAAAGTCCTGCCCCCAACACTTCGCTTTGGGGGTAGGATTTTCACGATTATATTTTTCAACACGATATTGATCAGATTATAATATAAATTCTGAGACTTGACCCCACCGTAGAATTGCGTTGTCAGACGTAGGTTGGTGGGTTATCTGGTTTAAAATTAAACAATTGTATGGATTTTTTTGTATGATTAATAAATGGAATCAGCAAAAATTTTGGATTTGGGGTCTACTCCTCGTCGGATTAAGTTGGAGTTTGATTCCGGGAGCGATCGCCGCACCCCTGTCTGATATTTCTGCACAAAGTCTGTTTCGTCAAGCTTATGAAAACCGTTATACTTGGGATGAAAATTTTCCCGGTTACACGGCTGAAGTTTCAGTAAATTATCGCGGAAATCTGGATCAAGGACTGATTCGAGTTGAACCTGATCTGAGTATATCAGTGAGTAATCTTGAAGATGAAGAAGTCGCGGAAATTATTCAAAGTCAGTTGCAAATGGAAGCGATTCACCGACGATCTGTTTCCTTTGATAAATTACACGGAAAACATCAATTTAAACTCGATGGACAAGAAGAAACAGGCGTGATTAATATTGAAGAAATTGCAGGCGATCGCCCCGAATCTTATTATCAAGTCAAAGACAAGCAAATTACTCAAGTGAATCGAGTTTTTGGGCAAATTGCCGTTAAAGTTAATACGTTAGGCACAACTGATACACCCGAAGGTTATTTAGTGAGTCATTTTCAAACCTTTTTTTATAATGCTGATACCGGAGATCTTTTAGAACGAGAAGATGTTCGAGACTTCCATGAAAAAATCGGCAAATACTACTTGTTAACTAATCGCACCATTCGCTATGCTGAGGAGGAAAATCCCGAAGATAAACTGACAGCCGATCTTTTGATTCGCTTCAACGACATTCAACCGTTGTAGCTGAGTCTGTTCACGATCCTATTGATCGGTTTAAAAAAAAGCATGAGGATACCCGATAAAACGCAGAATTGCGGTTGAAATGCTGATTTTAAACAAAATATTGAGGGAGCAAAGCCAAGCATTGACTGAGCTTTGCCTACCCCTTAATTCTAGACCAAAAATCGATTACTCTGCGGTGTTTTGTGAGACTGATTCCAAATAAGCTCGGATCATGGCTTGTGTACCTTGAGAAGCCCCTTCTTCATCAAGATTACTGACAACTTGGAATAACTTATCCGCTAATTCTACACCCGGTAAAGCATTTTCTGACGGTAAAACATCGTGAACCAATCGCAAATCTTTGAGAATATGTTGAATCATAAACCCAGGTGCAAAATCAGAATTTGCTACTTTTTCACCTAAATTCGATAACGCCCAGGAACCTGCTGCCCCGGTACTACAAATTTCAATCACCAATTGAGGATCTATTCCTTGTCGTTTTGCCAACAACATCGCTTCACATAACCCGACCATATGCAGAGAACATAACACTTGATTGCATAGTTTAACTGCTTGACCACTACCACTCGGCCCACAATAAAAGATTGTTTTTCCCATCGTTTCTAAAATGGGTTTGCAGGTTTCAAACGCTTCGCGATCGCCTCCAACCATAATCGTTAGTGTACCTTTTTCTGCCCCAATATCTCCTCCAGAAATCGGCGCATCCAAAAAAGAAAGTTGGCGAGACTGAACTTGAGAGGAAATCCGGCGTACCGCTTCTGGCCCAATGGTACTAAAATCTATAATAATCGCTCCGGGTTTAGCTGATCGAACAGCGCCATTTTTCCCCAAAACCACTTCTTCGACATCGGGAACATCCCCAACACAAATACAAATCACATCTGCTGACTCTATCGCCTCGTTAATGGATGAGACGATGTTGGCACCGCCAGAAGCTGCTATTTTGGTTCCTGGGCGGTTTGGAGTACGGTTCCAGGCGTTAACGGAGTAGCCACTCTTGGCGAGGTTCGCCGCCATATGACCACCCATGACTCCTAAACCAAGAAATGCAGTTTTCATTGTCGATTTTATTCCTTTTCCCACAAGTTTACTCTCACTAGGTAGGGTAGCACTCACTCAACAGCCTTTTCAGTTTACAGTTCACCGTCAGCAATGATCCGTTTTTTTTCTAGTCACCCCTTCACCTATTTTTTGAGGGTTTGAGTTTCTATTGAGACAGAATTTGAATCAATTGATGCACATAATTCTAGATTTTTCGTTGAGAACAGTGTTGAGATGGAATCCGACAATAACGACATTCTTCTCGACTCGGACAGGGTTTAAATGTTTTTGATTTACAAAGACTAGCAATCAAATCATGCAAACGTCGCTTGAAGTTGCGGTCAATTGTCCAGGCCGGAATCTCGACAATTTCATTATTGTAAATAATCCGTCCGTGAGGAACTTTGTTCTGACAAATATCTTGAGTTTCTGGTGCTAAAGGCAAAAGCAACATATACAATTTAACTTGCATTTCGTGAGAAGATTTTGGTTTACCCGTTTTGATATCTTCGACGACAACCCAATCATTTTTTACTGCAACAATATCGGGTCTACCTGCCACACAAATATTAAAGCTTTTACCCTGAACTTTAAACGAATTGGCATTTTCTACATAAACGGTAAACCCTTCGGCTTGCAATTTTGCCGCCCGTTTGATCACTTTTTCATCGTGTTCGGAAGCGTCGTAATCGCCCGAATTTCGTTCAAACTGATGATGAATTTGTTGTTGAATAGCATAGGTACAGTTCTTTTCTCCCGCCAACAGTTGAGCTAACCAAGTTACCCAAGCGTAGGGCTGTTTTCTGGGTTTGGGGAGGTTTGGTTTTTGATTAAAGTTTGGATAATTCATGTTTTGTTCTATTGAAACAACTGAACTCTATCCTATGAATTTAATTCTAGATTGTAAATTAATTCAGGTGACAACTTTTCAGGGGTAAATCAATATAAATGACCGCAAATTACATGAAATAACGTTAAATACAACCAAATGACAGCAAATGACAAACTTGTTAAACTCGCTCACATTTCCTAAAGTTGGGGTTATGATAAAAAAAATTGAGTTAATATTTTGGTGAACGAGATGGGCGAACAGCAATCTATCCAACAACAGTTTATCCGTGAAATTGCGGATTCTATCTTTCAACAATCAGTTAACGGAAAAGATTCGGAAGAAAAATGCTTTTTTAAGTTGCGGTTCGATCCGGAGAATGAACAACTAGATAACCAAAATAAGAATAATAACGATATTGTTAGTTTAATGAATCAAAAATTGGGTTATTCTTCGAGCAATATTCAGAGGCTTCAAACAAAGGTAATTCAAACCCTTGTTAACCAATACGAACAACAGATGAAAGCCGATGAATTAGACATTGAGAGTATTAGTAATCCCAAACGAGGAGATAAAGGAATTTGGAAGGAGGTTTATAGTTGGCTGTGGGAATATCAATTTCCCCGCTATCTCTGGGAAAAGTTGAGAAAAGAAGCGGACAAAAAAAATCAAGATTGGATTCGTTTTGTAGATGACAGTAGCTTGGTATCCAGCGAACGGGAATTCATTATAAAAACCGCTAAAAAAGAACCCAAAACTATCCCGATAAATCAATCATTAGATTTGGAAATCAAGGTTGATCCTGATTACTGTAACTATCATTTATTACTGTTTAATCAGAATTTAAAAGGTTTTCATTTGATTTGTCCAACGGAAATATTTGCGCCCAAAAGCCAAATTGAAGAAATTCCCTGGTCAATGCCAACTGAAGGATCTATTACGTTTATTACTACTGGAACAGAAGAATTTTTAGGTATTGTAATCGAACAGCCTTTAGAGTTAGAATGGTTAAAGCTATCGGAAAACCTGCAATTTGAGCCTAAACATTTAGTCAAATTGTGGGAACAGTTGGAAAAAAATCAGAACAGGCGATTATTTTATCAATCGTTTGAGGTAATAGAAAATAGTTTGTTGTAGGGCTTCAGCCCTTGACTGGCGCTAAATCGCAACTATGAACTTGAGGATAAAATTGCTTTGAGGTTTAATACAAATCCCGGCAAAATGTCTTCACTGGATAACGTTTCTGGGGCGTTTAAGACTTCGGCGGCTTTTTCGGGGTGATAAATTTCGACTTGGTGATCTTGACGGTTAATTAACCATCCAAGCCGCACACCATTCTCAATGTATTCTTGCATTTTTTCTCGCAAATCTTCTAAGCGGTCGCTCGGAGACATCAACTCTAATAAAAAGTCGGGCGCAATGGGTGGAAATTTTTCTTTTTGTTCGGGGGTAAGTGCATCCCAACGTTCTTGTTTTATCCACGCGACATCGGGCGATCGCTGGGCGCTATTGGACAACTTAAAACAGGTGGAAGAATCAAAACAAACTCCGAGTTTAGTTTGACGGTTCCAAATGGCAAAATCGGCAGCAATTTCAAAGTTATAATTTCCTGTTGTGCCTCCAGTCGGTGACATAATTGTGATTTCTCCTTTGGCATTGCGTTCAAACTTGACATCGGGGTTGTCCCGACAGAGTTGATAAAACTGTTCGTCTGTAAACCGAATAATTGAGTTGAAATTAACCGTGACATTAACCATAATTATTTTTACCGCTCTAATTTTAGGTTACACCAGAAATAGCTGAATGTTTGGGTCGGTTGAAAAATTGTTAAAAGATTAGTTTTGGAGAACGGCAAATGAACGAAGAACAAACCGAAGTTTATTATAATTTTTTGATGGATGTATTACAAGCTGTTGCAGAGAGTGTGGTTGCAGATCATACAAATCTAAATTCTGTTTATTCCTTGCTAGGGGAAAATCTAGATAAACTCGATGAAAATCTGGGGTTAGTTCTAGAGGAATGGGCTAGTCAAATTCTCTCTACTCTTACACCAGAGTTATCACCTGGTGTTGCGGAGGTTATTTTTGAATTTAGTAGTTGTATTGCACAGTTGTCCTTGGGCAATAAATCCCACAATTTAGAAATTGCGATCGTTGGAAACAAAAGTATTCTCAAAGTTTACACCTGCGAACTCTTTCCCGAAGATTGGGCTAAAACTCAATACAACTTGGGTTGTGCTTACCGGGAGCGCATCGAAGGAGACAAAGCTGATAATCTTGAACAAGGGATCATCTACTATACCGAAGCACTGCAAGTCTATACTCGTGAAGCCTTCCCTCTATATTGGGCAATGACTCAAAACAACTTGGGTAATGCCTACAGTGAACGCATCAATGGAGACAAGGCAGACAACCTCGAACTCGCTATAGCTGCCTATACCCAAGCCTTGCAAGTTTATACCTGCGAAAGTTTCCCTGAAGATTGGGCAATGACTCAAAACAACTTGGGTAATGCCTACAGTGAACGCATCAAAGAAGACAAGGAAGACAACCTCAAACAAGCTATTGATGCCTATACCCAAGCCTTGCAAGTTCGCACCTATGAAGCTTTTCCTTATGAATGGGCAATGACTCAAAATAGTTTGGGAAATGTCTATGGTAATAGAATCACAGGTGAGGAAGCTGACAACATTGAATTAGCTATCACCGCTTTCCAGAAGGCTTTAAAAGTTCGTACTTTTGAGACTTTTCCTTGTGATTGGGCAATGACTCAAAATAACTTGGGTAACGCCTACAGTGAACGTATCAAAGAAGACAAAGCAGACAACCTCGAACTCGCAATAGAGGCTTATACTCAAGCCTTGAAGGTCCATACCCATGAAGTTTTTCCCTATGAATGGGCAATGACTCAAAACAACTTGGGTAACGCCTACAGAGAACGCATCAAAGAAGACAAGGAAGACAACCTCACACAAGCTATTGATGCCTATACCCAAGCCTTGCAAGTCAGAACCCGTGAAGCTTTTCCTTATGAATGGGCAATGACTCAAAACAACTTGGGTAATGCCTACAGTGAACGCATCAAAGGAGACAAGTCAAACAACCTCGAACTTGCCATAGATGCTTATACTGCTTTCCAAAATGCTCTACAAGTCCACATTCCAAAAAGTTTACCTTTAGAATCTCTTAAAACCAGTCGGAATTTAGGAGATTTAGCATTAAAACAGGGGAACTGGCAACTGGCTATCAAAGCCTATGATTTGGCTATTGAATCAATTGAAATCACTCGAAATTGGGCAAGAACAGACAAACGCCGTCAGGAAATTTTAGCAAAATCAATGGATGTCTATGGGAACATGATTCAGGCTTGTATTAATCAGAGTCACCTCGAACAAAAACGGGGCAAACTTCAGCAAGCCCAAGACTTATTAGAGAAAGCCTTAGAAACTTCCGAACGTTCTCGCTGTCGTCAACTGGCGGATTTATTTGCGGTTCGGGATCTCTATCCCGATGGAAATATTCCCCCGGAAATTGAACAATACAATCAACTCCAGCAGCAAATTTATAATCTTCGCGATCATTATTCATCAGATAATACCCGACAACTCACCCAAACGGGAACTCATTCCCAAACTCGCGCCCAATTTAAAGCGGAAACAGAGGAAATCAAACAGCTAGAAGATAAAAAGAATAAAATCTGGGAAAAAATTCGCAGTTATGATCCGGTTTTGGCGGGACAGCTTCAGGTTGATCCGCTCGAAATTAAAGACATCCAAGCTTTAATTCCCGATGAAAAAACCGCTCTTTTAAGTTTCTACACGACCAAAAACGATACTTATATTTTTATTCTGCGAAACATCGGAGAGAAATTAGACAAAAGATCGGTTAATCTCCACATTTGCAAAAATCAAGGTATTGAAACGCTGCAAGATTGGATAGATGATAACTGGTTTATTCCCTATATTAATAATAACCAACTCTGGCGGAATAACATGGCGCATTTTCTGGCTGAACTTTCCGAACGTTTACAACTCAAGTCGTTGGTTGATGAACATTTAACGGGAATTGAAGAATTAATTCTTGTTCCTCATTTGTCTTTGCATCAAATACCGTTTGCAGCTTTACCCATTGAACCCAAACCAACAACCCCAGAATTAAGTGATGAAATTAACTCCCCATCCGGCGAATTTTACCAAGAAGAAACAACCAGAGAATTTACTATTACTCCCCGAACTTATCAGCCCCAAACTCCCGTAAAAGTTACCCCCAAACCGGGCGAATATTTTGGCGATCGCTTTCGGTTGCGAGTGGTTCCAAGCTGTCAAATATTGAACTTTTGTTATCGGCGAGATCCAATTTCATCGGCTAAAATGGGAATCGTTGAAAATGCGACGGGCGATTTAGTATTTACCGAATACGAGTGTAAAATATTGAGTCAATTGTATCAAGTTCCCGACAGTCAACGATTATATTATCAAAATGCAACCTTTGAAAATTATCAAAATCTAATTAAAAATGTACAGTTTATTCACTCCAGCCATCATGCGAGTTCTCGCCTCGATAACCCCCTAGACTCAAAACTTACATTGTACGAAGGAGAAGTCACTCTCAGCCAACTGTTAACTTGGCGTTTACCGGAACTTTCGGATGTGTTTCTTTCCTGCTGTGAAACACATTTTACACTGACACAAATTACCGATGATACCTTAACTTTGGCGGCGGGTTTTCTCTGTGTGGGGGCGAGAAGTGTGGTGTGTACGTTATGGTCGGTTAACGACTTGTCAACGGCGTTATTTTGTTTGTTTTATTATCAAAATATTCAACAAAATTTAACTCGTTCTGAAGCGTTGCAGAAAGCACAGGTTCAACTCAGAACTCTAACGGGTAAACAGTTAGAAAAACAATATAAAGCCGAACTGGATAACTATCTATCGACAGAAGACAGTCAGAAATTATTTAATAAAAAGTTACCCTTTGAGAGTCCTTACTATTGGGCGGGTTTTGTGTCTCAGGGTTTGTCATAGAATCCTCAATTTTTGATTACAAATTTATTTTTTTTAGAAATCGTTTTAAAAATATATTTTCTCTCTAGAGTGCTTTTACTTATTTCTTAACCTGTGTTATTATAAACTAACTTTAGTTTTTATTTGTATTATAAACAGGAATAGTTACAAGGTCTACCCGAACCCGAATATTGAAAGAGAATTATCCTTGACTGAATTTGATTTAAGCCGATTGACTCAAATCTTGCGGATATAGCGAGAGTAATATTGAGGTATTATGTATCGGATATGATTGCCAAGTCTAGCCCAAATTCGCGCCGCCCGCCTCTGTTCACCGGACAAAATTTTGATTGAGTGCTGTTGCGGTGATTCTAACGATGAAAGAATTAAAGAATTCAGTTGCTTTCAGGGTGGAATCGATTAAACTGATCTAAAAGTGAGTCGAACAATATGGATGAACTGCTTAACCAAGTCTATCACGAAATTATCTACAACCTGCTAATTCATCCCCCCAATCAAGCCCTTAATGTGCTGAAAACTCATGCTCAGGTGGTTGATGATGACTTTTTGCAAGTTCTACGACAAACCGTAACCACTCTGGCAGAACGAAACTGTCAAGAGGATGCAGATTTTCTGAACAAGGTTGTTCTAAAAATTGAAGAATCTGGCGGCTTTTCAACTCTATTGGCAGAAGTTGCACCCCCACAAGCAACCGAAACCCCTGCGAAAAAAGTAGCTTCCCCAGAGGAAAAACCAGAGACTCCAGCAATTCCTTCACCCGAAAAAGAGTCAGCAGCAGAACAACTTTATAATCAAGGAACTCAACAATTTCAAGCCAATCAATACACCGCAGCTTTTCAATCCTGGCAACAGGCTTTACAACTTTATCGAGAACTCAAAAATCGACGGGGAGAAGTCAATTGTTTAGGAAAGTTAGGGAATGTTTATCAGTCTTTAGGACAATATCAACAAGCCATTACTTGCCATCAACAAGCTCTAGGCGTTGCTCGTAAGATTAAATATCGTCAAGCTGAAGCTAATGCTCTTAGTAGTTTAGGTCATGTCTGTTATTCTATCGGACAATATGAACAAGCGATCGAAGGATATCAGCAAGCTTTGTCAATCTCTAAAACGATTAAATATAGAGTCGGAGAAGCAAATACTCTTGGTAATTTAGGTAATGTTTATTATGTTTTAGGTCAACTCGAAGATGCCGTCAAAAACTATCAACAAGCATTAACCATTGCTCAAGACTTAAATTATCGATTTGGAGCGGTTAATTTTCTCAATAACTTAGGAAATGTTTATGCGTCTCTAGAACAATATGAACAAGCTATTGCCTATGTTGATCAAGCATTAACGTTAGCCAGAACCCTAAACTATCGATTTGGTGAGGCTTATTTTTTAAGTAATATTGGTAAAATTTATTTAGCGAAAGGAGAACCCGATCAAGCCATTGTTTACTTTGAACAATATTTAGAGTTAATTCGCAGTATTGACTCTCAACAAATGGAGGCAAATGCTTTACATCACTTAGCCAATACCTATAAAATCATGGGTGACTCTAAATCGGCGATCGCGAACTATCAAGACTCTTTAGAACTGCATCGTCAAACCCAAAACCCTCAAGGAGAAGCAATGACTTTGAGTTGTTTAGGTCAAATTCATCAAGAGTTACAACAAACAGATACCGCAATTCAAGCCTTGCTAGATTGTCTAAAAATTGCCACTCCCAAAGCCTTACCGACTGAATGTTTAACAGCAGGAAATCATTTAGGAGATCTGGGTTTAAGTACATACAATTGGCAACTTTCCTATCAAGGATATGAACAAGCCATTCAAGCAATTGAACATATTTGCAGTGGTATTAGTCCGCTTGAGGTTCGTTCACAAATCACAAAAGAATCAGAGATAATCTATCCTAAACTGATCCAAACTTGTCTCAATCTTCAGGAGACTGAAAAGGCTTTTAATTGGGTTGAAAGATGGCGTTGTCAGCAACGATTAGAGTTAACTGATTCTTCTCTGTTTCCATTGGGAGAAGTTCAACCTCATCTGAAAAAATATGAACGTTTACAACAGCAAATTTATGCTTTACATCTACGACGTCAATCGGATGAAATGAAACAGTTGACAACAGCAGGTGTGCGACTCAACAGTTCTGCAACATTTAAAACTGAGTCAGAAATTTTGGAAACTCTAGAAACAGAAAAGCAAAAAGTTTGGGAAGATATTCACCGTTTAGATCCTGTCATTGCTGAACAACTTCAAATCAATAGCTTGAGTGTTGCCGAAATTCAAGCCTTACTTCCCGATACAAAAACAGCAATTTTAAGTTTTTACAGTACCGAAGAAAATACCTATATTTTTGTCGTCTTTAAAAATCAAATTGTCTTGCATACTTGTGAGGGAGAAAGTCGAGAAAAACTACACCATTGGATTGAAGAATCTTGGATAAAAAATCAACAAAATAACCTCCGAGAATGGCGGAATGAAATGATTGAATTGTTATCTAATTTATCTCATCGACTTCAGTTAAATCAATTAATTTCTGATCATTTACTCGATTGTCATCAACTGATTATTATTCCTCATCTTCAACTGCATCATATTCCCTTTGCAGCCCTTCCTATTCAGCTTGAAGATCAAACAATCTATTTATGTGATCGCTTTAACATTCGGACAATTTCAAGTTGTCAAATGCTTAACTATAATCAACAAGAAAATCAAGCCATTTCCTCAAACTCAATGGCAATTTTAGAAGATACAACAGGAGATTTTGTTTTAACCCGTTATGAAGGTCAAAAATTAGCCGAACTCTACCAAGTCTCTGAAGAATTTTATTTGGTTGGTGAAACAGCAATGGTCAGTCAGTTTGAAAGCTTCATCAAACAAGTTCAACTGCTGTATGTGGCTTCTCCTTTGAGTTGTACCTCTGAACCTAAAGTTGATGCTCAACTACAATTTGCTGAAGGTAAAATCTCTATGGCTCAAATGTTAGCAGGTCGTTTACCCGATTTATTAGAACTCTGTATTCCCTATGTAAAAATGGAGAGTAAAACGCTGACTTTCTCCGAGTTAAATCTGAGAATTTTCAACCGATTTTTAGAGAGAGGAATACAGCGAGTTGTTTATCCATTATGGTCTTTAGAAGACATTGCAACCTCACTCTTAATCTGGTTTTATTATCAAAATTTGCAAGAAAAAAACTGTAGTGAAGCTTTGCGTCAAGCTCAAATTCAACTTAGAAGTTTAACCGGTCAAGAACTCGACCAAAAGTATAAACCTGAAATTCAAGCCTATCTCAAGCAACAAAAGGAGAGTAAAAATCAACAAAAAATCAATGATCAGCGAACTTTATTAGCTTGGAAATGTCAGCAAGACTATCCCTTTGAGAGTCCCTATTATTGGGCGAATTTTATTGTTTATGGTGGTTAATTTTAACAGAGTTATATGAATTCTTCAGAATCGTTATTTTTTATCGCTCTACTTCCGAACGTAGAAATTCAAAATGAAGTCACTGAAATCAAACAATACTTTGTCGAAAAGTATAATAGTTGTCATGCGTTAAAATCTCCACCCCACGTCACCTTACAACCCCCGTTCAAATGGTCAACTGAAAAGCTTGAACACTTAGAAGAATGTCTGGCTCATTTTTCTCAGGCTTATTCTTCCATACCTATAACTTTATCCGGTTTTGGTGCATTTCCACCTCGGGTAATTTATGTGAATGTGATCAAAACTCCAGAATTACTGACCCTCCAAAAAGAGTTGATGTCTCATTTAGAAACGACTTTAAACATTGTAGATAACGTTTCTAAACGTCGTCCTTTTTCGCCTCACATGACCGTTGCATTCAGAGATTTAACCCGTCAAAACTTTCGAGCTGCATGGCTAGAATTTGAACAAAAATCTTTAGAATTTAAGTTTACCGTCTCGCAGTTAACCCTACTCGTTCATAAGGGTCATAAATGGAATATCAAAGCAGAATTTCCGTTTAGATTCACTTAAACTTTAGAAAAACTGGCAATCCAATCCAAAATTTCTCGATGAACTAATTCAGGACATTCATCTTGAGGACAGTGACCCCCTCGTTCCAATTCTACAAACTTAATCTTAGAATTGTATTGAAGATATTTCTTCGGATTGGCAAAACTCAAAGGAATTAATCGATCTTTTTTACCCCAAAGGAGTAAAATGGGAACATTAATCTGAGGAAGAAGCGTCTTGACTCCCGGCCCCAAACGAGAACTTCCCATCACTTTAAACACAATCGAAAAAGCCCGAGCGGCGCCACGATCTGTTGCAGGTGTTGCTAAAATATCAACCAGTTCATCATTAACTGCGTCTGGATTTTCGTAAGCAAATTTAGCCCAACCCCGAACCAGTGAACGACGCCGAATAATGTAGAAAAGCGTTCTTAAAACTGGAGGAGAAGCAACCGTATTTTGAATCGCTTCAACAATGGGAAGCATCCATGCAGGAACCGCTTCCGTTTGAGCCACCGGATCAGGTAAACTAATCGCAACGACACCTTTAGCCATTTCTGGGTATTGAGCCGCAGCCACCAAAGCAACCAGTGAGCCGACAGAATTGCCGACCAAAATAGCGGGTTCTCGAATAAAGGTCAACCAAAAGTCGTGAACTAAATCAGCCCAAAGAGAGGTATCATAAGAGGCGATCGCTTTTTGGGAAGATCCAAACCCCAACAGATCAAGGGCGTAAACCGTATGAGACTGACTCAATTGCTGTAAACTATATCGCCAATGTCCAATGGATGCCCCAAACCCGTGTAAGAAAATCATGGGTAAGTCTGAATCATTTGACGGCGTTGTGCGGTTTGACTGGGATCGGATATACGTGTAACGAATTTGCCAACCTCGCCAAACCCAATCCCGCTGAAAACCGAGTCGCGGGCACCCATTTTTTGCAGTCAATTCCACACCAACTCACAACATAACTTTACATTTGTACCCTTTTATCTTAGCGTTCCTAGAATTTAAGTTAAATCTCCACCAAAATTTAATCAGACTGAGTAAAATATCACTGTATAGACCGTTAATTTATTCACTAATCGCTTCTAAAACTTTGCCAATGCCTTTGATCGACAAAAAAAGAAATCGCAATCTGCCCCAAATCAACGAAAATATCCGATTTCCACAAATCCGGGTGATCGATATTGATGGGGGTCAACTGGGTATTCTGGCTCCTCGGGATGCCCAACGACTCGCCGAAGAAAAAGAACTCGATCTCGTTCTGGTGAGTGACAAGGCTGACCCTCCCGTGTGTCGAATTATGGACTATGGGAAATACAAGTTTGAGCAAGAGAAAAGAGCCAGAGAAGCCAAGAAGAAGCAGCATAACGCTGATGTCAAGGAAGTGAAAATGCGTTATAAAATTGATGACCACGACTACCAAGTGCGGGTTAGACAAGCAGAACGCTTCCTCAAGTCTGGCGATAAGGTCAAAGCAACAATTATGTTTCGGGGCCGGGAAATTCAACACAGTAACCTCGCCAAAGAACTCTTAAATCGTATGGCAACTGATTTAGGAGAATTAGCCGAAGTACAACAATATCCCAAACAAGAAGGGCGAACGATGATGATGTTGTTGTCTCCAAAGAAGTCGTAACTTAGAAATGTAAGATACTAAGCGGGAATATCCATCTCTAGCAGACAATCTCCAGTCTTCTTTGAACAGTAAACCCTAAACAAAATGGGTTCGGGTGATTGATGAATTATCCCGATGGTGACTGGTGAAGGGAGGCGTGAGAACTGAAAAAGGGGATAGGCTCAACCAGACAAAATCATCTCGAATCTGATCAGTCTTAGCCGCCGATTCCCCTCTCTAAACTTGGTGTCACAACAATTATAATTTAGATAAAGGGTATAACAAACATCTACGTCAAGGGGTCTCAACACTGAATGGAAAAGCAAATCAGTGGCTCTACGGTTTTGGGGCAAGGGCTGCTGCGAGGTCTGAACCTACGTCCAGAAGAAGTAGATCGAACATTGTTGATGTTCTTGGTCTATACCGTGACATCAATCGGTTTAATTTGGCTAGAACTCAGTACAGTCGGTCTGTTCCTCGATCAATACGGAGCCGAAAACTTACCTTGGATTTATATTGCCAGCGCCGCAATTGGTTCGAGTTTGGGCGTTGTTTATTCCTGGCTGCAAAAAATTCTGCCTCTACGTCAGGTGATCGTCGTCATTTTACTGCTGATGGCCGTTCCCCTGTTTTTGTTTCGAGTCGGACTCGGTTTAAAAGGATTTGCCATTGCTGGCTTGAGTATTGAGTTTATTACCCTATTTTTAATGTGGCTGTGGGTAGAAGCCTGTTATTTGCTCAACGATCTCAATACCTCCATTACCGCCAACCAACTCTTTAACATTCGTGAAATCAAGCGAACTTATCCCCTCGTCAGTAGTGGATTTTTAGTCGCCGGAGTCGTCAGTGGTTTTTCTCTGCCCCTCATCTTGAAAATAGTCGGCTTGAAAAATGTGACGATTGTTTCTGGGATCATGGTGATCGTCGGTGCAAGTATACTCTTTTACCTGGCTCAACGTTACCAACAATCCTTTCCCGACTCCTCACGCTGGACACCAGAAGACGAACAGCCCGAATTTAGCAGCCGCAACCTCAAAGGCCCGCTTCAAGGCTACGTCATCCCCCTGATCGCCTTTTTCGTCATGGCAGAGGTGTTGTACGTTCTCGTAGACTTCCAATTTTTCAGCCAGCTAGAATACCAAAATCAGGCCGCAGGAGCCAGTAGTATTGTCAGCTTCCTGGGGATCTTTGAAGGCATCCTCAGCACCTTTCAAGTCGCCACCCAATGGTTCGCTTCTAGTCGCCTCGTTGAACGAACCGGAGTATTTGCCACCGCTAGCATCCTCCCGGCTGGCATTGTCGCGTTGGGAACCTTCTCCCTGATTGGCGGCATCACAGGCCTATTTACCGTATTCTTGGGCTTTGTGATCCTGCGATTTTTAGACGAACTGTTCCACTACACCTTAATCGAAACCACCGGTGCAGTCCTGTTTCAACCGCTACCCGACAATACTCGCAGTGACATTCAAACTCTGGTCAATGGCGTCTTTGAACCCATGTCTACCGGAGTCTCAGGCTTCCTGATTTTATTCATCTTGGCACTGAGTCACTGGTTACTCCCCAACGAACCCGCTAGCCAATTTGAGAATCAACAAAGTCTAGTCTTTGTCACCTTCATTATTGGTCTATCTTTAGTCTGGTTATTAGTCGTCTTAGCGATCCGCACCCAATACGTTAGTCTTCTGGTCCGAAGTGCCGAACGGGGACGTTTAGGGGTAACAGACGTCAATATGCGAGCCTTAAAGCGATCGGTTGCCGAAACCCTCTCTCAACCTAAACCCGACGCCGATAAGCGCTCCTGTATCGAACTCCTCAGTCAACTCGATCCCAAAAATGTCGGTGAAACTCTCGTTCCCCTGCTAGAAGACCTCTCCCCCAGCCTCCAGCGTCAAAGTCTGGAAATCATGCTCAACCACCCCAACCCGAGCTATTTAGGTGAAATTCGGGCTTTATCCCGTCGCGCCCTCCCCCCAGAAGTTCTCGCTTTAGCCTTGCGTTATATCTGGCTAACTGAAACCGAACCCGACATCGAACAACTCCGACCCTACCTGCAACCCCAAGTTGATCCGGTTGTACGGGGAACGGCAGCGGCTCTGATTATGCGACGAGGCGATCGCGAACAAAAAGCAGCAGCCACCAATACGATCCGCCGGATGATTACTGATCGCCAAGAACGAGAACGGGTCATGGGAGCGCGAGCCTTGGGAGAAGCGGACTATTTACAAGGGTTACGTCTCTATCTTGATGATTTGTTGCAGGATGAATCTTTGCGGGTGCGTTGCGCTCTCCTCGATGTGATCGCTTCAACTCACATGGAAGAATATTACCCCTCTCTGATCAAAGCACTCGCCTACCGTTCAACCCGAGAAGCCGCTCGACAAGCCCTCGTTCGACTCGATAACGAAGCAATTCCGTTATTAATTGCTGTTGCCGAAGATATTCATAAAAGTGATTTAGTTCGCTTGCAAGCCTGGAATGCGATTGGAGATATTGGCACCATTGAAGCCATTGATACCCTCGTCAATCATCTCATGGGCGCTTGGGGAAATACCCGTCGCAATATTATGCGAATCCTGCTGAAAATTCCTGATGATGCCGGGATTGAAGGGGTGTTGGATCGGATTGGCCGCAGTGGGGTCGAGACATTAATTGAACAAGAATTAATGTTTATGGGTCAGATTTATGCCGCCCTGATTGATTTATCTTTGCTTCCGACTGCAACGATTAATGGGGAAAGTATTAGCGGTGATTTGAATGAATCTCAATCTCCCCAACAGCTACTCGGACGCGCTCTGCGAGGATTAGAGTTTGATGCGATCGAGCGAGTATTCTTGCTGATGAAGTTTCTCTATCCATTGGGATCAATTCAAGCCGCAGCGTTTAATATTCGCTCCGATCAAGTGGGAAATGTTGCACGGGGTTTGGAAATTTTAGATAATACAGTAGATATTGCCAGTAAGCGATCGCTGATTAATATTTTGGATCGGCATTCAGAACTCGAAAAGTTGGAATATCTGGCCCCCTTAATTCCCTATCGACCCCTGAAGCCTAGCGCTCGTCTGCGTCGTTTGTTAGAATTACGTCACTTCCTCTCAGATTGGACGCTTGCTTGCTGCTTTCATTTAGCGCGTTCGGCTCACTGGAGTCTGACCGCAGAACAAACTCTGATGTGCCTGCGTCATCCCACTGGTTTTGTCCGAGAAGCTGTTTTAGCTTATTTGAAAATTGCCTCTCGACGGGCTTTGGTAGAATTATTGCCAATGCTACAAAATGATCATGATCCTCTAGTTGCGACTCAAGTCGCGCAAATGATGAATGAACTCGGAGTTAATGGCGCTAGCTCCCGGTCTTCTTAGAACCCTAAAGCCGTTGATAGTAAATGGCTTTTGATTTGCAATTCATACTCTAAAATTATGTTAACCAGCGTTGAACGCTTATTGTTTGTCAGGGGAGTCCCGATTTTTCAGGAGCTACGGGACGATTTTTTAGTGCGTTTGGCTTCTGTGATGGATGAACTTTCCTTCCCCCCCAATCACAATATATTTACTGAAGGACAAGAAGGGCGATCACTTTATATCGTTGTTTCTGGGCGAGTCAGAGTTCACATTGGAGATCACGAACTCACTAAAATGGGAAAAGGAGCTTGTTTTGGGGAGATGTCACTGTTTGATGCAGAGCCTCGTTCGGCTTCTGTCAGCACCCTAGAATCCTGCGACTGTTTGATGTTGACTCAAATGCAGCTTTATGATGCCATTGATGAAACTCCCGGTATTGCCATTAATATTATCCGAATGCTCTCGCGCCGGGTCAGAGAATTGAACTTGAAGTCAAATGCTCAAGCTTCTTCAGTCCCGGAGACGGCAAAATTAGCCTAACTTCGTTATTAATGCACAGATATTAGTGCCAAGTTTCGGTTTGCTCAGTCATCAATTTTGCTTTCAATTCCCCTTATGGTTGATGACAATAAAAACTGGTTTCAACTTGCTTTTCGAGTCAGTGGTTCTGTTATTCCCGCCATTTTGCCTCGGGTCATTTTCTGTAGTCTCTTTGGTGTCGGCTTATCGATTCTCTATAACTTGGGATTTTCCTTACCGACCCGAATTTTAGATAACTTGTTGGTTCCTGATTTAGTCTTGGGGTTGCTGCTCGTCTTTCGGACAAATACAGCCTATGATCGCTTTTGGGAAGGTCGAAAATTGTGGGGAACTTTAGTCAATACCGTCCGCAATTTTGCCCGTCAAATTTGGGTAACAATTCGAGAAAATGACCCCAACGATACCCAAGAAAAAATTGCCACCTTAAAATTATTAATTGCCTTTGCAATTGCCATGAAACTCCATCTACGAGGTGAAAAAATCAATCAAGAAATAGAAGATCTACTTTCATCTGAACAGTATTCTATGTTGAAACAGATGAATCATCCGCCTCTAGAAATTGCCTTATGGATCGGAGATTATCTTCAACGTCAATATAATCGCGACTGTCTCAACACCTATCAGTTAACCGCCATGTTTAAATTACTGGATACAATGGTTGATGTATTAGGTGCTTGTGAACGGATTATTAAAACACCGATTCCACTTGCTTACAATATCCATTTGAAGCAAATTCTGTTAATCTATTGTTTGGTTTTACCTCTACAATTAACCGACGATCTACTCTGGTATACAGGCATTGTTGTGGGAATTATTAGCTTTACATTATTTGGTATCGAAGAAATAGGTCGAGAGATTGAAAATCCTTTTGGCTATGATCCTAATGATCTAGAATTGGATGCCATTTGTCAAACCATGCAACGAAATATCGCTGATATTATTTCCATCGAACCTAGTGTTCATTGTCCTGAGAATTCATTAGATTGTCCCCTAACTAATCCGATGAACTCATCAAATTTACCCGTGGATTAATCTTTGATATAGACAGGTTTTATCTTCTCCTCAAAACCAGCAAATCGCTTCAGTAACATTCGACGTGACATGATCAACAGCTTTGTGGGTTCTGGAAGAATTTTTGAACATCTTAGCGATCGCCGCTCATTAACTTTACCCATATTGTTGAAATGAGAGTATTTTAGTCATTATCTTTTCTTTACAAATATTTTCTGAGCGTTAGTCTCCTAAAAATTATAATTTTTAATTATAATTAAATACACTAACCTCAAGCTTAAATTTTAATAAAATGCAGGATATCAACTTTGTTTATTCAGAACCCATTGATTTAACGAACTGCGATCGCGAACCTATCCATATTCCAGGTCAGATTCAACCTCATGGAGTTCTCCTCACATTCCAAGAGATTGATCTGACGATTTTACAAGCTAGTCAAAATGCTATCGATTTTTTAGGGGTTGAGGCTCAATCACTACTCGGAAAAAAATTAAATGATATTTTTGTTGATGCGGATATTCAGTTTATTACACAAGCCGTTTCCCAAAATATTGACTTTGATTATTTCAATCCTTTTGAAATTAGACCTAAAAATACTTCTTGTTATCCTCAATTTGAAGGCGTTATTCATAGAATCGATGACATTTTATGTTTGGAGTTAGAACTTAAATCTAATTCTCAAATCAGTTATCCTCTCAGCTTTTATCATTTACTCAAAGCTTCTCTAAAAAGTATTGTTAATGTTGACGATTTCCAAGAGTCTACCCATCAGCTAGTTAGGGAAGTTTCTAAAATCACAGGTTATGATCGGGTGATGATTTACCAGTTTGAAGAAGATGGCAGTGGGGTCGTGATTGCGGAAGCCAAAAAAAAAGAATTAGAATCCTATTTAGGTTTACATTATCCGACTTCTGATATTCCTCTACAGGCGAGAAAGTTATATTGTCAAAATTGGTTACGTCTGATTATGGATATCAACTATAAACCTGTAGATATTGTTCCAGTTCTCAATCCTTTAAACAATCAACCTTTAGATTTAAGTAATTCGGTGCTGAGGAGTGTTTCTCCTATTCATGTAGAATATCTGCAAAATATGGGTGTTGCGGCTTCATTATGTATTTCTTTAATTAAAGATGATCAATTATGGGGAATGATTGTTTGTCATCATTATGAAGCTAAATACGTCAATTATGAAACTCGCAAAGCCTGTGAATTTCTGGGACAATTTATGTCAATCGAACTTTTCAAAAAACATTATAAAGAGTTAGAGAAATATCAACATAAAGTTAGTGAATTACAGAAAGAGTTTAAAAATATTTTATCAATACAACCTGCAAATATTAACAATTTTCTTCAGAATAATGGAGATCGTTTACTCTCTTTAGTTAATGCGAGTGGAATTTTGATTGCTCTCGAAGATGAATTGATCGTTTTTGGGAATACGCCTCCCACTAACGCCGTCAAAAAATTATTATATTGGTTGAAAAATAATCATCAAGTCGAACTCTTTAAGACCAACAATATCAGTGAGTATTATCCTGATTTTTATCCCTACAAGAAAAATGCGAGTGGGATTTTAGTGATCTCTATTTTTTCGATGAATACTTCTTATCAAATTGTCTGGTTAAGACCTGAAAGAACTCAAACCGTAACTTGGGCAGGAAATCCCAGTAAACCTGTAACTTTAGCTAAAGATGGCACAATGCAACTATCTCCACGTCGCTCCTTTGAAGTGTGGAAACAGACAATTCAAGGCTGTTCACTTCCCTGGAAAAAAATAGAGCTTGATGCAGCTTTAGAACTCAGAAATATACTCATGCTTACTGCTTTACAATCTTCTCAGTTAGCTCTTGAACAAGTCGCTCAACGGGCGGAAATTGCCAACCAAGCCAAAAGCGAGTTTTTAGCGAATATGAGTCATGAAATTCGCACTCCTATGAACGCTATTTTAGGCTTTTGTGACTTGCTTCAAGGATTAGTTACTGAGCCGCGCCAACGTTCTTATCTAGAGTTAATTGCAGCGAGTGGAGAATCATTACTGGATCTAATTAATGATATTTTGGATCTCTCTAAAATCGAAGCTGGAAAATTTCAACTCTATTATGAACCCTTAAATTTACGACAGTTAATTGCTGAAGTTCAAAAAATTTTTACACATCGAGCTAAAGAAAAGGGATTATCTCTGATTAGTCACATTGATGATGCTGTTCCACAAGGAATTTATTTTGATGGGATACGTTTGCGGCAAATTCTCTTTAATGTTTTAGGAAATGCAATTAAGTTTACTGAGCGAGGGTTTATTCAAATTTCGATTCGCGCTCAAGTTTATACTCAAGAAAATATCAAAAAAGTCTGGCTAGAAATTGCAATAACAGATACAGGAATTGGTATTGCTAAAAACCAGCAAGATGACATTTTTGAAGCCTTTGTTCAAAGTGAAGGTCAAAGTACACGCAAATACGGAGGAACGGGATTAGGATTAGCAATTACTCGTCGCCTGACGACTTTATTAGGGGGAACGCTGGTGCTGCAAAGTGAACTGAGTCATGGTAGTAGCTTTATTTTTATCTTTCCAGAAATCGAGGTTAGTGATATATCCCTAGAATCTGAAATTGCTTCATTAGTCGATGAAGACTTAAACCAATTTTACAATTCCACAATATTAGCCATAGATGACGTATACTCTAATTTACAACTGATTCAAGGTTATTTTGAGGGAACTCAACATCATTTGCTGCTGGCACAGAATGGTGAAAGTGCTATTCAACTTGCTAAAACCGAACAACCTGATGTAATTTTGTTGGATTGGCTAATGCCAAACATGGATGGTCGAGGTGTCTTTAATGCCCTCAAACAAAATGAGAAAACTCAAAATATTCCTATATTTATTATCACGGCTTCTGTTCTCAGACAAGACTATCTTGATGTACAGTTGTTGTGCCAAGGCGTGCTTCACAAACCGACTAATCGCGCTCAACTGGTTAGTGCTTTAAAAACTGTTCTGCCCTCTACCAAGTGCCAATCAACTATTACTTCTGAGACTTCCCTCTCTCAAGTAAATAAAACTGAAGATATACAACAACTTCCTCAATTACTGGAGACGTTGAATCAAGAAAAAATTATTTGGGAACAGTTGCGAATCACCCTGAAAAAGCGTGAAGTCAAGGAATTTGCCCAACGTTTACAAACCTATGGAACAAATCATAAATGTCAGATTTTGCTAGATTATACCCAAGAGTTATTTACTCAGCTAGAGGCTTTTGATTGGCAGAATATCCCAAAAACAATAGAACATTTTTTGATAATACTACAACAGATTAACAATCAAAATAATGAGTTTTAATCCCCAGAATTTTCTCGTATTAGTTGTTGATGATATCACTCGAAATCTACAAGTGCTTGCTGATATGTTAGAGCAAGTCGGCTATGAGGTGACATTTGCAACCGACGGACAACAAGCTTTAGAACGAGCCAAAGTTGCTGAACCTGATTTGATTTTACTGGACTTAATGATGCCGAAGATGAATGGTTTAGAGGTTTGTCAAAAGTTAAAAAATGATGAAAAGTTATGTGAAATTCCTGTTATATTTCTGACAGCAAGTGAAGAAAAAGAACATTTATTAGAAGCATTTAAACAGGGTGCTGTAGATTATATTACAAAACCTTTTTATGCTCCAGAACTCTTGGCTCGTGTGCGCGTTCACCTAGAACTAAAGTATACTAAAGATGAACTCAACAAAAAATCAGCCGCTTTTGAAAAGCAAGCTATTACTGATCCCTTAACTGGAATTTTTAACCGTCGTCATCTAATGTCAATTTCGGAGATAGAGTATCAGAAGGCTGTTAACTATAACCGATTATTTTCTATTATTATGCTTGATATTGATCACTTTAAAAAAGTCAATGATACTTACGGACATATAGTCGGCGATCAAGTTCTGAAAAGAATGACTCAAGAGGTACAAAACTTACTTCGAGAGGGGGATGTGTGTGGGCGATTTGGGGGAGAAGAATTTGCAATTATTTTACCTGGGGCTGATTTAAAAATAGCTCTGAAAATAGCAGAACGCCTCCGTCAAGCAATCGCTGATTTTTATATTCCTATTTATGACTCTAATTCTTCCTCTAATCTTAAAATCAAAATTACAATTAGTTTGGGAGTTACGACTTATCATATTGATGACGATAAACTTGATAAAATGTGGAGACGAGCCGATGATGCTTTGTACCAAGCAAAGGCAAAAGGACGCAATCAAGTTTGTAGTATTTATGAGCCTGGTGAAGGCTTAAAGTCTAGATTAAAATCAGATAAAATCAATTAATTTTCCCGCCCCCAGAGAGCTAGTCCACCGCCTTTTCCTCTGGCGGCGATTGTTTTTTCTTGTATATAAAAATAGGCAAAAAAAGCTTGTTTGTTGATGCGATCGCTATAAAATTTTTGTTCGCTTTCTGCTCCGCCCCGAATATAGCCATCATACAACTTTACTCCGAAGAATAACACATTCATGCGGGTGAAATCAAACGCTAAAATATTCTTTTTTTGTTGAAATTTTACAGGCCCGCTGAGTGTTAATTTTAACCCCCCTAACTTGACTGAATTTTCCACACTTCCTACTTCAAAATACTGTTCTAAATTGGGTTGATAATAAGCAGAAGAACTGGAATAAGACAGATGAATTTTCACCCAGTTGGGAAGATAACGTCCGGGACCCAAGGCGGTGCCAATTTGACGACGAGTTTTTTGGGTTCCTGTGATAAAACATAACCGCCAAGTTCCCAAAAATTGACTAAAGTTTGACGGTTCTTTCAGTTTACTTGCGGTTTTTTCTTGTTCAATAAGTGCCTCTACAACAGCTTTTGTCGCAGGCTTTTCCGGCGATTTTGTCAAGACAGCTTTTATCGTTGTTTCCAGAAGGATAGAGCTTTGAGTTAATGAAGTCATCGGTTATAATAAAATTAAGAAGTTCTGTGAGTCAAGTCACACTAAGTTTAGTGTTTTTATCTGAATATAAACTCTAAGTATAGTGTATTCTGCTTCGATTGAACTGCAAAGATCAGACTCTCCAAATCTTGAACCCAACTGTAAAGAATTATAAAATCTAGATTAAACCCGTGACAACAGGCGAAAAATAGTCTTAAAATTACTCTATGATTCCACATAAACTGACGCTCAAAAATTTTCTCAGCTATCGAGAAGCTAGCTTGGATTTTAGCGGACTGCATACCGCTTGCATTTGCGGCTCAAATGGGGCAGGAAAATCTTCGCTACTCGAAGCGATCACCTGGGCAATTTGGGGCAGTAGTCGCGCCGCCACAGAAGATGATATCATTCATCTCGGAGAAATGGAAGCTCAAGTTAACTTTGCTTTTATTGGTGAAGGAAACCTCTATCGAGTGATTCGTAACCGTCGCCGAGGTCAGTCTGGAACTTTGGATTTTCAGGTTGCAACTCAACCCTATCAAGACATTCAAAACGGTGCAAAAATTGAGTTTCGCCCTATAGGTGAACGGGGAATGCGAGCGACGCAGCAGAAGATATTAGATCAGATCAAACTCGATTATGATACCTTTATTAATTCGGCTTATTTGCGTCAAGGACGAGCTGATGAATTTATGCTCAAACGTCCGACTGAACGCAAAGAAATTTTAGCGAATTTATTGAAACTCAATGAATATGATCACTTAGCTGATCGTGCTAAAGATTTGTCTCGACAATATAAAGGAAAAATTGAACTGTTGCAACAAACAATAGACAACACAAAGCAACAGCTTCAACAGCAAAATGAAATTACCCAAAATATCACTCAATTTGAAGCGACTCTCAACCAACTCAACACCCAACAAAACACTGAACGAGAGCAATTACAACAGCTACAAGCCAGCCAACACCATCGTCAAACCTGGCAAAAATTGCGTCAAGGTGAACAACAACAATATCAAACAATCTCTAAAGATTATCAACGACTCCAGCAAGAATTTAATACCACTCAACAGCAACAGCAAGAGCTTGAAGCTATCTTAAAACAAGCGTCTGAAATTCAAGCTGGATACACTCAATTTCAAACTCTACAAGCAACAGAAGAATGCTTATCTACAAAGTTTAAAGCCTATCAAGAAGCTCAACAAAACCGTCAGCAACTTCTAGAACAACAGCGTCAAATTTTGCAGCAATTACAGCAAAAAATACAAAATATAAACGTACAGTTGGAGGGGTTAGTCCAGCAAGAAAATGAACATTTAGAAGTCTTAAAGCAACGTTCAGAAGTAGAAGCGGCTTTACTCGAATTACAAGCTGCTCGTAACCATTTAAGTCAACTCGATGAACTTCAGGTTAAGGTGACTCCTATATTACAACAACGTCAACAATTACAAACTCAAGTTGATCGGGCTTCGGCGAGTTGTAGTGCGCGTTTAGAGGAGTTATCGAAGTCCATTCGTCAAGTGCAACACAGTTTGCAAACCCATCCTGAATTACAGCAAACTTTACAACAAGTTAATACTCAAATTAAAGAGTTAGAAAATAAGAAAGTTTATCAACAAAGAGTCCGAGAAAAAGGATTAGAACGGCATAATTTAATGGAGCGGTTGTGTGCGCGACAACGAGATTATAAAATGCAACTCTCTGAATTGGATCATAAAGTTAGCCTGTTAGGAATTCCGTCAAATGAGCAGAAAACTGATGATTCTTTGATGCCTTTATGTCCGTTGTGTGATCGCCCTCTAGATGAACATCACTGGAATTTAGTTGTTGGAAAACATCGTACTCAGCAGCAGGAAATTCGCGATCAAATGTGGGTTGTAAATGAACAGTTAGCGGTAGCCGAGCGAGAAATAAAAGGGTTTAGAGATGAGTATCGTCAGTTAGATCAGGAGTTATCACAGTATGAAGAATGTCGAGAACAACGAGGGCAAATTCAAGCAAAATTAGAGGGTATAGAAGAATCCCAGTTAAGGTTTCAAAAACTGAAATTAGAGGCGAAAGAAATTGAACAATTGCTACAAACAGGTGAGTTTGCGGCTGAATTGTATCGTGAATTGCGACAGGTTGAGCAACAGTTACAGCAGCTTAATTATCATGAGCAAAGTCATGTTTTAGCCCGTAATGAAGAAAAGCGTTGGCGCTGGGCGGAAATCAAGCAAAGTCAACTCCAAAGTGCTGAAAGTAAGCTCTCAAAAATTCAAGCTAAAAAACCAGAGTTAGAAGCAAACAAAGCCGCATTAGAACAACAGTTAACTCAACAACAAACCCACTCAGAATTAAACCAGCAAATAGTAGCATTAGATCGTTCTATTGCTGAAATCGGGTATAATTTAGAAGAACATAATCAAGTGCGTTTACACTTGCGTCAAGCCCAACAATGGTTAACTCGGGTAGAAAAGTTAAATTCAGCCCAACAACAATATCCACAAGTTCAACAACGCTTGGAAGAAATACAGCAGTTAAAAATCAGTAAAGCTCAGGATATTAAAGCGATTGAAACCCAAATTTATATTCTTGAACAAAAGCTCAAAGAAACTCCAGATTTAAACGAACAAATTCAGCAGTTAGATAGACAAATTCAACATCGTCGTCAACAGATGGATCAAACCTTAAGTCAGTTGGGAAGTCTGAAGCAGCAGCAAGCCTATTTAGAGAGTTTAAACACTCAACAAAACGAACAAAAACAACAGCTTGAAACTGCTCGTCGTCAATATCGGGTTTATAGTGAACTGGCGCAAGCTTTTGGGAAAAATGGTATTCAAGCTTTGATGATTGAGAATGTATTACCGCAGTTAGAAGCAGAAACTAATCAAATTCTCTCACGATTATCTGCCAATCAACTACATATTCAATTTATTACTCAACGAGCTGGACGCAGTAACAAATCTTCTAAAAAGAAAACGGCAAAATTAATCGATACTTTAGATATTTTAATTGCAGATGCCCAAGGGACTCGACCTTATGAAACCTATTCGGGTGGGGAAGCTTTTCGGATTAACTTTGCGATTCGATTAGCTTTAGCAAAATTACTCGCTCAACGGGCGGGAACTGCTTTACAAATGTTGATTATTGATGAAGGTTTTGGCACTCAAGATGCAGAAGGATGTAGTCGCTTAATTGCAGCTATTAATGCCATCTCCTCTGATTTTGCTTGTATTTTAACCGTTACACATATGCCTCATTTAAAAGAAGCCTTTCAAGCCAGAATAGAAGTTGAAAAATCTCCTACGGGTTCTCAACTAAGATTATTGATGTAAAGAGTATTAATTAAGCAGATTCAACATCACTTTTTTAATCTCCCCAACCTCCATCACCACCCCAGGGATTTTCACAGAAAAGTTTACGCGCCTCAAAATTTAAACCTGCTTCTTCTGCCTTTTTTTCTAAATATTTAATATCTCTAGTGCGTCTGGCTCTAGCTCTGGATGGAGTCGAACCCCCACTATTGACATATGTCCAGTCCCCATCACCCATTTTGTACTTGTATTCACAGACAAAATTACCAGCAGCCGTTCCCTCAAAGCGAACAGGAGGTATCGGTAAAGGACTCGCAGAAAGTAAGGTAATAGCCAGTAAAAAGGAGAGTTGGTTCATCGTTTGGATAGCAACAATCACTATAATGATAATATTATATCAGATAAAATATGGATCATCTTCTGGCTGTGATCGGTCTAAATTTTTTTTACAAACAGATCTGAGAATCCATCAGATTAATAAAATGAGATATTTTTAGGTTAATATGAAAGTTTATCTTGCTGAATATAAGAGTTATTTTTACGAGTGGTATTCACATCAGTAACTTCTATTATTTCTGAGGTATTAACTGTTAATTAAGCTTGACCCCCAAGCAGGATATTGACATAGATTTAGGGGAAAATCGGATTAAATTCTAGTTGAAAAAAATGAGATGATTAAATTATAGTTTACATTCTAAATTCTTTCACAAACGGTAATAGTCCCTCGGTTTCCCCGCGTAATGCGAAGTTCTTCATCGAGATCAAGCACTTCTAAAGACCCTTTAGGAGATTTTTTCATCGCGAACGAAACTTTTCCGGTTTGATGTTCTATTCCTTGAGGCGGTTCTAAACCGAATAAAAGTTTGGCAACAAAAGATTAAATTTGTTAGGCAATATTGAGAGATTTGTTTGATTTATGAGTCCCAAAAACTGATATCCAAGCTTTAATATTTTCGGAAATTTTAGGTATCAATGGTGCTATTTGTCTACCTATAAATTTTTAATATTTGTTCGTTTATAGGATAACAAAAGCCTTTATTTTTAATAATTTTTTGTAGTTTTAGCCTCAATATTAAGTCATTTTGTAAAGATATAGCTTCATGTTTTACTCAGTGTGATAAAGTAACAATTAATGATAGGGAGAAAGAGTCTATGTTTCAAAAAATTTCTCTTCAGCTTAAACTGATTGGTTCATTTTTATCTATTGTTATCGTTGTGGCTTTGATTGGTTGGATGGGTGTTTCTAGTTTAAATCAACATATTCAAACATTAGGTAACAATACTCTACCGAGTGTCGTTGGCTTATGGAAAATTAATGAAGGACAAACCCAAATTCAATCGAGTGAACGTTTTCTACTGAACCCAGATATTACGGACACAGAACGTCAACAACAACTCCAAAATATTCAAGAAGCTTGGAAACAGATTAATGAAGGTTTTCAAGAATACGAGCCTACAGAAAAAACCTCCAAAGAAAAGAAACTCTATCAAGTCTTTTTACAAGACTGGAAATTATGGAAAACATCCCATGAAAATTATCTGAAACTTGAAACAGAGTATCATCAAGCTGGAATTCGTAACCCTTGGGAATATCAACTTAAACTTCTTACAGAAAATTCAACAAATCCGAATGATTTACTCGCTGTAGAAAAAGTATTAAGTATCCGTCAAGTTTTGGAAGAACAGGAAGATATCAAACGGAGTTATTTTAATGCTGCTACTCAAAATTTATTAAACGTATTAGAAGAAAATCAAATCGTTGGAGATCAGATTTATAAAAATGCAATGCAAGATGTGAGTAGTACATCAAGGTTAATGATTATGGCTTTAATTATTAGTCCAATATTGACTATTGTAATTGGCAGATTTTTAAGTCTTGGCATCACAAAGCCAATTTTTAGCAGTATAAATTTGATCGCGACTTCTTCTTCTCAAATTAGTGCAACGATTGAACAACAAGAAAAAATTCTCGCTCAACAAGCAGCTTCAGTGAGTGAGACAACAGCCACAATAGATGAGTTAGGAATGTCATCTCGTCAAGCTGTTCAAAAAGCAGAATCAGCATCAGAAAATGCAAGTCAAGTGTTTGAATTATCTCAGGAAGGGATAACAATTGTTCAACAAACCTTAAAGGGTATTACAAATCTTCAGCAGAAAGTAGAAACTATCGCTCAGGCAATCAAAAGTTTAAGCGAAAAAATTATTCAAATCAATAAAATAAATGCTCTGGTTGCTGATATTGCCAATCAAACGAATATGCTTGCTTTGAATGCCTCTGTAGAAGCTGTTAGAGCAGGTGAAGCAGGTAAAGGATTTGCAATTGTTGCCTCTGCAATTCGTCAGTTAGCTGATGAAAGTAAGGGTTCTGCTGAAAAAATAAACATCTTGGTCAATGATATTCAAAAAGCAATTAGTTCGACCGTTACTAAAACAGAAGAAGGAAAAACAAATGCAGATCAAGGAATTAATCTATCTCAAAAAACAGCAGCAGCTTTTAAAAATATGGCCGAAGCCATTAATGAGATTATGATCTCCAATCAGCAAATTGCAATGAACGTAAAGCAACAAGCAAAAGCGATTGAACAAGTTGTGATGGCAATGAACATGATTAATCAAGGTTCACAACAAACAGTTCTAGGTGTTAGTCAAACCAAAGATAGCATTTTGCAACTTAACGAAGCAGCTCGATATTTAAAAAGATTAAGTGGATCATAGAAGCAAAGCATCCCAAAAAGAAGTTTTTGAATTAAACTTAATCAATGACTTGAAAATCAGCTATCTTCCAAATGCCATCCCAATACTCTAATTTATAGCGAATTCTTAGAGTATTAAAATTACTATCTTTAATTTTACCATTTTGATAAAATGTGGTATCTTCAGTGACGCGAACTTCAATTGTTGCTTTATTTCCAGACGCTGCAAATCGTTCAACGGTTTCTACCTTCTGCACGCCATATTCATAATACCCATCATTTTCAATTAAAAAATCAACCGCTTTTAACGTATCTTGACACAATGCACCTGTAGTAAATTGTTCTAAAGTTTGACGGTCAAAAGGGGGAGCAAAAATGCGGGATTTTGCGTTTAACCATTCACCAATCAAATCAGCCGCTTCTCCCAAAGTTAGAGAGGGGTTTTGAGCCAATAAAATTGAGTCTGAGGGAGTCAAATCACTTGTTTTTTGGATGGGTAAGGTTTCTGCAAAAATCGCTTCAGTCCACGCTAACGAGAGCAAGAAGGTTAAGGCGAAAATTCTTAGTTTCATGGCTTTTTACCAATTCGTTGTCATTCCCAAGCTGAAAATCAGTTAAAAGTTACTACAAATTGCGATCAGCAATTTTCGGCAATTCATGCTAAAAAAAATTAGTGGTAGTATAACCCATCCGACAGGGTTTATTTATCATTGAGTGACCAGTCATAATCAAGATATTTAATCTGATATTTTCCGTTCATCAAATACTCTTTTTCTGATTCATCGAGATACTGACTAAGAAAGTTTAAAACTGCACGTTCTTTATCATTACCTGTAAATTTTTCTTGAATCTTAAACTGGGAGATAAAATCCTCCCCAAACCATTTAAAAATTGAGGATAGGTAAACTTTATTATCTTGTTTGTCAATTTTAAAATTATCATTTATTGCGATAAATTTACGGGTTTGTTTGTCGAGTTGTTCGCCGAGTTTGTCTCCAGTGTAGGCTTCTTGAAGCAATATAGGACAACCAATGGAAGCACAAACTAATCCCATATGTATACGAGGTTCGTTGAATTGAACACGCAATATTTTATGTTCGATTTCATCTAATGTCACCTCTTTTCCCATGACGTTAAACTGAAGTCTTGTCCACACTCCCGGAATGTCACGAATGCTTTTAGTGGGATAGTTTTCAATAATAGCCAGCAATGTTAATGAATTATAAGTATTAATCCAAAACGCAATTTTTTCTTTCTCTGTCCAGTTGGCAAAATCATCAGGAGAAAGAGTTGCTAAAGACGCATTAAATTCATCTAATTTTTTACGATTTTCTTTCAATGCTTTGTAGTTAACCTTTCCATTTTTATCGACATAGGTAGAGAGAATTTGTTCATAATTTTGATAACTAAAGGCTTCAGTTGCGGCTAAAGTTATGCTAGACTCAGTTGAGTTTTCAGTATTGAGGTTTAACGGTGTGGTTTCCGTCGTACAACTATACATTAAAAACAGGGTTGGAATGAGTAGGGTTAAAGCTTGAAAGTTATTCATGGGTTTGAGTCGATGTTAAATTGGATTGAGATTATTTTGAGTGAATTGATGTATTTGGCTTGAATAGATGAGATTTAAAAACCATCCACAAACAGCCTAAAATAAAAGGTAGCCACATTAAAAGTCGTTCGTTTAACGTCAAATACCAACTCAAGTCTCCTAATGCTTTACGGTGTTGTAAAACGAAATAAATAAATGCTGAAATACTGACTAAACGAGTCCCTAAATTACGACTAATAACCGCAAATGGAACCAGCCAGGTAAAGTACCAAGCATGAATAATAGGAGAAAAAATTAGTAAGGAAATCAGATAAAATTCAGAGAGATAGAGTAAGTCATTAGACGGAGAAGATAAGCTGGAACTGAGTTTATTTTTTCGAGATTGGAAATACAACAATCCCCCAATTAATACTAAAACTAGCGGAATTATATAAATGGAGTTTGTTGGAGTTTCTGGTTGCCAAAATAAATCAAGAATATAGGGAAAAAATTCTGCACTTCGTCCGTTATTAACAAAAGTTGAACCTGTAGGAATAATAGGACAGCTAGCGGTTGAACAGAAGGGAACTGCACTGAGAATAAAAGGTAAAGTTCCTAATAATAATACCATTATAGCAGACTTAAACCGAGGAAGCTGTAACCAAGCAAATAAACCTAAAATGGGTAAAGACATCCATTTTATTGCAATACTAATCCCAATCAAAGCCGCAGTCCAACTTGTATTTTTATGATTTGAAATTAAATATCCTGCAACCAAGGGTAAGATGAACCAACTATCGTAGTGAGCGCCCCCTGCAAAAGTATAAATAATTAAAGGATTCCAAGCATACAGCAGTATTTTTGCATAGCTAAACCGACGACTGAGAAGCCAACAGATGCCTAAATCTGCACCAACAAAGGCTATTTTAAACAAAAGAACTGAAGGATAAATTGCTGCTAATATTCTCAATCCTAACTGAGTTAAAGGAGGATAAATTGCCGCGTGATCAAGATGATTGATCAGTGACCACCAAGCTGTATGATAGGGGATAAGTTCAGGTGAATTGGGAGGTAAAAGATAGGGATTAAATCCGAGGTTTTGAATGTAGCCTTCCCAGAGATATCGCCAGACATCATCACCGGGATACATGGGTAATAATAACAACCGAGAAAGAATTGCGATCGCCCAAAACCAAATTCCAGAAATACATTCAATTCCCCAACTCAAAATAAATCCCAAACTCATCATCGTTATTCCGATCCAAAATTGAGGAACCGCCCCAACTTGGCGAAAGTCTCCAGTGGGAATAATCCAAATACAACCAAGTATTAACAGCAGAGAACTTAACACCTTAAGAACTGGATCATTAACTAGAAATTTGTCTTTTTTGGTGTTTTTTAGTAGACGTTTGCTATACAACTTACCTAGCGTTGTGAGAATGATTGTTCCGGCTTTTAAACTTCCTGATAATGTACCCGAAATTTTAGATTTTCCGCCTTGACGATGGTGATAATTGACCGGAATTTCCCGAATACTTAAACCCAGTTCTACCGCCCTTGCTTGCATTTCTACCGTCCACCCAAAGCCTCGATCTTGCATTTGAATAGACTCTAAAGCAGAACGACGAATTAATCGCAAAGGCCCTAAATCATAATAACGATAACCCCAACCTAAATGAATCAGAAATGTTGCGAGTCCATTTCCAAAGTTTTGAACTGGAGTCATCGCCGTCTGTCCTTGAGATGTCGCCCGACGGTTTCCTAAAATAAAATCAGTGGTTTTATCGGTAAAAAATTGCGGTAACTCACTGAGATCATCACTACCATCTCCATCACAAAATAGAATCCATTCAATATCAGAAGGAAGCTGTTGCAGTCCTCGCCAACAAGCACGACCATAACCGGGTTGAGGTTCAATAACAACCTCTGCACCAGCCTGTTTTGCTTCTGCTACACTATGATCAATACTACCATTATCAACGACTCTAATCTGAGTCAAGTTCAACTGTTTTAAGGACTTAATAACCTTAGCAATTGTGGCTTCTTCATTCAAGACTGGAATAATAACGATCACCCGATCTAAATCAAGTGAATTATGGCTGTATTCGGGCAAATTTGGAGGAAAATTCGTACTGAGTCTAAGCTGCACAAATCTATGCTAAATTTAGGTAATTTACAATTTTAATTTAAGATGACTTAGATGAGTTTTACCTGAGAAACAGTTTAACTTTAACTGAATTTTAGAGTTGACAAGACTATTAGTTTATGTATAATATTACATCTTGAGCTACTTTATTACCTAAAATTAATCATAAATAGTTAAAGTTTATCGGACAAGGAAATTACAAACGTCTGCGCCAATATTTTCACAACCCAAATGTGAATAAGCCTCTAGAAGAAATCTATGCAGATTTAGATGCTTATACCTATGAAATTTTTGAAAATGAACCGGATCGCTTTAATACTGTTAGTTTTTTTGTCGTTTTACCTCCTGTTCGCTATGAAGGGCGATTAATTAAAGGTTTGTATTTGAGCTAATAAGTCGATTTGTTGAACAAAGTATTACCCCAACTGTCGCAATATTTTTTCGCTCATGCTTATTCAATGTATGCGGCTTATCCTTGGTCAAATGAGGACGTAAAAACTTTTTTAATACCTGTCTCGATCACTATTCTTATTATCAAGAAAACGTTCCTAATTATGTTCATGGACAAGCTTTTAATAACTTTTGGTTGGATTTAGCAGTTCAACAAAATTATCAAATGAGTCTGTCTGATTTTCTCTACGGACGTTCGGATAAATCTCATTTACGTGGCTTAGTCAAAATTTATAAAATCTTGAATCAATGGCTACAATTATAAGAGATTATTTTCCCAAGGGATAAGATCCTACTGGCAAAGTTTTATTAGAATCTGTCTCTATATATACATTATTTTCAATAAATCATGCTAGGATATCTCAAACGTCAAGATGGATGAGTAAATATCTATGCCTGACCAGCAAGCTCAAGTTTGCCCTGTTTGTAAAGTGAGAATCGTTAAAGCAGCAGGAGGAGATAAAGTCTTATTTTCTTCCGGGCCTCCAGGAACAAGATCCAGGTTATCAGCACGGGTTTGTCAGTTCGTGAAAAAGAATGGGTGCATTAATAAAGATCCGAATTTGATCGGAGATATTAAATCTGAAGACTACTATAAACCGGAGTTATAAATGAGTCAATTCAGGTGATTTTCAGGAGGAGATTGTTGATAAACAGGTGATGCAATCTCCTCTCAAACAATTAAACATTTGTGAAAGCGAGTATGCACTGTTTTTGGTTTAAAGTAAACTGTAAGCTGAAACTATTTACTACGAACTGAAATGACTGTTTCTATCTCAAACAACTCCAACCATGCCCTCGTCATTGGAGGAAGCATGGCTGGACTACTTGCTGCCCGAATTCTACTCAACCATTTTGAACGTGTAACTCTCGTTGAACGCGATCACTTTCCGTCCCAACCTCAACAGCGCCACGGTGTTCCTCAAGGTAGCCATGTTCATGTTTTATTAATCCAAGGACAGCAAATTCTTAATGATTTATTTCCCTGTTTAGAACAGGAACTTATTGCCGCAGAAGTTCCTCAAATTAACTGGACAGCAGAGTGGCTAACTTATAGCATTCGAGGTTGGCATCCTCGTTTTCCTTCAGACTTGAAGGTTTATGCTTGCAGTCGCAACTTTTTAGAATGGAAAATTCGGCATCTTTTAACAGCCAATCAAAAGCTAGAAATTCTAGAAGATTGTCAGGTACAAAATCTCATCGCAAATTCAGATCAATCTCAAATTATTGGTGTTGAACTCCACAACCGAAACACAAACAAAACCCAACACATTCAAACGGATTTTATTGTTGATGCGGGTGGACGTAATTCAAAAACTCCCCAATGGTTAACGACTTTAGGTTATCAACCCCCTCAAGAAACAATTATTAATTCTTTTTTAGGATACGCTAGTTGTTGGTATCAAAAACCTGATGGCTTTGAAGCAGACTGGAAAGGATTATTAATAGAAGCTGAACCCCCTAATAAGACTCGGGGTGGTGTATTATATCCCGTAGAAGGAAATCGTTGGATCGTGACTTTAATGGGTTCAGGTAAAGATTATCCACCCACAGATGAACAGGAATTTTTAGACTTTGCTCGTAGTTTACGACATCCAATTTTATCAGAAGTGATCGCCAAAACTCAACCGATTTCTCCCATTTATAGCTATCGACGCACTGAAAACCGTTTACTTCATTATGAAAAACTACCTCAACTTCCAGAGGGATTAATAGCAATTGGAGATGCAGTTTGTGCATTTAATCCGATTTATGGTCAAGGAATGACAACAGCAGCTTTAGAAGCTTTAATGCTGGATAAATGTTTACAGAAAAGAGAAAATTTAGCCCAATTTACTCCCTATTTTTATCAACAACTGTATCAAGTTATTCAAAATCCTTGGATGCTAGCAACGGGCGAAGATTTTCGCTGGAAAACGACGGTCGGGGGAAAAGCTAATCTCTCGACTTTAATTTTACAAAAATATACGGATCAACTGATGACAATGACAAACAAAAATCATAATATCTATTATATCTGGCTTAAAGTTCTTCATATGTTAGAGCAACCTACAGCTTTGTTTCATCCTCAGTTTATTTTGCAAGTTTTGCAACAGATGGCGAGAGAACCTTTCTCTACGGTTGAAGACAATTTATCAAAAATTCCGACTATTTTTTATGAATAGGAAATACTTAAATATTGGCGACTAATGATTAATAGAGAGTGAGAAGTGAACAGTAGGAGGAATTCATAAATTGCCTCTGTGCCTTGTATCCTTGTCTCAGAGTTCTCTCTGTAGTCATTTCCTACTGGGTTTAATTTTTTTGTAAATCAAGAACAGATTACTGGTATTATAAGCCATCAGTGTAGTGCCTCAAGGATAGAATTGTTTTGTTTAATGGGACAATCTAACAGCTTTGGGTACAATTTGAGTGCAAATTTGAGCTTTAGAAAGACTGAATTTGATTAAATTTGATTAAATTCTATTGAATAGAGTTGAATTTGATTTATAGTATTTAGTCTGACGATTAACCCTTTGATTAAAAATAGTAGAAGATTCTGCCCTGAACTTATTCTGTGGTTCGTTTTTCCCAACTCTCTAAAATACCATGAATCAAGACTCTCAAGAACGGCATCAAGCCTATTGGCGTGCCAATACCAAGCTCATTATCACTCTCCTACTGATTTGGGCTTTTGTTTCTTTAGGATGCGGAATTCTTCTGGTTCCTGTATTAAATAATATTTCTCTCGGCAACGTCCCGTTAGGATTTTGGTTTGCTCAACAAGGATCAATTTATGTGTTTGTCATTCTGATTTTTGTCTATGCTCATCAAATGGACAAACTAGATCGCAAATATGATATCAAAAGGAGAGATTAAATCATGTCTGTAGAAGTTTGGACGACTATTTTTGTGATCATCTCATTTATTCTTTATCTCTATATTGGTTGGAGTTCGAGAGTTCGAGATAGTAAAGAATTTTATGTAGCCGGACAAGGGGTTCCTTCCCTCGCTAATGGTGCTGCAACTGCGGCGGATTGGATGTCGGCAGCTTCGTTTATTTCGATGGCAGGATTAATCTCTTTTTTGGGATACGATGGTTCAATTTATTTGATGGGATGGACGGGTGGTTATGTATTATTAGCATTACTTCTTGCCCCCTATTTACGCAAGTTTGGGAAGTACACCGTTCCTGATTTTGTCGGCGATCGCTATTACTCAAATATTGCCCGTTTAGTGGCTGTTGTTGCGGCGATTTTTGTCTCCTTAACCTATGTCGCCGGACAAATGCGAGGCGTGGGAATTGTCTTTAGTCGGTTCCTACAAGTCAACATCGAAACAGGTGTGATCATTGGCATGGTAATTGTTGGATTTTTTGCCGTTTTAGGCGGCATGAAAGGCATTACTTGGACACAAGTTGCTCAATATGTTGTGTTAATTTTTGCCTTCTTAATTCCAGCGATCGCAATTTCTATTCTTCTGACTGGAAATCCCGTTCCCCAAGTCAGTTTTGCCTTCAGTGATATCATTCCCAAACTCAACCAAATTCAAACGGATTTAGGGTTTCAAGAATACACCCAACCCTTTGTGAATAAATCCATGTTAGACGTGCTGTTTATCACTATTGCTTTAATGGTGGGAACAGCCGGTTTACCTCATGTGATCGTCCGCTTTTATACCGTTCCTGATGTTCGTGCTGCTCGATATTCAGCCGGTTGGGCGTTATTATTTATTGCCCTGTTATATACTACTGCACCTGCACTTGCTTCCTTTGCTCGTTACAACTTAATTACCACCTTACATGACCAACCCATCGAAGAAGTACGTCAATTAGATTGGGTGAATAAATGGGAACAAACCGGACTTTTAGCCTTTGAAGACAAGAACAACGACGGACGCTTTCAACTCACTCCTAATGCTGAAACAAACGAAATCACAATTGACCGTGATATCATCGTTCTTTCGACTCCAGAAGTCGCTAAATTAGCCCCTTGGGTGATTGCATTAGTCGCCGCCGGAGGACTTGCCGCCGCTTTATCAACAGCTTCCGGTTTATTACTCGTTATCTCTAGTTCGGTTGCTCACGATGTTTATTATCGCATGATTAACCCCGGAGCATCAGAATCTTTGCGAGTGATGGTCGGTCGAATTATGGTCGGATTTGCGATCGCTATTGCTGGATATTTTGGGGTGAATCCCCCTGGATTTGTTGCCCAAGTTGTAGCGTTTGCATTTGGGTTAGCAGCAGCAAGTTTCTTCCCGGTTATTATTCTGGGAGTGTTTGATAAACGCACGAACCGAGAAGGCGCAATTGCGGGAATGATTGTCGGTTTAGCCTTCACAATATTCTACATTCTTGGGGTGAAATTCTACAACATGGAACCCTGGTTTTTTGGGGTTTCGGCTGAGGGAATTGGCACCTTAGGGATGATTCTCAACTTCATCGTCACTTTTGGGGTTTCTCGCGTAACACCACCCCCACCTGAGTCGGTTCAAAGGTTAGTTGAGGAGTTAAGAACTCCCGGTGATGAACCGCCTGCAATTGAAGAAGTTGGAGAAGACTATTTGGATTAATTTTAATCCGTTTGGAGGACATGGCATTCCTATGTCCTTCAATCAAGCCGATTTTAAAAGCACTTGAAATAATTGCCTAACTTTGTCTAAATCTTTATCACCGGGAGACTGTTCAACACCACTTGATAAATCAATTCCATCCGGTTTTAATAAATTTAACGCTTCTAATACGTTATCCGGTGTTAAACCGCCTGCCAATAACCACCGGATTGACGGACGAAATTGTTGTAAACTATTCCAATCTAAAGTGTGACCTGTTCCTCCTAATTGTTGAGGATGATAGGCATCTAGGAGTAAAGTATCAACGTGATCAATATAAGTTTCAGCTAAATCTAACGCTTCTGGGGTTTTCACTCGAATAGCTTTAATAATTTCTAAATGGGGGAATGATTGACGGAGGCGATCGCAAAATTCCAAAGATTCGCCACCATGTAGTTGAATTCCAGTCAAGTCTGCTGCCAATAGAGTTTGACTAATTTCCTCTAGGCTAGCATTAGCAAAAACCCCGATTCGTTCTACCGTTATCGGTAAAAGTTCAATAACTGCTTGAATATTTTGAGGAGTGATAAACCGAGGCGAACTCTGAACACAAATAAATCCTAGAGTCGTCGCCCCCAACTCAGCGATCGCTTTTCCCTGATCGGGTTTCGTAATTCCACAAATTTTAACCCGCATTTGAATACCTAAGTCTCTATTTTTTTTATTTTAAACTCAAATCCTGATCACGACCTTGATAAATCTATCGGAAGTTAGATGAAAAAATTTCTTAATCTAGTTTAGAGTTGTTGCAAGTTTTAACAAATATGTTAATTATTTCAACAATTTTATACTTTCGGCAAACTCATCCCTATAATACCAGATAACCTTAAACCTGACCGCATTTTAAGCATCAATTAATTTAAGAGGAGAACCCAATTTGATTTACTCTATGTTACATCTGGCTGTGCAATCTACCGTTCCCTCTACATCGCAGTGGTCGCCGAAAGTCGCACTGATTATGATTCTCTGTAACTTATTTGCGATCGCCATTGGATTTTATGCGATTCCTCAAAAAAATCGAGGTCGAGGCCCTGCTCTTCCGGTGCAATTACCCGGTTTATTTGCAGGCTTCGGTGTTCCTGAATTGTTAGCAACAGCCAGTTTCGGACATTTATTAGGTGCCGGAATGATTCTCGGATTGAGTAACGCAGGTGTCCTCTAAACCCGAGCTGAGGAGCGTTGTTGGTACACTAGAAAGAGAACATAATCAATCCTGGGTATCAACAACAGGAATAGCGAGAGTTAAGGATATAAAGCCCATGCAAGCAGGTTGGCGAATAGGATCAATATTTGGGATTCCGCTCTATATCGATTCTTCTTGGTTTTTGATTTTGCTACTTGTAACCCTTGCCAATAGCCAGGATTACTTAAAGTGGGGGCAAATCCTGTCGTGGAGTGCCGGGTTTGCCCTCTCACTATTACTATTTGGCTCTGTATTATTGCATGAGCTAGGGCATAGTTTAGTTGCCAAATCTCAAGGAATTCAAGTCAATTCTATCACCTTATTTTTATTTGGAGGAATTGCATCAATTGATCGCGAATCCAAAACCCCAGGTCAAGCTTTTCAAGTCGCAATTGCTGGGCCTTTGGTCAGTTTAGCACTGTTTTTTGTTTTGAGTTTAATGGCTCAGATTTTGCCTGAATCGAGTTTAACGGGCGCTTTAGCCAATCGCCTTGCGGGAATTAACCTTGTTTTAGCTTTATTTAACATGATTCCCGGCTTACCCTTAGATGGGGGTCAAGTGTTAAAAGCAGCCATTTGGAAATTTACAGGAAGTCGTTTTGCAGGCGTTCGCTGGGCGGCGAGAACAGGTCAAGCCATCGGTTGGATCGCGATCTCTTTAGGACTAACAATCTTTTTATTAGAAAATCAATTTGGCGGTTTGTGGATTGCTTTTATTGGATGGTTTGCGGTGCGGAATGCCACCTCTTATAATCGCATGACTGATTTACAAGAAATCTTGCTCAAAGTCACCGCAGAAAAAACAATGACCCGAGAATTTAGAGTCGTTGATGCAGATTTAACCCTACGAGAATTTGCCGACGAATATCTAATTACACCGGACACCGTTCCCGTCTATTTTGCGGCTTCTAATGGTCGTTATCGAGGGTTGGTTTCGATTGATGCTCTACGAGTCATTGAACGTAGCCAATGGAATATTCAAACCCTAAATGATGTGGTTAAACCCCTCGAACAATTAGTCACGATCTTGGAAAAAACACCTTTATTTGAGGTGATTAACAATCTAGAAATACAAAAACTTTCTCGGATCACTGTTTTATCTCCAGCCGGGGCTGTAGCAGGTATAATTGATCGCGGTGATATTGTTCGGGCTGTATTAACTGAAATGAAAGTTCCGGTTCCTGAAGGTGAGATTAAACGCATTAAATCAGAAGGAAATTATCCACCCGGATTACCTCTAGTTTCCATCGCCCAAACAACTGCTTCTTATAGCAAAGCTTAAAGATTTTTTCTAGAGTTCAGTACCACTCTCTCGGATTATTTTCTGGGAGTTTTGTTTTATAGTATAGCCTCAACTCTCTCTTGATTGTATGAAAAACACCTGAACTCAATGAGTAAGCGTTATCATAGGAATGATTAAATCCGATCAAATCTGTTGGTGGCTATGTAAATGAAACCGTTTGTTCATCTGTTGACTCAGATTTTCACTAGACTACCCCTGCGAGTTGTTTTGATTGTTCCCTTTATATTGCAAATTTTCGGGACAGTTGGACTGGTTGGGTATCTTTCTTTTAAAAACGGACAACAAGCCGTTGAAGACTTAGCACAGCAGTTAATGGATGAGGTGGGAGATCGGGTTGAGCAGAATTTTTCTAGTTATTTGAATACCCTAGAAAAAATCACCAAAAATAATGCAGAAGCCTTAAAAATGGGGATTTTACCTGCGGAAAATCTCGAAGTGTTACAGCGTTATTTTTGGCAGCAAATACAAATTTTTGAGCGAGCTAATGCTATCGGAATTGCTACAGAAAACAAAGATTTTTTAATAATTGAAACTCCCAGACTGGGAACACTAATTCTGAGAATTTATAATCAATCCACTCAAGGACAACAATATAACTACCAACTGAATGACCAAGGAAATCCGATTCAACTGGTTGAAACTCATTCTTATGATCCTCATAACGATCCGCCCGGTAATCCTTGGTATAGCCGAACAAAAAAGGCAGGAAAATCAATCTGGATACACAGTGTTTCTGCGCCTTTAGGTTATGACAAACCTATTGTAACTCTCGTTAATTTTCAACCCTTTTATAATCAGCAAGGCAAATTTTCAGGAGTGGTTACTGCGGCTTTTCATCTCTCTCAAATTGGAGAGTTTTTAGCAAAGCTGGAAATTGGAAAAACGGGAGAGGCATTTATTATTGATGGCGAAGGATTTTTGATTGCCACTTCTACAGGAGAACTCCCTTTTATTCAGAATTTTGATATTGATAAAGCCCGAACGCTCGATCCGAAAAGACGGAAAAAGTTAGCAATTAAAAGTGAAAGTTTTCTGGTTCAAAATGCCACCCAAACCCTGTTAGATAGTTTTAAAAGTTTAAAGCAAATTGATCGCCGTCAACAGCTTAATTTTAAATTTTATAATCAAAAGTATTTTTTACAAGTTACTCCCGCTCAACAAGATAAAGGCTTAGAGTTTTTTACGGTAATTGTTGTACCGGAATCGGACTTTATGGCTCAAATTTATGCCAATACTCGCACAACCGTTATTTTATGTATTATTGCTTTAAGCGTAGCCCTAATTTTAGGCATTCTCACAACTCGTTGGGTGATAAAACCTATCCTAAAATTAAATCAAGCTGCTAAAGATATCGCCCAGGGAAAATGGGATAAAACGATAGAAACAAAACGCAGCGATGAACTAGGAGAACTCGCCCATTCTTTTAACCAAATGGCACATCAACTACAAGCTTCTTTTGCCGAACTTAAAGATAGTGAAAGTCGCTTATTTCAATACCTTGAAGCCTTACCTGTAGGAGTATCTGTTCACGATATCACCGGAAAACTGTATTATGCAAATCAAACCAGTAGACAACTGTTAAATATTCAAACTCTTTTGGATGCTCAAGCAAAAGAACTGAGTCAAGCTTACCAAATTTATCAAGCGGGAACCGGAAAACTTTATCCCACAAATGCTTTACCTGCGGTTCGGGCTTTAAAAGGAGAAATTGTTTACATTGATGATCTGGAAATTCACTACCCGAATAAAATTTTACCCATAGAAGTTTGGGCAACTCCAATTTATAATGAACAAGGTCAAATCATATATGCGATCGCTGCTTTTCAAGATATTACCCAACGTAAACAAGCCGAACAACTATTAGCCGACTACAACTGCACCTTAGAAGCACAAGTGACTCAACGCACCCAAGAACTCGCAGAAGCCAAAGAAAAAGCCGAAGTAGCCAACGTTGCTAAAAGTGCTTTTATTGCCAATATGAGCCATGAATTACGCACTCCACTGAATGCGATTTTGGGATTTTCTCAAATTATGAATCGTTCATCTAATCTTCCCAATGAACATCAAGAAAGTGTCAAAATTATTAACCGTAGTGGAGAGTATTTACTCACCCTGATTAATAATATTTTAGATGTGTCTAAAATCGAAGCCGGAAAAATCACACTCAACTCTAAGAATTTTTATCTGGTTCGACTCTTAGATGAAATTGAAGAATTATTTAAGCTAAAATCGATCAATCAAGGACTACAATTATATTTTGAACGTGAAGATAATATTCCTCAATATATTCAAACCGATGAGTTGAAATTACGGGAAGTTTTAATTAACTTACTCAGCAATGCCATGAAGTTCACCCAGGTTGGAGGTATTTATCTGAGAGTGAAAACTAGATCAACTCCCGAAACAGAACCCTCAACTCAAACCCTCTATTTTGAAGTCGAAGATACAGGAGTGGGAATTTTATCAGAAGAACTCAGTCAACTATTTGAAGCTTTTAGTCAGACTCAAAGCGGAAAACAAGCCCAAGAAGGAACAGGTTTAGGGTTAGCCATTAGTCAGAAATTTGTAGAACTTATGGGCGGTGAAATTAACGTTAAAAGTCAAGCAGGAGTCGGAACTATTTTTAGCTTTAATATTCAGGTAAACGTAGTTCAACCTACAGAAGTAGAAACCCAAACCTCTCCTCGGAAAATTATTGCCCTTGAACCCCATCAACCTTGTTATAAACTTCTAATTGTTGATGATAACCTGATTAACCGTAAACTGTTAATTCAACTGCTGAATCCTTTTGGGTTTGAACTCAAAGAAGCAACAAATGGCAAAGAAGCAATTGAAATTTGGCAAGACTGGGAACCGCATTTGATTTGGATGGATATGAGAATGCCTGTGATGGATGGTTATGCAGCCACAACCCAGATTAAAACCACAACCAAAGGACAAGCAACGGCGATTATTGCGATTACGGCTAGCGTATTAGAAGAGGATAGAAATATTATTCTCTCAGCCGGATGTGATGACTTTGTGCGGAAACCCTTTCAAGAATCTATAATATTTGAAATGCTGGAAAAACATTTAGGAGTTCGTTTTATTTATGAAGAAATTAATGTCTCTACGAAACAAGAAATTAGTTCTACTTTAGATGTAGATAGCTTAAAAGTCATGCCACCCGATTGGTTAGAGGAACTTTATCAAGCCTCAATGGATTTAGATGATGACTGGGTTTTAACACTTATTACTCAAATTCCTGAAAATCAAGCTTCTCTGGCAACAGCTTTAACCTATTGTGTTAAAAATTTTCGTTTGGATAAAATTATTGATTTAATTGAAATTATAAAAAGATGAATAACCTTTTAACATCTTCTCAACCCGAAAATATTTTAATTGTTGATGATCATCCCGAAAATCTAAAAATTTTAACTCAGATGCTCTCTCAGAAAAATTATAAATTGCGAAAAGCAATTAATGGGGAAATGGCTTTAAACGCAGCCTTTTCTAAGCCACCTGATTTGATTTTACTCGATATTGTTATGCCTGAAATGGATGGTTATCAAGTTTGTCAACATATCAAAGAAAATCCAATTACATCTGAGATTCCTGTGATTTTTATCAGTGCGCTTGATGAAGCCTTTAATAAAGTGAAAGCTTTTGAGATGGGCGGAGTTGATTATATTACCAAACCTTTTCAAATCAAAGAAGTCTTAGCGAGAGTTCAGCTTCAGTTACGACTCCAACACCAAACACAACAATTAAAAGAACAAAATCAGAAACTTCAACAGGAAATTAACACACGAAAGGAATTAGAAATTCAATTAAATTTATTTAATCAAGCGATCTTTACTTGTCGCAATGGCGTGATTATTACCGATGCTACTCAAAGCGATAATCCGATTATTTATGTTAATCAAGCGTTTGAAAAAATTACTGGGTATTCTGTGTCAGAAGTTTGGGGTAAAAATTGCCGTTTTTTACAAGGTGAAGATCGAGATCAACCGAATTTAGATATTATCCGCAACGCCCTAAAAAATGACGAAGATTGTTTGGTAATAATACGGAACTATCGCAAAGATGGAACTCTGTTTTGGAATGAAGTCTCGATTTCTCCAGTGCGAGATGCTGGAGGAAATATTACTCACTATATTGGTATTCAAAGTGATATTACTGAACGTCATCGAATGCAAATCGCTTTAGAAGAAGCCAACCGAAAGTTACAGCATTTAGCTAATATTGATGGTTTAACTCAAATTGCCAATCGTCGCAGCTTTGATGAAACTTTAGAGCAAGAATGGAAACGTTGTTTTCGTGAACAACAACCGATTGCTTTAATTCTTTGTGATGTGGATTATTTTAAAGCTTACAACGATTATTATGGTCATTTACAAGGCGATGAATGTTTAATCCAAGTTGCTCAAGCCATCAGTCAAGTCATTAAACGTCCAGCCGATTTAGTTGCTCGTTATGGGGGCGAAGAATTTGTGGTGATTTTACCGAATACAGATGGTTCGGGGGCGCGACAAGTTGCACAATTGATTCAGGATCAAATTCGACAACTGCAAAGCCCTCATGTCAAGTCTGATGTTAGTTCATATATCACCCTAAGTTTAGGGATTTCGAGTATAATTCCGAGTGGTATGACGAGTCCAGAGCAGTTAGTCAATGCAGCCGATTCCGCTCTCTATCAAGCCAAACAACAAGGACGAGATCAGATTGTAGTTAACCCTAATATTAACCCAAAAAAACCCCAGTCTCTCAGAGAAACTGGGGAATTGTCCTAAGCAAAGTCTAGATTATATTACGCAGCACACTTAGGCTTAAGAAGCTTCACCTTCAGCTAAAGCTGCGGTTGTTTTTTCTCGATTTAACTTCAGCATTAACACGCCCAACGGAGGTAAGCACAAATCCAACGACTGGGGATAGTTGTGGAACCACCATTCTTCTGTCCACTTACCGCCCAAGTTCCCCATATTGCTTCCGCCATATTCACGAGCATCACTATTAAACAACTCTGTATAGAAGCCCGCTTCTGGAACCCCGATGCGATAATGACTGTGAGGTTGAGGCGTGAAATTACAGACTATGACAATAAACTCATCGGTATCTTTGGCTCGACGAATAAACGACACCACACTATGACGATTATCAGTACAATCAATCCACTGGAACCCTTCCTCAGCAAAGTCCTGTTCATAGAGTGCAGGTTCAGAACGATAGAGAGCGTTCACATCCTTGAAGAAGCGGTGAATATTCTGATGACCTTCGTATTGCAGCAGTTCCCATTCCAGAGTTCCCCAAGCATTCCACTCTTTCCTTTGACCAAACTCCATCCCCATAAACATCGTTTTCTTACCGGGATGAGCAAACATATAGGCAAATAAGCAGCGGACGTTGGCAAATTTCTGCCAATCATCCCCAGGCATTTTACCCAAAATATTACTCTTACCATGTACGACCTCATCGTGAGACAAGGCTAACATGAAGTTTTCGCTGTGGTGATACCAAATACTGAAAGTAATATTATTTTGGTGGAACTGCCGGAACCAAGGGTCCATGTGGAAATAATCCAACATATCGTGCATCCAACCCATGTTCCACTTCAGGTTGTACCCTAAACCGCCTACATAGGTCGGCCAGGACACCATCGGCCATGCTGTGGATTCTTCGGCGATCATCAATGTGCCGGGATAATAGCCGAATAAGACATGATTGGTTTGACGAATGAAATCGGCCGCTTCAATATTTTCACAACCGCCATACTTGTTGGCAACCCACTCTCCATCTTCACGACAATAGTTGAGGTAAAGCATCGAAGCCACCGCATCCACCCGCATTCCATCAATATGGAATTTGTCAAACCAGAATATGGCGTTAGCAACCAAGAAGTTACGGACTTCGTTGCGACCATAGTTAAAGACCAGGGTTCCCCAACCTTTGTGTTCCCCAATCCTCGGATCGCCGTGTTCGTAGAGATGAGTCCCATCAAAGAAGGCTAAACCATGTCCATCTTTGGGGAAATGTCCAGGTACCCAGTCTACAATTACCCCAATCCCCTGTTCATGGCATTTATCTACCAAATACATAAAATCTTCGGGGGTACCAAAGCGGGAACTTGGAGCATAATAACCCGTAACTTGATAACCCCAAGAGCCATCAAACGGGTGTTCTGCAACTGGGAGCATTTCGATATGAGTATAGCCAAGTTCCTTAACGTAGGGAACCAACGTCTCAGCCATTTCTCGATAGGTTAAAAAGCGACCACCCGGATCAAGTTCAATCGCTTGAATCGCAGGTTCTACCGTGCCATCGGGTAACTTGTGGGGTTCGGACATCGATGCCCGGTTCCACGATCCGATATGACATTCATAGACGGAAATCGGCCCAGTCAGGGGTTCGGTGTGGCGGCGTTCCTCCATCCACTGAGCATCATTCCACTCGTAGGTATCGAGATCGGTGACAATTGAAGCGGTTTTGGGTCGGACTTCCTGTTGAAAACCGTAGGGATCGGATTTTTCGTAAATGTGTCCTTCCCAGTTTTTCACCTCATATTTGTAGTGAGCGCCAACTGTGACTTCCGGGATAAACAGTTCCCAAACGCCATTCCCAAACTTCCGCATTTGGTGTTTACGACCGTCCCAGTAGTTGAAGTCACCGAGTACAGAAACGTTACGAGCGCTAGGCGCCCAAACCGCGAAGTAAACGCCATTGACTCCATCAATCGTATCCGAGTGAGCGCCGAGCTTCTCATAGATGCGATGGTGATTTCCTTCCGTAAACAGGTGAATATCAAAGTCAGTCAGTTTGGGAGAACGGAAGGCATAGGTGTCATAAGTGACCCGCTCATGTTCTCCTTCTTTGTAACGAATTTGATAGTTGGCGAGTTTGGGGGTATCGAGATCAAGAATACATTCAAAGAAATGGGGGTTATGAACCGACTCCATTGCATATTCTTCTCGTTGTTCCGGCAAAATGACCCAGGCTGCTTCAGCATTGGGGAGGTAGGCTCGCACTACCCATACCGTTTTGCCATCCTTTTCGATCTGATGGGGGCCGAGAACTTCAAAGGGATCGCTATGATGATTCCAAACAATCCGGTCAATTTGATCATGTGCGATAGTGGTCATGGGGCTCACACGCTACTACTACTACAAACAGGTTAATCTCAAACGGGCAAGTTATATTACAATACATTTTTTAGCGAGTTCCAGGAATTTGTCATCTATCCCTAGCTCTAGCTTTAAAAAATTAGGCAGATCTATTAGGGATCAAGCCTTTCTCTATGCACAAATGCTTGATCACAAGTATACAAATCAGTTGACCTCTATAGGAAGTTTCTCTCATATTTCTTTGAAAGGATACGGATGATAATTTGGAAGTCGTTGATATTATTGCATAAAGCATTAATGATCTGTAACAAAAAAGAGGAATCTAGCCTTCTGAGGATAAACCCGGTGGTAAGGCTTCCCCACACAATTGATGAATCCGAGTGATATTTTCAAACAGCCAAGGATAGTTTTCTCGATAGTCGGGAATTAACGCCAGAGGACTCAATAATGCCGCCGCCGCTAGATCGGCTACACTGATGCGATCGCCGACGAGATAGGGACGCTCCCGCCAAACTTGCAACACCTCAAAGGCGATTTTTAAGCGTTGGGTGGCTAACTCCGCAGACGCTTGATCAATCCCGTATTGACGACGCACCACTTGAATCACCACTTGAGAAGACCAAGACGGATCGATCTGTTTGCCTGCACCTGCACGAAACTGATAATAAACAAATCGTGTCGCGGTGCCAATACTTTCGTCGAGCCAGTCTTCCAGCATCAACGTCTGAGTTTGCTGTTGCGGATCATCAAAATATAAGGGCGGAGTTGGACAATAAGTGTCTAAAAACTGGAAAATTCGACTCGAATCTGCAATCACACTCGGTTGATTGTCCAATTGCGGGACTAACACCGGAACTGTCGTTAAACCCGTCAGAGGTTTGAGTTTCAAAAGGTGCAATCCGGGTGTTAAATTTTGAACTTGGTAGGAAATACCTTTATAACCCAGAGCTAAACGGGCTTTACGACAATAATGAGAGGTACTGAATTGTAACAAAAGCATCGGTATAGACAGTTAAGATTGTACTTGAAGCTTGAGAAAATCTAAAAAAAACAGTCAAACTCAAAAATACTATCAATTCCGCTGTAATGCTTGAAACTTGCTAATGGTAATATGAGAAAGAAATTCTACTGCCTGTCTGAGTTTTTTTGCTGACTTCAGCTTCAATAACTGAACTTGATAACTGACTAGCGATCGTGATTGTCTAACCCTGAGCTATGACTATTGCATTCCGACCCACCCGTTCTATCTCTGAGCGCCCGTCTTCATCTCTGACTACGCCGACGACTCCGGGAAATATCATCCCCCTCGCCCCAGCCAGACTTCAACGGAAGCCGCGCACTCAACCGCTTGCTCAACCCGAATCAAATTCAACTCCGGAAATCATTGAGCTTGATGTTGTTGAAATTTTACCGAGTAGGCCCCCTCAACCGCTTTGGCTGCGATCGCTGACTACCCTACAACAAGTCTCCTCTATTGTAACTGGAGCTGTTGTCGGAATTACCCTCAGCGTCTACAGCTTAACAGCCTATCGAGAATCGGCTTGGACACAAGAATATCAGACTCTAGAACATTATCGAACCCAAGAACAACAACTACGAGCCACAAATGAAGTTCTCAAGCATCAAATCGCTCAAGGCGCCCAACAGCCCGATACCGGATTAGTCGAAAGAGAACCTCTAGATATGATCTTTTTACGTCCAGCACCCCCCCGCCCAGAAGTCTCACCGGAAGTTCCCCCCCTCGAACTTAATTTAAGTCCGACTTCTACCTCCAATAAACCTTTAGGATATTAGCCAGATCAGTAAAAATCAATCAAAAATTATCTCCGGGGTGACGATTCACTGAAAAAACGATTAACTGAATTATCATGGATTTTCCTTCTAGATCACGTTTGAATAGACCTCGTTTTTCTCGTTCTATACAGACTAAAAAGCCTGTTAATTCGTCATCTCGATTTTCGGGTTTAGATCCTCGTAAGCCTCAAAAGCCCGTTGCTCGTAAACCTGCCCAAATCAAAAGATGTAAGTCCTCTCGTCTGCGAATGGTGTGGCTCATTTTGTTGGGGGGATTATTCGGACTATTGGTGAATTTATTTCGCCTACAAATTATGATGGGGCCAATGCTCAAACAGCAAGCCCAATTTCAACAAAGTCAACGGGATCTTCCGTTTGTTCCTCGCCGTCCGATTAGTGATATGAATGGTCATATTTTAGCCATTGATCAAATCGTTTATACACTTTACGCTCATCCCAAATTATTTCAACAACTTCCTGCGGAGATCGCGGAGAAATTATCTAAGGTATTAGTGCTAAATGATTTAAAAAATCCCACCGCCAATGAACTCCTTGAACAATTTCAAGAAGCAGATAGTGGGATTAAAATTGCTGAGTCTATTAGTGAAGAAGTCGGCAACCACATCGCTAGCTTGAGAATTGATGGATTAGAACTTATCCAACAACGGAAACGCCTTTATCCTCAACAAAATATTGCTTCCGATATTGTTGGTTATGTCGATAGCGAAGGTAAAGGTCAAGCTGGAGTTGAACATAGTCAACAAGAATTACTCGAACGAGTCATGCCTTCTCTAGAGTTTCAACGTTCAGTTAATGGCAATTGGGTTCCGACTCAACTCGCTTCTGGATTTATTCAGCTTGACGACTTAGAATTGCGACTCACCATTGATACTCGTCTCCAAAGAATGGCTCGTAAAATTCTCAAAGAAAACGTTGAAAAAAATGAAGCAAAACGCGGTACTGTGGTTGTCATGGATGCTAGGAATGGTGAAATATTGACATTAGTCAATGAGCCATCCTACGATCCCAATGAGTATTGGAAATCGAATGTTGAAAACTTTAAAAATTGGGCATTATCTGACCTCTATGAACCCGGTTCTACCTTCAAACCGATTAATGTTGCAATTGCTTTAGAAGCAGGAGGCATTCAGCAAGATACTATGGTTTATGATGAAGGTCGGATTCAGATGGGTCGATGGACAATTCAAAATGCTGATTACAATTCTGTGGGGACTCGGGGTTCAGTCAATATTACTGATGTGATTAAATATTCGAGTAATATTGGCATGGTTCACATCATGCAGCAGATAGAACCTGAAGTTTTTTATGATGGATTAAAACGATTAGGACTCGGAGAATTGAGCGGTGTTGATTTACCCTTTGAAGTCGCAAGTACACTGAAAACACGCCATCAATTTATGAATGTTCCGGTAGAATCTGCAACCGCAGCTTTTGGTCAAGGACTTTCAATTACACCTCTAAAATTAGCTCAATTAAATGCAACTTTAGCTAATGGTGGAAAACTCGTCACTCCTCATGTTGTCAAAGGATTATATAACAGTAAAGGACAACTTTATTGGGAAACTTCTTTACCTGAATCTCGGCAAGTTTTCTCCTCTAAAACTGCCAATAAAGTCTTAGAAATGATGGAGTCGGTTGTCACCGCAGAAGATGGTACGGGTAAAGCTGCACGGATTGCAGGTTATCGCGTCGCGGGAAAGACAGGTACAGCCCAAAAAGCTTCTGCGACTGGCGGTTACTCAGAAAATGCTCGAATTACCAGTTTTGTTGGGATTTTAACTGTTAATAATCCTCGTTATGTTGTCATTGCAGTCATTGATGAACCCCAGATACCCGGTGCCAGTGGTGGAAGGGTTGCAGCGCCTATTGTTAAATCCGTCATGGAAGGTTTAATTGGACTACAAAAAATACCTCCTTCTGATTTAAACGCCAAACCTGAAAGTGAACTTGAGAGTGAAGAATAGATGATTTAGCTTTAAGGAAAATTGAATATTTTGACAGACTATCGAGCTTTAATAGTAGGAAATAAATTATAACAACTCAAGTTTTTTGGCTGTAGAAAGTTCCAAATTATTTGTAGTTTGAGTTAAATCTTAAAAAGCTAGGAATTGGTTATTTTTTGATTTTTTTCGACTGATTGGTTTGTCTTTATTGATCATACTTGTTCTGACTATTCGTTAATGACTTGATCGGAACTTGATTGACTCTCATACTCGATCAACTCAGCAATATCATTTTGGAGGATATAACAAAACTTCTCTAAGGGTAAATCATTGGGATCATGTCCAAATGGATTTTCAATCTCTAAGCCTATTTCTTCAATTCCGAGTAAAGAAAAAGTAATGACTCCCACCGCAGGAACCGTTAACCAGTTCAACTCCTCAACGAAAGTAAACGGTACACTCAAACAATAAATAAGCAACAGATGTTTTAAGTGAATAGAATACGCTTTGGGTAGCGGACTCGAAGCAATGCGATCGCAAGCAATCATTGCCTCTAAAATTCGATCTATTGACTGATTTAATTCAATGAAAAAGCGATAGTTAATCAGATTTTTTTCATACATTCTGATTAAATAATCCGCTAACCAATTCGCAACTCTTAAAGGTCGTTGCTGAATCTGTTGAAGTTCCGAAAGCTGATTGGGTGTGAGTAAATTTTTCAGCTCAGTTTCTATATTTTCTTTTCTGACATGAACTTTGATTACCCAAACTAATGTACTCACTAATTGAATAGAATCTAATTTATTTTCTCTGTCTTTATTTGTTTTTGTCGGAATAAAAAAATAAATATTTCGAGCTAAAACTCGACCATTATGAATCATCACCCCCCAAAGTTTACGACCTTCCCAATATCGTTCGTAGGCTGTATTTGTTCTAAAAACCAAGAGTAAACCCAGAACAATACTCGGAATTAAACTGCTAAGAATAGGTTGATTGACAGCCAAGCCTTGAGAATAAATAAAATTAATCAAACCTGCAAAAATCATGGACGCCAAAACTCGTCGCCAAATTGACCGAATCACTGAACTGCGGATATCCAGAGCTAATTTTAACCAATTAAACCAACTTTTTTGTTCAGTAACTATTTTTGACATTGGATGACTATTTTCAAATTAATTTATATTAATTTTTTGATGGAGTTTGAGGTCAAGCTGAATAGCCTGGAGAGATCGATTGACTTATCGCTGTTGATGGGTAATTGTTGAGTCAACAGTCGCTCATTTATTCAGCATAAAGTCAAAAATTGCTGAAATCAGTATACCGCAAATTTCTATCTATCCGATGAGTAAATCTATCGAACTTTCGATCACTCCCAGAGTGTCGCTGTGATCATGGCGATCGCTCGCCCCCCAAAATTCCCTCGTAAAAAGCCTGAATAGACCCGGTTTGACCGCCGAAAACCTGAGTTCTGAGACTGATCTCATCGATCACAAATTACAGCAAACTTGATCGCAGATCCCTTTCCCCTGCTACCATGACATCTGTGCATCAACTTGGACGGTGACTAAACCGATCCGTATTTGTTATTTACACGTTACCTAAGGAAGTATTATAAACCGGAAACCTTATTCTAACGTAACTTATACTTACTCAATCCCAAACTGAAATATAGGAATGAGTAAAAAATGAAAAACCTCCCTAGATTATTTCTAAGGAGGTTTAACACTACTGGAACTCAATCAATCTATTCAATCTACTACACTTAGTCTAGCTGATAAACAACCCTTAAGACAGCTTGCACAGTTTCATCCTCTAAGTTTAAATTAAGCCGTTCTAGTTCATCCTTAGCCGCGTCTAAGCTCAACGGCATCTTAGAATGATTTAGCAAAATATCAACTGTAGTTTTAAGATTTTTACGCTTTTTGTAAGTAGTATCATTTTGAGTTGTAGAGTGTCCCATGCTTCTAGCTCGTATCTCTTGAGGGATGCCATACATTTCACCTAGTTGATTACCTAAGTGCCTGAAAACATATGTTTCTGTGCAAGGAAACCCATTGTTGTTCAAATACCCTGAGTGAGTGTTGTTAAACCCTGCACAAATACTCTCTGGGTCAGAGTCAGGGCAGGGTTTGTACTCATGTAAGCCAATATCTCGTATTCTTAGCAATTCAAGGAGTTCGTTTTTAGTTGTAACAGGTTTACAAATACGCTCCCCAGTTTTAATTGATGTACCAAAATAGGTGTAGTGTCCTAATACCAATAACATCGTTTTATTGTTTGGGTCATTGATAGCGGGTATAGTTACACCGTCTTTTGTGTATGGCTTGTCCAGATTGATAGCCGCAGCTATTTCTGATGGACGTAAAGCGTATAAGATACACATACCAGTAGCCCATAGCCAATTTTTTCGAGCTTTAATTGACCGAGAATTTCTCATTTCTTTGTTAAGCATCATTTCTCGCCATTGCAAGAACTCATCCCATGAACAAGATTGAGTCTCTTTAAAGATAGTTTGGGTCGGGTAAATTTCTGAAAAACATTCTAGTAATTGCTTTTTGTTTGCTGATTTTTCTGCTATCATTCTTAATTTGTAATAACATTTTTTGAAGCTACTACAACCTTGGTCGTAAGTGAATATAATTTTTTTCATCTCATCCCAATTAGGGTATTTATCCCAGTCTGAGATTTTGTTGTAGTAGTGCAGACTTCCTCGTTTCCAAGTTCTTACATCATTAAGGATATCGCGACTTCGTGAACGTTTAGTGTGAATATTGACCCCGCTAAAATACTCACATTCAAGTTCTTGGATAATCTCACGGTAAGTTTTAAGGTCATTAACTAATTCGTTAGCACCCTCTACCTCTTGTTTGTACCATTCATCAAACTCTGAGACAGTCTTAAGCTTGTCCAGTGCTTCTTTAATTTTCCACGCTTTATCACGCGCTTGGTAAACTCCTGATTCGTCAAATGGTACACACGCGCTCTTAGTCCCGCGAGTACCAGTAAAGGGGTTTACCCACTGTAAGCACAAATACTTATTGTCCTTAATTGCAAAACTGAACCCTTTGGGCATCTGACCGCCTTTTTTGAGTTCGGTACATTTTGCTTTAACAGCTTTAGCAAGTTCTAACTGTCCTTCATATCCCTTGTAAGTGCCGTCACCGCCTAGCTTTGCGTTGTTACTCATTTTTTACTCATTCCTATACTTCAGTTTGGGATTGAGTAAGGGTGAGTCACGTTAGAATAAGGTTTCCGGTTTATAATACTTACCTTAAGTAATGGCTAGCGCGGGTATTTAGACGTATGCATTTGAGTGAAATTACTCATCCGAATCAGCTACATGGTTTATCGATTCACGAACTGCAAGAAATTGCCCGACAAATTCGTGAAAAACACTTAGAAACAGTCGCAGCAACCGGCGGACATTTAGGCCCTGGCTTGGGAGTCGTAGAACTCACTCTCGCCCTCTACCAAACTCTGGACTTAGATCGAGATAAAGTCGTTTGGGATGTTGGCCACCAAGCCTATCCCCACAAAATTATCACAGGTCGCTACAACAACTTCCACACGTTGCGACAAAAAAACGGCGTTGCAGGCTACCTCAAGCGCTGTGAAAGCAAATTTGATCATTTTGGAGCCGGACACGCCTCCACCAGCATCTCAGCCGCCTTAGGAATGGCGTTAGCACGGGACGCGCAGGGCGAAGACTTCAAAGTTGCGGCGATCATCGGAGACGGGGCTTTAACCGGAGGTATGGCCATCGAAGCGATCAATCACGCCGGACATATGCCTCACACCAAGTTTATGGTGATCCTCAACGATAACGAGATGTCGATCTCACCCAACGTTGGCGCTATTCCTCGTTATCTCAACAAAATGCGCCTCAGTCCCCCTGTTCAGTTCCTCAAAGACAACCTGCGAGAACAGTTTAAACAGATTCCCTTTGTCGGCGAAACCTTTACCCCCGAAATGGAACGTCTCAAAGAAGGGATGAAACGTTTAGCCGTTCCCAAAGTCGGCGCGGTGATCGAAGAACTGGGCTTTACCTACCTTGGCCCGGTTGATGGTCATAACTTAGAGGAGTTGATCGAAACCTTCAAACAAGCCCACAGCATCATTGGCCCGGTGATGGTTCATGTCTCCACCACCAAAGGAAAAGGCTATGCGATCGCTGAAAAAGATCAAGTCGGCTATCACGCCCAGTCTCCCTTTAACCTCGCTTCTGGAAAAGCGGTTCCCTCAAACAAGCCCAAACCTCCGAGTTACTCCAAAGTGTTCGCCCACACCTTGGTTAAACTTGCAGAAAATAATCCTAAAATATTAGGAATTACCGCAGCAATGGCAACGGGAACCGGTTTGGATAAACTCCAAGCCAAACTCCCCAAACAATACATTGATGTTGGCATTGCAGAACAACACGCTGTTACCTTAGCAGCCGGTTTAGCCTGTGAAGGAATGCGTCCGGTTACGGTTATTTATTCGACCTTTTTACAACGGGCATACGATCAAATTATTCACGATGTTTGTATCCAAAAACTGCCTGTTTTCTTCTGTTTAGATCGGGCGGGAATTGTGGGCGCAGACGGCCCGACTCACCAAGGAATGTATGATATTGCCTATCTACGGTGCTTACCTAATATGGTGATGATGGCACCCAAAGATGAGGCAGAATTGCAACAAATGGTTGTCACCGGAATTAACCATACTGAAGGGCCGATCTCCATGCGTTATCCGCGTGGTTCGGGTTATGGTGTGCCGTTAATGGAAGAGGGTTGGGAACCGTTACCTATTGGTAAAGGAGAAATTCTTCGCAGTGGTGATGATTTGTTGCTGTTGGGATATGGTTCAATGGTTTATTCGGCAATGCAAGTTGCAGAAATCTTGAGCGAACATGGCATAGAATCAACGGTTATTATGCCCGGTTTGTTAAACCTTTAGATACTGAGTTAATTCTACCTTTAGCCCAACGAATTGGCAAAGTCGCGACTTTAGAAGAAGGCTGTGTGATTGGTGGTTTTGGTTCGGCTGTAGCTGAGGCGTTAATGGATAATAATATTTTGGTTCCGTTGAAGCGGTTCGGAGTTCCTGATCAGTTAGTTGATCATGCGACTCCCGATCAGTCTAAAGCGGATTTGGGTTTAACCAGTTCTCAAATTTCTGAACAAATTCGAGAATTATTTTTCAGTAAACAACCTTCTCCTGTGAGTTAGGTAAACTGATAGAAACCCGGTAATTGATTCAAAACTGGGTTTCTTTTTTTGATCAGGGCATAAGCCTTGCGCCTCGACCAAGAGTTACTAAAGATAACATCTAAAATAGAGGGTTGTTAATTGTTTATCGGGTTAATATTATGACCATTGCTGAAGATTTGCTTCGTCCCTCACCAGAGTTTGAAGAAATTGAGTATCCCCCTGGTGATTTAGAAAGTCAGGAGCTACCCTTGGAAAGTGAACTGCATTTGCGTCAAATATTACTGCTGATTCAAACGCTAGAATATCTTTGGAGAGATCGTCAGGATTTCTACGCTTTTGGAAATCTGACTATTTTTTACAGCCCGAATCAGAAAAAATCTGAATATTTTAGAGGGCCTGATTTTTTTGTGGTACTCGATACCGAACGCAAACCCCGGAAAAGTTGGGTTGTTTGGGAAGAAGGGGGAAAATATCCTCACGTTATTATTGAACTCTTATCTAATTCAACGGCTAAAGTTGATCGGAGCGAAAAAAAACAAATTTATCAAGAGATTTTCCGCACACCCGACTATTTTTGGTTTGATCCGAACACATTAGAATTTCAAGGATTTGAGTTACTCCGAGGACAATATCAAGAGATTCAACCCAACGAAAACCGATGGCTTTGGAGTGAACAATTACAACTCTTTCTCGGGGTTTATGAACAAAAATTGAGATTTTTTACTCCCGAAGGTGAATTAGTTCCCACCCCCGAAGAATCAGCCGAAATGGAAAAGCAACAACGGGAAGCAAGCGAACAACAACTCGAAATAGAACGTCAACAAAAGCATACCGAACAACAACGCAATCAAAGATTAGCGGCTAGATTACGAGAGTTAGGTGTTGATCCTGATACCGTGTGAATACCGTGTGAATGATGTAACCTTGGGGTAAAATATCAGAAAATTGATCAAAATACAAGCCTCACTCTTGATCACAACATCCAGTCAAACTTCAACAATTCAAAGCGATCGCCATCCCCAAAACAATAAAAGCAGAGAAAAGGTTCAATGTCTAGTCTGAACCCTATTTCCTACTCTGAGACTGAGCATAGATCGAGCAAAAATTTAGAGGCTCAATACAGGCTCAAACATTTAGTCTACCCGTTCCAATTGCCAAAGGATTTGATTTCCCTCACGGCGAACTCTAGAGACTTCCCAATTCCGCCAAGCCCAGTTATCACCGCGACTGGTGACAGCACTAGCATTGACATCCATCAGATCAGCCAATTCAGAACTACTGATCAAGTAACCCTTGCTGGCAATTTCATCAGCAATATGCAAGGTTTCTATCAAATTACGAAGTTGGTTAACCCTAACCTCACGGGGTAACACTTCTTGTGCATCATTCGTTATGTCGTTCATAGCAAAATCAGAAACAGCAAGATTAGAGTTCACGTTATTACACAGGATTTTATCGTTATGTTAGCAATCCTGCCAGCTTTGTGGGAAACATTTAGGAAAATTGATTTGAAACCGCTTGGAAACCAAATTAACAAAATGGACAATCGATCCCGATCAGTTCCATTAACAGACAAGGGGACAAATTTTGAATTGTGATCGCAACAGATCCGATTAAATTTGTCCATTGATTGAGTCAATTATGTTGATTCGTGACATCTATAGCAAAATGAACTCAACTTGTTATGCTATAAAGTTATTACTCGTTAAACAGTAACCTGTTGGGAAACTCCGGTGAAACTCCGGGGCTGTGCGGCAACTGTAAGTCATTCACGAGCAAATTGACAAGCCAGAAGGCCAACTGGTTACGCACCACTCTATATCCTGCCTAGCACAGGAAAGGGGCTTAAATGCTTATTAATCAAACCAAAAACTTCAACCTCAGCCTTCCTCCTCTACCGTTGCAACGTCCTTTGTTGCTGATCGGACATGGAACTCGCGATACAGAAGGCCGCCAAACGTTCCTTGATTTTGCCGAAGCCTATCAAGCTCTTGACCATTCTCGCCCCGTTGTTCCCTGTTTTCTAGAACTAACCGGCCCAACCATTCAAGAAGGCATTGAACGCTGTATAAAGCAAGGCTACACCGATCTCTCTGCATTACCGTTGCTATTGTTTGCAGCCCGCCACAACAAATTTGATATTACGAACGAACTTGATCGATCCCGAGAAATCTATCCTCAACTTAAGTTTCATTACGGGCGTCATTTCGGGATCAGCCCCCTGATTTTTGAGTTGTGGAAAACTCGTTTAGCAGAACTTGATCGCCCTGATATTCCTCGTTCTGAAACCGTTATACTTTTTGTCGGACGAGGTTCTTCAGATCCAGATGCCAATAGCGATGTCTACAAACTCGCTCGCATGGTGTGGGAAGGAAGCGGTTATCAGACAGTCGAAACCTGTTTTATTGGCATTACTCATCCCCGTCTAGAAGAAGGCTTCCGTCGCGCCCGTTTATATCAGCCCAAACGGATTATTGTCTTACCTTATTTCTTGTTTACTGGCGTGTTAGTCAAGAAAATTTTCGACATCACCGCCCAACAGCAAGAACAATATCCTGAGATTAACATGACCTGTTTGCCGGAAATGGGCATTCAACCCGAACTGTTGCAACTATTACGCGATCGCGAAATTGAAACCCAACTCGGTCAAGTTCAGATGAACTGTGAAGCTTGTAAGTTCCGGTTAGCAGCCGTTTCTGGTGACTCACACGCTCATGATCATCACGCTCACGCTCACGCTCACCATGATCATGATCATCACGATCACTCCCATGAGGCGGTTGACCCCTATGCTGATCCGCAGCAATACCATCAACGAATTTGGCAAGCCCCATAACCCCCGAAAACTCGTTCTCAGCGAAAATTAATCTCAGTAAGATTCAATAGATAATTAGTTTGGATCTATTGCCCCCTCATGCTCCGCGAATTCAGCTTTAGAGGGGGTTTTGTTTATCTTCTGGACTCGAAAATAAAAACGAAAATAAAAACGAAAATAACCCCATCCATACAACCCATTCACCAATACCATTAAACCTTTTCCAATCCCTGAATCAACCCACGGAAACATCCAAACCGTTGCGATCAACACAGCGACCAATTCCACAAACGCCACCACTCGACCATGATGTTTAATATCCCAGTAAGAAAGGGGGCTAATAAAACGATAATGACTCACCGGAAAAAAATGTCGATGAGCATCATCATGGTGAACAGGTAAATCAAACAAAGAATGCAAAATCAAACTTAAGCACAGCAGTTGTAGACTTTCCCAGTTATAAAAATAACCTATTCCCCATCCAAACATCGCCAGAGGAATAGAATGAAAAGTCGCCACTAGATTTTGGATAATCGGTTGATAATAAGCCTCTGACCAAATCTTTTGTTCCGGAAGTTTAGTCATAAACTTAGCCCAACCATAAAATAAAAAAATCGGAATATCCGGTAAAATTCCACCAAAAACTACAATTAAAGACGCTTCAGAATTACTCGCTTGACTCAAAAGAGCCAGATTTAAAATTGCATGACTCGGTGTATTCATCCTTAATCGTAACTGTTCGGGATGCTATCGATCTTATCATTTCTTGTGATATCTAGCTTTCCATTCTTCTAAAGCTAAATCAACTAAAATCTCTATTGAATTAGATTTAACTGATTTTTCAGTCATTTTTTCATACCATTTTAAGTAGTACATAATATCAAGATCATCACATTTTCCGCCTGATGAATAACGACTGGGAATTCTTACTTTTAATGCCGTTTTCCAATCTTCTGTCAGGATGTTTAGTTTGACATTTTTTCCTCCGGAATAGGGAAGATATAGAAACATCTCTAGATTTCTATTTGGATTGGATTGGTAAAATCCACCACAGAGTAAATGAGTGGGCTTACAAAGTTTACCATCTTTTTTTATTTTACCATAAGTTAGGGTGACATTTGTATTCTTTTCCCCCATTAAATCATCAAAACTCAGAATTTTTTCTCGCAGTGTGATAATAAAATTTTTAATTTCTGTTGGTTGAGACTCAAGCATTCGATTGAGTGATTTTGGAATTTTGGGGATGATCCTAGAAATCACTTGCATTTGGGATTGAGATCTTTGTTCGTCAGCGATATCAATCAGTTGGAAAGAAGTGATTAACTCTCGCTCAAAATTTTTTAAGTTAAAATAGAGATCATTATTATTTTGGGTAATCTCAAACTTTAAAAAATCTATATTAAGTCGATTATATTTTCGATCAATTAAATTATGTCGATGAAAATTGGGGGATATTGCTAAAAGTTGAATAGATTGTGTATAGTCAATATCGGCTTGAAAAGGTTGATCAGACAAAATGCGATCATAGTAACGAGTTAATTGTTGTACAAGATATCGATATTCACTATTTTTTAGCTCTATAATGACTAATGTTTTATTTTCTGTAATCGCTAAAATATCACAAAATTCTCCTCGAATTGAGAATTGTCGTTGAAAAGGTTGCAAATTGAGTAAATTCTTTAAATTATCCCAGATAAACGTTTCTAAGTCGGCTTCACTGTTAAATTTCCAGATATCGTTATTTTTCGATAGCATTATTTTTCCACTATCTCTAAATTACACCTTAATTTCTAGCTTTCCATTCATCTAACGCCAGATCAATCCATATTTGTAATGAATTGGACTCCACTAATTTACCAGTCATTTTATAATAAAGATTGAGATACTGTTCAAAAAGATAAGATGTTCCGGCTTTCCAAGGTTCTTTATAGCGAGAGGGAAGCACTATCCCAGAGACAGTTTTCCAGTCATTTGTTTGAACTAAAACTTTGATCATTCTTTGATTGGTTTCATCGTGAGGAAAAGGAAGATAGAGAAACAGTTCAATTTTAACTATTTTTTTAGAATAGGAATACTGAGACTCATCTAAAGGTTCACCCCAAATATCAGTCTTGTGTACTACAACATCTGGGTCGTCTAAACTTTGATCAACTGAAACCCAATATTGATCTCGATGAAACTCAACACAACGAGTATGATAACCACGATAAAGCTGAGTTTTACTCTTTCTTTTGCCATATCCAATGGTAACTTCTGTACTACTTTCACCCATCATTTCGTCAAATCTGAGAATTTTTTCTCGAATATCTAAAACAATATTTTGTTTTTCAACACTATCTTTTTCAATCAGGTTAAGTAGTGCTTTTGGTGAACGAGGTAATATTTTAGGATTTGGCACATTTTCAGGATTAATAATATATTCTTCAGGATAGGAAATTATGATTTTAGAAATCATTGCTTCCTGAATGGTATTCAAAGTAAAATAAACCCGATTTTCCGTTTGAATAATCTGAAATTTTAAAAGTTCTAAATCAAGAGTATGATATTTGAGATCGATGAAACTATCTTGATGAAAATCGGGTGCGATCGCAATTAAACGGATAGACTGAGTATAATCGATTTCAGAACTGAGCGGTTGTTGTTCTAAGAGATTGTCATAATATCGAGTAAGCTGCTGAACAATATAGCGATCTTCAGAATTTTTGACTTCTAGTATGATCAATCGCTGACAGGGATCTATTGCCAGAATATCGCAGACTTCTCCTCGCACTCGATGTTGCTGCTTCAGAGGTTTTAATCCGAGTAAACTGGATAAGTTTTTCCAGACAAAACTCTCCAAAGCAGCCTCATTTTCAAATTCCCAACCTTCTCTAGATTTGCGTAACATAAAAACAAATTTAGAGCGCACCGTACAACCGTTGAATCAGTTCCGGCGCTCGGACAACTCCCTCAATTCGCTCAATTGGTTGACCCTTTTTAAACAACACCAAAGTCGGTAAAGCTTCAATTCCATATTGAGATGCAATCTGTGGATATTTATCCGTGTCAATTTTAACAATCTTGATTTGTTGATTCATTTGCTGATTCACTTCCTCTAAAATAGGAGCCATCATGTGACAAGGGCCACACCAAGTCGCATAGAAATCCACTAAAACCGGAAGATCAGAACCCTCAAGAAGTTCTTTAAAGCTGCTAAACGTCTTTTTAACTGACATGGAGAGAAACTCCCTCTAACTTGATGTTTGTATTATAATCTGACCTGATCAGAGTTAACAGTCTTTACGGGTTAGTTTTATCTTAAAATTTTCATCTTGAAAGTAGCCTTCATTAAGAATTAACAATTGATTGAATTGGCTCAAACTTGATTAAAAATCCGGTTTCAATCAATAAATGGTCAATTAAATCTAAATAGAAATTACAGTTTATGAAGAAAGTTTGATTTTATAGAAGTCCCAAAAGCTGTTAACCTCTAGGATGGAACGTTTAAGCGTTGAAAAATTGCTGAGGAAATCTACATGGACGTTTTACCCGAAACCCAACAACATCTCAAAGAACAAGTTGCAATTGTTACAGGCGCATCACGGGGAATTGGTCGGGCGATCGCGATCGCTTTAGCGAGCCTTGGGGCTAACATTGTTGTTAACTACGCCAGTTCTTCCGGTGCCGCCGATGAACTTGTTGAAGAAATTACCAACTCGGGAGGAAATGCGATCGCCCTGTGTGCCGATGTTTCCCAAGCCGAGCAAGTCGATACCCTGATCAACACCGTCATGGAAAAATGGGGACGAGTTGACATCTTAGTGAACAACGCAGGAATTACCCGTGATACCCTACTTTTGCGGATGAAACCCGAAGAATGGCAAGCCGTGATAGACCTCAACTTGACTGGTGTCTTTCTCTGCACTCGCGCCGTGAGTAAAATTATGCTGAAAAAGCGATCGGGTCGAATTATTAATATTGCATCTGTTGCAGGTCAGATGGGAAACCCCGGACAGGCTAATTATAGTGCAGCCAAAGCGGGTGTAATTGGGTTTACCAAAACCGTTGCCAAAGAACTCGCAAGTCGTGGTATTACGGTCAACGCCGTCGCCCCCGGTTTTATTGAAACTGATATGACAAAAGATCTCAAAAATACCGAAGAAATTCTAAAATTCATCCCCCTTGGTCGGTACGGTCAACCCCAAGAAGTGGCTGGAATGGTCAGATTTTTAGCCGCAGACTCGGCCGCCGCCTACATCACAGGTCAGGTGTTTAATGTTGATGGTGGAATGGTGATGGCCTAGAAAGGCAAGAGGTAACAGGCAAGAGGCAAGAGGTAAAAGGCAAGAGGCAATAGGCAAGAGGCAAGAGGTAAGATCACCCCATCTCCCCACCTCCCTATCTCCCCACCTCCCCATCTCCCCACCTCCCTACTCCCTCCTCTTGTACGGTTTCCACGAACTAGCACTCACCTCCTAAGAGTGCTAAATTGACTAAGTGGAGAGCTAACGGTCGTTATATGGCAAAAATTGTTGCGTTTAATGAAGAGTCAAGACGGGCGCTCGAACAGGGTATCAACGCCATCACAGATGCAGTGCGTGTTACCCTCGGCCCGAAAGGTAGAAATGTATTATTAGAGAAGAAATTTGGTGCGCCCGATATTGTAAATGATGGGATTACTGTAATCAAAGAAATTACAATCTTTGATCCCTTAGAAAACACGGGTGCTAGACTCATTCAAGAAGTCGCCTCTCAAACCAACGATGTTGCTGGAGATGGAACCACCACGGCAGCTATTTTAACTCAAGCAATGATTGCCGAAGGCTTAAAAAACGTTGCTGCTGGGGCTAACCCTGTATCCCTACGTCGAGGTATTGAAAAAACCATCAACCGTTTAGTTGACGAAATCGTAGCGGTGGCGAAACCCGTAGAAGGAGATGCGATCGCTCAAGTGGCGACAGTATCAGCCGGAAACGATCCAGAAATTGGTCAGATGATTGCCCAAGCGATGGATAAAGTCACCAAAGACGGTGTAATCACGGTTGAAGAATCCAAATCTTTGACAACCGAACTCGATGTTGTTGAAGGGATGCAATTTGATCGCGGTTATCTATCACCCTATTTTGTTACCGACAACGAACGGATGATCGCTGAGTATGAAAATGCTCGTATTCTGATCGTTGATAAGAAAATTAGTGCTATTCAGGATTTAGTTACCGTCCTCGAAAAGATAGCACGGGAAGGTCAACCTCTGCTGATTATTGCAGAAGATGTCGAAGGAGAAGCCCTGGCGACTCTGGTTGTTAACAAGGCCAGAGGGGTTTTAAATGCAGTCGCCGTGAAAGCCCCAGGGTTTGGCGAACGCCGAAAAGCCATGCTGCAAGACATCGCCATTCTCACCAATGGTCAGGTCATCTCTGAAGAAGTCGGTTTAAGTTTGGATCTTGTTACCCTAGAAATGCTGGGAACCGCCGACAAAATTACCGTTGAAAAAGACAAGATCATTATTGTCGCCTCAGGTAATACAGCCGATGTCGAAGCCCGCATTGCTCAACTCCGACGACAACGGGAAGAAACCGATTTAGAGTATGATCTCAATAAACTGCAAGAACGAATTGCCAAGCTTTCAGGCGGTGTTGCAGTGATTAAAGTCGGGGCGGCGACAGAAACTGAATTAAAATCTCGTAAACTGCGAATTGAAGACGCTCTCAACGCGACAAAAGCGGCAGTTGAAGAAGGAATTGTTCCCGGTGGCGGTACAACACTCATTCATTTAGCGAAAAAAGTTGACCAAATTCTCGATGAACTGGTCGGAGAAGAAAAGATTGGCGGTAAAATCGTTGCCAAAGCTTTAGAAGCCCCTCTCTGTCAAATTGCCAATAATGCCGGGGCAGAAGGAGCCGTTATCGTTGAAAAGGTTCGGGAAACCGATTTTAACATTGGTTATAATGCTCTGACGGGTGAGTGTGAAGACCTGATCAAAGCAGGGATTATTGATCCGGCGAAAGTTGTTCGTTCAGCGCTACAAAATGCAGGTTCAATTGCCGGAATGGTCTTAACGACTGAAGCTTTAGTTGTTGAGAAACCCGAGAAGAAATCCGCAGCTCCCGACATGGATGGCATGGGCGGCATGGGCGGCATGGGCGGCATGGGCGGCATGGGCGGCATGGGTATGGGCGGCATGGGCGGCATGGGCGGCATGGGTATGATGTAAGTCGTTCACCGCTTAATCACTCAATGCGCGAGTTTTGTGATTAATTTAAAGCAACTCAATCGAATTGGGTTGTTTTTTTATTAAGAACGATAATTAAATCCCTCTCCAAATCTCTCCCCTGCAAGGACAAAGACTTCAAAACCTTGATCAGATCAAACTATCACAGACCCGGCGATCTTCCTTGCTCAAACTAACATTAGGATTGTTAAAATAATCCTGTAACCCATCACAACTATGCTTTAATAAACCCTCAATTTGATTTTTTTGATTGACTTTATCGCTTCTTTAGTATATTGTATACTCTATAATTCAGGATGTTTATGATAATCTATTTTTCTTTATATAAATAATTTTATACAATTAATCATTCTGGAGTAACAAGGGTTTTTCAGGGTTTTGTACTCCCCTCAAATATTTAGATTTCTTTCACCATCAACACACTTTCATAATTTTTAAACTCTAGGAATGATTCACGTTTCAGGGTTCCTACAGAGTAAAATCCTTGCTTTTCATGGAATAAAATTGAACGATTATTGGAGATTGGTCGAGAAACAATAAAGGTTGAAAAGAATGAATTTGGAAAGGTTTCATAGAGAGATTTGTACAAAAATTGAGCAACTCCTTTACCCATATTTTCAGGATGAGTTGCAACGATTTTAATATAAAAATGTTGATCACTCAGAATTTTATTCTGACCAGAATCATCTTTCCAAATTATTTGATTTAAAAAATTAGGGCTAATTTTGGGTTGGGATAAAGCTAAAAATCCGATAACTTTATGATTTGTTTCTAAGTCCTGATGAACCGCTACAAAATATTGAGTTTGATGATTGATCTGATCTAGAATTTCTTGTTCGGTGGTTGCCGCCAAAAGAAAACCATGAGAATTTAAGGCATTTAGTTCTCTAACATGAGAATTATGAATGCCAATAATTTCTCCTCTATCTTGAGGGTTTGCTTCTCTAAAGTTAAATTGAGAACTTAAGTTGTCTATTGGTTTCATTCATGCTAAACTCCCTCAATAGTAGTACACCCATGAAAACATTAAACTACACTCAAGCGATCAGAATTTAATCCATTTATTCTTTCTCCGAGGATTTGCTTGTCTCAGAATTAGGCTTTTGATCAGACTGAGGACAAATATAGGGTTCTAGCTTCCTCACAGCCTCCGCTTTTTTCTTTTTTGACGAGGATGAACTCTTGATCGATACGTGTGACAGCAGCATGGTTTCTCCTTTTACTGGTTTGAACCTCAACTCGGCGCCGAGCTGTCTACTTCCATAGTAAACGATTTATTCAAGTTGCTACAACCGTACAAATGCCGAATTCCTATTATTTTTCGAGATAAAATTATAATTTCTGGAAAATTCCCGTTAAATTTACAATTACTTTAAATTATCACAATTAATCAAGTTTTGTATCGGTTAATTTTCCAAGCCTGTTTCTGCTAATGCCACAGCACCCCAAAGCGGGGCTTCATCTCCTAACTGGGCGGAAACAATTTCAAAATCAACTTCAGGTAATGCGGTTTGACGAGAAATTTGCCGAACTTGATGCCAAAATAAATCCCCCGCTTTGGTCACGCCACCGCCCAAAATAAACCGTTGAGGATTAATTAAATTTGCCGCATTACCAATTCCCACCCCAATCGCCCATCCTGCTAATTTGATGGCGTTTTGACAGAGTTCATCACCCTCATTTGCTGCTTGACTAACGATTTCAGCCGTAATTTTATCAAGTTGATGATTAACTAAATGACGCAGAATTTCGCCCTGCTGGGGCTGTTTATTTAAGCTTTGACGAACCTGTTGGGCAATATATGGCCCGGATGCTAATCTTTCCACACAACCGCGTTTTCCACACAGACACAATGGCCCATCGGGTTGGACGACAGTATGACCAATTTCTCCGGCCATTCCCTGCGTCCCTTGCCAAAGACGGTTATTGAGTATCCAACCGCCCCCAACCCCTGTACTAACGGTAATATATAATAAGCTTTCACATCCTTGTCCGGCACCGAATTTGTATTCACCCAAAGCGGCAACATTAGCATCATTATCGACTCTAACCGGAACGTTAAATTCTGCTTCTAAAATTTCTCGCAGAGGCACATTTTCCCATCCTGAAACATGATGAGATAAACGAACGATTCCGGTTTTTGCATCAACTGGCCCGCCAAAACTGATCCCAATGGCTAGGGGCTTTTCATTGCCTAACAACTCACGAATTAGCGATCGCATAATTTCGAGATCTGTCGTTGCGTTGGGAGAGTTTCCGGAAAGTTGGCGTCGGGTATTTTGCCATTTTTGTTGACCAGAAATGAGAGTCGCTGCGGCTAATTTTGTCCCGCCAAAGTCGAGGGCGAGGATTTTATTATTCATCTTTTCTCTAATATTATTTCTGCTTAATAATACAACGAATTCCTTGTATTCCAGGCTGCGAGACAATCACCTAAAAATGAAGGGGGATGAATTAAAAGCAATTTCACAAAGAATGGGTATAACTTAAAAGTCACTTTTTACAGTTGAACTTTCCCCAAAATTAGTTCAGATATTTAATCTTAGTAGTATTACCGATAGGATTTAAAATGTATCTGTATCACACTTTTGCTTTTTTGTCAAGCGTACCCACAAAAGAGATGTAAAAATTGGTGCATCGTCAGTCGGGATCTGAGTGTTAATTTGAATTCAGTGATCGGGGTAAGGAACGAATACATTAGGGTTTGAAGCGTTATCAGTTGAGTAAATACCCTATTGGTCACACCAATCCTCAATTATTTTCAAGATCTAGAATACCATAAGGGCTGAAAGAACGCAAGCTCGTTGCTTATTGAGAATAATTCTTGAGTTAAGATTTGTAAAATCAAGGAATTGATAGAAAGTTTAGAACTGAAGCAAGCTTATAGATTATTATAACTTATCTTTATTTGTCTTTGAGGGGATAAACCCCACTTTTTGAAGAAACCGATTTTTTTGGCTGGGTTATCTTCGAGTTTTCATCATATGAGGAACTTTTTCGCGATCAAATCAACCAGTAGAGCTATAAGCAGATTAATTAGGTGAAACGAACTATGATCTCATGTGGAACAACTGTGAACACTTTGCTAGTTGGACCCCCAGTTATTTTTGTGTAACAACTGGAAATGCTTCGACCGAAAGCGTTAAAAAGTATATTGAAAGCCAAAGAGGAAAATCAAAACGGGATAAATCCCGCGTGTCATCTAAGCGAAAACTTAGGCGGGATGGAAACCGACACCGCCTAGTTTCCGCCATTCAACCAGTCGTTCAAGCAACTGGCTAACTTCTTATGAGATTATTCTGTTTGTTGCTGATCATTGTATCGATCAACTTCTTGTTATACCCCGACATTCCTGGTTATGAATTGGCTAGTTTTACTCCTGATTAATGGCGAATATGTTCATAGATACTCACATAATCTTTGCCGGGATGATTCCAAGAATAATCATACTCCATACCTTGTAAGGTGAGTTTGCGGAACTCTTTCGGGTAGTCATGCCATAGACCAATTGCCCGATCCATTGCTGATTCTAAGGCTTGGTTGTCGGTTTGATAGAAGACATAACCGTTGCGTTTTTTATCGGGTTTATGGTTGTCATAATCTCGGTCAAAAACCGTACTGAGCAACCCACCTACTCCCCGAACAATGGGTACAGTTCCGTATCTCAACCCAATCATTTGAGTTAACCCACAAGGTTCATAATTACTAGGAACAACAATCATATCTGCCCCGGCATAAATCAGGTGAGAAAGTTCTTCGTTAAAGCCGATTTCTAAATGACAATCGGGGTTATGATCTAAGTAGTGCTTTTCATGCCAGAACCAATCATTAATTCCCCGTTCTGTTGCCGAACCCAAGAGAACAAATTGTGCCTGTCGGTGTAGAGCATAATAAAGGGCATGATGAACTAAATGAACGCCTTTCTGCTGATCTAAGCGACCAATATAGGCGATAATCGGTTGATTGACATGACGCAGCCAGAGTTTTTCTCGTAATGCCTTTTTATTCTTGATTTTGTTGTCGAGATCTTCGGGACTATAATTAAACGGAATATAGTGATCAATTTCGGGATTCCAGACATTATAATCAATGCCATTGAGAAGACCACTAAACTTGTGTTGATGTTCATGTAAGGTATGACCCAAGCCATAACCACAGTCGCCTTGATGGGCTTCCCAAGCATGATGGGGTGAAACAGTGGTGACAAAATTGGAGTAAATAATTCCCCCCTTCATAAAATTCAGCGCGAAGGGATTAAAATTGTCTCGAAGACGACTGTAATCAAAATAATAGGGTTCGTTATTGAGTCCAGTTGCCCAAAGAACATTTGCTCCCGCGATACCTTGATGCTTGAAGTTGTGGATGGTGTAACAAACTCGTTGAGACTCCATACCGTGATATTTGTAGATCTCAAACAGCATCACCGGGATTAATCCTGTTTGCCAATCGTGGCAATGGATGACA
>NZ_AAVU01000035.1 GCF_000169095.1 Lyngbya sp. PCC 8106
CTTATGTGTCGTGCAGTACCGAACTTGATCGAGAAGTATTTGCTTCTATCATCAACTCTTGATCATATTCTTTGTTGCCGTCTCCTTCATGCTATATTGGGCGGGGTATTTAGCCTTAATCGATGATTATACATCAATTAAAAGATTTTGGTAGATTTTTTCTAAAATCGGGTTTACTGCTGTCGGCTGACCTCCGGTGTAACGCTTCCCAACCCCCATAAACAGATTGTGGTTAAACTCATCAATACTGTACCCAGGCCAAAGCAGAATCCATAGCCTTGAGTTGCCACTAAAAATACACTTAGCAATGATCCAAAAATCGCAGAACAACCAATAACAGAATTATAAATCCCGATAGCTCCCCCTTCTTGACCTCGCGGAGAAAGTCGGGCTACAGATGTCGTCCCAGAAACCCCAATAACCGCCCAAGTTAAACCTGTTAAGAGGTGAGTCAAGGTAATAATGGCTAAACTATATTGACTAGAATGAAAGACCGCTAATAAGGTTAATATAATAAAAATACCAATCCTAACCCCTGACGCCCAAGCTTGTAAATGAATACTGTTTCGGCTTTGAACTAACCGACCCACACGAAGATAACAATAGGTTTCGACCAAAGAACGGGCGAGAGTAATCCATAAAACTTGATCGTTTGTCGCGCCTAAAATATCAGTTAAAAACAAAGGAAACGGAATATAAATAATTTGAATTGAAAGAAACAATAAAGCCGAAAAAGCATAATACAAACTCAGGGTAGTTTTTAAGTTTTGAACGACCAGCTGAAAAAATTGCGGACGGGTAACAAAATAAATACTTCTAGCCGGATAAAATAACACCCGTCGTTCAATTAATCCCACGGATAAACGACCGAGTAAAGCGGGAGTAAATTGTCGTTGGCGGTTAATTGGTTCACGGGAAGGTTCTTTGATCCACAAAAAACATAAAATTAAACTCAAAATTGTTCCAATTCCGGCTAAAACAAATAAACTTCGCATGGCTTCTGTCATCCCGAAAATTTCTGGGGAAACACTGAGCCAAACTCCGCCAAAAATTAACGCAATAATAAAACTCCAACCGCCGATTAAATAAAATCGCCCAAAATAGTCACCAATTCGTTCTTCAGGTACGGTATCCATAACTAACGCCGTCGCCGAAGGAATCACCGCAGCCATCGAAAACCCGCCCAATGTACACGCTTTCAAAACTTGATTAACATTATCTCCCGAACCCATTCCAAATAAACACAAACAAAACCCCGCAATTCCAATCATTAAAAAAGGGCGACGGCGTTTGACTCGATCTGAAAGATTTCCCCAAAAACTAAAACCAATCACCCCCGCAAAAGCAACTAAAGAGTTAACTTTTCCCACATCAGTCACGGTTCCCCCCGCAACTTGCACGACAAATAACGGCAACAAATTAATCAACAAACCTTCGCTAATTCGATAGGGAACCAGCGCAAAAAACCATCGGGGGGCAAAAGAGGAAATTCTAATTCTAGACACCAGGTTTTACAGTTATCAGTTTTTACAGTGACCAGTTTACAGATTTGAGGTGATTTGTGAAAACCTCGAACAAAAACCCAGTTTTTCCTTCCAGTTTCAGCTTTGTTGTCGGTTTATCCACCAACGTTTAACTAATTTTTCCATTTCTATCCAAACAAACATCAAGCTACTAAACCCGATACAAATAGCCAACTCTGTCCCGCTTAACCAATGGGTGCCGAAAAATTCTCGCAACGGCTCTACATAAATCAGCATTAATTGTAGAATAGTCGTTAGACTGACGGCCGCCAGTAGATAGGGATTAGAAAACGGATTGAGTTCCACGGTCAAACGAGTATCTGAACGCACCGCCCAAGCGTGACCCATCTGAGCCAAACACAAGGTTGTAAACACCATCGTTTTCCAGCGTCCTGAATCCCCTGATGTTTGTGCCGCCCCGTAAGCCCACATCATCAAGATAATCGTGAGAATGGAGAAAATCAAGCCAATTCGCACCATATAAACACCTAACCCGCGTGCAAAAATACTCTCACGGGGACTGTGGGGCGGACGTTTCATCACTCCCGCTTCAGCAGGTTCGAGGGCTAATGCCAAAGCAGGTAAACCGTCTGTAACGAGGTTCATCCATAAAATTTGCAAAGGCGTTAACGGCACTTCTCCCAAACCCAGTAACGGGGCGGCAGCAATGGTTAATACTTCCCCAATATTACTCCCCAAAATATACTTGACAAAGCGGCGAATATTACTATAAACCACCCGTCCTTCTTCGGTGGCTGCAACGATTGTCGCAAAGTTATCATCCAGCAAGATCATATCACTGGCTTCTTTACTGACATCCGTTCCAGTAATCCCCATAGCAATGCCAATATCCGCCTGTTTGAGGGCAGGTGCATCGTTAACGCCGTCCCCCGTCATCGCCACAAATTCCCCTTGTTTCTGCAACGCCTGAACGATTCTCAGCTTATGTTCGGGTGCTACCCTGGCATACACACTCACTTGTTTAACTTCCTGTTCAAGTTCGCTTTGGGTGAGTTGTTGTAATTGCTGACCGATTAAAACCCGATCATCCGAGGCCGAAATCCCCAACTGATGGGCAATAGAGACAGCCGTTAACTGATGATCTCCGGTAATCATTATCGGCCGAATTCCGGCTTCTCGACAGCGTTTAACCGCTTCTTTAACTTCCGGGCGAGGGGCGTCTAACATCCCCACTAAGCCTAACCAAATTAACCGATCTTCTGTGGTTTCTGCGTTAGTTGGTTCTGATGAAAACTTTTCTAAGGGTTTGTAAGCCAAGCCCAAAACTCGCAGTCCTTTAGCGGCTAATTGGTCATTTTGTTCGAGAATTTGTTGACGGTGTTCCGGCTGAAGCGTAATACTTTGACCCGCTGTTTGTACGAGATCACACCGTTGTAAAATCAGTTCAGGTGAACCTTTTGTAAAAATCTGATATTGAGCATTTTCTGTTCTCGATTCTCGGTGAGTATCCTGACAAATCACACTCATCAGCTTGCGTTCAGAAGAAAACGGAATTTCACTAATCCGAGGCAGTTGTTCGTTCCAAGTTGATTTGGAAATCCCCGCTTTTCCCCCTAACGCCAGTAACGCGCCTTCTGTCGGATCGCCGAGTATTGTCCAAGTATCATTTTGATGTTGGAGTTGAGCATCATTACACAACACACTCGCTACACATAACGGTTGTAATTCTTGTTGTTGTTCTGAGGTTAATGTCGGTTTCTCAAGCGGGTTTTCTTCATCTTCTGAAAACTGATGTAGGGGTTGGAATTCTCCCCAGGGCGCGTAACCTTCACCAGTTACCAAAAAAGTATGATTAAGCGTTCGTACCCACTGCACAACCATTTTATTTTGAGTGAGAGTTCCGGTTTTATCGGAACAAATTGTTGTGACTGAACCCAACGTTTCAACGGCAGGAAGTTTCCGAATTAAGGCGTTGCGGCGCACCATGCGTTGAGTCCCTATGGCTAGGGTAACAGTAACAACAGCAGGTAAACCTTCAGGAACTACCGCCACCGCCATACTCAGGGAAATTTCCAGTAAATGTTCAAAATATTCAAACCCCGTGCGAATGATTCCCCCAACCACAACCAACGCCACCAACAGCAGCGAACCCGTTACCAAGACATTTCCCAGTTGCGACATCCGTTGTTGTAGCGGTGTGGGTTCAGTTTCGACAGACTGCAACATCGCGGCAATTTGTCCCAGTTGCGTCTTCATTCCCGTTTCTGTGACTAATACCGTCCCCCGTCCACCGACGACTTCGGTACCTTGAAAGACTAAGTTAATGCGATCGCCGAGGGCTGTGTCTTCGCTGAGTTGGGTTTCGGCGCGTTTGTTGACGGCGGCGGCTTCTCCGGTGAGAGTGGCTTCTCGCACTTGTAAGTTTTGGGCTGCGATCAGACGTCCATCGGCGGCGACTTGCATTCCAGCTTCGAGGAAAATAATATCGCCGGGAACCAGTTGGGGGGATTCAATCTCGCTCATTTCACCCTCTCGCAATACTCGCACTTTCGGAGAAGACAGGGTTTTGAGGGCGGCTAGGGCTTTTTCGGCGCGACTTTCTTGAAAATAACCCAGTAAGCCGTTGAGAATGACAATGGAAAAAATAGCGATCGCATCTTTGGGAAAGTTGTTGTTGCGGAGATCGAGAATCGCTGAAACGATCGCAACGGCGATCAGCATCACTAACATGATATTGGTAAACTGATCCCACAAAATTTCTAAGGGTCGCCGTCCCTCGGTAGTTTCAATTTCATTAAGACCATATTCTTGCTGTTTTTGGGTAACTTGCTGAGAATTTAGCCCTTGTTTGGGGTCAGTGTTGATCAACTGCAATGTTTCCTCAATGGTTTGAGTGTGCCAAGTTGAAGCAGTTTGAACTGAGATGCGATCGCCAGACAGGGGGGAAGGTTGAGTCGATGCCATGAGGAGTTAACGGGTAGTTACTGAAGTCGGAATTGAGGGAGAAATAACTCGGTAAAATCGTTTTTTGGAAGCGATAGTATCAAGTCTTTGTTCTCGTTTAACCGATAATTATAGGTGATTCTGAGTAACGTTTACAGGAACCCTGATCATTCTAGGGCTGAGTAATCGATGATTGATTTGATTCTATTAGTCGAGCTGGAGTGACATCAAAGATCACTTTTAAAGACAGGGCTAACTCTTGCTCAAGAAGTTGTTCGACAATGGCGACTTCTTCAGGTGTGATCTGATTAGCGGTTCTGGCAACGACTAAGACTTCTGGTGTTGTTTTTCGCCAGTTTATACTAATTTTATCAACCTCGATATCGGGTCGATCAACTAAAGAACGAGTGACTAATATTTCGCGGATAGAGTTATTAACTTGGGCATGGTTAACCAGTTGAAAAAAACTAATTCCGAGGGGGATAGTCAGCAGAACAATTAACAAGATGGAAACGCCCCAAGAAATTGTCCGAGCGAGTTCACTACTTCTGGCGTATCCGGCTAAAACATAAACGCCTAAACAAGCTAGATTAATCCCGATTAAGTTAGTAAAATAGAGGAGACTTGATCCAGTCGCTGCATCCCATTCTCCCTGAGAAATTGCAATCCCAATCACACAAAGAGGAGGCATTAAGGCAACGGCAATTGCGGTTCCCGGAATGGCATCTCCAACTTGAGGACGAATTTTAGCATACCCACTGACACCGCCCGCCGCAATCGCAATTAAGAGATCAATTAAAGTGGGTTGGGTTCTTGATAAAATTTCTGATCCAAATTCGGGAATGCGAATAATTAAACCTACTAATCCTGAAAATATTATTGATATTGAGGTTGCCGCGAGGATAGAAGTAAAGCTCAATCGGAGAAGTTTTAAGTCTCCTTCTAAAGTAGCAAAAGGCATTCCTCTCAAGGGCAACATTAGGGGAGCAATAATCATCGCGCCAATAATCACAGCCGCACTATTAATCAGTAAACCCAATGTTGCAATCAAGCAAGAACTAATGGTTAAAACTAAGTAATTCTGGGTAAATTTCGCATCGTTTAGTAAGGATTCCCTTAATTTTAATAAGGGGATTGCTTCTAATCCAAAATCTTTAATCAGTTTATAGGCTTTTAACATAGAAGATTATTGATCCCTGGGTTAATTGAGTGGGTGTATAAAAATTAAATTTATTCTAGACTGAATTTTAGAAATTGACAATAGTGATCAGGATTTTAAATAAAATCAAGATTAGAATAGAATTCAATTTAACTTAATCAGATCTTAAAAGCCTGTTAATTTGGAAATTTGTTAGTTTTCATCTATCTTTTGATATAAATTTTAACCTTGAATTTTGAAATGATCATTTCACCCAATGCGAAAACGATTCTAGATTGTTAACCCTTGTATTTGTGTCTTAAACGGAGAAGATATTCCCATTGATAGCCAGCAGAATAGATAGATAGATAGATAGATAGAGATTGGGTTAAATGAGAGTCTATCTTTAGATCAAGGTCATTCTAGAGCGAGATTTATAAGATAGAGAAGGAGCAAAAACAAAAAATCAAATTTTTGCACTCCAGAATTCATTTATCGTCTTAAATAATCTAGTTGAAAGGAGAACCTAATGTTTTTTCATAAAAAAGAACTAATCGAAAAAGATGTCAAGATTGATGATCCGAATCCTCGTTATGCCGAACTTCTCTTAGAACAATTTGGCGGCGCAACGGGTGAATTATCTGCTGCTTTACAATATTGGGTGCAGTCTTTTCATACCGAAGATCCAGGAATTCGGGATATGTTGCAAGATATCGCCGTTGAGGAATTTAGCCATCTAGAAATGATTGGCCGACTGATTGAAAATCATACTCGAAATGCGGATCAAACTGAAGCTTTTAAGAGTACATTATTTGCAGTACGCGGTAAAGGGCCTCATTTTCTAGACTCTCAAGGACAAGCTTGGACAGCCGCTTATTTAAACGAAGGTGGCGATGTTGTCCGTGACTTGCGGGCAGATATTGCAGCCGAAGCAGGTGCGCGTCAAACCTACGAATCTTTGATTAAAGTTGCACCCGATAACCAAACCAAAGAAACTTTAGTTCACTTGTTAACGCGGGAGATTTCTCATACGAAAATGTTTATGAAGGCATTAGATTCGATGGGTAAACTCACTGATCCGTTCTTCGGAAATATTCAACCCGATGAAACCGTTGATATTTACTACAACTTATCAACAAACGGAGAAGATCATCGCGGCCCGTGGAATTCTGATGAGAATTTTCGCTATATTGCCGATCCGATGAAAGATAAAGTTCAACAATAATAATCAATCCTAAAAAGTGAACTTTGGGGGCGCGACGTTGCCCCCTTTTGTCTTAATTCAAAACTGCCATTTCAGGAGTTTGAACAACTTTATTTTCAGTTAAAGGTTGACGATTTTTGAGATCAAATTTATATCCTTCCGGCAGAATATGAAGTTTAATTCCACACAACGCTAAACCTTCATCTTTTAAAAGTTCTCCGATGTTGTTATGCGTGATTTTACTTAAATCTACAACAGTACAACTTCCATCTCCAACCACTTCAAATTGATGATCTCGCACAACAATAGCCGTATTTTCATCAATCCCTAAACCAATTAAATCTGGATGTCGCGCCACCGCAGTCACTAAACGTCCTAAACGTCCCCGTTGAGCAAAATGTTGGTCAATCACTGCTTCTGGAAGAAAACTCATTCCTGCTTCCATTTCCACAATTTCAATACGCGGATGAGTCTGTCCTTCTCCTTCTAAAATCATGTTCGCAGACATCATGCTTGCACCTGCACTTGTTCCCCCAACAACTAACCCTTCGGTGTATTTTTTTAATAGGGCTTGATGCAAAGCAGTATCTTTGATAATTTCTGTAATTCTGGCTTGATCTCCTCCGGTAAAAAAGACACCTGTAGCTTCATTTATAGACTCTAAGGCTCTTGATGTTTCTGCATCTTCTCGCTCGATTGTATCAACAATATGAACATTTTGAATCCCCAAACGTTCAAAAACTCGAATGTAGTCCTCACCCACTTCTCGGGGTGACTCAGTTGCCACCGTCATCACCACAATTTTGGCATCAATTCCACCCGCACAGCGCACAAATTCTCGTAAAATTTTGCAATCGCCTTCTCGATCTTCAGCGCCGCCAATAATCACCAGTTGTCCCTGATGTTGATTCGATGTCATAAAAAACTCCTGTTCAGCCCAAATGAGGCATAATCTCTTATTTAAGCACAAGTGATATCGTTTATTTCACAACCTAAAGGTAGAAATTAAGATGGTATTTATACCGATTGGGTAAGGGCAGTTTAGGACTCTAAAAAACGGCAGTCAACACCTTGCTGTTTTTAATTCAAGTCAAACTTTTAACTAGAACTTTAGAGACACACAAATTATCACTTTTGTCATCTATCTTGAGAAAATTTTTAAAAGCTTCTGATTCCCCTGAACTGAGTTTGAATGCGAAATTTGGCGATCGCAGTTATATTAACTGATAAAGGCGCATTTCTAGCCTGCTCTAACTCTCATCTCAAATAGGATTCATGTCTCAATCAACCCCAACTCGCAGATACAACTTAACAGAAGGTTCTGTCGGACTCAAACTTATCACCCTAACTTTACCGATGGTTTGGGGGGTTTTCTCAGTGATTGCCTTTAATTTAGCCGATACCTATTTTGTGGGTCAACTAGGAACCACTCAACTCGCGGCGATGAGTTTTACCTTCCCCGTGGTTATGGTGATGGGAAGTTTAGCAATTGGACTAGGAACCGGGGCGGCTTCGGTAATTTCTCGGGCGATTGGTGAAGGGGATCGTGACCGAGTACAACGATTAACCACTAATAGTTTAACATTATCTCTGCTGATTGTGGGGATTTTTATCCTAATTGGATTGGCAACAATTGACCCTTTATTTAAACTTTTGGGGGCAGGTTCTGAAGTCATGCCCTACATTCACGATTATATGCAAATTTGGTATCCAGGCATGATTTTTTTAGTCGTTCCAATGGTGGGAAATAGTGCCATTCGGGCGGCAGGAGATACCAAGATTCCCAGTCTAATTATGACTTTTGCGGCGATTGTAAATATTGTCTTAGATCCTCTGTTTATTTTTGGTTGGGCATTCATTCCTGGTTTAGGGTTAAAAGGGGCGGCGATCGCAACAGTTATTGGTCGTTCTTTAACGTTAATTGCCTCTTTAATCATTCTTCATTTCCGAGAACGAATGATTCTCTGGAGTCTGACCTGTCTGAGAAATTGTTGGGACTATTGGAAAGAGATCTTGTATGTGGGTTTACCTGCGGCATCTACAAATATGATCACTCCGATTTCTATCGGAATAATCACCAGTTTATTAGCAACTTATAGTCCAGAAGCTGTTGCCGGATTTGGGATTTCTTCTCGGGTTGAATCTTTTGCTTTAATTGTATTTATGGCACTTTCGGCGACTATTGGGCCGTTTGTCGGTCAAAACTGGGGGGCTAAACTCTATGGACGAGTACATCGTTCTTTGCACTTATCCTATTTATTTTGTATCGGCTTTGGAATTTTTATCGCGGTTATCCTTTCAGCCACTTCAGCACAGATTATCACTCTATTTGATACGAACTCTGAAGTCGTTAATACTGCCACTCGTTATTTATCAGTTGTACCCATTAGTTACGGAACTTATGGTATTTTTATCGTCGCCAATGCCGCTTTTAACGCCCTCGGCAAACCTTTTCCTGCGGTTATATTAACGTTATCTAGAATGGTAATTTTATATGTACCACTCGCCTATTTAGGGAGTTGGTTATTTGGGTTAAATGGTATTTTTGCAGCCGCTTGTGTCGCCAATCTTATTGTTGGTTTAGCTGCCGTTATCTGGACTCGTCGTTTATGCAGTTTGAAAGCAGATGAACCATTAGATATTTCGGCAATATCCCCCTCAAAACAACCTCCTCTCAATCTCTCAGAGGTTAACGATAAAACTCCCCGATAAAAAATCTCTCCATAGAAAGATATTAGAAACTGTAGTTTTTGTTAGAGTTTTACTGAATCGGAGAACACTGGAGATTAACTAAATTATGAAAAAATACGTGTGTAATACCTGTGGATATATTTACGATCCTGAAGAGGGCGACCCGGACTCAGATATAGCACCAGGAACTGCATTTGAAGATATTCCAGATGACTGGGTTTGTCCGACTTGTGGAGTGAGTAAATCTGACTTTGAACCGATGAGTTAATCTTTCATTCAATTAATAACTAAATCAATTAAAAGGGGGTTGAAAACTATCATTTAATCCCCAAGATTAGTGATCAGTAGGGTTAACTTTCCAGGATAAAATACACTCTCTCCTAAAATTAGATTTTCTTTTGAAGGGATGCCTGCAAAGTATTGATATTCGTTCTTAGGGTAGGAGGTAATAATAAATCCTCATCTTGAATCTCTAAAACGGGCTTTAGTGCTTGAATTAATTGATTTAATTTATGTTTAGGAATTTGACCTTTTTCTACAATTAAATTAAAACTAATTGCCTCTAAAAGAGTGGGGACATAGCTACGAAGTTCTAAATGACTCTGTTGATTTTTCACCACATTAACCAAAACATCAACAACTTCAGATGAATTGTGACCCATTTCTGTTAAAGCAGTTGCTGCATGGCTGCGAATTTCTAAATTATCTTGTTGATCTTTGAGGACATCAATAAAAACGGCAATTGTTTCCGGTGAATCTTTTGCAATTGTTCTCAAAGTAAAGGCAACATTTCGGCGAACTTCCAAGTCATCCTGTTGATTTTCAACGACTTTAATTAAAGGTTGAATTGCTGCGGGTGAACTCTCTTTGATCAGACTCAAAGCAAAAGCGGCAATTCGGCGAACCTTGCTCGTACTATTTTGATCTAATACCGTAACAATTAAAGGTTGAACTGCCTCTTTTTGGCATTGGATGACGTTTCCAAAGGGAGGGTCATAAAGTCTATTAACCGCTTGAAAATTTTCTATATTGGCTTGAATTTCTGCCTCTGTACAGGTTTGTGCGTTGCTAGGACTTGCAGAAAGCAACGGTAACGAACAGCCCAACACAATGAATGCGAGGTTAATTTTCTTCTGGATATTCACAACCATAGAGTTACCTCAGAGGTGAGATGGAGAGCGTTAAATTTTTCTGATATTATAAGTGCTGTTTCGTCGGAAGTTTATTATCTTACAAAAAGGCGTTAAAATATTTACTGATCAATATCAATACAAAAAACATGATTGCCCTGTCTGACCATCATTCCCTAACTCCAGAAGAATACCTCGAACTCGAAACTCAAAGCCCCATCAAACACGAGTATATTGATGGCGAAATCTACGCAATGGCAGGAACCACCGACACCCATAATACAATTGCAGGAAACCTGTTTACTCTGATTCGCACTCACCTACGCGGAACAAACTGTCGTGTTTATTTTGCGGATATAAAAGCTCGTCTCGAACAATGCAACTGTTTTTATTATCCTGATCTTCTCGTTACTTGTGATACCCGAGATCAAGAAACTTCTACCTATAAACGCTTTCCCAAATTAATTATTGAAGTGCTTTCTGAGAGTACCGAAGGTTTTGATAGAGGAGATAAATTCAACGATTACCAAACTCTAGATAGTTTGGAAGAATACGTTTTAGTTAATACTAAACATCAACGAGTCGAAATTTTCCAACGCCACAAGCAAGGAGAGTGGATTTTTAAAACCTATACTCCCAGTCAAGGCAGTTTTCCTCTCGAAAGTTTGAATTTAACGGTGTCTTTGATTGATGTCTATGAAGATGTTAGCTTTGAGAAGGATTCTACAGTTCCCTCAGAACCCTAATTGAAATCTCTCGCTGACAACTCAATTTCTTTCCAGCAGACTCATTCCCAAAATCAATTTCTGAGTAGTAAACTTGAGTTGAAATCAACTTCAGAGATGGATGATGAAAATTGCGATCGCACAACTCAATCCCACTGTCGGCGATATTACCGGAAACGCCCAACGCATTCTTGATGCAGCCAAACAAGCCACAGAAGCGGGTTGTCAACTCCTGTTAACAACAGAATTGGCTTTGGTGGGTTATCCGCCTAGAGATTTGCTCAACCGCCCCAGTTTTATCGAGGCTGCGATCGCCGAATTACAAGTCTTAGCGGCAAAAATTCCCCCTGAACTTACAGTTTTAGTCGGAACGGTACAACCGAATTCTGAGTTTGAAAAACAAGGTGAAAAGCCTTTATTTAATAGTGCCGCATTAATTCAAAATAGCCAAGTTCAGCAGTTTTTTCAGAAGCGTTTGCTGCCCACTTATGATGTATTTGATGAAGATCGTTATTTTGAAGGCGGAAAACAAAGCAAATATTTCACCTTATCTAATTCTACCTCATCTTTAAAAATTGGGGTAACAATTTGCGAAGATTTATGGAATGACGAGGAATTTTGGGGGCGACAAAACTATACTTGTAATCCGATGAAAGCCCTGGCGGAGAAAGAGGTTGATTTGGTGGTAAATTTGTCTGCTTCTCCCTACCAAGCCAGCAAACAAAAACTCCGTCAAGCCATGCTTGGACACAGTGCTAAACGTTATTCTACCCCGATTATTTATGCCAATCAAGTCGGGGGAAATGATGATTTAATTTTTGATGGGTTTAGTTTGGTTTTTAATAAAACAGGTGAATTAGTTCAGTATTTAACCGGATTTGAAACCGATTTTACGGTGGTTGAGTTTGATCTTGAAAAACGAGATGTCATCACTTCGGATTGGGTTAAATCTCTCGATCAACCTCAATCTTCTTTTCCTGAAAGTGAGGATGAAGAAATCTGGTTAGCGTTGGTTTTAGGTGTGCGAGATTATCTGCGAAAATGTGGGTTTTCTCAAGTTGTTTTGGGGTTAAGTGGGGGAATTGATTCGTCATTAGTTGCGGCTATTGCAGCAGAAGCGGTGGGTAAAGAGAATGTTTTGGGGGTGTTAATGCCCTCTCCCTATAGTTCTGAACATTCGGTTACAGATGCGGTAGAATTAGCAGAAAATTTAGGAATTAATACGAAAACTTTAGCGATTGCTGAGGCGATGAAAGCCTTCGATCAGGTCTTAGAACCTGTGTTTGCTGGAACTGAATTTGGCATTGCCGAAGAAAATATTCAATCCCGAATTAGAGGAACGTTATTAATGGCAATTTCTAACAAGTTTGGTCATCTGTTACTCTCAACTGGAAATAAGTCTGAAATGGCGGTGGGATATTGTACGCTGTATGGCGATATGAATGGGGGATTAGCGGTGATTGCGGATGTTCCCAAAATACGAGTTTATTCGATTTGCAAATGGTTAAATCAGCACTCAAATAAAGAGATTATTCCTAATAATATTTTAACAAAACCTGCCAGCGCTGAACTTAAACCGGGTCAAATGGATTCAGATTCACTCCCACCCTATGAGATTTTAGATGATATTTTGCATCGATTAGTGGAAAAGCAGGAATCTGTTTCACAAATTATTGCCGCCGGACATGATTCTGAGATCGTTCAACAAGTCGTTAAATTAGTTATGCGGGCTGAGTTTAAACGCCGTCAAGCCCCTCCCGGTTTGAAAATTAGCGATCGCGCTTTTGGTACCGGGTGGCGGATGCCGATTGCTAAAATCAGTAGTGGGATCTAAATCTGGGCGTTTAGACTGATAAATAAAAATTGATATGAACAGAAACCTATGCTATAACAGACGAGGTGAAAAAATTAATCACAGTTTGCATCTTAATGATTATGCTGGAATCTGTTTATATTCTGGGTGCTGTAGCCACGTTTGTAGTTAGTCTAAGTACGTTTATAGGCGATCAATCGACTCCCAAAACTCACGGTATGTCTTGGTTAATTTTGCTAGAGGCTACATTGTTCTGGCCGATTGTTCTTCCATTTGCTTGTTTGGAACGTCTTTTGAGTTAAAAATTAATCAATTTTTTATTTATTTTAGGATTTAGCATGAACGGCTAAGGCATAATCCCGAAACCGTTCTAGGTCTTCTTGAATCGTTGATTCAACGACTCGTCCCAAAAACAAATTATCCATCAGTTTACCCAAAATCCCCGGAATCGCATAGGAAAACGTTAGTTTAACAATACTACTCCCATGACGATCATAAAAACGAATTGCCCCTTGATTCGGTAAACCATCAACCGATTCCCACTGAATAACTTGATAGGGAACCTGTTTCAAAATCCGAGACAACCAACTAAATTCAAACCGCCCTGCTGCCAATTTCCACCGGGATAATTCTGGATTATCTTCGAGAATTTTAACCGAGTCAATCCACTTCATCCACCGGGGCATTTGTTCTAAATCAGACCAAAGACTCCAGGCTAATTCTATCGGAATTGGAACTTCAACTTGAACACTATGTTCTAACCAGTCTGCCATTATATTTTCGAGTTTATAGAGTAGATTTTTAAAGCAAGAGAGGGAAAGAGACAAGCATTAACAAACGTTAAAGATTCAAACTTTCCCGAACCATTATCAGTTAACCTGTTGTCACCACTGAGGGTTTCATCAAATTAGCTGTATTATTTAAAATCGCTTGTGCGGCTTGAAAACCGGAAATTGTCGCGCCTTCCATGCTATCAATATAATCCTGTTGGGTGTAACTTCCAGCCAAGAAAAAGTTAGCAACAGGAGTCTTTTGAGGCGGACGATAAAGATCCATTCCCGGCGCTTCTCGATAGAGAGATTGAGCCAATTTAACCACACTATACCAGGTCATGTTAAGTTCTCGGGAGGAGGGGAATAAATCATGCACCTGTTTGAGAACGTGTTGGGCAATTTCTTCGTTACTTTGTTTGATAAACGGATCTCCGGGCGTTAATACTAATTGCAACAATGAACCTTCACCTTGACGATAATAATCCCCCGGACTGGTTAAGGCTAAATCAGCAAAACAAGAGAAATCAGCATCGGCAGTATACAACAAATTATCAATGCCAACCGCCCGTTCTAACTGTTGGCGTTGCTGAGGATCTTTGAGTTCTGTGACCCAACCATCAAAGCGCAATTGTACAGTTGCAACCGGCACCGTATCAAGCTTATAAATGTTATCAAACTCCGACCATTTGCGCCAATCTTGCGGTAATACTTTCTGCACTCCCGGAACATCACAAGCACAAACATAAGCATCCGCTGTGATCGTTTCTTGGGTTTCTCCTGAAGCGACAACCATTCCTGTTACATAGGTTTTGCCCTCTATTTCTGTCGATAGAATCTCTTTAATTCGCCGTCGGGTGTAGATTTTTGCGCCTCGTTCTTCGAGATAATTAATAATCGGTTTATGAAGATATTCATGGGGCGAACCTTCCAACATTCGCAACACCGAAGCCTCAGTTTTTGCTGCAAAAAATTGAAAAATAGTCAGCATACACCGGGCGGATATATTTTCCGTATCGATAAAACCCAGTGCATAGGCAATCGGGTTCCACATCCGCTTTAAACTACCTTCTGAACCGCCATGACTGCGGAACCAATCGGCAAAACTAATCCGATCTAATTCTCGAATTATTTTCATCGCCCCCTCAAAGTCTACCAGTCCACGAACGAGAGGACTTGTACCTAAAGCGAGGGCATTTTTAAACTTATCATAAGACGAAAGCTGAGAGGTCGTAAAAAAGGCTTTGAGTCCGTTAAACGGGGCGCCTGTAATAAAGCGAAAATCTAAACTTCCGGTCATTCCCCCACGGTTAATAAAAGTGTGAGAATGCTCTTTTAACCGTAGGTTTTCAAAGGCTCCTACCTTTTTCATTAAATCAAACAGATGGTAATAACAACCAAAAAAGACGTGTAATCCCATCTCAACATGATTGCCATCGGGATCAACCCAACTGCCAACTTTACCGCCTACAAAGGGACGAGATTCAAAAATTTCAACTTGGTGTCCAGCCTCGACAAGATCGACGGCTGTGGCCATACCTGCTAAACCTGCTCCAGCGATCGCAACCCGCATTCTGCCCATCCATAACCTATTGTCTTCACAGATTGTAACAAAAAATGAGAATCTAAACACTCTCGGGCTGGGTCTGGAAAAATCTTTTGTCTGTTCCCCCCAAACCTCCGCGAGAATACTGTTTCTTTGGAACCCCCTTTCTTGGTACAATTAGAGCCGGGCTTACACCGAAGCGGATTTGTTAGCCAACCCCGATCCCATTTTAGCCGCATAACTCTTGATCGTCAGTCAGTTTGAGGTGACTCCGACGCAGTTTACATAAGCATTTGAGCCGATCCGCCTCGTTATTTTTACGGTGGTGTTGCCCTCCAAGAGAATGGTGTGATAGGATTTACTTAAGTAATCAGGGAACAGTAACAGCATTGTTTTGACGCATCTACAGAAGAGCAACTTTAACTGTTTGAGAAATCCAAATTTTGGGATAAAGTTTCACAGCTCCCGTTGGATTGATCATTAATATCTGGGATATAAAAGAGCATCAAACCCGCGCATTAATAGATGGGCAATGGCATTGTTTTAACGCATCTATATATCGGCAATGGCATTGTTAAAGAATCAGACAGTTTGGGACAAATTTACACGATACCCAAGCTAGATCTGTCGTTTTTCTCTGGGATATAAAAGAGCATCAAACCCGCGCACTAATCAATCAGTAGCGGCATTGTTTGACCCGTCTATTAATCGGCAAAACAATGGCATCGCTTGAGAGAACCACGGCTTTTTTTGAAAAGCAATGGTGCTGATTCCTTGTGCTTCAAAAAATTGGCGAGTTATACCATTTCTCTAAAGTTGAGATACCGATGGTTTAGCTGAAACCCCTGGTATATATACTTCTGACTTCTGACTTGGTGACTTTCGCGATCGCGGTATTACCCTTCTTCTGAAAAATTTCTGATTTTTTTTATTCAACGAGAGTGCTACCCATGTCTCAATTCAATATTTTCAACGGTCCGTCTTTACGCTTGGTTCAGACCATTCAGTTTTCTTCGATTTCTCTCAACCTCCGGAAAACTATTGTTTTTATCGATGCCAATGTAGATCGCTATCAATCTCTCTTGGACGAGATCAAATCAGAAATAGAAGTTCAAATCATAGATGGGGATCGAGACGGCAGTCAATTACCCCGACCCGCTAACGCTGAGGTCGGGGCTTGTATCTGGACTCCACCTCAACTCTAAGAATCTTTGCAGATTCTTAGCTTTGGTTTCTTCGTCCGACACATCGGGGGATACTGACAAAATCCCCGTACTTGCCCAGTCTTGCCGAACAAGCAATGTTCTCATGGCTACATTTCGCGCTCCCACCAAATCAGCATGGAGTGTATAGCCACAACACTCACATTTAAAAGTTAGACCCTGATTGGGTCTATTTTTTTTGGAGATATATCCACATCTGGGACACATCTGAGATGTGAACTGGGCTGGTACTTTTACAGCTAAAGACTGATTCAACACCGCCTTGTAGTCAATGAAGGAATGAAGTTCAGCAAAAGACCACTTCGCTTTATTGCGATTAGCCTTGCGCTGCTTCTTACTCGCTTTTTTCCCAGATTTAGAACGAGTTCGTTCTCTAATGTGCAAAAGATCCTCTAATCCAATTAAGCTGTGAGGTTGAGTAATCTGTTTACTGATTTGGTGGTTCACGTCAGAGGTAAACCGTCTCTCTCTGCCAGATAACGCAACTAATCTGCGCGAGGGCTGACCGAGTGCCTTTCCTCTGCAAGGATTTCCTGGTTTTGTGATAGCGATTAGCTTTATGTCTAATCGCTTTACCAGAAAAGAACTGACTGCTGTTGTCTGTTTTGGCGGACACAGCTAAAAAACGTTGCCCGACATCGATACCTTGCACCTGTTTAATGGTGTAGGGGTCGATATCGGGCAAGTCTATTTCTAAGCTGACTAACAAGTAATAGGTTCTCGATCAAGCAGTATAGTAGATTTTGGCGGAACCAATTTTTGCTCCCTGTTTAATCCAGTCAATGTGCTTGTTGTAGCCAGAATATTTAACAACAATGCGACCTGACAGGGTAACTAAACTCACCTGATTATCTTTTTTCCAGGAATAATCTCGTTGGTAATTGAGGGTGCAGGTTCGGGAAGAAAACTTGCAAGGGTGATCTAACCCCTTAAACAGTTTCTTCGTCTTCCCGTCTTTAATCGCTTGCTGGTTTTGTTTGAATTTTGTCCACTGCGTTTTGTAGGTTGCACCGACTTGGCGAGGGACGTTACACGACATCTGGGCAGGAAGCTTAAATAAATCCCTGATGTCGTAATAGACGAGTTTCTGGAGTTTCGTTCCATTACTCAGTTTGTTGTTGGCGTAGGCTACCCGAGAAGCGTAGCTCAGTGCATCCCGATAAGCCAAAGTGACCTGTCTCACAGCTTCTTTTTGCTCTGGAGACAGGTCTAATTTTCACTTGGCGGTCACAACTTGCTTCACAGATAAACCTTCACGAAATGTTTTCTAGCTTAACGAAGGTGAAGCTGAATTGTCAAGTAGCAATTTTCGGGGCATCGAGTCCCTCAATTGCTGCGCTATTCCTCCCCACGCCGTTTCGCTACGCTTCACTGAGCGTGGGGACTCCCGCGCTTTCGTTGAACGGTTCGCCAAACTGACCGCAGCAGAGGTGTACGCATCAAATACCGTCGTGGGTTCGCCCGAACGGGGTGGAAGTTGGCAACTGACAAGCGTTGCAGGAACGGGAAACATCGACCTCTCGCGTTTGGCGTTTTCTTCCAAAGTGTTGGCAGAATATCCAGGTGTGTTCGCGCAAACGATCAATCCAACGGGAGGCGCAGAGGGTAGCGAAGGCTTGGAAATAACGATCAATGACGACGGAACCTTCCAAGTTGTCCGAGACGGTTCAGAACAGATTTCCGCATTTAAGACGAGTGTCGGAATCGCTTTTGCGGTGGGGGACACGACCTATATCGGCAACAACCCAAGCGGGGAAAGCGGCGATTTTAACGATAACCCCTTGCTACGGTTGCTCGATCAATCCGAGGTCTCCGGTGGGGGAACCGCAGATAACCCATACGCGGTGACAACCACCCTGTACACGGATATCAATGAAAACGGCAGCTACGACCCGGCTACAGAGTTTCAGATTGAATGGGTCGCCAGCTACGTCGCTCCCAACGATTTCTTCTCCAACGGGTTTAACGTTACCGCTCCTGCGGGAAACAACCGCGAGATCAAGCTCTATCAACACTTTGATTCGCAACTCGGAGATAACGACGAAGGGCCTGCCTACGGCTTAACAGATTCAAATACTGCGATGGAAAGCCGCAACGAAAATCCGAAGTTCATCGGGGTACGGCAAAACGCAGGAGAAGAAAATGAAATCGTTATGGGATTTGCCGAAAACGAACCCGAATTTTCCCAGTGGTTCTCAGGTGATTATAGCTCGCCTTATGCTCTGATCGACAACGGGGGCAATCTCAACAACAACTTTAATTCAACCTCCGCAACAGATAATGGTGTTGCCATTCAGTACAACCTCGGACGTCTAACCGAAACGGAGACCATCTCCAACTTTGTTACTTTCTCTTCCGGGGGGGCGACGGAACTGGCTTCCAACAACCTCCCGACCATCACCTCGCCAGCAACGGTAAACGTCAGCGAAAATACCACCACCGTCACCACCATCACCGCCACCGATGACGACGGCGACCCCCTCACCTACTCGCTCCGGGGTGCAGATCGCTCCCTATTTAACATTAATTCCACCACCGGACAGATCAGCTTTGTCAACCCTCCCGACTTTGAAAATCCGGGGGATAGAGACGGCGATAACGTTTATACCTTGCGAGTCACCGTCGATGATGGCAGGGGTTCAACCAGTCAAAACTTAGAAATTACCGTCACCGACGTTGATGACGACATCCCCGCCAACAACCTCCCGACCATCACCTCGCCAGCAACGGTAAACGTCAACGAAAATACCACCACCGTCACCACCATCACCGCCACCGATGGCGACGGCGACACTCCCAGCTACTCGCTCACCGGCGGTGCAGATCGCTCCCGGTTTAACATTAATTCCACTACCGGACAGATCAGCTTTGTCAACCCTCCCGACTTTGAAAATCCGGGGGATACAGACGGCGATAACGTTTACCAGTTGGAAGTTAGCGTCGATGATGGCAACGGCGGAAACGTCACTCAACCCTTAGAAATTACCGTCACCGACGTTGATGACGACATCCCCGCCAACAATATCCCGAACATCACCTCGCCAGCAACGGTAAACGTCAACGAAAACAGCAACACGGTGATCACAATTACCGTCACCGATGGCGACGGCGACACTCCCAGCTACTCGCTCACCGGCGGTGCAGATCGCTCCCGGTTTAACATTAATTCCACTACCGGACAGATCAGCTTTGTCAACCCTCCCGACTTTGAAAATCCGGGGGATACAGACGGCGATAACGTTTACCAGTTGGAAGTTAGCGTCGATGATGGCAACGGCGGAAACGTCACTCAACCCTTAGAAATTACCGTCACCGACGTTGATGACGACATCCCCGCCAACAATATCCCGACCATCACCTCGCCAGCAACGGTAAACGTCAACGAAAACAGCAACACGGTGATCACAATTACCGCCACCGATGGCGACGGCGACACTCCCAGCTACTCGCTCACCGGCGGTGCAGATCGCTCCCGGTTTAACATTAATTCCACTACCGGACAGATCAGCTTTGTCAACCCTCCCGACTTTGAAAATCCGGGGGATACAGACGGCGATAACGTTTACCAGTTGGAAGTTAGCGTCGATGATGGCAACGGCGGAAACGTCACTCAACCCTTAGAAATTACCGTCACCGACGTTGATGACGACATCCCCGCCAACAATATCCCGAACATCACCTCGCCAGCAACGGTAAACGTCAACGAAAACAGCAACACGGTGATCACAATTACCGTCACCGATGGCGACGGCGACACTCCCAGCTACTCGCTCACCGGCGGTGCAGATCGCTCCCGGTTTAACATTAATTCCACTACCGGACAGATCAGCTTTGTCAACCCTCCCGACTTTGAAAATCCGGGGGATACAGACGGCGATAACGTTTACCAGTTGGAAGTTAGCGTCGATGATGGCAACGGCGGAAACGTCACTCAACCCTTAGAAATTACCGTCACCGACGTTGATGAAGCTCCCACAATTTCCGGTACTCCGGCTATCAGCGTCGATGAGGATAGTCCTTACACCTTTACACCCGTTTTTAGCGATCCAGACGGCGATACTCCCAGTTTTTCCATCGCCAACCAACCCAATTGGGCTATCTTTAACAGTACAACCGGAGAACTATCGGGAACCCCAACCGACGGCGATGTGGGTATCACCGAAAATATCATCATCAGCGTTACCGACGGAAGCACAAGCGTTGCACTGCCTCCGTTCAACCTGACCGTCAATGATATTCGCGAACCCGAACCCGTTCAACCCCCGCAACAAAACCAGTCCCCAACCGCAACCGATGAAAATGTAAATGCTCCTTTTGAAACCCCGATCGAGTTTAACCTCACTGATAACATTACCGATCCGGATGAAAACGTTGACCTGACCCAAATAGACCTCGATCCGGCAACTCCGGAACTCGACCGGGAGATCGTTTTACCCGGGGGAACCTTTGCCGTTAACGATCAAGGTCAATTGACATACTCCCCGCTCGTTTACGAGCGGGGATTCTTGACACTTCAACGAGTCCTGCTACCAAGGTAGTCTTACAGTCCCTCTATGTCCGTTTAGAGTCTCCCAATGCCCTATGGCGACTAATATGTATCGTTTTTTTTTGAAATATTAACAATACTTTTCGCTTTGCTTCCAGGTTGGATTTTTAACCATTGCCCTTCGGTCTTTCCCTATTACTGGAGCAGTCCCGGTTTCAACTCTGATCTGATGAGTATATATCGCTGCACTCTTAGGTGGGGATTTCAACCACTTAAATTATCGCACAAGCCGTCCTAAAAGAACGGGGCTTGTATCCCAATTTCTCGGTCACCTTTAACCCGGCCAATAACTTTAGCGGTGTTGTCACCCTTCCCTACACCGTAGCCGACCGGTCGGGAGCAACTTCTCAACCCGCCAATATTTCCGTTACCGTCAGTCCCGACTCCAACCAACCGCCTACAGCCGAGGACGTTGAAAATACATCCATTCTCAACAACAGCCCCGCCATTCCTTTACCGTTGTCTGCGGCGAACTTTGCCGACCCCGATGGTACAGTAGAACGGATTAACTTTTCAATACCCAACTCCGGACAAGGTACACTGTTGCTCGATGGTGTGGCGGTAACAGACCCCGCTGGGGTTCAACGGTTAACCCCAGATCAACTCGATAACCTCAGCTTCCAACCCAATAGCGGGTTTGTCGGAAACGTCACCTTTACTTACACCGTGACAGACGATGATGGCGCTAATTCTAACGTAGCTAATATCACCATTCCCGTTAGCGCCTTCTCCGTTCCCACCCTTCCCCCAACTCCCTCTATTCCCCCAACCACCCCTGAACCTTTTGAACCCCCCGCTAATTTACCGCCTGTCGTCGAAGATCAAATCACGACTGTTCCCAATGACGGAAATCGTTTTCCAGTCCCCCCGTTAAAAGGGAATGACCGAGATGGTCGGGTTAATTTCTACACCATCACCGAATTACCCCCGAATGGTACTCTGTTTCTCAATGGCGAAGAAATCACCAGCTTAGAACAAGTTCGGCGTCTAACCCCCTCTCAAGCTGAACAACTGAGCTTTGAACCCAATCCGAATTTTACAGGAGAAATTCGCTTCTCTTACACCGCCACCGATGATGACGATACGGTTTCTAACGTGGGGACTGTACGCCTGACGTTGGAAGAGGACAGTTCAATTCCTCGGGGTGAACCCATTGATGATGGCGGTTGTGACTGTCCTCCTTTGCCTGAGTTTGGTACTGTTCCCCTACCCGAACGTTTAAATTTGACTCCGAGTCTGTTTAATGCCTTCGATAACGTTATTGATGGCAGTGATAACGCTGATGATATCGTCGCCGGTTCGCTCGGTAGTGATGTGGTGTTTGCCTTTGGGGGAGATGACCGCATTGAAGCTTTTGACGGCAACGATACGATGTATGGCGGTGTTGGTAATGACCTCCAATTTGGCAACCAAGGTAACGATTTTATCCTGGGAGGAGACGGTCGGGACACCCTGATCGGTACTGAAGGCAATAACGGCTTGGCAGCGTCGGCTAATGTTGAGGATAATGATACCCTTCACGGTCACGGCAATGATGATTTAATGCAAGGTGGCCCCGGTGCTGACCTGATGTTTAGCGGCAAGCAAGATGACTTCGCCTTCGGGGGCAAAAACGATGATATGATTTTCGGAGATCAAGGTAATGACACCCTGCACGGCGATCAGGGCAATGACACTCTTATTGGTGATACCCTTGATGAAAGCGAGATCGAATCTGAACGCGGTCTGAGTGGGATGATTGATTTGCTCTGGGGGGGGGCCGGTGATGATTTCATCAATGGCGGTCGCAGTAATGATACCCTCAGCGGTGGGGTTGGAAATGATACCGTTCGCGGCGGGAAAGAGGATGATCTCATCTACGGTGAAGCCGGCGATGACCTGATGTACGGGGATTTGGGCAATGACCAACTCTGCGGCAACGAGGGCAACGACACCCTCTACGGCGATATCAACGATAACCAAACCATTAGTGATGCCCCCGGGCGGGATACCATTTGTGGCGGTAGCGGCAATGATATGTTGTTTGGCGATCGAGACCAAGATCGCCTTTGCGGGGGAGAAGACGGCGATACTCTCTACGGCGGTTCCGGGGAAGATACCCTCGCCGGAGAACAGGGGGATGATTGGTTGTTCGGCGATGAAGGCGATGACCTGATTTCTGGCGGAACGGGTCGCGATCGCTTTATTCTCTTCTCCGGTGGCGGTACGGACACCATCCAGGATTTCCAACTCGCTCAGGACTCGATCGCTTTGGGCGGCGGTTTAAGCTTTGAAGCGTTAACCCTGACTCAAGATGGAACCTCAACTGTGATCGGTCTCGACGGCCAGCAGTTGGCGATTCTCAACGATGTACAGGCGAGCGCTTTGAGCGAAACTAACTTTACAGCTTTTGTCGGCTAGTCTGTTGTGCCATCTTTGATCTCTAAACGGCGACCGTCAGATCAAAGGCGATCGCCGTTGTCTTGGAATTTCATCCGCTTCTTAATTGAATTCTGTCTTGATTTTCAGCCGTATATAAAAATATTTAGATCGCCCGTCAAAACCATCGCCAACTTCTCCGTGAAAATACTGAAATTAAAATGCGCGGAGATACAAACAAAATAGTGACCAGTTTGACAGTGACCAGTTTTTCAGTGACCCGTGACCCGTGAAGAGTACACACTGATAACTGATAACTGATAACTGATAACTAACTGCCTGTTGCCTCTTTCCTCCCTACTCCCTGCATCTTCTCAACTGTCGAGTCGGGGAAGTTCGAGGGTAAAGGTAGAACCCACTCCGACGATACTTGTGGCCCGCACATAGCCTTGATGGGCTTCGACAATTTGTTTAACGATCGCCAACCCCAAGCCAAAGCCGCCTGTTTTGCGGGTTCGGGCTTGATCGACCCGATAAAAGCGATCAAAAATATGGGGTAAATCTTTGGGCGGAATACCCATTCCGGTGTCTGTTACCGTAATCATTACCCAACGGGATTCATAGATTAATTTTAGGCTGATTGTTCCTCCCGAATTTGTATATTTAAAAGCATTATTGAGAAGATTTTCAATGGCTTGACGCAGTAACTCGGGTTCGGCGCGAATTAAAATAGACTGTTGGGGAAGTTGAGTCAAAAAGATGAAATTTTGGTCTAAGGCTAAGTCTTGATAAAATGTTGCTAAATCCGTCAAAATTTGAACGATATTAACGGTTGGCAATAACTCGGGATTGAGTTTACCTTCGTGACGGGCTAACAGCAATAAATGACCGATTAAAACTGTCATTGATTTGGTTAAATTAACGATTTTTTCTAGGCGTTGGCGGGGAATTTCATCGCAAGTTGGGGCGAGTAAACCGACTTGGGCGTTGCTGAGAATGGCGGCTAAAGGGGCGCGTAATTCGTGGGAAGCATCGGCGGTAAATCGGCTTTGGGCTTCGTAAGATTGACGAATGGGTTGCATTGCCATTCCGCCCAACAACCAACCGGTTAAACCAATAATTCCCAACGTGATCGGCACTCCAATACTTAAAAATAAACGCAGGGTGTTTATGGTGTTTTCTAAGGGTTCTAGGGAGGTTGCGACTTGCAAATAGCCGATCAGTATTTGATTGTGTATGACAGCGAGGGTTAATTCTCTGACTTGAATATTTTGATAAATCGTTAAGCTTTTAAAGCCGGAATTTAAGCGGATAGTTTCGGTGGGTGTTTCTCCAACAAACTGAACCAGTTTCCCTTCTCGATTGTACCAGCGAACATATTTTAATTCATTGCCAAACCCGGAATTATTCCGCAACATTAATAGGTTTTCAAATTCTAGTTTGGGTTGGGCTTGGCGGGTGTTCAATTCAACCGTTGAAGCGAGGGCGTTGGTTCGATCATATAACGCACTATCGAGCGATCGCAGTTGGTGGCGAGTTTCGATATAATAAATAAAATGGGCAAATAGAATTAAAATTCCCCCCATTGACCAAGTAAACCAACGGGCTAAATTCCGACGACTTTGACTAAACATTGGGCTGATTAATTCGGTATCCTAAACCGTAGACTGTTTCTATCCAGTTGGCTGCATCCACTTGTCCTAAACGCTGTCTTAAACGTCTGACGAGGGTACTGACTGCATTACTTTCGGGGGGGTTATCCCATTCCCATAAAGATTGTTCGATTTGATCTCGGCTTAAAACTTGGTTGGGATGGCGGAGAAAATATTCTAAAAGTTGCGATTCTCTAACCGAAAGTTGAACCTGTTTTTCTTCTCTTTGTACGCACAAACGGGCTAAATTTAATTCTAAATCCCCCAATTTTAAACTATCTCCCAACCAGTGGGGAGAACGTCTCCCCAAAGCGCGAATTCGGGCGAGAAGTTCGAGTAAATCTATCGGTTTAACCAGGTAATCATCCGCCCCGCTATCTAACCCAATTACTTTGTCAGCAGTGGTATCTTTAGCGGTTAAAAGCAAAACGGGTGCTGTTTTTCCCATACTTCGATAGGTGCGACATAGTTCAACTCCAGAAACAGCGGGTAACATCCAATCAAAAATCAGTAAATCATAATCGGTTTCGCCCATTAACCATTGGGCGGTGTCTCCCGTTTCAACTCCATCCACAATATGTCCGGCTTGGGAAAGGGCGGTGCGGATGGGTTCTAATTGTTCTATATCGTCTTCAACTAATAGGATTCTCATCAGTTGTTTATCTCGTTACTCTAGTTTATCAGACAATTGACCGACAATAAAAAATTGTCTTTTGTCCTGAATCTCCCCCGATAAATATCAATTTATCTTGTTAGATTAGAATTAGAGAAACACCTGTTGAGCCTTGCCAAAGCTACTGTCCAAACTGGACGGAAAAAGTGCATAATAATTAAAAGTAGCACAAAAATTTCAGAGATGATTATGAAATTGAGAGATTGGCGAAAAATAGCCTATTCAGTGGGTTTAGAATTTTGGTTTCCCTTACCGTTAATTGGTTTAATCTTCTGGGTGGGAACGGGTTGGACAACCGCTGCTGTGTTGGGTGAAGCCCCCCAAATTGAGCGGATATCTGTGGAAGGGGAAACATTACCAGAAGTTGAACTGGTGGTGAAAGGACAACTGATTTCTATTGAAGCTAAAATTTACGAACAAAGAGGTTATACCAAAGTCGATATTGATACCGATAGTCCCACCTTAAAAGAGTTAGAATTTGAGTTTCCGGTGACAGATGTGGCGGGTGTGGAAGCGGAACTTTCTCACACCCTAAACTTATCTCCCGCACAGCTTCGGACTTTAGTTCGTTATCAAATTTACGACTAATTTTTTCTAAGATCAACCCCCTGTCATCTTCCTGTCATTTTTAATTTTTAAAGTAACATCATCGAGTTCAGAAAGGCAGGACAAGAGATGATTGAACCCAATCCCTTAGCAGGTTTATTTCCCGGAGCAACTGTTACCGGAGTTGTGGGGGGTTTTGTAGACAATGGAGACGATTTTACTTTAAATTGGTCGGGCGGTACTACCATTGTCGATCCCAACCCAATAGACGCCGATCAATTGGGTTTAATGATCGGGGAAAGCGTTAACGTTTTTGTGGGGGAATTTGACGGTTTAGAAATCGATAGCCCCTCCATTACTCGCCCCGATGGTTCTGTCGTTTTGGGCGGAAATCAACCCGTACTTCCCCCAGAAATTCCCGCCGATCCTTTGATTGGAAATCCTCCAACTGTTCCTGTGGGTATTCCTCCAATGGTGGCTACAACGGTGACAGGAACGGTAATTAATTTAGTTGATAATGATGAATTTCTGCTTGATATTAATGGCAGTCCATTATTAGTTGATGCCAATTTACCCGATGCACAATTTTTACAATTAGTTCCCGGTGAAGTTGTCAATGTTGCGGGTGTATTGGATGATGAAGACTTCGATACCTTTTCAGTAACTCGTGCTGATGGTTCGCCCGTAATTCCGACTGCGGTTGTTCCTCCAACTGTTCCTGTGGGTATTCCTCCAATGGTGGCTACAACGGTGACAGGAACGGTAATTAATTTAGTTGATAATGATGAATTTCTGCTTGATATTAATGGCAGTCCATTATTAGTTGATGCCAATTTACCCGATTCACAATTTTTACAATTAGTTCCCGGTGAAGTTGTCAATGTTGCGGGTGTATTGGATGATGAAGACTTCGATGCGTTTTCAGTAACTCGTGCTGATGGTTCGCCTGTAATTCCGACTGCGGTGATACCTCCGGTTGCTCCGACGGTTGTTCCTCCAACTGTTCCTATGGGTGTTCCTCCAATAGTTCCCGGTTCAACTGTTACCGGAACGGTAATTAATTTAGTTGATAATGATGAATTTTTGCTTGATATTAATGGCAGTCCATTATTAGTTGATGCCAATTTACCCGATGCACAATTTTTACAATTAGTTCCCGGTGAAGTTGTCAATGTTGCGGGTATACTCGATGATGAAGATTTCGATGCGTTTTCAGTAACTCGTGCTGATGGTTCGCCTGTAATTCCGACTGCGGTGATACCTCCGGTTGCTCCGACGGTTGTTCCTCCAACTGTTCCTATGGGTGTTCCTCCAATAGTTCCCGGTTCAACTGTTACCGGAACGGTGATTAATTTAGTTGATAATGATGAATTTCTGCTTGATATTAATGGCAGTCCATTATTAGTTGATGCCAATTTACCCGATGCACAATTTTTACAATTAGTTCCCGGTGAAGTTGTCAATGTTGCGGGTATACTCGATGATGAAGATTTCGATGCGTTTTCAGTAACTCGTGCTGATGGTTCGCCTGTAATTCCGACTGCGGTTGTTCCTCCAACTGTTCCTATGGGTGTTCCTCCAACTGTTCCCGGTTCAACTGTTACCGGAACGGTGATTAATTTAGTTGATAATGATGAATTTCTGCTTGATATTAATGGCAGTCCATTATTAGTTGATGCCAATTTACCCGATGCACAATTTTTACAATTAGTTCCCGGTGAAGTTGTCAATGTTGCGGGTATACTCGATGATGAAGATTTCGATGCGTTTTCAGTAACTCGTGCTGATGGTTCGCCCGTAATTCCGACTGGAGTAGCTGGACGCGGTGTAAATTACGACTGGGATGATGACTGGGATGATGATGACGACTGGGATGATGACTGGGATGATGATGACGACTGGGATGACGACTGGGATGACGACTGGGATGACGACTGGGATGACGACTGGGATGACGACTAAAACTTTTAATTAGGTTTGATTGATTGGCAAAAAAACCCAGTTTTTCGGTTATTATAAAGATTTGACATCCTCTCCGTCGTAAACAACGGAGATTCCAAACATCACTGTCTGGGCTTCCTCTTTCCACGAGCTGACTTACTAGGTTGAGTTTCCCCAACAGAGCAGAGGACGTTCTCTCGGGAGGCGTTAATTTCCGTCTGCCCGACGGTATTTTAAAAACAGATATTAAGCGGAAGAACGGATTAAGTTATCTGTAGGACAGCATAAATCTCTGATACTCGCAGTTAAATTAATCCGTTAATCGATTTCTTATCCGTTTCTTTATTTGATAGTTGTTTTAATGCAGATTTCAGTATATTTCTGGCGGCATTTTCATCTCGGTCAGCAATATACCCACAGTGAGGACATTTGTGAGTCCGTGTGGCAAGAGTTTTTACAACTTTCTCGCCACAATTTGAACAGTTTTGAGAAGTATACGCGGGTTCAACAGCAATAACTGGAACCCCATAAACCCTCCCAAAATATTCTAACCATTCTCGAAACCTGTACCAAGCTGCATCGCTAATTGACTTGGCTAGATGATGGTTTTTAACCATGTTGCGAATCCGTAGGTTTTCAACCGCTACCAAGTCGTTAGACTGTATGACGTGTTGGGCTAGTTTACAAGCCCAATCGTTACGCCTGCGTGAAACCTTGAGATGCGCTCTACCTAATTTGTTTCTGGCTTTTTGGCGATTTTGACTTCCTTTTTTAGTTCGAGATAATCGACGTTGCAGCTTTTTCAGCTTGCGTTCATCTTTTCTCAAAAACCGAGGATTGTCTATTTGATTACCAGAACAATCTGTGTAGAAATAGTTTAAACCTACATCTAATCCTGTTTGTTTTCCTGTTAGTTCTTTTTTCTCCTCTCGTTCATGGTCTATCAGAAATTGAGCATAATACCCGTCATGTCTTCTAATTACCCTCACTCGTTTGATTTGTTCGAGTTGATGAAAGTGCAGGTTTCGGCTTCCCCAAAGCTTAAATGTACCCGTTTGAAACTTGTCAGTAAACGTTAAATAACGCCTATCTTCCGAAAGTTTCCATCCTGATGTTTTGTATTCAACAGACGCTCTAACTTGATACTTTTTAAACTTTGGGAATCCTTTGGAGCCTGGTATTTTCTGCTTACAATTCCGATAAAATCTTTCAATTGATGCCCAAGCTCTTTCTGCGTGTGCTTGTCGTGCCATTGAGTTTAACCTTGATGCCCAAGGAAACTCTGGATTGTCTGACAACAGTTTGCAGTGCTTGTAGGCATCGTTGCGGCTTTTAACTTGACCATCTAACCATGCTCTGATGACGCTGTTGCGAACAAATAGACCTGTCCGAATGGCTTCATCCAAGCTTCGGTACTGGCAATATGTTCCTTGCAGCTTCATTTCATATACGAGCATAATTTATCTTCGTCGCTTACGATAAGCCATCATAGCACAAACATAATCCGTCGTGAACGACGGGGCTTTTGACCCGCTTTTTTTGGTAAAATCTTGAAATAACCTACAGAAAACTGGGTTAATCTGTTGGGAAATTGGAAGTCAAAAACGTTTCTAAATTTGTTCAATTTACACTAGAACGAAGTCGGCACCAATTGTAACGGCCCGAGTCCTAACTCTTGAGGAGAGAGCGATCGCACTTCTAAGAGTGCCATCATATCTTTAAACCCAGGCTGACCCCGTGAGGCCCCGGTTAATCCCATCGCAATAATTAAACCACACCAGCCCTGAGTGTTCTGACATCGTTGTTCCCATTTTTGACGGGCTTGTTGATGGGTGGGGTCATCTTCCATAAATTCACCCAAGAGGTGTAGATCTCCATTTTCCGTTCTCAAAATCCCTAGATCGTAATTACAACCTGCCATCGGATCTTCGCCGGGATTAAAACAAATTCCAGTCAATCCTCCGGCTGCTTTTAACGTCTGAATCAAGGTTTGGGCTTTCGGTTTAGAAGTTTGAATTAAAATCACGGGTAAACCCTCACCGTCTTGGGGAATATCGATTTCTGAGGCTTGATGAAACTGGATGTGATTTCGCAAATATTCTGCGGTGTCCCAAGGCATTACACCCAAACTCAAGAAAGACTTTGGTGGCACCAGATCATCGTGCAAAATCGGCATTTCTAAATCTAATTCGTCTTCATCCTCACTGTCGGATGTGCTTGCCATGTCTAACAGTTCGCTCGCGACTTCTGGCAGAGTTGCCACTGTTACCATGATTTGCTTTTTCTGGGCATCAGACTTGAGAAAAGGGATGCGATAGCGACGAGAAAGGGCTGGAAACTGGTGAGACTTGAATTTTTGCCGAAAGTCTCGCAGAAAGCGATGCAAGGCTTCTAGGGTAACTAATACTGTTGCGGCTTCTTCTTCGTAGAGAATAGAACGTAACCCTTCTAGCGGATGTAAATTGCCAAAGCTGGGTTGAATTTCGGAAACGGACAGATCGGCAAAATTCTCGTCATCCTCATCTTCATCGTCTTCAAAGTCCAACATGGACTCATAGGTGACAAATAAACAGTCTTGAGTTAGGAAGGCTTCTTCGAGGTTATCGTGCGGTTGATGTTGCACCACTCGCTCCCGAAACTGTTTTAAGGAGTCCAAAGAGCGATACATCAATATGCCATAATCCATCCCTAATTTACCCAAGGTGGAAATATAGAGGGTGGTGACATCAAATTCATTGAGTTCGATGGAGATGATTTGGTGTTCGCCGAGTTTTTCCCAGGGAGCATCCTGCCAAATGGTGTAGGCTTTTTCTTGCAGAGCAGAAGCGTGTTGAGGCGGTAACTGAGGCGGACGGTTTTCTGCGACTTCTTGAAGTCCGCGAAAGATTTCATCAATTAGGGGTAAATCCGGGACATATTCAATCGTGATCTCAAGATCTTGGAGAACCCCCCGCAAGAAAAATTGAATTTCGCGATCTTTGACCACAATTTTTTGAGGACGAGCCGCAGGAGTCGGGCTTTGAGGATGTTCCATCGCTCGCAGTAAGGTTCGCACGGTTACTTCTGGCCCCAGGTCAGAACCGACCATATCCATCGCTCGTACCATTCCTTGAGAGCCATCGACCCAAATAATACATTCGCTACTACTGCCTGAGTCCTCTCCTTCGAGCTTAGAACTGGACTCCGAAGACACCGAACGGCGATCACCTTCCCACACACTAGGAATTTGAGGTAAGTTTTGTAGCCGACGTAGAGTTGTGAGATTGAGACGTGCCATCTAATACAATGTTCCCATTGGCAATATTAATCTTTGGGGGCTTCCTCATCAGGAAGGGTTCCACCCAGTTAGACTTTTAACATTTATTGTAAGCTTAGGCTTTGACACTCTCGTTGACAAGCTTGATGCTGGTCTGGAGATTTTTGATTTTTACCCGGTTGACTCAACTCGGATGAGCGAGAAGTCTAATGCTCGCTACGACTGAGTTCACAAAGATTTGAGAAGGATTTGAGTTTGACCGAAAAAATTGGGATACAAGCCCCGTCCTTTAGGACGGCTTGATGCTAAACTTTCTTTTGTGGAAAGGGTAATCAACCACACTAAAAACCCAGTCGCCGAAAAGGCAGCGCACCTTGACGCACTGAAGTTATGGGGTTCCGTACAGGAAAGCTTGTACGGGTAAAAGGCGCAACGCAACAAGTACAGAGAAACCAAGATTTTAGGTTTTGAACTGTAGGGTAGGGCATACCCAAACAGGCTGCTGAAATGGAGCAAAACGCTTGAGGAGAGTCCATCTCTGGTATAGATAGGTCGCCCTATCTGTATTAAGTGGACTCGCTGAACCAAGAATCCCCGCCGTTTACGGCGTGGGAGTGTCAATTCTACAGACATCGAGACCTCAGAAAGATTTCTAGATTTGACTTTGTTGTTTTTTTACTATCAACAGACAACAATTGGTTTGATTGAGATCGAGTCAGCCTGACCCGCAATTAGGGGTCGAGGGGGGCTTTACAACCTCCGACTCCCATTCAAAACCGTGCTTGCTACTTTCACAGCACACGGCTCCTAGTACAAGTTATCTGTTATCATCAGAACATCCGGTTTCTTTTGAGTTATAAGACCCATCGGTTGCCGTTTTAATGTCGTGACAATGGCGATGTAATAATTGCAGATTTTTGTATTCATCTTTACCGCCTATTGACGTTGGGATGATATGATCGATTTCTACAATATCATCTGGGGTGAAATATTGTCCAGATGATTTACATTTGCCTTTTTGCTTTTTGAGCAAATTTGCTACTCGTTTGGGAACATCGTAGGATGTACCTTTTCTTGTACTCCAGTAAGTCCAGTTTCCGTCGTAGGGTGATGCTTTAGGTCTTATAGTTACGTGACGTTTAATAGTTGTTTCAGCATGGCTTAGTAGTTTATAACCATCTTTGGTTTCAAAACTCCATGCCCTATTACCGTTTTTCCTGAAGTATTTCCTCAGTTTATCGTAACTAGCTTTACCGCATCTGCTAACTGTCCATGCTCTTAATCTTTGCCATGTAATATGGTCTAAAGAGGAGAATGTCTCTTTGGAGGCAATCTTGGAATGGTAATTGCACCATCCTCTAATTACAGGGTTTAGGCGTTTGATTAGTGCGTATTGGGGTGCAGTTTTGTAAGTTTTAATAACTTCCTTAACCTTATCCGCGTGAGCTTTAATTGCCTTCTTGCTAGGTTTTATTATGGTTTTGAACCCTAATAATTTTGAGTTCGCACTACCAGTCTTACCGGAGTGGTGTTTCCCCACTGGGTATTGTCTGAAGTTCCACCCTAGAAAGTCGAATCCTGGTTTAACCTTTATGCCTTTTACCTCAATTTCTCTTAGTGTGTGGCATATACGGGTTTTGGCTGTTTTCAGTTCTAACCCAATAGGTTTTAACCATTCTTCGATGGCGATTTGGCACTGTTGAATAACTTCTAAATGTGGGCTAATTACCACAAAGTCATCTGCATACCTAATGATTTTTGCGTAGTTTTTATTGTTGTTTGTTCTTTTTGGAAAGAATTTCTCAACAAGCCTACTCATTCCATCCAGTGCGATGTTAGCAAGTAGAGGACTAATAACACCTCCTTGTGGGGTTCCTGCCTCTGTTGCTTCAAATATGCAGTTATCCATAACTCCAGCTTTTAACCATTGTCTGATTTGGGCTTTTATTGTTGATGGACAATCGATTTTGGACAGTAGGTGTTCATGGTTAATCTGGTCGAAACACTTTGCGATGTCAGCATCTAAGATGTAATATTCACCTTTGTTGATACTTTGGAAGATTCGTGACATTACGTCATGGGCTGAACGTCCGGGTCTAAACCCGTAGCTTTCCCCCTCAAATCTGGCTTCCCATTGTGGTTCCAATGCAGATTTTACCAAAGCTTGCCTTACTCTATCGTGTATAGTCGGGATTCCTAAAGGGCGTTTTTCATCCTTGGATTTGGGTATCCATTTCCTTCGGAGTGGTGCCTTCTGGTATTTGCTTAGATTTTTGGCAAGTTCTGACCGTTGTTTGGGTGTAATGGATTTAATTCCATCTACCCCGGCTGTTTTCTTACCCTGGTTATCTTGAGTAACCCTTCTTATTGCTAAGAGTTTGGCGTAATACGACTTAACTAGGAGCTTTTGAAGCTTTCGAGCTTTCGCATTTTGACCCGATATTGATGCCTGGTAAATTCTCTTTTGCAGCTTAAATACTATCCGTTGAACTTTCGCCCAATTGATTGTATTCCATGCAGTCGTAGTCTTGGTTATACTCGTTTTCACCGTTTTAACTGCTAATTGAAACTTTACCTAACAACTTGACCGGAATCTATCAGCGTATCCTAAACATTACATCTAGGCTTTAGCTTCTGACTCCATCTTTCGCCCTCATAACATTCGCCTTAGATTTGTGGCTACCTATCAGTATTCGACCTCTGTAGGAGTAGATGAGGGGTTTTAACGTTCCTTGAAAACGGGGTTATTGCCTTTAGAATCGTCCTGTCCGCCGGGGTACTTTTGGGAGTCTGTGTAAGTGCAGTAATAAATTCTTACCTCTTTGTATAAGTATTACAAAACTTATACCTTTTCCCCTTGTTCTTTTGAACGCAGCGTAATCAAGTCAGTTTCGCTACTTAATAATCACGACGGTTCTAGCCAGACGTTCACTTTCGTTATTCTTGGGCAATTGGCTAGAGAACTCCTTTGGTATTTGACTTATACCTGATTTCCCGTTATTCCCAGCTTCAGTGTTTTGATAATCAGTCTGACACTGTGGAAATTGCCTTAACTCTTTTGGATTTGTTTATTACTTCCTGTTGGGGTTCATATCCAATTCCATTGACTCCGAGTTTGACCTTCCTTTAAGGTCACATTTTCAAAGTTAAAGTGGATTATGTTTTTCAATAACCACTTCCCTGCTTACGTTTCGGGTTTTATTCCTCAACTTTGGCAGGAACGTCTCGCACTAATTCAAATAGTTTAACATCTGATGCACTTTTCGGTGATCCTGTATCATCAGGATTCTTTTGGAGGTGGGGAGATAGGGCGGAGGGGAGATGGGGTGATGGGGAGAGGAGTTTTTTCCGAGGAAAAATAGCTTTTTATTAATAAAAATCCTCCCGACCTCCCGACCTCCCGACCTCCCGACCTCCCCAGGGCTGTTTCATTCTAAGTTAAAAATTGCCGGGGTTGATGGGGTGAAAGGGTGATGGGGTGATGGGGAGAGGAGTTTTTTCCGAGGAAAAATAGCTTTTTATTAATAAAAATCCTCCCTACCTCCCTACCTCCCGCGCACGGGTTCGCCACTCCCCTCAACGCGGGGAACCCGCGCACGGGGGTGGACTCACTACCTCCCCACCTCCCCACAAATCAAGTTTTCGGGCAACGAAACGGCCCTGCCGACCTCCCGACCTCCCCACTTCCCAACCTCACGACCTCACGACTTTTGACTTCATTATGCTCGGCTTCTTCAAGAATTGGTAAAATACAAGCATATAGAGAAGAATGACCACTGTAAATTAAGGAGTCGGGACAATCCATGACACAAACCGCTCAGTCTCAAACTCAAGGAATTCAGATGACCGATACTGCGGTCAAACAAGTTCTCATGCTCCGTGAAAAGCAAGATAAAGATCTTTGCTTGCGCGTCGGTGTCCGTCAGGGAGGATGTTCTGGAATGTCTTATGTGATGGACTTCTGTGATGTTAGCACTATTCGAGATGATGATGATATCTTTGATTATCAAGGGTTCAAAGTGGTTTGCGATCGCAAGAGCATTCTCTACATCTATGGTTTAGTGCTTGACTATAGCGAGGCTTTAATTGGTGGAGGATTCCAATTTACTAATCCTAATGCTGCTCAAACTTGTGGCTGTGGAAAATCCTTTACAACTTAGAACGGTTGGAAAATTCCCCAAACCTTCCCAATTGTAAACTTTTGTTTGCAACTTCTAAGAACTGCACAGTTTGAGTGACGATAGGTAATTGGCAAGATCACATCAGCCTGATGCTTGCCTTTTGCCTATTGTTGTCTAACTGGGCTGAAATGATTAATGATTATTGTGTGCAAGATTGTTGTATAGCACTACGCAAATTGGTTAGGACATTTCTAAATTCTGAAACCCTTTCATAGTCTGCTGATCCGGCGTTCCCTGTTCCCTATTCCCTAGCGCGTAGCGCTATATGTTTGATCTTATGAAAACTCCTGAAGAACTCTTTAAAGAAGGTTTTGACCGTTATCAAGCTGGGGAAGATCCTCAAACTATTATTCCTATATTTCAGGAAGTTTGTGATCGCGCTCCCAAAAATAGTAATGCTTTGACCAGTTTAGCTTGGTTATATTTACTCACCAATAAACCCTCATCCGCCTATAAAGCGGCGAAGTCAGCCGTTAAACTCAATCCCCACGATCCTCAAGCTCGGATTAACTTAGCGGTGGCGATGCTTGATCTCGAGAAAAAAGGCGTTCGTCCTCATATCGAAATTGTACAACAAATGATTATGGCGGACTCAGAATGGCTCGATGAAGTGAAGAAAAATTTTGATGACGGTTTGACTCGAAAACCGGAGTGGAAAAGCCTGGTTCGCGTTCAAAAATGGTTACTAGAAGTTTAAAGATTGCAAGTAAGTATATTTACCTTTTTTCGCGTTGAGGAGTACAATGAATTTTAGGGCGAAATTGATATCAATAGATCAGAGTTCAAAGCTTGACTGAACTAGGGTTGAAAGATGATTGATGGTTTAAGGATAATGTCGAGTTGTTTAGGTTTTGTAACAATTAATAACATAAATTCACCCAAAATTCAGTCAACCAATGATAAGATTTGGAAACTTCAGATATTAACAATCTTGATTCACGGTTGACAGTAATTTTAGATAAAGCAAGGAGTTGTGAAAGCTATGACTATCGATAATCAAGTCCACGTTAAAGCAGAAACCCGTAACCATAAAGGTTTTTTTGTACAGCAAGCCGCTTACCAGCTCAAGAGTATTGATGATTCAGGCTGGGCGCTGATTTGTTTAGATGATGCGGTTTGCTACTATGTTGATCCCGATAACTTAGAAGCAGACTCAGACGATGATTCAGAAGAATCTGAGAGTTAAATAACATTTCACTGATAAATACTCATTAAAAGAGATTTACTTTTGACATATAGACTGGGTTGGGATAGCTGTACTGAAATCAGGTATGGCTATTTTTTTGCGAAACCGAAAAGGTGTAACATAGTATTAAGATAGTCAAATTTCAAAATACAGTTTTCCCCAGTGCAGAATACTGCTTCTTCCTCCGCTCTGATACCCGTCGCTGAATACTTTAAACTGCTTTCTGAAGTGAGTCGCCTGCAAATCTTAAACTGTTTGAGATCTAGAGCGATGAATGTTACCGAGATTTCCGAAGCCACGGGTTTAGGACAAGCTAACCTTTCAAAACATCTGAAAATTCTGACTCAAGCGGGGATTTTGTCGCGTCAACCCGTTGGAGTCAGCGTTTACTATGAAATTAATGATCCCCTCATTTTTGAACTGTGCGAACTGGTTTGCGATCGCTTAAGTGATCGTATCCAACAGCAAGCTAAAGAAATTCAGCAACTCAAAACCCTACATTCTAGCTAGCCGCGCGCGATCGCCCGAGTTGATGAAATTAGGATTTGATCTGTTGGTTGTAAGGTAATTTTGCTAATAACAACGCTAAACCACAAGTATTCGTAATTCCCGCAAACATTAACCCCGCACCGACAAAACCACTCAACACTAAAAACCCAGGAGAAACAAATGCACCTAATAAGGTTCCCGTCAACACCAACGAACCTGCAACAATTTGCACCTGACGCATAAGACTCAGGGGTGCTTTTTTGTTAACTTTTGTTTGATAACCCTCAGCTTTCCAAGCATTGAGTCCCCCTTCTAAAGTGGCAAGATTTTCAACTTCAAAGCCACTGGCGGCTAACTGTTGAGCGGCTTGAGTCGAACGACGTCCACTCAGACAATAAACCACGACCTTTTTACTGTCATTGGGAATTTGACTGGGATCGAATTTGGATAACGGGACTAAAATTGACCCCGCAATATGTTCGCCTGCGTATTCGACAGGTTCACGCACGTCTACTAACGTTACCGCTTGTTGATCGAGCCACTGCTTAACGATAGCGGCTTCTACCGCTTCGCCTTGATGAATTTTTGTTGTGCTACTGGTCATCATCTGAAGTTCTCCACGTTGTTTTTTCAAGCCAGATTACAAGTTATTATATTTTCATATTACCATATAGTAAAATAATGACACCATTTGCAGGTCAGTTCCCATGGTCAGAAAACAACAGCTAATTTTCTCGGGCTTTTTAATCTTGATTTTGTTATTAACGCTTAACTTGAGTGACTCTCAATCTGCTGAAGCTGTAATCAGACAACAACAAGAAACACCTGAACAGGTTCTTTATCAATCTCGCCATACTTTACGGGATAATACGGGAAACTCCTGGCAAGTTATCCTGTTTAAACGAGTAAAATCTGGTGAATTGCGTGAGATTAACTTACGTTTAGTAGGGTTTCCGGGTGAGGTTGAATTTGCTCATGTCAAACCTTTGAAAATTAAGGATGCTGACAAGATTTTACAGGCGAGTGATGTGTTTACCGAAAAATCTCCGGCTCCAAACGTGGGTCAATATGATTTAAAACCAATTTTATCTCAACTGTCAAGTAAACGTTTAATTGAATTGGAATTACCATTAGAAAAAGAGCGAACCATTAAAGTTCCTCCTGCTGTTATTTTAGAATGGCAAAGCATTTAACAGCTCATCTGGCAAAGAGGCAAAACTGTAAACTCTAACCTGTAAAAGATGGGTTAAAAATTGCGCTAACCCATCTTATAAATTAGTTTTTGGGGCGTACTCAGAAACAAGATTGCTAAACTCGCCCCTTCTTTGCTGATGCTAACTAACTTTTGCCATTAGATTTCGCTTTAGAATTCGCCTGAGTTTTGGCTTCTAGACTTTCTAAGCGACTCTTTAATTCTTGATTGTCTTTTTTAACCTTATCGAGTTCTTGACGCAGTTGTTTGAGTGCTTGATCAGAACCGACATTTTTCTGCACCTTTTGAACCGCTTCTTCTGCTTTCCGGCGAACTCGTCCATCAAGGGTTTGATCGGCTAAATCATTTAAAACTGCAATCGCTTTTGGCGTTTCCATCTGTTGTAAGGCGACAACAACCGCAACTTGAGTCAGGAAAAAATCTTCTTTTGAGAGTTCTTCCAATCGCTGTAAAATGCGTTCAAGGTTAATGTTGTTTTGACCGGATGAAATCGTCCCTAAAGCTCGAATAGCAGCCAAACGTAAGGCTTGATGAACCGTAGGATCAGTATATTTTAAGATTAAATTCAGAGCAGGTTCTGAGGTTTTCATCCGACTTAAACCGGAAATCGCTGCTGAACGTAATACCTCATTCCACCCTTCTCGTTCTTGCAATACCGATTCTAACAGTTTGATTCCCCCTTCTTCGGTGAGTGTTTCATCAGGATTTCCAGCTACCATTTCACCAATAGCGGCAATGGCTGAAGCTTCAACGTAGTAACTCGCATCTCCGTTGTCAACGATGGATTTTACCGCTTGATAGCTGGCGGGTATTTTGATTTTAGCTAAGGCGTTAACAACCGCCCGACGCACTCTCGGTTCAGAATCTTCTAAGCCAACAATTAACCCCGCAAAGGATTGATCCAGTTTAATTTTATTGAGTTGTTTGGCGACTTCAACCCGTACCCCCCAAAAAGGTTCGTCTTTGATGGCTTTGGAGAGGGCTTTTACAACTTCTAATCCCCCTTTTCTCGCTAATGATTCCGCCGCAAAAATACGAGAAATCGGATCAGGATCAAATTGTAATTGGGCTTTGAGTTCAGCAACAGGATATTCTAAACTCACCGTTTTTAGAGTATTATTTCCCGCATCAAAACTAATGAATTTTGGTTTTTCAGTTAGGGGAAAATAGAAGCTTTGTTCGGCTTCATGGATACGAACTGTAAAGATCTGAAACTGCGGTGCAGGTTGATCTGGAGATTTAGATAAATAGCCGAATGCTATCGGAATTTTTAAGTCAAATAAATTGCGTTCACTGACTTTTTCACTGTTTTTAGCTTGCTTTTGCTTAACGGTAATTTTAGCCAGTTTATTTTCGCCATCCCAACTATAAGATACTTTATAATCTGGATGACCACCCCGATATACATATTGATCAAATAAAAACAGTAAATTCCGTCCAGTCGATTGGAGAATAGCTCGCAGTATATCAACGGTTTCTACCGTTTTGTGAGCATTATTCTGAACAAAGGTATGAATCGCTTTGGTAAACAATTCATCGCCGAGTTCAGTGCGAATCATGTGATAAACACAAGCCCCTTTTTCGTACAGATGACGATCATAAAGTTCAATGGCTTCTCGATAAATATGAGTGACAATGGGGCGACGATACCGAGAACGATCTTCTGATAAGTAATTCCGGGTTTCATTCAGTCGATAATAAGCGGCTTCCTCTTTTCCATATTCCTGTTCTGTCCACAAGACTTCTGAATAAGTCGCCATTCCTTCCTTGATCCAAGCATGAGACCAATGTTCAATGACCACTAAATCACCAAACCATTGATGAGCGAGTTCGTGAGCGACTAAACTTTCCGTATTGCGGTTATCAATTGCTGCTTTTTCATCGAGTAAACAGCGATCTGTTAACAAAGTTGTTGAGGTGTTTTCCATCCCGCCAAAGATGAAATCATCGACACAAACTTGAGCATATTTCGGATAGGGATAGGTGTAGCCAAAAGCTTGAGAGAAAAACTCAATCATTTGAGGGGTTTTTCCCATGCTACGACGAGCATCTGCTTCCCGGTTTTTTTCAACGTAATAAATCACAGGAATATTATTCCAGTGATCTTGAATTTCCGCAAAATCACCCACCGCTAATGTCATTAAATAGGTGGGATGAACTTGTTTTTGTAACCAATGATAGATGATCTTTTCACCCTGAGTTTCACGGCTGAGAAGTTCGCCGTTAGAAATAGCGATAAAAGGCGGAGTTACTTGCACCCGAATTTCTGATGTAGCGAGTTGTCCGGGATAGTCGAAGCAAGGAAACCAAAAACGGGAGTCTTCGTCTTCGCCTTGCGTCCAAACTTGAGTCGGTTTATGGGGATAATGGGCGTTTGGACTGATAAAATAGAGTCCCCGCTGAGGTTCATCAACACCGTAGGTGATGGCAATCTTAATGGGTTTGTCCGCTTCTGTCGGCTGATTGAGATAAATCTCAAGTTGTTCACCATCATAGTCGAAGGATTGATCAACTTGATCAAGTTTCACCGCCTCAATTTCTAAGTCAACCGCATCGAGCCTCAGTGTTTCAATTCCACTTTGCACGGGTTTTAAGGTAATGGTACAATCCCCGTGAAAGGATTTGTTGGGAATATCTAACACCAGGTCAAGAAAAATGTGTTCAACTTGTCCAGGGCGGTCAGGGTTGTAGTGTGGACGAGCGCCAGGTAGCTCAAAGGATTTTTGGCTGTCGGTCTCGGTATCAAAATAAGAGTGCAACATTTAGTAACTCTGAAGCTACAGTAAAAAAACAAACAAAACACCTATGTTTGTTGCTCTATTATAGATGAAATATTGCAGTTTATGTTTTAATTTGTTGTTGCCATCTGAGTCGGTGAACGGTCGGGTCGCTGCTGGTGATTTTAGCCTGGATGATCACCGGAGATCTCTTTGAGATTGATGGGGTCTGAACTCTATACCGTTTTGAGGATTTGATCCTATTTTTGTCAAGATCGAAAAACCCAGGTTTAAATGATTTGAGGTTGATTTATTGGAAAAAAAGAAAGAGAAAATGAGCTATTTTTTATTCTGATCAAAAGAAAATCTAGGGACGGGAAACAAATTTGATCGGATTCTCTGATTTTTTTAAAGGTTCTAAAAACTTATGGTTTTCCACAGTCAAGGTCGATTTCGATAAAATTTAGACCCAAAAAACTTGACAAAAAAGTTATTTTATAGTAAAAAAATGTCAACAATATTTGATAATTAGGTTGCAACTAAGCCAAACCCCGCTTAAAATTTAAACTTTAAAAGCTCAAATCAAGGTTCACAAAGGATGAAGCTGGCAGCACGAGTCGAGCAGGTTACACCGTCCCTGACGTTAGCAATCTCAGCCAAAGCTAAAGCGATGAAGGCTGAGGGAATAGATGTCCTCAATTTTAGTGTGGGAGAACCTGACTTCGACACACCTAAACACATTGTCGCTGCGGCTAAGGAGGCGTTAGACGAGGGCAAAACCCGTTATGGGCCAGCAGCCGGGGAACAGAAGCTAAGACAGTTAATCGCAAAATCCCTCAGCCAACAGACAAGCCTATCCTATCAAGCCGAGAACATCATTGTCACCAATGGCGGTAAACAGTCGCTGTACAACCTGATGATGGCGACGATAGAAGCCGGAGATGAGGTGATTATTCCGGCGCCGTATTGGGTGAGCTATCCTGAAATGGTGAAACTCGCAGAAGGAAATCCTGTCATTGTTCCGACTTATGGAGATACCGGATACAAAATTACCCCCGAACTTTTGCGTCAGTCAATTACCTCAAAAACGAAACTATTTATCCTGAATTCTCCTTCTAATCCGACGGGAATGGTGTATTCTCCCGATGAAATTCGAGCCTTAGCAAAAGTTATTGTCGAAGCAGGAATTTATGTGGTAGCCGATGAGATTTATTGTAAAATAATCTACGATGATGCTAAACATCTGAGTATTGCTGCCGCTCATCCTGAGAGTTATAAATACACTTTTATTAGTAGTGGTTTTGCCAAAGCTTACGCAATGACGGGGTGGAGATTAGGATATTTAGCGGGCGATACCCAAGTCATTAAAAGCTTAACTCGCATTCAAGGTCATAGCACTTCCAATGTGTGTACATTTGCTCAATATGGGGCTATAGCTGCTTTAGAAAATTCCCAAGAATGCGTTGAAGAAATGCGATTAGCTTTTGCAAAACGGCGAGAAGTTATGTATGAAATGCTCAGTAATATTTCAGGAATTAGCTGTATTAAACCCGATGGTGCATTTTATATGTATGTGAATATTGGCAAGTTAGGCATCACTTCAGTTGATTTTTGTAATGCCTTATTAGAAGATAAACAGATTGCAGGTGTTCCGGGAATTGCTTTTGGAAATGATGATCATATTCGCTTATCTTATGCGACTGATTTAGGAACGATTGAGACGGGAATGAAACGCTTAGAAGAATTTGTGCGTTCACATCTTTAAGAAATAGGAAATAGGGAATAGGCAAAAGGCACTCATGCAAAAGGCACTCATGCAAAAGGCAACAGAGAAGATTCATAATTCATAACTGTTCCCCGTTCCCCGTTCCCTGTTCCCTCTTTCCTAACGCGAAATCTCAAAATCCTGTAAACCTTTGGGAGACTCCTGATGAACAGACACCTGTTGAACAACAGCCGCAGGTGGGCCTTGATGACACCATTCGATCATTGATTTTACATCAGGTTGTGAGCCTTCCAATACCGCTTCGACGCGACCATCTGACAAATTCCTCACCCAACCGTTAACGTTGCGTTGTATCGCCGCTTCACGAGTCGAAAACCGAAAGCCGACCCCTTGGACTCGTCCCGAGATGATCAGGCGAACACGTTGAGTTGATGAGGGTGATGAGTTTGGCATTAATGATATAATCAATTAGCTTTCTTCTAGGTCTTCTAATAAAATGGTGTTGAGTAAATTCAACTCGGAAGATGCCATAAAATAGCAGTTATTAAACGCTGATTCTAACGAAGAAATTGACGGACGGCCAGCCACCGCAGCCCAAGGAAAATCCCGGTATTTAGCAATCACAGGCATGACTGACCCTTGAGGGGTTAATGTCCGTCCCAAGGCATTTCGCCAGGTTTCCGAATCTTCTAATTCCTGTTTTCTTTTAAACCCATCATTAGCAGAATCTTCTCGCCAAAATTGGGGATAATCTAGGGGTAAGGCAATCATCACATCGTTGGATTGAATCTCTTCTAGTATAGAATATTCTCGCCATTCGGCGTTATTTTCACGCAGTAAAATTTTATAGAGATCGCGAGCGGGGTCACGCAGTTTTCGCGGGATTTTTTGAGACTCTCCTTCTCCTATTTGATTGAGTATACCCATCAATCGCTTTCTAGCTTGACGAATTGAAGCTTGAGACTCAGAGAAACTGTATTTTTGTTGATTTTGGCGATCGCCCCAATCTTCCCACCAAAACGCCCCCAAACAAGTGAGATAATCGGGAATCTTGGTTGTATCATTGACTTTTGGTAACAGGGAACTTGAGGGACGAGAAATTGTTTTAACTAATGCTTCAAGCGTCGGATAATTGGCGAAAGAAACCCGATCAACTTGAGTCGTTCGTCCTGTTAATTTAAAATCTTTAAACAATTCTTCTACCAATTGTTGACCTTTCCTCACAAGTCCTTTTAACTCCGAAGGATAACTTTGATCACACACAAAAACATTAGCCTCTTGCAAAAACTGTTTAATCTCATCAGAAATTAACTGAATTAACTCATCATCCCCAATACTACCAACCGGAACAAAAGCCAACCGTTGTTTTTGCAGTCCTGCATCTCCTTTAATTCGAGTCAAAATCGTCGAACGCAGCATTAATAATAACGTTAATAAATCGCTGGATTGACGCAACCATTGACGTTGTTTATCGACGGTTTCACTGGGAATAAAAAAGTCATTAATCAGTAACACAACCCGCCGAGAAATATTTTCACCCGAACATTTTTCACCCGTTTCTGGATGGGTATATTGTCCGCGTCCGCGATAAATTAACTGGGCAATTTCCATTAATGAAGTTTCTACACTAAAACGGGGAAAAGAGGCAATAATCCAATCAGCTTTTGGAAAAGAAACCCCCCTCGACCCGGAAGAAGTCATTAAAAAGACCTTGACATTATCCCGCTGGGGTTCGGTGACTAACCGCAGGCGTTCACGGGGTAAAACACTTTGGTCTAAAACTTGAACTTCATCTTTTGAAAATAACCGTTTATTTCCCTCGGTTAACATTCCCTTGAGTTGGCGTAAAAATGCTTTATCTTGAGCAAAAAATATAATTTGTTGCGCGTTATTTTCTAACCCTTTTTTAATTTCTTGCCAAGCATTATTTAAAAGAACAGTATCACTCTGTTGACGAATAGCTGTTTTAATACTTTGTTGTTTTCCATCACGGTTTAATTCTGGGGTAATTATCGACAGACGAATACTATAATCAATTGTTAATTCTGTCGCCGGATAACTATTGCTCATAATATGTAAAGCTGAGTGTTTTTTTCCGCCTATTTTTAATTCAGTTCCCGTTACCCGAAACGCTTCATCACCCCGGCTCGGACTAATCAAAACTTTATCGGGAACACGCTTACCCGCTTCCATAAAATTCTTCAGAACAATTTCATTACTTAAAGACGCATCTGCAATAATTAAAATTACCCGAAACGGTGAATTTTCAGGGATTCCAATAAACTGTTGTTGTAACCATCTGGCGATTTCATTAACAAATAATGCTCCGGCTCCATCCCCCGCTACTTCATCGACCATCACAATAATTGTCGGAACCCGTTTGGCAAATTCTAGACGTTCATTAATTCCGGGTCTAGTATCAACAGGATTGCGAAATAAGTTGCTTAACGCTTCAATTGTCGTCCCCTTGCTTAAATTTCGATAACCTTGTGTCGCTACCGTTAAAACAACTTGTTGAACTTGGGGGTTTTCTTTCAATAAATGACGAGTTGCAGTCGCCAAAGTTCTTAAAACTCCAGGACTTATTTTTGTATTAACTCGCTCATCCCGTTCATTTAGAGATTCTTTATAGCGTTGACTGGTAGCAATATCATTATTAATTTCTTGTTCTTCTTCGGGATTAATACAAAGGGTATTAATAGCAGGATCTTTGAAATGCTCAACCCCATTTACAACAACAAGACTATCAATATTTCTCGTGTTTTCTTCTTGAGAGGCTATTTTCTGCTCATAGTAGGTTTTAGCGGAACGAATCAGTAAAGAGTTAGTTGTGACTGTTAATATTCCCGTCTTTTTACCCTGTTCTTCGGCTAAATCTTGGGTAACATTTTGGTTGATCACAACACGAGGACTCGCATATAAAAATAAAAATCCTTCGCTTTGTTCTTTCAAAAAAGAGACAACCGAAGCGGTTTTCCCAATCCCCGGATTTCCTTCCAAAGCGATCACATTTAATTGCCCAGATATTGCCGAAGCTAAACCTGCTTTGATCACCGATTTATGAGCATCTCTAAGCGTTAAACTAGGTTGAGTTAGATAGGGTTTAATCGCGGAACGGGGAGAGGTTTGAAAGTAAGTTTTCAGCTTTTCTGTTTCTTCAATGGCGTCTACAATCTGCTGTTTTTCAAAGGTTTGCATGGGTTGAAAGAAGTCTTCTACCTGCTCACTAAAATCCATGCTTAAATCTTTTTCAAAGCTGGGCGTTTGCTTAAAATAACTTTTCGCTTGCTTCTTTAAAGAAGGAGGGAGAGACTTTAAAAGTCTATTAAAAACGACTTTAATTTCAGCGTTAAAATTTTCTGGACTTTTCTGTTTGATTAGATGTTCATAAGCTTCACCCAAAGATTTCATTAACTGAACTTGGGGATTATTCTCAGAATTAAAATTAGCCGATAAACTTTCAACCCCGTTTGATGTAATCGCCATTGCTCGAGTCATACAAGAGTTTTGTAACCGCTTTTTCCTTTGCAGCAAATCAACTAATTTATGCGTATAGGAAGACGCTTGAGATAATTTATAAAGGGGTTTATCTTTCCCACTAAACACAAAAAGATGTTTTTCTAATTTAGAACTAACTTGCAGTTGATCGCCTTGAACTTCTGCACAAATCCGCGAAAAACTTCCTCTCGCATCTAGATAACGAGTATAACGGTTAATTTCTTGACAATGAGCCGTTTCTAAACGAAAGTCTTCTAATTCTAAAGGAGCATTAAAAGAAAACTCAAAACAGAGAAGAAAATCCTGTGAGGATTGACGTTTTTTGAGTTGTTCTTCTGTGGGAGATAGCCAGAGTAAAAAGTCCGCTCGTCCTGGCTGTCCTTGCTTGACTAAAGACTGATCAATAAAATCCGAAATGTTAAAAGCTTGATGAAATTCTTCAGCCGTTTTCTTGGGTTCCAAATCTCTATTATCCGTTTTTCCGGGTAACGTCAAAGGACACCATAACGCCTCTAATTTCATCCGGCGAGAGGGTTTATAATGATTCAGACATTCTCGTAAGCTACTCCAGCCTAAACCGTACCCTAAAACCAATAAATGGCGTAAATATTCTTGAATCCATTCTTCAATATAAATATCGTGAACAGGTAAAGTTTTTGTCTCTTTTAAAGCTTGAATTAGGTGTTTGCTGAGTTGACTAATTTTAACATTTCGCCAAGGTTCGAGTTGGGGATGTTCTTCGTTTAAGAATTTACTATGCAGTAAATGAGCGAGGACACCCCGTTGAACGGCGATTTCAAAAACTTGTCCCCAAATTGAAGCTTGTTCTAAATTACTGTTCATCGCGTTGTCCTCCGACGAAGTACCTGAGCCATGCGAGTCAGTATCGCTGGATAACTTAATAAGACTTTTCCTTGACGCCGTGAGTGTAAAATTTTTGCTTCTCCTGCGGCTTCAGTGGTATTCGGAGAAATCCAACCAAAGGGGTCAAGAACGGGAATAAATTGTTGATTCTGTATACCCCGTTCGGCTTCAATAAAATGGAGTCCTCGCAGTACAGTTAATAAGCAAGGATGAACGCTAGAATTTTGTTCGGGATCGATTAAATGTTGACGCGATTTTTCCGTCCAATTAATATTACTAATGCGAGAATCGGAGAGCATAAAATAAACACAAAATCCCGATTGTGGTCTTTTTGATTCGTCAATGGCGTGGAGGGTTGCAAAGGTATAAACCGGAATAATATCGCGTAACCCCATTTCATTAATCTGCTCAGAAAAATAGGTGTGATCGCTGGCTCGTAAAATTTCAAAAGCGGCTTCGTTGTTCTTCTGGCGTTGTCGCATTCTGGTTCCGGGAAAGACATCTCGCAGCAGGGTATATATGGTTAAATCGGGGAAATCTTGGTAGAGTTTTTGCAGAAAGTTTTTATCCGCTAAAGGGGTATTATAATCTGCTGTTCTGTTAATTCGACGACTCCGATAACTATGAGCTAATAAAATAATATGTTGACAACCTTGTTTTTCTAGATAGGCGACTTCTTCTTTAATGAGTCGTTGTTCGCGGAGTTCTTCTTCGCTAGAAACAATATCAGATTGCATTCGTTCGGCTTTGAGTTCGTAGCCAACGAGGGGGTTTTCGATAGCGGTAGCGATGTAGCTTTGACTTAAAATTATATCATTTTTCTGGGGATTTTTTGGGCTTTCATCGCAGGGGCGGCTTTTATAGGAAATTAAACCCAGTTTGGAGACGGAGGGTTTTTCAGGAGTAGAAATGGCAATGGGAAATGCACTGAATAAGGCGGTGAATACTCCTTTTTTTACATGGGTTGCATTTTTCTTTTTCAGGTTTTGTAAGACTAGCCCCTGCATTCGGGTGGGATTATCTTGGGCTAACAAGGACTCCAGGGCTTGAGCCGCAGCATAGATATATTGTTCGCCGCTTTGATCATCATTTTCTTGGCTTTCTTGTAGTCGTAAAATTGAGGTTGTAAAGGATAAGTTTTCGGTGTTTTTGAGTTGTTTGACGATACACCACAAACAAGTATAAATCAGAACTGCAAAGGCGGTTACTGCTGCTGAATGTCGTTGCTTTGCTTCATCCTGTTGTTGTTTCTTTTTATTGCTTCTCTGTAATGTTCGGGTTTCGTATTCAATTTGAATGGCTTTGGGTAAAGCCCAGTCACGGGCTTTAATAGCAATTGGACAAGGTTTGTATTTTTTGGGTTGATTTTGCTTCGCTGTTTCCGGTTTACTCTGCTCTTTTTTTTCTGTTTCCTCGGCTTTCCATTCATAGGGAACAAAAATCACCTGTAATAATTTTTCGGGTAAACACCGTTTAATCTTTACAGATTGTCCCTTGTCTTTGATGACCAAATTTCGTTCTAATAATTCAGTTTCTACTTTAATTGAAAACAGGAGATTGGGAATTAATGACGGATTTTCATCGATTTCGATTTGTTGTAGCCAAGCAATTTTGTCCTGTGTGTCTGAGTTTGATGTCACTAATAAATCAGGGGTTCCGGTTTCGGCAATTTCGAGTCTGTCCCAGTTAACAATTCCTTTTTTCAGACCAATAAATTGTGTGGCTGTTTCTCGGTCAACTTGGGAGATAATTTGTTCCCCTTGGCTTTTGAGAATGCTAATTAAAGCTGCTGCTATTTTATTCATTGAGTCATCACGATTGCTCAGTTCTTGAATAAAACCCTCCATTTCTTGTCTCTGAGTTTCTTTGATTTTATCAACTAGTTTTTCCAGTCCTCTTTCAATTTCTTTTTGAGTTAATTTTCGGTCATTACTCGGAACAACAACGGATAGAAAAAATAGTTCCGAAAAGCAATTTCTGAGCCGATAGTGAGAGAGATTCTCCGCTTCTGATAAATCTTCTTGGATTCTCTCTAAGCGGGCTTTAAAGGCTGATTTTCCTCGCTCTGGATTGTTTCCATTGATCCGAAAACGATAACTAATTTCGCGAGTAATATTATTATCGGTTGACTCGGAGTTAGCTTGTCTATTTTCAAAAATTTGGGTTTCCCATTCCGGCCAAACAGCCAGACAAGAGAAGAATCTAGTATTATGAATATAATCGAGAAAATTAATTTCCGCCATGGCTCCATATTTGGCGGTGAGATCGAGTGTTAATCCTTGGTTTTTGACAATTTCAACAAAGTGCTTGATTCGTTGAATATATTCTGCTAAAAGTTGTTTATTCTGGTCTTTACTGTCTTTGGCTTTGTTCGCGATCGCCTCCATAATTCTAAAGGTAATATTTAAACGAACCCTCGATAAAGCCTCATCCTCTAAAAATTCAAGAAAGCGTCTAATTTGACTTTCAACTCGGTTATGTTCGGCTTCTAAACTAGCGATCGCTTCGTCGATTTCATCTTCATCTGCATCTCGATTGGTTTCGAGTTCATCGGCGATCGCATCGCACATTCGCTTAAAATAATTACTACTATCAATCCGTTCTACTGCGGAAATAATTTTCGCAACTTCAACACCGCGATCGCTTTTAGATTGGTTGCGATCGTCAAAAGCTAGGGGAATTAAATTCGCCTGACTGATTCCCGAGGGAAAATAACCACTAACCCGTTTCGCCAGGTTTTCCAACTCTTCTTTGACATTATCAATGAGGAAATCTTCTAACTTCACATCAGGGGGAAGTGCGTTTTTTAAAGCTTCTAAAATGCTCTCTCGCAGTCGATCAACCCCGTTGGGAAGTTGTTGTTCATTTCCTTCGCTCAGTTGACCCCCAATGCGACTCTCAAAGCCATATCCTGGCGGATCGAAATCCTTGACAAAATTACTGTCTTGTGACTTAAATTCTTTGAGGGAAAATAGCCGCAACAATACTCCCGAGGTGCAGATTCTCAATCGTTTTCGGTGTTGATCGTAGTAAAATAGAGGCCGTTGTTGAGGATTGTCAGGAAGTTCTGAACTCTGGGATTTGACGGCGATCGCTTTTTCGAGCAAACTAACTAAAAGCGCAAGATTGAGGGAAGCTTGCTGCTGTGAAGCCTGTAGGGACGCACCCTGATTTGAATCTTTCATTGTTTGGGGTCTCCTGATTATTCTGCCTGTTCAGACAGCTTCATCCTGCTTGAGTTGACCCAACCCCAGAGAATGGTATCTAAGCCCAAATTTTATTACAGTTTTTCTACCTTGTCAATCCCCGGATAGAAGAAAAGGAAAAGACCCAGCCAATTGCCCAAGAGTCAGGGGTTTCAATGGAACTGCTGTTTATGCCTTCACCTGTTTAAGTGAATAAATTGATGCAAAAGTAACGCCAGATTATTATTATAATGACTTATTGTCAACAGGGAGGCAGATATGGAAATTCTCAACCTAGCTATTATGTTAATCGCTGCGGCTTTTGCGGGCTTAGGGGTTGGTTTCTGGTGGTGGGATAAACGGTTAAAAAGGCAAAAACGAGCCTATGAAACCCAAATTCGCCAACAAGTTGAACAGCTTGAGAAAGAACATCAAAATCGGATTAAAGAAACGGTAGAATCTCTACGACTGGAGTATGAAACTGAACTCAGACAACAAAGCGAAGAAACTGAACGCTACTATCAGCAAAAACTCAATGAGGCGAATGAATCTTGGCGAGATCGATTAACGACAGAACAGCGTCAACTCAATGAACAAATTCAAGTCCGAGATGTGGAACTCGATGAGATGAATCAATCTCTCACCCAGTATGAAACGCAACTGGGACAAGTGAATCAACAGTTGGTTGATAGTGAACAGGAAGTTCAACAAATCAACCAATCTCTGAAGGCTTATGAAGCGAAACTCGGACAAGTTAGCCAAAAATTAGAAGTGAGTAAGGTTCAAGTTCAAGGGATGGGTGAAGCGATTAATTTGTATGGAACTCAACTCAAAAAACTGAATGAAGATAGCGAAACCACTCAAGCGGATATTCAAAGTCGCATGGGATTTATTGAACAACAACATCAAACAGAAATTCAACAGTTACGACAGGATTTAGAAGCGACTCAAGAAAGTCAAGTTCAAAATGCGATCGCGGGTTTAGAACAAGAGTATCGAGTCAGTATTCGCACCGGAACGGATCAATTGGTTCGTTCGATGCAGGAAACTCCCGAAACCACGCCAGAGTCGCAGTCATCAATGGCTGTTCCTCCGGTGGAAACCCAACCGGAATTGGTGATCGAAGAACCAATGCTACAGATGACGATCGCAGATGAAAAGGTTGAACAGGAAACAGTTGAGGAAAACCCTAATGAGGAAAATATTAGAGTTGAGAATGAGCCTGATGCGGTGATGTCTGCAAATGTACAAACCTCGTCTTCATCTACTAATGAAGCGGTTAATACTTATATCATTGAAACGATTAATCATTGGGGAGATTCGGGTTTACTTTCAACGGTGCCGCAACTCTTAAATTATGCTCAACACCAAAATGATCAAGTTCGTGAACAGTTAGCGATCGCATTGGGTAAAATTGCCTCTACAAATGGTTTAAGAACTGAGATTCAACAAGCGATTCCAACGTTAGCAAAACTGAGTCAAGATCCGAATCCTCAAGTGCGTCAAGATGCAGTCAAAGCGTTAGGTGCAATTAAGTCAGAAAAGGTTATTCCCTTTTTACAACGTGCGTTACGGGATTCTAGCTATACTGTTGTGCAAGCTGCAACCGTAGCATTAGAAAAGTTCAAATCTTATCCCGTCAAACAAAAAGCGAAACCTCAAAATCTGTCTTTGCAAAAACATAATCCTAGAGAACAATAAATGGATTAAATATTATCTGGATTTTTCCTTAATTCTTGTAATTGTGTGGCGAGTCGTTCGGCTCGTTGCATCTTTTCGTGCTATCAACATTGAGTACAAGGAAAAAATAAGGCTCTCAAAAATCCTGATTTCGAGTTTGTTCACTGCTTTAATAGATGAACAGATTACCTCCTGTAAAAAAGTCCCTGCGATCGCCCCATGCTGATGCAACGAATCAATTCACAGGTTCATCGCTAGGCAGTGACGATTGCTTTTGGTGGGTATACCCTCATCAAAGATTAAATCAGTTGATGCCATAGTCAGTTACCACTCTGGTGTCATCGAGGTTAATGAACTCTGCTTTTTTAGGTTTTGTTGTCATCAACTTTTCCCCAATTGTTCAAATTATTGCTCCAACTTTATTATAGTTGTTCTCGGCTTCATTGCCAGGAGTGAAATCTCACTAAAATGAATGGCATCAATAATTGTATGAAGTCTTCTCAAAATTTTGAGTCACAGACTAGGTAAGCAAATTAGATCCTTAAAAATTAACACTTTGATAATGCTCTTATGTCTACTTCAGTAATTCTTTTGTTTTGGGCTGTGGTGTTTCTACTGACAATTCCGTGGTTAGTGAAGATTTTTACCGGAAGAAGGGAAGAAGCAATTTCTGAAATTATCTTTCTATTCATTGGTTTGTTAACTTTATGGTTTGTCGGGGGTGCGATTGCGATTGTCGGGGGAAAATTAGATTTTATCTTTCAAACTTGGTTTGCTCAGGTTCGACTCTCGGAAACTCAAAAACAACTGATTCAAGGAGCCGCTTTAGTTGTAGCGGCTATATTCATACTCAATATCGAAAAAATTTTACTCGGGTTAAAACATCTATTCTCTCGGATTCTGACTTGGATTAGAAAAGACTAAACATCGGGATAAGCCATCTGACGAGGAACAACAATTTGATCGAATTCTTCGGCTGTAATATAACCGAGTTCTAAACAAGCTTGTTTTAAAGTTAGATTTTTTTCATGGGCAACATGAGCAACTTCAGCAGCTTTATCATAGCCAATTTTGGGACTGAGTGCGGTGACTAACATCAACGACTGTTCGACATATTGATTAATTTTTCCGATATTCGCTTGCAAATCAACCAGCAAAAAATCGGTGAAATTATTACAACTATCTGCTATAATATTAATAGATTGAATGAGATTAAATATCATCATGGGTTTAAAGACATTTAATTCAAAATGTCCTTGAGATCCGGCAATTCCAATCGCTGTATCATATCCGATCACTTGAGCGGCTACCATTGTCATCGCTTCGCATTGAGTCGGGTTAACTTTTCCCGGCATAATTGAGGAACCGGGTTCATTTTCGGGTAAGATTAATTCTCCCAAACCACAACGGGGGCCACTCCCCAAAAAACGAATATCATTGGCAATTTTCATCATTGAACAGGCTAAGGTTTTTAACGCTCCACTCGCCATCACAATTGCATCATGGGCTGCCATTGCTGCAAATTTATTGGGTGCAGAAACAAAGGGTAATTGGGTGATTTCACTAATAGATAGAGCTACTTTTTCGGCAAATCCTTTCCCGGCATTTAATCCTGTTCCGACGGCGGTTCCCCCAATTGCTAATTCGTATAAATCGGGTAAAATACTCTCAATTCGCTTTAAATTGGCATCTAGTTGTGCCACATAACCAGAAAATTCTTGTCCTAACGTGAGCGGAACAGCATCTTGTAAATGAGTCCGACCAATTTTGACAATTTCGGCAAATTCTGATGATTTTGCTTGCAGTGCATCTCGCATTTTTTGGACTTTGGGAATCAGTCGTTGATGAATAGCAATGGCGGCGGCGATGTGCATTGCGGTGGGAAAAGTATCGTTAGAAGATTGTGACATATTGACATGATCATTGGGATGAATTGGGGTTTTACTTCCCATTGTTCCCCCGGCAATTTCAATCGCACGATTGGCAATCACTTCGTTAACATTCATGTTGCATTGAGTTCCGCTTCCTGTCATCCAAACCCGGAGTGGAAAATTCCCATCTAACTTTCCGGCGATAATTTCGCCCGCTGCTTGTACGATCAATTTTGCTTTGTCTTCAGGAAGTTTACCTAACTCTTGATTGGTTAACGCTGCCGCTTTTTTGAGAATACAAAACGCCTGAATAACTTCGGGCGAAATATAATCATTTCCTATCGAAAAATAACGAAGCGATCGCTGTGTTTGCGCTCCCCAGTAACGAGTTGCAGAAACTTCGATTTCTCCCATACTATCCCGTTCAACTCGCATTGTATTTGTAGCGTTTTCTGGGTTCATTGTTTGTACTTCTCCGAAGACGTGCAGATTTATAGCTAATCTTATTTTTTATCACAAAACGGGAGAAGCAAATGATTAAGATAATCTGAAATTTATGAGTCTGTGATGGGTTAGTGATCTGATAACCCATCCAACTGTTTTAATATTGTTTCATGGCTCGTTCCATTTGGCGTTGGTCATCCCGCTTTTTCATCGTGTCTCGTTTGTCGTGCAGTTTTTTACCACGTCCTACCGCAATCTCGACTTTAACTAATCCGTTTTTAAAGTACATTTTAGTCGGAACTAACGTTAATCCTTTTTGTTCGACTAAACCGATTAGCTTGTTAATTTCTTTTCGATGCAGCAATAACTTGCGAGTGCGGCGAGGTTCGTGATTAAAATAAGCACTGGTTTCGTAGGGTGAAATATGAACATTAATCAGCCATGCTTCTCTATTGCGAACTAACGCATAACCATCCTGCATATTGACTCGCCCTGCTCGAATTGATTTAACTTCTGTTCCTTGAAGCTCTATTCCAGCTTGGTAAGTCTCTAACAATTCATAGAGATAGCGGGCTTTACGATTATCGGTAATAATTTTGCGTCCGCCACTGTCATTTTTACTCATATCAACTCCACCTCAATTTTATATCAACTCTTAAAATCTACCAAGAGACAGTTGTTTGCTCCGAGAGAACTATGACTTGCGTATTAGACAAATCAGATTCAGATGAACAAACTCTCTCTTAAAGGAGATGATATCACTCACTGAATATTTCTATTATATAAGTATAGCGTTTAAAGTGATTTCATCAAAAAAATTGTGAATTCACGGTGAATGAAAAGTACAAGATCAGGAGGATTTATGATCCACGAACAATTACAAAATCTTAAAAAGACCAAGCTACTCGGTGCAATCTGTGGAAGTTTACTATTAGGATTACCTTTTGTTCCCAAAGTGGCTTCAGCTCAACCTACTACAGATTTAGAGTATTGCTTTGATGACTTTTATCAAGAACCTTTGAATAGCATGGTTAGGGTTCCGCCTGGATGTCCTGACAACGATTATACTCGGGAAGTTGGGGTCAAGGAAGAATTAGAGACAGAAACCAATACTAGCCAGAGGGAGATGAATACTAACACTCGACAATATAATCGACAATATAACCGTCCGGGTCAAGTCGGTGTGATTCAACCGCCTATGCCTACTCGTCAAATGAGAACAATGGGTAATATTGATATCAATGGGCGCACTGTTGATGTGAGTCTAAATAATGATACCAATGCTGGGGTTACTTATCAAGTCATCGGACATACGGATGACCGATTACTCTACGAAGGAAATGAAACAGAGTTGTTGAATCTACCTTTACCCGTAACCATTACCGTTTTACGAGAAGATGCAGGGTTGATTGACATTCAAGATATGATGGCAGAGAATGGAGAAGTTCAGTTTAAATTGCAAGAAGAAGGTAATTTAACGGGAAGTGAAAAAACAATTCGGATTCAAGAAGATGGTACTGTTTTTGTATACTAATCAATTGAATTGTTTGAGAGAGAAAGAGAATGCAAACGCTTCTAACGCTGGAGGTTCGTTGGTTTGAATCGGGTAAAATTCCACAAGTGATCGAAAAATGGTTTACAACGGCTTGTCCGGGTGAACTTTCCAGAGGTGTAGAGGAGCGTGAAGATCAATATTTTTATACGCCAGGGTGTGAATGCCTTAATTTAAAGTTACGTGAAGGAAAATTAGAATTAAAATGGCGTCAAACTCAACTGGAAATCGATTCTTTTCAAGATAGTAATTGGCAAGGTCGTGTTGAACGGTGGTTAAAATGGAGTTATCAAGACTCTATTTCTGAAAATTTAATTCAACTATTAGGAACAGGCGACCAACCGATTGTCAAAATTGGAAAAAAGCGAAGACAACGTTATTATCAAGATGTTGAATGTGAACTGACTCAACTTACATTTGATCAATATCAATCTTGGTGGAGTTTAGGGTTTGAGATGGAAGAAACTCAGACATTAGGAAGAACTCATTTTCAAGAAGTTGTGAGTAAAATGATTAAAAGTTATCCTGAAACAGCCTTTGATATTGTTAATTCTAATGCTTATCCCAGTTGGTTATTAGAACAGGTTTTTTCGAGTCATCTTCAAGATAAAAGTAACTATTAATCCCTAAAATAAAGAATCTAATTTTGTTGACAACCTGATTTATATTTAAAGCAGAATGATTAGTTTCATTCCAACTTTCATTCCAACAATTCAAAATATCCAAACACCCAAACCTCTGCCCATTAACGCATCCATGCCCCAACCCGTTCCCGCACCACCACCCCAACCGGTTCCCGCACCCGCACCTCAACCCGTCCCCGCACCGATACCCCAACCCGTCCCCGCACCCATCCCCCAACCGTTGTAAATTCCCCAGAAACTCCCCCGAACGCGCCCGTTTAACGGTGGAGTTCCTGACATTAAAACCCATTCTTTAACTTGCTTGGGCAATAAAGTTGAAAGCTTGAAATGGATACTGTAAAGCCCTATTAAATTGTTCAAAGTTCAAGGGTTTGTTGTCGGCAAGAAAATCTTTAATCAAGAAGATAGAATAAGAATTTTCTCCGGTTAGGAAATCGAAAATTTGATCGGCAGTAAAGCCAAAAGAAGAGAGTCCCGAACGAGTACACTCGAAAAGCAAAATGGGACGATGACGAACTAATGTATTAACAGCACCCCGAAGCACTGCTAACTCCCCTCCTTCCACGTCAATTTTGAGAAAATCTACTCGATGCTCTGGACTTAAAACCTTATCGAGGGTTTCGCAGCGAATCGTTATTTTCTCAATGTTTTCGTCCTTTTTAGAGTTGTGCTGGCGAAGTCCGCTAAAACCCGAGCGAGAGGTATTTATATAAAAAGTAGCTTCGCCCGGTGTATCGCTTAATCCTATTTCTTTGATTTCAATTTCAGGAAATTTCTGTTTGAGCCAACGGGCTTTATAGGGAACTGGCTCAAAAGCCATGTGTTTTCCCTGGGGCGAAAGCCGCATAATTTCACTCAGCATTGAACCGAGATGGCATCCGATATCGATACAGTTGGATGATTTATTTAATATACGCTCCATAAACTTTTCAACTCTTTGGGATTCGATATGAATCTCATGGAGTTCTGGATGTTTACTGCGTTTTCTGCGACTCAACACCGTTTTTATATTCTTCAAAGGCTTCTCAAGGGGTGTACGAATGAGAAGATGTTTTAAGTAGTCCGGATTAATCGAATATAAATCCTTCATGAGTCAAGTTTGATTTTTTAATCTAATTTTCAAGATTGAGAAATAACTTCTCACGGGCTAATTTTATCCGACCGGATCACCAATCGAATCTTGTGTTTGATTTTCTTAATATTATCTGGGGTGGGGGTGCCGAGGTGCTGTTTGATGCCCGATCGCAGCGATCTGCCCATACAAAAACCCATTCTTGGGAAACCCAGGGTAACGAAGACCGATATAATGACTCAGGTAGTCTGATCGCAAGCAAGCAAAGCCAAAATGGGAACGATTTGGGAACTGGACTTTTATAGTCGTCCACTGCGCGATGAAGAAGGTAAAAAGGTTTGGGAAGTTTTAATTTGCCAGACTCCCTTAGAAATCGGCGATCGCGCTGAATCATTATTTCGCTATACTCAATTTTGCCCGAGTACGGATGTGAATTCAATTTGGTTGCAGGGAGCAATTCAAGCTGCAATAAAAGAAGCGGATGAAACGCCGCAACGGATTCGTTTTTTTCGACGTCCGATGGCAAATATGATCCTCAAAGCCTGTAAAGAATTGGCAATTCCAGTTACGGCGAGTCGTCGAACTTATGCGTTGTTTCAATGGTTGGATGAACGCATAGAAAACGTCTATCCCACTTTACCAAACTATCAGGAAACCGCAAATCCTTCTGTGCAGTTTGCATCCTCTCCACCCCAGCGTTTACCGGATGCTTTGCAGGGAGATCAATGGGCATTTGTAAGTTTAGAAGCGAGTGCTTTTGAAGAGATGTCTGAATGGAATATTGGATTTGGTGAAGCGTTTGGTTTGCCGATGCTGGGTTTAAGTGGAGAAACTCAAATTCCGGGTTTAATTGTGTTTTCTTCACGGGCGACGCCGTTAGCAGCTTGGATGTCAGGTTTAGAATTAGCTTTTTTACGAGTTAATAAAGGTGATCGTCCCAGTTTGTTGTTGGAAACTGGAGAAAATGATAGTTGGATTTTAGCGAATTTAACGGATGCGGGTACTCAAGCAGAGGCTGAACAGTTTGAAGAAGCCAAACGACAGGCAAAAAATGTTCACTTTTTAGCGGTGCAGTCTGATCCCAATACGGAATCTTTTGCTGGACTTTGGATGTTGCAAGAACTGAATTTTTAGGAAAAATCTAAACTGAAGGATTTAGACTAATTGTTCAGTGATCGCCGTAATTTTATCAAAGCGAAAATCTTCAATTATTGAAGTTAAAGTTGCGGCGAGTTCAGCCTGGGATTCAGGAATTTGAGTGATCAGATCATTCATCCAAGCATCATCACCCCGAATAGCAGCTTGATGGAATTTTTCAAGCCATTCTAGAGGCATAATGCTTAAAGTTTCGGGTGTGAGTTCAGACGCAGAAACAGACGACTGAGAGAGAATATTAGGCGTTTCATAAATGTAGCGAACCCCTAAATGAGTAGCGATTTTTTCTAGAAGTTCTATGGCTTGAAAGGGTTTATGAAGAATATCATCACATCCAGCATCCAATATGGCTTGTTCATCTTGGGATAAAGCACTCGCTGTTAAAGCAATAATAATGGTATTTTTACCTGCGGGTTTAGCTTTAATCTGTTGGGTTGCTTGATAACCATCCATCACAGGCATTCGGATATCCATCCAGATTAAATCAGGGGAATGATGTTCCCATTGGGTGATTGCTTCTAAACCATTTTCAGCCTCAAAAATGACAAATCCTAAAGGGGTTAAAAGTTGACTGACTAATAAGCGATTTTCGGGAATTTCATCAACGACTAAAATTCGATACTGAGGTTGGTTAGGTGCAAGAGAAATTACTTTTTTTTGAGGTTTGGGGCTAATAACTTCATCTGCTTTAACGGTTGTTGCTTGAATATTAAATTGAAATAGACTTCCTTTACCTAACTGACTTTTAACAGAAATTTTGCCTCCCATTAACTGAACAAATTTGCGACTAATAGATAAACCTAAACCTGTCCCTTGTTGAGATTGTTTTCCAGCAGAGGTTTGTACAAAGGCATCAAATAACTGATCAATTTCTTCGGTTGAAATTCCGGCTCCTGTATCTTCAACTTCAAAAAAAAGTTGGACAGGTGAGTTAGGAGTAAGCGAATTAACATCCGGTGAATGGCTATCAACTCGTAGGGTAATGCTTCCTTGATTAGTAAATTTTATTGCGTTTCCGATCAGGTTAATTAAAACTTGTCGTAATTTATTTTCATCTGTTTTAATATATTGGGGAATCTGATCACGTTCAGAGATTAACTGAATTCCTTTAGCATTTGCCCGCATTTTAAGCATTTCTTCTAACGTATCAAGTAAAATATAAAAGTCAAAAGGCTTTTCTTCTAGAACAACTTTTCCGACTTCAATTTTAGATAAATCAAGTATATCATTAATTAAACTAAGGAGATGTTCACCGCTGCGGTTAATAATTTCTAATTCTTTAGAAGCAGACACAAAAATGGGATTCTGAGCCATCAGTTGACTAAAGCCTAAAATAGCATTTAAAGGTGTTCTTAGTTCGTGACTCATATTGGCTAGAAATGTGCTTTTGGCTTGGTTTGCTGCGTCGGCATTTTTTCGAGCAATTTCTAACTCGATGTTTTGAGTTTGGAGTTGATTTTCAACTTGTTTGCGCTCCGTGATATCATTACTGCTAGAAAGAAGATATTGTTCGCTGTTAATTTCAATTAAATCTGCTGATAATAATGCGGTTCTAATTTTTCCAGATTTAGTTCGATAATTGAATTCATAGTTGCGAAGTTTTCCCTCTGTGATTAACGTTTGATAAAATTGCTCATAATCTTTTAGATTCACCCAAAGATTCAGATCCAAAGAAGTTTTACCGAGTATTTCTTCGTGAGTATAACCTGTTAACTGACAGAAGCTTTCATTGACATCAAAATAACTATGATCACTCATCCGATTGATAATAATTGGATTCGGTGTATTCTGAAAAGCAATTGAAAATTTTTGTTGAGACTGTTGGAGTTCTTGAGTCCGTTCAGTTACTTTTTGTTCTAAACCTTGAGAATATTGTTCAAGTTGCTGATAGGAATTTTGCAATTTTTGACTCATCTGATTAAAAGCATTCGCTAAAACATTAAATTCTTTAATTGGATTGTTTTTCAGGGTTTGATTCCAGTCTCCACTTGATAATGCTTTGGCGGCTTTACTGAGTTGAACAATCGGGTGAGTCAGTTGATTACTGGTAATAATTCCGATAATAATTACAATCGCTAAAGCACCCAAACAGAGTGAAATTGTCGTGCGAGTATTGGCATAAATTTGTTCCATAAAATCTGCTTCTGGAACGACAACAACAATTAACCAATCCAAGCCAAATTCATCTTTAAAGGGAAGAACTTGTAGAAATTCTTCTTTTCCTTTGTTAATAAACTGAATATCCTCTAACTTTTTAATCCGATTGAGATCATCAAATTTTTTAAATAAATGTTCAACTGTAGCGGTAATTAAAGGATCTCCACTATTCACTGCTTTGATTTGTATTGCTTGGTTATCTTGAATTTTAAACACAGTTTCCAATGTTGAAGACGCAATTAAAAATCCCTGACGATCAATAATAAATATTTGTCCTGATTGACCAATCTTTTGTTTACGAAGAAATTTATTAAACTCTTGAAAACTAATATCTGCGCCTGTAACGCTAATAATTTGATTTTGATTATTCCGAATTGGACGTACAAATGTTAAGCTTACACCTGCATTATCAAACCAATTGTAGAGATCTACCCAAGTCGGTTGATTAGCTTGAATTGCGGCTTTATACCAAGGACGAATTCTCGGATCATAGGGAATATTTGATGATTGTAATCGTTTTTCTCTGTTTCCCTGATTATCTAATTGATAAGTTAAGATCAATTCATTAGTCGTTTCATTTTTAAGATCTATCCTTAAAATCGGTTCTTGATGACTAGAAATACCGATATAGTTTCCCTGGGAAGTTCCAAACTGAATAAAGTTTATTTGATCAAATATTTGTATGTGTTGCCAAAGATGACGCTGTAGTTCTAAAGTATTTTGTAAGTCTAACTCTCCAGTCTCAACAGATTTTTGATTGATTTCAGTTACTAATTTAGGTGTTTCTAGAAAAGAATAAAGCTTTTGTTCAATGCGATTACTAACTTCATATTGCAACTGCATGACCAGTTGATCAACTGCTTTTTCTCCGTTTTTCCAAGAAAGATATCCTGTCAGTCCGACAATTCCTAACATTTGCACTAAAAAGGGAATCGTTAACAGTGTTCGTAAGGAAACTTGACTGAAAGTCTGACGAATGAGTGTCTTGAGTGACTGAATTTGAGGAGTAAACATATCGGACAAACAAATATAGGATAAAATTACTGTAGTCAGAGAATTGCAGTATAAATATAGTGTAGTATAGCTAGGAAATGATTAACGATTGATTGAGGAAATACGAATGGTCCAACAACCTCGACAGGATGAACCCGTTTATAGCTGTGTGATCCCGGTTGATAGTATGACTGGATACACGGATGAAGAAGTGATTGTGTTTGGTACCTCTATTGAAGATGCTAAACATCAAGCGGAACAATTACTGATCAATCAATATGGATGTAATTCTCACCAAATTACCCAATTAATGCAGGTTGCTACAATAGAGTTATTAGCTTCCTGGTGTTCTCCAGATAGAAGCGATGAACGCGAGTTATAGAGTTTAATTTTATCATGGATAAATATGATAATCAAAATCCGTTTTGGTTGGGGTTAATGATTGGAAATTCTCGGCTACATTGGGCAAAGTTTGAGGATTTAAAACTTTTAGAGACTTGGAATACAGAATATTCATATTTTGAGAACTATCAAGATAATTTTTTAGATATAGTTCCGATTAGATTAGCTTCTGTAGTTCCTAAACAGACAAAACTTTGGCAACAATACCCCAATGTTGAGGTGATTACCTTAGAACAAATACCATTAAAAAATCTCTATTCAACGTTAGGAATTGATCGGGCTTTAGCGGTATTGGGAGCGGGGACACAACTCGGTTTTCCTGTCTTGGTAATTGATGCGGGTACGGCTTTAACCTTTACTGGATGCGATCGCGATCAGAGTCTAGTAGGTGGGGCTATTTTACCCGGTTTAGGGCTACAATTTTCAGCTTTAGCAAACAAAACTGCGGCTTTACCTCAGATGTCTAAACCTCAACACCTTCCCCAACGTTGGGCGATAGAAACACAGGAAGCTATTCACAGTGGTACAGTTTACACGCTATTAGCTGGAATTCGAGATTTTATCGAAGCTTGGTGTCAAGATTTCCCGGAGAGTCAAATTGTCTTAACGGGAGGTGATGCTCATATTTTAATCACCTATCTACAAGAGCATTTTCCCTCTGTTTATACTCAAATTCTTGAAATTCCTGACGTTATTTTTTGGGGAATATTAGTCCTTAGACAAAAACAGAGTCAAAACCCCAAGAAAAATAATCAGCCAGACTCAAACGGGTGAGACTGACTGATCAAGATTTAGTTCTCAACAGAGATTCTAAATTAAAATAGAATAGTTAGCCAAAAAGCTAGTTCATCTAATCAATCTTTAATGAACCTTTTCAATGATACGACCCGCTCGTTCGGATTCAATTGCCATAGCAATTCCTTCAGGAATTTCTTCTAAATCCGTGGTAATCTCTGTAGCCAAAATCGGTGATATAAAGGTATAGCAGGGGTCACACTCTCCATTTTCATAGACTTGAACCACCCATTTATCAGGTAATCCTTCGACTCCCACTTCTACAATATACCAACCTTCATTGATTAAACGGCTATCGATAACACTGAGCCATTCTCGTTCTTCATCGGCAAGTTCAAAGTCATCTCCCAAAAAATTGACAGCGAGTTTTTTAGCATCTAACTGAGTAACCATTTTTTCACTCCATAATTAGCTTTCAGAGGCAGTTGGAGAAGGTTTAGAAAGTTCAGGATACAAACCCAAAGCTTTAGATAGTTCACGAGCAACATGAATTAAAAACTTGGCACCATCTTGATTATTCTCATGTGCCATCATGGTAGCAACCTTCATTAAACTTTTAACAAAACCTTCATCTAATAAATCCTCATGGTTAGATAAAACTTCTGGTTCTTGACCATTTGGACATTTCATTAATTCATCGATCAGATTGTAGTAAAGATCTTCACGTGTGGTTGTCATTGTGTTCTCCTGATTTTAAGAATGTACCATTGTCAAGACATCTAGCAATCTTTCTCGATATTCAGAAACGCAGGTGTTTCTTCATTGTCAGCCCAATTTTACTGAACTTATTGATTGCTGTTTTAAACTTGGGCTGTTCGTCGCTTAAAAACGACTTCTAATAATTTTTTGGGTTCATAATAAAATGGAGGTTTTTTCCAAGTTTGATGAAAACGATGAATCTTAACTATTTCTTTTTCTCTGGTTTCAACCCCTAAATACAAGGACTGGGCTTGTGAACGATCGCATTTTCCTGAGTTCTTAGCTTTTTGCATTCTTCAGTATCCTCAAAACTTCTACGGTACTTGAAAAATCAATCGCTTTAAAATCATCTAAATTTTTGAGTTCTGGATCAGCATGATGACTCAGAAGAAGATCAACCATGTCTTCTTTCCCTGCTGAAGCAGCATACATCAATACAGTGGCTCCAATATCATTTTGATTGTTAATGTTAATTCCAGAATTGATTAATAAATCGACTATAGTATAATCATTTCCAAAACAAGCGTACCATAACGCATTGTTTCCGTCATCATTTTTCAAATTCAGATCGGCATCGTGATCTATCAGTTCTTTAACAACTGCTAACTCTTTCTGTCGAGTGGCTTTCATCAATGCACTATCGCCATTTTCACCCTTGTTATCGAGATGGACAGGATTGTAACCATTTGCCCGTAACCAATGGATGGTTGTTTCACTGAAGGTTAGAGTCTGAGTCATAAACATTTGAGTTGAAATCAATGACAGGAATTCCCATATTTTTTTCAATAACTCTAATCATTTAAAAAATCCTTTCCGGTTTCAGTATCATTCAATACGAAGTGCTGAATATTGGCTCGATTTAAAGATTTTTTTGGGAAGCGAATTTTTTATTTTGTTAACAATTATTTAAAGAAATCTTATTTTGAGTGAAAATCTTAGATCATTTTTAATCTCTATTTTCTACCCGCTTTCTGATTTGCAGCTAGGGTCGCCGGAGTAACCACTTTTCTGGAGAGCGATTAGTATGCTATGCTTAGTCAAAAAATCCTTCAATATTTGATCCACAATCCCTTGTCTGTATTAACGATTTCGACCCAACATCTTGATCAGATCTGCCAAAATGCTCAACAATGCTATCCCCGTGAGTGTTGTGGTTTAATCTTGGGAAAAATTGCGGCTAATTCTGACAAAACCGTTGTAGAACTGATCCCCGCAGAAAATGCTTGGAGTGATGAGTCTGTCGAAATCTTTGCAGAAATGGAAACAGCCGATCAACCCGTCACCACTCAAGAACGACGCTACACCATTGATCCCCAACTGTTCATCTCTGCCCAAAAACAAGGACGTTCACGAGATCTGACCATTATCGGCATTTATCACTCCCACCCCGATCATGGCGCCATTCCTTCGGAGTTTGATCGGGTTTGCGCTTGGTCACAATATTCCTATATCATTGTTTCAGTCAAACAGGGAAAAGCCACGGATGTTCTGAATTGGTGCTTAGATGAGAATCACCAGTTTCAGGCTGAAGAAATGATCAGCACCTCAGTCAATTCGTCCTCAGTTGGTTTATGATATTAATCTTTGACTAACCCTATAGTGTTGGGATGCAAGATATCCTAGCAACAAAGCGGTCATTTTCCTTCTTGGAATTATCATGCTTAATCCAAATTTGGATCAAATCCAACTCAACAAAGAAGAATACGAACGGTATTCGCGCCACCTGATTTTACCAGAAGTCGGCTTAGAAGGACAGAAACGCCTCAAAGCTGCCAGCGTGCTGTGTATTGGTACTGGTGGACTCGGTTCGCCCCTGCTGTTGTATCTGGCGGCCGCAGGTATTGGACGCATTGGTATTGTCGATTTTGATATCGTAGACAGTTCTAACCTCCAGCGTCAGGTCATTCATGGCACATCTTGGGTGGGAAAACCAAAGATTGAGTCAGCGAAAAATCGGATTCTTGAAATTAATCCCCTTTGTCAAGTAGACCTACACAACACCCGTCTGAGTTCAGAAAACGCCCTCAAACTTCTCGAACCTTACGATGTGATTGTCGATGGGACAGATAACTTTCCGACGCGCTATCTGGTCAATGACGCCTGTGTGTTGTTGAATAAACCCAATGTCTACGGTTCGATTTTCCGGTTCGAGGGTCAAGCAACGGTGTTTAACTACGAAGGTGGCCCGAACTACCGCGATCTTTATCCCGAACCCCCACCCCCTGGAATGGTGCCATCCTGCGCCGAAGGTGGAGTCCTGGGAATTTTGCCGGGATTAATTGGTGTGATTCAGGCAACAGAAACGGTTAAAATTATCTTGGGTAAAGGTCAGACTTTGAGTGGTCGGTTGTTGCTTTACAATTCCCTGGATATGACATTCCGCGAGTTGAAGTTGCGACCCAACCCGGTTCGGCCTGTAATCGAAAAGCTGATCGACTACGAACAGTTTTGCGGTATTCCCCAAGCCAAAGCGGAGGAGGCCAAGAAACAAATGGAAATTCCTGAGATGACGGTTCAGGAGTTGAAGCAACTGCTTGATAGTGGGGCGGATGATTTTGTACTTGTTGATGTCCGTAACCCTAATGAATATGAAATCGCTAAAATTCCGGGTGCGGTATTAATACCATTACCTGATATAGAGCGGGGTGTTGGTGTTGAGAAGGTCAAAGAATTGCTTAACGGTCATCGTTTAATTGCTCATTGTAAAATGGGTGGACGATCAGCTAAGGCGTTAGGCATTCTCAAACAAGCGGGAATTGAAGGAATTAATGTCAAAGGTGGAATTACTGCTTGGAGTCAAGAAGTTGATTCTTCAGTTCCACAATATTAATTAATTTTTCACCTTAAAAACTATTTTGGGATAGGTAATTCAAATTTTATTTTGAGTTGAACCTATCCTATTTTTTGTTTTATATAAATAAGGGGTAGAGGACAGGGGACAGGGAAGATTGGTAATTAATAATTGATAATTAATCTACAATAAAAGAATCTTGATACCCTTAGAAGATTAAAACAGGAGAACAGAGATGTCCTCATATCTGTCCGCCGTTATAGCCTCAATTGCCTTTATCCCTCACGGACATTGCTATTTGTGGAAGTCCAACCTAGTGACTCTACATATTGCTTCTGACGCTTTAACAGCACTCTCTTACTATTCAATTCCCATCACTATATTCTACTTTGTTCGTAAACGGGTTGATTTACCCTATGCTGGGATTTTTATTCTGTTTGCAGGATTTATTATTTCCTGTGGAACAACTCACTTGATGGGGATTTGGACACTTTGGCATCCTGATTATTGGGTATCCGGTTGGATTAAATTAGTTACCGCAGTGGTTTCTTGTTACACAGCGATAGTATTAGTTCCGCTTATTCCTAAAGCTTTAGCGCTCAAAAGTCCAACTCAACTCGAAGAAGCAAACCGAAAGTTACAACAAGAAATAGCAGAACGTTTTAAAGTAGAAATCGCATTACGACAAAGTGAACAACGTTATCGCGCGATTATCGAAGATCAAACCGAACTGATTACTCGCTTTCAATTTGATGGGACTGTAACCTTTGTGAATAAAGCCTACTGTCGATATTTTAACAAATCGCTTGAAGAACTCATTGGTTATTCTTATGAACCTGTAATTTTTCCTGATGATCAAGAAAAAGTTGATCGATGTCTTCAGTCAATTTGTTTAGAAAACCCTGTACAAATGGTTGAGCATCGAGTTAGGGTTGAAGACGAAGTGCGTTGGATGCAGTGGATTAATCGAGGGATTTTTAATGATGCAGGTCAAATCGTCGAATATCAGTCAGTGGGGCGGGATATTAGCGATCGTAAAAAAGTCGAAAAACTGAAGCAGCAAGAAACTTTACTCAAAGAAATTCATCATCGAGTTAAAAATAATTTACAAGTTATTTGTAGTTTACTGAGATTACAATCTCGTTTTGTTGAAGATCCGGTGATTAAAGCTAAATTTAAAGACAGTCAAAATCGAGTCAAGTCAATGGCATTAATCCATGAAAAACTCTATCAGTCTGATGATTTTCGTCGGATTAGATTTGACGATTATATTCAAGATTTAACCAAAACCCTGCTGAGAACCTACACAGTCAATACCTCTCATATTTCTCTGGAAATAGATATTGATCAAGATATTTTCTTAGACTTTGATATCTTAACCCCTTGCGGATTAATTATTTGTGAATTAATTTCCAACTCTCTTAAATATGCTTTTGAGTCAAACACATCCGGAAAAATCTGGATTCGAGCAACACTCGATAACAAACAACATCTAACTTTGACGATTGGAGATAATGGCCAAGGCTTACCTTCAAACTTAAATCTAGATCATGTCAACACATTGGGGCTACAATTGGTTCAAGACTTAACCGAACAACTGCAAGGAAAGTTAACAATTAATCAAGACAATGGCACTGAGTTTAAGATAGAATTGTATAAGATCTCGTCTAAGATGTAATCAAAAAACTCATTAATAATTTAAACCAAATTAATGTTTTGAAAATCATGCTTGAAACAATTACCATGAATGAAAAAATTATTATTTTAGTCGTTGAAGATGAAAGATTGGTTGCCCGAGATTTACAAGCGACATTAGAAGATATGGGTTATCAGACACCCGAAATTACCAATACCGGAGAATTGGCGATTCAAAAAGTTGCTGAAATTAAACCCAATTTGGTGTTAATGGATATTCGGTTAGCCGGGGAAATGGATGGTATTGAAGCCGCAGAAATCATTAAAAATAATTATCATATCCCGGTGATTTATATCACTGCTCATGCGGATGAAAATACACTTGAGCGAGCTAAATTAACTGAACCTTATGGGTATATTGTTAAACCGTTTGATGAACAGGATTTAAAAACAACAATTGAAATTGCGCTTTATAAACATCAAATCGAACAACAATTACGCGATCAATCTCAATGGTTATCTACCATTCTCGATAGCATTGCTGATGGTGTAATTGCAACGGATAAAATGGGTAAAGTAAACTTTATGAATCCCGTTGCAGAAGAACTCACAGGTTGGTCCCTGCAAGCAGGAATTGGACAAGATATTACCAGTATTTTTAATCTTATCCATGAGGAAAGCCGTCATTCTCTACAACCCTTGATTTTAAAAACAATAGAACAAGGTCATAGCATTAAGCTCACCGAACCGACCTTGCTCATCTCAAGAAATAGCCAAGAATTTCCCATTGATGATAGTATTGCACCGATTGTAAATTCTAACAATGAAATTCAAGGATCTGTATTAATTTTTAGAGACATTACTCATCAAAAAATCGCCACAGACAAGCTTCGATATCAAGCTTTTCATGATCCCTTAACGGGTTTGCTTAATCGTCATGGCTTTATGCAAAAATTACAGGAAGCAGATAGTTATCGACTGATTAATCCCGATTTTGTTTTTGCGATATTCTTCCTGGATTTAGATCGATTTAAAGTGATTAATGATAGTTTAGGTCATCAAGTCGGTGATCAACTTCTACAAGTGATTGCGAATAAATTAATACAATCCGTCCGCAATATTGATGAAGTCGCTCGATTGGGTGGAGACGAATTTGCAATTTTAATCGAAAACTTAGATGATCTCCATGAAATTTGTCAAATTGCCCAACGAATTCGTAATGAAATTATTAAGCCTATTGATATCAATGGAGATGAAGTTTTTACTAATGTTAGTATTGGTATTGTGTTAAGTTCAATTGGTTACAATCAAGTTGATGATTTGATTCGAGATGCAGATCTTGCCATGTATCGCGCTAAAACTTTAGGGCGAGGACGCTATGAAGTCTTTAACGAAACCATGCGAGAACAAGTTCGATTCATTCAAAAATTAGAAAGCGATTTAAGACGAGCCTTAGACCGAAAAGAATTTCAAGTTTATTACCAACCCATTGTCAATCTTCAAACCTCTGTAATTTATGGTTTTGAAGCTTTAGTGCGTTGGAATCATCCCGAACGTGGACTCCTGACTCCCGGTGATTTTATCCCCATTGCTGAAGAAACAGGCTTAATCATGCAACTTGATTGGCAGGTGATACAAGAGGCTTGTCAGCAAGTTTATCACTGGAATGAAAACTGTAAAAATCGCCCTCCTTTTGTGATCAGTGTTAACCTGTCAGCCAAACAGTTTATTCAAGCTAATTTAGTTGATCAAGTTACAAAACTTTTAAAGGATACAGGTTTAGAAAGCAAATGTCTGAAGATAGAAATGACAGAAACAGCTTTGCTCGAAGAACCGAAGAAAGTTGCTGTCACTATCTCTCAGTTAAAATCTCTGGGAATTGGCTTATCTTTGGATGATTTTGGGACTGGATATTCCTCTTTAAGTTATCTCCATCGTTTTTCAGTTGATAATCTCAAACTTGATATATCTTTTATTCAAACAATGAACTCAGAACCTCAAAGCTTTGAAATTGTTCGGACAATTATTGTACTTGCTCATGCTCTTAATATTAATGCGATCGCAGAAGGAATAGAAACCGCCGATCAACTCAATACTTTACAACATTTAAACTGTCCACTCGGACAAGGTTATTATTTCTCTAAACCCTTACCTGCGGAGAATATTCAACAACTTTTATGAATTTTTATTCATCAAAAAAGTTGGATTTTACCTTGTATAACCCAACCCACAACAAAATTTTTAAATCAAATTAGTTCCGACGAACAGCTTGAGTTAAGCGAGCCAAAGTTTTACAACAATCAAATCGATCTAAATGAACCTCAATAAAACACAACTCATCCCGGTTTTGAGCCGCCATTTCTAAAGCATTTTCTAAATCTCCTTCAGTTTGCACCTCACAACTGAGACTCTCCCCAAAAACTTGCGGAAGTTGATGATATTTCCAGGGTTGAATATCGTTGTAGGAACCATCATGGATCATTCGTTCAATCGTATAACCATCGTTATTAATCAAGAAAATAATTGGATTTAACCCCAAACGAATAATAGTTGAAAGTTCCTGACAAGTCATTTGAAACGAACCATCCCCAATAAACAGAATCACTCGATTTTGACGACGAGCCAGCGCCGCACCCAAACAAGCCGGGAGAGAATAGCCAATTGACATATAAAATGCCTGTCCAATAAACCGAGTATCAGCATGAATCAATAAATCAATTGTGGCAATAATCGCATCTCCTGTTTCAGCAATCACCGTGCTATTATCCCCGACAAAATGATTCATCCGCTCATAAAATCGAGCATTGGTTATTTTCTGTTCGGGTTGAACCTCAAAAGATTTAGATAATAATTCAGCCGCAGGTTGGATATCTAGGCTCTCAGAAGATTTACGAGAAAGTTTAGCAATCAAACCGTCAATAAAATCTCCTAAATCAATCGGAGAATAATAATGATGCTTTATTTTAACCTTTTGAGAATTAGCATTAATTAACTGACCTTCTTTGAGTTGAGCCGTATAACCCCCTAAATTGGTATCAGACATAATCGCACCCAAACACAAAATACAATCGGCTGTTTCAACCCGATTTTTTACATAATCTCGACTCAACGCCCCGACATAATTCCCAATAAATTGAGGATGAAGTTCCGAAATACTCGACTTTCCTAACAATGTACTGGAAATCGGATATCCGGTAATTTCAACTAATTGATGTAGTTTCTTTTGGATGCCGTAGCGATGTAACTCAACTCCTGCTAAAATAACAGGGTGTTCTGAGTTTTCTAACCATTCTACTGCTTCGTTGATCGCTTCATTAAGCGAGAGAACATCACTCACCACAGGATTCGGACGTTCAAAACTCAAGGGCATCGTACAGGGTTGAGCCACCATATCTGCCGGAATTTCGATATAAACAGGACGTTTGTAGCGTAAGCAAGCCGCAATTGTTCGATCAATTTGGGCGGGGGCTTGTTCGGCGTTGGTAAGCGTCACAGCCGCAATCGTTACTTTTTCTAAAATCGAAAGTTGAAGGTTGTAGTCTCCCGTCGTGTGGTGCATCAACAGGTTATTTCCTTTGGCGGAAGTTCGCGGCGCCCCACTAATGACAATCACAGGAACTTCCTCTGCATAGGCACCCGCCAAAGCGTTGACGACACTCAACCCCCCAACGCCATAGGTGACACACAACGCACTGACTCCATTTAAGCGGGCGTAGGCGTCAGCCGCATAACCTGCATTCAGTTCGTTACAAGTCCCGACTAATTCTATCGAACTCTCGACGATAACATCCATCAAGTCGAGAACATAATCGCCTGGAACTCCAAAAACGTGACGTACACCAACCGCTTTGAGTTGACTCACGAGATATTCGCCCACCGTTGTTGTCATCGAACTCACAGTTGGTTTATCGGTGACTGGTAATTGCATATCAATTTTCCTCTAAACTTGTACCCTGGTTGATGAGTTTATGATAACAAATTGTAAAATTTTGTTGTAAAACTTACAAAAGTATGCAGTTGTGAAGTGAAATTGAATAAGCTGAGATTAATTTCATCCCACAATTTAACTGATTGTTAACTTTTTTCCTGACAAATTTCATAATGATCAATGACACCACGAATTTTGAGATCGTCAAGCAATTCTAGGGAGATTTTATTTCCGAAAAAAATACATTCAAAATGATCATAAGCTTCAAATTGAACTGAATGTTCAACTTCTATTTCTAGATGTAAAACTTCAGAGGTTAAATAACCTGTCGAGAAAGTTTGTATTAATTCATTGATAGTATTGGGTTCGACTTTAATCAGTAAACCTGAACCTGCGAGGATGCTATTACTGTCTTTAAAGGGAGATTCTGCTCCAATTTTTTGAGTATTAAACAACGAAAAATCAATCTCGTTCATCAGCCATATTGCTAAGTTCGTCTGATCGCTTAATAATTCTATAATCACCGCCTTAAAGAGTTCTTCAAACGCATCATCATTATTGTGATTTAATTCGATATAACCTTGATAATTCATTTTGTTTTTTTAGGTAAATAATCTGTGAATGTTATCGAGATTTATTTAGAAAAGTGCGAATTAGATTTGCAATTTTAACCGCTTCATTTTGAGTAAAACTGTAATTTCCAGACAAGTATATTTTTTTAGAACTAGAAGTCATTTCTAAAACAACAACATAGATGGGTTCTTTTTTCGGGGTTAGTATTGAAGAATGGGTTGTGACTCTAAAAGGAGTCTCCTTGATTCTGACGCTAATTTCATTGAGTGAATAATCTTGTTTTGTTCTTCCTAGCAATCTTTGTACAATGATGCTGAATTTATTTTGAGTTTGATCTAACACAACCGTTTTTACAGTAGAGAGAAAAACGCCGGGAACACCAATCAGAATACAAAAAACAATAAAGAAACTTGGAAAAGTTTGTTCACTAATCACTAAAAAAATTCCGATACATCCCAAAATTAGGAAAGGTGTGCAAAATAATCTGATTCCCCAAGCTGATTTTACTGAGTCTTTAAGAATGAGGTGAGTTGAAGTCTGTTCTAATATTTTCATAAAATCATTGAACAAAATTAAGTTTTATGGACGCTTTAACACTTTAATTTTGGTATTTTTATCGTATAAATTACCTGTAATTCCAGCAATAACTTTACCATCAGAACTAACGACTAAATGATTCATTTGTTCTTGTTCCAAAATTGCCTCTAACTCGGCTGTTTCCAGATTCCACACTTTAAGTTCCTCATCTTTGGTACTCCCGATAATGCGATCGCGAGTCAGAACAATATCATAAAGTCCCCTTTGTACATAAGAAGAAAGTCCATTTTGTATATAAGAAGTAGAAAATTGTTGCTCTGTTTTAAGTTTTCCTGTTTTCAGATCCCATATTTTTAGATAATTTTTCGGTTGGCTATAGGAAGTCATCACAACAGTTTTCCCATCTAAACTGATGCGTCCAGAGTAAATATCCAAGTTTTCAAACCATTTTTTTTCAAGAGGTATTTGTTCATTTGTTGTTAGATTCCAGGCTACGATTTTGTTTTTAAACTTAACTAATGCAGTCCCCTTTGAACTTAGTGTCAGAGGATTAAAGTAGGATGTATTATCTTCAATCACCAGCGCACCCATCTTAAACTCACGGGATGGTAAATTGGGTAATGTTGCTTTGAGTTCACCTGTTTCAAAATCCCAGACTTTAATCTCCTCATAATCACGACTCATAATAGTCTTTCCATCCAATGAAACCTCAACTTGGCTAATATTTTGAGAATGTCCTTTTAGCATCCGAGGAGGCTGATTTGAGGTAATATTCCAGATGCGAATCATGCGATCGCCACTCCCACTGACAATTGTTTTTCCATCAGGAGAAATCGCTAAAGTATTAATCACACCTGAGTCACTCTGTAGTGTTTTTTTCAATTTTCCGGTTTGCAAATCCCAGATTTTAATCGCTTTATCTTCTCCCCCACTCACTAAAATGTTACCCTCTGAACTGATTGCAATATCGGCTTCTGTGGGATATCCTTCTAAAGTGTAAGCAACTGCAAGTTTACAATAGGGAGATTGATTAGAAAGTTGTGAACAAGACTCTAAAACTAAAGGCTGTGATTCTTGTTGAACCAAAGGAAAAAGACCGAGGTAAGCAATTATATTACCGATGACTACTAGGATTAATAAGCCTCTTAGCCAAACTCCATATTTTGATTTTTTATTGTAAGTTTTATTGACAGTTTTTTGTTTAAAGTATTTTCCCTCAATAATCTCAATTAATTCCTCCCGACTACGATTCGCTTCATACCAAAATGCACACCCAAATATAAATAATACGACAAGCGGAAATCCTAAAAATAACAACGCTTCAAAAATCAGTATATTTCCAGATAAAATCTCAGACAAAAAGACAGCGAGGGATAGGCTATAAAAGATTGAAAACCAAAAAATCAAGAAACTCATTATAAAAGGATGCAACCGCATGGTAATATGAATAAGGGTTTCATCCGATGATGGCTCAAATTTTCCTCTAATAACGGGTAAGAATGAGTTCCGGTAGTGGATAATCCGATAGATTTTAAATCCAGAGTCAGAAATTGTACCTGCATAGGGAGCATGGTTGCGTGAAAACACCCAGCGAAATACCTTTGGGGCTTCAATATTAGTTTCTAGTTTCTCAATCACCTGGGAGAGTGGTTCTTGAGTGCTAATCGTAAATTTTTCATAGGGTAAAAACTTCATAGTTAGCTATGATCAATAATCAGTGAGTATAAAAGCAGTCAGATTCTAGGATTTGTCCAAGTATTCACGATGAATATTACTGAAATTTTGCTTCTAAATTAACGTTTATCTCAAAGAGTAGAGCTTATGCGTTGTAGCAACATCCGATGTTCTCTGAAATAGAAATCAAAAGGCTCCCTATTATTTAGAGAGCCTTCAAAATTCTAATAAGGTAGACAATTACGCCCACTTGATTTAACGTTTAACCTTGCGTCGAAAGTCCCCCTTTTTAAGGGGGATTTAGGGGGATTCTAACCTAACAACGCCTTCGCCTGAGCGATAATGTTGTCAACGGTAAAGCCGAACTTCTCGAGAACCACTTCACCGGGAGCAGACGCCCCAAAGGTATCAACACTAATGGTTGCGCCTTCATCGGTTACATAACGGCTCCAACCTAAGCTAATTCCGGCTTCCACCGCCAAACGCTTCTTAACCGCTTTCGGGAAAACAGACTCTTTGTAAGCCGCATCCTGTTCTTCAAACAACTCCCAACTAGGCATCGAAACCACCCGAACTTTCTTGCCTTCTTCGCGGAGTTTCACAGCAGCTTCAACACACTGATAAGTTTCGCCACCAGTACCAATCAAGATAATATCGGGCGTGCCATCACTGTTATCGCTGAGGATATAGGCACCTTTCGCCACAATATCAATCGAACTGCCTTCTAAATTCGGCAAATTCTGACGAGAAAATGCTAACAACGTTGACATCGGATGTGCTGATTTTGCCTTTTCTACCGCAACTTTATAAGCCCCAGAAGTTTCATTTCCATCAGCCGGACGAATTACAATCAGTTGAGGAATTGCCCGCAGAGAGGTAATATGTTCAACGGGTTGGTGAGTCGGGCCATCTTCACCCAGAGCAATAGAATCGTGAGTCATCACCCAAATTACACCCGTTTCCGCCAACGCCGACAGACGGATCGAGTTCCGCATATAGTCGGTGAAGACGAGGAAAGTGGCGCCGTAGGGAATTAACCCCGAACCATGTCGGGCAATACCATTACAAATCGCACCCATCCCATGTTCACGAACACCAAAGCGAAGGTTGCGGTTTTGGTAGCTGCCTTTTTGGAAATCACCTAAGCCTTTGAGGAGGGTTTTGTTGGAGGGGGCCAAATCAGCCGAACCCCCGATTAATTCAGGTAATACACTAGCGATCGCATTCAATGTCGCACCCGATTGGTTACGAGTCGCATCAGCCTTGCTTTCGGGGGTATATTTCGGCAGTGCATCGGCCCAACCTTCGGGAAGTTTACCACTCAACATCCGTTCAAAGGTTGCCGCTTCTTGGGGATACTTGGATTTGTATTGATCCAAGATTTTGTTCCATTCCTGTTCAGCCTTTGCCCCTTTATCAATCGCCTTGCGGAAATGATTGAGGGCGTCTTCAGGAATTTCAAATTCGGGGTATTCCCAGCCTAAATGTTCGCGAGTGGCTTTAACTTCGTCTTTACCCAAAGCAGCGCCGTGAACATCGTGGGTATCAGCTTTATTCGGAGAACCGTAGCCAATAATAGTCGTCACTTTGATCAGCGAGGGTTTGTCAGTGACTTCTTTGGCTTTTTGGATGGCTGCGGCGATCCCTTCTAAGTCAGTGTTACCATCGGCAACGTGTTGAACGTGCCAACCGTAGGCTTCAAAGCGTTTGGATACATCTTCGGTAAAGGAGATGTCGGTATGACCATCAATAGAAATATGGTTGTCATCGTAGAAAGCGATTAATTTGCCTAAGCCCCAGTGTCCAGCTAGAGAACAAGCTTCACCAGAAATCCCCTCCATGTTGCAGCCATCACCCATGATCACATAGGTGTAATGATCAACAAGCTTACAGTCTGGTTTGTTGAAGGTTGCTGCTAAATGGGCTTCTGCTAAAGCTAATCCCACCGCATTAGCAATCCCTTGTCCTAACGGCCCTGTAGTGACTTCAATACCCGAGGTGACGTGGTTTTCTGGGTGTCCAGGAGTTTTAGAATCCCACTGACGAAATTGTTTGATTTCATCGAGAGGAACACTGTCATAACCCGTGAGGTGTAGGAGGGAATACAGCAACATACAACCATGACCCGCCGACAAGACAAAGCGATCGCGGTTAAACCATGTGGGGTTTTTAGGATTAAACTGCATAAAGCGATCCCACAGTACAAATGCCATTGGCGCAGCACCCATTGGCAATCCAGGGTGGCCAGAGTTGGCTTTCTGTACGGCATCGATCGCTAAAAAACGGATGGAGTTAATGCAGAGTTGTTCGAGTGATTGGGTTGCAACAGCCATAGTTATCGTTTCTGTATATTTGATGAACGTGTAGTCTGACAGCGTAGCAGCCCTATGTTCTGGGTTTCTACGAGTGGCGATTTTTTTCCGACAGAGCGCCAAAGTTGTTCTTGATGGAGTTCTTCTCTGCTGGTTCTCGGAGGCTTCCCGACTTGGGTTGCAGGGGTTGGAAAACTGACGTTTAAGGATTTGGCGATCGTTGAGCGATGCCAGAGATCACTTCCCGGACAGAATCTCAAAAGCGATCAAGCTCGCGATTGCTAGTTTGTCGGTTCTGTCAGCGTTCCAAGTTTCCTCAACAATATTGAAAATAGTTCTCCGGCCACATGATTAAATCTTCTCACCTTAGCGCAGCTCAATCAAGCTACCTTGACATTATTATCTTTTTGAGGGGGTTTGGGGGAGCTATGACCGAAATCGTACTTGTACTCAGGTCGGTGTTGGGATACATGGACTCCCCCAGTTAAGTTTAGGGACTCAATGTCCCTAAACTTAACATTTAGTGCTGTACTATTGTCCAGTAAAGCTACTATAATACGGGGATGCTGACACTTACTCACCGTTACCGAATCTATCCAAACACCACCCACGAGCAACAACTCCCAATCGTGGATGGAAATTTGTCGCGGTGCATTTAACTATGCGTTGCGAGAGATTAAAGATTGGTGCAACAGCCGTAAGTGCTTGGTCGATAGATGCTCTCTTGAAAAGGAGTATATCTTCCCTGCTGAGATAAAATTTCGGGAGCGAAATTCAACAGCTTAATAACTTGCCAAAAGCGAAGAAAGAATTCCCCAGACTGGGTAAAGTTCCTTCTCAAGTTCTTCAGCAAACTATTAAGCAGTTGCATAGAGGTTGGGAGTATTTCCAAAACAGAGGATTCGGTTTTCCACGCTTCAAAAAATACGGACAGTTCAAGTCGTTGCTTTTTCCTCAATTCAAGGAGAATCCAGTAACGAA
>NZ_AAVU01000034.1 GCF_000169095.1 Lyngbya sp. PCC 8106
GTTGAGTAAATTAGCTAAACCCCTAACCCCTAAATCCTAACCCCTAAATCCTAACCCCTAAATCCTAACCCCTAACCCCTAAATCCTAACCCCTAAATCCTAACCCCTAAATCCTAACCCCTAACCCCTAAATCCTAACCCCTAAATCCTAACCCCTAAATCCTAACCCCTAACCCCTAAATCCTAACCCCTAACCCCTAAATCCTAAACCCTAACTCCTAACTCCTAACTCCTAACCCCTAATTCCTAACCCCCAAACCCTGCAATTTGACTAAGGCTTTTAAGAATCCGCAGCACATCATAAAGTTCATTATCGGGGTTGCGAGTTACAAACACTTTCGATGTTGCATATTGAGGAATATTTTCAACTTTCACCAGTTTGACAAATATAAAATCGCTCCCGGTAACAATTAAACCGTAATTCGGACGGTCTAAGTTCGGACTGGCTAACAAATAAGTTAACAGTTGACCAATACCCGCTTCTATGGAAAATTCTGCCCGTTTGGATTCGATGACCATTACCCATAATTTCTCTTTGAGAACTAAAGTATCAATTCGACCTTTAATTAAGTTCTCTCCCTCCGGTATCTCTAAGAGAACGGATTCTTCCGAACGAATGTAATAGGGATAAAGAAAGAATTTTCCGATAAATAAAATCGGGTCTAAAATTGCCATCCGAACAACATCTTCGAGAACCGGAGGATTTTGCAATAAATTAAAAAACCCTTCCTGAACTTGGTCTAACAATTGCTTTTCTAAATCGGTGATTTCCGGTAAATCTTCTTGCCATTCTCGAAAAAACTGCTCATCTCGTATCCATTGCAAGTTGAAGTTATCGATCAGATATCGGAGGTTTATATCTTGGGCTTGAATCGTTTTTTGAATCATAGGAAGTGGGAGTTGGGTGTTGAGTATTGGGTTTTAGGGATTGGGTTTTAGGGATTGGGTATTGGGTGTTGGGGATTGGGTATTGGGTGTTGGGTGTTGGGTGTTGGGGATTGGGGATTGGGTATTGGGTGTTGGGAATTGGGAATTGGGTAAATTAGCTAAACCCCTAAATCCTAAATCCTAACCCCTAACCCCTAAATCCTAACCCCTAACTCCTAACCCCTATGAGTAAATAAATTGTCCTCAATTATCCGTTTCCACGAAGCCAAAAGAGTATCAATTGTTTGCTGTTCCCGTGTGCGGCTGGTAATATTTTCTTGTTTGGTTTCGGGAGTGAGGGCGCGTCCGGCTAACGCTTGGGCGACTAACCGCAGTTGAGACGCATCGGGCATTGATAGGGCGAGAAAGTTGGTAATATCTTGAGGTTTGTGTTCGGATAACCACAACAACCGATGTAAAATATCGATTAATGTGGGGGCGCCGCCAATAGTTTGGGGTTTGACGTTAAAGGTTTGCTGTTTTTCGGTTTTTTGTATGCCCAAATCCTCGTTTTCGCCCCGTTCGCTGTAGTCGCGCAACTGAATTTTATTCTTGTTTTTTGTGACTAACGCCAGTTTACCATCGGTCAAACCGCCGGGGCCATCAAGTTCGATACCCACCCCACGCGCCAGGGTGTTGGCTTCGTCAAATTCTACAATGGCTTCCCCGTATTCATAGCGTCCCAAGATGTAATATTGGGTGGGTTTATCGACTGCGGAAACTCCCCGTTTATCGCACAGCAAAACGTCTGAAAGAACGGTTTCCAAGACTTCTTTTTGCACTTCATCAAGGAAGGTGTTGGCGTCGAGTTCGTCTCCGTTGGGAAGTTCCACCGAGTCGTATTGGGTATAAGCCCGCAGCCCCGCACCAATACAGGCGATAACCAAGTCCGCACCGCTAACGCCTTCTTCCATGAGGGTTTTTACACGGTCTTGAATAATTTCTCTCAGTTGCGGTTGTACGTCCATTGCGTAGTCGCCAATTTTGGGAGTTGGGAGTTGGGAGTTGGGAGTTAGTGGGGTTCTAGGGGTTCCGCGTTTTCGGGCGATTAAAAAGATGCTAGAAGCGAGGGCAGCAGAATTTTGACTCCGCAACCTCGAACTCATTTCTGTGTCTAAAGGCCATGCTTCTGTAATGGTAAATCCTGCGCGTCTGAGAGAATCAATTAAAGTTGACCAACCTGCGGTAGTTTTATGAGCATAAACAACGACCATAATTCCATCAGATTTTAAAACCCGATTGGCTTCTTTAAACGCTTGGTGCATCATGTCTTCATAAGCTTGGGATGCTTTTTTCTTATCTCCCCCATGTCGGGAAGGTTCCATGATGGCTTCGTTTTTCTTGGGAGTTAGTTTTCCTGAAAAATGTTCGGGATAAAGTTGTCCGACACTGCGTTTTAACCAGACATAAAAAAAGTCAGAAAGGTCTGCATAAGGAACCGAATCAAAATAAGGCGGGTCTGTAATAACAGCATCTAATGATTCTGATTCTAAAGAAATTGACATCGCTGAAGCCCGTTGGAGTTTGCCAAAAGAGTTACTACTGTTAAACTCTTTTTTTATAAAATTAGAAATCCAACCAAGTGCATTGTGAGAGCTTCCCGAAGCCGGAATCAACTGATGAGTTTCAACAAAATCCCAAACCATAGGTAATGCTTGTCTACCAAAAGTATGACCTGGCATTTGTCTACTACAATCCCATGATTGAACACTGCTATTGTAGTCAGACATTTTGTTAATCATTAATCCTAAATAAGTACAAACTGCCTTTGCAAACTCCTCTCGTTCCTCCTCTCCCCAACTCCCAACCCCTAACTCCGAACCCCTAATTTCCTCATGCGCTAACCTAACCCACTTCACAAACGTCATTAAAGAAAGTAGTTGTCGGGGAGTGAATAATTTTTCAAATTGATCTAAACCATAAAGATGTGTAAAAAATGCTCTACTATTACCGGAAAAAATTGGCTCATCTGGAATTGTTAAACCTGTTTCTGCACATAATTTTTCTAGTCTGTTGTTTAACTGAATTTCATCGGGAATATAATTTTTATAATCAGTTCCCGATAGATAGGTTTTACCTTTTTTCCCAGGAGTTGTACAAACAATAGCCATTAACTGCTGATTTATTCTGCCAGCTTTTCCTTCATTTTGAATATAAGGTTTAGTTTTAATTGTTGTTCCACAATGATGACAAACTGAATTTCCGCGTTTGCTTCCCACAGCCGGATTAAAACCCAAACCCTTTTCAGTCGTTGACTCCACCACTTCAAAATCAACCCGTTTGGTTTGGTAATTGGGAGTTACCTTTAACGCCACATACTTCTTATTTTTCCTGCACAACCACGTTTGTCTGACCAACGGAACATCCGCCCCACAAGCCGGGTTAGGACATTTAACGGTTCGCGTCCAAAGGTAAGCAACGGGGGTTAGGAGTTTGGATTTAGGGGTTAGGGGTTGGGGAGAAGTAGACGGAAATAGAGACAATTGTTGTCCTTCCGTTTCTAAATTCTTTTCTCTAAACTGATGATTAGTTTGTTTAACATTTTTCCGATCACTTCGATTTCTTGCTGAATCAGTTTCAGACTTTCCAAATTGAGGATGTATTGCAGGCGTTGAGCAACTATCAAATGAGTTTCCAATTCCATCAGTGAACCCCTCGATATTTTCAGATGATGAATGTATTCCTTCGTCGAACCTCGTCCCCATCCCTCCGCTATATTGGCTGGAATTGACGTTACCGCCCTCTGAATTTGAGATGTCAGTGCGTATCTCTCCTGTTGAGGAAATGTCTTGGTTATTTGATAGACTTTCACCACTAATTCTATCGCCTTTTGCCAAACCATCAGTTCCTTGTAACTCTCCATTTTCTTCCTCCCCTAACTCCGAACTCCCAACTCCTAACTCCCCAATCCCCGGATATAAGTCGCCAACTTCTTTCCGCACATTTTCAATCACCCAATTTCCCCACTTCTCAACCTCATCTGCAAGTTTTTTTCCGTATTTTTGGGGATAAACCAGAGTACAAAGTTCAATAATATGGGCGACGGGATTTAAGTCTATTGCATGAGTTTCGCACCCCAAACGCAACGCTTCCAAAGGAATAGCGCCCCCACCCGCAAACATATCCAAAACCGTCGGTGGCGGTACATCTTCCAGAGGTGTATTTTCCGGCAAACCCAGACGTTGACGTTGGGCTTCTAAAATCTGTTCTCTCGCTTTATTTAACGTCGTTTCTCCCGCTTTCCACTTACACAAATCTATCATTAATTCTTTCAATGCCGTCCGCTTTTGATAAGTTTCCGGCGCGGCTACCAACGAAGCATAAACAGCAGCACGCGCAGCCACCAAAGGTCGTCTCGCCCACCATAAATGTAAAGTTGAAATATGACCTTTTCTAATGGATTTTTCCCGTGCGGCTTCTACCGAAATCTCGCGGATGGGAATAAAATCTTCAATTAAGCGGCGATCTTCTGTCATGGTTTTATGAAAATAAATTGTAGGCGTTTCTTTATTTTAATTCAAATCAAAGTGTAAAAAATTAATCAATCTTTTGGGTCAACCGCTCATTGATTGAATGGCTTCAGCATTGATTAAATATCGTGTCACTTCCTTGACTTCTCTGACATTTGCTGCTAACTTTTGGGCGGGATTTTGAATCGTCAATAACTGCGGGTTCGGAGTATTGCACCCCCAAACCACATACAGCCAATAAGTGTCGCCCAACTGCTGCGCCCGACGCCATTCGTTCGCCGTTAGGGAAACATCCTGTTCAAACTGCGCCCGTCCCTTAACCTCGATGCGCCGCACCGGAACCAAACCCGTCGCGTTATCCCCCGGTTTGACGCTGCGAATATCGAACCCGCTACCATCCCGGTTTTGACTCACATCCTCCGGTTCCCAACCCCGTTGTCGTTCATAGTCCATAACGTACTCCATCGCAAACGCTTCCACGTCGGGGTCATTTCGCATCCCCCCGGTGGCCACCTCCGCCGGAGCCGGATAAACCAAAGCCGTTCCCAGGTAAGCGACCCGCCCCAACCGGACAATATTGAGCGCCTTCAGTTCATCCTGCTTGGCCTTGTAGCGTTCTTGCAGGGTTCGCACCTTGTTTTGGGCGCTATCTCGGGCGACGCGATAACTTTCCTCCCCAGATGCAACCTTAGCCGCCAGCTTCATCTGGGTACACTGCGCCTCCCTTATCGCCGCTTCCATCGCCCCCGCCAGGTAGTCCCGGCGAATATCCAACTCCCGTTGACGGTAGGCGCGAACCTCATCCATCATCCCCATTTGTACCTTCACCTTCAGCCAGCGTTCAACCTGCTGCTGTTCGGTGGGGGCCAGGGGTGTCAAAGCGTCGGTAGTTGGGGGGTCGGCCGGTGCGAAGTCATGCAAACAGTCCGTCGCCACCAAAACAAAATTTCCCGGCTGATATTCAGCCAGCGCACACAGCCTCGCCCTCAAAGTCTGTTCTCGCCCCTGGGTGGTTTGTCCTTGAATTTCCACACAGAAAAAATGAATGCGGTAGGGCGCTTGGGCATCCGCATCAACAAACGTGGCGCAGCGATACCCCACCCGTTCAGCGAGTTGGTAGTCCAAACGTTCGGCGATGGAGGCAAACAAACAGTGTCCAGGGGAAAGAAATTCCGCATCCTGGTGAACCGCAGCTTCCAACTGTTCTTTATAAAACGTCAGTTTGGGATAATATTTTTCCGGGGTTCCCAACCGCCGCACCGCTTCCAAAGTGTTGGAACGAAACTCCTCTTTCAGGTAGGGAATGCGCCACAACCCATCGGCCCGCACTTCCAAGTTTAGGTGCAGGTATTCACAAGCCCGCTTAAAAAATTCTTCCACATAGCGGGGCATCAGCCGCCGTTCTTCGGAACGAAAATCTTGAGTTTGGGTTTTCAGACGAATCTGAGAAAAATCAACGTGGGAGGTTGCCAAAGCCAGTCCTGTGGCTTGTTCAAGGTCTTTTAAACGTTCGGGGCTTAAACGGTCAATTTGGGCGATGGCTTCATCCTCGTCCGCCTGGGAATAGGTGGCTTGGCGTACCAACTCCTCAAAACGAATATCATTAAGTTGTAATAGCTGGCCGATAACATCAAATACTCGGTCGTTCATCGCCGCCCGAATTTCATCGAGTTTTTTCAACAATTTCTCCAAAACCCGACCCTCTACGGTGTTGACCGCCACAAAGTTAAAAATATAAACATCTCGCTTTTGACCGATGCGGTGAATGCGCCCCATGCGTTGTTCTAAACGGTTGGGGTTCCAGGGGATATCATAATTGACCATCAACCGACAAAATTGCAGGTTAATTCCTTCCCCTGCGGCTTCGGTGGCGATACAAATTTGCTTGTTAAATTGAAAGTTTTTTTGAGCGGTTTTGCGGTCAATTACGTTCATTCCGCCGTGAATTTCGCAGGTTGAATATCCCCACTGTTGCAGATTTTGTTTGAGATATTGCAAAGTATCCCGGTGTTCGGTGAAAATTAATAGCCGCCCTTCTCCCTCGCTCAATTCGTCAAATTCCGAGCGCTTGAGTAAATTTTGCAGTTCGTTGAGTTTGCGTTCGGTTCCCAGTTCAATAGTTTCTTGGGTGAGTTTAACCAGGCGTTTGAGTTCTTGCAATTCTTCGCGCAATTGTTCAATTTTTTCGGCAATGGTAGACTCTACTGCTACATTTTCCAATTCATCTTCAGAACGGTCTTCGTTGTCAGTTTCAGTATCAACTGAACAGCCAAAATTCATCAACCTCTGGCGCTGTTCTTGGGGTGAGAGTTGTTCTAATTCTTCTAAGAGGTTAGAAAATCGTTGATAACGTCTTTTGAGAGAATTCCAGATAGCGTTTAAACTGCTGGCGAGTCGGCGTTGTAGAACAGTTCTCGCCAAAGCAACAGTAGCCTGTCGCCGTCCGGTGGTTTGACCTAAATAGCGGTTGATGTAGGTTGTAATTTGGTTGTAGAGGTATTCTTCGGCTTGGGATAGGTTAAAAGGAACGGTGATGGCGTGGCGAGGTTTAAACAGTTTTTGTCCTTCAAAGTCGCGGAGTTCTTCTTTAATTCGCCGCAGAAACCAGGGGCTATTTTCCAAGCACAACATTTGGGTGTTGTGAGTGTTGGAAATAAATTGGTCGGGGTCGAGTAAGCGGAGAAAATTATGAAATTGGTCAACGTCTCCCTGATGGGGAGTTGCGGTTAATAATAGCAGTCTTTCGGTATTTTTTGAGAGTTCTTCCGCGAGTTTATAGCGTCCGGTGCGCCGCAAGTCTTCGCCTTGAGTTCGGGCTGAACATTTGTGGGCTTCATCGATAATTACTAAATCCCAATCTACCTGTAAAAGACCTGAAATGACTTCATCCCGTTTGGCAAAATCAATAGAAGCAATACATTGACGAAAGCGCTCCCAAGGATTTCCCGCCAGTTGATTTTTTGCTAAGGTTGAAGTGATCACCTCAAAGGTTTCAGCAAATTTGCTTTTGAGTTCGTCTTGCCATTGTATCGTGAGCGGGGCGGGAGCAAGAATTAAGATTCGTTCAATAGCGCTTCTAAGTTTCAATTCTTTGAGAAGCAAACCCGCCATAATGGTTTTTCCTGCACCTGGGTCATCTGCTAAAAGAAATCGCAGTCGAACTTGGGGTAAAATGCGTTCGTAGACGGCTTCAAGTTGGTGCGGTAGGGGTCGAACACCGCTTAAACTTACAGCAAAATGGGGGTCGTATTCAAAGGCGGTTTTGATGCGGGCTGACTCAATAAATAGAAAAAGCGAATCTCCATCAACCAGTGTGGAAGTATTTTGTTGTTGAGTGATAATTTCTTCAATTTCGCTGTAACTGACTCCGGCTTCGCGAAGTTCGCCCGTTGAGGTACGAACTTGTAGCAATACTGTGTCATCAATAATGTCTGCTGAGACAACCGTAACCGCCTCGGTAAACTGTGAGGAAATCAAAATTCGTTTGCTAATGAGTGAGTCAATCATTCTATTTATAGTTGTTTGGTTTTTTGAAAATTAAGCAAACAAAACTGTTTTGATATAGAACAAGCCGACCTCCAAAAAAATCCTAAAACCAGCCGCTTCTATCCCTATATTCAATAATAAGCATAAAAACCTTAGATCTCAATGTTGGAATTACGGAACTTTGAGAATTTTATGAGAATCAAAAAATGGATGGTTATCCGTAAAATTACTGAACCGATAGCCCAATCCACCAGAGATGATAAATTATGTACATCTGTTGAATAAATAATCCTCATCACAAATCAAAAAAAAATGAGATAATTAACAGAAATAATCGGCGATTGGCTTCGCCACTGCGCTCCGCGCAATCACCCATAACCCAAAATCCCTCAATCTGGGTTCGCTCCCTCCTCCTCAACATTAATTAATAACCCATAAATTCAACTTATTGGGGATCGTAAGTGTAATAATCTCCCACACATATTGTTGATAAAAAAAACAGCTTTCTGAACATTTCCTGGGGCGCTTTCCCGACGAGAGGATTTCAAAAATAACTTGAGGCGCGATATTGTTGTCCTTCCATTTTCGATTCTTGATTTCAAGGGTGTTCGGCGATAATTTGTAAATTGGGGCTAGAATTATCATCAATGTAAAAATTATCAATATTTATCGGTTGCACTAATGAGACCTAGTGTTTTTTACTTTTGCTTTTTTTTAATAGCGACATGAACTCCGAACTTTCTCTGTGAGTTCAGCAACTAATTTTTCTCGACCTACCCAACCTTTATTATAAGCAAACCATTCAGGTTGAAACTCTGACCACTCAGATGGACTGTCATCAATAATTTCTTTCCAGTTTTCAACTCCTACAGCTTGACAAATATCAACAAAGACATCTTGCTGAATCGGCTTTCCTTGCCAAAATCGTTTTAATGATGCTACTGAAGTTTTGACATTTTGACACCAAGTAGAAGCTTGCTTGTTCCACCCTTTTTTCTTTCTAGCATGATCAACTTTTTCTAAAATATTTTCGGGGAGTGATCGCAATCATAGTTGCTCCCCCTATTGTTAACAATTGTGGAGAATAGTTTATGTATACAATGAATGACGGAATGAATGTTGCCAAGCAAGCAACAAATGATATTGAACATTAGTGAAGGTTACAACCGGAAACAGTTAGTATTCAAAATGTAGAATCCGAATCAGCTTTTCAAAAGATTGATGTTGATTTGATTTGGACAACTACAAGAGGCAACTACCCTATCATAACCGGATTTGGTATAAAAATCATATTCTCGCTAAGTCCCTGTTCAAATAACTCTTAATAGCTTCACTCTTAGCTATAATTGATGATGTTCTAGCTTGATTCAATATTTAAAGTGGGTTTGTAAAAGTAATATATTGCTTTTTTTGCAGGTGTTCGTGGTGCGCGTGAGCGGTTTTTAGTTCGCGGTCAAGTTCGGCCAAATGTTCTCGGATAGTTTCTGTTAGGGCTTCGATCCGATGGCGCTCTACTGGCAAACGTTCTCCCAAATTGACATCAGCCTGATAATGGGCGTGGAGGGCGTTATTAATACTCTGGATTTCGGCTTGATAAAGATTAGATGCGGTAAGGGTTTGCTGTAGTTGTTCCCACTCTCGGTTGTATTCATTGCGTTTACTGTCGAGTTCTTCGAGGGCTGTTTTTAGAGTAATACTTAGTTCTGTTTTAGCAGAGTCCGTCAAATCAATCAACTGTTTTATTTGACTCATTTCCGCCGATTCTTGATGCCGTTTTTTTTCTTGTTGCCGTCGAATTTCTTCGCCCAGTATTTCCCCCTGTTGGTGCAGCGAGGTCATTTGTGTTTCAAGTTCGGCTTTTTGTTGGTGCAATTCCTCAATGGCTTGTTTTTGAGGGATTAATTCATTTCCCTTTTGAACAACTTCCGCCCGCAAGTTATCGATATCGGTGGAATTAATATCCAGTTCAATGGTTTTGAGTTCCTCGAATTTTTCTCGCAATTCTGACAGTTCGGTAAAGCGTTGATGCAACTCCGTTTCTTGTGCGAACAATGTAGATGCTGTTTGCAGTAATGCGGCTTTTTCGTCAACAATATTTTTTAATTCTGCGGTACGTTTTGCGGCTTTTTCCCGCAGTTTTGAGGGGAGAGATGAGGAACTTAATAAGGGTAGCCACCGGGATAATACTCCTAACTGAACTTGTAGGGTGGTATTGAAAGCGATCGCCCACGCTTCTAGCGTCTCAGAATCGTCATTCGCCAGGGTTTGCAGCATGGGTATGGAAAAGCAATCTGTTAAGAGTTGAATGCAGGCTTGTGTTAATTCAAAGGGAATTTTTACGGCTTCAAAATCTCGCAATCCCGCCTCGCTGTTGATGGCATTTTTCAGGTGTTCTAAAGTTTGTTCGATGTTCTGAATTGGGCTGTTAACTGTCATCATTTTTTCCGTGATTGTTGCCGTTTATCCTGAAAGTTACTCTCCCCGAAAGCAATGAATTTAATTAAGTTATCCTTTGATTGGGGGAGAAGTAACTAAGAATCAATATCGGGTTTAGGGTTGGCTAATAAACTAGCTTACTAAATTGTCTAGTTTTTCTTTAAAGCGATATACTAAAGGTTGTTCATGAAGTTCATTTTCCAACTGCTCAATAATCTCAACTCGATCAATTTTAGATAACTTTTCTATTATCTCATTTTCTAAACTTTTTTCCAGAATGTGCTGAGATTTAAACCATTTGTTTTGAACACTTTTTTCTAAAGATTCGCGTTTCGCATCCAAACGAATTTTCTCTTTTTCATCTGTCGTGGATGTCGATTGCATTTCCGTTGTAGATGAGGTGTTTTCAACGGTCATCAAAGACGAACTATCAAAATTATTTTCTGTTGAGGGTTCGGTTAAAACCACCGCTTTAACTTTAGCTTCTCCGTTGACGAGGTAGACGGGATAAATTGTTTTAATCACCGTTCCTTCATCATCCCAACCTTTTGCAGCTTCGTGGTAGTCGCTCCGAAAAGGAACGCCTTCTTTTTCTAGGCTGAATTTGGCTGGAGGTTCTGCGAGGGCGGCACGTTCTAGAAACTGCAAGGCATTTTTAATCGCTTCTTGTGCTTCGGTTTTTAACTCGGGAGTGAGGGATGTATCCAGTTCGGTATCGAGGGAATTGATCAGTTCTTCGCCAGCTTTAACGTAGTCTTTTTCTTGCCAATTACCGGGTTGTGGATATTCGACTTTACCCCGTGCAGAGTTGACGGCTTTTGTCAGCAATTCTGTGGTGTCTGGAGAAATATCATCGAGTTGCAATTTTTGACGAAGTAAACTTTGCATCTCGTTTAGTATTTCTGGCGGTAACTGTTCAGAACCAATACTTTCTCCTCGCATAATTGCCTGACCGTTGATTAAAACAGTAGCAGAAATAATCGCTTTGATGTCATTAGTTTTTTCTTTGCGTTGCTGTTTAAATTCGGGGTTGGTGGTCAGCATAACATTAAACAAGCGAGTTGCTAAGGGATCGAGATGCTGTTCTTTGAGGGTTTTATATTCACCTGTCAAAATATGATGGTGTGGGCGATCGCTTGTAGCGTTATAATGAGTACCAGTATCTCGTTTCAGGGATGCGGTTTCTGCCAAAAGCTTATTTCTGCTTGCTTCTAACTCTTCCAGTTTGTGTTCCGCCGCTTCTTTTTGATGTTTAAGTTCTGTAACCTGTTGAGAAATCTGATTAATTTCTATGCGACAATTTTTGAGTTGATGACTGTATTCCCGCTCAGTATTTTGAAAGCGATCTTTAAAGCTGTCCCTCTCTTCGGTGATTTTGCGATTAAATTTCTCTAATCGATCAATTTCATGTAATGCTTGCTCAATCGTAATACAGGCGTTCCGTATATCTTTGGAGAAAATTGGTTGATTAGACCGTTTTTGTAAGATATTATCTAACCACCGATAAACTTTCAGAAGTTGGTTATATATTATATCGTCGGCTTGAGACATACCTAGTTTACCAAAAACTTCAATTTGTGCCTTATATGGAAACCGCTCTTTTTGGAAGTTAGCAGATTCTATAACATTTTTTTCTACATCACTATCTTTGTCTGAATTAAGAGATAAACTTTCGTCAGCCTGTGATGATTCAGATCTTGCAGATGACCCTGCTGTATTTTTAACGTCATCTTGTACATCATTCTGGGTTTCTGTATCTGAAAAGAATTCGGAATTTTCTTCTGAGTTCACGGTCTGATCTACTCCTTGTATAGCTGGTGTTTGCTCGAAATAACTTACTGTATCAAATTGTTCAGAAGCTTGATTGGTTGCTTCTATGGACTTAGATTTTTCTTAAGATTCCATGATGAATATGCTCCTTTATTCGATTGAGTAAGTAGAAGAAAAACGTAAATTTGTGTTGTAGGTTTTTCCGGTTTTTATATCCTTAGCAGTAACAGCAATCTCGGTTTTGCCAAAGTTCATAGAAACCTCAACAGGGCGATCGCGTGTTCCAACTGTCGAGGAAATATCGACATCTAATTCCCCTATTTCTTCCACGTCTGGCTCATCTATATAGCGGGGATTCTTTTTGCGAGTTGCATAAAATTTCAACTGTAATCGATCTTGCTCGGAAGTCATTGGATAAAAGGTATGAGTAACCACTTCATCGATATCGACACTATCACCCGCCAACACAAACGCACTAAAGCGGTTGCAAATATACCAGTCTCCTTGTTCATCAAAATATTCGCGCTTGCTTTTTTGATGGCGATCGCGTTTTTCATCAAAAACTGCACAGGTTTGACAGCCATAGGTGAGGCGGGAACGACGGGAACGGATACTTTCTGGGTTTAAACCAAAGGAAGCCGCCCCTTCAAGAATAGCCGCACCGGGGTTAGCTGGCATCACAATTTTCTTAACGCGATCGCCAAATTCTTGCTGAATGCGTTGGCGTAAAATGGGCGATGTAGAAAACCCACCAACCAGATACATCACATCACATCCCCGGCTTCCCAACCGTGAAAATTGTTCTTTAACTTTCTTCACCAAACCATCTAATACAGGCTTAAACATTGACCGTATTATTTCTGGGCTGATGTGAACTTTTTCATCATCTCCATCCTGTTCGTCGGCGAGTTTTTCCAATACCTCCGAATAATCTTTTGATAAAATTTTGTAGAGGCGGTTGGGAATATCAAAGTAAGTTATAGTTGTTGTGGCGGGGTCAAAATCACACTTTTTGCGTTCCCAGTTTGCCATCAATTCCAACCAACCAATTGGATCTTCTTCTTCATAGCGGTTGAGCGCTTGAACGGTCAGCTTCTTGGCTAGATATTCTTTAAATTCTTTATCAACATAGGTAGAACCGTAAGCTCCCCCCGTTCCTTCTGCGACTTCTTCCAAACCCCCATGGGATGAAACTTCATGGCAGGTAATATCAACGGTACCGCCACCGCAGTCTACCACCATAAACCGTTGACCCGCTTTGAGTTGTTTTTTGTCTTTTTCTTGGCAATAAATAGCCGCAGCCTCCGGTTCCAAAACCAGCAACAGGCGATCGCGATCGTTTTCGTTATTAGTAATTAATCCGGCTTTGATAGCTGCGCGGCGCATAAACGACTTTTCGGCATCTTTCCAAATCGCAGGAATGGTTAAACACCAGAGAATTTCATTGTCTCTCAGTTCCCCGCTCGTCGCATTTTTTAACTCTGTACGCAGCAAGCCCCCAAGTGCGCGTAGATAATCGGCGATCAAGTCGATAACCGGAAACTCTTGTCCGTTATTTGCAATCTTCATAGGGCCTGATTCGGTGCGGTAACGGCTTTCGCGCAGAGCCATTTTAAAGGTAGGAAAAAAGCTATAGTCTTTGGCATTTTTTGCCTGCCGAAGTTCTGCCAATCGAGATAGGGCAGCATAGCCCCAAGCTTCTAATTTGCGATCGCGATTGTAGAGACTTTGCGTTAGGGTTTTGATGTATTGAAAGGGTTGTTTTTCCCAATCATAACGTCCGATAATGCGCTTATCGTCTTTGAAAGCGTAGGCGTAACCGGAACGGGATGTTCCGAAATCAATCGCCGCTATGACTTTAATTTGTTTGCTGTCAAATGTCATTTGTATTGCTCCTTTAGAACCCGTGAATATAGTCGCCCGCACTATCCCGTTGGATAATTCGGTGAAACTTGAATTCGGCGCGTATTGCTAGAATTGCGTCGGCGATTTCGATCACTTCAAAAGTCTCCAACTCAGGCTCTAAGTTTTCCCGAAATTGTTGGTGATTTTGTTCGAGCGAGTTGACGATCAATTGCAGAATATGGCGGTGAACCGGGAAATTCTGCCATTCTTCGTTCAACCGTTTTTGTTGAAGCCGTTGGATGTTTTCTAGCGCTTCCTGACGGTTAACAATGCTTTCGATTTCATTAACAAACTGTTCCAAAAGTTCCAACTGTAGCCACTGGGAAAGTGCCACTTTTGCCGTCCGTTGCTGTCGGGTGAGATGCTCGATTTGTTCATGGGCTGTTTTGAGTTGGGTTTGAAGGTTTTGTTGCTGCTGGCTGTGGGAAATTTGTTGTTTTTGGAGGCGGTTTTCTAGTTTTTCGTTGGCGGTTTCTAGAGTGGTCAGTCTGTCTTTTAATTGGTTAAGTTCAGACTGCAATTCCGGTAAACGCTGTTGTTCTAGCTGTTGGTTAAGTTTTTCAGCCTGTTCTTTCTCCCGAATTAATTGTTTTGATTGTTGCTGCAATTCCTCGATTTTAGCTTGACGTTCGTTGAGTTGGTTTTGGAGTTCTTCGAGGAGTTGGCGACTTGTTTTTTCTGCGGTTTTTAAACCCTGTTGGAGTTGGTTGATTGTATTTTCTAATTGATTAACCCGCTCCCGATGCTGTTCAATTGCATTTTTCAAAGTTTGCTCTTTTTCAAGGGTTAGTCTTTCCAAGCGTTTCCGCAACAAATTGATTTCATCTTGGCGATCGTCAATTTGATTTTTTTGGTCGGCGATTGTAGTTTGGGCTTGTTCCCATCTCAGTTCAGCCTTTTGGTTTCGCTCCCAAGTTTGTTTAGCCCAGTTCGTCATTAGACGCTCTTTTTCTAAACAATCTATAGAACTTTCCCCCCGGTCAAAATGAGAGGAAAATACCCAACCGCAAGCCGTGCAGAACCTTGATTGGCTGTCTTGAGATGGATTTTCACAAACCGGACAATTATATTTCATTTGGGGATGGGTTCAGAGCGCATATTTGGCTTGATGTTTTACGGATTTATAGATGGGATGAAATAACGAAGACTAACGGGAAAAATGATCGGATTGAAAAGTTATTCCCAGAAAAATTCCAAGATTGCACTTTCACAAAATGGCCGCCTCAATTTTTGGCAAAGTTGAACCGAATTGCTGAGAGAATCAACAACCTGTTAATTAACTTTTATATCTTTAGAATAAACCTAGACACCAGTTCGCCGCATCGGTGATAACACTGAAATATCTATGTTCTTATAATGTGGAAAATACTGACAATTTTTTTTGATATGTTACCTTGAGGATTTTGAGGTTCAAGTGTCGGCTGTTAAAAGTGGCAGATTTTAGGACAAATTTAAAGCTTGGTGAAAATCCCGTTTAAACTGTTGTGGCGGTACCCCAACCATTAACGCTGAATCATTGCGAAGATGCACTTCAACATCCCGTTTTCGTTCTAAAAATAACTCCGCTTCTTGTTGATGACGGGAAGTGAGAAAATGAACGACTTGATTTGACGACCCCCGCCAACCTTGATTATCATTCAATTCGGCAATATATTGACCGTCTATTAACACATCAATTTGACTTAGAATTTTATTAATGTTATCATTATTTTTGGTTCGCAATTCTTGCAGCTTAAACCCGCTGTAACAAATAATAGAAATATCCCGGTTTTGACGCAGTTCAACAAACAACTCGCTTAAGGCTTTGGCTTGCAACATCGGTTCGCCCCCGGACACGGTTAACCCGTCGAGTTCGGGAACAGAAAGAATAACTTCGGCGAGTTTTTTCACCTCAATTAATGCGGCTTGTTTTTGGGGTATCCAGTCGGGAGAAACGCAACCGGGACAGTTGAAACAGCAGCCTTGCACCCAAATCACGAACCGTTTTCCTGGGCCTAATGTTCGGGTATTTGCACAGATTTCGGCAACATTTAGTAAGGTCATTTTGAAAAGTCTAAAATTACTTTTTTCTGGGACTCAGCTTGATGCTGTTGGGCGATCGCGAGTTGTCGATCCAGTTCGGAAAGTTGCTGTTGAATGCTATTAATAATAGTATCAATTTTTTGGCGATCAACAGGTAAAACTTGACTAAGTTGGCGATCGCTTTGATAATGGGTGTTGAGATGGCGGCGAATGGCTTCAGTTTCTTCTTGATAGCGGTTAAAGTCGGCGATCGCTTTTTGCAGTTGTTGTTGGGTGTCTTGGTAGTCTTGCTGCTGCTGGGATAAGTCTTCTAAAACCCCCGTCAGCGACTCGCTGAGGCGTTCTTTTGTTGTTTGGGTGAGGGTAATGAGTTCTGTGGCTGTGTTGACGGTGGCGGCTTCTTGACGGGAGGAACGCGATCGCAACCGTTCAATTTCTGAGTCGAGGCGGGTTTGTTGCTGTTGAAGTTCGGCTTGCTGTTGTTTGAGAGTTTCTAATTCTTGATACTTAGGTTCTAAAATTTGCGATCGCCTTTGAATATCGTCTCGAAGTTCGTCTAAATTTGTGTTTTGCAGTTCTATTTCGATTTGATTTAATTCATCCCGGCGGCGTTTTAACGCTTCCAATTCTTCGCCTTCCCGCTTGAGTTGTTCCGACTGACTCAGCAACGTACTCGCCGACTCCAACAGTTGAGATTTTTGTTGGGAAATTTCCCCCAAATTTTGATAATTTTGTTTAATTTTTTGCTGCAAAGTTGGGGGAACCGGAAGACTCGAAAAGTGGGGTAGCCAAGTATTAAGCAAAGAAAGCTGAGTTTGTAGGGTTTGGGATAACGCGATCGCCCAAGCGTCGAGGGTTTCCGGATCGGCTTTCCCCAAACTTCCGAGAACTTCGGGAGAATACAAATTTTCCCAGATTTTGAGTCCGGCTTCTACCAATTGAAACGGCAGTTCAATGTTATCATAATCGAGGGGAGCGGAGGTATTTTGCAACCGTTGGGCTAGTTGAATTAAAGTTGTTAAATTTTGCTGCATTTTAAAGCTCAGATGGATTTATAGGGTGGGTTGTAAAGGCTATTCTATTATAATAGATCATCCTATAAATTCTCCCTTCTCCTCGCAGGAGAGCGGATGGGGGAGAGGTTTTTATTCGTTTTTTAGGGTTAATTAACATCATCTTCTTCAAACAAGATAAAACCCGGAAACATCTTGGCGATAACGTTCCCGAGTTCGTATTCAGTGCGTTTATCTTTTCCGACGGCTTCTATCACCAAATAGGCGACTTGAGAACGATTAACCCGCATTCCCACCCGCCATTGATCGTCCGTTGAAGGGAGGGGAAGTTTAACGGTATTGGGCAAATGTTCTTTGAAGATTTTACCCCTAGATTGAGGATCGACCCACAACGTAACGGTTAACGGTTCATCAGTTTTAAACGCAGTTAAAGGGGGAATATCCGCAAAACGAACCGATGCAAGATCGTCTAAGTTAGTTCCGCCTTCGATAATAGAAATGAGTTTGGGTTCGACTTCAGCATTATTGTTAATAGTATCAATCACAATCCCCAAAGAATGAACGAATATTTCGGTCGGATTCACCAAACCGTTAGCAATTAAACAGGCACCGTAGGAAATGGCAAAAGCACTATTAATTAAGTTAAAAGTGCGGTCAATTTCTGTAGAATTTTCTTCTAATTGTAACGCTTCAAGAATCATCTTTTGAACCAGATAAAACTGACAAAATCCGCCGACAAAAAATAAACGGTCACAGGTTTGATTATTGTTTTGCATCCAATGTTTTACCCGTTCTAAAACCCGGTTAATTCCCTCGCCTATAGAAGCGAAAGCTTGTTCAACTTCGGCGTTGGTGAGGGTATAGCCGCCCGAAAAAGTGTAGAGCGTTTGTTCGGCGAGGTCTGACGGGCTTTTAAAGTAGTTTTTGAGTTTTTTGGTATATTTGCTGTGTCCGGCGATTTTAACGCTTTCAAACTCCCGCAATAACCCCATAAATTCGGTGCTATTTTCGTCGGGGGGTTGACCGTGTTTTTTGGTGTAAGCAATGCGAACACAGTGGCGGTCGAACGCAACGCCTGCGGATTCGAGTCCTTTATCTCCCTGTCCGTCAAAATACAATACTTCTACTTTTTTGTCACCGTAAATCCGACACAGGCTGACGTCAAACGTTCCCCCACCCATATCGCAAACGAGGAGATTTCCGTTAAATATTTCGCCGTTTTCCTGTTGGTTGCGGCGTTGGGTTTCCCAAGCGTAATAAGCCGCAGCCGCGACGGGTTCGCTGACTAATTGAATCAGTTCTTTTTCTAATCCCAAATTATCGGCGATTAGGGTTTGCAATTGTTCCCGTCCGGTGTTATAAATGTCTCGCTGCCAAATTTCGGGAACCGATACAACCAAACCGGAAATTTCCCCCTGTTGGCGGGTGAAACTGTATTCATTTTCGCAAGAAAGCAGCAGTTCCCGCAGGTAGTCGGCGGTTACAGTTACGGGATTTTGAGGCGGTTGATAGGCGTTGGTGAAGTGGTTTTTTAGGGGTAAATCCATTTTAAAATTACCGTAGCTGGTAACTTCGGGATGGTTGGCTGCGGTTGTCCGGGCGCCGGAACCGATTTCGATGAAACCGTCTTCGTAGGTGATGAATGAGGGGATGTATTTGGTGCCGTTTTCTCCGCCATATTGGAAGGCTTCGAGTTGGTCTTTTTCCCAATAGGAAATTATGGAATTAGTGGTGCCGAAGTCCAGTCCGATTTTGTATTTTGGCATCGTTGGTTCGTTGGAGTTTATGAATAGGCTGAGGTGATGTGATTGGAAGTTTAACTTCTGGGTTTTCGGTTGTTAAAGCTCGTTTGTGATCGGGTTTTCTGCCCTATTTACGATTATACTCGATATAAAACTCACATATAAAACCATTATTAATTACAATTTACAAGCCTGTAATCGAGAGAAGAAGCTACTCCGAAAAGAATCAGACTGATAGCGAAGAAGGACAGGTAGAGTCCCTTTTTTACTTCTAGAATCTAAAATCAAATCGTTGTACCCGACCCACAACCCTTGGTCTATCCAACCCACAGTATTACCAAATTTTTCCCAGAGTTGCCTATAAGACGCTTTTGTGCCTGCAAGTTCTCGGTAAATATCACTTTGAACACTAAAACCAAAGTTTCCGTCACTGTATTTTATCCAAAGATGATCTATAATTTGTAAGTCCTCACAAGGAAAGTTAAGAATATCGCCATTATCCAAATATTTATCTTTTTCTTTTCCCGCAAGTGCTAACATAATATTAGAAGTTTGTGCATCTGCTTCTTTCCATTTTTGTTCTTCAAGAAACTTCTTTAATTTATTAAAATCTATGACTGAAGAAGATATTAATGGAATTGAATCTTTGGGAGGTTCTGATGATATTGTAGGCTTGGAAGTGATTGTTACTTCTTTAGTGTCTTCTACACTGGGAGATTTGCCTATTTTAGATTTGGTCACGTCTTGAACTTGAGTTTTATAATTTTTGAGTTGTGATAATAAAGTCTCATCTGTTTTTGTTAATTTTTCCAGATCTTGTTTTATGGATTCAGATTGAGATTCAATAACTTCTTGTAGTCCAGTTTTTTCTTGTGACAGCAGGTGAGAAATATTTTGAGTGATTAATTGTCCCGAAATAAAAATGAATAAAATCGTTATAAGACAATAACCAGCAAACAGGAAAACATTTTTAAACCGAGAGAAGATTGATTGATCGGCATTTGTTTCTTTTTGGGATATTACCTCAGAATTATTTTGAGATTTAGATTGTGATAACTGAGAGTTTAACTCGGCTTTCTCTGTTTCAAGTTTTTCAACTTTGGCTTCGGCTTCAGCAACTTTTGCTTGAGACTTTTGCCAAACTTGTTTCAAGGCTGCAATTCGTTTTTTCTCCTTGTCTAAAAAGTCGGGGGGAATTCCACCCAATACGGGGGGATAAGGAGTTAAATCGTAACCGCAAACCGAACAAGTTTCGATGTCGTTTTCTGTGTGTTGTGTTTCGCAAATTGGACATTTCATAACTTGAGTTGTAGATGATAATTTTGTGTAGGTAATCGCGTCGAAAAGAAGCTTATGTTGATGTGAAAAAGTTGCCTAAAAAAAGAGCTTTACAAGCGCCTGAAGTGGTTATATGCTACAGGTTACAAGCCTCTGCGCGAGAGAAGAAGACAAACGCCAAAAACCACCACACAGCACTCACATTCGGGAGATGCCCCCGGGAAGCACCAAAATCGTATTTGATCCCGTCAACATCTATAAACGACTCATTCACTCGCCATCCAACCTCATCGCAGAATTTGTACCATATTGTATCACCTGGATAGTTGCCATCGGGTTTTCCGCCACAGTTGATGTAGATTTGCTTCTGCACACTAAACCCGAAGCGTCCGTTACTATATTTTACCCAAAGATGATCGATAATTCGCAAGTCCTCACAGGGGAATTGATTGATATCATCAACATTCAACCATCCCGCTTTTGTTCTTCCCGCAACTGCTAACATTATCTTAGCGGTTTCTTCGTCTGCTGCTTTCCAGTTTCCCGACTCCAAGAAATCTTTTAACTTGCTATAATTCCAACCCGATGAAGATTTCAGAGGAATTTCTTCTCTCTTCGGCTGTTTTTTTTGTTCGTCTTGAATCGGCTTTAATGGAGATTCAATAGCTTCTTGAATTTTCGTCTCTTGTTGTGACAGAAGTTCGGAAATACTTGGCTGTGATTCTTCCCGAGTTAAACGGTCAATTTTTTGATTAATTTCGTCCAACTGGGATTGAAGATTAACCCATTGCTGCTGATTTTGTTCTTGAGTTAAACGGTCAATTTTTTCAACAATTCCGTCCAACTGGGTTTGAAACTGAGAGACAATCATTTGAGAACGTTCCCAAACCCGTTTTGCGGCTAATATTCGTTTTTTCTCCTTCTCCAAAAACTCGGGCGGAATTTGACCCAACACGGGCGGATAAGGAGTTAAATCGTAACCGCAAACCGAACAAATTTCGATGTCGTTTTCCGTGTGTTGTGTTTCGCAAACGGGACATTTCATAACTTGAGTTGTAGATGATAATTCTGTGCAGGTAATCCCGTCGAAAATAAGCTTATGTTGATGTAAAAAAGTTACCCAAAACAAGCACTTGACAAGCGCCTGAAGTGGTTATATGCTACAGTTTACAAGCCGCTGCGCGAGAGAAGAACGCACCCACACCCCCCAAAACCCAAACCAAAAACTAGGGAGATGCCCCCGGGAAGCACCAAAATCGTATTTGATCCCGTCAACATCTATAAACGACTCATTCACTCGCCATCCAACCTCATCGGTAAATTTGTACCATATTGTATCACTTGGAAAGTTGCTATCGGGTTTTCCTCCACAGTTGAGGTAAATTTGCTTCTGCACACTAAACCCGAAGCGTCCGTTACTATATTTTACCCAAAGATGATCGATAATTCGCAAGTCCTCACAGGGGAATTTTTCGATATCATCAGCATTCAAGTATCCCTCTAAAGTTCTTCCCGCAACTGCTAACATCATCCTAGCGGTTTCTTCGTCTGCTGCTTTCCAGTTTCCCGACTCCAAGAAATCAATTAACTTGGTATAATTCCAATCCGACGAAGATATCATAGAATTTTCTTCTCTCTTCGACTGAAACTTCGATGCGATCGCTTCAGCTTCAGCAACTTTTATTTGAGAACGTTCCCAAACCCGTTTTGCCGCTAATATTCGTTTTTTTTCCTTCTCCAAAAACTCCGGCGGAATTTGACCCAAGACGGGGGGATAAGGAGTCAAATCGTAGCCGCAAACCGAACAAGTTTCGATGTTGTTTTCCGTGTGTTGTGTTTCGCAAACCGGACATTTAGCCATGTTTTTTCACCTCAATTAAAACCATAAAAACCATCGAAAGTTTGGTGGTGTTGCGTTCCGCTTTGCTTAACCCAATCTACTAAAACTCACTAGAAATAGTATTGCATTTTCCGAATGGATTTGGCAAAGAAACCCTGTTTTTTCTTCTGGAGGGTTCCCTAACTCCAAAGCGGAATATCTTCTAACGCAAAGGTTCTCAAGCCGTCCCCCGTTAAATTCTCCCGCACAATTCGACTTTTTAACCCTGCAACCATTTTCTCATAAAACTTACGAACATCGCGACCATTCCCAAAATTTTTCCCCCGATTTTCATAGGCAAAAAGTAGAATATCTCGCACCCGTTGACCAACAGCTTCCGGACAAATTCTGTTGTCTCGGCGACACATTCCCAAAAAGATATTATAGAGGTCATCTCCGGTATAATCGGGGAAGTGAATTTGTTGGGCGATGCGAGACTCCAAACCGGGATTAGCGTCTAAAAATTCCGCCATTTCTTGGGAATATCCCGCCACAATCACAACCAAGCGATCGCGATAATTTTCCATCAAAGGATTCAAGGTATCAATCGCTTCCTGTCCAAAATCCTGGCTATTTCCCCCCCGAGATAAGGAGTAAGCTTCATCAATAAACAACACCCCATCTAACGCCGACTCGACAACTTGGGCGGTTTTTTCTGCGGTATGTCCGATATATTGTCCGACCAACTGACGGCGATCCGCTTCGACAAACTGACCTTTTTTTAGCAGTCCCAACGCCCGATAAATCCGCCCAATTAAACGGGCAACGGTGGTTTTTCCCGTTCCCGGATTTCCCGAAAATAATAAATGTCTGGTTTCGATTTCTGCGGTTTTTAACAGTCCCGCTTCTTGTAATTTTTGGTTGGCGATTTGAATCTCAATCAGTTGTTTAACCGCCCGTTTAACCGAATGCAATCCCGTCAAATTATCCAGATCTTCTAAAAGTTTTTCTAAGGTTTCTTTGTCCTGGGTTCCCCGTTGGGCGAGTTCCCGATATTGAGGGGGTAAATCCGCAATTTGAAAGGGTTCGTTCACCGCATCCAACCCCGATTCTATCACCCGATGGCTTCGCAATTCATCCATTTCATTAAACAAATTTTCCACCAATCCCGCATTGCCAAAATTTTGATCGCGGTTGTCGTAAAGTTGTTGAAAGAGGTTCGTGAGACTGGCTTCTAAATCGGGAGAAATGCGACATTTTACCCCCGCTATCCTTTGGCGAAATATCGTTAAAAGTTCTGCGGGGGTGTAATCTTCAAAGAAAATTTCTGTTGCAAACCGACGGGATAAACCGGGGTTAGAATTGATAAAATTATCCATCGGTTCGGGATATCCGGCCACAATTACCGCCAGACGTTCCCGTTCGTCTTCCGTCCGTTTTAATAGGGTATTAATCGCCTCTTGTCCAAAGTCATTTTCTCCCCCTTGAATGAGGGTATAAGCTTCATCAATAAATAACACCCCATCGAAAGAACTATCAAAGGTTTCATTGGTTAAAATAGCCGTTCCTCCGACGTGTTCCGCAACCAAATCTCGCCCCCCTCTTTCGACCAAATGACCCCGCTTTAACAGTCCCAAATCTCGATAAATTTCCCCGATTAATCTCGCTACCGTTGTCTTTCCGGTTCCGGGGTTTCCTTTGAATACTAAATGCAGTCTAGGGGGTTCGGTGGAAATGCCCTGTTTTGCCCGATTTTGAGCGACTTCTAACGCCCGCATTTTTCGCCGAATGGCATCTTTTACCCCCCGCAACCCGACCAATTCTTCCAGGCGTTCTAAGGCGGGTTTTGTGCTAAGATTTCCCGATAACCAATTTTGTTGTTTGGCGACGTTTATCGAGAGTTCGGGGGCGGCTGCAAAGCGATCGTACCAAGTGTTAAGGGGTTGATTTTCGGGGGTAATTGCAGTTATTAATTTATCGCGAGTTTCCCAGTCTGCGGGTTTTTGATGAACGAGTCGAAAATAATCCCAAAGATGCTGTAATTCGGTTGCGGTGGGTGCGGAAAGTTGTACAATATTAAAGGTGCGTTTATCTCGATTTTGTAGCCAATTGGCGAGAAAAGTAAAGGCGATATTGGTACAAAATTGTTGGAGTTGTTGTTGGTTGTGATGGTGAGAAATAAATAAACAAAGGTTGCGGTTTGTTGGCGGAAGTTTTGCCCAAATCCCCATCCGCCCAAACAGTTCTCGACGGTTATCAAACATCCGCAAATCTTCCACATCGGAAAATACGATGGCACTTTTGTAGCGGGTATCTTGCAGGAAGTGTTCAAAGTAGCTAATACATTGAATATCTGAAATAGGATTGCGGCGATTTGTTGGGGGTGTGGGTTGATTTGGGGTTGGGTTTGAGGTTGAATTTTCTGGGGCTGTTTGTCGCCCTAACAAGCGGCGCCGTTTTCCCAATGGCCCCCCTTTTACGCCCATTTCGTTGGTCGAGGATGGCGGAGGGGTTTGGGGTTGGAGTCGGGCGTTTTGGAGGGAGTTTTGATCGAGAAAATACAGTTTATTAATTCCCGAATAAAAGACGATCCGATTAAAGCCTTGATTTTGCAAGTAACGGTGCAATACTTGTTCGATATCTTGCAATAATAAATCGTCGGTACAAAAGCTGTCTGCTGTATTTGTTCCGTACAAAACGACAAAGCGATCGCCTGTTTGTAAGTTTAATTGATTTGTAACTCGTTCAACCATGATTTTACCTCTATTTTGTTTTGACCTCTACTCCTAACCTCTAAAACCCCCCTTTTTAAGCGGGGAAGGGGGGATCAACCCAGGTTAGTTATAAACTGTTAAGCTGTTTTTGAATTGTTGAAACATCCTCAAAGTAGGTTTTGAGTTGCTGTTTTTTTGCTTCCAATTCTTTGATAATTTCCGGGGCTTCTGCTTCTCGGGTTTCTCGTTGTTTCAGCAACCGATCAAACTCAGCTTGAAATCGGTTAATGTAGTCCTCTATTTGACGTTCGGCAATTTTAAAGTCATCTTTCACCTGTTGTTCAATTGCTCGTTTTAGCAGTCCTTTGGTTAGCTGTGATTGTGCGTCTATTTTTTTATGAATTAGATTTCGAGTTAACCGCAAATCTATTTCATAGTAAGAGACCGTTTCTTCATAGGGAACATCGACTTGATAAACTTTATGTGAGTTACAGCATTGTTTTTCGCTTCGTGTTTCTTTGCGGCTTCGCATAAAAACTTCCTGTTGGTGAGCCACTTGCGCGTCAATTCCAGCAAACTCAAATTTGGGAAACTGGATGTTATTGCAGTTGATTTTGATGTCCAAGCTTTCGCCCAAAAACTTCGATAGTTCATTAGAAATCGCTTGAACATCTTTTTGAATTTTACTCGCTGATTTTGTGCGGATGCTTTCCCCCTCCCGAACCAGTTTATCTTGAGTATCCAGCCACCAGCTTTGAATAACTGGCCCGCAGTAATCATTAATCAGTTTTTGAATTTTTTCGGCTTCCTGGCGAGTTTTACATCGCAATTTATAGGGGTCTGGACTGTTGGCTTCAAACAGTGATTCTACGCCTTTTTTCAATAAGTCAAGTAAAAAGATTCCGGTTGAGGAATCGTTACTTTTTTTTCCCGAACTCTTTTTTTCGGCAACTCGCTCAATTTCCTGACCGATCTTTTTTTTGGTATCCTCCGAGAAGCGATCAACTTCGGTGAGAAATTTTTGAACCAATTGTTCGGTATTGTTATTAACCGACTGTTTCACATTTGCAACTCGATTTCTTGCAGTTTGAGAACGAGTTTTATATTCTTCAACTTTTTTCTTTAAGTTTGCGAGTTCAGTTTGCCAACCTTGAATTTCAACGTTTAACGTGTCTTCAATTGCGTTTGCAGCTTTTTGAAGTTTTGCCAAAACATCCGTCAGCAAATTTAATCCCGAACTTTTCACCACTGTTTGAATAACAGATTGTTCAATCACGGGAATACAACTATCTTCTAAAGACAGTTTTGCCGCTTCAGAAAGTTTGGGATAATAATAGTCACCGTCTTCATCTTCTTTGGCATATCGCCCCAAAAAGAAGTTTTTAAAATCCTCTTTGTGTTCGGGTGTGGCTGCTTTTGCTATCAACAGTTTAGCCAGTAATCCCTGCAATGAACTCGCCGGATAAATCATAGGTTCGGGAATGCCAAAACCTTCTAAAGAGTGCCGCAAATCAGCAATGATATTGGATAACGGGCGATCGCCTGCTGCTCGCCGATCAGTTTTGTTGAGAATAAAGAAAACTTTATCTCGACTTTGGCGGAGAATTTCCTGCCGTTCTTTCAAAATATTCAGTAATTCTTCATTCGTATTATCCTTAAAACTGGAATAGTCAAGAACGAACAAAATAACATCACAATTTCGGAGGGCTTCCAAAGCGGTTCGTTTGAGAATTGTGGTGTCAAAACTTGCAGATTCCCATTCATTTGGCCCCGGAGTATCCACCAAATTAAACCCTTTCAAACAAGGAATATCTGCAATCGCTTCTATCGGATGTTCGAGTTCAAAGCGAATAACATCATCTGGGTTTTGTGTCTCGCGAATATTTCGGGTGCGTTCCAAAAACTTCTGTTTAATAACGGTCGCATCTCCCGAAGCCAGAACAATGGGCTGTTTAATTCCGTCGCGATATTCTAATAAGCGGGGCGTTTGTGAGGGTTCAACGGGGCGAATATCCGTCCGGCAAACGGTGCAAGCTTCCGACTCACTCGCCAACACATCCGCACCAATTATCGCATTGATAAATGTACTTTTTCCCGCTTTCATTGCGGCGATAACTGCTACTTGATATCGCTGTTCTTGCAGCGCGATTAAAGCTTTTTGTAACTCATTTTCTAGGCTTTGAAGTTCCGGGCGATCGCTTCCTTGGGTTTGTTCACCAGTTCGCAATTCTCGCAGATATTGTAACAGACGGTTTCCGGTATCATTCAAGCAGAAATATACTTCTTGAAAGGCTTGAGAGGTCATGGTTTTTTCTTGTTTGTTGTGGTTGGCTATGGAACGGGCGATCGCTATTTGATCTTCGAGGCGTTGTTGATGTTGATTTTGCTGTTGTTTTTCCGCCCATTTTTCCCTCGCCCATTTGAGTTTGGCTTGTTCCTTTTCTACGATTTCTTGGGGGATTCCTCCTAAGATTAAAGGATAGGCTTTTAAATCCCAACCGCAAGCGGTACAAAAGTTAACCGTTCCTTCGACATATTCTTTGCTACAAACCGGACAATTTACCATGTTTTTGTTCCTAATTCTGGAGGTGATTAGTTCACCTATTTTGACCTCTCCCCCAACCCCTCTCCACCTCTCCCTAACCCTCTCAAAAGGTGTCCCTGACGGAACTATTGATAAATGGAGAGGGGAGTAATAGGAGGTTGGTGGGGATCTTACGACTGAACCGAGCGCTTTTTGACTTCTTCTAAATTCTGATATTCAGCTTTTGGTTGTTCGTTGCATTCAACCTCGCCAACCCCTTGAACACCTGCATCATTTAATAGTTTGAAAATGGCTTCGGCGTTTTGGCGGGTGGCTTGTTCGTCTATTAAAGTATCGCTGAAACTATTAATAGAAATCGAATTCGCCCCAAATTCTGACTCGGGACTAACCACCGTAACAACTTCATCGCCGGCAATATTTTTCACCTTGACAACGTAGGCGTTTCGCTCGTCTTCTCCCTCGTAGGTATCATCAACGAGAGTGTAACCCAAACCCGTCAAAGTTTCGACAACTTGATCGGCAATTTCCGCCCGCATTTGTGACCCCAAAATCGATAATTTTGCCTGTTCGAGTATCTCGCCTAAAATCGGTTGCTGCTGCGTAATTTGTTCGCAAATCGCTTTCAGTTCTTCGGTAGTGAGGGTTGATTCTCCCTCTAAAAGTTGGGTTTCAAGCCGACTCAATTGACTTTCGTATTCGCTCAAACGTCCCTTCGTCCAATAGTCTACTTCCACTTGGAAGCGTTCGGCTTCGTTCCCTTCTCCGACTTCAATTTCACATTTTCGGTTGGCTTGAATTTCGACGATTAAACTCCGCAAATCTGTTAGGGCGGCTTGATAATAAAGTTCCCATTCCCGTTCTTTTTGTTCGAGTTCTAACCGCAAATCCGCCAATTTTAAATAGGTTTGCTGAGAAGTTGCGATCGCCGATTCAAAAACCCCAGCTTGAATATTGCCATTTGCAATATCTAAATCCCGGCGCAAATCCGCCAGCTTTCCGGGTGCAAACCGTTGATGTTGATAATCTCGAGCAATTTGTTGCCAAACCGTCTCGACATCCGCCCACAAATCTTTGGCTAACTGTTCTTTTTGTTGGCGTTCGTCTTGCAAATCTTTAACGACTTGTTCGATTTTTTCTTGAAGGATTTGTTGCCCTTTTTCTCTGGCTTGACGCTCCCGATCAACAAGCTCCGTAAATTTGCGATCCTGTTGTTCAAATAAGCTTAAATATTCCCGGCGTTGCTGTTGTAAACGCTGGCTGGTTTCCTGCTCCAAATTTTTGATTCCGGTTCGCAGTCCCTTGATTTCCTTTTCCTGGCGCTGGCTGCGCTGTTCTAGGGGGGCGAGGCGCTGCTGAAACTCCCGTCTGGCTTGCTCTCGAACCCCGTTTAACCGTTCCGGGAGATCCTGTTGAAGCGATCGCAAGCGCGAGTCTTGTTCCCGCAGACGTTGCAGTTCCCGTTCCTCGACTCGCGTGTATCGCCGCTTTTCACCGCTCATTTGTGACTCCTATTTTTGAGATGAGTTGACAACGAACAATTAATGTGATTATCTATTTGACAATGAAGCTCGAATAGTAGATTTCAATTCCTATTTATAGGATAATTTTTTTGGGGAGATTTAAACACCGTGAAATTACGGAACTTTCTCGTTTCTTGAAAGGGGGCAAACAAGAAATGTTTATGGGGACTACTCCGTAAATACCGATCCTAATGACAGGTAAGATTTGAGGAGCGGGATATTCTTTTTTAAAAGTTTTAAACTAAACGGATTTTACTCAAACTTAGTTTGGGGGTTAATTTAGGAAAATACCACAATTTTTAATCAAAAACTTAGAGATTTTCAGAAAGCTTTTAAATCAAAATAAATTGAAGTATCTAACGATTAACTTTCGATAAAATTGACCTAATCTCACTGATTGACTTCAAGGGATTTTAGGGATATTCTAGAAATAAGAATAAATTCTGAGTCGGGCTTGGTCAAAGCTGATGCCGAATCAACTAAAAACCGACTCGCCAATCAAACAACCCACAAAAACTCGCCCTGCAAAGCGATCGCGTAATTTTCTAAACGCTTGATAAGTCATCACACAAAGGAAGTTCAATCACAGGCTTCTGATGATGACTCGTTTGCCATACATTATCCTTTATTTTAACTGAGAACCATGAAAAGAAATACCAACTTTACAACACAAATTAACGGCATTCCCGGTAAAGTTGTAGGGCTGACTGTTGTGCCAATACAGGGAAGTTGCAGCCTCCAATTGGTTGATGATTTCTTAAAAAACAAAACTCAATCCTTTTTTGGGTTAGAAGAATCAGAAACCCTAACCCCCGTTCAAGATGTCCGAACGATTGAAACCGGAGAAGGTTGTACTTGGTGGTTATTTTGGATTGGAGTTTTGACGTTATGGATAATGATAGGAATTATTTTTATTGTGTTGGCTTTTGTGGTGAAGCAGCGATGGTTAATTGTCTATACCAGTCGGGCGAATTTAGTGGTTTTTAATCGAAATAAAGAAAAAATAGAGCAGTTTAAACGGGGAGTGGTAGAAGCAATGCTCTCTCAAAATAGCAGCAAATCTAAAGTTTCAGACAGTTCGTTAAAGCCGCCAACTCCACCCCGTCCGCCCGTTTTATCTAAAACTCAACTCTAAAACATTCAGTTAAACGCCTTACGGCATCAGAGGTCAGAACAGATTGGCTCGTAATATCTTGTATTAGAATCAATGTACAATTGGTACGGAAAATCAATTAATTCTCTGGTAAAATATCTTTTTAAGAAGTGCTATCTATTGTATGAAGATGATGCTATACTTGTGATTTGACAGAAAAAAATTGGGTATAGTATAAAATTGCTAGTAAAATTTTACAGGAGATCATATTGATGGGTCTGAAAGCTTTAGACCTGTTTTGCGGAATGGGTGGTTTATCTTGGGGACTAAAGTCTACGAGAAAAATTGAACCGATCTGGGCAGTAGATAATTGTCAAACCGCCCTTAACTTATATGAACTTAACTTACCTAAAACTAATTTGCTCAATCTAGATCTGTCCAGACAGTTAGATGTTACAAGTTTAATTGAAAAAATTAACTTTAATGGAGGAATAGATCTGATGGTAGGCGGCAGTCCTTGCCAAGGGTTTACTCAAATTCGTAATGGTCAAGATTTGACCTCAAATCCTAATAATAATTTCGCTATTACCTTTGCTAAAATTGTCAAAGCATTAAACCCTATTGCATTTATCTATGAAAATGTACCTCAAATAGAAACTTATAAAGTTTTCAAGGATTTTTTAGCCGAGTTTGAAAGAGACAAAAAATATAAAATTAGTTATCGGGTACTAGAAGCGGTGAATTTTGGTAATCCTTCTCGTCGAAGTAGATTGTTTGTAGTGGGATTCAGGTCAAATCTTGGGCGGATTCCAAATATTCCAACAGGTTTAGATATTTCTCCCCGTCAATTTTGGCTTAAAAGGAAAGAGCAAGATGGAAATATTTTTTATTTATCAGGACTATCGGAACCCTGGTATTCTCTATTACTTGAGCCGAATAACTGTCAGTTAGTTAATGTTGAGCAGGCTATTTCGGATTTACCCGTTTTAACAACTAAAACCATTGGTATTACACGTTCCTACGCAAGTTCACCTCGAAGTATTTATCAAAAGTGGAGCAGACAAGACATCATAGAAACAGATGGTCATGTTGTCCCCCAAATGCGACCTGAAACAAGAAAAAGGTTAAAAGAAATAGTTGAAGGTGGAAACTGGCGAGATTTACCTGAAGCCCTAACTTATAAAATTCCGTATAAGTTAAATAGTGGAAAGCTTAGGCGAAATCATTATAGTGCTTATCGTCGCTTACTATCTAAAGGACATAGCCCTACTGTACAAGGACATTCAGATTTTGCATATCATTATGCTTATGAAAGATCGCTTACACCTCGCGAGTTAGCTCGATTGATGAGTTTTACAGATGACTACAAACTAGGACATCAATATTACCCTGTTGTTAAAGCCATTGGAAATGCTGTTCCTCCCATAGTTTCTAAGGCGGTTGCATTATCGTTGGTGGAGCAGTTAGAATGAGCGCACAAACCAAACATCAAGCAATAAATATAACAAAAAAATTAGTTGAATTTCAAACTTTTGTTGTCGGACAATAATTGACATCAGATTGACTTATTAACGGCAATATTATTGTTGTGTAGAAGTGAAATATGGGGTATAATTCAGATCACCTCTACTGTATCAGGGAAATATTAATTCAGTGGCTATATCACTGCTTTCTTGGGCTTGAAATGATGCGCCTATCCAAGCATAAGGGGATTTTTTTGTAGATAGAGTTATTCTGATTTCAGAATGCTCGGGGACAGATCAACCTTTGGCAGGACAATAAATAATGACAAATTCTTCTGCTTTTTTTACACCAACGGAGCCAGAATCAATTCTGAGAGATGAGGGTTTAAATGTACAAGATCCTGACAGACAGGAAAAACATCTAAAATTTGTGGAAAGCTTTTACAAAAGAATTCACGATCATCTTACAGGAATTTCAGAGCATCGAAGCTGTATTAGAGGTTCAACTGAACCAAGACGTTTAATACCCACTGGCTACCTGTCTCCAACACCTGACGCCACCGTACCCTACAGCAGTCAACAACAGAATAATTTTCGCCCCAGTAATTGCGGCTTAGTAATTAATTTAGCACCGGACTGGGAGAACAGGTCATTACCGATTAAATTAAAAATTCATTTTAGTGTTTTCCTACCCAAGCTCGATTTAAGTAAAGTTGAAGATAGGTCACTGCGCCCGATGTGGCAACGTTTTGATATTAGTGCTGATATCAGTTCTAGTATTCAAGATTTAGTAATTTCTCATTCTCAAATGCTGGCAAAACTAGATGCAGAAATAGCACAACAGCTAAAAAGTGTAACTGAAGCACATCAAGCCGATCCAGCAGCTTGGTTATTTGGACTGAATTCAACCATTGATGATTTGAGTCCTTCAGAAGTTAACTGTGCAAAAGAAAACCTCAAAGGATTGCCAGCAGAATTACGGCGGCGCGCCAACAAAAAAAAGACCAAAAAGAACGCCGATTTATCTACCGAGATCGAGGTGAATCCCGGGGAGGTTTCACCCGTTCAATTCAAAGTAAAGGTGGAAGCTCAAAAGCGAAATCTAGGGCAACAAACTCGATTGCGCCTGTTTCTTAGAAATCAGAGTCAAAAAATAAATGGTGGTTTTACCGATCCCAGAGATACAGGTTTATTTGGGGCTTATTTAGAAGCAGAAATTCCCCCGGCGATGTGGAAACCTGTAGAACTCTCTCGCTTTCAAATCTCTTATCAAGTTGACTCAACTGTTCCTGCCCAAGGAATTAACTGTACACCAGGATGGAAGGAAAACCAGGATACAATTCGTATCTGGACTGAGTTTTTACCGATCCATTGGCAAAAGAGACTTTATACGGCGGGAATTCAAGCTCCTTTTCAGCGTTTATCTTCATCAGATCAAGATGATGATCTTCAGGTACTCCAAGCTATTTTACAAAAAATGCAGGAATACCAAACCCATTGGCAAGCGCTAATTAACCAAAAACATCCTCAGACAGGAGGAACAGAACATCATGCTGAAGCCCAGAAAGATTTAGATAATTTTCAACAAGAAATTGAAAGGTTTGAGTTAGGTATTCAAGTTTTATCAGAGTCTAAATACTCTTGGTTGCGACGTTCGTTTAATTTGATGAACGAGACATTTGCTGAGATTGATGATCAGCGCCAAAAGCGAGGAAAACCTGCTTATGAAAACTGGCGACCTTTCCAAATTGTTTATATTGTTTCTAATGTAGCTGCTTTAGCTGCACGACAATGGAAGGAAGATTTCAATAACAATCCCTTGGCACAGATTGACCATGCTGCTGTCGTTCATTTTCCCACTGGCGGAGGTAAATCTGAGGCCGTTATGGGATTGATTCTGACTCAATCCTTTTTTGATCGTCTGCGGAGTCGAGATTGGGGTGTAGTGGCGTGGTTGCGCTATCCTTTGCGTTTACTGACTTATCAACAGTTGCAGCGTTTTCTAGATACGCTAGTTGTTGCTGATGAGGTGAGAAAAAAGCAACCTGATTTGGTTAAAACTGCCGAATTTACAATCGGTTATTACGGGGGACGAGACAACAGCCCCAATTCTCTCAAGTCTGTTCCTAATGAGCTTGAAAAGTATATCAAACCAGCTAAAAATAAAATGCAGAATGCTCTGGGAAAGACTCCGAAGTATTTAACTTTAGCAGATGTTGGCTATTACGTTCCTGAATCAATTCAGCAGTATCGCATGGTCATGCGCTGTCCCTACTGTAACTCAGAAGAAGTTCACACTTTTATTGATGCACAAACTAAGGAACTCCGGCATCGTTGTGGTTTTGTAGAAAAAGATAAACCTTTACCGACAGGGGCTTGTGGTCGTGAAATTCCACTCTATATTGTCGATGAGGATATTTACAGCCAATTGCCCACTTTATTAGTTGGAACTCTTGACAAAATTGCCAACATTACTTTTCGCCCTGCCAGTCGGACTTTATTTGGTGCTGTATCGGATATTTGCTCTGTACATGGTTTTGCAGCAAACAATACTTGTCACAAGCAAGATTCAGTCGGTGGATGTACTCGCAGAGACTTAAAATCACTTTCTGCTCCCCCTGTTGATGCTGGTATTCCTTTGATTTTCCAGGATGAATTACACCTACTGCGAGAAGAATTAGGGACGTTTGATGGTCATTATGAAGCTCTCATTGATGCCATTCATCAAGAACGAGGTGCAAACCGTCCCAAAGTTTTAGCCGCAACCGCCACCATTGAAGGAGCAGAACAACAAACAAAACATCTTTACTGGCGAGATTTGTCTCAATTTCCGGTTACTGGGCCTGCGCGTGGACGCAGTTTTTATGCAAACGAGCATAGCCGTTATGTAACCAGGGGGTTTGTAGGATTGCGTCCAACCTCAGCGAATTCTCTAGATGCAACAATGGCGTTAATATTAGCGCTGCGAACTGAGTTGGAGATTATTCGCAGCGATCCGGGTAAGTCTAAGATTGAGTATTGCCTGGATTCTTTAACCGACGAAGAATTTTTGCAACTAATTGATGACCATGATTTGTGCTGTACCTATGTTAATTCTAAAAATGATGGTTCCGATATTCGACGGTCTATTAATGAACAGGTAAAGGGTGGACTGCGAGAGGAATTTGGAGAGAATAGAGCTAATGCAATGCTTCCAGAAGCAGTTACTCTCAGTGGAGATGATGGAATTGATGTGGTTAAGGAAGTTCTCAAACGGATGGAGACTTCCCAAAAGGAATTAAATTTTAATGATCCGCAACGACTTTCAGATGTGGTTGCAACCAGTTTAATCTCTCATGGGGTTGATATTGACCGACTCAACTTAATGCTGTTTTATGGGTGGCCGAATACAACGGCAGAATACATTCAAGCATCGAGCCGTGCGGGACGAACTTTTCCCGGCTTAGTATTTATTTTATTCCGGCCTCAACGCGCACGGGAACGGGCAATTTTCGACTATTTTGGCAAGACCCATGAGTATTTGGATCAAATGGTAGAAGCTGTTCCCATTGACCGCTTTGCTCACAATGCACTCTATCGCACAGCTTTTGGTTTGCTGTTGGGTCGGTTAATTCATATCGATGGGCCGGGGGCGCGACCAGGAAATCAACAGATTGACCTAGCCCAACTCGATAAATTGGATAAATTGCAGGAATTAATTAAAGGAATTGGTGGAGGGCGATCGCCTATTGATATCAAGGTTATAGTCGAAAAAATTTCAGCAACGGTTAATCCAGATCATTTACCCCAAGGAGAAGTTTTTCAAACTCCACTCAGTCAGCTAGAAGAAGCGTTTGTCTCTCAAATTGAGCGTATTGTACAAGACCCAAATGAAAAGAATTTGGTAACTTTTGGATTGACAAAAGATGATATTGCTCACGGCTTTCGGTTGTTGTTGTCCTTGCGTGACGTTGATGCTGGGATTAATATTCGAGGATACTAATTATTCTACTTTTAGGAAAATCTATGAATCAATCATCTTACACCCGTTCTAAAGGTCAAGTTCTACACCGTTTTGAACCCGGAAGTGTAGCCACTATTCCGGTTGGAACAATTGAAATTAAACGTCATTTTGCGCGTCGAGTTGATAACATTGGGAAAAAATTACAAGATGCTGTTCGCCAAGAAGTTTATCGTTGGGAACATAAAGATGCTCTGATGATGAGATTTGAAAATCATACGGCAGAATGTGTTTTTGTAACGACCCAATCAGTTGATGGAAAAAAATTAGAAGTTCGAGAATGTGCAAAGTGCGGAGCTATCCGTTATCTGAAAAAATGGAGAGACGATAAAGAAGCGCCTTGTCATCGCTGTCAACATCCTACTTTAAATGCAATCCCCTTCGTTTTTGCCCATGCTGATGGCACAATGATTCAATTAACCCCAGTTGAATGCTCGGAACACGGCTTAGATTACTTAGTTTTAGAAAGAGGAACTCAAAAACGTTGGCGATGTAAAATGAGTGGATGTAGTCATGCAGCGACAATTGTCCGTCCTTTGTCCAAAAATTCTCTTATGAAGCGGTCAGATGTGGTGGATTCTGTAGAAAGCAAAACGGGAAAGCCGCCCAATCAAATGATGACTTTAACAAATGTTTCTGATAATAAGCTTCAGGTGGTTCATTCTATTTCTCGAATTAATCCCACCTCAAATGTTGAGAAATTTCTCGGTTATCCAGAGTCACTTGAGACTCTTTTAGCCATTCATCTGGGCTACTTTAATGCTCAAAGTCAAAATCTCTCTGAATTTACAGAAATGATAGGGGTTGTTGGTCAAGGAACTCAGGAAAACCAAAAAGAATTAAAGCAACTCATTGAAACATTAAAACTAAGTGGCTTAGATGATGCAACAATCCAAACCATCTTAGACAACAATAAAAAAGTTAAAGAAAGTGATGCGGGAGGGGCGATTGTTGGCAAGTTAAGACAATCACTCGCGAAAGTTTCTTCAAATGCTAAGGATATGTTAGGAGATGTTGAGGCGGAAAAAGAGGCACGCGATCGCCGAGAAAGTTTGACAACGGCTCAAGATAATGCTATTAATCTGCGAGAACAACTCAGTGACTACGCCGTTATTTTGGATCTACAGCGTGAAAGTTTAGATGAGGCTGTCACTCGCCTGGGTAATATTAATTCTCTCTTTTGTAACAATCTTTCCGACGCAGGAAACTTGATGAGAAAGAGTCTGGGAATTAATCAGATCACGGTGATTCAAGACTTACCTGTTTTACATATTGCCTACGGCTATACTCGTCTTTCTCACCAACCAGAGGCGGCGGTTTTATGGGCATTTGACCGAAAAAACTTCGATTTGGCTGGTGATGAACCTGCTGAAAACTGGATACCTATGCCTATTTATAAGCTCAAAACCGAGGGACTGTTCTTTCAGTTTGATGCCCAACGCATTGTTAAATGGCTCCATGCGAATAATTTAGCCCCAGATCCAACTACTATCCCCGAACCGACACTTTGGCTTTTAGAACATCACAGTCGGGTTACAAGCCGTAGCGGTCCCGCTTTTGATGATAATCCTTCTCCAAATTTTTTAATTCCCTGGTTGGTGAGTTCGGCACTCCACAGCGCCAACCATCTTTTAATTAAAGCGATCGCCGATCAAAGTAGCTTCGGAGAAACGGCTTTGTCCGAGCATCTTTTGCTGAGTCTCAACCAAACTATCATCTTTGTTAACCGCCTGCAAGAGTTTTCATTAGGAGGCTTGAAAACTTTCTTCGAGCAACGTTTAGACCAAGCTTTCAAAAGTCTATTGGAAGAGCGTGGTGATTGTATGTTCGATCCCGACTGTGAAGAAAGATTGGGTGGGGCTTGCGCCGGATGCTTACAGTTGCCAGAGGTGGTTTGCCGTCTTTTCAATAATGCTCTCAGCCGTATTTTACTTTACGGTGGTCAAATTAGTGCGGACATGGAGGGAGTGGAAAAAACGCTTTGGCCCGCTCTATCTTCTATCGTGGGCAGAGAACAATTCATCGGTTTTTGGGATAGCAACCTGGATTAAAAGTTAAGCAAATCTAGCGGGATGACCAAGCCTCAATGGTTATTTTCTGAATTGGTCATCCACTTTCTATTCAGTCCGGTTTTAACACTCCTGAAAACCAGGTAAAAGCTGTATTTAACTCATTTAGTATCAACTCTTAAAAGCTCTCAATCCCAGGAATTAAAAAGACGATTAAAGGGAGATATCGGAGGATTATGAATAAGTTTAGGAGGAGACTGAACAATTAAAAACTGCATGGCTTCTCGCAGTTCTCCAACGGTGATAGACACTTGCTGATATTGAAATATAATTTCCTCCGGTTTTCGGTTTTTCCATCCTTCTTGAGCGCAAGTTGAAATAATTTGTCCCAATTGTCTTCGCTTATTTCTCAAGTCGTTTGCTTTTTCCCAAAATTCTTCAAAATTTGAACGAACAAGTGGAGGAATAAACCAAAAGAAATGCTCTTTTTTTCGGGGAAGGCTCAAAAGATCATTGCCGTTCATCCAGTTGTACTGAATTGTTTCTCTACCAATCGGAAATTCTGTTTCAGCAGTAATGTCTCGACAAATATTTTCCATACCTAATTTTTTTACCCGCTGTTTAACTAACTCTCGCCAAGCATTTAGCTGCACACGATAAACGTAGTTGACTGTAGTATCGTCAAGCAATCCGGCTTTCTGAGCAAATAACGCATCACGATTCATTCCATCAAACAAAACAACTCTTATGTCAGCACTGAGTTCATTAACAGCTACAATATGAACTTGTCCTCTGAGTAGTGTTAAAAATTCACTTTGAGGTGGAACTCTGATTTTCCAGCCCTCTTTAAATTTGACCTCATAATATTCTTCTAAGTTTTGATAATTATAACTGTCCAGTTCGGAATCATAACTCGTTTGACTTAAACTACAAAATCTTTCTTCAAGTTTGAAAAAATTAATTTGTTTATAGAGTTGAACTGTTCCTTGAGGGATAACTTTAACGTTAGAAGACTGAGGGCTAAAACCGTAGCATCCTACCGTCTTTTCTTCTGTTAATGCCATCCAGGTTTTTTTATTCCATTTTCTAGTATCTACTTCCAAATTTATCCACCAACGTTCTGCTTGTCCGGCGAAAACTGACCACAGCAAAACATCTATTTCAGAGAAAAATGTTTTTTGTAATATATCCCGATTAGATGCTTTCGGCTGTCCGAGTACAATCAACTTGTCTCCGCCCAAGTTTTCGCCTCTAATTTGACTGAGCGGTAAAACTTTAAAAGAGGAAAAATAATTTTTTCTTGATTTCAAGAAATATTCGAGAGCATTTGCTTGTGCCGCATGAGTTACACCTATCGTTGTATTTTGGTTGGCAGATTCAACAATTGAAATAAAGGGATTATGCTTAATTTTTCGCAGTCGGAGTGCTAGTGAAGATAGAACGCTATATAAACGTTGTGCTTCATCGATTTTAGATTGTTGAGTTGCGAGTTGCAATCGTTTCATGTCACCTTCTATAAATTTTTCCCAAAGCAAGTAAAAGGGCAAAACCGGAGCCGAAAGATGTCGCCAGATTTCCCACCCCGTTCCCCAAACCCGACGGAGTTCAGACTGTTTAGCGAGACTAACTAACAATTCTGATGATTCGCGAAAAAGGTCAGCAATTTTTTCTTCGTCTTCCGTTTCAAAATTAAAAGTTTTAATTATTACTTGAGCTTCTCTGAGAGACTGGTGTTTTCTTTCGATTTTAGAAAAACTTTCCTCTATTGGATGCTGATTTTGACTAGAAGGATTAAAAAGACGAGGTTCCTTTGGATAGGAACGTAAAGCAAAAAAATCCACAGGCCACAGTAAAATTCCCGAAGAGTTATTATTCTCTTGATAATCGAGATGTTTCATTGCCCAAGGAGGAACAATACCGATCAAAGGAATTTTCTTTTTCTGACAGAGTTGGGTTAGTTTAAAAGTTTCGTTTCCATATTGATAAGGAGAACGATGTGTACATCCAGATGGATCATCAATAACTACAAAGGAGCAATATTGAGACTGCTTCAATAATTCAGTTGCTTCCGAAAGCGATCGCACCATAACAGCCCTTAGAGTCTTGCTTTTGGATAACTCATCAAACTGATATGCGGGTAAACAAGTGAGTCGATCTCTTATATTGCAGTCAGTATACTCATTATTAAAATTAAATTCTTTAGTGGTAGTCAGTTTTAAGATTTGACCATTATTTTTAGGGCGAACCCAAATGATAAAACCTCGTTTGGCAAACAAGGATTGATTAATTTCAGGATACCTTGCTTCTGGTGGTAGGTGTGTATAGTAGAGGATTGATAAAATACCTAGAGCAACAGGTGATACTGGAAAACTAAATAAAAGCTGATTCCTTTTATGTAGTGCCAAACTTATTAAATACATCAAGTCTTTTTCCAATCTATGAATGTTAATAGACTTGTTCTTAGACTTTAAACATTCAAGCACATACACTAAATATTCTTTATTCTCGGATGTGTAAATTTTATCTCGAAAAATATATGTCCAATTTTCAATAAATTTATCCTTCTCGTTTTCACAAACATTTTCCGATAGGTTTGCCGAAGATAAATCATTATTAAACACGGTTTGAAATGAAGAGTCTTTGGCAACTAGAGTCTGATCATCAAGACCAAACATTATACGGTAGTATTCTTCGGGAGTTGGAAGCGATTTTGACATTTTACTGCTCCAATTCGTCGCTCATTGGTTAACTCTATATCTTTCTAATTTGAAATTAAAAATCGGGATACTGGCAGTACCAATAAACATAAGTTTATTTCAAGATCTACTCTCCATATTAAGCTGAAAAACCTTAGATATCAATGAGGCAATTACGGAAATTTGATAATTTTATGAGAATCAAAAAAAGGATTGTTATCCGTAAAATTACTGAACCGATAGCCCAATCCATGATAGGTTATGAATTACACAAAAATATTGAATAAATAATCATTAAATTAATCAAAAATAATTGGAATAATTAACATAAATAATCGGCGATCGCCCACGACTCCAAACCCCTCAATCTAAAGTTCTCCATTTCCGCTTCACAGCTTCCAGATTTGATCACTTCCAGGTCATCAGTATGCCAAAACAGCCCTATTTGTTGGCTGATAACTTAACCCATGAATTTCGACCAGACCGCAGGTTATTCAAAAATGTACAGTTAAGCCTTGCCAAATGCGATCGCGTGGCACCAGTCTGTGCCAATGGCGTGGGAAAATCGACACTGCCGCAAATTCTGGCCGGACAAATCTCGAATCAAGAGTTAATCTACACCTATCAAAATGTGAGGGAATTCATGTCAAATTCTACCCGAACTTAATCCCATATTCTACTTTTGAGGGTGCGATCGCCGTTTGGCTCATCCAGCTTCTTGTGAGAATTTTATTAATGCAGACAAGTTGAATAAAGTTTTGAAATAAAGACTGAACCCGAAGAAAACTCAACGATCACGAAACCGCCATAACAATAGATATATTCATCAAGTTCTCCGAGATATACATACAGCATCACTGGGTTTGAAGAATAGATTGAAAAAATGAGTGATTTTTTATTCAAGAATTGACGGGGAAGAATAGCCCATCTGGGTTTGATGCCGAATATACGTATTTATACGGAGAAAAATGCACCTGCATGATTCAAAAAAGATCTCAAAGATCAGTAATTTCCACATTGCTATCTGTAGCTTTTCAAGTTTAATCTTGAGAGTAGAGATGCACTCAACCCCGTCAGAGGTCAACAACTCAACCCCAAAACGAATTCTCGCGGTTTTTCAAGGTCAACCCCAATTCAGGTAAACATTAAATTGTTTTCGGTCAGTAATCCAATTCTCGGTAAACACGACTAGGTTTAAAACTCATGGTACTAGCCGCTCAACTCAACAACGGAGCCACCTTCAGAGCAAATCAAATCATCCAAATTCTTCAGAAACGTCGCCCACTTGCACAACGAATTGAACGTGTAGAAAGTAATCTAAAAACTTTATCAGTTGCGCTCAATCAACTTGAAAAGCAACGGGATCAATTACTAACTCGGGTTGATGACTCCAGTACCGTAGGTAGGCTCAGAGAAATTGATTGTACATCAATTCAAAGAAGCATCACCGATGAGTTATCTGTGCTGAATAATCTCAAAGCAAGATTTTCCCGCAATACCCTCAACATCGGAGTTGTCGGTCGAGCCAGACAGGGTAAAAGCCGCTTGCTGCAAAGCTTGACAGGGCTTTCGGCTGAGGAAATTCCTGACGGTGACGACCAACACTGCACAGGCGTTCGCAGCAACATTCATCATAATCCCGATGTAGAAACTTATGGTGAAGTTTTCTTCCATACCGAACGGACTTTTTTGGATGAAGTCATTACTCCCTATTATGAGCAGCTTCGTCTGGGTTCAAGACCCAACTCTATTCAAGAATTTGCAGATTCTCCATTACCAGAACTCCCTCAAGAGCTTAAAAACCAAGCTTTAGCATTTGCTAAATATGAGCATCTTCTCAAATATCATCTTTATCTTCCTAAATACTTTAGTTGTCTATCGGAACCTTCTCCGCGTCGGATTTCGCAACATGAAATTCGAGAATATGTTGCTCAAGATACAATAGACAGGCGGCGAATTTATTTTAAATATCTGGCCGTTCGAGAAGTTAAAATTGTTTGTCCGTTTCCCAACCCAGATATCGGACAAATTGCGTTAGTAGATATGCCCGGTTTGGGAGATACGGGCATTGGTGACACCGAACGCATGATTAAAACTTTAGGACAGGATATTGATGCGGTTTTGTTCGTGCGAATGCCCAAATCTACGGGGGATTTTTGGGCGAAAGAAGATGTAGAACTTTATGATATGGCGAATACGGCTTTAACTGATTTGCCGATTCGTGAATGGTCTTTCATGGTGCTAAATCATGTTAAGAGTTCAGGAATTACTGATAATTACAAGAATTGTCAAAGTTTGGCGGAAGCCATTCAGGATAAACACATCAATGTTCAGGATGTGATTATTGCTGATTGTGCGGATGCTCAAGAATCAAAAACTGCAATTTTAGACCGATTTTTAAGTTATTTAACCCAAAGAATCGAAGTTTTAGATCGTCAATATGCTTCGGCTTGTCAAGAGCGAATCGCTCAAATTCAAAGAAGTCTCAATATCGAACTCAACAAAGCTCAACAGGCTTGGAAAGTCAGTTCAAGTAATGACTGGTTTCCCGAGTTCTTAAAACTGTTTGGAAGTTTGTGGAAAAATTTAACTCAAGAACTAGAAAAACTGCTCTCATCAATGATTTCTGAGCGGGATACTGATGATGCCAATTTTAAAACTGCGGTTGATGCGGCGATTAAAAATTGTCGTTCTAAGCCGGGGATTCCAAGTTTGGCAGAGATTGAGCAAAAAAATTATGCTGCGGGTGCTTACCAAAGTGCTTATGCAGAATGTTTACATGAAGTTCGGACTCATTTATCAAAGCAATTCTTGGATTTAGATGATGCTTTGAAGCACTCTCTCGAAACGGCTAAATCTCGTGTGGTTCAGATTTTAATTAGCAAAGGTAAGTTAGGAAAATTAGCTGAGGATTGTCAAGGAAGCGAGTTTTTGAAAGTGATCGCTGTAAAGATTCCAGACAATTTAGAGGGACTGCGGTTAGGATTTGAAACTCTAGCCACTTTTGATTTACAGTATCGCGGATTAATTCAACATCGAATTCGCAAGTATTTAGATGTGTTAACGCCCAATCGAACTAAATATAAATTGGATGATTTTTGGACGCAAGCAATTCCTATCGGGGTAATGAGTTCTACTGAGAAAATCCGAGATAATTTGCAGAAAGCACAAGCGGAGGCGGTGAATAACTGTGAAAAAGAGCTAAAAACTCTTTTGAAAGAGCCAAGCCAAGCGGGTTTTGCAATTGTTGAGGAGTTTGTAGATCGGGTGTTACGGGCTGAAGGTGTTAAAGATGAATGGCAAATTTTCTTACAAGAAGTTGCTTCTGATATCTGGCCTGATGAATTTGGTTCGGTGTTAGAATTAACTCAATTCAGACGAGATTGGATGCAGGTTGTTGAACAAGTAGAACGCAGCAATCAAACGGAAGCTTTGAGTTTATTGCGGTAATTTTAACAGTTGATACTCCCGAAAATCTACACACCTAATTGAAGACTTTAACTCGATTGGCGATACAAAATAGTATCGCTATTTTTTTCTTTTTGAGGCGGAAGCTTGGCGTGGTTGAGCCGGATCGATTTATTTTTATCCCCCTAATTTCTCTTGAATTTATAGAAAAAATTAGAGGTAACGTTGCAGCATCTCTATGCAAGAGATAAAATTATAAAAATTTTCTTTTAAAAGCGGTATTGAACACCTTGATTTTTAGATCAAAGCCCTTTTGTTGACTTTTTAATCTTTCCGTATTATAATGAATACTCTTAACAAAAAATGCCAGTATTTTTGAGGAAGAGTTGGGCATGGTTAATAGAGGAACAACAAGCCAAACTATCGCAGCCTCCTCACTTCATCTGTTTTCTCAACTTCAGGAACTAAGAAGTGCTTGGGAAGAATGCCAACCTAAACGAGCCATGGGAGGGAAGTGGGCTTTAAGCGGATTTGATTACCAATTCCATTTAACACTGCTGAAAATTGTTCGTCGATGGAAAAAAGCATCTCAAGCAGAGCGTCAAGATGTAAATACAGCCCATGAAATTCTTGCCGAAGCTCTTTCAGATATTACTGAATCGGGAACAGTTGTGACTTTAACACAAGTCAAACGAACTCTTTCAGGCGACACAATTAGTCAAGCAATGGAAGAATTTTGGGAAATTTTTAACCTGGCATTTGAGCATACACCTACCTTAGTAGAACACCTAAATTTTATCATCTCAGGTAAGTCTTCAAATCACAATAACCCTGAAAAAGTTATCAGTGAATGGAACCCCAAATCAAAAAAAGATCAAGTACACAATCTTAATTTATTCAAAAACCGTGTCAGTTATGAGCTTGTTTCTGATCCCAGAACCGAGTTAATGACAGAATTAGAGAATCTTTCACGAGATGAAGATACAGAAACAACTATTGGACTATGGTTGGGCTATCTTCTTCAACTAGGTTCAGGCTTATCTTCTGAGCGTATAAGCACTCTTATATGGCGGGAACTCATAAATGATAAAAGCTTGAAAGCGTTTCGAGCAACACTAGCAAGATTATTCAGCCAATCACGCTATCAACTTCGTTGCGTTCGACATACACTCGGTGGTAGTTTATCTCTACCCAGAACCGATCAACTTGAAAAGCTACAAAAATCTGTACTCAACAAACAGATAACCCTCCTTATCGGTTCGTCGGGAGCGGGAAAATCGGCACTTTGCAAGCAAGCGATGCAAACCAGGTTTCAAGACTATACAAGTTTGTTTTTCCATCCGTCCGATATTCTTTCGTTTACAGAAACCCCAGACTCTACATCTAGGCGAGATACAAGACGTATTGATGAACTCTTGAACGCTCAAATTCTTGAGAAACCGCTCATTATCATAGATGACTTGAGTGATGTTGATAAGCAAAGTTTTGATTGTGTCTTTAATTTGTTGCAAAATGGGTTAACAAGTCATACATCTGATGTGCGGTTTGTCCTGGTTGCCCATTTAGATGCCGAACGCCGAATTCGTGAAGAAATTGATGCTCGACTTGATGCCGAAATTTCGGTTAATGTTGTTAGACTTCCCCAATTACCTATAAACGATCTTCAGTCATGTAATGAGCTACCAGGCACAATTGCGGAGTTGATCGAGCGTGCTGATGAGTTTGGACCCGCTTTAAACCTGAAGCTTCTTGACAGGCTAATTAGTAGCGTTCAACGGGATAATATCGATATTTCATCCTTCAAAAATGACTTAGATCTACTCGCTTGGTTTTGGCATCATCATGTAGAGAATTGGAGGAAAGGCAGTGAAGAAAGCCGCGTCCTAATTAAAACAGCGATTTTATTAGCCAATAAATTTACTCCCGATTTATCTCTCTATGATTCTGAGATTGATCCCAAAGTCCTAAATACTCTGGTACGGCGAGATTGTCTTCGAGTTGTAGAAGAAAGAGTAGCTGTCACACACCGTTTTGTAGGAGATTGTGCAAGGTTTCGCTATCTTCTAGGGAAACGTCGTGAAGTAGAAGTTAGTGAATTTGCAGACAAGTTGAAAAATCCTCTTTGGTCGCAGCCAGTACGCTGGTTTGCTTTGGATCTTGCGATGGAATCAGAAAAAACTGAAACATGGCAGGAATTGCTTCAAGAAGCAAAAGAAAGCAATCACCTACAACTGATTGACTTACTTCTCGACGGTGCGATCTTAAGTCGAAAAGGCAACTGTATTTTTCAACACTGTTGCGGCGAACACCTCCCCTTTTTCATTGACCGTCTCCTCTGTCGTTTGTTAGCGATCGCAACTAAGCCAACTGATGATTACTTTGGAGTTTTCCAATCAATGTCCGCAAGCGAAAGGCTTATGTCACAGGAACGTATAACCGGAATTCCAAAAGCACATTTGTGGGAACCCGTGTGGCAATGGCTCTTATCTCAAAATCCACAAACTGTAATTGAGGAATCTTGTTTAGTTTTCAAAGCGGCTGAGGCTTGGCTAAATTGGAGTGAACACGCTCAAAAGTTTTCACTTCGATGTGAGGTTGCAGAGTTTGTCCTCAACTTGCTACAAATAATATTATTACCCGAGCCTGATCCCCCTGCTCCTGAACCCGAAGCACAAATTGATAGTTGGGAAGAACTAAGCCAGATAATCGAATTAGGACATGAAAGAACGTTATCTTTTCCCGCCTATAAAAAACAATACTATTTAGGTGATTTTTCATCCAATGCTTTCGCCTGTATAGTTTTTGCACTCCGGATTATTCCAGAACGTTCAGCCTGGTTTTTGAGAGTTCTAGCGGGGCGAGAAATTATTCCAGCAAATAGATTAGAACCGACTGAAACTGTTCTTTTTTCCAGTGGATCTCATGTAGGTGTACTTGAGCCACCACATCCAAAAGGGCCATCAGGAAAAGTAAATAAGTGCTTTCGCAAATTTATGCTCAAGCAAGAAGGTCTATATCTTAATTTTGTAGTTCGCGTTAATCCAAAAATCGGTGCTGAATTACTTCTTGCACTGACCATTTCCCAACCAACTTATCGTTATGAATTCAATAATGAATCCGATCCAATTGATTCCCTTAGAACAGAAGGAAAGTACGATATTGATGTCTGTACATTCAAGTTTATTCCGCTCCTCTCTCTCCTCGAAATTAATGAAGTTCTTGCCATTGATGTTATTGTAACCCTTTGTAATGTTGCCACAGATTATTGGCATGAACATCGCTGGAAAAAAAATAGACTGGAAGGAAATCCCAAAACTGATACTGATGGGGTAATTTTACTGATTGGCGACCAGAGAAAACACTTCAAAGGCGGTCGTCATGCTTTATATTGGCATCGCAAGTATCCTTCGTCATCACATACTGTCGCTTGTTTTTTAATGACCCTAGAGGGATGGCTCTACAGTCGTCCGACTAAAGCAGAACTCGAACGTTCTATATCAATTATCTTTGAGCGTGCTGATACTGTTGCAATGCTTGGGGTACTCATTTCGCTGGCTAAATGCGATCCCAATCTTTTAAAAGATTCCTTACTACCTCTACTTTCGTCACTACAACTTCTTGTATGGTTGGAGTTTGAAGAGATAGATAAAGGACAAGATTTTGCATTACAATTAAGCCGAATGTCGGGGAAGGAATCTCAAGATTTAGTTGAATTTCATCAGCTATATCACCGAAAAATTCCCCTTTTAGACATCATACTCCGAATGTGGTTAAAGGGAGACATTCCTTCTAATGCAAAATCTGAAATTTTAGAAGACTGGGATAATAATCAGCTTAATTTGATTCCAGAGGTTAGTCAGGATCGTGCATTAAAAATCCGAGCTTACTTCGATCTGAAAAATTGGTTGTTAGAAGAGAATGAGTATGGAGAACAGAATTTTCGCTTCATTGGTACTCAGGCTCAAAATCCTGAAGTTGATACTCAGTCTGAATCTGCACTTTGGAATCTTCCGTATTTCAACATTATAATGATGTGCCGACAAATTCTAGATGGTGAATTGCAAAAGACACGGGAATTACATATGGACTTTGTTACTCTGCTAACAAGTGAAGAACAGCTTACGTCTCTACGAGAACATTTTCAAGAGAAAAATTTTATAGATGTAATCTGGGCAACAATTGCTGTTATTCTAGAACCTCCAATCGATGATTTAAACGAAGAATTGGATAGCTATATTACTGACTATGCTAGTGACTTTTCCCAATTAAAAATCAGTTTAGATGACGGCAATCGTTGTCAGGATTACCATATAGATGCCCAAGCTTTTTTGGCTCATGCTGCTCCTAAGCTTCTGCGAAGATGCTCATCTGAAACATTACTTCGAGCATCTGCTTTCCGTTGCCTTATTGGGGTTCGTAATTGTGATACATCTGCTTTTATGCGATCGTGGATAAGAGAATATGGGCTAGAGCATAAGCTCACCCAAGAACTGATTAATATTGCCCCCAGAATCGCTCGTCTCATTTCTCTGACTTCTGTAGTATCCTATACTAAGGTCATCCAAAGTTCTGCTAACCCAGATGGATCTTATCTAGTTCCGCGTCCCGAATTTATTGATGAAGAAATAAGCCAACGAAAAGATCCTGAAATTGAAGAAGCCTGGTCTAGTTTGCAAAATGAGTTTGAGGAGAAAACTTTTTCTGCAATTTCTTTAACTGATGCTTTTAAATGGACTCCAGAAATACTTGTCCAATCTCTGCAACAAAAACCTGACTGGTTACACAATGACTTGAACTGGGATTTCTTAGCAGCAGCATTGATTCCAGTCCTACAAGTAAAACCAAAGAACGAGAGAGAACGGGATTTCATTGATTTATTACTCAAACAAGTGCTTTCTGCTTTGCTTCACGAAAGGGCAACTTTTTATATAGACAATAAAATTGCTCAAGAAGACAATGGAGATAATTCCGTAGACACAGAATTATCCCCGTCTCAATCTCAATTAATAGATGCAATAGTGATTGGGTCAAGTTCTTCTGACTTAACCGCTCGAATTGATGTAATTCTCCAAGTTCTAAATGCTGTAAATCTAACGGATTGCATTCTTTTAGATTATTTTGTCGATGTTTTGAATAACTGCATTGATCGGAACAGTTATTCAGAGAGAATTGACCAATCATTTAGAAAATATACAGCCTTTGCAATTGGAGAATATCTTTTTGACCTTAAAAATCAAGAAAAGTCAAATCTGCGGTTTTTGGGTAGAGCCAGGGATGTATGGGAAAAATTGATCGATCTACTATGGAAGTGGTCACAAAATAATCTTGAGAAAGCCACTCAAGCAGAACAATGGCTTCTGGAGTTTTTAAAACAATTTAAAGAAGTATTATTGACCGAGCGAGAGTTGAGAATAAAATTGTATCGTGTTAGCCAATCAATGAATTACAGACAGTTCCGCCGCTTGCTATTCAAAATACTCATTGAAAAGCCGGAACTTTTACCTAATATTAGGAAGGAAGAAAGTGAACTTTTAGTTAAACTTATTGCTGAACTGTGGAATTTAGATCGTGCTTGGATAATAGAGAGACAACCTCGACTTAACGGTTTGAAAACTTTGTTGAGCCATTTACAGGAGATTGATGCAGTAGGAGCAAGAACACTAGCCAATCAGATAGCTAGTTCTTTAGCAAATTCATTCGATTTCAACCAGTAGTCTAGTCAATCGTTATGCACCGAAGTTCAACAAGTTTGTCTTGCAGTTTCGTATAACGTCGCTGACCTTCGTTGCGAACGGCAATGGATATGGCTTTCTTGCTTCCAACCACAATTGCCAATTTCTTCGCCCTGGTCAATCCGGTATAGAGTAGGTTTCGATTCAGCATTGCTATAGTGCTGCATAAACAGAGGAAGAATTACCACCGGATATTCGCTACCCTGACTTTTGTGGATGGAAATACTCCAAGCCAAAGCAATTTCATTTAAGTCGGCGTAGTCGTAGGTGACAAGGCGTTCGCCAATACCAACCACCATTTCTTGTTCGGTGGTATCAATACTTTGAATAATCCCCAAGTCCCCGTTAAAGACTTCCCGTTTATAATCATTGGTTAATTGGATAACGCGTTCGCGGAGCGTGCCGTCAGGCGTATCGCCTTCACGAAAAATACTCGCGCCCCGAACCACCTCATTTTTATGGGGTGAGGGAGGGTTGATCAGTTCTTGCAAGACTCTATTGAGGTTGCGGGTTCCCAACAATCCTCTCGTCATCGGACAAAGCACTTGCAAGTCCGAAGTCGGGATCAAGCCCAGACCGGGGATAAACTGTTCGACCAGTTCGCTTAAGGGCAGAAAACCTTAAATAACACGGGAGGAAGTTAGCCAGTTCGTTTTAACGACTGGTTGAATAACGACACGCTACTGTTTTAACCTGCCATTATTTTCCCCTCTGATTTTCAATACTGTTTATTGGTATTATATCTACAGGAGGTGATGAGATTGTACGGATGTCAACAACACTTAATTAATAGCAACCAAGAAGTAGCAGCGATACTTGAGTATATCTGCTCAGAATCCAACAAGCTAATAAATTGCGGAATTTATTTATGTCGCCAGATGTTTTTCAAGGCGAATCACTTCTTATCGAAGTATGACCTTGATAAAAGGTTAAAAAATAACCCGCATTTTAAAGCTTTAAGGTCAGCTTGCGCTCAACAAACTTTGCATGGCGTGGTTGAATCGTTCAACTCTTACAAGAAACTAATTAGAATGTACAAGCGAGGGGAATTAACCAATAAGCCTAAGCTTCCAAAATACAGAAAGAAAGGGGGTCTAGCAGTTGTAAGCTATCCAAAACGATGGGTAAAGTTAACCGATGGTCATTTACAATTTTCATTGGGTAAGCAAGTAAAAGCCTGGTTTGGGATTGATAGCTTTACGTTGCCTATGCCCACTAATTTGAGCTTTAATGCTATCAAAGAGTTTCGGTTTATTCCGCGCAACAATAGTTTTTACCTAGAGTTTGTCTACGAACAGTCAGAAGTCAAACAAGTTGAACAATCTGAACACATACTTGGGATCGATCCGGGATTGAATAACTGGCTAACTTGCGTTAGTACGACAGGTAAATCGTTCATCATTGATGGCAAAAAGGTGAAATCCCAAAATCAATGGTATAACAAGCAGGTTGCTCAGTTAAAGACTGGGAAGGAGCAAGGTTACTGGGATGAACATCTTGCATCTATTACCGAAAAGCGCAATCGTCAGATGCGTGACAATGTTAATAAAGCCGCAAGGTTTATCATTAACTGGTGTCTCAAGAATAAGGTTTCAACCATTGTATTTGGATGGAATCAGCGCCATAAAGACAGTATCAATATGGGCAAGAAGAATAACCAGTCTTTTGTACAGATTCCCACTGCAAAACTAAAATCCACGGCTCAACTTTGTGAACAACACGGGATAGAGTTTATCGAGACTGAAGAATCTTATACCTCAAAAGCCAGTTTCTTAGATAGTGATATTCTACCTACATTTGGTGAGAAACCCATAGGGTGGACTTCATCAGGAAAGCGAGTTCAAAGAGGTTTGTTTAGAGGTTCTAGAGGTCAATTAATTAATGCGGACTGTAATGGTGCTGCCAATATAATCCGAAAATCAAAAGTATCAACACAGCACTTAGCTAAGGTTGTTAGGGGAGTGTTGAGTCTCCCACATCGATATTTTCTAGGTAGTCTTTCTAGATCGTATCGTAAGCAGTATTGCGAAGCAGATTTTAATCTGAGTAGCAATTCCGCTTAGAATCCAGGTTTTTTAAAGCCTGGAGAACTCAAAATGTCCATCGGCGGTCGCTTGAGTTAAAGTATGGAGAATTCCAGCTTTGTAGCGAAATTTTGACCAAGGGGAAATACCGACATTTCTAGCAATTGTATCGGCAGAGATAAAACCGATGCCATAAATATCCTCGGCTAATTTGTAGGGGTTATTCGTAACGGTTTCAATTGCTTCGTGACCGTAACATTTATAAATTTTGGTTGCGTAAACGGTGGAAACCCCATGACCTTGGAGAAATACCATTACTTCTTTAATCGCCTTTTGCTGTTCCCAAGCCTGACTAATCTGCTTAATTCGCTTTTTGCCGATGCCTTTAATTTCGGTTAGACGTTCGAGGTGGTTTTCAATCACATCTAAGGTTTATAATCCAAAGTGATTGACGATTCGTTTAGCTGTAACCGGGCCAACCCCTCTAATTAAACCGCTTCCCAAATATTTCTCCATTCCGGTGAGGGTGGCGGGTTTAGCTTCCGGCAAAAGAAGCCCCACGTCTTAAAGCGAAGCGTGAGCGTGGGATTAATTTTGCACCACACCTTGTTCCTCACAGCCAGGAGTGTTCTGCTGGTCAATATATTTTTTAAGAGTAGAAATAGTAACACCACCACAACTCGCTATGAAATAAGAACTGTTCCACAGTACGGGTTTTTTATAGTAGGTTTTGGCTAAGTGTTCACCAAATTCTACTCTTATTTTTCGGCTCGAAACGCTTTTTAAGGAGTTAATAAGCTTACTCAAATGGATGTCTGGGTGATATTGAAACAACAGATGAACATGGTCTTTTTCCCCATCAAAGCTGACAAGCTTACATTCTTGCTGTTCAAGCAGACTCTCAAAAACATCATGTAAACGTTCAATTATCTTGCCAGTAAAGACTTTGCGCCGATATTTCGTTGTCAAGACAAGATGAGCCTTAAGGTCAGAGACAGACCGACCTTTTGAGAAAAAATCATTCTTCATGAGCTACCTGCTATTGCCTGCTATAATCAGTGTAGCTTAAAACCTGACACTGATGAAGTACACCTACCAATATCGACTATATCCAGAAACCGAACAAACCAATACGCTAAATGATTGGTTAAGAGTCTGTCGATACTGGTACAACCGGATGTTGGGTGAGCGTTTTAACTGGTGGGAACAAAACAAATGTGCTGTTAATGCCTGTCCGTTGATTTGTCATTTACCCGAACTTAAAGACCAACCTAATTTCTACAATCAAAAGAAACAACTTCCTGTTATCAAAGAAGACTTGGTTAAGGTTGGTTGGTCAGGAAAATTACTGGATTTTACGGGGGTTTATTCAACTGTTTTGCAAGATGTTTGTGCAAGAGTTAAAAATGCTTTTAACAGATTTCTAGTAGGCAACAAAAACGGCAAAAGAAGTGGGAAACCTCGATTCAAAAATGCTGCTAGATATCGGACATTAAGTTTCCCTAATGCTGACAATTCTTGGTTGAAGTTCTGTACTGTTAACGGCAAATGGTTGTTTGTTAACGTTCCAAAAATTGGCTTAATTAGATTGAGAACACATAGACCATTGCCGAACGGTACAAATTTAAAGCAGTTATCAATTACCAAGAAGGCTGATGGTTGGTATTGCAACCTAAGTCTAGAAGATAAGTCTGTGCCCGAATTTATCCCAGATAGTATTACTTCTACCTGGGATAATTCAATAGGGCTGGATGCCGTTCTAGATAGAGACTTTTATTTGGCGACATCCGAAGGTGAGAAACTTCCATCACTCAAGCCACTTCGTCGAAATCAAGACAGATTAACCAAAACTTCTCAACGGAAGAACAAGCGGAAAAAAGGAAGTAAAGCCAGACGTAAACTAGCAAAAAGAGAAGCCCGTATTCATCAACAAATAGCTCGAAGTCGTAAAGACTTTCAGTATAAAACTGCTCATAAACTTGTGAATACAGGCAAAAAAGTCTTTTTCCACGAGGAACTGAATCTCAGAGGCTTGACTCGCCGTAACGCTCCTCTATCAGATGGGGATGGCGGGTTTTTACCGAATGGTCAATCATCGAAGTCGGGACTTAATAAGTCTTGGCTAGATGCTGCTTTTGGTCAGTTCTTTAAATTACTGGGACAGGTAGCCGCAAAAGCTAACGCCAGTGTTATTGAAGTCAAACCAAATTACACATCTCAAATCCTTTCTTATCGAGATGATTTTGTGTTTACTGACCGGAATATGCGATTTGATTTTGATGAGGGATTAAAGCTTTATATTGATAGAGACGTAAATGCTTCAATCAATATAAAGCGAGTTGGGCTGGATGTGTTCCCGACTATAAAACGCCGTAAAGGGAATCCTGTGGTAGTTTCATCTACCACTAATAGTACCTCGAAGGAAGTTTTGAACGCTCTATTTGAGCATCAGAAGCCCACACTGAAAGCATAGCGTCAGTGTGTGGTACATCACCATAAACTCTCAATAATTTTGGGAATTTTATCGGCTGACTGCGAGTTTTATTTCTCCGTTCAAGCCCTTCTTCTTTTGAGGAGGGGAGAGGAATAATTTAAGAGATTGCCGGGGTGAATTACCGCCCCTAATTTTCTCAAAACTTCAACAGTTTTCGCGCCTCTTGCGCTACAGTAGATTAAAACGTCAACTCCCACGATTTTTTTATGCAGATTCTTTGGTTCCGTCGTGATCTACGATTAATAGATAATGATATTGTCGCACAAGCTGCCGCAACCGATGAAGAAATTCTCCCCTGCTTTATTATTGACCCTTGGTTTTACCAACAACCGGATATCGGTGGGATGCGGGTTCAATTTTTATTTGAGTCTTTAGCCTGTTTGGATGGCTCTTTAAGAGACTTAGGAAGTCGGCTTTATTTATTTGAAGGAAATTCTGTTGAGGTGATTCAAACTCTGACGGGTGAACTCTTAGAATTGGGCTATCATCCCCGACTTGTATTTAATCGTGATATTCAAGTTGATTATGGCAGAAAACGCGATCATCAAGTGATTGAATTTTATCAACGGTTGGGTTTAAACTGTTATTTAGGTTTGAATAACTTTCTGCAAATTGAGGGGGAAAATCGCGAACAATGGATGAATGAATATTATGCTGATTTACGACAACCTCAACATCCGATACCAACCAAACTAAAAACTCCCGAAATTCCCCTGAATTTGACTCAACTCACCTTCGATGAACTTCAACAAAAATACAACTTCAATTCACAAAACAGCGCCTTATTTACCGGGGGAGAAGTCGAGGCTCAAAAGACCCTAAATTCTTGGTTGAAATCCAGATACAACGGTTATCATTGGAAGCTATCCCGTCCTCAAATCGCAACGCTTGGGGGAACTTCTCATTTATCGGCTCATTTGGCGTTTGGTACAATATCAACCCGACAAGTTTACCAACAAACAAAAGCCAGGGCTAATGAATTGAAAGAGAATGCAAAAGCTCAATTTGCACTTAAATCTTTTCGCAATTGTTTACGCTGGCGAGATAGTGCGATTCAACGATTATACTATTTCCCAGAACTTGCTTATCAAAATTGTTACCCGGAGTTTGACAAATGGTATTCCGACGGGGAATTAGAAGGCGAAAAATTGGAATATTTTCAAGCGTGGCAACAAGGAAAAACGGGTTTTCCGCTAGTAGATGCGAGTATGAAACAACTCCAATCGATGGGATGGATGAACTTTAGAATGAGGGCGATGTGCGCCAATTTTCTGACGGTGATTTGTGGGGTATCCTGGCATCACGGGGCGCGACATTATATGAATTATTTGGTCGATGGAGATATTGCAATTAATCATTGGCAGTGGCAAGCCCAAGCCGGAGTAACTAATCCCCTATCTTCGACTTTTCGGATTTATAACCCGACTAAAAATTTAACCGAAAAAGACCCCAAATTTGAGTTTGTGCGAGATTGGATACCGGAGTTGAGAGACTGCACCGATGAGCAAATTTTATCAGGGGAAATTGGGGAATTGAGCGGTTATCCTGAACCGATGTTAGATTGGTATGAGATGCGAAAGATTAATGGTAAAGTGGTGTCAGAGTTACGCAAACAAGTTAAAAAACGTCTGGAACAAGAACAAGGGATAGAGTACGAACGGGCAATGGGATTGAGCGAAGCAATTGGCAAATATTGGAGCGCTCAAGAACAACGATATCAACAGTATAAACAGATTGCTGAGTAACTCAAAATGGCGAACAAAACTATGCGCGAATGGTTAATTTTGTAGAGGTTGAACCAATGGCATCACGCAGGACACCCGAAAACCATTGTAGTAGTTGATTTGGTCGCGCTTTGCACTATAGTTATCGTCGCGGTCAGCAGAGTGGCAGTCTTTAGCATGGTCAGCCCAGGAGCCACCCCGCACAACAGTCCTACTCTGTTTTTCCGCCAGGTTCATATTGTCATCAAACCATGCACTACCATCATCTGGCGCACCTTCATAGTTATCATGCCAATCATCTTCGCACCATTCCCAAACATTGCCGTGCATATCGTGCAACCCAAAGTTATTAGGTGGAAAACTGCCAACATCGGTTGTTTGTTCTCGATATTTTCCTTTAGGACTTTTATTATATGTGTAGTTTCCGTTATAGTTGACGAGTTCGGTTGTGATAGTTTCACCAAAATGAAATGGGGTTTTTGTTCCCGCACGACAAGCATATTCCCATTGCGCTTCGCTAGGTAATTTATATTCTCGTCCGGTTTTTACTGATAATCTTTTACAGAACTCTATTGCATCGTACCAACTAACGTTTTCAACCGGACGATTATCTCCTTTAAATCTAGATGAATTTGGGTTTAATTCTCGCTCAATTTGCGGGTAGTTTGCTACAATTTGCCATTGGGCTTGTGTAACAGTATATCGCCCTAAAAAAAACGGTTGAATTGTAACTTCGTGTTGGGGTCGTTCGTTATCTCGGCTTTCGAGTTCGTCTTCTGGCGACCCCATTAAAAACGTGCCACCGGGAATGAGTACCATATCCAAACCAACACCATCTCCCAAATTTTCGGTGAAATACTGACCCGTGCGTTTGTAACGGGTAATAATAATACGTTTTTCTGTTTCGTTAGACATAGTAGAAACTTTCACCAAACGCTACATCGATGGCATCACGCACACCACACGAAAACCAACATCATCGTTGATGAGGTCGCGTGGAATATAGCTGCTGCGATAGGCAGAACGACAGTTTCTTGGACAACGAGTCCAGGAACCGCCCCGCATTACCCGATTTGTATTTGTACGGTCTTCATCTATCCAAGCACTACCATCATCGGGCGCTCCTTGGTAATTTGAGTGATAGTAATCCTCGCACCATTCAAATACGTTACCGTGCATATCGTAGAGTCCCCAAACATTTGCGGGAAAATAGCCTACATCTGTTGTTTGTTCTCGATTCAATTTTGCTTTAGGGCCTGACCGATAAGAACCACTATAGGTTCCGTCTTTAGTAATTTTGTCTATTCCTCTATAGTTAGCTAAATCTGGAGCGATCGTTTCTCCAAACTGAAATGGGGTTTGAGTCCCGGCACGAGTTGCATACTCCCACTGGGCTTCACTGGGCAGTTTATATTCCAATCCAGTATGGGCTGAAAGTCGCTTACAAAACTCTATCAGATCGTTCCAACTGACTCTTTCAACTGGGTGGTTATCTCCTTTAAATACAGATGGATTTGGGTTTAAATAGCGTTCAATTTGTGGATACCTCGCTACAACTCGCCACTGCGCCTGAGTAATGACATATCGCCCCATGTAAAACGGTTTGAGGGTAACTTCATGTTGGGGTCGTTCATTTTCTTGACTTTCAGGTTCATCTTCTGGAGAACCCATTACAAACGTTCCGCCCGGTATTAAAACCATCTCCAAACCAATTTCATTATTTAGATGTTCAGTATAACCCCAAGCAGAAGAACGACGACGATGAATAACCCATTCTTCATTTTCCCGGCTAATGGTTGCGGTTTCAAATTCAAAACGTTCGAGAATATTGGTAATAATAGCAGGTTCGTACTCGAAGGTTTGCAAAGGGGGAAAATTAACAACTTTGGCAACTTCATACTCCCGTTCTTCCAACAGAAAATCAACCGTTTGAGTCTCCGTTTCCCCAACAGAAGACAATTCCCGACGCCCATAACGTTCGGCCAATTCTTGATAATCTCCCCCCAAACGCCGCAACACATCCAACCCAACGGTTGCAAAGGGTAACGCAGACTCGCCCAAAGCATTTTCAGACTCTTCTAAAACCGTCAACAAAGCTTCAAAACAGTTAATCGTTCGTCCGGCTTTTTGTGCTATAATTTCAGAAAGACGGTTTAAAATCGCCGTTGTCTTGGTAATCGGAACCCCATCAATTAACAAATCTCGCACCCCGTCAAAAAACTCGTACTGACAAACCTCGCTTTCATCCGCATCGCAACGCCGCAACAAACCACTCAGCAACACTTCTGCCACATGATCCTGTTGTGCATCCGGTAAAAATTCATCCCGCAATAAATCAATAACAGGTAAACTCACAGGTATCGCCGCCATCAACCCCGCCAACTGTCTCGCCGTCCGCGAAGCCGTCGCCCGAAATAATTCTACTCGTTGTTTAGCAGTTCGTACAGGCGTTGAAACGGGTTCATCCGCCATTTCCCGCACAAAAGCTAGTTCAAACACCCGTCCTGGCGTCTGAGTCTCTCCCACACCCGCCAACACTCGCGCCCAACGTTGAAAAGAATTAGGGTCAAGTGTTATTATGGGTAAAGTTAGTAATCTGCGATCGCTCACTTCCTCCGGTTCATCCCACTCATCCCACTCATCAACATCGGGTAAACCTTCTACATTTAACCTCGCATTCGCCAACCCCGCAACTCTCCCCCCCAACCGGACAATATAACCATTACTCAAAGCCGTGCGCGACCATAACCGTTCCGGTAACATCTGCATTAACGCTACAGGTTGGGTTTGCGACCATTGCCACAACGTTTCGTAAATTATCCCTTGTCGCCACAACGCCGAAGTACAATCACTAACATATAATATCAAACGCCGCCCCGACGGGTCAACTAATTCTCGAATACTGCGGGGACGCTGAGTTAAACGGTTTTCTAGACGTTCATTCCAACGGGGAAACAGTTGCACGGTCTGTTCTTCAGCTTGCAACCGCCAAGTCCGCGCTGTCCGAAACGCTCCCTGATATTCCATCAGATGTTGCAATTCGGCGATCGCACGTTTCCACAATACCGTTGTTTTAGAAGATTCTACCACTAAATCCAGGTCAAGCCAACGTTCCGGGGTTGGTCGGACGACGGGGACACAGATGTTCGTCTCAGCGAGTTGAGTCACGGTAGCTTCTTCATCGACATCAACCAAAATGCGCGACGGTACCTTCCGCATCAACGGACGCAACGCACGCGCCAAGTCCAAACTTGTCCGAATAGCGGGGGCGGAGGGAACAGGAAAAGGTAATACTTTTTGGTCTGTTTGTGAAGGTTTAGAAGATTCTGTTGTTTGAGATATTGATGAGGATTCTTCGTTAGAATATAAATTAAAAGTGGGTTCGGATATTGAGGTATTTGTCTCATCAATTGTCTCATCAATACTATTCGTTTTTGTTGAAATTGACTCAACAATTTCTTCGGATATTTCTTCAGAAAAAACCTCACTTTCCGACTCGATAAATTGAGCCAGCCAAAGCAGGTCAGCCAGGTCAGCCGCATCCAATTCTAGTCCCGAACGTTTTAACTGTTGCGCGAATTGTCCGATTGTTGGTCTTCGCTGCTGTTTAGGTGTTTCCACAGTCTATTAATAAGATTTTCTCGGTTAGTTAAATCGGAAGTTCGTTCTCGCATCACCAGATAAACGGCATTAAGAAGTTGGTCGGTTGCCAAATCTCCTTTATTGCGATCTGAACGTTTTTTCACAAACTTTTTGACAAGTTCTTTAATCAATTCTTCGGATTCTGCTATTTTTTTCGCCCCATTTTCCTCTTGTTCAAAATGCGCTTTGACAATTTCTTCCAAACGTTTTTCGTCGGGTTCTTCCATCGTTAACCGCACGCAACGCCGTAAAAATGGCGGGGGAAAATCCCGTTCACCGTTGCTGGTTAATATCATCAATGGAAATTGACTGCAAACAACACGCCCTCCTTGAATTATTGTTGTTTTATCTTGGCTATTATTTTTATAAGCAGTTCGGACTTCGACTGACCCTTTAATTTCTTCAATTCTCACTAATTCCGGTATTTCAAATTCTCCTTCTTCAAAAAGATAAAGTAAATCATTGGGTAAATCAATATCGCTTTTATCTATTTCATCAACTAACAAAACACGGGGTTTATTAGAAGGTAACAACGCCGTTCCCAGTGGCCCCAAACGGATATATTTGCCAATATTCTCGAAATTGCTTCTATCTTTTTCTCCGATATCTTGTAAACGGGCGATCGCATCATATAAATATAACCCATCTTTGAGGGTTGTTCGCGTGGTTATCGGCCAGTAGAGGACTTCTCCGAGGTTGAGTTCATGGGCGACGGCGTAGGCCAGGGAGGTTTTACCCGTTCCCGGTTTTCCTGTTACTAATAGAGGGCGACGCAAATAAAAGGCTGCATTCACCATTTCTATTTCGGTGGGTTGGGCTTGAAAGGTAGCGCCTCTTTCCGGTTGGCGGCGATCAACTTTTCGCCAGGGGGGAGGGGGAGGAAGCTTAGAAATGGCTTTTGGGTTGGGTTTACCCGTTCCTTTGAATATGGGTTGAAATATTGGGTCATTCATAAGTTTAGGAGTTAGGAGTTAGGAGTTAGGAGTTAGGAGGGAAGAAGTTAACACGGTTTACTGATCATTGCACGGTACTTGTTTACTGAAAAACTGGTCACTGGTCACTGTAAACTGCCTATTACCTTCTAACAAGCCTCCGAGTCAAATTGTAGGGTGGGTGGCACAATATTTGGATCTTCCCAAACTAAGGTTAAATGATGACCAATGTGGTTGTCATCTTCTGTGAGAGAATTACAACGTTCTTCTAATATACGTTCGGATAATTGGCTCACTTCGCAGTCTAAAATATTATCAATGCGATCGCTTAATTCGCTACGCCGCGACCATAAAGCAACGGGAAGGGCTGTTTTTCTGGCTACAAATTCTAATATTTTTTCGAGTTTTGTCATTTCTAAGTTTTCTAGAATTGCCATTTCCGAAGATTTCAACGTTTGGAATAATTTGGCGGGACTTCCACAGTCAGCGCGAACAAATGTTGTTTTGGCGGTTTGTTCTATTTTAGTTTCTAATAATTGCCATTTTTGTTGCCAAAGTTTGTAATATTGTTTTCCGGTTGGGGTTAAGTTATGATGGGTTCGCATTACCAGTTTATATTGACTTCCGAGGGTTAATTCTGATTCGGTTTGGCGCTCGCTTAAATCTAAATTCAACCAATTTCTAGGGACAAATATATGAAGGGTGGGCGAGGTGTATTCTGAGTTTTCTTCTAACCAAGCTTCTAGAAAGTTCGGCAGTTCGTCAAGTGACATTGTTTCATCTTGAACCAGTGGTGAGGAGAAGTTCTTCGCATCCCACATTGAAACTCTTACTCCTTTTGAAAGTTCAGTGGGAATGACTTCTATGATTAAATGTTCGAGGGTGTTTTTGGGGGAAATATTGCGTTCTGATTTTTCTCGTATTGCTTTAATGAGTAACTTATTAAAGTTTTGTTTGGGGTTCCTAAATTCAACAAAAGTTTTAATATTATCGAATAATTCACGGGTTAAATTATCCGAAAATGTTGCTAAAAATACTGCAAATTGTGTTAACCCATCTATTTCACTCCAACCGGGATAAGAGACTTGACTCAAGTTTATAAATTTATCTAGTCTATCGCCTTCTATCCAATCTTGGGCGGGGTCGCAAAGTTGAAATGCTGCTTTAATTGCATTTTCTAAGTTGTTTTGTTCGTTATTATTCAGGCGTTCTAAATGGTCTTGTAATAACTTATCTAAGTGTTCTAAGTTAAGTTTTTCGGGGATTAAGTTTAATTCGGCTGTCGGTGGAAAAATTGATTCACTGATTAGATTTTCCTGACTTTGAGGACAAAGACGATCCCATGTTTTTGAAAATTGTTGTAAATTTTCTTCGATATCTTTTGACCATAAAGTCAGCGTAAAACGCCAATCTTCTAATCCCCGTTTTTGGATTCGTTCGTCTTTTAAGATGTTCAGAAAGTCATCCATCCGTTTGAGAGATTCTCGAATTTGAGCTTTTGTTAACCTGTTTTCCTGGCTATTTGTTAGGGCTTCTAATGTTCTCAGATTGGTTTCTATCCGCAGTTGGGGAGGTTTTTCTTCATCTAACCAACAGTATTTTAGATCAAAGCGATGGCTATTTTCTACCTCTCCTTTAACAAATAATAGCAGGATTTTCAATAAAGATTTGGCTCGGGCTTTGACTTTGGGGCCATAAGTTACTCTGGGCATAGGGGTCAACGGATATTTTTACAAAAAGTTTGGGGTTATGGTGTTGGGTTCCAATGTTTTGAGTTACCCCAAACTACCCCAATGCCCAATATACCTCGATTTTTGCTATTTCTGAAAGTCCGCTTGCTTGAGGGTACTACCCCAAAGCGATAGTCAGTTCAGTTGAGGAGGAGGTTCTGCTGACTCAACTACAGAAAACATTAAACAAGTGAGGAGAAATATGAAAATTTTATCCATTCCGGTTTTATTAACTGTTATTATTCCTGCTGTTTGTTTATATTCTAGTCCGATGTCTCAGCCCTTTAGTCAAACTTTCATCTGTTTCGCAAACAATAAGAACAATGTACCGCCTGAAGTTAAAGATGGGGGTTCTCGATTTTCTTCACCTCAAAAAAACTTCGATATCGATACAGATTTGATGAGAACTTAAAGTTATATCTATTGAGGTGCATTAGATTTGGACAGGAGTTATAAAATCACTAATTTAATTATCTGATGCACCCTACAAACTCGCTAACTTTTATTGTAGTATAATCTTGCTCAAAAATAAAAAAAACAGTATAATAGTTCAGGTTATATTATTTTGATTGATATTATAATATTAACGTTTACATTTTTTTTCTTGAAAAACAGATTGAATTGACTAATTGAGCAAAATCAATTAGAAGCTATTACTATAGCAAGTCGCGAGTCGTCTATTTACAGATCGCCATTGTAAGAAATTGCTCAAAGCTTTGCACTATAAGCATTTCTCTCTTCTGTTCCCTGCGCGAAGCGCTATAGAATCAATTTTTTCAATCCTATTCAGATCTAGCCCGTTTTGATAAAAATTTTTCTAACAATTCTAACTTACTTTGCAAAGCATACCGCTCTCTTTGTAAGCGATCTATTTTATTATCATAATCAGCGATCTCTTTCCTAATTTCATCTCTTTCAGAAACTAATTCACTTTTAGGAAAAAATTCATCAACATTCCCTTGCTGATTTGTCTCTACTGGTTTGATTGTCATCTCTTTTGTATCCTTTGTATCGAAAGATGTCTCCTGTTTATTAGAAAATTCTTCTTTATATGAATAGAGTGATGGATAGTCATCAGATTTAACTACCCATCCACCCTCACACAAAACCTTCAGTGTTCCACTCATGGAACCCATACTTCTAGATTTGCCGGATTTTTTATTCGTCGCTTCAAGAATCTCTTTAGCTGTAAAGCTTCTAAATGTGTTTTCTTTAAGAAAATCTACCACAATTTGCTGAAAAGAATTTCGTGCAAGTTCCTTACGTCTCATAATAATAGTGAACTGTTTTCATAGACGAGTATCCTCAGAGTTAGGAAGATAAGAACAGATAGGTTTTTCAACATCTTCGCTAACTCTTAGATACTAGCGGTGATCAAACCTAGTTATAGGTCTTAGTTATAGGTATATATCAATATAAAATCTACTTTCTACCCTCTATTATATTTATCATAATGTGAGGAGTATTTTGTGATGTTCTTGATAAATTGTATATGCTCCGTAAGGTTTGAGTGAGAAACACTTCGCCGTAAAGTAGGCACAGAACCACTTTCCCACCGCCGCAAGGTAGCTTGGGAAATTTCGAGAAATTGAGCCATCTGCATGGGCTTCAAACCTAATTTCTGTCTGATTCTTTCTGGATTATTTCGTGTGTTTGGTGTGTATCCAGCAGAAATCCTCTTTAAATATTTCAGGAGCAAATTTATTTTCTCGCCGTTTTTAGCCGAGGGTGTCTCGCCGCGAGACCACCGATAAACGGAGTTTTGGGAGATCTTCAGCAAATCTGCCAGACGTTGACATTGTGTCATGGTTTCTTTATATATTAATTTACTTTTCTAATATAGCAGTAATTATAATAAGTGTCAAGATATAATAAATAAAATTTTAGATCTAAATTCTGTAATGCCCGTAGGAATAAGCTTTAAGCTATTATAGATTATAATTAATTTATAATTCGGGGTGTAGTCATCTTGTCATGGACTGTTAAGACTAAGATAGAATGAACCGGACAAAGCTGGAAATTCTCTCAACGGTTTTTCGGGTCGGGAGTGGAATCCTGACTACACTCTTATTGATATCAGATACTGCGATCACAATGAGTTGAAGCTTTTTGTACCATTGCTCAGTGGCGAGTCGGGAGATTAATTCTCCAGCTTTAAATGATTCTTTGAAAGCGAACATGAGTCCAACTATTCTGGTTACGGGTGCATCGGGAAATGTGGGTCGAGAAGTTCTTCGCAGCTTGAAGGACAAACCCGCAACGATCCGCATTGCAAGTCGTTCTCCGGTGCCGCTTGGGGAACAACAAAACCCCAACACCGTTCACCTTGACTTTGAAGATCCAACCACCTATCTTAATGCGATCGCCGGATGCCAGTCCGTGTTTTTGCTTCGTCCCCCTGCCATCAGCAATATGAAGGCGACTCTCAACCCATTTATTGATACGGTTCGTGAAGTGGGAGTTCAACAAATCGTTTTTCTGTCGGTAGCCGGAGCCGATGGCAATCGCATCATACCCCATTACACCGTCGAACAACACCTGCAAACTCATCCCGGCAACTGGACAATTCTGCGTCCCGGCTTCTTCGCCCAAAATCTCGGTAGCGCATACCGTTCGGATATCAGGAACGATGATCGCCTGTATCTGCCTTCGGGTCGGGGACGAGTTGCCTTTGTAGACTTGCGAGATGTCGGACAAGTTGCCGCAGATGCCCTAGTCTCATGGAAAACTCATCAAGGTAAAGCATACACCCTGACAGGCCCTCAAGCATTTTCCTTTGAGGAGGTAGCGGAGTGTCTAACCTCGTCGTTGGGTCGTAAAATTCGTTATGACTCGGCAAGTATCTGGGGTTATGCACGCCATCTTCAACGTCAGAACCTGCCCGGGGCGCAAATTCTTGTTCAAACCCTTCTTCATCTGGGGCTGCGCTTCGGACAAGCAGAAACGGTCGATCCTACACTAGAACGGCTTTTAGGTCGAAAGCCCCTCGACGTGCGAGACTACATTACAGACCACGCCCAGTTATGGCGCAAGGGTTCAACTTGAGCGCTAAAGAATACTAACTTAAAAACAACCCGATTCTACTTTCTGTTAAATTCCAGCGCTCCCACATAGTCAAACTGACCGTAACGTTCATTATTTGTAAATAACTTAACCTCATAAGTTACCCTTGATGGAAGAACACAAGAAATTGGCGTTTGTTGAGTTGTTTCGGCACAATCAAATGATTCCCCTGTCTTTGAAACTGCTTGAGTCATAATCCAACGTTGAGTAGGATTTTTTAATTGAATTATGGCATTTACACTCACATCTTTTCATAAAAATGAGAATTGTCTCCGAAACAGATGAAGAACAATAGAGATTGATTGGGGACGTTGATGAGCGAGTCTAACTTTTCGGTTTCCGGGAAATATAATACCGAAGATTCTAGAAGATACCTTGACAAAATGGTTGACAGGCTGATGCCTCAATTGCTGAAAAGCCAGAAGCGTATTCTGCTTGAAGATAGTCAGTCTCAGATGACAGGTGCTGAAGTTGCTCAAACACTTCTGAAAAAATGTCAGATTAAAAATGTTCTGGTCTGTTTCAATTCAAACAAGCAAAACTCCTATCTTCCGGGCTTAAATTGGATTAATTTATCCGAAGATATTTATTATTCCCGCTCCGTTATTGCCGCCGCGATCGCCGCCCATGAAGTCGGCCACGTCTACCAACCCGAACCCCTGAAAAAACTCAGTTCTTTGTTAAGACAATCCCCAATCATATACTACTCACCTGCCCGAGAATTTCCGATTTTAATTCCCCTATTTTTGAAAGGGATCGGCCAGTTATTCTCAATCCAAATCGCCGTCTTGGTTGTTCCGATTATTGGAGCTTTATTCGCCTGTTTAATAATGCTTTTGGGTGTATTGATTTGGATGGGTCGTTTATGGATTTTTCTGGATGAAATCTGGGCTTCCCTATTGGCATTGCATTTATTAGAAAAGCACAAGATTTTGACCCGCCAAGAACGGAAAGTTGCCCGAAAATTATTGTGGAATGCGGCTTTAACTTATTTACCCTTACTTCGCCCGGCCTATAGACATCCCTTCTTTTAAACCAAGGTTTAAGAATCTCCCGGAATGGGCGGGAGAGTTGGCTTGTGTTTGCATGATTGATGGGAGTGTAGAAAAAAAGTGCATAAGTTAATAATCTTTCGAGATAAGTAGTAATACCGCAGTCTGGCTTTAGATTGGGTTCGCGCTCAGACAAGCCATCACTTTAGGATAACAGTTATGGAGCAATTTATTGGTCGGGTTTTAGGCGATCGCTATCGCATTGAATCGCTACTCGGTGGTCAAGTCGGTCGTAGAACTTTTCTGGCGCATGATTTACAAACGGGTTTGTCGGTTGTGGTGAAATTACTATTATTTAGCCCGGATTTCACTTGGGAATATTTAAAACTATTTGAACGGGAAGCCTCAGTGCTGAAATCTCTGGATCATCCCGCTATTCCTCAATATTTGGATGACTTTGAGTTGGAGATGGAATGGGGAAAGGGGTTCGCGTTCGTTCAAACTTATATTGAAGCCAAATCGTTGCTGAAGTGGATAGAATCCGGTCGTACTTTTAGCCAAGCCGATCTCAAAGCGATCGCCAAACAGCTATTAGAAATTTTGGATTATTTGCATCGCCGCCAACCCCCAGTTATTCATCGAGATATTAAACCCAGTAATATTTTATTGGGCGATCGCAGTGGTCATAGCGTCGGGCAAGTTTATCTGATTGATTTGGGTTCGGTTCAGACGGTGGTACATGGCGGCACCCGAACTATTGTGGGTACTTATGGCTATATGCCTCCCGAACAATTTGGCGGACACACCACATCGGCTTCGGATTTGTATGCTTTGGGGGCTACCTTAATTTATCTGGCAACCGGACAGCATCCCGATCAATTACCCCAACAGCAGATGCGTATCAGGTTTGAAAATCGAGTTCACCTCAGTTTTAATATGATAGACTGGCTAAAATCGATGACCGAGCCTAATGTTGAACTCCGATTTCAATCTGCAAAACAAGCATTGGAAGCTCTAGAAAATTCCAACTTCCGCAAAAATCAGTTGTTCGTGACCAAACCGAATGGCAGCAAGGTCATAGTTACAAAGACTGAGGAGATGTTCGAGATTTTCATTCCGCCACGAGGTTTTCATCTGTATCTAATTTTCCTAATTCCCTTGGCAATTGTATGGAACTCTTTTACCGCGTCCTTATTGTGGGCTATGCTTTCCAATTTTAGTTGGACAGGATTGTTTTTTTATTTAGTGTTTTTCACGTTTTTTTCAAGAGCTGGTCTTTCGATGATTGCATACATTCCCTTTAGTTTATTCGGAGTCACAACACTTCGGATTACTCCGGCTAAAATTTCTCTAATTTCAAAAATATTTGGAGTCCAATACGGCCAACCCTTTATCGGCCATCGCTCGGATATTACAAAAGTTGAACTCTCCCCGGTTTTATATCAAAAAGACTCGGATGGAAATTCGGTTAAAGTTCATCCTAAGATTAATATTTGGGTGGGGGTAAAAAAATGCACGTCAAATACTATAAACGGTTTAACTCCCCCGGAAATCGATTGGCTTGCTCACGAATTGAGTGACTGGCTTAATTTACCAATTAGCCGAGGTTAAGAACAAGTTGACGAGGACAAAGGGCGTTAAGTTATTATTCAGCCCAAAGGTGATTCTAAAGCCTAAAATCACTATAAACCATTTCCAATTAAAATAAACGATGCCCAATAATAGGGGTGGTCGAGATGATTCCGAATATTAGCGGGAAGTTCAATTTCAGAACTGACAAAAACCATTGTACCATCAGGCGATTTCTGGCTGAAAACGGTTGAGGTATTTTTAGTAATTAAACTCTGTTGGGCGATTTGTAACGCCTCGGTTTTGCTGTATCCTTGTTGCAAGGCATTATAGAAAACATTCATCAATACTTGAGTCCCACCATCGCTAACTTTCCACAACGACGCCAGCACAGCCCTCGCCCCCTGATTTTGGAATTGATAACCGAGTCCGAGAATTTGTTCGCCGTTATTATCAAAGCCACCCAACCCCGTTTCACAGGCGCTTAAAACCACTAAATCTACATTCGATAATGACCAATTTTCCACATCTCTCAGCGTTGGATTTTCCCCCTCACCAAACACAATAAAAGATTCGGACGGGTCGCCTGGAACAAAAGCCGCATGAGTGGCAAAATGCAGTATATTATAACCATTCATTTTGGGTTTCATCGCTTCGAGGGTAAAGGCTTCATCGACATAAGCCGTTGTATTGGTCAGGGTATTTTGTAACGCGGCTACTTCAATTCCAGCAAAGGGTAAACCCGCAAATTGTACATCCCGTTGACCTATTTTTGCCGAACGTATTAACGACTCACTCGCAAACGCCCCCGCTAAAATTTTGGGTTCGGGTTGGGGTTGGGTATCAATTTCTTCTAGGGAAGCTGCGGTAATATTATTGACTCGAAAACGTTCGGCTAACCACCGTTTACCATCGTGCAATGCCATCAACGGAATGTAACGTAAAACCCCGTCAGGGGCATAAATAATCACCTCAGCATTGGCAGCTTTTAAGTCATCTTCGAGGGGTTCAAACAGCCACTTGTAGAGTTTTTGGGCGGGTGCAACCGCATCAATTGTTGGATCTTGTAACGCCAAACGAAACCGAACAATTGTCCGATATAATTCTTCTCGGCTAACCTCAACAGTGCGCCGCAAAGGGGGAGAATTGGGAGTGGTAATCACTAATTCTAAACGGTCTTCTAGAATTAAAGGATAGAACAGAACTGCATCCAAATCTCCTAATTTATCCCGTAAACCATCTAACGCACCCAGAGATAAAGTTTGTTCTCGTGCATCAAAACTGAGTTTTTCAATTAATTCTCGGACTTCTGGACTACGAGCAAAGTTATTAAAATCTTTGTTAATTTCTTCTTGTAAGTTATATAATTGACTGAGGCGTTGTTCTTCAGAGGGCGTTAAATTTTGTTTCTGTTGCAGTTGGGTTAATTCTTCCCCGACTTCAATAGCGTTTTTTTGGAGTTCATTGTAACGGGCGAGAATTTCGGCTTCGGGTTGGTAAAATTCGATTCCGCCAGCAGTGTTGGCATTTCCCCGAACATTTTTGAGGTAATCTTCCAACTCCTGAACTTTCAGTAAATCCAAGACTCGCTGCGCTTCTAACACTCTATTTTCTTTTAACAATAAATCAGCTAGATTTCGATAAGTATGAGCAACATTATTAGTATACGATCTCTGCTGTTCAATAGGAAGTTCTTGAATATTTACCCGGATAGATTCGTAAACTTGGACAGCTTGCTTGTAAAACGTAACTGCTAGCCGGGATTGTTTTTGTTGAGTGAACCAGTCACCTATAAGGCTAAGTGCTTGTCCTTCTCCAGATAAATAATCAATCTCTTTAGCAATGAAAAAAGCCTGTTGATAAGATGCTAAAGCTTCTTGGTCACTTCCTAAAGCTTGATAAGTGCAACCCAAGCCTATTAAAGCATTAACTTCCCAGTAACGGTTTCTAATTTTTTTTGAAACAATAATAGATTTTTTGTAAAGTTCAAGTGCTTGTGTTGTACTTCCCAATACTCGAAAAATATTCCCCAAATCACTTAAAGCATAGGCTTCTATTTGCTTGAAATCATGTTTTTGGGCGATAGCTAAAGCCTGCTGAGAAAACCTCATAGCTTCTACATATTTTTCTAAACGAAAGTAAGCCATACCAATATCAGCTAGAAATAAAGCTTCCTCCCAATAAAAATTATTTCTTCGCGCAAGTGTCAAAGCCTCCTGATTCAATTCAATTGCTTTTTCGATCTGTCCTAGTTGTAAGTAAACATAGCCAATAAGATTAAAATTGAAGGCTTCTAAACGGTGATCTTCAATTTCTTTAGCAAGAAATAAAGATGCTTGATAAGATTCAATAGCCTTCTGTAATTGCCCAGTATCGTCGTAAGCCCATCCCAATCCATATAAAGACCAGGCTTGTCCAGAGAAATTTCCAGTCTCCTGATAAATTTTTAGTGCGGCTTGAAGAGACTCAATTGCTGCTTGATATTGATATATGCTCAATTGCTTAAAACCTTCTATACGAAGCTGTTCAGCTTTTTGTTCATCAGGGGTTTGTGCGATAACAGGCGACTCAGACAGAAGGTTCATCGGTAGAATGGGAGCCAACACACCAATGATCACCGCAACGGTTAGAGCTTTTAGATTTAGCATGGGAGTTTCTTGAGGAGATAGTCCTTCACTTTTAATATATGTCTCTAGTTCCAAGAGGTATGCAACCTGCACGCCGAACCGTCGAGATTTCAATCAATTATCATCGTTCTCCCTTCACAATTGGTCTAGATAAATTGAAGTTAAATAGGCTTCAAAGCGCCAAAACTTCATCCCCAATCTTGAGCGAATCAATCAAATTTTATTAGAATGAATTCGGTAGATAACCCGATGAGAAATATCTTGGGCAAATTTTTGAGCGTGGTTATTTAAACGGGACTCCCCAAATAGCGACATCACATCAATGGTATGAAAACTTTGCAGTTGCCCAATTTTACACCCGTATATATCCGTCTGATTTAACCCCACATCAGAAGAATCTCATCATCAAAAGTGGACAGATTTGCGAAAAAATGGGCTATAATCCAAATTTATCGGCTCAATTCTAATCACTTACTAACACGCTATGTAGAATCCAAAGCCGAAGAGCAATTTTCTAGGGGAACTCGGATGAAAGCGGACTCAAACATTCACCCGGAGCCAAACCATGTATCATCTTTCAGCAAAATTTTCCAACTTACAGTCGGCATTAAAACGACAGCAAATTAAGACTTCACGCACGCATATCAGTCGCTAATATTGCCTTCATTTTGCCTATCTATCGACAAATTAACCCAGAAATTCAACTTGTCAATCCCTCTTGAAATCGATCAACTACAAGAGATAAACAACTGCAAAGCTTAAACAATTTAACCGGGGAATTCGGGAATTTTTTTCCTTAAAAGATTTTTTTCAAATGGCATCTATCAAATCTTTAAGGGGGTTTTAATTTCTGCAAACTTTACTCTGTTGCATTGAAACGATGTCTAACTTTCTGAATAAAAAAGCAGCTTGCGCTCTCCTCAGTGTGAGTTCTTCAACATTGAAAAGATACCAGAAAAAATACTGGCTCGAAGGCATTCACTTTATCCGCGTTAATTCTCGCAACACTCGGTATAACGAAAGGTTGATCAAAGACTGGATTGAGAATCGTTATAACTCAAAAGCCCATCAACAGACGATTGAACACTATCAACTCTCCCTTCAGAACGCTCAGAAAAAGCAGAAAGCGAAAAAGTAAGTGCATTTCATACTTACTACACTTCTTATCCGCCTACGCGATCGCGGCGAGTTTCGCAGTGCCGGAGCAATTGCTGATGATATACTAAATCCGCCTTAGTAAGCTGTTGTGCATTTAATCGGTGTCAGGTGTCCGGGTATGTCGTCGCGTAACAGCTTAAGAGGGCATTTGAAAAAGCAGCAGCCTTGCTAGACATAGGATGAAGATATGGGGACAAGCCCTCTTTGATAACCGGATATGGTATGAGTCTGCGATCGCGTAGGCGCAAGCCGTGCCGCTAGGCGAGTGTGGGCTTGCCCGTATCGCTGAGTATGCCAATCCAGCAAAAGAAAGGGAGGACTTGATGCTATGGAGCTTAATTGCCTCAAAACTCAAGGTTATAGAAAATTAAAGATTAAATTTAGAATTATGGAGATCGGAACTAAAACCCCCTGTTAGATTGGGTTTAGGAAAGGATCGAGGATATAAATTTGGATGCTCGGTGCGACCGAGATCGGCTCATAATGTCTCATTAGGTGTCAAGTTTTGGATAGAAAATGGTGAGAATAAATTTAAAGTCTATAGTTATAATGCTTGAATAGAGGAACTTTCAACGCTATCGAATGTAACCTTCGGGACGAGGGGGTCGCAGGTTCAAATCCTGTCATCCCGATTCTGCCGTTAGGCAGAACAGCAAGTGAACTACCTACGCAGACGCTTCGCTTTCTAGCGTAGGCTTCCAGCTTCTTGATCAACCTTGGTCGAAGCATCATTAGATTGATCATTGATCGGAAGTTGCCGCACAGAGGACTTTCGTCCTTTGGTTGGTCTTACACTTTCTCCACTGGCAGTCACCCCCGTCCCAGGGGCGAGGAATTGTCGATCTGGGTCTGCCGCGATAACTCTCAATCCCTCATCTCTGATATTGAGAGCCGCGTTGATATCACGATCATGTTGGGTGTGACAATGATTGCACTCCCAGTGACGAACATCGAGTGGCAGACTTTGAACAACATTCAGACAAACATTACAAGTCTTTGAGGACGGAAAAAACCGATCTATTTCCAGATAGGTTTTTCCGTCCTTTTTTGATTTGTAATCAACAAAGTTTAAGAACCTTCCCCAACCACAGTCGCTGATTGCCTTGGCTAGATTGTGGTTGCGTACCCTTGCGGGTGAGCCAGTCGCTTCAAGTCGGGTTCCCCGCCCAACGCGCTGGCTCACCATGCCCTTTACGTTGAGATTTTCAGCAATTATGACTTGATTCTCGTTCACAATTTTGCGAGACAGTTTATGCAGGAAGTCTTGCCTCGCAAAGAAGATTTTCTCGTGCGCTCTTGCTACCAATTTCCTGGCTTTATTCCGGGAATTGGAACCTTTTTGCTTGCGAGATAATTTCTGCTGCTTTCGCTTTAAATTACGTTCATGTTTTTTAAAGTGCCGAGGATTTTCGTATTTAGACCCCTCGCTTGTAATCAAAAAGTGGGTGAGTCCCAGGTCTAATCCTATCGCTTTTCCTTCTTCAGAAGTCTGCGGTTCAGCTTCTTCGTTCTCAAATAAAATTGAAGCGTAATACTTCTCCGTTCTTGTCTTTGTTATTGTGACTGTTTTGATATTGCCATCAAATTTTCGGTGAATATTGGCTTTGATTTTGCCAATAACAGGAAAACTTAAATGACTGTCAACAATCTTGACGTTCTGAGGATACTGGATCGATTGCTTTTCATGGCGGCTCTTAAATCGAGGGAACTTGGCTCGACCTTCAAAGAAGTTAACAAAAGCTCTGGAAAGATTTAAAACAGACTGCTGTAAGCATTGTGAATAGGTTTCCTTTAGCCAGGCTGTTTCTTCTTTCTTTTTTAGAATTGGTAACTGTTTCTTCAGTTGCATTCCTGAGATTCCCTTGCCTGTTTCTTTATAGGCTTGGTTGTTCAGCTCCAGGCAGTAATTCCACACCCATCGGACAGAACCAAAAGCTTTTGTAAGAGCTTGTTTCTGTTCATCTGTTGGATATAGTCTGACTTTTGCTACGTTTCTCATTATGCAAATTAGAGCGAATGCAATTTATTATAACTCAATCTGGAGAATTAACAACCTCAAGGGCGATTCATCCCACACTGAAACGCAGTGTCAGGTGTGGGGCTTCTCGCTGTGAAGCTAATTTAACCAACGTCAAGTTACACTTGATTCCCATTTCTATCCAAAATCTATCCAATAGAATATCTTTAATTACCCTCAAAAATCAACATTGACTCAATCATCAACGATGGTAAAACTCTCGTTCTGTCAAACCCACATATTGACAAATCTTGCATCAATGGATTAGTACAGGATGCAAGTTTGATGCAACGGATACTGTATATCCTCGAAAATTAAATAGTTTTACCCTAATCGGGATGACAGGATTTGAACCTGCGACATCCTGCTCCCAAAGCAGGCGCGCTACCAAGCTGCGCTACATCCCGTAAACTGTACTTTTAGTGTACACCTACATAGTACACTAAGTCAGTTAAAAATAGCAAAATTTACACCTCACTCAAAATTTGACCAGATAGGAAGCAAAAGTGATCGGTCTTAGGGATTAGGAGTTAGTCCAGTCCCCAAGATAGCAGGGCCGTGCGCGTTGCCCTAAAACTTGATTTGTTGGGAGGTGGGGAGGTAGTGAGTCCACCCCCGTGCGCGGGTTCCCCGCGTTGAGGGGAGTGGCGAACCCGTGCGCGGGAGGTAGGGAGGTAGGGAGGATTTTTATTAATAAAAAGCTATTTTTCATGTTGAAAAAATACCTCTCCCCATCACCCCATCACCCCATCACCCCCGGCAATTTTTAACTCGGGAAGCGAGTCATCCGCAAGCACCGCCAATTCAGAGGCGGTGAACGGATGACTGAGAATGAAACAGCCCTGCCCAAGATAGGGGTGTCCCGTTGTCAGCAACAGACATTCCCGCACACGTCACTACTCATTGTCTCCCCACTCCCGATACCTGGCGAGTAGAGCCATTAGGAGTTAATCTGGATACCAGAACATTCCTTTAATTCCTTCGGGGTCAGGAATAAAACCCAAATTTCGATAAAAATCTACAACATGGGGGTCAGCAAACAGAGTAATATTGCTGATATCGTCGCTACGGAGCTTTTTAATAATAAACTTCATCAGAGCTTTACCCAAGCCGCGATTCTGGAAATCCGGATGAACAACCACATCCCAGAGGGTCGCATTGAAAGCATGGTCAGAAGTCGCACGAGCAAACCCAATCAGCCGTCGTTGCTTGCCTTGGAGTTGCCACATCGAAACCACCAAAAAGCTATATTGGATAGCCTTTTTCACTTTTCGTAAAGGGCGACGAGACCAACCCACCGCACTGCAAAGTTCTTCTAGTTCATAAAGATCTATATCACGATCTGTACTAAAAAAAATGCGACCATTACTATTAGTCGATGTGCGAACTGCCTGGGGTGCAGCATTGCTGTCCCCGTTATTATGAACCTCGTAATCTGCTGTCGAGGAACTCGAAGTGGAATTCATACCGCTAAACAAGTTTTTCCAGAAACCCATGCAGGTGTGGTTAAGGTAGTAGACGTTGAATGACCGTACTAGATAGTATATCTCCCGTACCTTCTCCTCAATTATGGCTTTGGGCTTAAAATCATCAACATTAGAACTGCTCAAACGCTTCAATCGAGCGTTCCCACAGTTTTATGAGCAATTTGTCAGTAGTGAGATTCAACTGCAAAATCTCAAACTTGCCTATCAAATTTACAAAACGAGACAGGCTGTCATTGAAATCAAACCCGAGGGAAGTCGAAGTGCCTTGCACTTTGCCTACCGCAATCAGTCTTTTCTTCTGAGCGATATTTTTGGTGTTTTGGCAGCTTACGGTTTAACAATCCATAATCTAAGTTTATATGGACAAATTTATCCTCCCATGTTGGTCTTTATCAAGTTAGTCGTTTCCCGAGGGGGTAAAGCACTAACTGAGAAGACTGCTGATAATGTCTGTCGAGCTGTTCAAGAAGCTCTCGCTGGACATTTTGAAGTTGAGGAGATGCTCGCGGTAGAATTCAATTTAGATGCAGGTCTAGAAGATGTAGCCACCGAATTTTATGTAGATCCAGTGTTTCACCTCCCCGCTTTATTAATTGAAGCCGATAACCAGCCTGGTTTATTTTACAAGGTCATGTACGCCATTTGGCAAGAAGATTTGTTGGTAGTCAACGCAAACCTGCTCGTCTGGCGGGGTCGAACTCGTTTAATTCTTTATCTGCTAGGCCCCAATGAAAGTTTAATTCCTGACTATCTTGGCCAAAAAATTGCTGAAGGAATGCGTCAGCGACTCATGGGAGAACGATTTTAAAACAGGGAACGCCGGATCAGGGAACGCCGGATCAGGGAACAACGATCATTGTAAACTGTAAATTGCCTCTTGCCTTCTGCCTGTAAAGACTGTTCTGGGGTAGGATGAAGGGATGACAACTCTTGAGATTCAGGGGGTCAAACACACTTACGATTTGACCCCATCAACTTTAAAACAGGGAACGCCGGATCAGGGAACGCCGGATCAGGGAACAACGATCATTGTAAACTGTAAATTGCCTCTTGCCTTCTGCCTGTAAAGACTGTTCTGGGGTAGGATAAAGGGATGACAACTCTTGAGATTCAGGGGGTCAAACACACTTACGATTTGACCCCATCAACCCCTAAACAGGGTTCTGTAATTGTTTTTATCCACGGCTGGTTGTTGAGCCGTCGCTATTGGCAACCGCTAATTGAGCAGGTGCAACCCCATTACCCCTGTTTATCTTATGACCTACGAGGATTTGGGGATTCTCAACTGTCTCCTTCTTCAGTTCAGGGTTCTTTGAGCTATACTCCGGCTTCCTACGCCGCCGATTTAGCCTTACTACTAAAACATCTAAATATTGAGCAAGCTTGGCTTGTCGGTCATTCTCTGGGGGGAACAATAGCATTACTAGCGGCTGACCTACTTCCCCAACAAGTCAAAGGCGTTATCTGTGTTAACGCTGGAGGCGGAATTTATCTTAAAGAAGAATTTGAGAAATTTCGTTCGGCTGGACAACAAATTGTTAAGTTTCGTCCCCGATGGTTGACGATTGTTCCCTTACTTGATATTTTATTTTCTCGAACTCAAGTCGCTCGTCCCATTGCACGTCAGTGGGGACGTCAACGAGTGATTGATTTTGTCGTCGCTCACCGAGAAGCGGCTTTAGGTGCTTTATTAGACTCCACAACAGAAGCTGAAGTGCATCGTCTCCCCCAAGTTGTTGCTCGCCTCAAACAACCCGTTTATTTTTTGGCGGGGACAGAAGATAAAGTCATGGAACCCCAATATGTCCGATATCTGGCGAGTTTTCACTGGATGTTTAAACAGGGAGACGGTAACGTTATCGATATTCCTGACTGCGGACATCTGGCAATGGTTGAACAAACCGAAGTGATGGCAATTCACATTTTAAGCTTTCTCCAACAACAGGGCGAAACAGTCAATCGTGATCCATCACCCCCAGAAAGACAAGATAGTTGATAAATTATCTATGTCTTGTAAACTTCATTAACTGATAATTACCATACACACAATCTCAGAAAAGTTGAGCTAATGGCGACAGCCCCGCGTTCTATCGAAGATGAACGTCGGGAAGGATAGCCCGACAAATTAAGGACTCGATGTCCGAAATTTTGTCAATTAGGAGTTTTTTGATTCTCAACATATTCTTTTAATTGTGAAACAGTTACACCTCCGCAACTAGCAATAAAATATGATTCATTCCATAAAACTGACTTTCTATAAACATCAGCTAATTCTGGAAATTCAGTTCTTAAACGACGACTGGTTATAGATTTTAAGTTACCTACAAACTTAGGTAATTCTAATTGTGGGTAATATTGGAAAAGCAAATGAATGTGGTCTGTTTCCCCATTAACTTCAATCATCTGACAATCCCATTTACGGCGTTCCCATATGATGGTTTGAAGTCGCTCTATTATAGCTCCTGTAAACACTTTACGTCGATACTTAGTTGTCAAAACCAAGTGGGCTTTTAAGTCTGATATTGCTCTCCCGCTAGAGACAAAATCATCTTTCATGTTGTCACCGTGCCTGTTTTATGTTACAGTCATTGTAACAGGTCGAGGTTTACCATGATAATTTCTTACCAATATCGTTTAAAACCTAATTACGAACAACGTTGTCGTCTCAACAGTTGGCTAGAAAAATTAAGGTGTCAGTACAATTATTTGTTAGCTGATAGATTTGATTGGTGGGAAAACAACAGAAATTACGTTAATTCTTGTCCTTTAGTTTGTAGTATTGCTGAACCTAGAGAACAACCAGAATACTATAAACAAAAAAGATCCCTTGTTCAATTAAAACAAGAGCGACCTTGGTATAAAGACATCCATGCTCATGTTTTGCAAGATATGGTCAAACGAGTCGATCTAGCTTTTAGTCGTTATATCAAGGGAGATAAAAATGGAAAACGTAGCGGTAAGCCTCGATTTAAAGGAAAGAATAGATATCGAACAATTGGGTTTCCTTCTATTAAGCCTGATTGTGTTAACAATAATCATATTACTTTCCCCAAATTAGGCAATATTAAGTTTATTCAACATCGTCCTTTACCTGATGGGTTGACAATTAAAAGAGCTTTAATTACCCAAAAAGCTGATGGCTTGTATGTAACACTAACACTTGAAGATAAATCAGTTCCTAGCCTAACTGTAGATATTCAACCAACAGAAGAAAACAGTTTAGGTATTGATAGTGGTTTAGAGTTTTTTGTTGCTTGCAGTGATTTAACTGCTGTTAAACTCCCTAAATTCTATCGCCAATCCGAAGATAAATTAGCTAAACTTCAATCAAAAAGAGATCGTAGAAAATTAGGGTCTAAAGCCAGAAGAAAGCTCAACCAAAAAGTAGCGAAACTTCATCAAAAGATCGCAAGGCAACGTAAACAATGGCACTATGAAATTGCTAATCAACTCTTAGATAAAGCTGATGTCTTATTTGTTGAAGACTTAAAGGTATCCAATATGTCTAGGCGAAATCAACCTAAGCAGGGAGAAAATGGAACATTTCTACCTAATGGACAATCAGCTAAATCTGGGTTAAACAAAAGTTTTGCTGATGCTGGTATCTCTGGATTTCTTAGCGAGATACTTCCTGGCAAAGCTGAAAAAGCTGGCAAGAAAGTAGTTAAAGTCAATCCAAAAGGTACATCTCAACATTGTGCAATTTGTCTTAATCGTGTTCCTAAAGAATTATCAGATCGTTGGCATTCTTGCGCTTGTGGTGCATCAATGTCAAGAGACATTAATTCGGCAATATTAATAAAAAAAGTGGGGTTGGGCGTTCGCCTCACTATAAAACGCAAATCTTCTGATAATAAGAAGAGGAGAAGCCAGCGTTCTGTTGCCTAAGCAACGAACGTCTGGAGTACGTCACTACAGTTAAACCTTAAGTCCTCAACCCATACGAACACTCATGGTATTTTTTCTCAGTGATGGAGGAGCGGGTTTAATTAACTTTGGTGGCATTAATCCACCTGATCGTGAGACAGTCGTTAATAGCATCGTTGTTCCTCCAATTGTACCGAACGTTCCGCTTGCGGGAGAAGACGTATTTTTCGAGTTTGAAGAAATTGGGAATATTCCATTAATTGCACCCGAAGGCGGATTTACACTTCGTCCAATTGTACCTGTGACTCGGAATCCCGGAG
>NZ_AAVU01000033.1 GCF_000169095.1 Lyngbya sp. PCC 8106
CATCATTAATTCGTAAATGCTGCCAAGTAATTGCCCCACAAGAGTAAGTTTGCCAGAGTCCAGATTGCCAAATAAATTCGCAGAGATAATAGCTATATTTTGGGTCAAGATATTTTGGAGCCAACATCCCAAAACAGCCTTTCTTATATTCTCGGATAGGCTTGCCCAATTGTTCTTTTGTTCCCTTGTTAATTAACCAAAAATCCGCAGCAAGGAATGCAGAGTGAATCTTCCAAAGATACGGATGTCGTTCAAAGTGTTTAATTTCTGACTGCATCTCAATTTCCAGTAGAGAACTGAAAAAAGAGGCGGTAGATCAGAATAAAAAAGACCCCACCTTGCGATGGAGCCTGCCGAAACTTTTAGGGAATTGCCGGATAATACCGTCTGGTTTTATGACCTTTCCTTAAAGGAACCAACTGAGAATAAACCAAACGCTTTTCTTCCAAAATATAAAGTTTAGCTTTGGCCGCACCCCCATCTGGAAATTCTCCATAAATCTCGCCGATTTCATCAAGTATTTCCGGTAAGTTCATCCCTGGCTTGGATTTAACCAACATCAGAAGTTTGAATTGTTGCTCCGTCAGTTTTAGAGATTGATTCATAGGTCAAATGATAATTGTTGATGTTGGGGTTCAAAAGTAATTTCCTGAGTTTGTGGATTAAAGATGATTATCGGTAACTTTGCCTTACGTGCCATTTGAACTGTTAGAAAAGTTCCTGAGCCAGTTGTTGAATAACCATCCCAAATCGCTAAACCTAAACTTGAATGCTTGACCATAAACTGATTTCGCGCTTGCATCACTCCCGGTTTATATTTAGGATAGAGAACTTTAATTTCATTAGCATTAACCAGTAATTTTCGGTAATGAACTTGTTGGTCAATTGTCCATAGAACCGATTGATTTTTGCAAGGAATAATTGCTTGCCAATCCAAATTCATTTCACTCCAAATAGAAGCTGCTAGCTGGTCTGTACCAAGTGCCATGCCAGATAAAAAAGTTATGATTCCTCGCTCAATAGCAAGATGAGTAAGTTGTCGAATCCCTTGTTGAGTATGTCTAAGATGAATAACGCGATGTCCTGTAATAAATGCCGTATTCATTAATGTTGAGTATACTTAAAAACAACAAATTAATAAAACGGTAGACAATAAAAAAACCTCCCCAAAGGGAAGGTCTATAAACTTTAAAGCACTTAACTTACAAGATACTATTATAACCTTTCTGTTCGTTCAACTGCCAGAAAACTAAACTAAATCTTTCGGGAGATTTAATCTGTTTAACTCCATGAAGAACTTTACAGTTAAACTCAAGGATATTGCCATCTTTCAGGAGATAATCTGTTGGGTTAGGTTCGCCATAACTAAAGATAGCTTCCCCTAAATTGACTAATATCGCTTTCGGTTTTGCATAGGTATGATCTCGATGAAGCCCAATCCTTCCATCACTAACCTTACCGTCATTAAGCTTGCCTCCAAAAGTCAGCAAACCAATGTTACAACCCGGATAGATTCTCTGACTAAAGTTCCAGATTCTGTTATCAAAGTAACTTTTGGTCAGCTTACCGTTTCTGAAATCAACCTCATGGAAAAGCCAAAGTCGATAACGGCCTTTCGCATAGTTACTTGTATCAGCAACGAGTTTATCTTTCATGCTGCGACACCAATCTTTCAAAGCTTCGGGATTTTGAACTTGATTAATTCGCTTCAAGTCAGTTGGAAATCCTAACTTATGGGTCATGGCAGATTACCTCAAAATATCATTCCCTTTCTGCGGTAGTTGCCTAAAAAATAAGCCTCCAATTATTCAGAAGCTTACTTTGAATTTCTACAAGTATCCTTTGCAAATATTAAGTCAATAAACCCGACCAATCTAATACCTTATCCGACCAAATACCGGAAGCTTCCGACAATTTACGGCGCTCGTCAATATCAGTCCAAAGTTCCTTAATTCTAGATTCCCATTGAGAAAGTTGAATTTGCAATTGTACTAATTCGGCAGCTATTTCTATTTCGGCTTCTGCTGCTGTCCATTCGATAAAGAACTTGCTTTCGGTGAGTAATTGTTCGACAACAATACAGTTGGTATGGTCAAGACTGCAAGATTTTATTCGAGCCAAATTAGAAGCTAGGTTTCCCAACCGAATCGGTAAATTATCCTGCAAATATCGATGTTTTAAAGATTCCCAATTTCTCATTTTATTTATTAGCTAGTAAACCTTTAATAATTTTAGCAACCGAATCCTGAATTAGGGGGTCTTGAATGATCATCGAACGATTATTTTGACAGGGGCGGATATTAATTAAAGATTCATGTTCGATTCGTTGACTTGTCGGATACCAGTTAGCGCCCCAAATATTGACTTGTTGGCATCCGTATTCTAATAATACCTTTTCACAATCGGCGTGTAGTTCTCCACCACCCGCTAAAATGCCCCGTTCAATATCCACCGCAACTTTAATATAGCTGCCAAAAGTTTCTAACATTTCTTCAGTTTGTGTGTCCGTTGCAGGTTTGGTGATTAAGTAAATCATGGTTTCAGTAAAGAATGAGAACAGCAATTTATCTGGGTAATTTATCCGTTTTCAAATTAAAAAATCCCTGGTTTCCCAGAGATTTATTCGCACTCAGAACTCTCTAAAATTCAAAGTATTCTAAATCACCGTATTCATCCCTTTGTGGTTCATTTAGTGATTCACTTGTTGGTTCACATTCAGCTTCAAGTTCTTCCCATTCATCAGGAGAATTATCGGGAACTAAGCGCAAAATTCCATTAACTTCTACCCAATTATCCATTGCATTTCCCAAGAAACATCATGCTCGGAAAACGGTAGAAAAAAAATAAAGCCTAGAGTTTTCCCTAGACTTTCTTGAATTAACTAACCCAGAACAACTCGAACTTTATCTTTCATTTGCTCGATATTGCGTTTGGTTCCGCGAGACTTACCATCCCAAATAGCAAGTGCATAGTCAGCCTGGGAGTGCATGGCAATATCCCGCTTTGTATAGCCGCCGAGAACGTTAACAGTCTTCCACCCGCCGATATTATTTCTCAAGACACGGGAATAGAAAACTGTAACTTTCTGATAATTACAACTATACAAATAAGCTTGAACTAAACTATCAATTCCATAAGCATCCCCAATCAGGATTTCAGAATTGAGTTTGATAAGTTTATTAAGCCGAGACTTCATTTCAGCATTAAGAGATTGAATAGAACGAGAGCCAGAAATTACAACTTTCATCTTCTTAATTTTAGAAACATCTTCCCCTGAGAGCGGTAGTTTATGATGATGGGTAAAAAAATAAGCCTCAAATAGAGACTTATTCATTTAATTTATACTTAATCGCCAGGCATATTATACTTGCTCAAAAACTGGTTACGGCCTTGGAGGTCATAGTCATATTTCTTGAGTTCAATGAGTAAATATTTAACAAAATTGATTGCTCTCAAGATTACCTCAGCGTGTTGTTGATAGCCTTCTTCATATACAATTATGGTTGGGACATCGAGTTGGTTATCCTGTAGTGCAAAATTATATAATTCAAGTGCTATCTGTTTATGAGCGGGGAGTTTTGGAGAAATAGAACTATACCAATCCCAGGGGCGAATTTTCACTCCTTCCCAAATAAGTTGCCGGAGTTCTTGGGCGGTTTTATTCCATTTAAAGAAGTTATACTCCTTTACTTTCTCTGAACGATGCTTCCCAATCATAAGATAGCGATAACCAACAATATCGTCATCCTCGGGAAATTCATTCATATTCCAATAGTCAATCATGTCTTCGGAATAAATATGAATGGTTGTGCTTAGGAGATTATTTTCCATTTGCTCGATAGCCTAAAAACATCACTTCCCTTTGCGGTAGCTTTCCCTTAACTATCTATAAAAAAAGAAACCCCTATTTCTAGGAGTTTCCGTGTTCAATTAGTACATAGGCTCGTCAGTTTCAGCAGTTTCTTGGTATTGCTGATTGCCTGATGCACCGGAATTCTGAGATTTACTTTGGTAGTATTTCTCGCGAATTGCCATCAACTCTTTCTCAGTATACTCAAGTTCTTGAATGAACTCTTTCAACTGAGGAAGTGTCATCTCGTGGACTTCATGTTCAGACCATTCTTCATCAAAAAGCTTGTAGAGTTTAAGCCCTTTGAGTTCGCTATCCTTATTCTCCGATTTCCAAGCAGACCAAGCCAGGATACGGAGAGCATCAACCAGAGTAGTTTTCTGTTTGGTTGATTTGGAAGGAATAGTAATCATAGAAAAAGTCCAAAAAACATCATTTTCTTTTTGCGGTAGCCGTCTCAGAAGTAATTGTTATTTAAGTTCAATTTCCCATACTGAATATCGAGCAAAACAAATTGTTAAACCCGGAAAATAGACTAACACTCCATCTGAGAATATTCCAAATACAATCCCCGTCATTCCCCGATAATTAATCTTTCCTGTTGAGTCTAATCCAATAATTCGGACTTTCGCACGTTTCTTGAACTTAGGGTAAAGCGGTAACTCCAATTGAGTAAATTCAGGTTGCTTTCTCATGTTTAGTTTCCTAATAAAAAAAGCCCCCGCTTGGAGGCTCAATGTTAGGCTATTTAAATTAAAAACTATGCAACATTCTGTTCGATAATATTCAATCAATCGCCAAAATAAGGAAAACCTTCATTTGTTCAAGATTTTCTAAGCCACGCTCAGTTAGAGAACTGCTAAGATTACTCAGTTCATTAACCTTCTCAATTGCATATTCATAATTATTATCATTGTCAGGATTAATATTCAAGATTTCACAGAACTTATGAAAGTGTAAGTTCCATTGCAAAGTATTGATAATTGTCACTAACTCAGAAGTTTCCATGATAATTTCCCTCAAAAAAGAACTAAAATCTAGAAACGGTAGTAAATAAAAAAGCCCCTATTTAGAGGCTCAATGTTAGGCTATTTTTTATCCATTATCTCCAAGAAGCAACTACGCAACATTTTGATTGTTAGTGTGATAATATTCAATCAACTTTTCAATGTTATCATTACCGAGTTTGTTCATAGATTTAGTGACCTCGCTGAACGCATTAAACTTCTGGACTGCGTAGTTATATGTGCCACTATTTTCTTCACCAACTTCAATTTCTAGAAGCTCGCAAAATTGGTAGAAATCCAAGTTCCATTGCAAACTATTAATGATTGTTACAAACTCATAAGTTTCCATGATAATATTTTCCCAAAAAATCAACTAAAACATTAAAACGGTAGGAAATAAAAATCCTTAAAGAAATCTTATTACTACTCTATAAAAATAAAGAATAAGCACTAAATAAATTATTTTAAAATCAAATTTGGATAACAGCCCGATTTTAAGACTTGAGACTGAGTTAAATACCCTTTCTTAAAAGCTTGTTCAATTCCCCTTGAGATTACTAACCAATCCAAAGCTATCATTAAATAAGGCACTGTACTATTGCTAGAACGCTCTCCAAAATCATATTCCCAAACTCTGGGTTTAACCAATGCAACAGCAAAACCAATATTCAATAGCACCTACAACCCAAATAAGCTCTAGCTTCCCTGTTCTTGCATCCGCCTTCACCCACTTAATCACAACGTCCTTCTCTGGCAAGAATTCACTCCTTTCATAAGATATCAATCATAAAAAAATAGCCAATAACATTATCTGCTATTGTTGCAAATAACGCTATTGACTTGCTATGTTATCTCAGAGCTTTAATTAATTCTCGAACCGATTGAGAGCTTAGTTCTCTGACCTTGAACTCAAGTTTAAAGTTGGGGTTACGCTTTGCAGGGCGAAGTTCTTCGCAGTGACCATCAAGGGTTTGGGTAATATTCTTGAGTTGGGAATATTCTGTTTTAGACTTACAGCCAATGTAGGTAATAAAGCTCGTAAATCCTGACTCATCTTCCGGGATTTCAGACCAGCCCCATTGATTGCTGAAAGTTCCGCAGATTACCACCCGCTTACTGAGTTGGATAACTTGGTAATTTCCATGTGGACTAGACTTTAGAACTTTCCCTTCAATTCCTGCAAAAGTAACTGTCATGTTAGGATAATTACTCATGGATAATTTCTCAGAAACATCATTCTCAGACTAGCGGTAGAGAGGTTACTGTAGAATTATCTCTACCCTTTTTTCTTTCACCTTTTTCATCATGTCAAGTCACAATTATCTAACTACAGCTTTAAAGTTTACTTTGAAATGGGAGGGAGGCTTATCCAACCATCCGGCTGACCTGGGAGGATTAACAAACTATGGAATTACGCAGCAAACCTACTCTGTTTGGAAAGGTAGAAAGCAGAATTGTGTTTCCCAGATTTCCCTCGAAGAAGCCAAACAACTTTACTGGGAGGAATACTGGCTAAAAGCAGGATGCGACCAATTAATACTACCCTTAGCGATTGTTCACTTTGATACGGCGGTGAATTTTGGCGTTAGAGGAAGTATCCAATTTTTGCAAGAAGCGATTGGTGGATTAACAATAGATGGTATTTTCGGGCCGAATACTCAAGCTGCTTTAGTCGAGAAAAATACCTTTGAAACTGCTGAATTGATTGTCAAGAATCGAATAAAATATCGACATAAACGAGTTCAACAAAATTCATCTCAGCGTGTATTCCTAGAAGGTTGGCTGAATCGAGATAATGATTTACTGAGTTTTATCTCAAACTTAAATTTTGCAAGTTCAAACTCTACATCAAACTCAATACCAAACTCTATTAAAATGCTAACCCTCAGAACCATTCAACCCACCATTCTGAAACTTAAACCTATTCAATCTACTGAGTTAGAAAACTCTGAAAAACTATCAGTTAAAGAACGAGTATTTTCTATTAATTCCTACGAATCTATCAGGAGGCATATTAGAGTTAGCGTTGATGAAGACAAAGACCCTTTTAAAGGTAAACCAATCTGGTATGTATTCGATGAGCATTGTGAAATCTATGATAAAGATATAAGAATTTATCCAAAAGTTTATCCCACACAGTTTAAACTAGAGGTTCCTTTCAAGCCTCAGACTGATAATGAATTTAATCCCACAGGGTCGTGTAATGTGACATCAATTGCAATGTGTTTAGAATACTTTAATGCACCCAGAAAATCTGAATATTCACACATAACGCAATTTGAAGATGAGCTTTATAAGTATGCTCTAGATAACAACTATTCTCGGCACATTCCCTATGATTTAGCCCAAATTGTTAGAGACTATGGTTGCCAAGACAGGTTTAGTGATATTGCTTTGATGTTTGAAGTGAGAGAATGGATAGCCTCTGGAAATCCAGTTGTTATTCATGGGTATCTTACAAGCTATGGTCATATCATCGTTGGGGTTGGATATGATGAAACTGGCTTGATTGTACACGACCCCTATGGTGAATGGTTTAAGAGTGGGTATCGAACTGACTTGAGTGGCGCTTTCCTGCACTATTCCTATGGGCTTATTGAAAAAGCTTGCATTCCTGATGGTAACTTCTGGGTTCACTTTATTTCTAGATAAATTAAAATAGCAAAGGCTCATACTCACCCCTGCTATTTGCTTATCTGCACTATGTTTTCTAAGACTATAAATGAGCTAAGATTTGCCCAATTTTGTTATAGTCTTCATCTCGGTTATTGTCATAATTTCCATAACCTTCACCGCAGTAATACATGACTCCAAATTCACTAAAATCACCAGGCATGAAAATAATGCAGTGATGGCGATATAGCTGAAACAACTTCCCCAGATGAGGTTTAATGTATTTCTGATTATAATCAAGTTTTTCAGAAAAAGCTTTCAACCGTTGAGAAGCAGTAAGCCGGGGTTTATTATCCGATTTTACCTTAGACCCAAACTTGGGTGGAATCCGAATCATTATTTAACACCAATGAATGACAGTCAAAATTTTATAGCGGTAGAAAAATGAGATTAACTTACAATTACTTAAAATCTAGAATTAGAAATAATAAATGGCTAGGGAAAGATTCGCTTTTAATTAACTCTGAAACTTTAAGCTTAGTCAAAGGTCAACTTGATAATATTCCTGCTATTAATCTTCTAAAGAATGCAGTTAGTGGAGTTGGATTAACTCTATTTTCGGAGCTTATAGAAGAAGCCATTGCTATTACAGATATTGGTGTGGCAAGTAGTCTATTAACGCTAGAAAGTTGTTATGCCATTAATAGAGCATTTAATAGCAAAACTCACAATCCTAATAGCTATGGAAATGAATTATTAGTGAGATACTCAACAATTCCTTCTTCTCAAGATTTATATCAATCTATTCTTGAAAGCTGGAATGAAACCTTAAATATTCCTCAAGCTCATGCTCAGGTTAATGAAATCAGAACTCAAGTTGGAAATATTCAGCCTACAATTAATCAAAAAATATCAAGTTTAGAATCCTCCTTTGGGGAAAATTATATTACCTCTCAAATCAATCAAATCACCTCTCAAATTAATAATACACTTAATCCAAAAATCAAGGGTAGACTAAGAACTCAAGTCAGTAGACTGAGGAGAACTCTAACTGAAATCGGAGAGCCTGCAAATATTCCAAATGAACCTTTTAATATCACTAATATAGATTATATACCACCGAATTTATCACCCAGAACTGTAGATATTATAAATTTATTTAATCAGCTTGCGAGTTGGTTTTTATCGCTATTTTCCTTCTCTGAACCTGTGGTTAATATTCTCAAATATGCCGTGAGTTCAGTGGTTTGCAAAGCCGTTAATCTCGTAGGAGCAAAAGCTTGTCGGTACTTGGCAGCAGGAGGGTTAAAGGCAGCCCCTCAGCTTATCCCCTCTGTTGCGAGTTCAAGCGGAACTTTATTTTCTGGAGCCTGGGCTTTTCTATCTGCTTATGCTCCTTATATTGCCGTTGTTGGGATATTAATTTTAGCAGCACTGAAGTGGAGTAAAGAAACTGAATTGGGAGACTTTATTTATGTTTTGGGTATGCAGCCGGAAAGAGAACCAGACCTCGCCTTTGCCAGAGTGACCGAGTTTAAGGAAGCGCAAACTAGAGCTTATATTCTTCAGCTTGCCAATAAAATGATAGATGAAACGAGGAAAAATTATGATAACCTCTATGCTTTTGTTTTAGATAGTGATAATCAAGTTAACATCTGTCTAAACTTAAAAAACCTATCAGTGCCAATGCCGATTACTGATAAAACAATTATTACAACAATCTGGGAAAGTTTCAAACCATTTCTCGATGAATTTGATGAGGATTAAGGAGAATTTGAGAATGCCTATTATTTTTGAAAATATTCGATATTCTGACAGTGGTTCTGAAGGCAAAATTAACACTGTTGCAACCTTTAGTATCTGGAAATGCAAAGAAAAACGTTGGAGCAAAGCCCCCTCTGTAGTTCTGCGAAATACCATGCTTGCAGCCCTTCATCCTACCAAAGAATTCTGCATTGGAGAGATTGAAAAAAACGAGAAAAATTCCAGGGTTTTAGATGCTTTCAAACCTCGTAGAATGAGTCATCCCTTCTTCCTTGATTTAGCATCAAACTCTAGAACACATGGAAGATTTACCTTTACCCAAAAGTCTACAATTGGCAAGAATTACTACGGTGAAGATTGGAAAAGAATTATCTACGGCAGCATTTTACACACAGGCTGCAACCGAATGTTTTACCGTGAAATGAAGTACATTATCGTCGATGATGAACATAGAACTCATACGGGAAACCCACAGGATGACCCGATTAATAAAACTCACTGGGATACCGGAGATTCTCACGCAAAAGCAAGTATTACTCTGATGAATCTTCTAGAAGCCTTCCCCGATATTGAAGGAGAAATCCCGTTCGACCCCACTGACCCCGAAGAAATAGACCCCGACTTCGGACTAGAACCAGATGAAAAAGTTAAGCCGCTTTCTCCTCCCATTGCTTTGCAGTTTAGAGCTAGCCTCAGAAATGAATGGGTTGCAAAGGGTACTATTGCCCACAATCCTGCTCTTGATAACACAGAATATGACCTTGTTATTCCCCTATCTTCACTCAAAGGAAATAAACCCAGTTTAGGCAATCATGAGGGAAAAATTCTCATTGGCGTTGTCCACGAAGCTGAAGAACGACGGGCAAAACCAGGGTGGATGCTCTGGCAATGGTTTGATTTCCAAACCCTAGAACAAGATGGCATTATCAGCAGACTAGAGGAGAAATGTCAGAATCTAGCATCGGCATTTAATTCGATTCAAAACCTTGCTGAAATTATGCGAGTAGATTTACAAGAAGCTCAACAGGAACTCGCTGATTTAGAGGATAATCCAGACTCAGAGGCAGAATATGCTAACATTGCCGTTCGAGTGATTCAGGCTGATAGAAATGGTTTATTACTATTACATCCCTACATTGTCAAAAAGGTAAAAGAACGCTGTCAGCAAATGTGGAAAAATCTCGCCAAAGCTGCTGGGGTAAGATTCTATTCTGTGATGTGCCAACCTGACCAATACTTTGAGATTTATCAACTTAAAACATCCTCTGGCATGAAATATAATCCCAAAGCTTTCTGCTCAAAGTCTTTTAAAAAGGGAGATTATATCGTATTTTGTAATCCCATGCGGCACTGGGGCGATGTCCAAGTTTGGAAGAATAAACACGAAGGGGCATTTCGGAAGAATCTAGGAGTTTTAGCAGCAACTCGTGAGCTTTTACTAGAACTAGGACGAGACACGGATGGAGACTTTGTGCAGCTTATTAATACTGATACTTACCCAGGTTTGGCAAATGCGATCGCCAAGTTTCCTTCTCCTCCCTCTGTGACAAAATTCCCAAAGGTGCCATTAGTGGGGAGTTTTCAGCAAATCGCAATTAATTCCATGAATGACTTAACAGGAGTTGTAGCATCTCTACTGGGTAGAGCTAGAGCAATGGGGGCTGAAAATATTGTGTTGAAGATACCCGGTGAAAGTGAGATGAGAATCATTGATTTTCTATCCCAGGAACTTCAGATTGCGGTTGATAGTTTGAAATCTGCTTATCCGAATAATGAAAAAGGGTTAGATGTAGTTAAAGATTTCCTCAATGAAATTGGGGCTGATATTAAATGGCTAGCTGACCTAAAATCCGATGAGTGCTATAGAGATAGACCTTGTTTAATTAATCCAGAACTCACTGATACTGTTACTCGAATTATTAAGTTAGTAAATTCCCATTGGCGCTCACCGAATCTCAAGGAAGATTCTACCCCTCAGAGTTACCAAAATGTTTTATTCAGTACAGTAGAAGTAGACCCATTTCAATTGCAGGCTGCAACCCAACATCGGGATGAATATCGGTCTGAGATGGGCAAAGCGATTCAATATCGGGAACTCAATGATGGGGATGATCGGTTGATTAAACAAGTAGCAGAAAATGCGCGAATGAGACGAGATGAACTGCTCACAACTCCCAAAATAAATGGTGAACTCTACACTGGAGAATCTTGGGCCGCAGCCTATTGGAGAGCTTCTCATACTGCCCACACGGGAACGGCTGGTTTAGTATTTCTACTATTCCCTGATGAAATTATCGCTCAATTAAACAATGTGAAACTGCCAGAAGCTTTAGTGATTAATTGCTACGCCGTGCAATACGGTTCATGGGCAACTCCAAGACGCGCACCCTGGAGAGGTCAAGAGGTCGATGTGAGATGCTATATGCCCACAATTACGGGGAAAAAATATTTAGCCCTGGAGATGAAATGGGATGAGGCTAAAACTCAAATTGGCTTTCATCACCTCGGATTGATTGGGGATAAATCGGCTGCTTATGTTCTGCCAGGGTGGACAAAACGAATGAAAATCTATAGCACAGCCTTTGAGAATGATAGATATCCAAGAAATCATTCAGCCACAGATAAAACAACAAGAATTCATCTCTTTGACCTATCCATGAGCGAAGAACAAATTAAAGATTTTCTGGATACTAAATAATCTATATTGACGTTAGTTATTGAAAAAGATTACAATCAGTTTGCACAGGAAAACATACAATCAACAGATTACCACTGAAATCAATGGATACCAGTTACATTCAGAAGTCTACTGGCTTCTCAGAAGGAATTGTCAATGCTGTAATTGATTCTTTTATCAAGTTCATTCAGCTAGAACTTCGTTCCGGTAATGAGGTAAAAATTCCTGACTTCGGCGTATTTTACTCTAAAGAACTGCCTGAACGACAATCCCGCAATCCGCGCACGGGAGAATCTATTATTGCTAAACCTAAGACCAAACCCAAGTTTAGATTCTATGATAGCTTCGAGAAAATGATTCAGGATAATCCCCAAGTTTTTAATCAACCTGATTCTCAACCCTTACCTAGCCTAAAACAAACTGCACCACCACCTGTTCCACCCATTCCTCCCGTTCCTCCCGTTCCTTCTAAGACTTGGCATATTGCTTCATCGGATGGCAAAACGGAAAAAGCTTTACAGTCTGAACTCAAAGACAAAATTACTCCCGATACTCTCGTTTGGTCTGAGGGTATGGAAGGCTGGAAAGCAGCCAAAGATGTTGCGGAGTTAAGTTATTTGCTTCAAGCTGCTTAGTCTGAATTCTTTGCTCTTAGTTCTAGATTCCCTGCTTCCCTCCAGGGATTTTTTATTGCATAAAATTCTTAGTTTAAATTACAAAAATTAAATTACAAAAAAAACCAGAATTCTAGGTTTCAAAGTTTATTTGATTTTAGCAGCATTTTTAAAATAAAAAAGACCCCGAATGGAGTCTGAACTTTTATTGGATTCTGATGATCTACAAGCTATCTATTTCAAAGATTATGCTATCATCATGCCCACTTCCCCGCAATAATCTTTACCTGCCCATTTTCTTCGATTTGAGACTCGATATCAAACCCCTGAGACTGAAGACTATAAAGGGTATTTTCACGCGCATACCAGGGTAAAAGCTTCTGCATGAACTCTTTCGCATCATACTTGCTACCATCACGGGTTAGAAACTCATACTCTCCCGTTTCTGTTACCTTAAACCCAAAATCATACCCTCCCTGAAAGTTCTGCTTTCTCCTGATAACAAACTCTGCTATCTTGCTATTACCAAATGGGTCTTGAATAGCGTTATTGTATTCGAGATATGCTCCGGTGAGAATGCCATCTAGTTCGTCAGATATCATGGCTTGGAGAACTTGGTCAAGAACAACTGAATTCTTGATAGTAGTCTTGATGTGAGTTAGGTGTGACATGATTTTCCTCTCTATTTAAGAAATAAATTCCAATATCCTGAACTCAGGTAAAACCAAAGGTAGCGATTAAAGCGTTTATTATACTGACCTAAGACTACCTTTTTCCAACAGTCAAAAGCGTTTTTTGCAATTCTAAAACCATCTACAAAGTCGTAGTATGAATTCCAAAATCGCCAATAGCAGTCCCAGTAAATAGATTCTATCATTCGCTTATCCACAGTTTTTCATCCTCTACTAAAACAGATTCTTGATAATATTCGCTTAAGATTTCCTGAGACTTTACTTGCCCCAGTTCTTGTTCGAGTTCTTCGGTAACGGCAGTACAGTTAGAACCAGAAGCGATTACTTTCTCAGAAATGGTTGCATCTGGGTTGATGGTTAATTCAATCTTGTAGTATTGCATGGTTGTTTATGTTAAGGTTAAATAATCCCCCAACTAATCACTTGTTCTGGCTAAGGGATTGTAGTGTTATTTCCGCAGTTTAGAGAGTCTTTCTCTGCACCAGTTCATTGCTTTTTGATTCAATGCTAACTGCTCAGATTTAGTTTTACCCAGAGTTGGGTATTTTGGATTTTCTTTGTTGATAATGACCAGAGCTTTAATTAATCCTCTCCTTTCCCCTTTCAAATAGCTGTTACTGGGATTTAAGCTTAGGCTTCTCTCAATTTCTTGAAGCTGAGAAGTAATCTTCATCTTAACATTTTCAAGTTTGTTCATTGTTTTCTTCGGTAAGTTCAGTAACTAACCTTTTCCAGTGAATAACCACACCTTTAAACTCTCCAAAATAATCAAAGAAATCTTCAGAATTCTCAAAGCCATCTAATTGAGCAAAATGTTCTATTTCAGTCGCAGAGAGAGTTGTATTATCAAGATAAACTTCTTTTCTCAGATGATTTATTGAGATTGATTGAACTTTAGTACACTCTGCATCAAACAGTTTTTCAGACTCTTTTGGACTTCTCTGTTTCCAATAGATTTGGAGTTTACATCCTACTTTGATTGGACTTTTTCGAGGAGTTCTTACAGTCTGTGTTTTCTCGGCAGATAGAAGTTTATTTTTAAACAGGGAAAAACTTAGAGCAACCATAATTAATGCTCCTTATGTTCTTTGACATAGATAGGGAATATTCCTCCGCTTAAATCCAATTGTTCAACTTCGGTTTGCTGACGTATGGTTTCAAGCCAGCCAATATCTAGGCTAAAGATTTCAGCAACGGCTTTAACTAAAGCATCGTATTCAGGAAGCTTAATATCAACGTGATTATTTTCCAGTTTAGAAAGTAAGTAATGGTCAATATCAATTGAATAGTTTGACTTCAGAAGTTCACAAAGTTCACGTTGTAAATATCCTGAATTTTTCCTTGCACTAGACAATACCCTTCCAAAAGTAATTTTACATTCCATGTTTTAATCTCCTGAATCGTTAGAAAACTAAATCAAAGAAACGGTAGAACTAATTAACTTATTAATCAACTTCTAGTTCTTTTTCTAATTCTTTTCTTTTAACAGCAGGTAAACTCTCTTTTAATGTCAGTGGAATACTCGCAGGTTTAGCACCCGAACGAACCGCCCAGGATTTCAACACTTCGATTTGAGGTTGGGCAATCTTAGCAAGGGGAATGCAGTCAGCAATCGCATCAAGTAAGTCTCCCTGTGTAAATTCTTCTTGTCTAGCAAATCCCTGTTGCATAGCTTCATAGATAGTCTGTTCAATCTCAGCGCCGGAGAAATCGAGAGAGCGACTAGCCAATAGGTGAAAATCAAATTCATTATTTTTAAATCTCTCAGGTCGCAGTCGGTGGAGGTGAACCTGAAAAATTTGCTCTCGTTCGGGCTGACTGGGTAATCCTATCCAGAATATTTCATCTAGTCTTCCTTTTCGGATTAATTCAGCCGGAAGTGCTTCAACATTATTCGCCGTTGCCACAATGAACACGGGGGAGGTTTTTTCAGCAAGCCAAGTAATAAACGTCCCAAATACCCGATTCGATGTTCCCGAATCCCCCCGGCTATAATTCTGTGAAAATGCCTTATCAATTTCATCAATCCACAACACACAAGGGGAAACAGCCTCAGCTAATTTAATGACCTGCCTGACCCGACTTTCACTTTCGCCCACAATCCCACCAAATAACCGCCCCACATCCAACCTCAACAAGGGAAGCTTCCATTCGGCTGCTATGGTCTTAGCACTTAGAGATTTCCCAGTACCCTGAATGCCTGCCAGCAATACTCCCTTTGGGTTGGGCAATCCATATTCACGGGCAGCATCGGTGAAGTTGCGCGATCGCATTGTTACCCAAGCTTTCAGATTCTCTAACCCACCAACCAACTCTAATCCTGACTCATGGGGGATAAACTCCAGAATTCCAGTCTCACGAATAGTTTGCCGCTTTTCTTCAATGATGGCAGCAATCGCATTCTCATTAACATGACCAGACTGTGCAAGACATTTAGCCAAAACTCGGCTAATCCGACACCGAGTTAGACCCTGGCAGGCTTTTAGCAGTTGTTCTCGATGTTCTGCTGATACTTTTAACTTTTTGCCAACGAGCTTGTTCACTAATTCTGATATTTCATCAAGGGTTGGCAGTGCAAAGTCAATAACTGTTGTTTCTTCCCTGAGTTCAAGGGGTAAACGCAACTGGTCAGAGAGGAGAACTAAACAACGGCGGTCGCGGCTCATTTCCCGTGCTAGGTTCTTAATTTCCCGAACGATGGGTAACTGAGCAGGGCTAATACCATTACTACCGGGGGCGATGAGAGTTGCTACATCCTTGAGAATAAATAGGGCGCTTTGATTACCCGGAGCATTTTTAATTCGAGTAAGCGCATTCATAAGATTGCCTTTATCAGAGCCTTCCTTTTCAAGCCAACCCCGGCTGAAATCCCAAAAATAAATCTGCGCTTTTCGCTTCGTTGCAATCTCAAGTAATGCTTCCTCGGCAATTTCTTCTTCAGGAGAAACAATATAGAGCAAAGGGTACCGAGCAGCGAGTATGAGTTCGAGTTCTTGATGATTCATGATTGTCTGGCCTATTAAATTTCCCCATGACAGATCAGTTGCGATGGGGATAAGTAAATTATTTGGCAACGGTCACTTTGCCGTTCTTTCTAGCAGATTTAGTTTCAGGTTTGGTTTCAGGTTTAGCTTCAGGTTTAGTTTCATCATCAAATCTATCAACCTCAAGCATGAAAGTAGATTTTTGTTTAGCCTGCAAGTTAGTAATGGTTTGGTTCGCTTCTTTAAGTTGTGTTTTTAGTTGCTCTAGCTGATGCTCCAAAACTTGCTTTTCACCAACCGCCGTCTGTAGGGATTGAACCTGAGAATGCAATCCTGAAATTTCACGTTCCCTTGCCTCAAGTTGTCCATTCAGTCTAGAAATTTCACCTGTTCGTTCAGACTCTTTAGATTCTAGTTCAGCAAAACCCTGGAGTTTATTATTGGCTTGGAGAAGTTGACTTTCGAGTTCATTACGTTCTTGATGCAAAGCATCTAATCGCTGCTTGAACTGTTCACTATCTGCCAACTGCTGCTTATTCAGGTTCATGTAGGCTTCCCTGAGTTCAACCTTCTGCCGCTCATACTCGTTTTTGTAAAAGTCCAACTCAAGCTGCAATTGGGGAAAATCCTTAAGCTGCTGCTTCATCAAGTCGTTTTCATCAGTCAGCAACTTCATCCGAGCGCCCGCTACCGATGTATCCGCTTTTTGATAAGCCAGTCTGTAAGTGGCGATCGCCATCTGTTTTGTAACGGCGAGGTACTCCTCTGGAATCTCAGTTTCCTCCAAGAGTCCATCATCAGATACCTCCAAAATTGCCGAAACGAGGTCTTTATCATTCTTGCCTTGCTTGAGGTTTGACAGGTTTTCACTGCGCCATTCCTTTAATAAATTGCAAATGGTATCCGCACTGCCCCCAATGCCGTAGATGTGCTTCAAAGCAGACTGAACTGAACGAGTCACAATGCCCACCCGATTCTTTTGCAGAACTGAACAAGCTACGTCAACCATCTCCCGGTCAACGCTGCTGTATTGCCTGGATTGGTCAATATTGAACCCTGCTAGGTCAAGGGTTGTGAATGTCGTTGGTAGCTTTCCCATCGTTGGAATCCTTTTACTGTAAAGTTGACTTTACACCATTATAGGCAAAAACTGTAAAGTTGGCTTTACATTGATAAAAAAATCAATAAATCATTCATTTTCCGATGCTTGGTCAGGAGATTGCTCGGAAGATTCTTGGAAAGCCATTGCCAACTCAGTGAGACTACAACCCAAAATTTCAAGCACTATAAGAGTTTCAGCAGGTGAGAGTCTGGGAATAGAGCGTCCCCGAACCCAAGAATTTACAGATTGGCGAGACAGTTTTCGACCTGAAACTTCAGCCCAAGCCGTTCCTACCATTTCTGCAAATTGCTCTTGGCTCAAACCCCTGCGTTCTAACAACTGTAGAAATTTTTCTTTTACCATGTTCTCATACTCATAGTGTAAAGTTAACTTGTCACTAATTGTGTAAATCCAACTTTACATCTGAGTCTCCTAATAAATAATTAAGGCAGATTTTTTTCTACTCTGACTAATAAATACATAAAAAAGGGACTCAAATAAATAAAAAATGGACTTAAGGGCTTTTAATAAATTCTTAGGTCGCTGGTCTAGGAAATCTTGATGTAATTTATTTCAAATAAAAATTGATGAAAGAAAGCATTAATCTAGCTTTACAAAAGCAGCAAAATCCTAAATCTCAGAGCTTATCTACTAAAATTAATCAATGGATAGAAACAGAAAATCTAGACCAATGTATCTGCGGGTCAAGCTATTGCATCCCTGGGCTAGACGCTTCCTATTGCTCGAACTGTAAATGGATGCCCCATCGACCAGAAAAAATTAGACGGATTTTAGCTGAAAATAAGTTGAATTCCCAACTCGCTCATCTCACTCATTCACAGCTTCAATTTCTCCTGCTCTCTCTGAAAATTAAATTGTAAAGATTATGTTACATTTAACTTTAGATAGAATAAACCCCAACGGGAATAAGCTTTATGAAAGCCACGGGGATTCTACACTCAGTTCTGCACTATTTTCACCATCAAAGATGTAATAGTGTATTACTAAGCCGGGAATATTAATACTAAGAAATTACTGCCTTTTTATAGGCAAATCAAACCCTAGTGCAATTAGTGGTATGAAAAGACACTGGATATAAACCAAGTTAATAGTTTATTTATTTATTGAAAAATTAGCTTGAATCTTATTTCTCTCCGGGTGAAGGTGCTAATAAGCCAGAAATAGCCCCAATTGCATTGGAACCAATGACGATTAATAGCTCAGGAATAGGCTTATTCAAGATGCTTAACATCAACCCGCCCATTAAACAAATAATAATAGAACCTGAAAGGCTACTGACAACTAGCCTGTAGCAAAAGCTGTCAAATTTATGATGATTTTCTGAATTATTACTTCCTGGATTACTCATCTTTTACTCCCCCATGCACTTCCTAAATACCCTAAGTTCGGCTTGCTTGAAATTAGCCCTATTTTATCCCTTCCTACACTCTACATCCCAATCCAATACTTAAACTACAAAATCAGAATCCGTTATTTGATATTAAGATAACAGATAGCGCAATCTTGCTATTTGATATGCTCATCTCACAAGCTGAAAAATGAACTGCTCGTAAACTGGTGCAGAATGGATTTAGCAAAAGTTCAAAACCATCTTACTCAATGATTTTCTGGCTTCAATGATTTACTCATTTTTAACCGCAATATCTCTATTATTATACTATTCGGGACTTTCAGCTATTTTTACTTCTTTAAATATCAACTTTTCTTTATAAGAACTCCCCATAACACTTCTTTTCAATTGGGGTAAGGGGCATGACCCCCCAGTGAAGGTTTTATTAAGTTTTGCGGAGTTTGGAGGGAAGAAAAACTAAAAATTCAGAATTTTTCTTGATAAAATTTGCATTGTTATATTATGATCCTAAAATCGTAGTTGGTCTTCATGCCAATTTAAGTATTTTGACTTAGCACCAAGACCAGTACGCATCAAGCAAACATTATAGAAATAGGCAAAAAAAAACCTGGCTTCAAACTGTAAGCTTTGTCTAGAAGCAAAAACAGCGAAGGCCAGAAACGAAAATACTAATAAAAAATGTATGAATAACATAACACACCAGACCGCGCCTGAGAAGTCTCCTACCACTACAAATCATTCCCTCAACGCTCCAACATCTGCTCTTAACCCTTACCCACTGAGCGATGTAGCCAATTTTGTTGAGTCAAAAATTCAAGCAAATCTTAACAATGGAGGCAGCATTTAATGTTTACCTCCAACAAATTCAACATCAACGACCACCTCGACAAGCTCACTCCAGCCAAAGAAAAAGGGAAATATATCTGCCCAGCCTGCAATAGCCATAACCTATCCATCAACTCCATGACAGGGAAATACAACTGTTGGAACTGTGGGGATACCCAGAAAATCAAGGATATCCTCACGGCTAATTCTCAAGACCCACCCGCCAAGAAAGCTCCCCGCCAGAAAAAGACCAGCTATTTCAGCTATCCCGACCGTCAAGGGAACCCGTTAATCCGCGTGGTCAGAATCGATGATGGCCAGGGCAAGAAGCAAATCTATCAGCAGCACTGGAACGGTCAAAAGTGGGTTACAGGATACGGCTCGATTAAAACCTCCGATATTCCTCTGTATCGCTACTCTGAGGTGATGAATGCGATCGCCAACGGTCAGCAAATTGTTTTAGCCGAGGGAGAGTCAACGGTCGATGCCTTCTGGGAAAAGGGAATCCCGGCAACAACGACAATTGGAGGAACGGGCAAAACAGTTATCAAGGTCAAGGATAAAGAAACCGGACAGTATAACTTAAAACGCAATGACAACGCCTTTAAAACCATAAAACCCGCCCTGGCGGATCTAGTCGCAGCTTCCATAATTCTGGCACCCGACTGTGACCAGCCCGGATGTCTGCACATGGAGATGATGGGCAAGGTCTTGAATGTAGCGGGTTGGTTGTACGCTTTCCCGGATTCATTTCAATGGTCAAGATTGCCTGATAAAGGGGGTTTAGACTTCGTGGACTGGATTCACGACTATCCCCAACTGACGACCGAAGAAATCTTTAGTGCTATCCAATGCTCACCAAAGCATCTATTTAAGGGAACCAAAGTGTCTGGATCACAACCCAACCAAAAATCCTTACTGAATTCCCTATTTAATAAAGACGAATATTCGCAGGCGGTTATCAAACTTCTTGGTTACAGTTTATCTGAATCCCAACTGGACTTAGAAATCCAAGCCATCGCCCAAAAGTTCAACCGCAGCGATTCTCAGGTCTGGCGACTGTACCACAAGCTCTCCAGCGAAGCCGAGAAAGCCGAAAACCTCGTTGATATTGCCCGTGAATTAAACGCTTTGCTAGAAAGTGGCAAGGCTACTATCAAGCTTGAGGATTATTTACCCGGTAACTTAATCAAAATCAAAGAAATTTATCAACGCTTATGTTTGCGTCCAGAAATTGGTCTAATGCAGTTTATCTCTACTTGTTCGGGCTTATTACCTGTCGGAACAAAAATTGACCTGTGCGACTACACCAACTTTGACCAGCCCATGGGCATTTACTTCACCGTCTGCGCCGAACCCTCCCAACGCAAAACACCGGGTCAGAAAATTATTACCACCAAGCCCCTGCGTATCCTCCAGAAAGAAGCTGATGACCAATATAAAGAGGAACTGCGAGAATACAAACTCGAACTCGCTGAATGGGAAAAGAACAGTCAAAAGAACGGCGAAGCTCCCCCCATCGAACCCACCCGCCGCATCTATTTCATCAACTCCGCCACCCAAGCCGGACTGCGAAACCTCTTGCAAAAACAGCAACAACATGGACTGGTGATGCTCTATGACGAATTTGCTACCGACTTCCGCAACCGCTCCAAAAAATACAACGCTGGACTCACCGAAGATTTGCTCTCTTACTACGACGGGAGTGGAAAGCGCGAAGCTCTGGCTGATGGGTTTAGCGGTGATTTTGATGAAGTCTTAATCTCAGTTCAAGGTGCTATTCAGCCGGGAGTTGTCGAAGAATTTCTCAACGGAGATAACGACCCGAACGGCTATTGGGCCAGACTGAATATTATCAACCAACCCACCCAACCCTGTTTGATTCCCGAAGACCCTAGCCAACGGGGGCCAAAAATTGATCTAACTCCATTATTGGTAAACCACTACAAAAAAATTGCAAGCCTTCCTAAACTGCATCTGAAGCTGAATAGTCAGGCTGAAAACCTATTCGTGAAAATTTACAACAAATGCGAACGTTTTGCAGCCGAAGCAAAAACTCAAAGTATTGCAACGCAGTGGGGTAAACTCAGTGGAAAAATTGGCCGACTCGCCGCACTCATCCACATTACCGAACAGATTCATTCCAATGGCAAGGTAGAGGACTTAGAGATTAGTTCCCAGACTTTATTCAAAGCTACCAATTTGGCATACTTCCTGCTTAACGAAGCCATTAATCTTTATGCTGACAATTCTCAAGATAATCTGGCTTCCCATCTCAAAAAAATCCTCGAAGTCACTGAACGGGTAAAAGAACCTCTCTCTGCCGGGAAAATAAAAAACCTCATCTGGCCCTTCAAAAAAGCAAAAACTTCTCTCGATGCCATCCGCTCCTATTTTGAGGATTTAGTCAAACTGGGCTATGGGAAAATAGTAGGTTCGGGCATTGGTCGAAAATTTCAACTCTGCCGCAAAGTAGAGAACGTAGAGAGTAGTGGAGAAAGTAGTTCACTCCTCTACCCGCCCAATATCCCCTCTAGTATGGATTCTAACTCCAAAGTAGAGAGCATAGAGGAAGTAGAGAAAATCTCACCCAATCAAGTGCAGAACGACCTCTCTATTCCTGATATCCAGGGCAATGCAGCCACAACACCTATTCCAGAAACGAACGAAAATCAAGAAAATCCTCTACTTTCTCTATTTTCTCTACCCAATGACTCAAACTCCAATGAAATCAAGCACTCTGAAGATAGTGAACTCTCTACTTTATCCTCTACTTCTCCCCCAAAATCCTCTACTTCTCCCCCAAAATCCTCTACTTCTCCCCCAATGGCACCCATAACAGAGTCTCAATCCTCTACTGAATCCTCTACTGAATCTCCCAAACTCTCTACTCCATCCTCTACTCCATCCTCTACTGAACCCAACCATCCTGTTCAACCATCCGAGATTAAAGTTGGAGATCGCGTGCAGTATAAAAATATGAAAGGCGAGATGATTGGCGGGAAGGTTCTAAACTTAAACTTTTTGGACAAAGTTCTAACGCTACTGTTAGACTCTGGTATTCAGAAGCAGATTTACATTGAACAAGCCTTTCCGTTGTGACCTACCCTGATAGAAGGGGTGTCTTTTGGAACTGGGCTGTATTGTGTATCTAGGTATCAAAATGTCGAAAAATTCATCGGTTGGTCAAGTCGAGAAACTCAAGAAGTTAATTCAAACAGCAACCAATCCTAAGCAAAAGGCGATGTATCAGGACTTGCTTGCCAAACTTCAAGATACCTTACCCCCAGAGTCATTAAGCGAACCTACCCCAGAGCCAGTAAAACCTAAGCGAACGATTAAACCTAAAACTTCTGCACCCGTTGAAGCGGTGGAACCTGTTGAGGATAAAACACCTGCACCCACCGTACCCGATAGCCAACCGGAAACTGAATCTCAACCGGAAACTGAATCTGAAAATAAACCTTACTTTCAAGGTATTGGCATTATTAAAGGGGAAGTAATTCTCACTGAGGAACGTTCAGTTATCAAACTCGGAGAACAGGAGTACCGACTGTTTTATATTCCCAACCGTCGCAAGAAAGCTTATGAAGCGCTAAAAAGAGAAATTGAAGTAACGGGCAATACCACTCTTAGATTGATTGTTTATCCTAAAATCCTACACTTACCCCAAAAAGACCAGCCCCACAAGGTCAGCTTTCAATTGGTAGGGTTTATTGGGTCAAAAGCTAAACCCAGTGAACTGAATACTGAATTAAAAGATTTTGAATTTAAGTTCTCAGGACTCTGGCAATTTATTCCCGTTTGCCGCACTCCCTGCATTTCTATCTTTCGCAACTTCAATAAAGAAAGACTAACCTGGATAAAAGAAGCAAACCCTGCCAAAAAAGTTAAGTTTATGAAATCTTCTCATGTTCCTGTACTCTGGAGAGATTCGCCTGCTAAACCCTTTCGATTTAATCCTAAACTAGAAAAAGAAGAACAGGGTAAACGTTACTTTGTGCAGATAAAAGCTAAATTTCTGCCCGGTCGGGATGTATTTGGATTCGCTGAACAACTCTCTGAACCTACTGAAGAAGTCCCAGGATTCTTGAAAGCGTCTAAAAAACTGAAAGCTGAAGCTCTCAAGGAAATTCAACAGCAAAAGTCTGAAGAAAACCCTAGCGTAGAAGCTACACCGCCACAAACAAAACCTAACTCCAAACCGCCTAAATCTAAACCTAAAAAGCAGAAAACATTACAACCTCAAACCATAACTTCAGATAAAACTGAATGAGTTTAAATAAATATTTAATCTAATCCTAAACTCAGTTGTAAAGGACGCTGGTTCTTAGCAGTTTCAGGTAAAGGTTCGGGAGATTCGCTCATCGCTGGACAATAGCGAGTATAACTGCATTGTTTACAATGTTCTCCGGTCACAGGTTCCCAGTCTTCATCTTCTCGAAGCTTTATCGCCAGCTTACCAATAATTAATTCGGCTTGCTGTTTATGGTAAGGAGTCGCTTGAAATGTTACTAATTCTCCCGGTATTATATAAATTAAACTCAACTGTTTTAAACTTTTTTGATAACGTTGTTCGAGCGCCAGGTAATATAACCCCAACTGTAAATCAATCCCATCAGGTTCAAAAGTCGGAACTTTACGAGATGTTTTATAATCAATTAATTCCAACCCCTCATCTAGATAATCCAAGCGGTCATAGCGCCCCGTCACTTTAAAATCCAAATTGCAAAAATTTAACTGAGCTTTAATTTTTCCTTCAACTGCTACAGGCTTCCTCAACACAGGTAAAGTCTTGATAAACTGATAATAATATCCCTCAAGAATTTCTAGTCCTTGAGCCGATAACTCCGGCGTTAACTCCCCCGATACCCGCTCCCAACAGAAACGAATCCAACTAATATTAGGGATAGGTGACTCATAGCTCCAGTCTCCATAAATTTTAGCTAAAGCAGCATGAAGCACTTTCCCCAACAGTTGAGACTTAAAGAATAAGTTGGGCTTGATTCCCCGCTCATACTTAAAATAATACGCTTGAGGACAACGCTGATAGTCAAGCAACTTCGTTGCAGATAGGGGATAATTCATTTTGGAAAAAAGAAGCAATCACAGGCTCTAGGACTTAATGATATAGCAGCTACGACCCTTTGACCTTGAAACTCAACGACCCACACCTGACGCCCAAAACTTTAATAAGACTTTTTTGAAATAATATCCTAGTATTAAATTACACTTAGATAAAACTGCACTTTTACACTTATACACTTTTATACTCTTGTAACTTGACCTTAAATACTTACACCAACAATCCATGAGAGCTTTGTATTGCTTGGTTTTCAGCAACGTGTGAGAAAACAGTCCCCTGTTAAAACTGTCAAACTGTATTTATGCACTTTTATAAATTTGTACATTAATAAATTTATTTTAATGTAAACTTGCAAAAGTATAGTAGTTCAGGTTTAATAAAGGAATAAAATACTCAACTGAACTTTTATTGCAAATGCAAACCATTAGTTCAATTTCTTTAGCGGGGGGGCAAGGGAAAACAACGGTTGTATTGTTTCTCTCCCGGTGGCTGGCAACTTTGGGTCACACAGTATTAGTTATTGATGCTGACCCTCAATCGAGTCTGACCACCTTTTTAGGATTCCAAGTTGAACCCGATAGTCCTACGCTGCTGGAAGTTCTCAAACGTCAGGTGGACACAGCCGACGGTGTTTATGAAACTCGCCATAAAAACCTATTTTTGATTCCCTCCGATGATGCCCTCGACGCAGTTCAGGACTATTTAGCAGGAAGTGGAACCGGAGCATTAGCCTTGCAGCGAAGATTGAAGCCCGTTGAGAAGTTGTTTGATTATTGCATCGTGGACGCACCGCCGCAGCGATCGCAAATTTGTTTGACCGTCATGGGGGCATCAGATGGCATGGTGATTCCGGTAGAAGCTTCCGTCAAAGGATTACAGTCCCTCATCCGTACCTTGGAACTTGTTGACGAACTCAAGCAAGAAGATAGTGAATTTGGGGGACAAATTCTCGGTGTGATTCCCTTTCGCGATCGCTGGGTCGGCCGACAACGCACCAAAGAAAGTCAGAGCAACATTAAAACGATGGAGCAAATCACCTCGGAATGGTTCGGTCAAAGCCTGGTGCTGCCTTCGATTCGAGAATCCGAGAAATTTAAACAAGCCATTAACCAGGGAAAAACCTTGCATGAAATGGGTCAAAGTGACCTCGCCTTTGCCATTGAAGTCTTATCCCAAAAAATCAACGCCTTAGAGGAAAATCGATGAGCGAATCCCAAGACATCAGATCAATCTTGACATCAAAATCTCGTGCGAAAGTCAATCCCCGTGATACGTCCTTGCGTTCGATGCAGCAGAAAGAACAGTCTGAACCTCTAGAAACTGAAGAATTTGTTGATTCTCAATCCTCTCCAGACTCAGAATTACAACAATTACAAAATGAACTGGATACTTTACCTGAAATTGGGAAACGGTTGGCTATTCACTTAGAAAAAGGAGTTCGGGGCGACTTATTGCGACTGTGTGATGAAGCCGAAATCACCCCTGAAACCTTTATTGAAGCAGCAGTTGCCATGTTGCAGAACAATCCCGGACTGAAAGAGAAAGTCCTAGAAGATGCCATAACCAGACTTCAAAAGCGCAAACGAGCCGGAGTCATTCGTCGAACCATTGCTATGGTGCAGAAATACATTTAGTTACACCTATTAAGTTGAACTTTCCAACATTAAATTCCCTGCAAGGGGACTGAAACCTTTATTCCTTCTGAAACTTAATAAAAAACAGCATTCTATGAGATAATTACTTTCTAGAATCTTTCTTCTAAATAAATCAATGCGGCACGTCCTAACTGCCACGCTTGCTTTGACTGAACCCTTACCCTTGACCCAACATCCGGCGGCGGTATATTTACAAGGTTTGGGGGAAGGTTCTCGTCGGACGATGCGGGGGGCGCTCAATACCATTGCAGCCATACTCACCAATGGAGAATGTGATGCGAATACTCTGAACTGGGCGGCATTACGCTATCAACACACGGCGGCTATCCAAGCGGCATTACTAAATCGCTATTCCACCTCCACAGCACAGAAGATGATGGCAGCGCTACGGCGGGTATTGGAGGAGGCACGGAAGCTGCAACTCATGGATGCGGAAAGTTACAGTACAGCGGTGGATTTACTCTCCATTAAAGTCTATGTAAATTTAAGAGGTCGAGCGCTCAGTCAGTCGGAAATTTCGGCTCTCATTAACGTTTGCCAAGCTGACCCAACGAGCCAGGGTGTGCGGGATAGGGCATTAATTGCGATTTTGCGAGGGTCGGGACTGCGACGGGCGGAAGTGGTGAAGCTCCGAGTCAAAGATTTTAACCCCGTAACTGGGGCATTGAAGATTTTGCAAAGCAAGGGCCGCAAGGACAGGACGGTGTATTTGCCGGAAAATGCGATCGCCTGGGTTGAGAATTGGCTAGACGTTCGGGGACGTTCACCAGGGCCATTACTCTGTCCCATTCGCAAGGGGGGAAAAATTGAGCGACGGTACATGACCCCGCAGGCAGTATTTTTCATTATGAAGAAACGAGCGTTGGAAGCGGGGGTAGAGTCCTTTTCTCCCCATGATTTTCGCCGCACCTTTTGCTCTGACCTACTAGATGCGGGGGTGGATATTGTCACGGTGCAGAAGTTGGCGGGCCATGCCAATCCCATGACTACTGCGAACTATGATAGACGGGGCGAGGAAACGAAGCGGAAAGCGGTTCAGAAGTTGGGATTTTAGCAACCAATCCGGGATATCAGAAAAGTGAATTTGCTGAAATTGCCTCTATGCACAATGGTTTACAGATGTTAGTCTGTTTGTTTTAGTAATTTGACAGTGGAGAAACTAGAACCAACTTTCATCCAGATTAAAAACTCCGAGATGTAGTTGGGAATATGCGCTCGTTATGAAGGTTAAAATGGAAAGAAACGGGTAGGGAGATGGAGAGTTTAGCAGATTTATCCGGAACGGTGGGAAAGGGGAATTTTCTGAATAGTTATCCGGGAATGGCGAGTCTAATTTCCTACGATTTAAAGTATCTTGCCGTCAATCAACAATTAGCTGACTTTTTCAATAAACCCATTGATTATTTTGTGGGTAAACCCATTAACTGCAAAAATGATAACCTTAGAGAAAATATTGAACAATTTATTAATCAGGATTATGAAGTTAAGACCTGGGAAGTAAGATTTGATTATCCTAAATTTGTATTTGCAATTTCAGCCAAAAAACTCCCTGAAGGAATTGTTCTATCTTCAGTTGATATCACTAATGTTAAAATCTCCGAGGAAAGGAATCTAGCCCTCATCAAATCAATCCCCCAAGTTCTCAGACAGTCCGACCCCCGCAGGTCGAATAATAATCTTGAGGACTTAATCGAAAAGCTGACCGAAGATCCTCTGTTTTCTAATAGTGGCATCCAGGAACTCTCCCAATCTCAGATTGAGAAATTAATTAAGCTCGAAGTCGAAATTCGGGAGGCTGGAATTCGTCTAAAAAATGTTGAAAAGCTCCTCTATATGTCTGATAATTCGATAATTGCTAGACTTAGGGAACTGGAATTTAGACAAAAACAAGATGAAGATTCACGAGAAAATATAGACTCAGATTTGTTTAGCTTGAGGGTCATCGGGCGAGTCATTAGCCAAACACCGGGGGGAATTAAAACTTGGTTATTCTTAATGACCACTGCAATTGTTGTTGCTATATTTTCAATTGATTTGTCTATCCGATTTTCGGGCATCGATAAACTGAAAAACCTTCAGCAAATGCACCAAACGATTGAGGATGTTAATAAATAGGGTGTTGATTTTTAATACCACTTCCCATCTTAAATCGCTACACTGTAAGTATTCGGTCAATGAAATCGGGGCGCATCGGCAAATCTAGGAGGTTTTACGATGTGGCTAAAATATGGCGCTGACCCCAACGGTTGTTTGAAATTGGTTGATGATGTTGCTCAAGGAAAAACGAACTTAACCTGTCTTTATTGCGGTGGCCAACTGACGGCTAAAAAAGGGCGTATAAAATCCCACCACTTCGCCCACACCGGGGAAACTTGCAAACCTGTTGTTAGCCGATACAACACAGCGCAAATTCCTGGCTTACCAATGTACGACCGCTTCAATATCCAATTGCCAGGTCGGGAACTTGAACAACTGAAAGTTCTCTGGAAAGAATACGGTTCTCAAGAAATCTTAATTCCCCGAGACTTGATTAATCTCCGGTGGAAATTTTGGGGACTGGTGCAGTTGGTTAATGATTCCTACAAATTCGGAGACTTGGGGAAGATTCCGATGGGAGCTTTGGAACTGGGAGAGTTCAATCAAATTCAGGAGCCGCTGCTATTGAAAACTTGGGAGAAATATAGAGGAGCGGCTGAACGAGCAACCCTGGCCAATTATTCAAACGTTCAAGAATGCCAAGCCGATTTGAGAATTTATGAAACCCAACTTCGGCGGATTATAGTGAATTCTCTTTATTTTCTGGAAGTAAAAGCGGATGGTGAAACTCTTTATAAAATTGGGATTACCCAAAGAACAATTGATGAACGAATCTCAGAAATTCATCAGGACTTGAAAACCCATTATACCAACATCACCATTAACTTACTCGGATTCTGGGAACATCGAGGAAATGTGGAATTATATTTTAAACATCGTTATCGGGAGTTTAACTATCGGCTTGGGAAGCTGACCGAGTATTTCCGTTTTCCTGATGTGAAAGTTGTGCTGAACGATTTGCACCAAATGGAATCGAAGGTGTTATCTGAAGCCGAGTTAGAACTAATTAGTGATTGAAAGACGCGCCCGATACTTGTCTAACAAATGTCACTCGTAAATGTGACTGTTAAAATTTTTATGCCGCTGTTAAGCTGATGTTAAGAGAGTGCAGTTTTCAGTTTAGTCAAATCGAAATGAAGTATTTAACAATAAAGTTTTTGATGGGTAGTCTGTTGATGTCAACACTATTTGTAAGTTTAAGCACAAATGTTAATCCCTTAATTAGTTTGGCGGAAACTAAGCGAACTGCAACGGAAGAAAAAAAATCCAACGGCAATCGAACTTTAATCGAAAATTCCGAAAATGCGGAAACTCCAGAACAAGACTTGGAAGAACCCCCGAGACTACAGCAATTTATACCTCCCGAACCCGACGACGAATTAAATTTAACAGCGGACATTTGCAAATTTTCTCAAAATCAAGGACAATGCTATCAGGAAGTAGCGAATATAAGCCTGGAAAGATTTAAAATCCAGAATGAATACGACCTTTGGCAACTCAATCATCGGCGGTTAGTTTTTCAATCATATTTAGTTATTGACTTATTTGTTCTGGTTTTGGTTAAGTTAATTGTTGGGTTGGGATTGTATCTATCTTATTTAAAGTTCAGAGAAAAAGAAACGACCGAAACTAAACTCAGCTTTGCCAAGGGAAACTTAGAAATTAATTCCAACGTTATTGGGTTGATTATCTTAATCGTGTCTGTCGCATTTTTCTACCTGTATCTCGTTCACGTCTATCCAATCAAAGTTGTGGCAGATAGTTGGGAAAAAACTGAAGCTTTACCCCGATAAGATTCTATTCTGATTTTGAAAATAGAGTAAAAACTTTAACACCTAACCTTCACATCCAACCCCGTCGTTGTCGCCATCAAACCCGTGTGGATCATCGCCGACAACTCGAATATTGCTGTAGGGGACATCGCCGCAGTTTAAATCAGCCGACTGAATGGGAATACAAATATCAGGATAGGAAGCTTCACACTGGTTGCGGGGAGGTTGCGTTGATGCGGTGCAGTTGCCCTTACGGAACTCCGAGGGTAAGCAATTCGTTTGGCTCCAGAATCCGAGTGCCATATCTTTGGCAAACGCTTCAGCTTGTAGTAAATCCTGGCGACTGCCGGGGCAATTGCTGAGATATTCTTGATAAACAACGGCTTGACCTTCGGCGAGCATCTGCAAGTTGACGTTGAGGTTTCCGCCTTTATTATCCTTACCAAACACCACAGCCACCACCCGATTGTATTGGTCACGGGCTACAGGGACGACTTGAACCGTCGAGCCAATTGGAATTAGTTGTCTGAGCTTCTGGGTAGATTCAGTTCCTCCAGTTTGTTGAGATTCGGGCGCATCGATGCAAGCCAGGCGAATGGTCGTATTTTGTCCTTGAGCAACAACAGTTAGAGTATCGCCATCGGTAATCGCAGTTACTTTGGCATCTACTGGATTGGCGGAGGCAGAATTGCGAACGATTAGTGTGATTATTAAAGCAAGAAATAATCGTTTCATGGCTGTTAATTTACCAAGTTTTTTGTTCGTTGAAATAGAAGCTAACAGCCAATGGAATCCTTTAAAATCAATTTCAGTTCCTTAGAAATCGGCAAGTTATCAATCTCCCGGCACAAATTTAACTTGTTTTCCCCTTTAGAAAGTCGCTCTTTATAAACCCCTGTCAATACAGCTTCTAAACCGTATTTTGTCAGGGCATCGGAGGCGAGTCCGATAATTCCAAGCAATACAATTCCCCCGATCATCCCGCCCGGCCCCAACATCGCGAGTGCGGCGGTAATGGCTGCTGCCCCCGTCAAACCTGTCGTTGCCATTGCAATCAGGAGAACAACGGCGGGAAAACCCACCCCGGCTAATTTTTTAACGATTTCATCCATGATTTTTATTTGGGATAATTGGTTATGTTGAGTCAGTCAGAAATTAAGGAAACCAACTCGTTTTGCGAATTAGAATACACTCATAACCTGCCCGTTCGGTGATGCTGTCGATAGCTCGACGACAACTTATAGTTTGCCAACCTTCCCCACCATATTCATTCATGGATTCTTCAAAAGTAGAGTCGGAAGGAGAGGCAATTTGATATTCGTAACTGGTTGGCTTCAATATCCCAAATGCTAAGATTGCGGTAACAATCACAAACAGGGGAAAACTCGGGCTTTTAACAAATTGTCCCCACAGTTTTTTGACCGTTTCCTTATCAGCTTTGGGGAATCTATTATCCAACTCCCCGACTTTATGATTAAGCTTTTTAAGTTCGTTGCGAATACCGACAAGTTCAACCCAACTCGAAGTTTCAGAGGGAGTTTCTTGTATTTGTCCAGATTTTGTAGCGGTTTTCGATGGAGTAGAAGTAGGTTTAGGCGGGGGTGGTAAGTGGGTTTTGTTCATGGTTTTTTACTTGATGATATGGAGAGTCAAATACTTGGGTTAAACTAAACGATAAACTACGGCACCGTCCCGTTCGCGGTTATCAATTCTTATCACATCTTCCCGCAGCAATCCGTCCAAAATTACCCGAACTTCTTGGGGATTTAGCCCGGTTTCTAATACACAATCGGCAATCGTCATCTCCCCTTCTTTCCGAGCCAGTTTGATTAGCTGAACCTGAACATCTTGGGCGGGATTGTTTTTGGTTTTCCCTACGGGTTTGCCCTTTAATTGTTTAGCTTTGTGAACAGCACGGGTATTTTCAACTGTTGCAGCAATGACATATAAACCTCCAATTCCATCGGTAAAGTCTTCATCATCTTCTAGGGAGGGGTCTGCTATAAAACAGAGTACGAGTACCCCAATTGTAATCCCAAATCCTTTTAGCAATGCTCTATAACGTCCGGTGTAAATATAGCCAATGGGTAGCAGAAAAAATGTTAATACTCCCGTTGCCCAGGTGCTTTTTTCGGCTAGTTTTTGAGCTTCAGTATTAGAGATATCCATGAGAAATTCTCCTAAAATAAGTTAACAAATTAAGACCCTAAGCCACGTCAAAATGCTGGCATTCTTGCAAACCTTTGAGAAAGTCAAACCGACCCGACCCGAACAAATGCAAAATCTCCTGGGCGCGAGTCATGCTCACGTAAAGTTCCCGCTTGCCTTCAGCTTCATCCCCCACACCAAACTGCTGAACCCAGGGGATAATCACAGCTTTGAATTCCAGTCCTAATGCAGACTTACTGGTAATCAATCTAATGCCGGGGTGATGCCGACTATAGTTTTTCTTATTTTGATTTACCCAATAACAGCCTAGTCCTAACTCGTCCAATTGTTGAGTGAGATAGCCAAACGGTTCGGCTTCACAACGAGCCAGGTAACGGTAAATCACAGCAATATCTTTCGATTCGTAACCCTCGGAAACTAGCTGTTGAATTTGTGCGATCGCATTTTCCACTTCTGCCATTCGGTCAGCGACCAGGTGAAGTACAGGTTTCTTGCCATGTCGGAGGGCAGCTTCCGGTTTGACCAATGGGAAAGCTTCATCATCATCCTCGTCCTCGGTGGAGAGGGACTGCACCATATCCCAAGCGGCTGATAAAATTTCGGAGGTATTGCGATAATTGCGGTTAAGTTTGCGTACTCGCCCCTGAGCTTTTATCCCAACGGATTTCCAGGTAAACTTCTGACGCTGGTAGAGACTTTGACTTTTATCTGAGACAATGAGCAAGTCACCATTTTCCGGGTCTTTGAGAGCCGCAGCACAGCATTTGAACCAGGCAGGATAGAAGGTGTGAGCTTCATCGACCAAAAGGGAATCCCATTTTCCCCCCGGTGGCATTAATGCTAGAACTTCCAAAAGGCGATCGCCAATTATCTCGTCATACTCATTGCTTTCGTAATTCTTGGGATTGGGTAAACTGCCAAGGATAGATTTAGCCCAATCGTGAAAGTGGAGAACTTCAATCCGTTCTTGATAAAGGGGGTTGTTTTCTTCTTCAATCAGAGAACGTAAGTAGGCAGCCAAAGTGATATTGAAACAGAGGATGAGAACTTTTTGATTAAATACTCCCCCTGCGAGAGTTTTAGCTCGACTCAGCAGAATTAATGTTTTGCCTGACCCTGCCACCCCGCAGAATAATCGATGACCGCTTCCCAATGAACGGGCCAACTGTTCTTGTTTGTGGTCTAGAGTTTTGATAATGGTTGCGTTTGGCTTTGGGTTGATTGCCTGATGAACACTCGTAAGTGTGGCGGGTTCGAGCTTGACTTGCACTTCCGGGTGGATGACTCCCTTGATGGTGCTGAGTTGGTCATCTTCGAGTCCCCCGAACTTAAAGCGGACGGTAAACATGGACTCCAAACGCTTTATTAACTCCCGTTCTCCGATGCCGTTCCATTCTTCTAGTTCATCTTTATAGGCAGTCTGGGACTTCTCCAGTAAAGGATATATATTCTCGTCGGTGGCTTCAGCTTCGGTCATGTTGGTCATAACGACGCCAACGCCCATGGGGAATGCCAGCTTACCTTGATATTCGCCTTCATCCTGAGTGAGAATTGAATAATCCTTGAGTTTGTTCATTAAAGCGTCAAGATATCCCTTGCCCTGTCTGAGCGGAGATTGACATTTCTCCACCCGCCCATCGGTGCAAACTTCAAAGATTTGATGGTCAGCTTTTAATATCTGGTTTGCACTCCAACCCTTGACTTCAAGAATCAAGATGCCAAAATCAGGGCTGAGGATAATAAAATCTGGGTATAAGCCCTTAACATTGGGTTCGTAATAGATGAAAAAATCATCGGGTAGTTCATCCCGCAAAACTTTAAATAACCGCTTCTCCCCCTGACTTGCCGTTGAAGGCGCAGCTTCGGGAATCATTAACGCCATACTTGCTCCCCTGAATAATGAGAATTAAAGATAATAAATTCCTGGCTGAGAAAGTCAATTATCTGTTACTCTCCAATATCCCTAGACTAAACCCAGAATCCCCCTCACTGCATCCGTGATAACACTGAACTTTTCTAGCTTATTTGCACTGTGGAAAATACCGACAATTTTTTTTGATATATTATTCACCTAGCTCAAACATAAAACGGGTAGCATACTAAAAGCATACCTCAATCAATTCAAGCCTCTGTGGTTACAAAAAATATTAGAGCCGTTACCTACCTTCCGCCCAAATACCACCAAAAACTCAAAGACTATGCCAAACAACAAAATTTAACCGAAAGTGCCGCATTAGTTGAAATCGTCAAACAGTTTTTTGATGGAGATTCCCCACAGAATAATTCACCGGATAGAACAATAATTGAAGAAATAGTCAAAGAACAATTAGCAGGAACGGAAGCAGAAATTGTAACCCTTAAAGCCCAAATTGAACAAATGCAGCAACTTCTGATGGGGGTAATGTCGGGGAAAACAGCCGCTCGAAAAACTCGTTCGACCCCTTCTTTTGTTAAACCCAAACTGCAACCGTTGAAAGCCGGAGAGTTGGCCAATAGACTGGGAGTAACTCCCGAGACTGTGGAGAAAGAAGCCAGCCGGGGTAACGAACACTTCCTCGCTTGGAGTAAAAGTAAAGATATCGGACGAGTCTCCTGGGAAAAACGGGGCGAACTTTATTATCCTATACGATAGCGGAAAAGTTAGACTTTTACAGCAACTCAAAGAACGCTTCAACTTGAAGTCATTGTTGGCCAATTACCTGAGTTTTCACTTGTGGACTGTTGAATTTACTCACCCCGTCTACAATCATCAATGTTGGCTATAGTCTAGTCAACTAGATTATTTTTAACCATTGGATCTATGATTTCCATAGAACAACTCACCCAGGCTGAACAACAAATCCAGTCCCTGCTGACTCAGAACGAATCCAACTGGAAGACAATTGCCAAGATTGCCATTGTGGTTCAGCAACAAAAATTATTCAAACAAGCTGAACTCAATTCCTTCACCGCTTGGGTTAATGCTGTAGCCAAAAAATGCGAACGCCAACCCTCTCTCATCTGGCGGTATATCAAAGCCGCTAAATATTATCTGAAAAGCGTTGACTCCGACGACATCGAACAGGTTGATGAAGCCAAAGCACCACCGGAGGCACTGGAGAAATTGGAGAAAGTGGAACGGAACGCACCCCAACCCGTATTTGAGAAGCTGCGGGAGAAAGTGTTGGCGGGAGAGGCAACGGTTAAGGAATGTCGAAAAATTGAGCAAGAATATCGGCCCGAAGGAGAACAGTTGAGACGCGGACGGCCACCCAAAGGACAGGAGGGAACTTATCAACATTTGGGTTCCGGTGAAGCTTCAGCCCTAACAACCCAAGTTATTGATGTAACGGCCATTGAGGTTGAACAGTTGCCCCGAAATCAAGTAGCCGTGACCATTGCGCGATCGCTAACAAATAGTCTAGTTGACTGGACTATGCAGTGTTCGGGGATGAAATACCCGCCGTATCACCACCAAGAACACACGGAGGTTCGGGTTAGCGTTGACAAAAAGAGACTGAGACTAGACTTTTTAGCCGTTGTTCGCTGGAGTTACAAACGTCCTAAAGATGTTTTCGGAGTTGAAATCAAAAGCTGTTTGGCTGACTTTGAAGCGGATAATAAATGGGAAAATTATCTCAACTTCTGCCATTACTTCTGTTTTGCCATTCCCCAATCGGACGAGGAATTAAGAGAAACCATTGAAACTCAAACCGATGCGGGGATTTTGTTGGTAGATTTTACCTCCGAGATTGAAGAAAATTTGAGTTATCCCGTCGCCGTTTATCGTTCGCCTCAAAGTAGGAGCGGAAGTTCGGTTAGTTTGGTTTATGAAACTCTCTACGAAAGAATATTGGGCTGGTCGGGTTCGGATAATCAACTTTAAAACCCCAATTTCTGAACTGCTTTCCGCTTGGTTTCCTCACCCCGTCGGTCATATTTTGCAGTCGTTACCGGGGAGGAATGACCCGCCAACTTTTGAACCGTGACAATATCAACCCCCGCATCCAATAGGTCTGAGCAAAACGTTCGTCTAAAATCATGGGGACTGAACGATTCAACCCCCGCAGCTTCCGCTCGTTTCTGCACTATCAACAGCACGGCTTGGGGAGTCATGTAACGAATTTCAATTTGTCCCCCCTTGCGAATAGGACACAACAGCGCCCCCGGTGAACGTCCTCTCACAGTTAACCAATTTTCAACCCAGGCGATCTCGCATTATCGGGCAAATACACCGTTCTATAGCTTTCCAAATCTAAATCCCACTTCCCCCGAAACTGAGCCGGGATGGTTTGTTGCTGAGGAGCCGCCGTTGCAGTGCCAGTGGTAAGCATTAAGATAAGTGTCAATAGTTTAATCATTTGATGGGTTCTTCAATATCTGGGCTTGTAATTGTTAATCGTCTGTCTCTAAAACTGTTCTACAATTCTCAGACTACCGCCGCTACAACTATAATTTATGGCTTAAATGTTGTGTTCAAAAATACAGGGGTCTTGGGTGTGAGCCATGTTGAACTCAGTCTAAAGTGCTGGGTCAATTCCTGAGTACCAAGCACAAACTACACCCTTCTCTATCATCTCAAAATCTTCCGGTTTGACTACCGCAAGACAAATACCACCCGGACATTTGGGATTATAAACTTCTTCAAACCAAGTGTGCCAAATACCATTCTGGCGACCACACTCTTGACTTAATGTCATTTCTCGCCCTTGTTCCATCTGCAATTCTTCCCACTGACAACTTTCGTCCAACCAGTTACCACCTCGTTGTTGACACCAACTTTGATGTGTGCGAATCATTGCTGTATTAGTAGATTGAGCCTCCGTCCTTTCTGCTATGCAGATAGACAGTCCAATAACAGCTACCAAACATAGGATAGAACGTTGTATGGAATTGCGATTCATAGGGATTTTGTCGAAAAACTTTACTCTCTCTTTCAGTGCCTAAAATTAACAGTCAGTAAAAATCGCTGCGATCGCATTCAACCTGCACCCTCAATCCGTGATAATCTTCTAGAGTCTAGAGTCTAGAGTTTTTACTGAAGGGGATGATACAAGTTTCCCCGCTTCTCCCAGGTCACTCTGCCGATGTCCTTGCTTTGACTCCAAGCCCGAGATGGATGTGGGTACTTAATAATGAAGTTTAGAAATTCTTCATTATGAAAACAAAAAAGTTTCGGAGCCTCAGCCTGATGCTCCTCGCGTCCACAGGGTTCTTAATTGAGGTTGAAGCCTCAGATTTCAAAGTCAAGATTGTCAAGGAACAAAGTCCGTTAACCGAGGCAGTTGACTTATTGGACAACTTATTTAATTAAACGGACTGGGGTGTATTCCATTACTTTTGGGGCAGCACCCCGTTCTGAATCTTATTCTCGCAGAACAAAGTGTGGTGTTGTTAGTGGTGATCGCCTGACAATACCGAACTTAAACATTAATCAAAATAGTTCTGAAAGACATACCAACCATCCCCTAAATAATACATTGATTGGTCGCCGTTATTACTACCCGGAGCAAAACTATATTCAATCGCTTTAAGTTGATTGGGTTGGCGAGAATTATCACGAATAAATCCTTGATAAGCTCCTATTCCTTCAATAATTAATGAGATTTTAGTAGGGTCTAGTTGATAGCCAGCAATTACTTTAAAGTTGCTAATGCCTTGCTCTAATTCAATTAGCTTTTCAGGTTCTTCCTCTAATTGATTTGCCAATTGTTCAAGAGTAGGCTTATGAAGCGCAAAGTTTATTTTTAAGGGAATCTGGGTAATCCAGAAAGTATATAATAGCCCTAATAACACGGGAGCCATCAAGAACTTAACCCGATTTGTTTTTTGATTAATTTTATTGAATGAGCTAATAAACCAAATTATCCAACCCCAAATCACTATCACCCAAATACTCATCCAAGACATCAAGCCAAAATGAATAAACAACAGAAAGAGTGTGATCTGCAATAAAATATTTGAAGTTCCGTTAAAGTTAGCAGGAATTGATTGTAATCCAGGATTTGTGCAGCAATATAAGCTAATCAAAAAAGCTATAACCGCTAATCCATTGAGACAAAATCCAGGAGTAAGAACGAATCTAGAACGCATAGGATATAAAGTTGTTGTAATATTTTAGCAACGCGCGATACACCTAACGGCACGTTCCGCGATCACATCCATTATTCCTGTAGAACAATGTGTGTGGCTCGTGAAACTGTTACAGAGTGCCAACTCTCACTATTCCCGCAGAACATTATTCTTGAGTTGCCAACTCCTCAGCCATTTCCAACCCTTCTTGATAGAAACATTCGTGAACTTCAGGGGAAACAACGGCTAATCCTTCTATTATCAACAGTGCGCTGGCAAGTTCTTCGCCCTCACCCAACCGAACAAACACTTCACTTAACCAACCCTCAGTGTTCTGTTTGACGGTAAGCACAGGCACTTGATTATTTGAGTTATTAATCAATTGTTGGAGATAGGTTTCAGCCTGTTGTTCCTCACCGGGGATAATTTCAATACCACAGAGTTGAAGCTGGCGGTTTTTCCAACCCCGTGATGCTTTTAGGGTTGTCCCGTCTATGACTTCCTTAATCTCCCACTGTTCACTCACCGGAACATCACCAGGGCTAACCATAACTGTTTGATATTGGGACTGGGGACGGAAGAAAACGGCTGCTATGGCAACGCCCAAAACGGCAACGGCAACCAAACCCTGAATAATCGTTTGTTGTTTCATGGCGATCGCGGAGCGTGGACTTGTCCATATCGCATACCCTACTCTATTACAGAATAGGCTGACCCCGTTCGTTGTGGTAGTGGTCGGGTTTGTTCTGCGGGAATAACAATAACCCCCCAACGTTGTGTTAGGAGGTTGAAGGGTGCGTTAGGATTGGGCGACTATTGCGTTTAGTTATTTAAAGGTGTTGGTTTTTCCTTGTACAAGTTAACAACAAGACTTCTTGGATTTTTAAACCAGTCAGCCGAAATCTCTTTGATTATGGGTTCTCCTTTGTCTGTTTTTTCTACAGGGATTTTATCGTGATATTTGTTGTCTACATCAGAAGACATGAGGTAAAGATTTTCATCTGTAAGTAGCAACCACGCATTTTCGGGATAACTCATTCCGTGTGCCTCATTGATTTTTTCCATATTCCTAATATGCTTAAATTCGTTCATAGTGAACAGTCACTTATTCGTGTGACACCCATTCCTCCACAAAAACCAACTCCCCATCAACATACTTTGTCCCTGGCGGCGCCCAATTTTCTTCGGGGTCACGATGCCAGGGATTATTAATGATGCCATTCTGCTCAACGGGTTCACCCAATCCAAGAAAGTCTTTGTAGAGTATGGCTTCGGTTTCAGGGTCACGTTCAAAGTCATCGCAGGTTTTATTCTCCGGCCCGGTGGGATGAACGGCACAAACTAAGTGGAAATCCCAGGCGTAGTAACGGCAGGTGAAACAATCATCAATTCGGGGCATAGTTTCATAGAGTTAAAGTCTCAAATTCTAGTTTGCCCTAATTGCGTGTTCGGTTGTCTGGAAAAGCTTTTAATTAACAGGTTTTTCGGGTGAGGAAAATAATCTATTGCAGTTCGGTTCTCTCCAATTTCATATACTAATCTGCTGTTGCATCATAGTGAATGTAATCAATAGTTATTCATTTATTCGACACTTCAAGGAGAACAATTAATATGATGTTAGCTTACAACCCCTTTGCTGAACTCGACAAAATGCAACGCGAATTTGACCGGGTTTTAAATTCAGAAGTAACATCCCGTTGGACTCCGGCTATCGAACTGCAAGAAACTCCCGACAGCTACATCCTCAGAGCGTTTCTCCCCGGTTTGGATAGTGAAGCACTTAACATTGAAGCGGCTAAGAAAGCTGTTGCAATTTCGGGTAAAACCCACCGTTCCGAGTTGGATGAAGGTCACAAATATCTTTACTCCGAATTTCCGGCTGGTGAATTTCGTCGGGTGATTAATTTGCCCGAAGCGATCGCACATACCGAAGTAAAAGCGGACTACGCCGACGGTGTTCTGACCTTAACCATGCCCAAAGCTCCCGAAACTGTTAACCGTGTGGTGAAAGTAAGTTTGACTAATGTTGAACAGCCCCAACTGAGTGAAGCGGATCAATAATTGATTCCTTTATAAGAATGAGAGCCTCGGCAGTGCCGGGGTTTTTTTGTGTTAACTATTTGGTGGAACCGGATTATAAATTAACTGCACTCGCTGTTGAGTTTTTACGTTGGGGCAGAGAGCATTTTTCTATAAAGATTTAGGAGCTTGAATCGGGGTGAGAGCTTTACATTTACTCCAGTTTTGTGAAGGAGTCTTGTAAAGATTTGATAAAGCTTTCGGAAAATTAGATCGACGGGGAGAGATGCAGTTATTTTAAAGACGGCGTGTTGAAACTCTATTGATTTTATAAGGAGTAAAAAATGAGCTTCCGTCTGAACACTACGGGAATTGTTTCTGCAATTGTCATGTTAGCCAGTTTCGGGCTTAATATCCCCAAAGCAACGGCAGAAACTTTTGACTTTAGCATCACCTACGACACCGAATTCAACTTTGTCCCCCTCGAAATTGCTTTTCCCGATGTCGTGCCGCCGGATTCGGTTAACATAGCGCCGCTGCTCGACGAGTTACCGCCAGATTTTCAAGCCGCCTTACCGGAGGATTTCCCCTCGGTAATCGAAAACCCATCTTTCATATTCATATCTGGCGGCGGTGTGAGTCAAGAATCCGATCCCCCGTTTGGATTAACTAGCTTTACCTCGGGTGGCTTTAGTCTGGGGATAACATTGGAGTCCGCTCCCAATCCCGTAACCGGAGAACCCATACCCCTCAGCCAACTGATTATTACACGAGCCAATCCAAATGACTTAAATCTGGATTTACCAACTCCGGAGTTTTCAGACATTTATTCCGGTGACGAAACCGATAATGTATTGTTGGGTTTCTCAGATACTTTTGCCATTTTTAACATTTTTAGCCCCACCGAAGGCATCGCCGACAATCGGGGGCGAGTTACTATTGTTGGCGGCGAGGGTGTATTTGAGGGTGCTGACGGTGAAGCCAGTTTTATCGAAACTAGCACGTTCAATCCCAGTAATCTCAGCGGTATTCTGGTGGGTGAAGTTCCCATAGAATTCTCCGTCGAGACTCCCCAAGCCGTCCCCGAACCCACAGCAAATGCAACTTTAATAGGTTTGGGAATTATTGGTGCTGGTATTCTGCGGCGTCGCTTTTCCAAGTAGGTTTTACCCTCATCAAGAAATCAAATGATAGTCCCATTGCCGGGGCTTTTTTATTGGCTGAATCTCCACAGTATTTCTTATTCGCGCAGAACAAAAACTTTTCTAACTGATTTAGAAACCCCATAAGAAATTATCGCTTGGAAGAAATATAGAGTCTAACTCTGAAATCGGAGTTTGTCCTATTGATATTGTTCCACCTGGAGCGGACAATGAACCCATATTAGTGCTTGATTCGGTACTCTCAAGACTCGTTTTGTCAGCAGAGAAGTTTTGTAAAACTTTAACTCCAGAGAGATTGTTGTTGTAGATAATAATGTATGCAACTGATTCCATTGTCTTAATATTGATTGAATAAGTTTACTAGGGATTGGCAAGTTTTGTGTGAGCTTTGAGGTTTTAAAACCAAGTCTGCTGAAAGCTGCTGTCGTAAAATACTGGAAATTCACTCAAGACTTCTCCAGTTTCAGAAGCCAAATCAGTAACAACTGCAATCGGCACTTTATTTCCTAGAGTATAGACTTCAGAAGCTTCAAAGGTTTCTAGAACTTCAACTTCATTGTTAACAACGGTGTGGTCGTAGGATTTTAATCGAATGCGGATTTTTTCATTCATCTGTTCAAGATATTAACAACTGAGCTTTAGTTTGGTTTAACATCTATTTGGCTTTGAGGCAAGTCCCAAAATGAGGGACAGACCCTCCGGGAATAACTGGATATTCTGGAAATTCTTACTTGATTTTCGTCATTCGCATAAAAGCTATAGTCATTTTTGGGGTTGAGGTCTAATCTAGGAGATGACGGGCTAAAACTTCAAGGGAAACCGGAAAGAATTAGATAGCTGTTGGGTTTAGGCAAAAAGGGACTACGGGTTTTGATTTAAGTTTCTTAGGAATGGTTTGGTTATTTTTTGAATTCTTGCTTTAAATATTGGATTAAAAGTTTGTGGTTTGTTTATTTGAGCTTAGAGCCAAACTGGGGAAGAATCATTATGGAAATTTTACCAATGTTTGTTGAATTTTTTCTGGTAGTGGTGTTTGCTTTTCTAATTCCTTTGTTAATCCCAGTCGCTTTTCTTGTGGGGATAGGATTGTTAGTTGTGTTGTGTACGGAAGCCATTATTCTATTTTTAAAGGCATTGGTGGGATAACGTTGAATTTTTTCGGGCAAAGTGATAGTTCAAGCATGGGAGGTTTTTTTGTTGCTAACTTGGCGAGTTGTTCAAATATTTTTTTAGAGCCATAGGTCAAGGTGGTGACTGAAACCTTGATTTTCCTTGAGTAGTACATTGAATAAACCGTAAAATTACGGAGACTGACTCAATTAATCGTACACATCAAAACTACAAAGTTCCGTAGGGTTACTGATGACTTTCTGTAAGAAAATGCTTAATCTTGAAAGTAGAGTTCTTCAAGCCGACTTGGAAAACCCACTCACGTTTCGTCATTCGCATGAAAATGCACCCAGGTTTTCAAAAGGTGAGGTAAATTAAATTTGTCTGAGCAAATATTCCATGAATTTATGTATCAATACGCAGCAATTACTTTCTCTCCCGTTCAAGGTTTTATTGAAAAAACCCGGAAGTTGAGAGATTTGTACGGAGCATCTATTATTTTATCCTATCTCAGTCAATATATTATTCAAGAGGCTCAAATTCTTTCAGGAATTGATGTGATTTCTCCGGGTTTAGTTGATACAGCTCAGGGAATGCCCAATAGAATTTTACTAAAACAAAATAATGGAAATTTCAGGCTTGAAGAACTCAATCAATGGGTTAGAGACACCTTGTTAACAGGTTGGAAAAATATCTGCAATTACTGTAAAACCTGGATTGAAACTAAAATTCCCGAATCCAACTCCAATACATTTTATCATTGGGATCGGGATTGGGATTTATGGAAAAATCACACTTGGGAAGTTTTTTCTGGAGTTGGGAATACCATTATTGCAGCAATGGAGGATTTAGAAAATAATAAACTCGGTCGGGATTGGACAGGAGTTAATTGGATTGGAGAAAGTTCAAGCATTACTGGAACCGATGCAATTGCCTGGCAGGGTTTGGGAAAGGGAACACGCAATCCTAAGCATTTAAAACACGGTGAAGAAAAGCAGGCAATTGCTGCTTTCTATGAACAGTTATCAAGAGTTCTGGAAGCAAAACCTGGGCAAAGTTCTGACACTATAGAAACCCCTGAAGGTAAATTTCTAGATCTCAATGAACGGTTAAGCATTCCTGAATTAGTCAAGCGTCTAATTACACGAGATGATATTCGTAAACCCCTTAAAAATATACCTCATTTAGAGCGGTTTACCGATTTAGTAAGAAAACCCAACTCAGAAACTGGAACACCCGGACAGTGGACAGGCTGGTTCATGGGAGATGGAGATGAGGTAGGTAAGCATCTCAAAGAGTTAGCATCAGATCCTGAAGGAGATCAAAAAATTTGTCAGTTTAGCAAGGCGATGCGAAAGTGGGGAAAAGACTTTATGAACGATTTTCCTCCAGAATTAGGGCGAATTATTTATGCAGGAGGCGATGATTTTCTGGGAGTTATCTATGGTAAAGATCCGAATCAACCGATATCCCCAAGTCAAGCTTTAGAGTGGTTAATGAAACTTCCTGATGAGTGGAAAACACATGGAGAGAAAATAACTCTGAGTGTAGGCTTTGTTTGGGCAGGTCATAGTGTTCCCCAACGAGATATTTTACAACATTGCCGTGATGCAGAAAAACGGTCAAAATCTCTCGGACGTGATCGCGTAACCTTGCGAGTTGTCTTCAACAGTGGACAATTTGTACAGTGGACTTGCCCTTGGCATTATGTATCAATTCTGCAACAATATTGTGATCGCGATGGAGGAAAAAATTGGGGTCATATTTACAACGACTTTGCCCAACTTAAAGCTCGTCATGCAATTAATTTTAATGCCGTTACTGGACAAGCAGATTATAGACTTGCCCGTTCATTAATGAATATTTACTTTAATGATGAGGGGAATTATGTGTGGGAAAAGCGCCGGGATATTGTTGATAAAAACGATCCATCATCAGTCACATATTTTAACTGGATAAATGATTTAATCAATGTGGGTTGGCAGCTTTATTCAGAAGTTGATTAATCAATAAAAACATTCACTGTCAGTCTCATCAACACTCAATAAATTTTGATAAACCTCTCAAAATGTTCAAGTATTTAATTCTCATTCAGCCCCTCGGGTTTATGTACGGTAGTTCAGGAGGCTTTCTTTCTCCAGAAAACTTAGTTGGACGTTCCCGTGCGAAGTTTCCCCCGGATGCGGCAACCCTCTCAGGACTCTTTTTCAGCACCAATAAAGTCCAATCTTTTACCACCCACGAAGATTTGAATCAAGAACTCCATGTAGCTGGCCCATTTTGGACATTAGAAAACAATTTGATGAACTTTTATGTTCCTATTCCTCGAACAAAACTTGTGACTCAAAAAGAGGTCGATGAATGGACGATCAAAGATGGTCAATGGGAGCGTAAACTGCGAGAAGAAGACTTTAAAGATAGTTTAACTTGGCAACGAGTCAATAGTTGGGATTATTCGGCAAAAGAAATTAAAATTAATGAATCTGCGGCGCCAAGTCCTTGGAAATTTGTTTCAATTCTCCATCCAAAAATGAAACTAGAGGAACGTCATGTCAAAGCTGAAGATGGTTTGTTTCTCGAATATGCAGTGCAACTACCCGATGATGTATATCTTGCTTACCTTTCAACCCATGAACTTCCCGAAGGTTGGTATCGGTTTGGAGGGGAAAATCATGTTGTAGAAATTAAAAGCATTAAACTTCCAGAAAAGCATCCGATAATTGAACGACTTAAAGACCCTATTGAACAGGCTTTTGCTTTAATTACTCCCGCAGTTTGGGGGTCTAATCGTTTGTCTTATCGTCATCCCCAACATCCCGATTTCCCAGCATCTCAACTGATGCTAACGGATAAAGCTATTCCCTTTCGTTACCGTCGGGGAGCCAGCGATAATCCTCAAGATTCTAAAGAATATCGAGTGGGAGGACAGCTAGGACGGGGACGCTATGCGGTGGGGGCGGGTAGTGTGTATGTTCTCGAAAAGCCCCTGAAGAAATCCTGGTGGGATTGGCCCGAAGAATGGTTTCCCCAAGAGGATTTAGTCTGAAAAAGTTGGGCTGTGGTTTGTGTTTACCTTTAATACCAAATCCACTTGACTAAGGTGATATTCAGAAAACTTAGAACCCTTGCCAAAAAAGGATTTTAGGATTTAAGTAACTACCCTATAATAACCGGATTTGGTATAACAATTCAAGGACTAGAATAATGTACAAAAAAGCTTACGGAATTATCGAAACTCTCGCACCCCTTCATGTCGGCGCAACCGCAGGGGAAGAAAGTGGGAATTTAAACTTAATTTTCCGCGACCAATTCACTCAAACTGGTATTGTTCCGGGAAGTTCCATTCGAGGACGTTTTCGTTCGGAAATTCGACAAGAACGGGGCGAAGAAACTGCCAATCTTTGGTATGGTGCCGAAGCCGAAGCCGGACAACCGGATAGCACCAGCGAATCATTAGTAAAATTTGAGTATGCTTCCATCGTTTGGTTGCCCGTTTTTTGTCCCGGACAACCTATTGTTTGGGTCAGTAGTCCCCGTTTGTTAAAACGCTATCAACGAATTACCGGAATTTCCGATAAACTTCCCAAGCCCTATACCGCTTCTCAAACGTTGAAATCCCTCAATGTTGAAGGGGATAATATGTTGTTTTTTAACTTCGGATTTTTAACCGTTAAAAAAACTGCAAATTTAACATCCTGGTTTCCATTGGGCGAACAGTTACCCGCCATTGTTGTCGGGGATGATGAAATTTCTATGATTCACGATATGGCATTATATCGTCAAAGTCGAGTGGCTTTGGACAAGCAGGAGAAAAAGGTTAAAAAAGGTGCGTTTTTCAATATGGAAGCTCTGCCCGAAGGAAGCTTTTTAATTTTTGCAATTGCGCTTCGCAACGTTCCTAACGGAAACACTTGGCAACCTTTTAGTGAGGGCAATAACGCCGAAGTTTATTTGGGGGGTTTAGAATCAATTGGTTTTGGTCACTGTCATATTATAATTGAAGGAGTCTAACGATGGCTTGGGAATCTTATAAACTTGATCAATATGCTCACGATTTGGTCTTAAAATATTGCGATAAAAAAGACGTTATCAATCAAGCTCATAAAATGCGAATGACAGTCGCTTACGGTTTAGAACGGTTTTGGGGTGAACAAATTCGCTTGGAAGGAGATCAAAAAGCCTATTGGAAAGATACTTGGGAAGCTTTGGTAAAAATCATGGCGAAAGCCAAAGTGAAAATTCCCAATGATGATGTCGGTAATGATACTGAAAAAATAAAAGCAATGGCGGAAAAACTTTGGAACTTTGACCAAAATCAACGTAAAGTTGCCCTCGCCGTTTTGATTCAACTTTGCGACAGTATGGTTTGGTGGACACAACGTTATAAAGGCAATAGAGGACGCAAAGAAAATGCCTAAACTTCGACAAGTTCCAATGATGTTTCGCGCTCAAATTGAAGGTCGTTGTCAAATTCAAAGACCCGGAGAACAAGCAGATGACTGGACACAAGAATGGGTTGATGGGGCGGATCGGAATGTGCCTCAATTTCGAGAAAATATCAGAACCAGAGAATATACAATCACCTGGCGATTTGTTACCAATAGTGGACAAGATGAAGGGGTAATTCGTCCGGTTATTGGTGCAAAAGGGTGTCCTTTTTATCCCGGTTCGAGTATGAAAGGTGCATTTTTGCGAGTTTGTCCGTCAGAGAAACAGCTTGAATATTGTGGGGGTAATATTGGGAATGAAACAAAACCTGGTATTCTACGATTACATGGCGGTTATCCCAAAGATAATACCTGGCGAGAGAAAAATTTAGTCGATATTGTTCATCCTCAAGAAGGTTGGCAAGTTAAAGACAAGAACGCAAAACATAGCGCTTTTATTCAAATTTCTCTCTATAAACCCCGATTGGTATTTGGGATTTCCAGTACAAAAGAACTTGATGATTCCGAATGGGAAGAAATTTGGAAAATTTGGGAAAAAGCAATTGGATATGGAATTGGTTCTCGGGTAAGTGCGGGCTACGGTCAACCTCAAATTAATGCCGATAATACCTTGTTAAGTGTTTATTTGAAGGGTCAAGGGTTGGCTTCTCAGTTAATTAACAAAACGGGTGAATTCCGCCCCAATATGTTTAAGGCGGCGCTGCGGGGTCATACGTTGCGTTTGCTCGGAGGCGTCACAGATGAGGCAGAATTTCTAACCAAACAACTTTGGGGAGGGTTTAACGGTGAAAATGGGGCTATTGTTGGACAGTTAGGCATTCGATTTCAAGGTAATTTAGAGATAGATAATTTTACTTATTCTCTGAGCAAAGATCCAATTGAAATGCCCACTTATGATTTAACACAGGGAAAACTGGACTTAGTTGGGATGCAAAATTTGTCAGAAGAAAAGCAAAAACATCTGATTATTTTTCTCAAACAACTGATTAAATTTTCTGTCATGTTTGGCGGGTTTGGTAAATCCTGGCGTCGGGTTGACCACCGTTTGTTTTACCTCGATTATTTTAGACAGGGAAATAAACCGATGATTGGTTGCCATTGGGAACTTTTAAAACTGTCTCAAAATTTACGATGTCCGGTCAATGAATTAAATGATGTTACCGAGTTTTTGAATAGCTTACATAGCCGGATAAAAAAATGGGTAAAACTGAACAAAAAGAGTCTGAAAGCCGATGGAAGCAACTGGCGAGAAGCATGGCATCCTGAGCTAGTACAAGTGTGGGGACGAATTGCTGAAAATGCTTTTGATAGCGATGCAGTTCATTGGTTTCATGGAAATTATCAGGGGAAAAAAACCATTAAAGCTTCTAATTTAACAGGTGAAGTTCGCAAAGACAATACTAAGGTTGGTCGCATCTGGCATCGAATGTATCCTCGATATATTCTGAAGGATAAAAAACTTAAGGAAACTCAAGAATATGTGGAATTACTGACGATTTTTCCCGATGATTCTGAGATAACTAAAGACTTTTTAGCATTTTTAGATAAACGCAGTGATTTTGAATTGCTTTGGCTCAATTAAAGGAACTGTCAACGATTGAATTTTGTGTTCAAAAAACGGACAATAAGTTAATACAATTTCACCTTTTCTATTCTGTTAATTCACTCTAATAAATTCAAAGGAAATAAAACCATGAATGTTTGGATTCTTACCATTGGAAACAGCGACGTTCAACTGTTAACCGAAGATAACTGGTTAACATTCTACGATAATGAGATTATGGAGCAACTAGGCTATGATATTTTTCACCCCACCTCTTCAGATAATCAACACAGAGAAACTTGGGTTGCACCTGCCAGAGTTCTGGGGATGATTTATCAACGCCATTTGGAGACAGACTTTGATGATTTATACTTTCCTTTATTGAATAACTTTCTTTCTTATTTCAATGAAAATAATAAAGAAATTCCTGATGAAATCGTTTATATAATGACGGATCAAGCTAATATTTTTCCTGATTATTTATCTAACAATAAATCTGCCTGTTGGAAAGATACCTGCACACTTCAACCTATTATAGAACATTTTCTTAAGGCTAAATTCCCAAAAGCCAAATTGAAGCCCTGTATTTTATATCCTAGAAACAATCAATCTGGAAATCCGAAAGGAATGGATGATTGGAACAGCACATTAGATGTAGTTCGCAAAAGTTTATCCCAGTTAAAATATACCAACAAATCTACCAATATTTATGTCAGTCATCAGGCGGGAACGCCAGCTATTTCTTCGGCTTTACAATTTTTAAGTCTGGCACAATATGGCAAACAAGTTAAATTTCTTGTCAGCAATGAATATGAACTTAATTCTGCCGAAATTATAAAAAGTTCTCAGTATCTACGAGGAATTAAAATCGAACAAGCTAAGAGTTTAATTCCTACCTCTCCGGGTGCGGCGAAAAAAATGTTGGATGGGTTGGATAATATTGAACCCAAACGCCTAGAAGAGTTACAAAATTTTGTTGACTTTTTTAATCTTAACCGCTCCCTCGACCTCAATCAAAGTGAATTTGAGATTGAATCCGCAACTCAACGAATTGTTGATGCTTTGGATTTAATTGGGATTTTCTTTAATCAAGAGAACTATTTACAAGGAATTACTTTGTTATCAGCCGCACAGGAAACATTTCTGAAAGTTGCGATTTTAACTAAAGTGAGTGAAATCGAAATCACCTTGTCTAATCAATCTTTTTCTGGTATAAAAGCTTTAGAATGGAATCTCGAAGGTTTATTATTGAGTTCTTGGGCAGAAACCAAAACGGTTTCAGAAAAAAATGGAATTTTAAAACAATTAAAATTTCCTGAGAATAATCCCATTACAAACGAGAATAAAAATCAATTCAAGAAAACTAATAGTAATGATAAAATGTACGACTGGCTATGTCAGCTAGAAACAAAATTTCAACCTTGGTCTATCCTCCAATGGTCTTGCTCTCGTAATAAAAAGAGAGAGAATGATCTGCGAAATCAATTAGTGCATAATTTACGAGGAATGGAGAAAACCGATGCGATTCAATATTTACTCGGATATAAACCTTCAAAATCCAAAGATGTTATAAAAGTCTATGACGAGAATTTTATGAAAGTCTATAACGAGGATGTGAAAGATCCTTTTGTTGAGGCAATCAAGCTGTTTAAACTTCCCTATACCAAAGAAAAACTTAGACAAACCTTAGAAAAATTGGCGGATTCTTTAAGTTAACAACATGAACGATTTAATACTCTGTCACTTCCTAATCGGGCTACCCGCAGCAGGAAAGTCAACTTTTGCGGGTAAACTTTCTGCCTTGACTGGATGTAAAATTATCTCAACAGATGCGATTCGCCTCTTACTTTACGGCGATGAAACCGTTCAGGGAAATTGGGATGAAATAGAGGCAGAAGTTTTTCGTCAAATTCAGGAAAGTTTGGCAATTCGGAAGCCGATTATTTATGATGCAACCAATGCTAGACGTGCGTGGCGAATGGGGTTTCTTATGAAGCTTTCCCAACAATTGACAATGGAAGTTCAGTGGATAGCTTGGTATCTGCAAACGCCTTTAGATGTTTGTTTGCAACAGAACCAACAACGACTGAGAACCGTTCCCGAACAAATTATCACCCAATTTTATCAAGCACTTCAAAGCTTTCCCCCCGTGACCGCCGAAGGGTTTGTTAAGGTTGTTTCTCTAAAAGATAGTGAGTTTGACCGCTATTTTATTCAGGAAAAAATTAATTCTTTAAGTCGCAATTGTATTAACCGCCAAAACAGGACTCAAAACTCAACGGTTCGCTTTCATTCCTATTCTCATTTATTGAATTTTGACCGTTTGCTACATCTAATTTCGCTTTTCATTCATTACCCTGGTTTGGGAAATTTACAGGATACTCATCCCGAACAACTTCAAGAAATCTTGGGAACTGTTCCTGTTTTTCCAGATAGTTTGGCAGAAATCACCGCCGTAATGAAACAAGTTCAAGGAGAAATTTATGCTAACCGAGATGCTTTGGCTTCTGATTTGCAGTGTTTACAAACTAACGGTTTAATTGGCGAAGAAGGGTTGTTAGAATTTAGACAAACCGAACCCATCAAAGTTGAACTTTCCGATTTTACCGGAATAACTCACGCTTATTCTAATCTAAAACCTTTTAAGCGCTTGATGACAACGATTCGCTTGATTCTTACCAAGCCTTTTCTTCAAAATCAGGGGGAAGGAAGTTTAAAAACTCTTGCTCAAGCTATCTGTAAAGAACTGGAAACGGAAGGGGATTGTTATAATAAACTGAGAAAAGATATTGAAAATGTTCTGAAGCCGTTTAAAATTTTGCCAGAGTTTCCGTTACGGGCGGGTTATTTTGCAGGAACTGGAATCCTATCAGTGCTTGAACTCAAACAGATATTTGCGATTTTACAATCTCAGGCGAATAGTATTCAAGATCCGATTAGCTTAGAAATTTATGAAACTTTCAAAAACCGCATGGCTTTGAGTGGTTTATTAACAGAAAGACTCTATCCAACCCGTGCTATTGCTCATCGTTCGATGATAGATGAACGATTATTGCATAAGTCTACTTTATATCACCAAATTAAACAAGTCGAAGAAGCAATCGTTCACTGTGAATTATTAGAAGTAATTCGTTTAAAGGGACGAGGGAAATTCTCTGGAGACAACGAAGGAATTTTGCAAATCTGGCCTTTGCAAATCGCCTTTTATCATTCGGCTTGGTATCTCGGATATGAACAGGAGGGGGGAACAGAAGCGGGGTTACTCCGATTTGAACGTTTAGACCGTCTAGCTTCCCCTGCACCGCAAAAACAGTCTCGTTCTTTGGAAATGCAAGAAATGGCTTTACAACGGTTACATCAGCTATTAGATGCGAGTGTGGGAATGTTTTTGGGGAATAAGGTCAGTGTCCAACGCCAATTTCTGGGATCTCAAACGGAACGAAAATCTGTTGAAGTAAAGGTCGAGTTGAGATTTGATAATACGATTTATCCTTTTATCTGTGAGGGAACAAAACGATTTGCGAAAGGAAAGCTGAAAATGTCTCCTCCTCTAGTCGGAAGTGTGACGGCTTCTAAACGGTTGTTTTCTCTCAACAGAACGAAAGATCCTCGATTTCCTAATCAACTCCAGACGATTTTTCCCTGTTGGTCTTTGAATGATGTAGATTTACAGCGATGGATTGTCGGGTTTGGAAATCATGTAAAGGTAATTCAACCTTTAGAATTAAGGGTGAAAATTCAAAATATTGGTGAACAAATTCAACAGATTTATGCGACAACTACAAACTAAAATCTGAATTTTTCTTAAATCAATTCCCCCTCTCTTTCTCAAAAAAGGGGGATTTTTTTAATGCAATTTTATCTGAACTTAATCGTCATAGGGACTTCCCCAATCTACGGGATCTTCTGTTGTTCTGCGTTTCAACTCAATACGATTTGCATAAAATCGGCGTGGAGGCGGTTCAGGCCTGGGTGCTGACGGCCAAAAAATTGACATTAATAATACTACTGCGATCGCTAATCCTACTCCGTCCAATTTTATTCTCCCTGATATTAGTTTTCTTCTATTAGGATGAACTATTTTTTGAGGACAGAGAAGACTTTTGATGCGAACAACAAGTTTTTATTTACTCCATTTTCTGAAAATAGCGACACCGAGGGCAAACAGTTAATTCTATTTATTTGTTGTCTCAGTTTCCATTAATTCCACTATTCCGAAGAATAGCGACTTGACAGGAATGGGAACGTTAGACAAAAAGGATTCTCAATTGTTTCCATTAATTCCACTATTCCGAAGAATAGCGACCAGCCTTGAACTGTTCAAGTTGAGATTGGTACATCTTGTTTCCATTAATTCCACTATTCCGAAGAATAGCGACATGAACTTTCGTTACTTAATCTAAAGATTACTGCTCTATCAGTAGGTTTCCATTAATTCCACTATTCCGAAGAATAGCGACTGAAGCCGTTGGAGATGCCGTTGGTTCTCCAATTCTGTTTCCATTAATTCCACTATTCCGAAGAATAGCGACAAAATGGTCGTTTATCGAATAAATAACCAAGAACAGTTGGTTTCCATTAATTCCACTATTCCGAAGAATAGCGACTGACTTGGCAACGCATAGACTCGTTAGAAGCCTTGTTTCCATTAATTCCACTATTCCGAAGAATAGCGACCAGGGAAAAGAAATGGAAGAAGATTTACAGGAGGAGTTTCCATTAATTCCACTATTCCGAAGAATAGCGACACCCCTAGAACTCACGATAGGACGAATTATGTCTATGTTTCCATTAATTCCACTATTCCGAAGAATAGCGACCGGACTCCGATAGTCGAGATAGGTTTCTCCGTAATGGAGTGTTTCCATTAATTCCACTATTCCGAAGAATAGCGACATACCAAAAGCTTGTTGCATTGATTGACGCAACAGTGTTTCCATTAATTCCACTATTCCGAAGAATAGCGACTACAAGGCAATAAAATTCTCGTTATTGCCGATGAGTTGCTATGTTTCCATTAATTCCACTATTCCGAAGAATAGCGACTTGCTATCAGCAATCGTAGGGGCTGCTGACAACGTTTCCATTAATTCCACTATTCCGAAGAATAGCGACTTGAAGTTTCGGGTGAAAATGTTGGGGATGAAATCCGTTTCCATTAATTCCACTATTCCGAAGAATAGCGACATGCAAGCGGAGTTTCGAGAACGTCCACTAATCTCGTTTCCATTAATTCCACTATTCCGAAGAATAGCGACACGAATTTAATGATTGACACTTGACAATCGGCACTTAAAGATAGTTTCCATTAATTCCACTATTCCGAAGAATAGCGACATACATTTCGATGATCACTTTATTTTTTATGGCGGGAGCCTTCTTCCGTTTCCATTAATTCCACTATTCCGAAGAATAGCGACGCTTTAGGTGAGAAGCCGATCAAGGGCTACTCTCGCAAGTTTCCATTAATTCCACTATTCCGAAGAATAGCGACTCCTCTCTATTAAAACCCTTATCCAGTCGGATGTCTAGAGGAGGTTTGCGAGGCTCACCAAAATCGAGCCAATTTTTGTCTCACCCGAACGGGATAAAATCGCTGAAACTAATACGGAGTATACTATCGAGGCTCCCAACGAAATCTCGTCAATACAGCCATTTTTCCTGAGCCTCGCTAAACAATTATTGAACGGGGAGCTTCAGCAACAGGTTGACCTACGCCCCAAGCTTCAACTTGATTCCAAGTGTGTCCAGACAGGGGATAGAAGCGAATGCGGTCTTCCTGCAAATTCACCCGAAGTTTCATCCGTTTTCGCAACTCATTGTATTTATGGGGAGTTAGAACGCATTCAAAAACCGAGTATTGAACTCGCTTTCCATAACCTTCGAGCAGATTAGAAACCCGTCTTCGGCGTTGGTTACTGGGAATGTCATAAGCTACAACATACAGCATAATTTAACGGTTCAGGTAAGGTTGATATTGATTAGCCGAATCGTAAACAAACCGCTTAAAGACTTTAACTTGTTGGTTAATTAAATCCCAACGAGGTTGAGAATCTCCCGAATTACTAGACACTTTTTCTTCCATCCGCAATACAAAAGCCTTTAAATATTTGACTCGTCCTGAATTATTGAGATAACAGCCACCGTTGCGATATTCAAAATCGGCTTCAGCATTAACTATTTTTCGGTTAATCAAATACAACACAAGAGAATCAACAATCGGTGCGCGAAATTCTTCTATCAAATCCGAAGCCAAAGCTGCATGGCGTTCACTAGCTTGATGCAAACACCCAAAGTAAGGATCGAGTCCCTGAAGTTCAATCAAACTATAGATGTGATTCCATAGGACTTGATACCCAAAACTTAATAAAGCGTTGGTCGGATTTCCGGGTGGACGTTTAGAGCGTTCGGTGAATACAAATTCTGAATTGCTGATAGAAGTTCCAAAGGCCTTAAAATACACAGCCGCTCCCGCTCCTTCTAAGCCCATCAATCGTTCCCAAGTTTCGGAGTTTCTTGCCTTCTCTGTCAAGTAATTTAAACTCTTAATCGCTAAATCAAGAATTTCAGAAGGTTTACGGCGATATTGACGTTGCAAAAGGGTTCGAGAATTCTTCAGTTTAGCTTGCACAATCTGACGGGCAACTAAGAGTTTATGTTTGGCAGAAAGTTGTTGTTGATGACGACTAAGATAGCGATAACCCTGCTGAACCGGAAGAATGCGCCCATAGCAGCGACCCGTTTTTGAGAGATAGCCAATGGGAATATTACGCTTAAGACAAGCTTGAATTGCCTGAGTAGTAACTTGAGATTTACCAAATATTAAAACCTGTTCGACTAGGGGAAGCTGCACTTCAACTTCTACGGTCTGATTTCGCTTAATTTGTAAGGTTTCTTGAGCTTTGTAAACCGAACATCCTGGCTGAGACACATATAAAGTTAGCATGAACTGCAACTTCCTTTCAGTCTTAGACAATTGCAAAATAGATTATCCATTGCAAATGACCTCTTGAATAAGATTGAACGTTACACCTTTATCCCCAAACTAAACCTCTATCATTCCGTAATATCTTCCTCTGTTTTAGATAAAATCCTAGAAAATATTAACTGTTTAAAGGAATCATTAAATAAACTTAAAGTCCCATAAAAATCTTGGTATATTTTATCAAGATACTATAAAGTTTTATCCTAGAATTATTCTTTAATATTCTATTAACTAATCTTTAATATTCTCTTTACTTAATTCAAGCAATTCCAAAGCCAAAAATGGCGAGTTTCAGAGAGGATAAAGGGTATGGCATCATCAGCAGTTGTGTCTAAGTCTCGGTTTTGGATATCAACGGTGGTTTGGTAAATCAGTTCAAAGAGTATACGCTGTTCGGAGTCTAAAATAACCAACTGTCCATTAGCCGAATTTTGAAACTTCTCCAACTCCTGAAATCCTTTATAGCCCGTGATTTCATAATCCATTTCATCTCGGCAGAGGATAAACTGAAGTTCACGATGATAGCTGAGTAGTTCGTTATAATTTTTCATACGGTGAAAGAAGGAGTTGCCGCTAAGGTGTAAAAACCCAATTACGCATTGATGCTTTTCAGTAGCAATCACCAAATGTTCAGGAAGCACTCGTTTTCCTAAGCTTAACGTTGTTATTTCCAACTGCTGCCAAGTTGATTGAAAAAACTGAATAATTGTCTCTAGTTTACCTACATCATCGCTATCAGTTAGCACTTGGGGTTGGCTAAAATTAGCCGTTAATCTTGCTTTTTGTTGACTAAAATAGTCTTTTAAAGTGTGAGAATTATACGTTACTCTAGAACGAGAAGGAAGGGAAAGTGCAACAACTTCATCAGCCTGTTCAATCGGTTCAAGGTCAAATATAACCTCATCCGTATGGTCAATTTTTTGTTGTTCAGGGATAATAACTGCTTCAATTGCTTCTACTTCAATATCAAGCTTTTCGGCTATCCTAGACATCAATTGTTCCATCCGCTCTAGCCGTTCGTTAAAGTCTTGCCAGGGTGGTGCAGAACTATGAGTAGGAATCTTAGAAGGTACATCAGTATCAATTTGAGGTAAAGCTATCCCCTGCACTTTCTGGCGATAAACATTGGATGCAGCATTTAAAATTGCTCGGATAGAGTCCGCTTGCAAAATCTTATTAAGTTCTAATGCAGTAAATAGTTCATCAATATTCACCCCGACCGTTTCTGCTCTAAGATTTAGTAAACGTTTTAAACTATCAGAATCCGGCTTTCTAAGGATAATCTGAGATTGAGAAATCCGATCTACCACAGACCCATCAAATACCTGTTGAAATTGCTGCCAACGTTCAGGAAACAAATTCAAGATTACTAAACTATTAGGAACATGAGTTAAAATTTCCTTAATCGCCTCTCCAAAACTCCGAAGCAAACGTGCATTATGGGGTAATCCTAACCCTTCTAGTTGGTCAAATATAATCAGCAAAGGCTTCTCTAACAATGATAAACAGCCTAATACTTTAATCGCCTCTAAGGAAACTTCTTCGCGACTCATCCCTTCTGGCCAGGAAGAAAGTTTTACCCGTTCTAGTTCCTCACCAGGTAAGTCATTCATTGCCAGCCATTGAGTTACGATTTGGCGCCGGGAGGAATCACTATAGCTGCAAAACCTCACAATACCCTTGAGAATTTGGGGCGCATATCCAGCAGTAGAAAAGTTGGCGACCCACCATTCTAAAGCCCGTTTTTCAATATGTTGCCAATAGCTCCATCGAGTTTTTGTTTCAGCCTGGGCTAGACCGGAGAATAGTTTGAGCGGCCCCTTCTGAATTACCTGCAAAATTTTATCATCCTTCTGAGTTGAAAAGCCAGAAGAATCGTGCTGCGATTGTATAATTTTTGCAAAACTATGGGCAAGTAAATGTTCTAATTGAGTATGAGAACTAGACGGTACGGGCTGAATTAAAGACTCAAGAATGCGACTGTAGGTGTGGAAGATGACCGCTTCAGCATTATTGGGTTGGCGGATATAGAGTAGGCGATTCGTATCTAAAATCTCTCTAGCAAGTCTCATCATTAAATGGGTTTTTCCTGAACCGGGTTCCCCAATCACAATAATTCCCCGGCTTTGATGATTACTATCTTGACTAATTTCATCAACAATCGTGGTTAGAGTATGAAACTCCCCTTCAAAAATCTCCCGCCAGTCAGGATGCTGCTGAAAAGGAGTATCAACCCGATTATTAACAAAAGGATTGGGCTTAGATTTTAGTTGGGTAATAATAGACTGTTTCATCAGATGTTGATAAAGTTGGTGGGTAAAAAGGGCATCGTATTTCGCTCGGTGAGCCAAACTAGAATTGAAGCGCTTGCCGTTGATTTTAAGATGTAAGAATTTACTCAGAGCTTCCAGAGAATAACTCTGCATTCGAGGATAATAAAATTTGCTGAGTTCCCAGGTACATCTAATAGTCAACTTTGGTGGTGTGATTCCCGCAGCTTTGAAAGAATAATATAGAACTTTTAAATCGTGTTCGGCGTAGTGGAAAACTAAGATTTTGTTTTGAATAACCTTGATAAAATTGTTGAGTACCGTTTCCAACATTTGTACTCGAATCCCCGTTTTGATAGATTGTGAAGAATTTGTGACTATTGCCTCAAAAATTAAGATACCCGAAGAATCAATAACTGCAATCTCTTTGAGGAGAGGATTTCCCTCGGTATCAACAACTACATAGTCCGGCATTAAATCAGAACGGTAGATTTGCTTGTATGATAAACTTTGGAATGAACTCTGTCAATTTATTTAAGGTTTTGCTTGGTTTCGGAAAATTTCAGTTTTACTTTGTTCAAGATACGTTTAATTCAAATTAAATTGATATAGAGAAGATTATGAATAGAATCAGAAATACTTTATTTGGTTTTATGGCATCTCTGAAGCCAAAGTCTAATAAACTTGAACTGCAAACCTATGGAAAAAATACTCTTTCTGTCGAACAAACCGAAGCACTCATCAAATGGCTAATGGAAGGGTTTATTGAAGAAAACTATTGCGGCAAAGCCCACCTCATCTTTGATAAGGGAAATTGGGATATTCAGGGGTATACTCTAATGGCAGTCTTACGGGAAGAACCTATGTTTCTCTATAGATTGGGAACGACCCCCTCACCAACTCAAGCCGGGGTAAAATGGGAACTAACTCAACATCCGAGCATGAGATTGTATCAACTTGTGGGTGATGTATTGGAATAAATCTCTAGATTATCAATCTTATAAAAACTCATAAAATGGAACAACTTGACCTATTCAACTATCCCGCCCAACCAATATTCAAATCTCAACAGTCCCGGTTAACGATGGACAGTCAAACGTTCATGGATTGGAAGTCCAGGATATTTAACCATCAACAAACCATTCTCAGCAGTCCCCCTCCCCAACAGATGAGTTTGTTTGACCTCAAGCCCAATCACTGCGACCCCGAACAAATTAATCCCTTTGAGTTAAGACTTCAGAACTGGGAATTTTTCACTATGCCCGATGATGGGGACAAGACTTGTATCTATTTCATTATTGATACTGCCCTGCCGTTGTTACTTTATGTTGGGGAAACAAAACAAACCCCGAAGGAAAGATGGACTGGAGTTCACGACTGCCGGGGATATATTGAGAATTATCTGGCTCTAAACTACCAATATCAGATTAAGAATTTTGTGGGAATCGGCTTTTGGTGGGATACTCCGATTGATAGGAAGGCAAGACAACAGTTAGAACAGAAGTTAATTCAACGGTGGAAGTCGCCGTTTAATAAGGAGTGTTGGAAGTGGTGGGGGAAACCGTTTGGGTAGATTGTTCTAGAGAATTATTCGATGTCGAGTTCACCATGTTTTTTTCTCATCAAATTGGAAATCATCGGGCAATAGCTTTAGACGATAGGTAACTTTTATAAGATAAGCAAGTCGAGTTAATTCAAATTCCAAAAGACCCTCATTCACTTCACTCAAAACTTGGCTTAAGACCGTGAGATTTGTTAACTTTTTAGCGGTGACTCCGAAAGTATTGCAGTCCATCAAATGAGGGTAAACAGCTTTAAAAACTGGTTCGGCAAACTCCGAACTAAACAATTCGGCAAATACAAAAACAACCGATCTGAGATTAACCCAAAAACATCTTATTTCTTCATCGTAACTGCAAAAACGCTTTTTAGTTCTGTGAGTTGTCCTATTCCACAGTAATTCTCCCATATTCTGCTGACAGATAATTAGAATGTGAGGAACATCTTGAGTTTCATCGATTCCTACAATAAATCCTCGAATCATATCCCAGTCTTCACGGGGAACTGTTACTCCATTTCTAGTTGTAAGTTGACAAGCCGGAAAGTGAGGAGTATTAGCAACCTTCAACAATCGCTGCAAATCGGATAGCTTCGGGCTTTTCTTCGGAAGATATTGCTTAACTTTAGCATCATTGAGGGGTGGCTTCAATTGCTCAATGTAAGCTTTTTCTAAGGTCTTAAGTTCAGGCTCAGGAACTTCAACATAACAGAGATAAATCTTGTCTAATCCTTTCCGAGCCAATTGTTTATAGCGATGATGACTGCGACCACCCCAACGGCTGCGTAAATTTTTAGCCAGACCAATGTAGAGAATTTGGTTGTGTTCGTCTATCACAAAATAGATGCCAGGTTTATCGGGAAGACAAGAGCGATTTCTTAAACTATATCCTCCCGAAAATATCGGTAAATTATTCATTGTTATGGAAAATTTCAACTAGCAACATCAAAACCATCACTGTCTTCTAATTCCCGCAGAACAGGAAACCGACCCGACCCGAACAAATGCAACACATCCTGGGCGCGAGTCATACTCACATAAAGTTCCCGTCTGGATTCAGCTTCATCACCAACCCCAAACTGTTGAACCCAAAGGACAATTACGGCTTTGAACTCCAAACCGAGGGCGGATTTGGCAGTGATTAACCGAACTCCGGGATGACGGCTGCTGTAATTGCTTTTATCTTTGTTTACCCAATAACAACCCAATCCCAACTCATCTAACTGTTGGGTCAAGAGGCTAAACGGTTCGGCTTCGCAGCGTCCCAAATATCGATAGATGATAGCGATGTCTTTGGATTCGTAGCCCTCAGAAACCAATTGCTGAATTTTGGCGATCGCATTTTCCACTTCTGCTTTTCGACTTTCACATAGTTGTAGGGTTGGACGTTTACCCGTTCTCAAAGCTGCGGAAGGTTCAACCAAAGGGAATGCTTCTTCTTCGTCTTCCTCAACAGATGGCGATTTCACCAAATCCCAAGCGGCCGATAGAATTTCCTCGGTATTGCGGTAGTTTTGGTTGAGTCTTCTTGTTCGTCCCTGTGCCTTAATCCCTACGGATTTCCAGGTGAACGGATGGCGTTTGTAGAGACTTTGAGAACGGTCGGAGACGATGAGCAGGTCATCATTCTCAGGGTCTTTGAGAGCCGCAGCACAACACTTAAACCAATTGGGATGGAAGGTGTGAGCTTCATCGATGAGAACGGCGTCCCATTTTTGTTCTGCGGGAATATGGTCAAGTTCTTCTAGGAGGCGATCGCCCAACACCTCGTCATATTCTGCTCTGAACTCTCTGAGGTTGGGTAACTTGCCCATGATGGATTTAGCCCAATCGTGAAAGTGTAAGACTTCAATCCGTTCTTGGTAAAGTGGGTTGTTTTCTGCCTCGATAAGCGATCGCAAATAGGCAGCCAGCGTAATGTTAAAGCACAGAATCAGGACTCGTTTGTTGAAAATTCCCCCGGCGAGAGTTTTAGCCCGACTCAGGAGAATTAATGTTTTGCCACTGCCTGCAACTCCACAGAACAATCGATGGCCACTTCCGAGAGAACGAGCTAACTGTTCCTGTTTAACGTCCAGAGTTTTAATGACCGTTGCATCGGGTTTGAGAATAAATCCAGATGGGACACTTTTAACTGTGGCGGGTTCTTTTCTTACAACAACTTCGGGGTGAATGACTCCTTTAATGGTGCTGATTTGGTCATCCTCTAAACCCATGAACTTGAACCGGACGGTGAACATATCCTCCAATCGTTTCATCAACGCCCGTTCACCAATGCCGTCCCATTCGAGTAATTCATCTTTATAAACAACTTGGGGTTTTTCCAGAATTGAATAAATGTTCTCATCCCTGGCTTTGGCTTCAGTAATATTGGTCATTATCGCCCCAACGCCAATAGGAAACGCCAGCTTTCCTTGATAGTCGCCATCATCCTGACAGAGAATTGAACAGCCTTTGAGTTTGTTCATCAGAGTGTCCTGATAATTCTTCGCCTGTCTCAACGGGGACTGCTGCACTTCAATTTGTCCGTCGGGTTGTTCAATTTCAAAGTGTTGGTCGCTTGCTCTTAAAATCTGACTCGCACTCCAACCTTTCACCTCAAGAATTAACAGCCCCAGTGTTGGCCCCAAGATAATGAAATCGGGATACAAACCTTTAACATTGGGTTCGTACCACACATAACAATCATCGGGTAATTCATCTCTGAGAATTTGAAATAACCGCTTCTCTCCGCTACTGGCTTTTGAAGGCACACAATCTGGAACCGTTAACGCCATAGTTGCTCCCTTAATTGATTTTTAAAACAATAAAACATTGATTCACACTTCTAGATTACGCCCAATTGGAAGCCACCCACATCAGGGAATATGCGGATTTTAAAAACTGTAACTACTCATAAAAAAACCCTAAACCAAAAGGCTAGGGTTTGAGCGTTACTGCAACTTAAGGAGCTTAGAGCGAATCACAGAGAAGGCATGAATTTCGGATAAAACTACTTATATAATTTAAGGTTCAAGCGGACTGTTGGTGGCAACCCAGATGATTTGTTTTTCATCTTGTTTTTAATATAAACCTAGACAACGTTAAAAATCTACGTGGAAATTACGGAACTTTTGAAAATTAAAAAGTTCATCGTTCTCCGTGAAATTACTGAGAGTTAATAACGATATTGGCTAGAGAAGGGAGAAAACAACTTCTCTCCCACTCGAGGAGGGTAGGCGATCGCATCCCGGTGAGCAGGAAATTGTCTTGCTTGCTATTGGATCACCAATATTAGTTATCCGAACGTGATATTAAATTCTATTTAATCAATCTTAAAATCCCCGGATAACGAAAAGGAATACTTGGTTTATTCATCACATCAATAACTCCAAACAAAGTCATGATTGTACTAAGCAAGAAAGATTTTATACCAAGACAAAACAATGAGATTGTAAGAATAAATAGAATCGGAATCGTAAGCAAACTAAAACTATTGAAAGGCAGAAAAAAACCATAAGCTATAATCAGAATAAAAATAATAAGAAATAAAATAAAAATAGTTATATGACAATTCAAAGCTTCCTTCGCATTAGCCCGGACTACCCGATCTTTGGAAGTGTAAAGAATAGCTAATGGAATAGCCATAGAAATAATAGAACTACTAAAAAAAATAGATCCATGACACAAAGTTGATAACAGTATTCGTTTGTGTTCTTCGTTCATCGGTACTTCTCTCCTGATTTGAATTTCACGTTCTATCCAAACTTGACTTTAATACCCGTTAAGTCTTTTCCGGTATGGCGTAAATAGAGTTAGGGGTCGAACTAAAAGTCACCGCACGATCACTCCCATTCACGTATCGTGCATGAGTTTTCTTCTCACACGGCGTAAATCTAGAGTTAGTGCAACTCCGAGCAACAGGCGTAAAGTTTTGTAAATTTGCCTCGTTGGTGATTGTCCCCATAAATACCATCGTTGATAAAGTTGATAGACTTGTTGGTTGAGTCGGTTGGCTTTTTCAAGTTCACCTGACTGTTGAGCCAACAATACAGGAGATATGTGCTGTCCCCTAACTCTTTGAGATGTTGCAATCAGGAGTCCAGAACATCCAACACGCAACGGTTAGCCAGAGAAAGAGAAAGGGTTTAAGAGCAGTACACTTCACGGTAGATGTTAATTTGACCCTACAACTTACTATCAGTAGCTAGCCCTAAATTTATTCAAAAATTGACATCAGATTACAACTTAGCCTAATGAAGCCTTAATAAGTGATTATTTATTCAATACCCCAATGAAAACCATAGCCTATCGGGAGTTGGGCAATGGGTTCGGTAATTATACGGAGAAATCACCATTTTTTGCTGCTTTTTAAATTATCAAAGTTCCGTAATTCTCCCGTAGATATCAAAGTTTTTATCGCTTAATCTTGAACGTAGAGATTACAAATAAAGCCATGCCAGTTGCCACCACCATCGAGATTCCAACGTTAATCCGCACCTTAAGGCTACGTTTGGGTTTGTCCCAAAGAAAATTCGGAGAACAGTTGGGTGTTGTCTTTCAAACCGTTAATAACTGGGAAAATGGACGTACCCACCCAACCCGCATGGCTTTGATGGTAATTCGACGGCAATTGGAAGAAATGGGTGAGGAGGGGACGGATTTGTTAGAACAATATTTCGATTCTGAGTTTTAACTTTTTAAAGTTCCGACAGTTTAATCATTCCGAGAAAATGGGGATTAATACCCGAACAATTCGGAATCTATAAATTCAGTTTTAATTCGACCCAGTTTTTTAGTTCAATCAAAGGAGAAAACACAATGAACGTCAAGCATTTCCTGAGCGCAATCGCAGCCACCGCATTAACATCAACTCCAGTTTTAGCGCAGTCTCCTTGGATTTATATGGGTCAGGCATCTACCGGAGAATCCATTTATGTAAACAGTCGTTCTCTCGTTTACCGGGGTCGGAATCACGTCGATTTTGTTTATCAAATTGGAAACGAAGTAATCGAAGGAATTGCTTACTGCGAGGAAAATCGCTGGTATGCACAAGGATATGGGACTTATTCACCTACAAGTCAGGCAACTCAAAGCATGATTAACTTTGCTTGCCGTGCAGATTTATAATTTTTGCAATATAACGCCGCAATTTTTCCGAGAAAGTCAATAAAAAATTTAACCCAGTTCAATCACAAAACCTACTTACTTTTTAAAAGATCAGTATGAAAATACTATCGATTTTGAGCCTTTTTGCTGTACTTACCGTTAGTACAAACACCGCAGTTGCCCAACCCCGAACAACTTCCCAAACGAACTCAACAGACCATCAATATATTATCGCTCAAGCTAGTAACATTCCCGTAATTTATGTGGGTCGTCAACAGGCAGTTTACGGAACAATGCACGCACGACTAACATTTCATGCACAAGACCCTGGTGGTATCTTAAATGTCCGTCTCGGTCCCGGTCGAAATTATCCAGTGATTGCAGGCATTCGGAACGGTTCTGTAGTTGGTGTGGTAGCACCTTTGAATATAAGCACTAGAAGAAGAGAACCCGAAACCATTTATCGTGATGGATATACTTGGGTTTTAGTTGATGTTAGTAATCGCTCTCAACAATATCGCGGATGGGTCGTTGCTAACTATCTCAATTCGACTAATTTTTTCAAGTAATTTTTATTGCTGAACCAAGAACAGAATCCACTTCTCTCATTTGAGTAACTAATCATGGTTGAACTAATTCTTAATGCTCTAGCGTTGCTCATTACAGGATTTATTGTCTGGAAAACTCACCTCTGGGTTTACAAATCATCCGCATGGTTTTGGAGAGGGATAATTTGCGCTTTGCTACTACAATTATTCTTCATTCCAATTTTCTTCGCACCGCTATTTTTCGAGGGTCTAGATTGGTTGAGTGCCATCGGACTAGCGTTCAAAACCAGCTTTTACTTCATACTAGCTGCAATTCCTGGACTATTAGCAGTATTAGGAATAGTCGTAGGTCTGTTTCAACTTGGGATAATTGCTCCAACGTCACTCTGAGCGACTGCTTTTAGTTTGTTGGCAATTCGGCTTCTAAACGCATTAGCCCTAATACTAAAAAAACTGTAAAAAGTGATTATTTATCGAACACCCAAGAAAAACCAGATTTAATTTTTGACACCCCCAACTAAAAATTATTCGGTTGGGGGAATGGGAGTGATTTGTTCTTCTTCGTGATATGCTTCATTAATTTGCCTAATTCTGAGTTCAAGTTCGAGATTGTCTTTTGCTGCTTCCAGTATGCCCGAAATACCATCAATATTTCCAGTATCAAGACACTCAACATAGAAGTCAATTGTTTTCTCTATCCAAAGTTTATCTTTGTGAAAGTCTTTTAATCCCATTTGATTTTTCCTCCCATATTTACTGATTGACTGTCGAACATAAAAATCGCTTCTATTATCTACTTGCCATGAGAGCAACAAATTCTTACACACAATTGTAAAAATATATTAATCTAGTATTCTTTAGAGAATCAGGTCTTCCTATATTTCTACAATTTAACAGTAATGCTATTGAATCTAAAATCGGACAATATTGCGGGACTCACCAACAATATCAATGAAGTTAACAACGGCATTAGCTAGAGCGGATGGACACACATCACCTTTGAGTGCGACCGACAGTTCTTCAGAACTGTTGTAATAGTTGTAAGCCCGTTCCAAATGGGGTTTTGCCTTACCGGAGACGGTTAAAAACCTAGATTTCACATCATCTTTGAGTGCGACCGACAGTTCTTCAGAACTGTTGTAATAGCTGTAAGCCCGTTCCAAATGGGGTTTTGCCCGTTGTAGTTTCTCCGGTGAAGGTAAGCGATCGCGTTTGATGTGGGAGTTATAATGGGGGTCGGCCGGAACAAGATTCCACAATTCGTTGATGGGATAAAGGGACAAAGGTAACAAATGGTCGAGGTGGTATTTTGTACCGTTTGTGATGCGTTTTTCCGTCCAGGGACAAATGAATTCCTTATTTTCCTCCCTCAGCAGCGAGTTCACCTGTTTCTGTTCCCAATCTAGCGACCTGCGGTTATCGGGTCTATCGGTGAGGAGTCGGTAAATGTAACATCGATGAACTTTCTGTCGGTTTCTTTTTTCGCTAAATAAGCACCATTCATGGATGCAAAGAGCTTCTATCCATAAAGACATTTTTTGGAATGTTCGCCATAGGCGTGCTTCAATAATCAAACATTTATCGGTTTCTTGGGTTCCGGGAATTGCCACAACAGAATCATTGTCAACCTTGTATTTTATGGGCTTCTCAAATACTTTCCAGGGTTCGGAGGAGGGGCCTGCGCGTTCAATGGGTTGTTCAACTGCCTCGACAATTTTCTTTAGAGATTTATCAAAAGCCCTGCGTAATTCCTCCGGGTAATCTTGACGTTTGCGGGAAATTCTCAGTTCATTGATGAGGAAAAAACCATCGCTAGGACGGGAAACACCCCCAATAATTTGTTCCCAAATGCGCCGCAGTTCCGTTAGTTGGCGACGAAATCTTATATCTATTTTATTAGTTCCCTGCAAAATGGGTTCGTTGGGGTTGACAAACGGCCAATAGTAAGCAACCCATAATTGAGCAAGTGATTTGAGGGGAATTGCGATGTCTTTATTGGGATTGCGAAGGTCGGGAAAGAATAAAGCTACATCGTTAATGGCTCGAACCAACGCAAATTTGTAGGTATTTACCTTGCGATCATGCTTGAGAATAGTGCTGATAACGTCTTCTGGTTCCATTCAATTACTCAATAATGTTGCCGTGTTCATCCCGTCTGACTTCAATCCTGTTACCCTCCTCATCCTGTTTAATTTCAACGATTATGACATTAAAGCCTTCCCATTCTTGAATCGTAAAACCTGCCTCGGTTTCTTGAGGATATCGGGTTGCCATTATCTCCCAAGCTTGCTCCTCGCTTTCAGCTTTGATGTAATGTCCCTGTCTAGCGGTAATATCATCTCGTCCAGGCCCTTCGTCTTGATAAAGAGCATTGCGGGTACATCGGTATTCTTTCATGGAATAATTGGATATGGTTGGCAATTGGTTCGATGATTAGGGACATTCACTATTATCGTTGTAAGTTTTCCCGCAGAACAAAACAAAATAAGCTTGGGCTTGGGGTTAGCTTATCGGCAGGTGAGGCTCCCAATAAACCCGTACTGTTGCTGTCGGTCATTGAGTTAATTGAGCGGGGACAGATTCAACGTAACCGCATTGAACTATCACCGGAGCTAATCTCAACATTCCTCAAGTTCTGGCACGACCTGAATATTCAACGTGACCCTAATATTGGCTTACCCTTCTTTCACCTGCGAACCGATGGCTTTTGGCATTTCAAGGCTAAACCTGGGTTTGAGTTCATGGAGTCAAGAGCGTCAAAGATTAAAGTTAGAAGCGTTAGTGGGCTACAACAAGCTGTAGAATACGCTTACCTTGACCTAGAACTGTTCACTCTGCTGATGAACCCTGGCTCTAGGGCTGAGTTAACACTATTGCTGATTGAGAATTGGTTCCCAAATCAAATCCAACAAATTGAGCGATCGCTAAAGTTCGATGTGTTTGATGATTTGCAAAATCAACTCAGAGCCAGTGGTGGTAAAGTGTATAGCCGTGAAGAAGTTGAACAAGAAGATAAACAAACTGCTATTGTTCGAGATGGGGCATTCCGCAGAATTGTCACGAATGCTTATGATTATCGCTGTTCATTTTGTGGGTTAAAAATCCTCAATAACCTGGAAAATATTGTGGATGGAGCGCATATAAAACCCTTTTCTCAGTTCTACGATGACAAAATTAATAACGGGCTTTCATTGTGCAAAAATCATCACTGGGCATTCGACCGCTTTTGGTTCACCATCAACGACGACTACACACTTGAGATTGCCGATACTCTCTATGAAGATTCTCCCGACACTCCCACTTTAAAAACCTTTGAAGGACGGCAGATTTACTTACCCAACCGAGAAGATTATTATCCACGGCTCGACGCTCTGGCATGGCATCGCCAACAATTTAGGGAAAAAGCCAGTTAGGGGTTGATTTTACTTCGTAAACGAATTACACTGAACGAGAAGTTTAGGTCGTAGCTTCATGCTTGAATGTAATGGGGGATAAATCTTTCAAAATTTAGAAAGGCAGGTAAAACTTATGTCCGAACAAGAAGATATTCGCGCCCAATCCGAATCTAATAAGTTGAGTGTTGCAACATTTCAATTTGAAGACAAATTAACAGCCATGCTGTTTGGGTCTAAAGCTTTAAAACTCGGGTTAATCCACTGCGATTATATACCGCTTCCCAACGGCAAGGTTTGCGTATTCGATATTACCGATTTAACCGCACTAAACGCTTTAGCTGATGAGTATGAATCTTGGGACTAGAAAAATTATGAACACAGCAGAAAGTGAAATTGGATTTTATTCTTACAAACTTCTAAAATGGGCTTCTAACTATACTCCTCCTTTAAGACATTTCAGTAAAATGGTTTACTATTTGTGCGAGGTTATGCGGGGAGATGAAAAGTATTTAAACTCCGAATATCCTTCAGTTCGAGAGAAAATGGAATCTTTAATTGTTCCGGTTGAATATAGGGAAGCGGTCTTAGAAAAAATCATCAGAACGATGCTGATTCTTAATGGATGGAAAGCCGAAGATCCAGAGTTGGATGAAGCTGTGCGTCGGGCTGTAGTTTCAGCTAAAAGCTTTGATAAAAACTGGGAGACGAACCAATGACGTTCAAAGAAACCGATTTATTCTCATTAAATGAACTAAAGTTAATGGCTGAGGAATTGGGTATTAGTAAAGACGAAGTTCGTCAAAAGGGGAGGTTGTCAAGCAAACAATCCTGGCTAGATACAATTTGGAATCATCCACAAGGGAAAGATAAAATAGAAGAATGGTCTAATTGAAATTATCAATTCAAATCAACAAATAACAAGATAAAAATATTACAATATATGTTTAACTCACCAATTATCACAGAACAAAAAGTAAAATCTGCTGAAGAACAGATTCAGGAAAACCAAAAACGGGTTGAATACAATACTCTGGAATATCCGATTGAGGTTTTAGTTGACAAGTATTTAAACGATGAAATATTCACCCCTAATGGATATCAAAATCTTTCTTGGGACGATGATCATCGGTCGAACTTTATTGAATATATTGTTTTAGGACTTCCAATTCCCTATATTATTGTTGTTGATGTTTCCCAAGAAGAAGATGACGCAAGACTAGAAGTTATAGATGGAACTCAGAGAATACGAACTATAGTTGAATTTCTAAATAATGACCTCACACTTTGTAACCTCAAAAAACTAACTGAGTTAAATGGATTTAAGTTTCAAGATTTGTTGAATTCTCGTCAGAGGCGATTCAAAAGAAACACAGTTCGACTCGTTCAATTAACTCCTGATACAGCCAAAGAATTCCGTCAACATTTATTTTGAACTAAAAAACAATCATGTCAAATTTAACTGAACAATTGTTATCTTATCTCAAGCAACGTGCAGACATGGCTGACTCAACTCAAACTAGATTTCAGGGAAAATATAAAAGTGATGAAGCTTTACTTTTGGAGTATGGCATTGTTTTTGATAAGCAGATTAAACCTTCACCGATTCAAGGTGAACCTAAAGCCTGTTACAAAAACTGTATTGATGCCATTCTTTCTCATTCTGATCTACATTATTGTGAAGGGTATGGCTTTGATCAAGACTTACCAATTTCACTATATCATGCTTGGTTAGTGAATGATAAAGGTGAAGTGATTGACCCCACATGGTTAAAGAAGGATAAAACAATTTATTTGGGTGTAGTCTTTAACAAAGATTTTGTACTGGAAACATTAAATGAAATCAGACAATATTCCATTATAGAAAATGATTATAAAATAGAATATAAGCTCAAAAAGAATGGATTTACTTCGGAAATGTTAAACAAAAAGTTTCATAAATTATAAGGGGACTACCAATGAAAGACTGTTTGATTAATGAATAGGGAGTAATGCCCATGTATGTTATTAAAATTAAAACTGAGAAGGATATTTGTTATGCAGTTTGGACATCAAGTTTGGGTAAAAAATTTCTCCTCCCAACTTCAGAATCACCCGAAGATGCAGCAAAATGGAAAACCTATTCCGGTGCAGTGAACGCATTAGATAGAAATTACAAATTTTTATCCGCAAAAGGAGAAGTCTCGGTTCTTGAGATAGACGACAGCAATACTCACTACAAACGATTTAACGTTGGGGATTCTGTTATAGTTGCTCGAATCAAAGACGGTCAGACTTTCAATTTACATGAGGCTGAAATTACCAAACGCTCTCGCACCCTCTGTTGGGTTGATAAAGATAAGTTTACGGTTTCTTCTTATAATCCCAATTGGGGCTATGGTGAAGATAATTTGATGGTATTTGACACTGAAGATGACTTGGAAAAATTTAGGCTGAAAAATTCAATTGAAAATTTAGTTAAGCAAATTGAAAAACTCGAATATTCACGCCAACTCGAAGAAGATTTAAAACAAATTATTGATAAGCACCAACAAACCCATGAATAATCCCAAAAAAAATTTAGAACGAGAAAAATGGATTCATCGCTATATCGTATCTTTAGATGAGGGAGATATGGATGGAATTGCCGAAGTTTTGGATGCTGCCCTCTACGACCCCGAACTTGAGAAGATTATTGCAGAAATAACTCTTGCTTATCACGACGAAGAACTAACTAATATCCGAAGCGAACTAGAAAAATTATTCAGCCAATAAATTTGAACGACCGTACTGTTATAATTTATCGTTTACCTTATCAACAAAAATAATGGAACTTCAAAACGCACTTAATCAACTGCAAATTAGCTATTCAGAGCTTGAACAGCTTAAGAGTAAATTAGAAGAAAGCCCAGAGATGTACAACGAAAATGCCATTGAGTCCAAGCTCGAAGACATGGAAGCAATAATGGCTCAGATGCAAGAATGTATCGACTCTATTCGAGATTCTTTTGAATAAGCTTACTTGGGGCTAAATGCCCCTCAAATTATATTATTATCAATTGCGAGAATGTACTACGGATATCGTTGTTATAACAGAGAGGGAAAACCAGAAGGCTGGCTGTATACCGCCCGTTCGGAACAGGAGTTAAACCCAACTAAAAATCTTGACTATTTTTCCTGGTGCAAACGCTGGAAAACCAAACGGGGTGCGGAAAAAAACTTTGACTATTATAATCAACGCTGGCATCATCAAACCGATGGCGGCTATCTCAAAATTGAAGAAATGCCGGAATTAGAAAGTCATCAATTCAAGGATTATCGAGAAACTAAGAAACGTTGGGACGAACAAAATGCCGATAAAGTTAGGGAATCCAAAGCTAAGTATGATGCTGAAAATCCCGTGTGGAGCATTCGATTTAAAGATGAAGATGTTCTACAATGGTTGAACGAGGAACGTTGGGATGATGAATCCAATCAAGACCTCGTAATGCGGAAGCTCAGAAAGTTAATGACTCTCGAATATAAAGAAGGATTTTAATGGTAAATATTGACTTAGTTCGCCAACTTCTAGACCCCTACGACTCCACTCAAACTGAATGCGACGGCTTAACTAAAATCTGTAGCACCGTTTTAAACAAACATAATATTCCTCATCAACCAATGGCAGGAACTTTAACTTATGAAGACTTAAAATTTCCAATCCATCTATGGATAAATTTACCCAACGGGTTTACAATCGATTATCGGGCTAGAATGTGGTTAGGTGATAATGAAAGTATCCCACATGGTATATTTAAACTCTCGGATTACCCAGATGTTATTTATGAAGGAGAATTCATAGAAATCGAACCGTTATCTCAAGTTATTTTTGATGTTCTTTGTTTAGATATTTCTGACTTTCTAGCTGAGAATGAATATTCAACCTAACCCAAACTCAATTCGCTGTTATTTTAATCAAGATAAAGTTTGCATCGGTGTGGTCAGCAATGACCCATTTTATCCAACATTTGCGGGGGACTATTGGGCAAGCGAATACTTCCAACTGCCACCAAAGCTTAACCCCGTTGGTCTACCCTTAGAGCAAATTCAACAGGCTCAATCTCAATACCTGAACGGCAAACCTTCACTAAAGTTTATCTCCCGGAGAACTCATGGATAATATTGAAAACCTGAACCTGCTTGATACTCAATATGCTGATATCCTTGCCAATAGCATCAATCCTCAGTTTGAATTGCAAGCGATTCAGAAAGGACTTGACCCCGAAGATGCCAGAGTTAAAACCCGCTTTATTACCCTGATGAGCCATAAGCCCGAATCTGAGAAAGATTGGGAGGAACTGTTGGATGCCTGGGAAGAAGCTTGTGGTTATCGTCCAGACCGAGAAAAAATGGATGGGTTCGCTAAAGCATTTTGGGGAGAATAGTTTTCTCTAAAACCTAAATAAAGTGAGTCTGCATTTACCCCGAAGCAATTAAATATTAACGCCAAATGACCGGAGTTGAATATCACTCTGGTTATTTTTTGTGATTGGTTTCAACAGGGTAAAATTCTGCTAACTGTGGTTATCTGTAGTAGTTCTTCTTTGCAAGCAACTACAACTAAAGTATCGTGATCGGATTTGCGATTGGCTCCACCACTGACCCTGCCGCGTCAATCGCAATGGTAATCTTTGGGAGGTAATCAGAAAGGAAAGGCTTCACCTTGAATGGCATGATTATTATGGAGTCAAAGTTTTGTTCAAAGGCGTTGAATAATTAAAGATATCCCCTCAAGTAAAAGGAGATTAAAACATTTATTTGAGAATTAATTATGAATTTAGAATTGTGTCACATCTCATCCCAAATTGTGTGATCGATGTAATTCTCTGGGTTACAATCCCATGTTTTATATTCATTATTTAACATAATGATATACAAAGGGAATTCTTCAGTTTCCTCCTCTATTATTTGAGTTTGAGGAAGATACTTTAAAAAATGTACTTTATACCATACGGTGATTACATCGAAGTTTTCAAGCTCCTCACTTTCATATTTAGTATTAGAAAATATATTTTCACTTAATAAGGCACGATCTTCTTCAGGCATATTTTCTTGATGTATATCTTCAGCGTTCCTTAGAGTGAACCCTTCTTTTAATTCAAGATGGTGCATAAAGTAAATGGGGTCGTTGTCATCTCTCATTGAATTCTTATACAAATTATTCATCTCATCAATATCACCATTGGAGATAGGGAAAAATATATCCTCAATATTCTCCCTGAACTTAGCATCGGCTTGAAGTATTATTGCTTGATAATCCATTTGTGACCTCCAGTGAAACACTTTTTACTAAATACAGGATAGTACGATGTGTGTACACCTCAGCACACAAACCCATGAAACAAGACCGAATCAAACAAAAATCACAAAAGATCATTTAGGATGTGCTAAAAATATAATTGGAGCCAATTGATGAGATTTAGTAAAAATCGCCGCACCACTATTATCCAACTCGTTCTCATTACCTTGTTAGTAGCGATCGGCATCGGCATTTTAATCAAACCCGCCCAAGGACAAAGCGACTTGCAAGAATTTGTGGATTCCATTGAATCAGTCGAGCAAGTTAAAGAAGACCTGCGCCAGACCTTGAAATTTCGAGATGAATGTGGGGTTGGAAGTTGCTGGAATACTACAAGCACTGGAATTTGTGAAACTGTTGCTGCTTTAGATGTCCAAATCAACGGTCAAATTATAGGCGGGATGAGTTCGGCTGGTTCAGACGGGAATATTCCGATTTCGAGTTCAGACTTAGAGCTAATGAAACTTATCTTTAGCCAGTGCAAACCTACGAACTATCAGTATTGGAATTGGCCGATGATGCTCCACGTTTTGTACGTCCCGAGCGATGAAGTTGACCAGCAAGTTCGCCAGGGCTTGGGTTTGTCTCCTCGCAAAACTAGACCGTAGCCAATCCCAGTCAAGCGGCGAATCAGATAACTGCCGGAGGTGATAGTTTGGGGTGAGTTCATGATAAAGTCGCACTACGTGCAAAATAGGACACGATGTAAAGATTTATAACAATATCGACTTAACTCTGGCGAGCGCATTTTCAGGAATGGTGAAATTTTGGATATTCAAAATCATAACTATTGAGTTTAAGCGATCGCAATACATCAGAGATGGCTCAAAAATAGGTGTAATCCCGACTGCTCTAGATGTCCAGTGCATCCAAACTCTACAGTTTAGAGGAGAGTTGCGTTCAGAATTCCAAAGTTGAGAGTAAAATTAAAGAGATGATAATGAATCAACACCCACCCCGTCGCGCATTTTGAGAAAAATCTTGCCCCCGAAACTTAAGGATTGAGATTTAAGATTATCTTGGTATCAATAAGCTGACCCTCTCTTGATATTCGTTCACCCGTGACCCACACTTTCTGAGGGATAAACCTATAGAACCGTCTGGGAGAATCACCCAAATAATCGGCGGCTGTTTTATTGTTTACCTTTTTAGTTCGTTCACCCACCCATCGAATAATCTGTTTGGCAACCTCGGCACTCTCAACTTCTTGAGCCATTCCCGTAAAATATAACCCCTGACCCGTCCCTTCAAGAATCGGTGAACCGTAGATAGCGATCGCAACTTTCCCGGCGTTGGAATAAATATTTTGGGAATGCTTAGAGATTATTGCCGAACTCCAATAAAGGTTCCAGTCGTCATCGTAGACAAACAGCACCGGGGAAATCCAGGGTTCTCCTTCAGTTGAACAAGTAGACAACGAACAGTAAAGATTACTGGAGATAATATTTTTGGCTTTTTGGAGAACTGCGGGATTATCCGAGTCAGCCGTATTCACCCATTGATTTGCTTGAGTTGCCTGTAGGCGCGAACTTTTAGCTATTGTCATCTTCAGGTTCCTTTGCTTTGGGACTGCTATCAAATTCTTCGTATAAAAGCTCAACACAATAATCAACCGGGTCTTTGCCTTGTGCAATGGCTTCTAACTTAATTGTTTCTGCATATACAGGCCACCACTTCTGAATGGCATCTTGAAACAATTCCTTGCTATGAGAGGATATTGAACGTCTAGATGCTGCCTTCCCTAAGATAAACTGCAAATATTCTGTTAGCCTTATCGGGCCTGTCTGGATGCGGGTATTCTTAGGCATCTGACCCTGATATCGTTTCAGGACTTCTATTAAATCTAAATCTGATTGATTTTCGTTCACCTGTGATTGAAAACTAAGCATACTCATTTATAATATCACTCAAATGGTTAAGAAAAGAGCGCCCAGGCAAGGAACCGTTACTTCCCTCACCTGGACTATCCCTAACCGTGACCAAACCACAATTAAGGACAATTACCATGACACAACTAATTCAAAGCAATTGCAACGCTGACGGTGAAATCAACCCGATTGAACTCCTAAATCGCTACAACTGGACACACGAACAGTTAGCCTTCAAATTGCGAGTTTCTGTTTCGGCGGTTTCCAAATGGAGTCGAGGTATTCACTTTCCCAGTCAACGAATTCGTGAAGATGCCTACAATTTAATGAAGAAACTTGGCTAGTTCCTAATATTTCCATACCCTAAAAAAAACAGTAGACCTACTGGTAGAACTCTCTGGAGTATCTATCTAGTAGGTTTTATTATCGATTCAATATAATGTTTACTCACTGAACAATCTAGGAATACATCAGTGGAAATTCATCATCTTAATCAACAACAACGTTACAATCTCATCCTGAGTTTAGCATTGAATATTCAAACCCGTGCCAATCATTTTGATACGCACACTCCCCTAGACGCATTAGTTGACTTGAGAACTCATTATTTTATTACCTGCAACTCCGAGTTTTATGCAATTGTAGAATCTCTCAATCATCTAACTCAATTAGAGACTTTAAATTTATTAATCGATTTGGCTAACGAACTCAAAGCCACTGCGATTCAAGAAGCTTTTTTATTATGTAAACAGGAATAAATATGATGGATGTTAAACCCCTCAACCAATGGATATTAACAACAACTTTATCTGAACAACAAGCTCTTTATCAACTTGAAAATACTTGTGGTGCTTTCCTGCAAAACTTATCTGAAGAAGCCAGATATTCACTAATCATTGAAATTGCAAAACAGTTACCTCACCAATCTAATATTCATCCACAAATAAAACAGTCTATTAAAGACCTATCTATTGAGAACCTTGTTAATTTACTTGCTGCTATTCAAGATTCACTGGTATGAATAGAAAAATAATGAACTATAAACAGGCTGATATTCTCTTGAAATTAAATGGAAAGATAAGGTTTACAGGCTTCTTTCAAGAATTAGGGCTGACAACAAAGTTCTTAAAAAAACAGGGCTTTATACAGAAAAATAATGGTTATCGTTCAGGATTTACCATCACTTTTCCGCCAGATTTTGATTATAGTCAATGGAGACAACAATATGAGCAATCTATAAAAGAAAAGCAACTTGGACATAGTAAAAATTCACCCTGGAGACGAACTAATCGTTTAATGTATGATTCCTATCCACTTTATACCTCAGACTATCGAACTAATAACTGAAATTTGATATTTTCCACTCAAAATTTAGTGTTTTTTGCTCCTAGTTTGTACAATTTAATTTCTCAAAACAGTCTTATTTTTACCGAAAAAATACGTTAAAATTCAGAAAAGGAGGGGGATAAAATTTTAAAAAACTGCAAAAATCCCTGAAAAAATGGTACTAATTCCCATAGAAATCTCATCTTTTATCGATGGAGATACCGTTAAATTTGTCAGAAACCATCAAATTCTCACCAGTCGGGCTAGGTGGATAGATTGCCCCGAAGTTGATACCGAATGGGGAATTAAAGCCAAGCAATTTGTTGAGTCCCTGGCGGAGAATAATCAACTCTTGATTGAAGAATATGGGCTGGATAGATACGATAGGATTGAAGCTGATTGGTTTATTGGTTCAAGAAGCCTGAATATTCAAGTAAAATTAATCTTGCAGGGACTCGCTTATTGTGTCCCACCCACTGTTCAGTATAACCTTTCAAAAAGGAGTTCTAATTTACTCTGCAAGCTGATAAAAGCCCAAACAAAAGCCTTTCATAAAAAGGTGGGAATATGGGGAGATTCCAACTTTATTTTACCCAATAAAAGAGGAATGTTCTAAAATAAAACTTCATAAAAAAATACCCCGAAATTATTCAGGATATAATAGTTTATAAACCTAGAAAACCATTTAATTTCTATTCTAGTCTAATCCCCAAGAATCTACCCACAAATCATAAAGCTGCTGTGACATTTCGGGATTTTCAAATAACGGTGGCAAGTAGTTTTCATCTTTAATTCGTAACAGAAAATTTGCTAGCATTTCCATACTGTATGGCCCCGACTTTTGAATTTCTTCTAAATATTTACTGAGAATATTGTGAGCCTCTGGGATAACAGTAGTGAGGATATTTTCCTCTATATTATTTCGCTTGCCAATCTCCGCAGCCAGGGTGTACAAGCCTTTCAGTAGATAATAAGCCCACAAATCCTCATCACTTTCTCCTGAAAACTGTGCCGCAGTTTCATCAAATTCCGCAGAATAATCAAAGATAGCTAAAGTTTCCAAACCCGTCGTCCCAATCGTTTGACAAAAGGCATTTTTAAATTCCTCATTAGCGAGGGCTATCCCAATATCAAAGTTCTGTTTCTCTTGATTTAAGATACTATCATCCTGTCCATCAAGGTTAATATGATGCCAATACCAATTGTATCCTTGTTGCCATTCCAGATTCCAAGATTCTAAGCTGTAGGTTTGGGGTGTAGTAATCTCCTGAGAATTGGAAAAATTCATCTGATTATGTCGATAGGAATTGAGAGCTTTTGTTGCCATTTTTAATGGATTTTCGATGATAGAAATATGGGCTGGAAAAATAGAAATTCCGCTTAGATTGCCAACTCGTTCAATTCGATGAATCCTGATTTCCGTTGTTCCGGTCTTAGTTTCGGTATCAAATGGAATAAAATAAAGGTTTTTGGAGACAGGAATTTCACTTGTTAGTTTTCCGCTACTAAAACGGGTTGAACTGACTTGATAGGTGCAGAGTTCCCTTTTTCCTCCAAGTAGTAATTCGTTACCATTCCAGATAAAGAAACCGTCATTTGTTAAGTTGTTATCGCTGGAAATCAACTCCCAAATAATTTTATATTGTCCTGGCGTAACAGAATAGGAAATAATACTTCCCTCGGTTGGAATTAAACCCTCAACTCCCTGTTGAATTATTGGGTCAGAAAATCCCATGAACTCATCCAAACTAGAAGCTGCACGCGAACCCGAACCTGTGTTTGCATAGCCATAGGGTTGATTATATCCACCTGAACCGAATATTTCGTATTGTTGGTTATCGTAAACTATCGGAACTGGGTAAGGTAAATCTTTTATTCGTGAAAGCTCGGTAACGTGAGCAATAGTTGTTCCCGTTTTAGAACTTTCATCCACTAAAATAATCGCTAGATACCCGTAGGGAACTTCTACCTCGGCTGTCATTAAAGGAATTGTTTCGTAGAATCCTGTGTCTTTTCCAATGATAAACTTGGTATCAGCAATCGCAATAATATCCCGTTGATTCCAGGCAAAAAGAACGTCCTTTGATTCGGCTTCCCGTTCCTGACTTTCCAGCCAAACCCCTACTTTGTATATCCCAGGCTGAAGATTTTTATACTCGCCAAAAGAACCCTCCTGTCCTGGCAATTCTACTTCAGTTAGTCCCAGATATTTGTGAATTCCCGATATAGCTCTTGCACCTGTTCCGGTTGATAAATTGAGTTCATGTACTGCAAAAGCTGCACCAAAAGTAAGACTTGCTTGGCTGATTTTGTTACTCATTTTAGGTGGATTTGATAAGTTTAAACATAGCTATTTTAGCATAAAAAAAGTCCCTGAAAATACCAGAGACTCTGTATAAATTCTAGGTGAATTTATTGAACTTATGGATGAGGAAACTGCCGAACTTTTAATTCATCCGGGAATTCTTCAATGTTTCCTTTCTTGGAATGTTTGAATTTAGTTTTGTGTTTGAATGATTTGGTGGAGTGAATGAAATTGCTGCCCAGTTGCTTAACAAATACGGGAATTGTCAACACTTCGCAATCTTTCACTACTTTGAGAATCCAATCATAATAACAAGGTCGGGCTTTATCTCCAGATTCTCCACCAACAATTACCCAGTTAACAAAATCATTGAGATATATTTGCTGTTCATTATCAATCAATTCATCAATTTCAACAGAAATAGGACTCAATAATTCAACAGGCTCTAGCAATGGTTCACAAGAGAGGAATTTTAGCTTTGCTGGAATTTGATAGAGTAGCGGAATTCGTTCATTGGCTCTGGCTTGATTTTCCACACTGACGCCAAACCAAACGTTAGGAAGGGGAATTTGTGACTTGAAGTTCACTGCCACATTCTTTCCAAGCGTAACCCAGGATGGCCCTATATCGGGTAAGTAATCATTGAAGTATGTTAG
>NZ_AAVU01000032.1 GCF_000169095.1 Lyngbya sp. PCC 8106
GGGAGGTTGGGAGGTTGGGAGGATTTTTATGAATAAAAAGCTATTTTTCATCGGAAAGAAATCTTCACCCCACCACCCCATCACCCCAGGAACCCTCGGCAATTTTTAATTGAGAATGAAACAGCCCTGGTTTTAGGAGAGGGGTTGGGGTAGAGGTTCTAGCCAAACTCAAATATCGGGCTTCAACATCTCAAAGCCCGATACAGGTTTATTAAAACTGGTTTTGAAGGGAAACGTTAAAGTTTATTTTAAAAGGGCTATCACTTTCGGAGAATTACCTCTGGGGAGAACCTCGGAAATTGCTAATCGAATTAATTAGTTGCGCTTTAGACTAGAAACGTGTATTATCAATCCTGTCTCTGGGTCAACAACTTGAGAGCGAGAAATTGCGATCGAAGAATCAGCAGTCTCTATAGACTGTTTGAATAAGCACGAAACCGAACTAGCAGTAACAAACCCAAAAGCAACAATAGCGGACACACCAATCCCAAGAGGATTCAAACGTTTCATGGTTTCCATAACGTTTTTAGAGTTATATTTACTACTCTATTCGATTTTCGGTGAGTTTGTCATGAATTCCGGATGAAAAATTTCTCAGATTTGTTTAACCTCCACTGACAGGCGGAATCAGAACTACCTCATCACCGTTACTCAGAGGAGTTTCTGGAGGAACAAACTGTAAATTCACACCAAAATGAGTCAGAGGACGCCAGCGTTCCAGTTCGGGATGTTCCCCAATACAATGTTCGAGAACTTGAGAAACCGGAGTTTGAGGGGGCAGAGTTAAAACCAGTTTACGAACTTTGTAGACTTCTTGATAGATCGCAAACAGTTGAACAGTCACGGTAATCGCTAAACTAGACATACCAACACTACTCCACTTTTTGATTTAATCGATTGGGTAATAGGTATAGCACTACGCGCAAGTCAAAAGTTGATTATAAGGGCTTTTCAGCTTCTGGCAATGTCTTAACTAATATGCGTAGTGCTATAACCCTCTTCTGTCACTCTCCGAGAAGTAGAATAAGAAAATTAACAGATATAGAGAAGTTTTTCAGAGTCAGTTTATTTGTCACTTGACTTCCTCAATATCGTTCAATTTCCAAGTCTGGTCAAAGAAGGACTCTAGCGGACCATAAAGACGGAAAACACCAGTCCAGCCTTTATTCGGTAAGGTTTCGATCCAGTTCTTCTCTTTTCCTGCGGGGGCTTCTGGGCCGAAGTAAAGATCAACTGAACCATCTTCATTGATAACTGGGTCGGTATAGGAACTAATAGTAGGCATAGGTTTAGCCACCTGAATCATAGAACGGGAAGCTGAATCGTAAACTATCAGAGACCAAAAGTTCTTGGCAGGGATACCAGCCGGAATATGCAGTTGATAATTTTTGTCACCATTAAGCGGGTTGCCATCTTTGTCTTGGTGACTGCAGAGATATTGGGAACCACCACCAACTGTCTTCGATGCCATTGCTGGAGTCACAGCAGTAGCGTAAGCAGCAAATAAAGCCTGAGCGTCATAATTAAAATAGCCTGCTGGATCGAAAGTGTATTTACCGCCCACAAAAGGATTCCACCACTTGCGATCTTTATATATCCATTTGTCGTCGCCCACATAATCCCACATATTGGCACGGAGCATGGCAGCACCAACCGCGACAGCTTCCTCAAGGGTAGATTTGAGCTGGGCATCGGGCTGGAAAGGCTTGCCGAATTCCATGCCAATTGAGGCGAGGAGGAACTTCTGTCCATCAGGAAGGGCATCGGGATGCTCTTGTTCAACCAGATGACCCAATTCTTCCATGTAAGTATAATTCTCAGAGTGAACGGTATCAATCTCCATTCCACTGGCGTTGATCAGTTCAGTCGGTTCAGGATTGTCCTTATTACTAAGAGGATAAATCTTGAGATGCTCTTTATAGAGAGCATTGGCAACATCCGGCTTATTGTCTACAAGATTCAGGCGAATTGCACACCACACACTATAAGTTTTGGACTGCATAACATAGTAGCCTTCTGGTATCTTGCCCTCATAGCCAGGAGGAAGGATGAGAAACTTACCACCTTCTCCCTTGTCAGGCCCCATCATTCCCATATCACCGATGTAGCGCATCCACATATCATTGATCAGCCCCAAAGCTTTAGGCGGAGACTCGATCACAGTTGGTCCATCACCTTTGAGATCGAGGAAAGTCATGGCATAGACGGTCTCGCTATTGGCTGTGAGCAATATTGATTTGGAGTCCATCCGGTTCTTCCAAACCGAAACCTGATTGGCTTTACCAAAACCTGCATTGGCCAATGATTTTCGCATAGCGTAGAGGGAAACTCCAAAGGTGTTTTGGGTGAAGACTTCTACAGCACGGTAAAAGGTACGAAACTCAAACAAGGTTTTGACGGCTTTCGGTGTAGGAAAACCTCGCTCAAATTCCAGGGAACCAATGCGGGATTCGATGGTGCGTGTTTCAATGTATTTAGGTGTTTGTTCTGCCACTTTTAATTCTCCTAGCAATTTAGATGATTTCAGAAAATGGGTTTCGGCGTTATTCAACAAATATCGTTAGTTGATAACCTCTCTAGCCTGCAATGATCGGAGTTGTCAGCAAGAAGTATTCACTCTCAATAGAAGATTACAAGATCATGCTCCAGCATCTCCGAATGACAGAGTAGATCAGTAGATATGAAGTTAGAAGTCGTGAGGTCAAAATTTCCCGATCTTCTGATCTTCATCAATAATGTTTAAGTCATCACACGGCTAACTTCTCGGAATGTTTGGGGTAATCATAGAGTATCTAAAACCCTTCAACATATTCTCGGGCAATTTCGGAAAGGGGGCGAGTCGGAACAAAATTCATAAAGAGTTGTAACTCGGCTAAGGCCTGATCAGGTTCTTTTGTGCGGGGTTTACGACCATACAGAGTAATGATATCGCAAAATAGAAGGTTCAGTCTACCTTAATTACTCTGATTTCATATTCTAAAAACAAGCTACAGCAGATCGACAACGACACAACAGTAACTACAACGCCAATAAGTTTTACTTAAAAGGATATGACGAGGTAAACTATTGTGAGAATGACAAGCTGAACAAGTTTGTTTTTCCCGATTGGAAACATTAAGCTCTTTTTGAGCAGGACTATTCACTTTTATCAAAATTTGATGATTTGGATGTTTTTATGGCGAAGTCATAGCAAACAGCCTGGCTTTCAAAGCCTGAAGCCTTGCTTAACTCAGCTTCAGGCCGTTTAAGAAGGATTTGTTCTCAGTTTGACGTTAAGGACTCAGATAAGATGGAATAAAGGTAGAAAACTCTGAATCCACACAAAAATTCCGCATTTCTTCGGGTAAAATTGTCATGCTTTTCGGAATGCCGCGTTTAATATTCAGCTCAAAAATTTTAGTATTTTCCGACTGCAAATCTTCTAGATAACCTTCTACAGAATGTTGAGCCTCAATTCCACTGGCAAACGGGCCAAAGTAGTAAATACATTTTGGAGATTCAGTCACAACCTCTATCCAACAGGCTAACCCCATCTTCTCTAAATATGAGGTAAAAATTTCTTCAGCCTCCTCGGTGAATAGATCTTTTTCAAACTCTAGTTGATCTTCTACAGATTGATCTTCTACAGATTGATCGAGTAAAGATTGATCGAACACTAGAGTCGTTTTTTTTTGCTGTTTAGTTTCGATTTTTTCCTCCAGAAAAGTTCCGAACAGTTTTTCAGCATAATACTTGATTTTCTGAGCCATTGTCTGAGGGTGTTCAAAAGTAGTCATGGTTTCTTGGGTTTCCTGATCTTGTAATGGTGTGTAATTTATGGTTTGCTGAGTTGTCTGATAACTCTTACTCTAATACACCCCTGTTTAAGATGAAGTATATCCCCCAAAGAATTATTGTATGAGTTGTAAAAGTTGTGTTGTTTGTTAGGAAAATTCACAAGTCATCAGGGATTTTATCTTTTCAAACATCTTCAAATTTATATCAATCAATCAAGCTCTACGCCCACTCCCTCTGTTCAAGTTCATCGATAGACAATAGCAAAGATTCTTTGATTTCCTGGCGTACAACCTCCGTTACATTTGAGACACTATTGAGACAGTCCAGCAACAATCGATGAGCTTGGTAATAACCCTGTAAAGTTTCCTGTTGTTCAACACTAAAGTTCCAATTGTGTTGAATATTTCGATACTGCAAAATCTTTTTGCGGAGTTGCTCTATCCAATTTGTATAATTTACTTTAAATTCTTCGGGAAAGCTTGTTTGATTTGACAATAAATCAACGAGCTGCTGTTTGAGTTTTTGCAAAACAGACTTAAACTCTGAATCAACCACAACAATTAACACATTATCTAAGGCTTCGCGAAAAACCTGAACATCAATCTGATCATGTTTCTGAGTCTTTTTGACTAAATCACTCAATAACCCATCTAAGAATATTCCCTGATCTAAGGTACAAGCTAGGGTAAAATCAGGGGCTAATTCAGGAGATTTAGTCAACGCAAAGTAAAACGCCCGAGTCGCCTCTAAAGGGGGTGAATTCGCAACCTTCCGAGACTTTTGGCTTACCCAAGTCAAATACTCTTGCAGAAACGAATCTTCAGCAAGGATGCTATCAATTTGTTGCTTGATTAACTCCATAAAAGTATCTGCACTCCGCAACATAGAGGCGGTTAACAAAAAGATTTCTCGATATTGGGGTTCATTGATGTACTGAACCAAATCCTGTAACTGTTGATCCCGTTGTCGCAAATTATAATCAGCGACAATTTTTCGAGCTGTAAAATATTCTTGAAATGCTAAAAAGGAGAAGGAAAAAAGACCTGGTGAACGTTCTACTATGATTCCATGCTGGAGTTCAATTGCCTTGAGAATTGCTTCACTACTGAGCATAAGTTCCTCGGCATTAATCGAATCTTGAGACAAATCAAACAGTTCCTCCGCGATATATTGCAAGATCAAACTTTTTTTAAACAGGAATTTCCCTGCTTGGAATGTGTCTGCTGCCAAATTACTAAATAACTTTAGCTTTTGAGAGAGTGATAACCTTTGATACGCTTGATCTCCACTCACATTTTTATCTTGATCCCACTTGCCGATCAGTAAGTCTAGACACTGTTTATACAGTACACTTTTTTGGAGAGGAAATTTTTGATCATAGCTAAATATCCAGCAAGCCAGATGTAGAAACAAAGGTCTAACAATCAGTTGACGTAAATGTAGGTGTTCGGGTTTGTTAATCTGTTTGATGAATTGAGATGTTTGTATTAAAGCATCATCAACATCAGTCTTCGTAAATGCGATAAACCACTTCTGGGCAAAATTGGCAATTTTTTCTTCGCTAAACTGAGCAATTTCAACATCGGTGAAGCCTCTGAGCTTGACTTCTTGGGCTGCGTTTCGACAACTAACCACAAACAAGTTGTTTTGATATTTATCGGAAAAACGACGGATTTCTTTGATCATCGCTTGATTATTTTTCAAGACAACTTGATCAAATCCATCCAGCAAGATAAACATCCGACCTGTATGCAGCAACATCATTAATAGTGTTGTGTTGCTCAGATCTGAGGTGTTAAATTCTGTCGAAATATAGTTTAATAGACTAATCTTTCCGGTTTCTTCACATTCATCAGCAAAATCCATCAAGTTGATAAAAATCGGAACTCGATTATTTAAAATTCGACCTCGATTGCATTGAATCGCTAGATGTTGTAAAAAGGTGGTTTTACCTGCTCCCGGTATGCCTAATACTCTCAGTTTAGAGTAGGTTTGTAGGGCTTCGATTCCGGAGATATTGTTCTGGGTTACATCACCTAAACCTAAGCGTTCAAGTTCTTCTGATGTCGGATTTTCGAGGCTAGGATTGAAGTCATTGAGATCGACCCAGTATTTCTTATTGACGTCTTCTAAGATATCCACATCAATATAAATGTCATCAAGCTGGATCGGACGGTTCATCTCTAACAATGTTAAACTGCCACATCGATCTTCTATTTTTTCGTAGCGTTTTGATCGCACCTGCTGAACAATCACGTTAATATCAAGGTTTTCTGAGGTTTGTTGAAGATATGACGAACTATCTGAGAGGTCAGCAGGTGGATTTTCCGCAATCTCTCGCCAGTCTAGATTCAGTAAATTGCAAATCTCTAAAAAAGTATGACGTTCTATCGAGCGGTTCGTAAAAAATCTCCAAATGGGTTGACGAGTTTTGAGATTAACTTCTGCGGCTAACTGTTCTTGTGTCCAGCCTTTGGATAAAAAAGCTTTTTTCGCCTTTTTTGCTCCATCAGGGGAGGTTTTCAGTGATCGTTTAGACATAGAATCGCTCCTAATATATACCCAAAAAAAGTTCATATAAACAGATGACAAGATTTTTGGGTGATAAGTATATTTGTCACTTTTAGATCATGAATAGATTCTCTGATTTTGAGAGTGACTAAGTATATTTTCTGATGCTTGTTTGATAGATTTTAATAAACATAAAATTCTTACCTTTTTACTTTGGGATAGACAACTTAGATTTTCACTAATTCTATACCCAATCCTGGATTCTCTTTGCTTGATTTTGTTGAAGATATACAAATATAGCGTAAATTTTATAGTTTGAGGAAATTAATCAACTTAAATTGATAAGTTGAGTCTACTCACCAAGGTCTTAAACAGCCAAAAAAACTATCTGTAGTTGGATTGTATCATTTGTAGAACACTTTGAATACCAAATCATCAAGAATTGTTGATTTTTGTTAAAACTGTAAATAAATCAAACAAATCAAACAATAAATCAAACAAATTAGACTTCTTTAAACTTTGAATTTCAATCAACAAAAAAGTGAAAATCTTGTGAACAGCTTTTTTAAAAACGGAGAATTATGTATTTCAAAATATTTTATTCATTTATTATCTCTCAATTATACAAGTTATTTGTAATTGAGTAGAGGTAAATAAGGATATTAAGCATTATTTGTCAAGTACATTGCGCCAAATCAGCAATTTTGTTTGATCTGATCAATCATAAGTTAAAGTTATCAGTTCACAGTAGACCAGGATTTTTTCTGGGGATCACGGCACAATATGAAAGAAACGAGAAAAACAGTGCCAGGAGTATTTGACTGTGACATCCACGACAACCACGACCACACTCGGACAAACAGGAATCATCGTTCCCTCACTATGTATTGGCACCTGGTCTTGGGGTGATAACTTCTTCTGGGACTATGGTAAAAGCTTCGGTGAAGCAGAAGTTGAAGCTGCATTTAATACCGCTTTAGAGTTGGGGATCAACTTTTTTGATACCGCAGAAGTCTATGGACAGGGCTTATCTGAGGCGTTACTCGGAAAGTTCATGCAAAAAACCAATCAGCCCGTGATCATGGCAACCAAGTATGGCCCGTTACCCTGGCGAATTTGGGAAAATGCGGTAGCTGATGCCATCACAGCAAGCCTGAAACGGTTACAGGTGCCTCAAGTGGCGTTGTACCAAGTTCATTGGCCGTTTACCTTTTTTATGACCCAGGAAACGTTAATGAATGCCCTCGCCGATGAAGTGCAACAAGGACGAATTTTAGCCGTTGGGGTGAGTAACTATTCGGCTTCGGAAATGGAACTCGCCTATGATGTTTTAGCACGACGGGGTATACCGTTAGCCACAAATCAAGTGAAATACTCCTTACTCAACCGCAAAATCGAACAAAAAGGAATTTTAGCGAAGGCGCGTCAGTTGGGCGTGACTTTACTCGCTTATAGTCCGTTAGCCCAAGGACTCCTGACCGGAAAATATACCCCGAGTAACCCGCCTGTGGGTGGGCGGCGGATAGATGCTCGCTTTTCACCAGCCGGACTCCAACAAGTAGAACCCGTCATGTCTGTAGTGCGTCAAATTGCCGCCAAATATCAACGGACACCCGCTCAAGTAGCGTTAAATTGGATTAATGCTCAAACAGGAGTGATTGCGATCGCCGGAGCTAAAAACGCCGCTCAAGTTAAAGATGATGCCGGGGCTTTAGGGTGGGAAATGAGCCAAGCCGAACTCGACCAACTCGAACAAGTTAGTCGTCCCTGGCTTTCAAAGTGACATCCTCCCACACTGAATCAAAGATTACAGTGTGGGCGCACCAAAGAATCACTTCTTTGATTTCCTGGTTTTTCCCTTGCGGGATTTCGACACTTGCCTAGACTGATTTTTAACAGTCCCCGGTAGAACGTCTGCACAGGCGGTTTCCTGTCCCGCAAGCCCTGCGGTACTAATTAACTTAATTCCTCGATTTCTAATATTTTGACCCGCTGCTATATCGCGGTCTGTTTTGTATCCACTTCGGAGGACAATCATGGATTCTTACACTCAGATCTTTTTTGACTTCACCGCCGCATTCAGGACACTCTTGAGAAGTTCCCCTTGCATCAACTTGGGCAAAAAACTTTCCACGTTTCCAACAAACATATTTGACGATGGCTCTAAACTGTCCGAATGCAGCGTCAAGAGTCTGTTTTCCGAACATACCTTTAGCCATTATTCGGTAATCCAAGTCTTCCATGAAGACCATATCACCCGCGTCACAAAGAGCGTGAGCTTGTTTGTAGTGAAAATCTTTCCTCGTATTGTCGATTTGGTGATGAAGTCGAGCAACTTTGAGTCGCTGTTTTTCGTAATTCTTCGACCGCTTCTGTTTCCTGGAGAGTCTACGTTGCAGCGATTTCAGCTTGCTTTGCAACTCTTTAAAAAACTTGGGCGGATGAACAAGAACGCCGTCACTCGTTGCTAAAAACTTTTTCAGCCCAACATCCACCCCGATGGGATGACCGTGGGTCGTTGGGTCAGGAACACTGACTTCACATTGCAAGGAGATAGATGCGTACCAAAAATCCGCTTTCCTCAAGATTCTCACCTGCTTGACCGCAAACCCTTTTGGGATTGGGCGATGCAGGTTGATTGGTATTGCTCCAATCTTGGGCAACTTAATGTGCAAGTTTGTTACTGGATTCTCCTTGAATTGAGGAAAAAGCAACGATTTGAACTGCCCGTATTTCTTGAAGCGTGGAAAACCGAATCCCCTTTTCTGAAAATATTCCCAACCTTTATGTAACTGCTTAATGGCTTGCTGAAGAACTTGAGAAGGAACTTTACTCAATATAGGAAATTCTTTCTTAGCTTTTGGCAAGTTATTGAGTTGTTGAATTTCGCTCCCGAAACTTCTTTTCAACAGGAAGGATATATTCCTTTTCGATAGAACATCTATCAATCAAGCACTTACGGCTATTGCACCAATCTTTGATCTCTCGCAACGCATAGTTAAATGCACCACGACAAATTTCCATCCACGATTGGGAGTTGTTGTTCCTGAGTGGTATTTGGATAGATTCGGTAGCGGTGAGTAAGTGTCAGCATCCCAGCATTATACTAGATTTACTGGACAACGGTGCAGCACTAAATGTTAAGTTTAGGGACATTGAGTCCCGTCAACTTAACTGGGGGAGTCCATGTATCCCAACGCCGACCTGAGTACAGGTACGGCGTGGGTCTTATAGCTCCCCCAAGCCCCCTCAAAAAGAGAATTACCCCAACCTCCCAACTTCCCCAACCTCCCTACTTCCCAACTTCCCCACCTCCCTACTTCCCCAACCTCCCTACTTCCCAACTTCCCCTTTTGATCCCGTTTGTTTAATCGGAAAATAGAGGGAATTGACTTGTTCAACCTGACAGCAAGTTAATATCGGTTCTTGGGTGATATTATTCAAGCGAACTGCTTCATGTTCTAGTAGACTAATCCATTGAGCAGTCACTTCTCGATTGTTAGGTTGAGTGCGTCGCAGTTCGGCCAGTTGAGTCAGCATTTCATACCAAAGACCATTCTGGGCATAAAGAGCGATTTTCTCACTGAGAGAAGCATTTTCCAACTGTTGACTGAGTTTGGCAGAGGGAGCAATACGAGCGACAATTCCACTCACACTTGGGTTTTGGATATCAGCATTAGTTGAGTTATCGTTTGACTCAGATGCACAAGTAAAGTTAAACATCCAGCGATAAGCTTTGCCTTCTTGGAGGGGAGGAGCGGTATCCGGTAGACGAAAACTAACAATACCAGGCCCTTGTGTGACCGGAAAATCAACCTGATACAACTCTTTCTGACCTGCTTCGTCTTTGAGAATAAATTCTATCGCCGCAGCTTGACTGGGAAGGTACAACCAAAACGTCGGATGAGTTGCTATGGTTTCACCCCAGTTTGTGGTCGGGATCAAAGCCGTCATCGGTTTTTTCAACGGAGAACATCCCCCTCGACTCCCCGCATCCGCTCGGTTTCCGGGCGCACCTCGGTCAGGAGGCTGAAAATCAAAAGTCTGTACAATTAGTGAGCTAGGATCGTCATCTTCGGCTTCTAACCCCCGAACATTTTCTTGAGTAGAGGGTTGACTAACAGTGGTTTGGCTAGGACGAGACAGTGCTAACTGAGGGTTAGCCCACTCAATTCCGGCTAAAATGAACAGTCCAATGAGTTGAATGGACTGACAGGATCGGTTTAACGACTGCATGACTATTTATACTCCCTGGTTGACTCGTAAATGCTTTGTTAATATTTCCCCAATCCAGTTGAGTTGGAATTTAATGAGGTTAGTTGAAAACTTTGAGTTGAGTTGCGTTTACTTTGATCTATTCAGTACGATTTGATGCACAAACAATCGATCGCTTTCTGAAGGCTTTCTCAACTGCTTTATTTTACTGATTTCTCAACAAAAATGGACAAACAGCAGTGATCACCAAAGTTAAACTAGACGGTACTAATGGAATCCATCCTCCCCACAGGAAGAAGATGTAACAGACACCGGATAACATGAAAACGGCGACGGTAACTGTCGCTCCGCAACGGTCAAATCGACGGCAGTTCCAAGCAATAATACCTCCTACTATAGACCAACTTCCAATCCAAACCCAATCCCCCCATTGATTCCAAACCCAAATGAGGGGGCGTCCGTCCAGTACGCTACTGAGAATTTGACTAATCATTTGAGCTTGTAGCAGCACTCCTGGCATTTTTTGATACTCAGTCGCATGAAGACTATAAGGTGTAGAAAAGTAGTCAGTAGAGATCGGCGCACTAATACCAATTAAAACTAAACGATCTTTGATCCAGTCGGGATCAATTTCACCTTCTAGAACTTGAGAAAAGGTGACTCGTTGAGGTTGACTGTTTTGTGTGCGGTAGTTGAGTAGAAGTTGAAATCCCTGATGATCGAAGTTTTGGTAGCCCCCTGAACGTTCGCCGAGTGGTTTTAAGACCACTTCACCGAGTTGAACCGATTCGTCAGCTCTTAATTTGGGTGTAATTCCCTCTTGGATGAGGAAATGTTGGGCGAGTTGAAAACTCAAAGAAAATTCGGTTTGACAAGGAGAGTTACCCTCGGGCGTCATAAACAATAAGTGGCGACGCAGAATATCATCAGAGTCTACGACAACATCCGTAAATCCCTGGCGATGTTCGGGGACATTGGCAGGAGGACTCACCCCCGGTTTATTGGCATCGTTGACATGAGACGCACTACAAACCGCAATCAAGTGAGGATTTTGAGTCAACTGCTTGGTCAACTCTGTGTGACCGGGTTCTCGGGGAACATCTCGATAAATATCGATTCCCATGACTCGGGGTTGATAAGATTCGAGTTTGTTGAGCAGTTTCACTAAAGTCTGATCGGGGAGAGGAAAACCCCCGTATTTTTGGATATCCTTTTCAGTCGCTTCGACCACTAAGACTCGATTTTCCAAGCTTTCTGCTGGCCGTAGTCGTAATAATTGGTCATAGGCAATCAGTTCCCATCCTTGGATTAAACCAAGCGATCGCGCCGCAATCACTAAAACCGTTGCAATCACCCCTAAACCCATAATATGAGGGGCTGAGGGCTGCTGAGTGCCTCGGAGTTGTTGCCAAGTCGGAGGAATAACAGTCGGATTTTGACAAATTACCGGGAGCCAACAAGCGCAGGGATATTCTGGCTCTAAATCCTGTAATTTTTCTCGGGCTTCTCGGACAGATTGATAAAAAGATGTTCCTTTAGAAAAAGCACTCAACCAATGTTTCAAAAACGCTTGTGCGACTTGATCCGGTACAGGTTCGCGCATGATCACCAGTTGAGGAATCTGGACATCTGCCAGTTGTCGAGCCAGTCCGAGGCCATCACAGGAGTTGAAAACAGCGAGTTGTAACCCTCGGGCGATCGCAGCTTGGAGGGCAAATTTTAATTCAAAGATCGTAATCGCTTCATATTGATTGATATTTATATATCCCGTCGCGCCGTTGGTATGACTCGAACTATGTCCAGCAAAAAAGAGAATATCCCATCCTTGTTCATCCCAGAGAAGGCGGTTGAGTTCACTGCGTTGCGGTTCAACCAAAAAAACGGTATTAGCGCCAGGTAAGCGTTCTAGCAAGGCGCGATCCTGTTCGATATTAATTCCGTGAGAGTTACCCAAAATGGCTAAAATTCTCACCGCCCCCCCCGGAGATCGGTGCATCGGTTCGATGCGTTCAGCTTCTAAGGTACTGCTCAAACCGACTTCTGATGTGGGGTAGTCTTCAAAAAAATTCCACAGATGCCAAGGAAGTCGTCGGAGTAAGGGATCGTCTGTTTCAATAATGACGCGAATTTCTTCGTGAGGCGAGAGTTGGGTGCGTAACTTCCGTTCTATGCGGCCAAACGATCCCGAATCTAACCAACGATTGAGAGAGCGTTTTAACTGTCTTGATAAGTCTGAAAACTCAACTTGAGAAACTTGAGCGATTTCTTGCTCGTCAAATTCAATCCGTGTATCTACAACTCCCCGTCGCCAACTCAAACGCTGATTTAAAGCTTCGTAGAGCGTGCGCCAACGTTGATAGAGTTCAGCTAATTCTAAAGCCGGAGGCAAACTCCCCGTTAATCGAATGGGGGGATGATTTCCCGAAGTCCACAAATTAGCCACAATCATGTCACAGCCTTGTTGAGTGTTGCCGTTTCCGAAATTTAAGACAACAGAAAGACTTTCTGATTTGACAGATTTTGGGCGAATGATTGAGGACGTTAGACTAGGCATGAGACAGTGATCACAATTTCCAAATTCTGTATTGATGCTCCGCTTAAAATTTTTCTTCTGATGGCTGATCCGCGATCGGAGTGAAGAAAATTTAAACTTGGAAATATTCAGTTACGGTTGTATCTTCTTTGGTAATTTCGACACTAAAGCGAAATCCTGATGAACACTTAAATCGAGGGATTTGAATATAGTTATCTTGAGTGCGGGCAACCACAGAGCGCAACACTTCACCCGATTCTGAGCGTAACGTTAAGCAGGTTTCAACGGGAAGATAAGAACTATTCGGTTGAGGATGAAGCTGTACACGCACTCCGACGCGGCTATCGCTTTCGGTACTCAATCCGACGAGCAAAACGACGTTATTCGAGGCATCTTCGTTTCCTAAAGTAATTTGTTTAATGCGTTGAACTTCTCGTTCTGGAGCATTTGCCGTCCGACGGAAGCTATTTGCCAGAGATTGGGAGGTTGGGAATAGGGCTTCTATCGACTGCCAACCCGTATCAAAGAGATTGTCTAACCAACGGCCTAAGTTATGGGTGACTTGTCTTTGATTGTATTCGATCAAAGCGCCCCAGAGTTCAAAAGGAACAGCCAGTCGAGGCACCAAAACATCGGGATGGTTCAACCGTTGAACTAAGTTTTCGGCTTGAGTGGGGGTTAATGTCGATAGGGGGGCAACTGCACTGCGAGTTTGTTCAGTCGGGCAGAGTTGACGGGCCACCCAGAGAACATTAAGATCACTGATCAGTTCGGAGCCATCTAAACTGTAAGTGCGATCTCTCCAGTTGTAGTCACCCTCAGTTTTCAGGTGAGCATGAGTGGTGTATCCCCAAACCTTCACCGACTGTTCATCGGGATTGACTTGAACAGCGAAGTAATAATCTCCAATCAAACTGGGAACATCAACCCATTCTTGAGGAACCCGAAATTCATCGGTGTCAATGGTTTCGCTCGGAATTAAAATCAGTCGGGTTTGGTCAGCAAGGGTAATTACAGCACCCTCAACCCGTTCTCCAATATTGGGGAGTAGAGTTGAAGATTGAATTGTGCAATCATAGTCTTCCTGTAACCAAGGAACCACTGTATCGAGACAGAGTTGATTGAGATATGCACTCCAGCGACGACTCGGAGTTGAGTAGGGCATACTTTGCTGCCAGGCTTGATTTTGTAAGGTTGGGGAGATTTCCAACCTCAATTGAGTTGTTTCAGCTAGTAAGAACGTCATCGGAACATCTCCTATGAGAGAAATAAATAGGTCGGTCTGATAGAATAAGCGCGATGTTTACGCTGTAACCACTCTCGGTATTGTTCAATACGTTTGGTTTGAGAATAATATGCACTTTTTGTTCAGGAAATATTTTTAGAGTGTTGGCGAAGTTGTCAGAGTCAACCACTGTTTTCTTCATGCTGTTGGCGAAAAATCCGGTTTTCGAGGGAGATTTCGTTAAAAAAGGTTAGAAAATTGCCTTCTTGTGAGACTTCTTACCAGAGTCCCCCGCAGATGGTATGATATGCAGGCAAACAAGCAGTGATCCCCGTTGAGTTGAGTCTGCTTTCTAGTGCGCTAATCGGTGCGTTTTAGAAAGTCCCGAATTGCGAGATTCAGCGAACGGATGTCCATTTGTCTTGATTTATGGTCTGGCTCTGTCTGATGATAGAGGAATAATTCCGGGAGACAGTGGTAAACTGAACCCGAAAAAATAAATGTATTGAATCACCGATTGCGTGAAGTGTTTAGAGTTGTAGGGCTAGAAATCTATTCCTTAGACAACTGTAGCAATCAGGGTTTTAGGGAATATTTCTGCTGATCACTGCATTTTGGAATTGGGGAACGGAACAGGGCGCTTGTAGTCGAATAGAGTTGATCCATTACGTCTAATCTGAGTTTGGGTGAAATCATAACCCAATCTTAACTGACATTTTTCCTGTTCCCCCTTGTCAATTTGGGCTTACAGTCGGACACTAAACTTGGAAAAACATTGGCAGATAAGAGGTAGTTTTTGTGAAAAAAGTTTTATCGATTATTTTAGGTGGCGGTGCTGGTACTCGTCTTTATCCCCTAACTAAGCTACGGGCCAAGCCAGCAGTCCCCTTAGCAGGTAAATATCGACTGATTGACATTCCTATCAGTAACTGTATCAACTCGGAAATTCTTAAAATTTATGTTCTGACTCAGTTTAACTCCGCTTCTCTGAACCGCCATATTTCTCGGGCTTACAACTTTTCAGGCTTCACGGATGGGTTTACAGAGGTTCTCGCCGCCCAACAAACTGCAAGTAACCCCAATTGGTTCCAGGGTACTGCTGATGCTGTTCGTCAATATATCTGGCTGTTTGCAGAGTGGGATGTTGACTATTTCTTGATTTTATCAGGCGACCATCTCTACCGCATGGACTACCGAGAGTTTGTTCAGCGTCACATTGATACGAAAGCCGATATTACCCTCTCTGTACTTCCCATTGATGAGAAACGGGCTTCTGATTTTGGGTTGATGAAGATTAATGATACTGGTCGTATTATTGATTTTAGCGAAAAGCCTAAAGGGGATGCCCTGAAAAAAATGGCCGTTGACACCACCACTTTAGGACTCTCCGCCGAAGAAGCGAAGGAAAGCCCCTATATTGCGTCGATGGGGATTTATGTCTTCAACCGAGAGGTCTTAATTAAATTACTGACGGAAACTGAACAAACTGATTTCGGTAAAGAAATTCTGCCGAATGCCGCCCCAGACTACAACCTTCAGGCTTATCTGTTTAACGACTATTGGGAAGATATCGGAACCATTGAAGCGTTTTACAATGCTAACTTGGCGTTAACGCAGCAACCCCAACCTCCCTTTAGTTTCTACGACGAAAAAGCCCCCATTTACACCCGTTCTCGGTATTTACCTCCGTCTAAAATTCTCGATTGTCAAATTACAGAATCGATTATTTCCGAAGGTTCCATTCTTAAACAATGCCGCATTGGTCACAGTGTATTAGGCCTGCGTTCTCGCATTGAAGCCGGTTGTGTGATTGAAGATACTTTGGTTATGGGTTCGGATTATTACGAACCTTTCGCCGAACGTCAATCCAATATCCAACAAGGTAAAATTCCAATGGGAATTGGTGCAGATACGACCATCCGTCGGGCTATTGTTGATAAAAATGCTCGCATTGGTAGTAATGTTACCATCACCAATAAAGAAGATGTCGAACAAGCAGAGCGCGAGGAACTTGGGTTCTATATCCGCAGTGGAATTGTGACTATCTTGAAAAATGCTGTTATTCCGGATGGAACAGTTATTTAGGTTTAGCGTTCTTCAATGAGCAAACTCATTTTAATGATTGGACTTCCTGGAAGCGGGAAGTCTTTTTTCGCAACCCAACTTCAAGTCAATCATCCTGACTATCAACTTATTTCGACGGATACTATCCGGGCGCAACTATTTGGTGATGAGGCAATTCAAGGGCCTTGGTTAAGGGTTTGGAGTCAAGTCCAACATCAATTTAAACAAGCCGTTGGAGAAGGCACAGATGCTATTTATGATGCCACAAATACCCAACGTCGTCAACGTAAAGATGTGATTACTGTAGCACGAGAAATTGGTTTTGATCCCATTTTTGCCGTTTGGGTGAATACTCCCCTAGAACAATGTCTTCAACGCAACCAAAACCGCCTTCGCCAAGTTCCCGAAGATATTATCTTCAAAATGCACCGTCAGTTAACCGATGTTTCCCCTTCTCTCTCAGAACCTCTAGATAGTTTAATTGTCTTGGAAAACCTGTAGGGGTGCAAGGTTTGCGCCCAGATATTACACCCACTTGACAAACATAATACAAAAATACTACAATCGAACCATACAAACGCTGTTATAAAAACAAACTATTACAACCATGCCCTACAAACCCTTAGAAATATCAACACCAAAACCCGTATTATCTTGGGCAAATCATTCATTAGCCTCCCAAGAAACCCAAATGGCTAAAAATGTCGCTTCCCTACCTTTTGTGTTCAAACACGTGGCATTAATGCCCGATGTACACTTAGGAAAAGGCGCGTTAGTGGGGTCTGTCATTGCCACAAAAGATGCGATTATTCCCGCCGCAGTTGGGGTGGATATTGGTTGCTTCACCGGGGATACATTAGTTCCTCTAGCAGACGGCAAATCTTATCCCTTGGTCGAGTTAGCTTCCTGGCGGCGAGAGTTTGTGGTTTACTCCTGCACCGACACGGGTCGAATTGTAGCAGCTAAAGCGAGCGCTCGCTTGACTCGTCGCAATGCGCCATTAGTAAAAGTAGTTCTCGACAACGGTGCGGAAATTAAATGCACTCCCGACCATCAATTCATGTTGCGCGATGGTAGTTATCAAGAAGCAAAAGACTTAAAAAATGGTACGTCTTTAATGCCTTTTTACTCCAAAAAGGATAAGGATGGCTATACCTTAATTCAGCAGAATTATTCCGGTCGATACCAAAAAGCCCACTGGATGATTGCACGCTCTGGTTTGTTAGGTAAAATTCCTAAATTTCCCGGTCAAAGAACTGTGATTCATCAGAAGAATTTTGACCCGGTTGATAACAGGCCAGAAAATTTGGAATTTATAAACAAGGAAATTGCCAATCGGATTTACCCTTTGGAAACCTGCGGCACCGAGGTTAAAAGTCCCATTGGATTACACAACCATCGGCGAAAAGAACACGGGTACAACCACAAAGTTGTCGGGGTAATTTTCCTATCAGAAAAACAAGATGTTTACTGTTTAACAGTACCGGAATATCACAACTTTGCTCTAACCGATGGAGTCTTCGTTCATAACTGCGGAATGTGTGCCGTGAAAATGCCGTTTTCGGGCGAACAATTAGAAGGAAAACTGAAGCAAATTCGTCTGGAAATTGAAGCAGCTATTCCAGTGGGGTTTAACGCCAATAAAGATATCGAAAAATCCGTTAGTAATTGGCAAGGTTGGCGACAGTTTAAAGACTTGCATTCAAAAGTACAGAATCTTGAATCAAAAGCATTAAAACAACTCGGTTCTCTAGGCGGAGGAAATCACTTTATAGAACTCTGTGTTGATAGTGAAAATTCCGTTTGGTTAATGTTGCATTCCGGTTCTCGTCATATTGGTAATATGCTTGCCCAACGTCATATTGACAGCGCCAAAGCGTTAGCAAAACTGGCAGAAACAAAGCTTCCTGACCCAGATTTAGCTTATTTTATTGCCGGAACTTCTGAATTTTCTGCTTATTGGCGAGATTTACAATGGGCGCAAAATTACGCTCGTTATAACCGAGAAGTAATGATGGCAAGATTTAAACAAATTGTTGAACAAGCAATTGCGGGAGGAAAGCCAACAAAACCGCTTTTAGAAGTAAATTGTCATCATAATTATGCTGAAAAAGAAGTACATTTTGGGGAAGATGTTTATGTGACTCGTAAAGGTGCAGTCAGGGCGCAAGAAAATGATTATGGAATTATTCCTGGTTCAATGGGTGCAAAATCTTTCATCGTTAAAGGGAAAGGAAATGCTGAAAGTTATTGTAGCTGTTCGCATGGTGCCGGACGTCTAATGTCTCGAAATAAAGCTAAAAAACAGTTTACGGTTGATGATTTAGTTCAGCAAACTGCTGGAATTGAATGTCGAAAAGATCACGGGGTTTTAGATGAGATTCCCGGTGCTTATAAACCCATTGAGGAAGTGATGAACCAACAATCTGATTTAGTAGAAATTGTTGCAACTTTGAGACAAGTTGTTTGTGTGAAGGGATAGTTGATCTTTCTTCACCCCCTGAATACTGTTGTCCTCATCTTTCTCCCGATAGCTGTCAAGACTGGGGACGACAGTTTTTTGTGAATAATTTTTTGGTCATGGGTTAAGCTATTGTTAACACATTCTACAGTTTCTGACAAATAATGTCTCAAGACTTAATTCCAAATTTTCCGAATGTTAGTTTGGTTGCTTTTTATGGAAAAAAATCTCCAGAATTTACGAAATTAATTCTAGAGTTACAGCAGTATCTATCCAAATTACTTCCGGGTATTTTTGAACGTTATGCGTTAGAGTCTATTCACGCCACACTTTTAGGGTGTGAAGGTGTAAAAACTGAACGGGGAATTTTGAGTCGGTGGTTTTTGGAAAGACGAGAAGAATCTCGGATAATTGATTTTTTGGGTTTTCTTAACTCTATACAGAATTGTTCTCAACTTCCAATCAATATTCGGTTTGGTGGCTATCAATTTTCAGTAGACTATGGGTTTACCAGTCGTCATAAACATCCCTATGAACGATCTTTTTGCTTTCAAAATGAGATTGCTGTTTTGATGGGATGGCCGATGAAGGTCGAAACAATTATCATGGATATTGATAATCTACGTCGTTCGGCTGAGAACTATAATTTACTGCATAAATATCATGGAAATCCAGATAATATTGATAATGATTGTTATCTAAGAATTGGAATTTTAAACTCTACTATTTCAGCCGAAAAAAGTCAAGAAGTTGAGCAAAAAATCCAGGAATACTTGAGAATGCGATCGCCTTTAGAGTTGGCTCTCAGTTTAGAGGATTTGAGTTTTGTGCAGTATAATGATTATACCCTACCTTTGGCAACAACACAAGTCATTCCCCTCCAAGATGCCACCCCTAAAAAATTGGAAATACTTTATCCAATTGCTATTGAGAACAATACCTAATCTAACTTCTGAGCGTTGAAGTTGAAATACAGTCCTCTGGCATTTTCAGATAACATTCTTCGAGCAATATCTTCCGCTTCACTAACAGTTAAATCTCCATCTTTAATACTTTCTTCGAGAACTTGTTTTAAGATTTCTCGTCCCCATTTTGCACCCAAATAATAGAGTTCAGGAATATTATGAGCATCAGAAGAATACATTAACTTTGTTGTCGGAGAAAGTTCGAGTAATTGTCGCAAAGTTGAACGCATCCCCATCACGCTTAAAAACGGCACCGCTAAACCAAAATCCAGGTAAACTTGGGGATAAACTGAGGCGAGATATCCGGCTTCTCGGGTATAAGGATAAGACGCATGAAGTAAAATAATGGGAGCATCACGCCAACGTTTTTCTTCGAGTAAAGGACGCAACAGCACAGGATTTCCGACAAATAAATCTAGGTCTGGATCACCAAAACCTGTATGAAATTGCACAGGAAGTTTATGTTTAGCGGCGACTTCTAAGGCTTGAGTAATCAAAAAATCAATTAAGGGTTTATCCACTAAGCGAATCAGAGATTGATCGGCTGCCTTTTTGAGTAAAATAAAACGGGAACGCGCAAAATCAATCGGAGTGATTTGAATATCTAAACCTGTACGATAAGCCGCAATACTTTTCAAGGCAATGACTTCTTTAGGTGGTGGATCAATGGCTTGTAAAAACAGTTCTAAAAAAGTCTCAAACTTAGACGTTTGACTGAATATATTTTCGGCTAACTCCTCTAATCTTAAAATTTTTTGGGTGGGAATAAATTGTTGATGCCATGTCCAGGGTAAAATTTTGTCTGCTAAAAATCCACCATCGAGGAATAAGGCTTCTAAATTAGCAGCGTTTAAACAATGTTGAGTGAGTTTTTCTAAACCTAAATTCTGACGACAAGTTAAAATAGCGGTTTCTGTGGGTTCACAGTCTAAGAGTTGAGCAATATCACGAATACTGCGTCGATAAAACAAACTATGACGTGCATGATGCTCGAGAATATCGGGATCATATCCTTCTGTAAATGCAGCCACATAGGGCAAGTTTAAAGACGATTCTGCCGTTAATAAATTGTGAGCGTGATGGTCAATGACGGGGATATCCCAAAGATTCATCATGGCAAATTTCAGGGTCAAAGTTTAAAGGAAGGAGGTGTTGTTTGATATCCTCCCTATTCTAAGATACTCTTGATTCGGGAAAATTGTTGCTAGTAGCGATCAATTAATAACTTAACTTCTTGTTCAAGTTGCCAATCTTTCATGGCATTCCACTCCGCTTGACGAACAGCTAAATAAGCCGCCGCCAAATCTGAACCCAAAGCCTCAATTAACACTTGATTATGCTGCAATTTTTGGATGGCTTCCCCTAAATTTCTGGGTAAACGATAGATTCCTCGTTCATTCCGTTCAGATTCGCTTAAAGTCGCAGGATCAACGGTTACAGGTTCGGGTAATTCCAATTTGTGACGCACTCCATCTAATCCCGCAGCAATGATACCCGAAAGAGCAATATAAGGATTAGCCGTCGCATCCACGGTTTTAAATTCTAGGTGAGTTGGACTAGGGAGTTCGGGGTTTTGGGGAACTCGAATGGCGGCTTCTCGGTTATCATATCCCCAACAGCAAAATGCACCACTCCAGGTTTGAGGTTGAATACGTCGATAGGAATTTGGACTCGGAGTTGTTAATGCCATTAATGCGTCTAGATGCTTGAGTAAGCCAGCTACAAAATGACGCGCTAGGGGGGAAAGTTTTCCGGTTTTATCGGGTAATAAATTGTTTTCTCCTTGCCACAAACTCAGATGCAAATGAGCGCCACTTCCGGCTTGATTGGGGAAGATTTTAGGTAAAAAAGAGGCATAAAGATCATGTTTTCGGGCGATGGCTTTGACAGTTTCTCGAAAGATAATCTGCTGATCGGCGGCGATCGCTGCATCAGTGTACAATATAGATATTTCTTGTTGTCCGGGGCCAGATTCAGGATAATATTGTTCTACAGAAATTCCTTGAGCAATTAAGGCTTCAGCAATTTCATCAATCGTTTGTTGTTGTAAGTCCATTGATGAAGTTGTTGCAAAAACAGTGTCATCTGCGGGAACAATTTCACCGGATAATGATTTGAGTAAATAAAATTCATTCTCAAAAGCGGCTTTGATTTCTAACCCCAGATCTGTCGCTGTGGCGATCGCTCGTTGGAGACAATCACGGGGACAAAAGGACCAAGGTTGTCCATCTTTGACCATATTTCCCATGACCCGAGCGTGACCTGTGGCATAGGGTATAATCGTTAGGGTATTCCAATCGGGTACAAGGCGAATTTCTCCGACAGGCCCGAGTCCGACTCCAGAAACAGGCGCATCAAACATGACGGGAATGGCTTGTTGAGCAGCAGAAATACCAACACCATAAGTAGAATAGGTTCGGAGTCGATTACGATGAACAGCTTTCGCTCGAATGATGTTGGCGTTATCGCACCACAGAATCCGAATAAAGCGCACCGCAGCTTGGTCAAGAGTGGAAAGAACGCGATCTTGCATCTGTTTTCTCGTAGTAGGTTGGAATGTCAACAAGTACCGCAGTCTTTGAGCAAACGGTCTTCAAATGAGATAGTATAATAGTTTGTCTTGTAACAATAATTTGAGTAATTCTCATGGCGGTTCCCAAGAAGAAAAAGTCCAGATCTAAGCGTGATATGCGGAAAGCGCATTGGAAGCGCAAAGCATCAGTAGAAGCTGAAAAAGCCCTTTCTTTGGGGAAATCAATTCTGACTGGTCGTTCTAAGAGCTTTGTCTATCCGAGTGACGAAGAAGAAGAAGACGACGAAGAATAAGGCTATTGTACTGCTAGACGTAGGGGTTGGCAGCATTTGCCAGCCTCATTTGCTTTTGATCTAACATTCGCCGTCTTTAAGAAATTCGGGCTTCAGGCAAAATTAACATTCCATCCCCAAAGGAATAAAAACGATAGGGATGAGTAAAGCCTTCCGCACTTTGAGCGATCGCATCTTGGTACAAGTCTAACAGTCGTGGACGACCAATGAAAGCGGCAACTAGCATCATTAAGCTAGACCGGGGAAGGTGAAAATTAGTAATTAATCCATCAATCACCTGAAATTGATAACCGGGATAGATAAAAGCATCTGTTTTTCCACGGTAGGAAGTGAGTTTACCCTCAGCCATCGCTACTCCTTCCAAGGTTCGGACTACAGTAGTTCCGACTGCTATCACTCGCCCCCCATTGGCTTTTGTTTTTTGGATTTGTTCTACCGTTTCTGGGGAGACTTCGATCCATTCCGCGTGCATTTGATGAGTGGTAATATCTTGGACTTCTACTGGACGAAACGTTCCAACTCCGACGTGTAAGGTGACAAACGCTTTGTTAATTCCCTGATGGTGTAAGCGTTCAAAAAGTTCTTCAGTAAAGTGTAAACCCGCTGTGGGTGCTGCAACAGCCCCTGGACGTTGGGCATAAATTGTTTGATATTGTTGCGGAAAAGCTTGCGATTGGTTAACGTAGGGGGGGAAGGGTATATGACCAAACTGATCTAATTGTTCAATTAAAGATTGTCCTTGAGGAAGATAAAACTGTAATAACCGTCCACCTGTGGTTTCATCTGTGTCTACAACAATCGCACTCAAAGGTTGTAGAATAGAATCAGGAGCTGGGTGAAGCGGTTCAAACTCAATTTTAACACCGGGTTTGAAATATTTTCCAGGTTTAACTAAAGCTAACCAACAATTAGGTTTTTGTTCTTCAAGCAATAGGATTTCAACAGAACCCCCACTCGATTTGTGACCGTAAAGACGAGCGGGAATGACCTGAGTATTATTGAAAACCAATAAGTCATCTGACTTCAGCCAATGGGGAAGATCCCGAAAAACACGGTGATGGTGAGAAGTGAGTGAGTCAATGACCAATAAACGGGATTGATCTCGAGGAACCACCGGATTTTGGGCGATTCGTTCCTCAGGAAGTTCGTAGTCATAACCTTCTGTCGTCCAATCGAGTCTGTCTGTTTCCATAGTGTTAGGAAGTCGGTCGAAAATTTGTTACCCCATTCAAAATCACTTTGGGTAGGATCCCCCATCTTAAATCGGGTGCTTTTCCCCTGGCAAGAATAAGTTAATCTTGCGACCATATAAGTATAAAGCAGTAATAACGATAGAAGCACAGAACCCGCCCTGTTTGCTCCGAATTGTAGCTCTTGGAAAACCAAGTCAAGCGATTAAATGGCGGGTGGATTATGCGGGAGAAGATTGATGGAATACCTTTACTACATTGCCAATACCAGCCTGACCCTGAGAGTTGTGGATCATTTATGTAATCATACTCAACTCCCTGTTCGGCTAGTTACAGTAATCCACCAAATTGATGGATGGATTGTCAAAGTCAAAATGAGTCAGTCTCTAACGGCTAAACAGCATGGAGATTTTAGAGCGTTTATGAGTGAGTTGGGAATCCCTTACGAACCCAATATTCGCATTAAAATGGCATTGTGGGGCTTAGAAACCGGACAGTCTCCCTTGAGTGTGATGCGTCGCTATCAAGTGGCTGTGGTGTCTCATGGCAAACCGAATCGAGAAGATATTGAAGCTTTCCGAACTCAGTTTGTTCAAGGTCTAGGTTATTGTCCTGAAGCTCTGGCTTAGGGCTGTTGTTCAGTACAGTTTCCACTTGGGCAGTCGCTAGCTGTCATCTCCAAATGCTGATTGAATATAGTTTTGAATGATAAGTTGATAGCCTCTAAATTCTATAGGTTGGCTGAGAGTTAGGGTTGGAAATGATGGCTTCTGAGCCATTGTTTTAGAATCAGAGTTAAAATTAAAAGCTAAAGAGCGATCGCATCGAACTAAAGCGACATCAAACCGACACGGGGAGTCAGCAAGTTCGGGGTGGTCGCTTAAAAATATTTGTGCTGATTTAATCAGTTTTGTTTGTTTGCTTGGGGTAATGGCTAAAAGACCATCCGAATCCCAATTGCGTTTGCTGCGGGTTTTCACTTCTACAAAAATCACAGTTGAGTCTAATTTTGATTGGACTTTTGGATCTTTGACTTCTCGCGCAATTAAGTCAATTTCTCCCCACCGACAGCGATACTGATGAAAGAGGATCTCCCAACCTTGTTGTTTTAACCAGGCTTGTACGAGTTGTTCTCCCAAAGTCCCAATTTTTTGAGATTGGCTAGAAGAATTACGGCTCGAAAAGGGAATAGTCACGGTAGGATAAAGGTTGACTTCAAATTTGTTGGTTTACTTGATTAATAGTGATGGGACTCTTACCTCGAAAGAGTTGGGATATCAATAGTAATATGTTCTCACGATTTCAAAGGATTAGTTTAGCGATTCTCGTTGGACTTTGGCTGATTCTAACTGGAATGACGGCTCAAAGTGCAGAGGCGGAAAACTACGAGAAGCAAACCCTGATAGAGGCTGATTTTTCTGGACAGGTTCTCACAGACTCTGAGTTTGACTTTGCTAACCTACGAGACAGCAACTTCAGTCATAGTAACTTGCGGGGTGTAAGTTTGTTTGGCGCGAAGCTACAACGAACCAATTTTGAAGCGGCGGATCTCAGCTATGCCACTTTAGATACTGCTCGCTTAAATAGAGCAAACCTCACTAACGCTATTCTTGAAGGGGCTTTTGCCTATAATACTGATTTTTCTGATGCGATGATCGCCGGGGCTGATTTCACCGATGTTTTATTGCGTCGAGATATGCAAGAAAAGCTTTGTGCCTTGGCTGAGGGAACTAACCCAGTGACGGGGCGTGATACTCGCGATACGCTCTATTGTCAGTAAATGGCGCTGGCGAGCCTCGAAAGCTTCTAGATTTAAGTTCAATGCTTCACCCTTGCTGATGGCGGGGTGTCTTTTTTTTCGTTCTGTGGCTCGGACTCTGCGGTTAATAGTAAACTTTCCTGATAAAAATAGATTTCCTGTGATACAATCATTTGTCGAATCTTAAACTTAAGAATTAGTTGCATTAACAGCTTAAGTCTATGTACAGAGTCTAGACTCTTAAAGCTCTGTAAGTCTTTTATATCAAGGAATAAGGCCGCAATGAGTAAAATTACACGACGGATATTTTTAGCAAGTGGAACTGCTTTTGCTACAGTAACATTAGGAGAACTTCTCAATAAGAGGGGTAGTTTTGCCGACCCGGGAACGATTAACCTGTATTCATCCCGACATTATGATACAGATAATCAACTCTATAATGGCTTCACACAAAAGACTGGGATTAAGGTTAATCTGGTCGAAGGGGATGCAGCCCAATTAATTGAACGGATTAAGAGCGAGGGCGCCAATAGCCCAGCAGATGTTCTGATTACCGTTGATGCTGGGAATCTCTGGAGAGCGCAACAGGAAGGCATATTTCAGCCTGTTTCTTCTTCGGTTTTAAATAATGCGATTCCTGCAAATTTACGAGATCCAGAAAATCGATGGTTTGGTCTATCCAAACGGGCGAGAGTGATCATGTACAATAAAAACAATGTGAATCCGGCTCAACTGTCTAGCTACGAAGATTTAGCTGACCCTAAATGGAAAGGAAAGGTAGTGATTCGCTCGTCTAATAATATTTACAATCAATCTTTAGTCGCATCGCTTTTAGAAGTTCATGGTGCCGCAGATACTGAAAAATGGGCTAAGGGTTTTGTGTCAAACTTTGCTCGTCCCCCAGAAGGAAATGATACGGCTCAAATTAAAGCGGTGGCTGCGGGTGTCGGCGATGTTGGCATTGCAAATAGTTATTATTTGGCTCGTTTAGCGAGTTCTAATGATCCTGAAGATAAAGCCGTGGTTCAAAAGGTGGGGATGTTTTTCCCCAATCAACGAGAACGAGGAACTCACGTGAATATTAGTGGTGCCGGAGTTGTTAAATCAGCACCCAACAAAGCAGGGGCGGTTAAGTTTTTAGAGTATTTGGTGAGTCCAGAAGCTCAAAAAATATTTGCTCAAGGAAATTATGAATATCCTGTTGTTAGTGGCGTTCCGGTTTCACCTGCTTTAGCTCAATATGGAACGTTCAAAAATGACTCTATGAATGTTGCTGCTTATGGTCAGAATAATGCTGAAGCTATTCGGTTGATGGATAGGGCGGGTTGGAAATAATCTGACTTTCTAGCATTTCTGAAGAAAAACACTGGGGATAACCTAAAATCTAAATGGCTTTTTGGGTTATTCCCTAAACTCATGACGACTTGATGTATGAGTTAACCATTGTCTAGAATCAAGCTCAACTGAGAGTCAAGAAATCCGACTAATTTACTTCTTGGGAAATTAATTCAGATGAATTAAATGAGGGTGAAAGAGCAGTTAAATCTTCTGCTTGCTGACGTTTGCGCTGAGTGGCAGCTAAAATCAGGGGTAAAACTAGACAGATCATGCCGTTAACAAAAGCGAGCAATAAACCTGATAATAAACCTGTATCCATAATTGTACCTGATTAGTTTAGACTATTAATTGTAATTCATTTTAGCTAAAATTACAAACAATAGAGCGATTTATTTCAGGTTTTAAAATATAAATTTTTTGTAGGACTGATAAGCAAACTTAATTAACACTGTTCTAGAAACTGCTGCAAAGCCTCGCGATATCGAGAACCTCCGGTTTGACGAACATCATTATGACCCGCACCGGGTATAATTAAAAGTTGTTTGGGTTCAGTGGCACTGGCAAATAAATCATGGCTCATTTCGACTGGAACAATGCGATCATTGGTGCCGTGAGTAAACAAAATCGGCATTGTTAGCTGAGAAACTTTGGCTATCGAGTTAAAAGTTTGAGTTAACAAAAGATCGATTGGGAACATCCAATATATTTTTTTAAAATCAACCATCTTCCGAATTGAAGTAAAAGAACTTTCAATAATTAATCCTGCTATTTCTGGATGTTTAGAAGCCAAATCAATAGCAATAGCGCCCCCAAGAGAATGACCAAAAACAAAAACATTATGAGGATCAATACCCCGTTCATTGATTAAGTAAGTCCAAGCGGCTTCGACATCTTGATAAACTGTTGTCTCTGAGGGGATACGTTTTGTGCTGCGTCCATATCCTCGATAATCAATTAAAAACACGGATAAACCCATCTGATGAAATTGTTGAGCATAATCTAAATTTGCACTGATATTGCTGCCATTTCCATGACAATCTAGAACCACTCGTTCTTCTTTTAAGGAGGTAGAATTAGAAGGAATCCACCATCCATGAATCTGTTCTTGTTTCCCCTTTGTTGTGGTTATCGGTAGCCAAACTTCTTGATAAGATAAATTAAATTCCTCTGGTGTCGCTTTGATTTTTCTAGAGGGGAAAAAAATAAATTGACTTTGAGCGAAGCGAAGAATAAGACAAGCAACGGTGTAAGCGAGTGCAGATCCTATAGCTAAAATGAGTTCCAGTCGTCCTAAAATAATTGGAGTTGTGTCTGCCATACAAGCTAATTTTGCAAATCTCATCAAACCGTCTACAATTATAAACGTATTTGTAAATCAATTGAGAACTTCTGTCTGAGCAATGATCCTAGATTCGTCTGTTTTCCCGAACTCTTAAACAGAAATTAAAGCTTTTTAGTTTCTGTTCTACTTAATCATTAATAAATACTGTTTCTATAATAATCTGACTAAGATCTAGAATTTGTACTTGGTTTTGTCTATTTGAAAGTTTTTCAATTGTTGAGAGAGAGAAGTTTTTAGATTCGCTATATTTAGATAATTTCTGTGAAATTGACCTCACCCCTCTCAACTTTAAAATTTTACCCTATGATCAACTGGGGCCTCTATCTCCTTTACCTGGACTGTCAGGTTCAATCTTTTTTTCATTTGACGTCGGGCCTCGGTCTACCTTAGCCGGATTTTCAGTTATTTCCGGGGTGGGTTTACTGGGGCCTCTATCTTGACCAGGATTTTCAGTTATTTCCGGGGTGGGTTTGCTTGGGCCTCTATCTGTGCGACCTGGATCACCCCGTTCTTGAAAAGTTTCTTCTGGGTTTTGATTTTCTTGATCGAGCTTTTTTTCTTCGTTCATATTAAAATAGTAGCTCATTCAATGCAAACATTTTAGTATTATACTCTGAATTACTCCTCAACTGCTCCTAACGCTTTTAGCGCTACTTTTTGGGCAGAAGTTAAACCTGTTGTTGCGGTAATTTTCATCCCTTCATAGGGTCGGGCTAAAATCATCGTATTTAGACATTCTCCCGTTGTCATTTCCCACAATTTAATCGTTTGATCATCACCACCACTGGCAAAAATTTGACCTTCAGGAGAACAGGCGACAGACCAAACGGTTTGGCTGTGTCCATGACAAGTATAAACACAGTCTCCAGTGGTCAAATTCCACACTTTTACCGTATGATCATCACTGCTACTGACTACTTTACTCCCATCATAACTAAACCCAACTGACCGCACTCGTTGTCGATGTCCCCTTAATGTTTGCACACAGTTTCCCGTTTGTATTTCCCAGAGTTTAACTGTGCGATCGCCTCCTGCACTCGCCAACATTTTACCATCTGGACTAAACGCCACACCCAATACCCAGTCCGTATGTTCAGACAAAGTTTGTAAACAAATTCCCTGTTTTATATCCCAAATTTTTAGGGTTTGGTCATCACTTCCACTTGCCAATATTTGACCACAAGGACTAAACGCCACCGACTTCACCCGATGTAAATGTCCGGCTAAAGTTTGTAAACATTCTCCAGTTTCAATATCCCAAATTTTAATGGTTTTATCGCGGCTTCCTGTCGCCAATAAACCCTGACAACTAAAACTCGCCGAATGCACCCAACTTTCGTGACCCCAAAGGGTTTTTAGACATTCTCCAGTGGTCACATTCCAGAGTTTAATGGTACTGTCATCACTGGCTGTTGCTAATAGTTTACCCTGGGGATGAAAGGCGGCTGAGGAGACAATATTTGTATGACCTGTTAAGGTTTTTTCGCAGGTTTTAGTATGAATATTCCACAGTCTGACTAAACCATCTTCACTACAACTGACTAACAGTTTACCATCAGGATTAAACGTCACAAACGACACCCAATTACTATAAGCATCTAGGGTTTTTAAACATTGACCCGAAGCGACTTGCCAAAATTTAACACTTTGATCTTGACTCACACTGATTAACGTTTGACCATCTGGACTAAACCCAACCCACCACACTAAATGACGATGTTCTTGTAAGGTTTTGACACATTCACCTGTACTAAAATTCCAGATTTTAATCGTCTGATCATTGCTTCCGGTTGCAAATTTTTGACCGTCTGGACTAAACGCTACCGCCCAAACTCGTTCTTGATATCCGGCTAATATTTTCGTGCATTTTCCGGTTTCTACATCCCAAAATTTAACGGTATTTCCATCACTTGCTGTTGCTAATATTTCACCCTCTGGATGAAGTGCAATTGAAGACATCCAATTGACTTGTGTTTTTAAAACCCGCACACATTTTCCGGTGGTAATATTCCAAAATCTCACCGTTTCATCTTCACCACAACTGATCACTAAACCGTATTTTAAATGAAACACAATTGCTAAAATTCGTCGATAGTGACCTTTTAAAACCTGTAAACATTTTCCGGTTTCTACATCCCAAAGTCGAACCGTTTTATCGTTACTTCCACTCGCGATCATTTTCCCATCTTGGCTAAAAGTGAGAGACTGAACTCGACTCTTATGACCTCGTAAGGTTTTCAAACATTGACCTGTTTTTACATCCCAAAGTCGAACGGTTTGGTCATTGCTTCCACTGGCGAGAATATTGCTATCCGGACTAAAACTAACAGCCATAACCCAAGCTTTATGTCCGGGAAGAATAGATAAAGATCGACCTGCCTTGGTTTGCCAAAATACAATATCTTCATCAATTCCAGTGGCTAATAATTCACCATTGGGACTGAGGGAAATTGATAATACACCGCCCACTGTTTGAGTGAATACACATTGATTGAGATCGGCGTGGGAAAAGTTGACTCGATGTAAATTTACACCTTGTAAATAGGCTTGCAAAACGGTTAAATTGGAAAAGTCTAAATCACTGAGGGATAATTTTAATTCTATCAGAAGATTGAGAAGGTTTCCGGCTGCATATCCTCGTTTTTGAACGGAACGCGATCGCAATTGTTCTAAGCGTTGGGTTAAACATTGATAGACGGCTTCAGAATGAGAAAATAGGGTTAATAATTTTTCGCTGAGAGGTTTGAGAATAAGACGAATTTGGGCGGTTCTTAAGTAGTCTTTGGTTTGGGCTTCTATTAAAGCATGAGTTTCAAAAAGATTAATTTCTCCTGTGGTGATTTCTGCAAAGACTCTCTCGATCAGTTGTTCGGTGATATACTCCATTACAACGGGTTGCTGTGTAAATTGGGCGGATTGTTTTTCGATCAGCGATCGCTGTTGTAAAGAGTCTAGGGCTTCTAATAAGTCTCGTTGAGAAAAAGAAGTTACTAAAGCGTATTTGAGTTGAGAAAAAGACATCCATTCTTGATGAATAGCTAGCCAATACATCACCTGTTGTTCGAGAGAGGATAAGCGACTAAACTGTTGATCGAGTAAGTCTGCAATATCTCCAAAAATAATTGTTCCTTCCGCTAAAAACTGAGAAACATCTCCCTCAAACAGTTCGGCGATTGTGGTCGAGACAATTTTTAAGGCGAGAGGATTTCCAGCATAGGATTCAATTAATATTTTAGCATATTCTGGCAATATTTCAAAGCCTTTTTCTTGTAAAATATATTGACCAGCATCTTGTAAACCTTCGAGTTGCAAAGAACGAATCAGTTGATTGTTTCCCTCTCGATATCCAATTCCTCGGGGTTTTTATCGGCTGGTTAATAGCAAACAACTTTGATGTTGTGTTTCTCCAATACTTCTAAACAGTTGTCCGTAACGTTCATAACTATCTCGATAACTCCCCACCCGTTTGTTGCTGTCAAGAATTGATTCAACGTTATCTAAAATCAGTAAAAAACGAGAGTTTTGCAGATATTGAATTAAGGTAGAAATTTGTTCATCAACCGTTTGGGGAAGTTGAGTTAATTGTTCATTGGAGACGAATTTAATTAACTCAGTTAGTAATTTCTCAAGAGGCGGTGCATTGCGGAGACTTCGCCAAATTAATCCCGAAAATTCGCCTTGAATTTGTTGGGTTAGTTTCACCGAAAGGGCAGTTTTTCCCATTCCTCCCATTCCCAACACGGTGACTAATTGACAGCGCTGTTCTAAAATCCAATTCGTGAGAGTAGAAAGTTCAGTTTGCCGATCATAAAATTCTACACAATTGGGTGCTTCTCCCCAATCTTGACGCGAACTAACTTGATTGATACTAATATTATTGTTGGGTAAGATTTCAGTCGTTTGTGTTCGGGTTACTTCCCGGGTTGACTGCTTAGATTTCGGTGAACGTCGTTGTTCCCACTGTCGATCAAATTCTACTAAATTTCCGGGAAGATCAAGGCGATGATGCCACAATTTTAAAGTAAAATGCCAGCTATCTGATCCTTGAGTCGAACAGCGATTATCTTCTAATATTTCGAGAAAATCTTTGAGACGTTTTAGACTATCTTTGAGTTGAGTACAATTTAACTTTTCTTTTGTTCCTGTCTCGGCTATCAAGGCTTCGAGATATCTCACCTTTGTACGGATAACTAACTGCTTTTCAGTTTGCCAGTTTACCTGAATTTGAGACTCAAAGCGATCGCATTCTTCAAACTCTCCATTGGCGTAGGTGATCAAGACTTCCAAAAGGCACTTTGTCCGTTTTTGGGACTGTGGGCCATAGTTAGGTCTTGGCATAGATAGATCCCTGAATTATTTAATATCTCAAAAATACACGCAAGAACTCAGTTTTTCAAGGGAATCTCTAGATTTCAAGTCAGTTGAGTATAAATCGTAATAAAAAAATGGCGATACAGCCAAATTTGTAGTAAATTGTAGGATGAGCTTATGCAGTACCTCTGGCTACCCTCTCCTACGAGGAAAGGGAAAAGGAAGTTTTAAATAGCCTTAAGTTCATAGTAGGGGTGAGTTCGCATAGATTTAGCCAATAAACAACTTTAATAAACCCGCCCTATCCCACTTATTTAAAATACACAATAACGAGGTTAATTAATGTGTCAAATATTAATGAATTAATCGAGAATTTGCAACAGTTTGACGAAGACGAACTCAAGATAAAATTGGGGACGTATATACAAGAATTGGGAGATAATTTGAATGAACGGGGTGCCATTGATGATTTAGAAGAAGTGAGTCGGGGAGGGGTTCCGAGAGGGCCGATGGCGGATAAAGCGTTGGCAATGGGTGAACGTTTATTAACAAAATTGAATGCAGAATCCTATGATTTGTTGTGTGGAAATCCCTTCGGAGATCAGGGAGAAATGTTGCAAACGATTGAAACGGCAATGAACGAAAATACAACAAAAGCCGCCAGTTTAATTACGCCTATTTTAGTGGCGAATTTTGGGTTAGCACCCGCAGTTGCAGCGATTGTGTCAACGTTAATTGTTCAAAAAATCGCCAAGTCTGTCGGGGAAACGATTTGTTCGAGTTGGGAGAAAGTGATAGAAAAATGATTGATATTAGCCCCCAAACCCCCAATTATGGGGGCAATATTCAGAGTGTTGAGGAGTCAAAAGCTTTGCCGAGTTGGGTTTGTTCGTTCTAATTTTAATTAACCGTAAATTGAACAACTGTCCACCTTGAACTGGGTAACGGTGCTGGGGTTACATTGCGATCGGGCGGTTGTTCTGCGGTCATTTCTTGTAACAGTTGTTCTAGGGGATTTTTAGGCGTGTCTCGTACTGGTTGTTTCTGTTGATCGAGAGGAGGTAATTCCAAGAACCGAAAGTTAGTATCATCAACACTAACACAAACTTTATAAATATTCTGCCAATTTTCTTTTTTTTCAAGATTTGGTAAAGGAATTGTTTCTTTTTGTTTGGGGTCGAGGGATATAACCATCCCCCGTCCGGGAGTTTCCGATAAAACAGAAGAAATTGCCCAATTTGGCTGTAAATTGAACACGGCGACATAAACGGGTTGTGAATAGTGATTTTGAATTTCTAACGAATAGGTTTTATTTTCAGTTATCGTGATTTCAGTTGGATTTTCTGCGGAGTTTAAAACTAGATTTGGATCGGGTTGTGCTGTTAGACGAACGGCGATTTTATCACCCATCTCTGAACAAGGATCGTGGTTTTTTAGATTTTCAACGGCTTGATATTTAGACAAATGAATCAGACGTTTTGTGACGTTATAAGCTGATCGAGATTCATTGACTTTCAACGCAGGGCGTAACAGAATAGGTGTTTGAGTGTTGTCGCAAACTTCATAAATAATATCGTTCACTTCCGCTTGGTATTTTGCGGCTTTTTCTGCATCTAAAATTGTCACGCGAACAAAATAATCAGCTTGTTCAACCTCATCAACAAACTCAATCCACGTTTTCATAAAAATTGAAGTTTTGACGTTTTGTAACGCAACCTGTTGATTAATTTCCTCCGGTAAGGTATCATTTTCTAGTAGGTAAACTTTGCGGATTAAATTGGAGGAAACTAAAGTCAACATTGCCCAATCACCTCTTTTAATTGGTTGTTCCGAAAAAACCGTCTGAACTTCTCCCAAAGAAGTCGATCCTTGAACTGAAATTAGTTTAACTAAAGCTAACTGTTGTTTTGTTGAAAAACTTGTTGTTCCAAAGGGATAAAGAGTAAATTCAGCCCCTCTTTCTAAACCTTGAAGTTCCCCAACATTTAATTCAATTCGTTGTTTTTTTCCGGTTTTAATATCAGTCACATTGGCGGTATATTCACTCGGAATAGACTCCCATCCAAAAATTAAGCGGTCGCCTTCACCAATTAACATGGGAGTTTGCTGACGGAATTGATTGTTAATGTTTGGCTTGATATAATCCTGTAACATTTGGTAGGTAATCATCAGTTTAGAGGGGTCTGGCGTTAACGTTTTCAATAGCCAATAGGTCAACGCCCCATTCCGTTCTGTTCCCTCAAAAGCACATTCATAAGCCGCCTCATGGGGACGACAAGCCGCCAACAATACATAACCTTTTTTGGCATCTTCCGGTAACATTCCCTTCATAAAAACACTACTGCGAGTTCCCGCCTTTTGTTGGGTTTGTCCGGTGATATTTTGCCAATTTGCAATCAATTTTTCGGAAGATGCAACCAAGCTTTCTAGAGGACGAACTGTGTTATCAACAATACCTGAACCTCGAACATCTTCATCTTCCCCTCTGGTTGTACCGCCCGAATGACAACTATCTAAAACAACAGTAACCTGTAATTGTTTATCGACCATTTGCTGTAATAAATAGGCAAATTCTAAATCTCGCAAATAGCGTCCGTTTTCGTTACCAATATCAGTCGGAACGAGGGTTTCATCTTGTCCAGATTCTCCTTTGTATTCTGGATAAATGGTTTTTGCGCGTCCGCCATGTCCCGAATAGTGAATATAAATGCGATCGCCTGGGTTCGCTATTTGAGTAATATGTTGAAAGGATTTGACAATATTTTCATAAGTCGGTAATTTTTCGGGAGGTTCAACGGGTGAGTTGTTTTCTGGGTTGGATGCAGTCAGTTTAACAATTTTGTTCGGACGTGTGGCTAATTGGTTGAGAAAATCTTCGACTTGGTTAATATCCCGCACACATCCTTTCAAACTTTTGTAGGATGAACCGTTAGGTAAAGTATTAGGGGAATAATAGTTAATCCCCATGAGTAAAGCGTAGAAAGAAGATTGTTTTTCCATAATTGCATAAAGTAAAAGGAGTACACTAAAGATTTAGATAAAGTCGCTAAAATCTACAATAATTCATCCGGATCGATCCCTCTTTCCCGAAGTAATGCTGCTAGTCGGTCAGCCCGTTGCTGTTGTTGGTCAGCCCGTTGTTTTTCTTGTCTTCTCAGTTGGTCTAATTCAACCGAAGTCAGAAACTTGTCTCCATCCGGTCTATAAATTTCCAATGTTTCGGGTGTGAGTTGAAAGCGAATTCCTAAACGGGGACTCACCCAATCATTGATTTCTTCGATGATTTCTAAGCGATTCTCAACTCGAATTGAACCTGTAAGATTGATATCATCAGGATCATAAACGTAGTATTCTTCTACGCCATAATATTGGTAAAATAGCAGCTTGTTCATCATTTCTTGAGGGCGGTTTCCCGGCGATAAAATCTCAAAGATGATCTGGGGTGCAATATTGTCTTCTTCCCACTGTTGATAAGAACCACGGTCAGCTTTGGGTCTGCCAAAAACCACCATAATATCAGGAGCAACCCGAATTTTATTATTGCCCTGGACGGGATACCAGAGGAGATCTCCAGCAACAAATACATCGGCAACTTCAGCAAATAATATTTCTAGGTTTTCTTTGATTTTCACGATCCAGCGAAACTGTTTTGTATTATCTGCCATCGGTTGACCGTCACTGTCTGGGTAGGTAATTTCTGGTTGGATATCAGTTGTGAGTTGTTTGATCATCCTTTTTAATCCTTTATTTTTTGAGTAGATATGATTCAATGTACCTCAGTTAAAACTAGAACTTATAGCACTACATGGACGCTGAAAGCTTGTTTTCGTCTACTTCAGACTTCTGACTTCTAAAAGCTCCCGACACCCTCACACACCCCCTTATCCTTCTCTGGAGCATTATGCTGCAAATAATCCCTCACCCAATCGCAATTACGCTCCATTAACCAGTCAAAGTCTATATTCCAGACTTTGATGGTGTTGTCTGCACTGCCAGAAACAATGGTTTTGCTATCGTTGCTGATGCTGACGCTTGAGACCGGGCTACCGTGTCCGGTGAGAGTGCGGATTAATTCTCCGGTTTCCAGATTCCAAACTTTGATGGTGTTGTCTGAACTGCCAGAAACTATGGTTTTGCTATCGTTGCTGATGCTGACGCTTGAGACCCGGCTACCGTGTCCGGTGAGAGTGCGGATTAATTCTCCGGTTTCTCTATTCCAAACTTTGATGGTGTTGTCCCAACTGCCAGAAACAATGGTTTTGCTATCGTTGCTGATGCTGACGCTATTGACCGGGTTACCGTGTCCGGTGAGAGTGCGGATTAATTCTCCGGTTTCCAGATTCCAGACTTTGATGGTGTTGTCCCAACTGCCAGAAACAATGGTTTTGCTATCGTTGCTGATGCTGACGCTATAGACCAGGCTATTGTGTCCGGTGAGAGTGCGGATTAATTCTCCGGTTTCTCTATTCCAGACTTTGATGGTGTTGTTATCACCGCCAGAAACAATGGTTTTGCTATCGTTGCTGATGCTGACGCTTCTGACATAGCTACCGTGTCCTTTGAGAGTGCGGATTTCTTCTCCGGTTTCAAGATTCCAGACTTTGATGGTGTTGTCTTCACTCCCAGAAACAATGGTTTTGCTATCGTTGCTGATGCTGACGCTTGTGACCGGGTTATCGTGTCCGGTGAGAGTGCGGATTTCTTCTCCGGTTTGGAGATTCCAGACTTTGATGGTGTTGTCATCACTCCCAGAAACAATGGTTTTGCTATCGTTGCTGATGCTGACGCTATAGACCTGGCCACCGTGTCCGGTGAGAGTGCGGATTTCTTCTCCGGTTTCAAGATTCCAGACTTTGATGGTGTTGTCCCAACTGCAAGAAACAATGGTGCCATCGTTGCTGATGCTGACGCTCCAGACATGGTTATCATGTCCTTTGAGAGTGCGGATTTCTTCTCCGGTTTCAAGATTCCAGACTTTGATGGTGCTGTCTTCACTCCCAGAAACAATGGTTTTGCTATCGTTGCTGATGCTGACGCTCCAGACCTGGCCATTGTGTCCGGTGAGATTGCTGATTTCTTTTCCGGTTTGGAGATTCCAGACTTTGATGGTGTTGTCACCACTGCCAGAAACAATGGTTTTGCTATCGTTGCTGATGCTGACGCTTCTGACCCCGTAACGGTGTCCGGTGAGAGTGCGGATTTCTGCTCCGGTTTCTCTATTCCAGACTTTGATGGTTTTGTCATCACTGCCAGAAACAATGGTTTTGCTATCGTTGCTGATGCTGACGCTACTGACCTCCCTATCGTGTCCTTTGAGAGTGCGGATTAATTCTCCGGTTTCAAGATTCCAGACTTTGATGGTTTTGTCATCACTGCCAGAAACAATGGTTTTGCTATCGTTGCTGATGCTGACGCTTCTGACCCCGTAACGGTGTCCGGTGAGAGTGCGGATTAATTCTCCGGTTTCAAGATTCCAGACTTTGATGGTGTTGTCACCACTGCCAGAAACAATGGTTTTGCTATCGTTGCTGATGCTGACGCTCCAGACATAGTTATCATGTCCTTTGAGAGTGCGGATTTCTGCTCCGGTTTCTCTATTCCAGACTTTGATGGTGTAGTCCCAACTGCCAGAAACAATGGTTTTGCCATCACTACTGATGCTGAGGCTATAGGCTGGGCTACGGTGTCCCAGCAAACGGTTCCGCTCCCTGCCTTCATAAACATTACCGATTAAAGCACCCAACACCTGTGGGTCTTTGGCTCGGTATTTTTGCAAGATTTTCCCGGCTCGAATGGCTTCCAAAAAAGCCTCTAAATCCTTTCCTTCAGTCAATTGAGCCTTAGAAGTTTGACCGAGAGAATTTGCTAGATTCAGTTGTGCATTTTTTGTCTGCTTCTGGGCTTGTACAGTCTGATACCAGGCCCCTACAGCAGCAGCGATCGCGGCCACTGATAAAACACTGAGAAATATTGCTCCTATCCGCAGCTTTTTGTTGGCTTGTTTTTGTTGTGCTTCCCTGGCTTGCGATGCTTCTAGAGCTTCTTTCTGTGCTTTGGCTAATTGCTCTTTTCGTTCTTCCTCCTGTTGTTGGAGGCGATCGCGATCTTGAATACTCTCCTGAATAAAAAGTTTCTCAGCTTCTAAATCTTCGGGACGCTCTTGCAGTTTTTCTTCTGCTTTTAGTAGAGCCGCTCCTCGTAACAAAGAACCTTGATCTCGATGGTTTTCTTCCCATTGTTTCTTTGCCGAACGCAGTTGTTCTTGCCAGGTTCTAAATTCTCGGTCTACTTCCATCCATTTCCTCAGTTGCCCCCAATTTCTAATTAAAGCTTCATGGACGACTTCAACGGTTTCTTGTTCGGCATTATTTTCTGTACGACTGGTGACAACTAACCGCGCATCTGCTAATTGTTTGACCAAATCCCAATTGCTCTCGTTGAAATCGGCCTGAGTCGCGACTCTGCGGGTGTCTTCTGTTCCCGCCCCCGGTTGCACTAACTGCACAAATATTCGCCGAACTTGTTGCTGTTCTTCTGGTTTAAGTTTACTAAATTTCTCATCAGCATAACCCGTTAAGGCGCCGGAAACTTCTCCGATATCTTCGTAGGCTTTATGGGTTAATTGTTTACCTTGGCGTTTTTTCCAAAGTTCAGTTAAAGCAAATTCTAATAAGGGTAAATTTCCCGGTTCTTTATCCACATCATCGAGAATGCGTTCAACCAGTCCGTGTTCAAAACTCACCCCCAATTTTTGGGCGGGTTTTTCAATCACATCTCGCAGTTCATTTTCATTCATCGGCCCCAGCATAATATTACCTTTTTGCAAGACATCAGCTAAAGGTCGATAAGAAAGCGCATTTCCGAGAAAATCCGCCCGCATCGTGGCAACTAACACCGTTGATAAAGAAGATTGTTCCGCGAAAGATTTAAAAGTGTTTAACAGTGTATCTAGAAATTGACGACGGATTTTTTCGTCGGGACAAAGGGTGTAAAGTTCCTCAAATTGGTCGGCTATTAATAAAGTCCGATTTTGAGGATTATTCTGTTGTATTGTTGCAAAAACATCGGATAATAAAACAGTATTGTTTTTAAAATATCCCGCTAATTGACGCGCTTGTGCAATGAGTTCTGTTTTATTCAAATTCGGTTCATAGAGCGGAACTAACGCTTGTGCGAGTGCATTAAAAGGGTCATTTCCCGGTCTAAAATGGGTAAATTGCCAGCGTCCAGCTTGAACCAATTTCGGCACTAATCCCGCTAAAATTACCGAAGATTTACCGCTCCCAGACGCACCCAACACGGGAATAAAATTGCGGGTTTCGGTATATTCAAAGAGTTCTTCGACAAAGACTTCCCGCCCAAAGAAATATTCTGAATTCTCGTAACTAAAATGATATAAACCTTGATAGGGACAGATTAAGTTATCATCGAAATCATCTTCAGTGGATGTGGTAACGGTGCGTTTTTCATAATAATAATTGTAGACGACCGTCTGAGTTAAATCCCGTCCAGCTTGACCCATCTGGGACTCTTTTATGGAAGCATCATCAACATTCAAGCGTTGGTTTGAGTGGGTTTCTTGAGTCATAATTTCCTGCTTTTAAAGTAAAAATCTGGACAATCAAGAATTAGATAAGGTTTTAGCTTCAACTTCTAACCAAGGCTCTAACTCAGTGAATAAAGGTTCTAATTTGGGCTGGAATTGAAGCCACACATTAGAGTCTTTGAGAACTTTGGTGGCTTTTTGTAAGCTTTTGGCTGCATAAGTTTTATCGGGTTCGTCTTCCCGAACTGCTTCTTGAGTATTTTCTAGGTAATTTAGAGCTTTTTCCTGCTGTTTTTCGGGTAAATCTGAATTGCGAAAAATCGCCTCAATTTTCTGAATTAACGTTACAACTTCTGTAACGGTTAGTTGTTTTTCAGAGTTATCGGAATTGAACTTTTGAGTTTGAGTCAGGTCGCGTCCGGCTTGACCCAATTGAACTTTTGAAAAAGTCCCGCCACTAAAGTTCATAGATTGAGATTTAGGTTGTTCAGACATAGGTTGAGAGGATGAATTATCTTTATTTTGAGTTTCTTTAGCGTCCTGAATATCGGAAATATAATGTCGAGGACGATACCGAATTTGTGGGGTATCCGACTCCGGTATTCCTTCTAAATCAATAGCATTGCAAGCAAAGTTGAAACATTGATCATAGGTTTTTCCGGCGCCCAAAGCTTCATAAAACGCCGTCGAAAAGTTAATCGCCGCAACATCTCCAACCGCTTTATTCATCCCCACCACACAATCAATATATTCATGGATAGCTTGGGCTTGTTCTTCGCTGTAGCAAGCATTGAGAACAACACATTGAACTTCTTGTTGAAACTGTTTAAACAGCTTGGCTAAAGCCTCACTACTGACGAGTTGAGTTTCTCCCGAATCATTTTCTAATATCAGTCCGTTACTCCCAGAACCATGACCCGAAAAGTGAACAATTGCAGGTTCATATTCTAATAATGCTCGTCGCAAATCTTTCACCCGAACGGCTGACTCACTCTCCACTTGAAATTGTTCTCTATTTTTTGACTGTTTCAATGCTTCTTTGATTTCGCGTGTTTCTTCTCCCAAACGTAACTGAACAGAATTTTTGGGATTGGATAATAAAATCAAAATAGTCTTCATGGTTAAATCTCCTTGATGTTACGAGTTTAGTTAGAAATAAGATCATAATTTAGTGCGGTTCCACACTTGGAACAAAAGTTAAAGTGAGGTAGATTTTCATGTTGGCAATTTCCACAAATTTTATTAGAGACTGATTCGGGTTCTAACGCCTTAACGGTTTTTAAAGTCTCAAGTTCTTCTGAGTTAACCGCATTAATCAAATCTATTGACTGAGAAACTTTCACCGAACTTTCTGGAACTTGTTCCGGTTCAACTTGAGCAAAATGTTCGAGTAGCATCCGGTGAATAAAGATGTAACCGCCCCCAACTTTTTGCAGGAATATTAGTTCTGTCGCGTAGTCCAGAAAACGAGCATAATTCCAGGGTGCAACACCTTTTTTATATAGCATTGAACGCAAAGTTAAATGTTTAATACAAGCATTCCAGCCTCCGATAATTAGTCCCAAAACCAGGCAAAATCCTCCTAGACAAATCCAAAAACTATCCTCTACATAATAAAAAAATTGTGAAGCCAAAAATCCGACTGCTCCTCCCATAACCATTCCGATGCTACCAATAATTAAAGCGTTAAAAACAGATGTTTTTATTCCTTGATTTGAAACCTTTTTGTTCTCTACTTCTGCTCCTTTTACTCCTTGATTGATACAGTACAATAGTCCAGAACTTAGCCCATAACATAGCCCTCCAATTGGCTGAAAAATTACTCCAAAAGTTACCCATCCAAGCCCTCCCAAAATCAGCCCTTTCTTCAGACTGTTTTGAAATTCTTTACCCGACCATTTTAAGCTTTCAACGGTTTTTATTTCTCCTTCATATAGTCCTACAATCAGCCCTAAGATCAGCCCAGGAATTGCTCCTAAAAGCTTTCCTAAAATGGGCGCAGAACTTGACCCATAGTATCCCCCAGAAATCTGCTTATAAATAGGTCCAAAAATTAGCCCAACAATTACCGCAAAAATTACCCCAGAAGTTAATCCACTGGTAATCCGATAAAAGATACGTTCTGCTTTTATTTCCAACCAAGAAGGTTGTATTTTTTCGATGAGAAATACAGTTTGAGACTCCTGTACCATCCGAGTCGCCAGCCAACCGATCCAATGTTTGGTTTTTTCTGGCGTATATTTCATCCTCATAGCTCGACCATGACGCTGAAACATTTGCTCAATATAAGTTTCAAAAAGATGGCGACGACGTTCTTCAATGGAACCGAATTGCTGTAAATTTTCAACAGAGATATCTTTGTAAGCCATGCTGACAATACTGAGAGTCAGGGGAGATTTCATCATTTCCTGCATCGCTGTATCTTGTTGCAATAGAGTTTTGACTCCCTGAAGTTGTTCCCCTGCTTCGTCTAAATACTGATTAATATGTTTTGATGTCAGAGGTTGAACGCAGATAGCACCCCGCACTTGTAGACGATTTGAGAGGGCTTGATAGTCTTTTATTCGACTACAGACGACCATCTCAGTTAACCCATAGTTTTGCATAAACTCATTGATGGCTTCTACACAAGCTTCTCGATGTTTGGCTCGCACCTCATCCAAACCATCCAGTAAAAGTAACAATTGTTGGTCTTTTACCCATGCTTTACCCAAAGACTTAGAAACGCCATAGTTGCTCTGAAGTTCATCCACTAACCAATCGGCGATTTTTTGCTGCTTTTTCGCCCAAGAAGATAAGTTAAAAACCACAGGTATTGGCTGATTCAAATTGTCCGAAGTTCGAGCGATTAAATCCCGCGTTAATTTCAACAATACCGTTGTTTTTCCGGCGCCGGGTTCACCCAAAATCAGCAGCGTTCGCCCTTCTCCCATCCGATTAAATGCAGTGGTGATTCCTCGATGTATAGATAAAGATTGTTTGGACTCATCTGGGGAGATTTGAACATTACTAAAAGGACGCTCTACCAAATCGGGTCGTTCTTCCAGTCCGAGTTCAATTATCGCCTTATTATGCAATGACCTTTCTAAAACATTCTCCACCCAAAACTCTTTAACTTCGTTGAGCAGTTTTTGTCGGAAGCGATATTCTTGTTGGGTTGGGGGTTTAACTTCTCGACGAAATAAACCTGCAAAACTCAAACTTTCATAGACCGTTACAGTCTGAATGAGGTCACGTCCAGCCTGGCCAATTTGAGAGCCTTCTATGGATGCACCATCAATATTTAAACGTTGGTTAGGGTTGGATTGTTCGCTCATAAATAAATTCTTGATCACAAACTTAATTCCTAATTAAACGGGGACTCTAATCTAGCTAATACTTTAAGTATCTTCAAATTAATTCCAACGGTAAAGTCACACAAATATGCGACATATTAACTTGATCCGAAATTGGCCATGAACCCCCCAAACCTTCTTGACTGGGGGCCAATAATCGGGGACTGAAATGGCCTAACCTCCCCCTTTTGATGGCCAGGGGGATAAAAGGGGGTTTGGGGGGATTTTTGGACGGAAATTAGAGACTTTCTTTGACCACTAATTTAACCTGTTCTGTTGTCCATTCATCACTCGCAAAAACTGCACGAGTTACATTCTTAGGATCGGGGTTTTCATCTGCGATCGCAGAGAATAATTCTTCAAGAGGATTACTCGCTGATTTACCCGTTATTTCAATTTTTGGCTGATCTAAGGCGGGTAATTGTAACCAATCAAAACTCGTTCCTTTAGCCGTTGCAAAGACTTTAAGAATGTCATCCCCTTCTGTATAACCTTCTGGAAGACTGGTATTGAAACGAACAAGAGTTTCTTGTCCACGTTCTAAAATTTCATAGTCTGCACCATCAGGATGAAGCTTACCAATACTCCAATCTGGCTGCATTGCAAGTACAGCAATATTGAGATTTTGAGGAGACTCATTGCGAATACGAAGATAGACGAACTCATCGACATCGACAGTGGGAATATTACCGGGTTCATCGAAAGGTATAAGTTCGCGTCCTTCTCCTGCTTTGCACAATTCGACTTTAATTTTTCCAGCTAATTTTGATGCTGGATCGTTGTTATCAAGCTGCATTACGGTTTGATATTTAGCCAGATGAACTAAACGTTTCATCAGAGTTTCTGCGGCTTGGGGTTCATCGACTTTTAAAGCGGGTCGAATGTTAGAAATTGGTTCTCCTACTTTATTGAGGATTTCATACTCGCCGCTTTCATTAATACGAACTTGATAGGCAAAATCATCGCCAACGCGATCGCCGGATACCCACTCAATACAATTATGACCTTGAACGGTTGATTTGACGTTTTCTAGTTCAGAGAAGTCTGAAGCTGTCGGTAATAAACGAACTTTTTTAACCAGTTTAACGCCGGGATTTAGAAGTAATGAACTGGCTCCTTTTTCGATGTTTTCAAATGTATTTTCACCGAAAAATTGTTTAATTTCTGCCCAAGACTCGACCGCGCCGACTTCTGCAATTTTAACAATTGCGACTCGTTTATCCGTTTGACTAAAATCGCTAATTCCGGGTGAATAAATCACAAATTCTGCACCTTTAGACACACCCGTTGCTTCCCCAACTTGCAACTGTACTCGGTTTTTAGCGGCATCGATATTCATCACCGGAACCGCCAATTGATAGGATGTTCCTTCACTGCTTAAAAATAAGCGATCGCCTTCACCATGCAACATCGGAGTTTGCTTATTATTATCGCTGTTAATATTAGCTAGCAAGCGATTATGAAGGGATTGATAGGTGATTTCTGATCCCAATTTTTTGAGGGAATTAATCAGCCAATAGGTCATCGCTCCGTGACGTTGACCTTCAAAAGTTGTCTCGTAAGCAGATTGATTATCCTGACAGGCTGCTAACAGCGTATAACCTTTGGGTTGAGGAAGCAAACCTGCTGCTGTAACGTTGCGTCCTCCTGCTGTTAAATTCTCCCAAGTTTGCATTAATTTTTCGGGAGAAGCAACTAAACTTTCTGTTGGTCGTGGAGTAGTGTCAATAATATTTAAACCGCGAACATCATAATCTTGATTTTCTTCATCTCGGCTTGCTCCCCCCGAATGACAACTATCCAATACAACGGTAACAATTAATCCTTTTTTGACCATGTTTTGCAGCAATTCGGCTAACTCTAAATCCCGCAAATATTGCCCTTCTTCCATACCAAGATCATTTGGAACTAAGGTTTCATCAACTCCCTGATCACCTTTTAAATCTGGATAATTTGTTGGTGTACGTCCCCCATGACCGGAATAATGAATATAAACTCGGTCATTGGGTTGAGCCATTTCTGTGATTTGTTGGAATTTGGCGATCATGTTTTTATAACTTGGCCATAGGCTCGAATCTTCTAAGGGTTGATTGGGATTATTTGGATCATTGGTAGAGGTTAATTTTAATAAATTCTCGTCTTTGAGGTTGTAGCTATTCTTGAGATATTCCTCAACTAACGTAATATCTCGAACGCAACCTTTTAAACTTCCAAAGCTACCACCATCCGGTAATTTGTTGGGAAGATAGCAGTCATTTCCGATGAGTAAAGCGTAGAGGTTAGTGGTCATGTTTTGTGTTCCTTTTGAGTGTTTTTGGATTGAATAAAATTGCTAAACAAGCGGATATTCATCTGTAGCAATTCTAAATCAGTTTTAATCTTTTTGAGTTCTTTCTCCTTACTCCCCTCGCCTCGCAGGAGAGGGGTTGGGGGAGAGGTCAAGATTGAACTAAAAGTTGCAAAGCAGGAGAAGGGTTTCGGGGAGAGGTCAAAATTTAAGCAAAACTTACAAGCAATTTTGCCCAAGTTGCGGGGCCAACAACACCATCAACAGTTAAGTTTTTTTCTTGTTGAAACTGCTTAATAGCATCATCGGTTTTTTTGTCAAATACTCCGTTTTGGTCTACCAAGTAACCCAGTTTTTTTAATGCGGTTTGTACCTGAATAACGTCCGAACCTTCTATGAATTTTTGCTTCAAACGCAACACCCGAGGAACCGGAAAATGACACCAAATTCCGCCACCAATATGACAAACTTCGTTAATATTATCGTAGCTATAACGCACATTTTCACCGCTAGCATTTTTATCGTATCCGCCTTGATATCCTAACCATTTTCCGTTGGGATCATTACAAATCCATTCGTTGGTTGTCTCGTCATAACCTTTGACAACAATAATATGACCAGAGTGGGTGAAGTAGCCATGAATGACAACTGGATTTCCGGAAGCAATATGCTGTTTAATCTCATTTTCAGACGCGAATTCTTTGAAATGGGAATTTTGTAATGCACCTTGACCATATTTTTGTCCCCACTCCCGCAACAATCGCATTAAAAATAGAGGTTTATGACGTGCTTGTTCGCTTCCAAAAAATCCATTTTCTTTATCCCATTGAGACGTTTTGAGATAGAGAACATCTTCGAGTTGAACATCTTGATCAAGATCGGTTTTAGTGCGAGAATCAATTCCGTAATATTTCAAGATCATGGCGATACAAGTCACATTACAAGAACCGCCCGGGTTATATTTATTATTGTGTTGGGTGTGGAAAGGAACGGCTAAATTAACTTTGGGTAGAAGTGTTGGTGGAAATTTTTGAGCATCACGACTTCCGCGAGCAACTTCTGCGTTAAAGATTTCGACTTCACTCGCCAAACAATAGTATTGTTTATCGATATCTTCGAGCGCAACTGAACGCACATCAACATCTTCTAAGATGACTCGAATGTGATTTCCTTGTAAGTTGAGGGTGTATCCACTAATCGGAATTTCATCACCTGCTTTATAGACGAGGAGATGTTCAGGTAAGAGTTTTTCGGGAGTAAAAGGAAAGCGTTTCAGGTAGGAATCTGTTTTGAAGTGTAGAATATATTGCATGGTTTTGTTATTTTTGTTGTTGTTTTTCTGTACAATTTGAAGTGAGTCATCAAGAGAAAACGTTAATTTTTACAAAAATAACCCCCTCTTGAATTAACTCATTTTAAGGTTGCTAGTCAAGATGTAAAGTTTCAACTATTTTTTAGAAAATGGATGGATCTAAAGGGAGGTTATAAGCCTAATTCGGTGATGGTGATTGGCCCAACTAATCCATCTGGATCTAATCTTTTTTGAGCTTGAAATTTTTTCATCGCTGCATCAGTCTCGAGATCAAAAACACCATTTTTTTGAATATCAAATCCCGCTTTTTGCAGTCCTTGTTGAACATAACGAACGTATTCACTTTTAATTTTGGGTTGAGTTAATTGGAGAAGTTCGTATTCTAGAAAAGGTTGCCAAGGTTTGCCCAAAAATAAGGCTCGTTCAGCCATGCGTCGGCGTGTTAACCCCAGTAAAGGCTGACCTCCTGCTTTGTTCCAGCGAGGAAATTCAAGGCTTGCTTCTTGCAGTTTTCTCACATTTAAAAACTTGAGGAGAGTTGACTTGAATAATGAACCCGCTCCCAAGTTAAAGCAAAATGAAACTAATGCTGAGAATTGATGATCATTAATTTCGACTTCCACTGCATCTTCAACCGCGATTTCAAATTCTTCGATATCTTGACGCAATAATTCCTCAGCTTCAGCTTGAGTAATTGTCATTCCTAAAAACACATCTTTCGTATGTCCATAACCAATGGTCGGGACACCAACAGCATCCAGATAAGCTTCAAGTTCGACTCCTTCAAAGGCTTTAATCAGCTTAATTCCTTCTGGATTAATTTTTCGACGACTGCTGCGAGGGGGAATCATGTCTCCGCGAGGAATGGGGTTAGTTGGTTCCACAGTAAAAGTATCTGCTAAGGTAAACTGTAATACTTTGATTAACTGTGATACTTTTCCTTGAGTATCTACAACTCGCAGGGGTTGATTTCCTTCAAATTCATAGACTCGATAATCATCAAAAATCTTCAGTGTTCTTTCCATGATGTTAACTCACCCTAATATTTCTCGTTCCAAGTTCATCCGGTGAAGGAGTGATGCTTGTTACCTTTTTTCGAGGTATGGCTCTAGAATAGGTTGAGAAACTGCACCGAAGCAAATCTAGAATTCAAAGCCTGAATCAGCTTCTAGCATTGAGTTTGAGCAGTGGGGGAACTCCGACAACTTCGGGGATTCCCCGAACTTTGTGATTTTAAATCTGATCTCAAACACGTAACTATATGTAAGAATTAAAAATAGCAACGAAAGGTTTAAAGTTGCAGTCGTTGCTAGTTAATATATTTATTATTCTTGATCAAAACTTGACCGATAATCCTAGTAAAAAATGGATTGTTCTTAATTTCAATCTTCCATTGGCAAGTCCTGATCGCGAGGTTTAAGATTAGAAGGCGGGCGATCGCTACTCCAAGCCCACCAAGTCCCCCCACATTGACACTGATAAAATTCTTGCCATTTACGACGATGATTGTCACCATATACCGGAGAACGACGATTAATCCAGACTTGTTGTGCTTCTAAAGAATTTGCAGAACAATTCGGACAGCAAAATTCAAAAGCATGAATTGCATTATTAGTCCAAGCAGGCGGAGTTGGCTGAAAAGCATCCATTAGTCAAAAATTGGCTCATCTGAGAAACACTGTTACTATTGTGTGCCTATTTTGGAAGATTGGGAATGCAAGAGTTGAATTTGGGATTTTGGAGTTTTTTCGATCTCCTCAATTTCCTCAATTTCTCCTCATCGCCTGACTCAAGCTTGAGAAGATAGATCCATTAGAGTCCGTTTATCGCTAATATGCTTGTCATGGAAGCCTTTATAAGGCAATATGCCCTTAGCTGGAGAGGTTGTATGGTATGAACCCACTGTTGAACTTGATATCTCTGTTAGGAATTGCAGGCTTATGTACAATCGCCTGGTTAGGATCTGAAAATAGAGATGTGATTCGCTGGAAAGTAATTGCTTGGGGGATTGGCTTGCAATTATTTATTGGGTTGATCGTCTTTGTGTTTGGCCCTCAACTGGTTGAAGGACTGAGTACCTTTCTCAACGCCATTTTAGATGCGTCTGAGGCGGGGGCTAGATTTCTATTTGGTGGCCCAAATTCAGTTTTGGTGAGTGATCCCAATTTTGCGGCGGGTCCTGGGCCGGCTGGTCGATGGATTGCCAGGGCTATCGGTACACCCTATGTTGCGGTTCCTGGCGATCGCATTGGCCCGGACAATATTAACCCCGGATTTACCTATGTTCTGGCGTTTCGAGCTTTACCCCAGGTGATTTTCTTTGCAGGTTTGATCAGCTTGCTGTATCGGTTAAATATTATTCAACCGATTGTCAAGGTTTTTGCTCAAGTTTTTCAGAAAACAATGGGAATTAGTGGAGCCGAATCTCTAGCAGGTGCGGCTAATATTTTTGTGGGAATTGAGTCAGCTATTGCCATTAAACCCTACTTGCTGGATATGACTCGCAGCGAACTTTGTGCCATTTTGTCGAGTTGTTTTGGTTCGATAGCATCTTCAGTTTTAGCCCTGTATGCTGGCTTTTTACGTCCGACTTTTCCAACGATTACCGGACATTTAGTTTCCGCATCTATTATGACGATTCCGGCTTGTTTCGTCTTATCAAAACTCCTCGTTCCCGAAACTGGAGAACCGAAAACAATGGGTGGGGTTCCCCAAGATCCAGAAGAAGATTTAGAACAACGTCCAAATCCCATGGATAGCTTGATTGGGGGTGCATTAGATGGGGTGAAAATGGCGGTAGGAATTGCCGCTGCATTAATTGCGATTTTGGGTATGGTTGCTTTGATCAACTTGCTGTTTTCCTCCTTAGCAAGTCTGGCTGATAGTGAAGTGATCATTCTGCAACCGCTTGGCAATGTTTTTCAAGTGATTACGCTACAAAATATTTTGGGTGCTTTATTTTTACCGTTAACATTTATCACGGGAGTTTCTCTAGATTGGCAAGAACTTTGGCAAGCTTCGGTGTTAATTGGTAGACGTTTACTCGAAACAAATATTCCTCCCTATCAAGCTTTAGCCCAACTGAATGCAAGCGGTGGAATTAGCGATCGCACAATGCTGATTGTTAGTTATGTCTTGTGTGGTTTTACTCATTTTGCCTCCTATGGTATCTTTGTTGGGGGGTTATCTTCTCTGATTCCGACTCGCAGTTCAGAAGTCTCTGCTTTAGGTTTAAAAGCATTATGGGCGGGAACTTTAGCAACATTAATGACTGGGTGTATTGCGGGTGTATTTGACTTTGGAAATCCGATGGTATTTGGCAAATAAACTCACATTTTACTCAGGAATTTAACGATGAAAAAAAGCCGCTTTACATGGATGGCGATCGCCACAATTACCACTTTAATTTTAATCCTCATCGGTCAACCTTCAAAAGTTATAAAATCTTCCTTTGCAGTTGTCAATATAGGTTTACCGACTCAAGCCCAACAAGCCTCTCCCACGCCCAAACCATCTCCTTCCCCGGCGGCTTCTCCCTCGCCATCACCGACTCCAACGCCAACACCCACCCCAACCCCCGTACTCACTCCTCCGACTCCCGAAGTTCAACCGCTACCGTTAAGCGAGAGTAACTATAAAGATCCTCAAGGTCGATTTCAGATTGGGATTTTAGAGGGATATAATGTCGGTTTTGCGGGAAATTTTCCATTAATTGAATCACCCGAAGGCAATTTAGCCTATACTGTTGTCGCTAAAACCCGAGAAAGTAACCGACAAATTCCGAATGCAAGTTTAGCACAAATTGCCATTGAAACCTTTGAACGAGGTGAGGGATTTCAGCCCGATTCCTATCAAGAATTAGGCACAGGTTCAGTTAGACTTCCTTGGACGGGAACCTTAAAAATGGGGGCTAAAACTCAACCCATTCAAGGGAAAATTTTAGCGCGTCAAAGTGGTAATAATATTTTTCTGTTGTTAGTTTCTGCAACCGAAGAAAAAACCACAGAAATTGATGCAGCAATTGCGGCTTTATCGGATACCTTAAAACCGATTTAACCGTCACAAAATCAGCCGTAAACTGAGGTATTCGTGAAACAAACTGTTCAGCAAAAACAACTCATTCCTCTTAAAACTCCAAACTAACAATTGAGATGACCCATGACCCAAGATGCTGAAATTTATCACCTATTAGACTTGATGCCTGCTTCGGGTCGAATGATGACTCAGTTGGTGAGTAAACCCCAACAAAAAACAGTCATTGACAGCCCATTTCCGCTTCCCTGGAAACCCATGCGGCGAATTTTTATCAACTTTGAACTATGGCAAAATTTATCTCGGTCTCAACGAGATTTGCTGTTGTTAAGAACCGTGAGTTGGGTGTCTAATATTCGCTGGATTAAACTGGATATTAATCAGGGTGTTGTCTTAGCGGGAGTTGTGGGAACTGTCATTGAAATCTCTCAACAAGATGCAGTCGGATTGATGTTAGCCGGGAGTTTAGCCGCTTTGGGTTTAACTCAAATTTGGAAATCAAACCGTAGTTCTCAAGTTGAATTAGAAGCCGATGAAATGGCAATTCGTGTCGCCCAACGACGGGGTTATTCTGAAGTAGAAGCCGCTCATGCTTTGTTACAAGCAATTGAACGAGTTGCCGAAATTGAAAATCGAACAAGTTTGGATTTTCTGGAGTTAATTCGCTCTCAAAATTTACGGGTAATTGCTAAACTTTCTCCGGTTGTTATTCCTGACAAGATTCGACAGCAAACTTGATAATTTAATCTTGATTGAGTTAAAGTCTCAGTTTTCTCAAAACTATCATCCTGTATTCAAAAAATTCATGTCGGCAACCTTTAAAGCCTTACGGATTACTCAAACCGCAGAACAAAATTTTACCCAAGAAGTCGTTGACTTAAACCGGGAAAATTTACCCCCTGGAGACGTTTTAATTCGGGTGCATTATTCCAGCTTAAATTACAAAGATGCCCTCTCTGCGACCGGAAACCCAGGTGTAACTCGTCAATTTCCTCATATTCCTGGTATTGATGCTGCTGGAATTATTGTCAGTAGCCAGGTGTCTCAATTCAAGCCTGATGATGCGGTGATTGTTACGGGTTATGATTTGGGGATGAATACCTGGGGCGGTTTTGCGGAATATATTCGAGTTCCGGCTGAGTGGGTTGTACCGCTTCCCCCTGAATTAAGCTTACAAGAAAGTATGATTTTGGGAACAGCAGGATTGACTGCGGCTTTGAGTGTTAATGCGTTAATTAAACATGAAATTACACCAGATTTAGGAGAGATTTTAGTCTCAGGTTCAACGGGTGGTGTTGGTAGTTTAGCGGTTTCAATTTTAGCAAAATTAGGCTATTCTGTTGTGGCGGTAACGGGAAAATCAACCTGCCATGATTTCCTGAAAATGTTAGGGGCAAAATCAATTATCAATCGCTCAGAAATTGATCATAACACAGACAAATCGATGTTAAAAGGACGTTGGGCGGGAGTGATTGATACGGTGGGTGGAAATCTGCTAGCAACGGCGATTAAATCAACTCGATATGGCGGTTGTATAACGGCTTGTGGCTTGGTTGCAGGAGCGGATTTAAACTTAACCGTTTATCCGTTTATTTTGCGGGGTGTGCGTTTAATTGGAATAGATTCGGTGCAATGTTCGATGTCTCAACGGTTGGAAATTTGGTCAAAACTTGCTAAAATTTGGAAACCGACCCATTTAGAAGAATTAGCAACAACAATTTCTCTCACACAGTTACCTGAAAAAATCTCAGAAATCCTTCAGGGTAAAATCAAAGGTCGCATTGTCGTTGACTTACATCAAACGTTTTCTTAGTTATTATTGAGTCGTGACTTATGACCCAAGACGGACAACGTTTTAACTCCTCACAGTTTAGGTTTAGACTAGGAATGATGATTATTTTCCTCGTCTCGTTAGGGTTGCGATTTTGGGGATTAAGTCGATTTAATCTATTAGTTTTTGATGAAGTTTATTACGCTAAATTTGCAAACAATTATCTGACTCAGACTCCTTTTTTTAATGCTCATCCGCCTTTAAGTCAATACATTATTGCGATTGGAATTTGGATCGGTTCTCGTTTACCCTTTGGTCAAGATACGGTTAATAATTTGGCAGGTTCAACCCTTTCAACTTGGAGTTATCGTTGGATGAATGCTTTAACAGGTGCATTTATTCCCATGATTTCTGGAGCGATCATTTATCAACTCACTTCCCGTCGAACTTATACTTTACTTGCGACGTTATTAATTGCCACCGATGGTTTTTTCTTAGTCGAATCTCGCTATGCACTCAATAATATTTATATTGTCATTTTTGGGTTAGTTGCTCAACTCCTATTTATACTCTCATTGAAAGCAAAAAAAGTCAAGCGATGGCTGCTGTTAATTAGTTCAGGAATCTGCTTTGGTGCAAGTGTAGCGGTAAAATGGAATGGTTTAGGATTTATTTTAGGAATTGTTTTACTGTTAATCATTGCTTGGATCATTCAATTTTCCCAGACTTCTACTGAAAATCGACCCACTCCTGTATCTCCTCAATCTCCCCTCGAAAATTTAACCCAGTTATCAATCCTACAATTAGTTTTAAGTTTAGGTGTGATTCCGATTTTATTTTACTTGATTGCTTGGATTCCACACCTCCAAATTAGTCCTGAACCCGGACTCTGGGAACTGCAAACTACAATTCTCAACTACCACAAAACTTTAGGAAATGGGCCAGATATTCATCCCTATTGTGCGGCTTGGTATACTTGGCCCTTAACGCTGCGTCCACTCGCCTATTTTTATGAAAGAATTGATCACCTCACCAATCTTGATCCGACTGTTCCTCCCCCAAATTTTACACCGGTTATTTATGATGTTCATGCCATGGGAAATCCTCCCTTGTGGTGGTTTTCTGTTGGGGCAATTATTTTAACAATTTTGGTGTTATGGCAACGGATCATCACTTGGGTTAAAATAAAGAATAACCCATCAATTTTATCTGTAACTTCAGTTTATGTTTCTACCCATTTTCTCCCCAAAGTGGAGTTCTGGCTATTACTCTATCTGATCGTTAATTGGTTAGCAAATTGGACACCTTGGATGACTGTCACCCGTTGCGTTTTTCTCTATCATTATATGAGTGCATTTGTGTTTGCAGGACTCATACTCGCTTGGTGGATTGATCGCTGGTTGCAGAGTAATCTCTTTCACTTACGCTTGATTGGGGCAACAATACTCGGTTTAATTTTACTCGGTTTTGTCTTTTGGATGCCCATTTTTTTGGGTCTTCCCCTCTCTCCTGAACAATGGAAAATCAGAATGTGGTTTTCAAGCTGGATTTAGGGAAAATGAGACTTTTATCATATTTTTTCAAGAGTTGCTGATCTAAGATAAAAGCAGCTAAAATAGACAAGTAGCGGAAAACCGAACCTCCTCAAGCCTTCAGAAAAATTGTAGTATTTCCGGAATAAAAGTTCAATGACTTGAAGATAATTAAAGTGATGTCAATCACGAAAATTAACCCAGTTTATCACGGCAAAGTTAATCATTGCAGGTGATAATACTAAAATAAGAGAAAAATCAAGTTAGAAGCGAGGAGACAACGATCATGGAAGACAACATCAACAAAAATTTTACCTCTAAATCCGAAGACAACTTAAAAGAGGAAACCAAAGAAATAAATGCACTTGCAAAAGCATTTATGGTCAGCCTAACTTGGTCAATGGCAGGTTTAACAACAGCTAAGAAGTCTCCTCAATCCAAGGAAGATACACCCCCAAAAAATAAGTAGATCTATAGCCTCATACTGAATGAGGTTAACCGATCATACTGTTGACTGTTTCAATCGTTTGTGTCTGTTGTTGAGTGAGTAACTGTGCGATCGCTAAACTAATCGGTTGATGAGTTTCTTGCTGATAAAATGTATAACCGGGTGACGGATTAACCTCAAAACAATACCATTGACCATCAGTCGTTTGCCGTAAGTCAATACCCGCTAGAGGAAGTTTCAGGGTGGCAGCGAGTTGTCGGCATCGTTGTTCAATTTCTAGCGGTAAAACATCACTGTTTAATTGAGGATAATCCGTTGTATCACCCGGATAGCGATAATCATCCGCCATTGATGCGATCGCACAAGCAAAAACCGCCTCACCTACGACATGAACCCGATAATCTTGTCCGGGAATATATTGTTGAAATTGAGTCGGACACCAAGCCACATTAGCCAGACGTTTGTGATGTTCAGGACTCAGACGAGACACTTTACTCCGAGTCGAACTAATCGACTTATAAATTACACTTCCATGCTGTTTCCAAAACTCAGAAACTGCATCAGGATCGGTTGTTACAAGAGTATCAGGAACAAGAAAACCTGCTTGACGAATCTTTTGTAATTGGTAGGGTTTAGAATTATTAGAAGCCATTGCACTGGGACGATTTAAAACCAATGCAGAGGTCATTTCTACCCAAGAGAGTAACGCATCATCAACTGCTGCGGCGTGTTGCCAAATTCGACTCTTAGAACCTGCTTCGACAACAATCGGAAGACGGCGAGATTCGTAGGGACGTAAATAGACTCCTGTAACTTGATTGAGATCAATTTTGAAGTTAGGTGTACAAATTTCACCTGCAATTGTGCTTCCGACAGAGAGGGAAATTTCAATATGTGCAATCTCCCGTTGGTCTAAAAATACCGTTGGAAAACCCAGATGATTCAACTCTTGATAAACAGTATATAAAGGTGAATCTCCGGGTAATCCCCACAGTAGAGTTAACATAAATTACATCTCGCTAAAGTATTCTAAAATGGCAGTGGTAATCTCCGAAGATTTGAGATCTGGCCATAAATCTGCACTGATAAAATGGGCGTCAGCTTCTGGATGATTATAGTGAACAACTAACAACTCGATCCCTGCAAATTGAGCAAGTTTTTTCGCTTGAGTTCCTAAAATTGGATCAACCTCACCAATATAGCGATCGCCAATTACTGTTACACTAACTCGCTCCGAAGGAATTTGGGCTTGTTTAGGTTCAGTTTTTAAGCTAATATATTGATGGTGAGTTTCTACAGACATTCCCACTTGAGAAGCTGCATAAATCCACTGTTGAGGTCGCCAATTTGTTCCCATTAAGCAAATCGGTGTTGGTTTATTCAGGATTGGACAGGAAAGATCAGCCAACCAAGACCCTAAAAATGCTGTCATTTCAGCCGCAACATAAGGGCGATCCGTATCAACAATACTCAAGAGTTCTTGTTCAAATACACAGGGTAAGCGAGTTAAAACTCCGGTAATTTGTTCGACAGAAATCACTTGATCGTTGATGAGCGCCGTTGAGTCTTGAAGGCTTCCGAGATAGTGACGCCAACCCACTTTTGATAAATCATCAGGAGTGAGTAACGTCACATCTCCATCCGTCCAATTTTCCACCCAGAAGCGAGCAGCCTCATCGTAACAACTGGCTAATACAATAAGCACTACTCGCCTCCTTTTTATACTTCGTTTAGGGCTTGATCTCCAACAGTCGGACGTTCATCGGGGGAGATAAAAGCTTCCCCATTTTGTTCGAGACGTTGTTGAATATTGTCAATGGTTTGAGCCATTAAACCCAATGTTTCTTGAATTTCAGGATTGGGAATGGTAATATTATCGGGATTGGGTTTGTTAAGGTCTGGAATTTCCCGAACTTTGATGTCTGGAATTTCTTTGATTTCCGGTTTGATTTCTTTGAAACCTTTGGGTGTGCCAGTGAGTTCAAACAAACTGCTTCCGGTTGCAGTCGGAAGGCTATAAACCAGTTGATCAAACTCAGATAAATTCATCAGACCTTTGTTGACAAAAGTACCGCGATGTTCAGGAGTCAGCAATACATTGAAACGTTGGAAATTTCCAAAACGTCCTTGTAAAAAGATTTCTACATAACCCCGAATTTCTAATTGATCCTGATCAGGATTGAGTTTAGTGATGTCGGGTTGTAAAATGACTAAAGCGGTATCGTGAGCAGGAATAGAAATGTTATAGTTGAATTTTCGCGGATCAGCAGTCGGAATTAAGTCACCAAAAACATTATTACCAACAACATCTCGAATGGTGATTGTATCATCTAAATTTAGATTAGGCGTTGTCGCAGAAAACCCCAGTCTCAGTCGTAAAGGGGTATTATTGGGATTAGCAATGGTTAGAAAATAACCTTGTATAACTGTACGAGCTGAACCGGGAATATTACCCTCAACTGGAGTAATGGGTTTTAACAGTAACTCAAATGTTGAAACGAGCATATAATTCCTTAAAACTTTGTGTTGGATGAGCGAGTTCAAGATATTTTTGTCTGTTCGTTGAAATTGAACAGGAGTAATATCTTGTTCTTGTTTCCAACTTTAGCGAGTTTGTATAGGGCTTGAAAAGTCGCTAATTTAAGTGTCGCTAATTTAAGTGACTTCGTTTCAGTGACATGAAACTTTCCGAAAAGGTCAGACTAAATAATGTAAAGTATCTCTGATTTGTAATCAACCCCCTCACATTTGTATCGAGGGATTTTGTCCGATCACCACTCCCCAAAAGTGGGTTTTAAACGTCACTTCATCAACCTGAACTTGCATTTTTTTTGCCCAAGTATAAACCTCAAACTGAACAGAACTTTTAGATTGAATCGAAATATTACCTAAAATTGATATCCAATGACTTGGATAAGGAATACGGGGTGGTTGATTTCTTAATAACCCTCCGTCGTTAATCAACGCTAAAGCAACACCGCCTAATTTTAACGCCTCATAAACATCTTGCATTGCTTCCAAATCTCCAAATAGATAAGTATTGTTATATTGAATTTTTTGATACCCTAAAATCTCTTTCACCCATTTAGCAATTTCCCAAGATTTCGTCATACCACCCACATTACGAACAATATCTGATGTATTAGGATGAATCGGAACAATTAAATTTTCTGACTCTCTTAAGGTTGATAAAATCATCCAGTCAACTGGCGGCATTCTATAATTTCCTTCGCCGTTTCGCAAATTTTCAGACGCAGAAATCCAAATTCCACTCTGAGTATGAAATCCGCCAATTTGAAATAGATTTCGACAGATTTTTACATAAGATAAAGGATCACGACGAATCAGTTCAAAAATAATCACCGCCGGCCCACAAAAGGGTTGACTTCCTTGGTTTAATGTGAAAGGATTATTAACACGCGATCGCAATTGTGCAGTGATTTGATTTTTATCCAGTCCTCGCCAAACACCGGGAACTTTCGACTGTTCAAAGGCTGTAATTTCTGCTAAAGCTTGACGAACTTGATCAGAATTGGGGAGTTGTGAAACCATCATTCAAAATTTAAGGTTAGCATCCTCAAGATTAGCAAGTTCTTCAAATTGCCTCTAGTTAGGGCTTAGGTGTCATAACCATGGTAAGTTAAGTAGGCTTGTAGCTTAAACGAATTACCGGAAGATATCCAACGAACGTAATAACTTTTTCTTCCTAAAAAATTTCCTCATCTCCTCATTGCAAAAAACCTCCACCCCTGATTAGAGATGGAGATTTTAAAGAGAGTTTTTGAGTCCAAATCCTGATAAAAATTATGCGGGTGAGATTATTTTTTTCCGCTGATTTGTTCCCAGAACGCTTGAAATTCTTGAGACAATTCTTGGCGGTTGGAAGCCCGCAACAAATACCGATAGATAAACCAAGCCGAATATCCCATACCAATCAACTCAAACGTTGGTGCGAGTAAAGGAATATCGTTAAGCGCATCGATCACCGCAAACAGAACTCTGAGGGACACAATTGCCGCTATAATCAGCAAAATAGTGATGATCGGTTTTTGGTATTCCTCAAAGAAACCAGAGACATAAGCCGGAAATTCAGCGAGGACTTCAACGACTTTGGCTTTGATTTCCTCAAACTGAGTTGTCGTTGTCTGTTCTTCGAGTGCAGCTTGCGTCAAGGGATCAGCAGGTGTCGTGTTGACATTGACAGAAGTTGGGGTTGTTGTGCTTTCTATTTTAGGATCGGGCATATTCGCCTCCTGAGATGACATCAAAACATCATGATAAACCAGCAGAATCATTCTCCTGCTAGCAGTAGAGACAAGAGTAGCAGTCTTTTAGCTGTCATTGCTACTTATTTTCGTTAATTGTAAACTTCTCAAATGGGACATCAGTATAATGACCTATTGAAAAATCAAGATCGGCTCAATAATCTAACGGTAAGCCACAGCTTTCCAACACCGAGGAATCTTGCAGCAATTGTTCTGTGGGCATATCTACCCTAATTTTACCCTGTTGTAGCACCATTGCCCGTTGGGTAACTCTCCTAACCCAATTGAGATCGTGAGAAGCAATTAACAGCACTTGTACGGGTAACTCGGGTAAAATCTCGGCGAGATGACGACGCCACCACGGATCAAGGCCGTTGGTTGGTTCATCTAAAATCAAAATAGAAGGGTTCAAAGCTAATATTGCGGCTAACGCGGCTAACCGTTTTTGTCCCCCGGAAAGTTCATGTACAGGACGGTTAGTTACATCTGCTAGTCCAAAGTCTGCTAAGAGTTCCTGGGCTTGTTCAGTGGCTTCTTCTGGAGAAACTCCGTAGTTACAAGGCCCAAAAATCACATCTTCTAAAATAGTGGGCATAAATAGCTGATCATTGGGTTCTTGAAAACCAAACCCAATTTGACGCCGCACTTCAAATAAATTTTTTTGTTCTAGAGAAATTCCTTGAATCCAAATTTTACCGGAGTTGGGTTGTTTTAAGCCGACTAAATTTTCCATTAAGGTACTTTTTCCGGTTCCGGTTTTCCCTAAAAGGGCGATTTGTTCTCCCGGCTTGAGTGTAAAGGAAATTTCCTGTAAAACTGGATTTTGATTGGGATAACCAAACACTAAATCTTCAACAAGAATTCCATTTTTATCGATCATCTCTGTTGAAGAACGATTAATTTGTTCGGGTGTTGTATGGCTCAAAGTCCGATAGTCCTCTCAATGAAATGATTACCAATAACTTACAATAAAAACTCTAATCCAATCAGTCCAGCACCTATTGCTAATGTCATGATTAATGCGATCATACTGTAAACATCTATGGAACGTTTTGATTGGGGAGATTTCATCGAAGTACCATAGCCCCGCAGTTGCATCGCTTTATAAATCTCCTGAGATTGTTGATAGCTACGAACTAGCAAACTTCCAGCTAAAGCGGCATAAACTTGTAAATTTCGCCAACTGAATTGAGTCGGTTTAAAGCCTCGTAGTCGGGTAGAACGTTGCATGGTATTGAGTTGATAAGCCAGTTCAAATAAATAGCGATAGGATAATAACATCATATCGGCTAAAATAGGAGATAAGCCGAGCGATCGCATTGCTTTAATCAAGTTTAAAAAAGAACTTGTCCCAAACAGAACTAAACCCGTGATAAAAATCGCCAGAAACCGACAAACAATTAAGACAACGGCTAAAAGTCCCTCTTGTCGTAATGTAACGATTCCCCATTGCCAGATCACCGTTTCACCCGAAAAAAAGGGTAAGATAGCGACAACTGTAAACAGAAAAATCCCCGGATAGCGTAACCGAATCAGTAAAAAAGAGAGCGGCAATCGTGACAAAAGATATAAAATAATAGTGAGGGTAGAGATCACTGGAAGTAAACGCAAATCCTCAACGGTGGCAAATGCAAACATTAAACTAAATAATCCGATCAGTTTATACTGCGGATTCCAACGATGAATCGGTGATTTGAGGTGTGCATACTCATCCAGTGCAAATCTCATGCTTTATCCTAACTGGGTAAAAGTTCGGGTTTAACCCGTTGTAAAAAACTAACGACCATCGATGTAAAAATTCCCTCGATTGCCATTAATGGAATATGAGCCAACATTAACATCACAATTGCAGTTTGTTCAGTTTGAGCATCAAAACCTGAAGGAATATTTGTAATCGTTAGTCCAAAAAATAATAAAGCAGCAATTCCTAACCCTATTGCTCCTGCCAAAAATCCGAAAACATTGAGAGAAATATGGGGTTTAAGTCGGTGTCCAATGCTATGACGGAATTGAAAAATTTGAGCCGCAATAATCGCCGGAATACCCATAATAACAGCATTAATTCCTAATGTTGTCAGCCCTCCATGTCCAAACATAACGGCTTGAAATAATAAACCAATTAAGATAGCTGGAAACGCATAACAGCCTAATACAGCGCCTAACAAACCATTCAGAACAAAATGAACACTCGCTGGAGGAATGGGAATGTGAATACTAGAGGAGACAAAAAATGCAGCCGTTAATAAAGCAGCTTTTGGGACTCCATCAGTCGGATTCTTTTGTTTATTAATCTGTTTGAGAGAATACCACGTCGCTAAACCTGCGATCGCATATCCTCCAATACAGACTTGAGCCGGGAGAATTCCCTCTGAAATGTGCATGAGATTACACTGGTAATTGATTCAACACTGGAATTCTGATTTAACCTTCTGACTCTTGTTGTCTAACCTTTTGGGGATCTTGAATTGATGAATTATTGAAGTTAAACTTAGAGAAAAATAAAGCTGTTCCTACACATCCCCAGAGAACTGACGCCATCATTAACCCCTTTTGAATCGGACTTAACCCTTGACTAGCTTGTGAATAAAAAGAACTCTGATTGTTTGGATTTTCTGGGGGTTCAGATGTCGAAACTGGATCATTATTGGCTGCTGTTCCTAACGGAATACTGACGATCCCTCCATGTCCAGCTCGTCGCACTTTTACTTCCCAATACCCAGTTTTTGACGGATCAGGTGTGAACACAAAATTACCTTGATCATCGGTTGTTCCCTGTTTCCAAGGTGTTGTCGGGTCATTCGGTGAATAAACCGTCACTTGAGCATTTTCTAAAGGCGTACCCGTGTCATATTTGGCATTAATCTCAATAGCTTGACTGGCACTATGTTCAATTTGAACGCCATGAGCAAAGGCTTTTTCCGACAACCCTAAACTTGAACCTAAACTTGAAAATAGCACTAACCCGACAATGAATTGACCTTTCATCTTTACTCTCTCCTACGTCTTGTTTTCTCAATGTGCTTAGACTTGCATATTTGTTTGTTGCGACTGTTCAATCTCAACTCCTCAATTTCTTTCAGTTTTTAACTCACGCTTCTCAATTCTTTTGAGCCGTAAGTTGGGTTTCTTTGCAGTGACCTTCGCCAACGTGACCCAAACTCGGGAAGATTGCCATTAAAGTCTGATATTCTTCTGAAGAAAGTCGTTGTTCTAAGGTGGCTAAATCAGCCTCTAATGAACCCCCTTGAGCCGCTTTTGCTAAGGGATCAAACCCTAACGCCCCGGTGTTAATCTCATCCTCTGGTGCTGCTTCTCCATCTCCAAATAAATGATCAAAGTGGAAAGTCGCTTCTAATTGTGCCGTTTCTCCCGGTTGCAGAATGCCTTTACGCTCATCTCCGACAAAATCTCCACAAACAAAAGCTAATTCTTGGTCAAATTTCAGGTTAAAAGGAACGGTTTGTCCATCCTTGGTAGCAGTGCCTTGCATTACAATCATATAACCTTCGGCTGGCCCTTGTTCGGCTTTAGCCATCTTCCAAGATAGAGCATTATATCGGCCAGGAGGGGCAGGAACTTCGTTAACGAGAATGGTTTCCGCATCCTCTCCACCTTCAGCTAAGTCAACGGTTTTCTCAACGACTAAACTAATGGTTTGCTTGGCTTGAGGGTCGCCGCCCGCTTCTGCGTCGTAAGGGGTAAAGGTTTCATAAGCTGTAGCGTTGGAAAAATTCACGTAGATATGATCAAAATTGACTTGCCAACCGTCTTTGGTGACAAAGCCTTGACGAACAAAATCTTCTCCGTTGGCTCGGAATTGCATTGTACCCACTTCGCCTGTCGGAGGCAAAGCTTCCGGAGCCGATCCGATTTGAGATTGTTCAGCTTCTGGAGTTTGTGTTTGAGAACAACCCCAAAGGACTGCTGATCCTAAAAGTATGAGACTTCCAAAGGTTACTAACTGTTTTTTCATCCCTGATGCCAGATTACGAACGTTCTAAAGTATAGGAAACAAGTTTAGGTAAAACTTGACAATCCCCTCTGGGGGCATTTTCAAGAATTATTGACTAAAACTCTTGAATATTTTAAACATTAATATCAAGAATTGCCACTCAAAGGATTTTTTCATAAAAATAACTCAGAAATTTACTTTTTTCTGAGTACAAGTTAAAATAAACTCTATTTTTTAATCAGCTACTGCTACTTTTTGATCCTAAATATCTATTCTGAATAGCTTTGAGTCTCTTTGACTCTCTCTATAAACAGAAGTCAAGAGGCAAGATATCCCCGCCTCTCAAATTTCAGTTCAACTTGGAAAATGTTTACAGGCTTGTTAACCAACTTAAAATTCCTTGTCCAGTCACTGCTTCTAAACCGATTAAGGAGACAAACCCAATCATTGCTAAACGTCCATTCAGCTTCTCGGCGTACTGAGTGAAGCCTGTGCTGGGGGTGTCATCAACATACATTTTCGGTTCAACTGCAAAATTATTCAGACGACCACCTTCTTCGACGCTATAACCACGAGCTGTCATATCTTTACTCCTAAAATTTTTTTATCTGTATCTAAATGTAACACAATGTTAACTTTTGTGCTATTTTTTGTCAAAAATATTTTTTTGTGGTAAGTTTAAGTGTTGACTTCATCTATACAATTCAACAACAAATGTCCTGAAAGTGGAGTTATCCTAGAAATAGAATTAATATTTTCAGTTCAGTTAACTCAAGTCGCACAATGAACACGAACCAACCAGGGCATTGTTCTCTCAACCCTAATTCAGCGTTAAAAGAGGAAGAAGAATCCCTCGAATCTAAAGCCTCTCCCACAATTATTACCCTAGCTGTTGTGTTGCTGATGAGTGCATCGACAACATTATCAATAGTTTCTGGAAACTATTCTTCCCCGAAGCTAGAAGATCTCGAAACATTTTCTCTCTCTAAAGATCCTGCTAAACCGAATGTAAAAACACCTTCTTCAGCCCGGGTAGATACACCTGAAAAAATTACGGATTCTGCTCGGGTAGATACACCTGAAAAAATTACGGATTCTGCTCAGTTAAATCGTTTAGAACAGCAGCTCTTTCAAACTCTTGATCAAGCCTGGACAATTCCAGTCACGCCAACTTCGATTTATGTTGTTCGGGTCTCGGAAAGTGGAGCAATCACAGCTTACACCCCGATTAACAGTATTGCCCAAGATAATCTTCAGAATACACCGCTTCCAGAATTAATTCAACCCAAGAGTCAGCAGAAGTCAGAAAATTCTCAGGTTAAATTTGCTGAATTTCAAGTTATTTTCACCCAGACGGGGATACTCGAAGTTCAACCGAATAACCTCCAACGAGATCAAGATTTTTAATAAAATTAATTTTTAGAGTCTTAAGACTTTCTTGAAAAGCCTTTGCAAGTGATCATATCAAGCAAGACTAAGGCTTTTATTTTCTTTTGGTAAAAACAAACGATTTCAGGTTAAAAAAATCAATCTCATTTAAACTGGAATTTCTACAATTCATCCCAGAATAATGACCTCGAAAGATATTACTGGACTTGAATTTTGATCAGTTTTCAGTAAAATCCTCCCCACCCCCATTGTAAAAAGTTGGATTCTCACCTAGACTCTCAAGAGTTAATTGCAATAAGCAGACAACTAACTCTCGGTCAAAATTGACAATACACCTCTCTCAGAGGGTTAGAGGTCACTTTGTATTACTGGTGTGAGGAAATAATGTCAAAACGGGTGTATAAAGCTCTAGTATTGACTCAGAGCGTTTTAATAGTCGGTTCAGTCGGAACGTATTCAGCGATCGCCGTTGAGTTAAAATCCGATCAAGAGATGCTCTCAGATGCTTCCAAGGACACAATAAAAAAACTTGATTTTGCAATAAACTATCAACTACCAGATTTAGATCAATCTTTTGCTCAAGTTCCGGTTAATCCTCACAATGGTTTTGGAGTCGTTCAACCCGACTCAGTGGATAGAGACTCGCAAACCCAACTCAATCAATACTTTCAAGAAGGGCGAAATTCCCGCAAAAAACAGCAAGTGACATCCGTTTCCCAACTGTCTGATGTTCAACCGACAGACTGGGCATTTCAAGCGTTACAATCCTTAGTTGAGCGCTATGGTTGTATCGCCGGATATCCCGATGGCACCTACAAAGGAAACCGAGCTTTAACCCGTTATGAATTCGCCGCAGGGATTAACGCTTGTTTAGAACGAATTAATGAGTTAATTAGCGCCTCGACCACCGATTTAGTCACCCGAGAAGACTTAGCAAAATTGCAACGGTTAATGGAAGAATTTGCGGCGGAACTGGCAACAATTCGCGGCCGAGTAACGGTACTAGAAGCGCGTGCGGCAGAACTCGAAGCCAATCAATTTTCAACAACCACAAAACTTGCAGGTGAAGTGATTTTTTGGATCTCCGATACATTTGGCGATCGCGCTCAGTATACCATAGCAGGCGGGCCGAATGTTGAAGATAGCGATGATCCGACACAAGCCTTTTTTGGATATCGAGTACGTTTAGATTTTGAAACCAGTTTTACAGGCGAAGATTTACTACTAACCCGGCTACAAGCGTCTGATGTTAATGATTTAACTTCACCCGGACTCACGAATACTTTGATGACGATTCCAAGTGTAGATGATGGAGTTAGCGAAGGGTTTGAACTGGATGATTTATTTTATGTATTTCCCGTTTTAGGAGGAAAAGGAGAAGTTTATTTTGGAGCAAAAAGTCTCGACTTAGATGATGTTCAAGATCCCCTGAGTCCTATCTCTGAGGAAACAACAGGGGTTATTTCGGCTTTTGCTCGTTATAATCCGACAACTTTTAGAGGGCCACAAGGAACGGGAGCTGCTTTAAAATATGCGTTTAATGATCAGTTCAAATTAAATATTAGTTATCTAGCCAATGATGCCGCTAATCCGTCAGAAGGATTTGGTTTATTTAACGGGGCTTTTAGTGCAAGCGCTCAATTCATTTATCAGCCCAGTGATAATTTAGCTTTTGCTGTTGATTACAACCGTAGATACTTTAACCCTGATGAAGTTTTTGTTGGGGGTGGAACAGGGAGTTTTATCGCTAATAAACCTTTTGGAGATAGTGCGACAACAAGCGATAACTTAGGCTTTCAGTTTAACTGGCGATTGTTTAAAAACTTTGAATTTGGGGGGTGGTTTGGTTCGACTTGGGCGGATCAAAAACAAGGCGGAGATGATCGTGCGACTGTGATCAATTGGGCGACAACGCTAGCATTTCCTGACTTATTAAAAGAGGGAGATATGCTCGGGGTTGTAGTGGGAATGCCCCCAAAAATGATTTATCACAGTATTGATGATCTCGAAGAAGATGATGATACTTCAATTCACATTGAGACATTTTATCGGTTTCAAATCAATGAATATATTGGCATTACACCCGGATTTTATCTGATCACTGATCCCGAGCATGATAGTCGCAATGACACCATTTTTGTCGGAGTATTGCGAACCTTGTTTCAGTTTTAAAGCTTGAATTCAGCATAATTTTAGGGGTGTAAATGCTACACCCCGACAACTGAGTTTGAAAATAATCTTTCTAGCAATTTTCGGAGTAAAAAGGTCTACGCATCTCTTGCTTGTTGAGAATTCTCAATCTCAAGTTTTTGTGCAAAGCTCCCACACGTTGGAGAGAGATACCTAGTTTTTCGGCAATTTCTTTGTGCTTCAGCCCTTGCTGTAAAAGATCATAAACCTCTTGTTCTCTAGGGGTGAGTTCAATTCTACGATGTCCTTGCATAATACTTTTTCCACTCGATGTTACTATTTTTACAGGTTTTCTAAGCTGACGGCTACCGGGAAAATACTGAATTTTGAAAGTCTTTTTAGCACATACTAAAACTTAGAAATTTTCGGGGGTAAAAACTTCCAACATTGGAAAGGTGAAAAGGCATAAAGCCATTTTCAGGAAAAACCGGGTTTCTATTCGCGGATGGACATCAGGCGAAACTCCAATCACCTAAATGGGTGAAGTCACGCACTGAAGGGCAAGCCATACTAAAGATAGAGAAAAAACATCACCCTTTCGACTGCCCCAACTCTCCCTACAAAGTTGGGGTAAACGACTGTTAAACGCAAAACGCCGAAAATTGTTGAAAGCTGTAGAAAAACGCTATAATTTGAAGTGGTCACTGTTTTAGGAATGTTGGCGAATGAACGAGGACGCAGTAAAGGTCATCAAAGTGACGAGAACTGAGTTCGAGTTGAGTGACGGGAGGATATATGAACATCCACTCCCGTTTGACCCGCTTTAACTACAACTTTATTGATTGTTTCTTCAGTAGTTATGGAGTTCAGATAGAGTTAATCGAAGAAGTCTTACCGAAATCTTATGAAGCTGAATTAGTTGAGGATATTGTGTCCCTAATGGCTTCGTTTTCGGCAAAGATTTATGGGAGACGAAGCAGCCAACGACCTAAGGAGCATTTGCGTGTAGTGGGAGGGGACAGCGAATGAGAGTCGTTGAGCGTCATATTATTAAATCCAGCAATAAATACTGGAAGGAAATAGACGAGTTAGCATTCAAGTCGAAGAACTTGTATAACCTAGCTAACTATTATTGTCGCCAACGATTCTTTGAGACAGGTAAATCATTGTCGCTTACCGACCTTTACCATGCAAGCAAGAGCAGTGAGGCTTATAGAGCCTTGCCTACAAAGGTTTCTAAACAAATCATCAAACGAGTCACGTCTACTTGGCGAGGGTATTTTCAAAGCCATAAAGAGTGGCGAAAGCACCCTAACAAGTTTTTTGCAGAACCGAAAATCCCCAAGTATAAGGATAAGCAAAAAGGTCGTAACGTTGTAATCTACTCTAACGAATCAGTCTACAAACCTGCTCTAAAAAATGGTATTTGTCACCTGTCGATGTCTAACATTAAGATCCCGACAAAGGTTGAGAAAGTTGTTGAAGTTAGAATAGTCCCGGCAACCTGTTGTTATTTGATTGAGATTGTGTACGAACGACCAGAAGAACAATCAGTAAACTCTGATTATGTTGCTGGTATTGACTTAGGAATTGACCGACTAATTGCTCTATCAACAAATAAGCCAGGTGTTAGACCTTTGCTTATAAACGGGAAACCAATAAAAAGCGTCAATCAGCATTACAACAAACTCAAGGCCAAGTATCAAAGTTACCTGACCGGAGCGCGAAGAACAAGCAATAAGATTGAATCCTTGACCTATTATCGCCATCGATTTGTAGACAATTATCTGCACCAGACCAGTCGAATCGTTGTGAACTACTTGGTTGAACACAATATAAAAACACTGGTGATTGGCAAGAATGATAATTGGAAACAGAAGGTCAATATAGGCAAGCGAAACAATCAACAATTCACTCAGATTCCTCACTCAAAATTGGTTCAACAACTGACTTATAAATGCCAGCTAGTAGAGGTTAAAGTGATTGAAACTGAGGAAAGCTACACCAGCAAGACTTCTGCACTGGACTTAGAAGAACCTTGCAAGCAACAAGCCTATAAAGGCAAGCGAGTTAAGCGAGGTCTGTTCAAGTCAAGTTGCGGTAAAGTCATCAATGCCGATATAAATGGGAGCCTCCAGATCATTAGAAAGTATTTTCCAGAGGCGTTCACCGTCGAGGAAATAGTGAGTTGTGCCGTACAGCCATTACTGGTCAATCCAGTAAGAAGAACTAAACAATTGTTTTCTACAGTTTAGTTTGTACGGTTTTTTCTTAAAATTGTTAACTGTAGCGAGTGTTAGGGTTGAATGGCAGTTATGATCTATCTGAACCTCCTGAGAAAAGGCGCAGGAATGGCAGTTGCAGTCTTTTTGACGAGTTGTTCGTTCACACCAACCTCATCGGATACCTCAACCTCGACTCAAACCCCAAGTCAAGCCATAGAGACATCCTCTTCGACAGACTCAACAGAAACGACTGATGATGTGGCGATCGCATCCCAAGACTTTCAAAAAGTAACCGTGATAGAAGGCTTAGAACACCCTTGGAGTATGGCTTGGTTGCCCAATGGCGATCAACTGATTACCGAACGGCCTGGACGCCTACGAATTGTTCGCAATGGCACCCTTGACCCCACACCGATCTCCGGGGTTCCTGAAGTGTTCACCTTCAAACAGGGCGGCTTATTGGATGTTTCTCTGCATCCTCGCTTTGCGGAAAATCGTTTGATTTATCTGACTTATTCTCACGGCACCCGAGATGCCAACCGTACCCGTATCGCCCGTGCAACCTTTGACGGTGAAGCGTTACAGAATTTACAGGTGATTTTCGAGGTTTCCCAAACCAAACCCGATGGACAACACTTTGGTTCTCGTATTACTTGGCTACCGGATAATACCATGTTGGTGGCGATTGGCGATGGCGGCAACCCACCTGTTGAACTCGAAGGCGATCTGATCCGTGAACAAGCCCAAAACCTCAGCAGTCATCTCGGTAAAATTATCCGACTGAATGATGATGGTTCGGCCCCCCAAGATAATCCCTTTGTGAATACTGAAAATGCTGCTCCGGTGGTGTGGAGTTACGGACATCGCAATATTCAGGGACTCGCTTTTGACTCCGAAACGGGGCGAGTTTGGTCAACCGAACATGGGGCGCGTGGCGGTGATGAACTCAATTTGCTCAAAGCGGGTGAAAACTACGGCTGGCCTGTTGTGACGCATAGCGGCGAATACAGTGGAGGAGAAATTACTCAAGAACGATCTCGTCGAGGGATGATTGATCCAAAAGTCGTCTGGACTCCCGCAAAAGCGCCTTCGGGTTTGACGGTTTATAGGGGCGATCGCTTTCCATCCTGGAAAGGAAACTTATTTGCAGGGGGTTTAGTTTCCCAAGATGTTCGCCGTATTGAGGTCGATGAGTCGGGAAATGTGGTCAGTCAGCAAGCCATTGATATGGGTCAACGAGTTCGAGATGTTAAACAAGGGCCGGACGGACTATTATATATTCTCACAGATGAATCCAACGGGCAACTGATTCGGATTGAACCCGTTTCGGGATAAATACACCCTGACGAATATCTTCCCCTAAATGAATTGACACTCCCGGTCGTAAACAACGGGGATTCTTCGTTCTACGACTCGACTTGCTGAGAAAGGATTCCTCCTATCACAGTAGAGGTTGAATCTCAGTCGCGCGTTCGGATCTAAGATCCAAGTTCCGGTATGCACGCGCCGTACTCAAGGTCGGGAATCGACTTGCCCGCACGCACTTGAGGTCACCTCAAGTGAACGGGCAAGCAGAATTTAGAATATTAATTGCGGCGTTATGATCTCTATCTAGCTCACATCCACATCGACAAACGTGAGTTCGAGTTGATAGAGATTTTTTAACGATTGTTCCACAACTTGAGCAATTTTGAGAAGTATAAGCAGGATGGACGGCAACCGTTACCCTACCAAATTTATTCCCAAAATACTCCAACCATTTTCTAAATTGATACCAACCCGCATCATTAATTGACTTGGCAAGACAATGGTTTTTTACTAAGTTCTTAATCCTTAAATCGACCTAGGCGACCAAATCTAAGAATTGGATTACGCAACGCGCTATTTTCTTGGCGTGTTCTTCACGTTGCCTACTTATTTTAAGGTGTGCTTTACCGAGTCGTTTAATGGCTTTTAATCGGTTGGCACTACCTTTTTTCTTGCGAGAAACACGTCGTTGATAAAAACTTAATCGTTTCTCACTTTTTCTGTATAAACGGGGATTGGGTTCAGTATTGTTATTGCTATCAGTGTAGAACTCTTTCAAGCCCACATCTAATCCAACTGTATTACCAGTGGGTTTTGTCTCTACCTTCACATCAACTTGGATGCAAAATTGAACATAATAACCATCTGCCCTTCTAACCAGTCTGACCCGTTTAATCTGTTCGACAGGATAGAATGCTAAGTCCCAAGTTCCGACAAGCTTGAGTTTTCCAATCCCCTTTTTATCGGTGAACTCGATCTGCTTAGGATCTAGAAGCCTCCAGCCTGATGTCTTATATTCGACAGAGCGAGAATACTTTTTGAACTTAGGATATCCTATCCCCCCTTTGATTTCCCCTTTATTAAGAAGGGCTGTTTCATTCTCAGTCATCCGTTCACCGCCTCTGAATTGGCGGTGCTTGCGGATGACTCGCTTCCCGAGTTAAAAATTGCCGGGGGTGATGGGGTGACGGGGGTGGTGGGGTGACGGGGGTGATGGGGTGACGGGGTGACGGGGGTGATGGGGTGACGGGGGTGATGGGGAGAGGTATTTTTTCAACATGAAAAATAGCTTTTTATTAATAAAAATCCTCCCAACCTCCCAACCTCCCGCGCACGGGTTCGCCACTCCCCTCAACGCGGGGAACCCGCGCACGGGGGTGGACTCACTACCTCCCCACCTCCCAACAAATCAAGCTTTAGGGCAACGCGCACAGCCCTGGGGTGACGGGGTGATGGGGAGAGGTATTTTTTCAACATGAAAAATAGCTTTTTATTAATAAAAATCCTCCCAACCTCCCAACCTCCCAACCTCCCAACCTCCCCACCTCCCCACCTCCCTACCTCCCTACCTCATTAAAACGGCAACCGATGGGTCTTACAACTCAAAAGAAACCGGATGTTCTGATGATAACAGACAACTAGACTAGGAGCCGTGTGCTGTGAAAGTAGCAAGCACGGTTTTGAATGGGAGTCGGAGGTTGTAAAGCCCCCCTCGACCCCTAATACGATTTCTCAGGTAATACCACCCATGAAACGTACCGTTTCCATCCCTGTCGATTTACCCCATAAGAGGTTTTTACCCCTTATGGGGTTTTGTGCTGACATCTTTAATCAACACGTTGACTGGGCATTGAAAGAACGGACGTATAACAAAAACAAGGCTCACAAAGCTTTGTACGCCAAAGCCAGATTGCAGCACCCAAATGTGCCGTCTGCACTACTGCAAACGGTTCGAGATAGCGCGATGGAGGCAGTTAAAGCTACAAAATTCAAGCGGCATCCCAGAAAAAAACCGACATCAGGATTGCGTTACGACAAGCGCACGATGACGCTAAGAGGACATCAATTAACCCTTAGTTGTATTGGCAAACGTGAAAAACTCATCTTGAATGTGCCGGAATATTTCCAAGAAGTCTTTGAAACTTGGGAGTTTCGTGCGGCTACACTAACTTACTCAAAACATAATAAACAGTTTTGGGTGAGACTGGTTTTTGAGACAGAAACACCGACTCAATTAGAAGGGGGAATTCAAGGAATTGACCGTGGGCTATATCATCAAGCTGTTACCAGTAACGGGCAATTCTTTAGTTCATCCAGGATCAGGGCAGTACAAAGGCGTTACCTATACAATCGTCGTCAACTCCAGCAAAAAGGCACTCGCAGTGCCAAGCGTCGCCTAAAAACGATGTCTGGATGCGATTATCGGTTCATGCGGGACACAAATCATTGTGTAAGTAAGAAGCTGGCCAACCAACCAGGAATAGCAGCTTTTGTACTAGAAGATTTGTCGAGTATTCGCACTCGAAGACGCGGCAAAAAAATGAACAAATGGTTGGGAAGTTGGGCGTTTTACCAACAAGAACAATTTCTGACTTACAAGGCAGAAGCTTTGGGTAAAAAAGTAGTTTACCAAGACCCTCGTTACACAAGAGCAAAAATGCAATATTTGTAAACATATTCGGCGAACAAATCGCCACAAATCCAGGTTCTATTGCAAAAATTGTGGGCATCAAACACACGCGGATCTTAACGCTGCTTTGAATATTAGAGATGACTATATTCTCTCCTCTACCCACGCTCCGGAGGAGCAGGGGTCAGTCAATACCCCGTATGTTTCAGGAAATTATGTTTCCTAGTTACAAGCCGCATCCCCTTGTGGGTGTGGTAGTTGACTTGTGAACACTTCAATGCTGTTGATTCTTCACGGGGGTTCAGCAATGACACAGAAGATCGCTCACGAATGATTTAGGATTGCTATAGACAAGTTACTTGCTAGCTAATTGATTTTTAATCGTTCTCAATAACCCCATAAAAGGCCTGATAAAAGTGATACTATCTAAGCGATTTGTGGTTAGATCGCTGCGGGAACTCTGCTGCATTCCTAAAGTGGGAGAAGCAACCCAGGTGAGAACATCTGGGTTTTTCCGTCGAAAGGTTGAAAGCGCTCCGTCGATAAACATTGGACCGCCGTCAGGATGTCCGGCTGGTCGTTGAAGTAATCCTTCTAAAAACTCAATTAGTGAGTCAAATATTACTGCATTTACTCCATAAAAATGAGTCGTTTCGATAGGGCCAGAATAAGGAATCAGTTTGACGGTATCCGTCGCCTCCAATTTTAATCGATGCCCAAAATAAACTAATCCCCAATTACTTTGGGATAATTGATCGATCAGTGCGTCTTGGTGAGGTTTGAATTGTCGGGAAAAGCAGAGATCGTCTTCCAGAATCAAAATATTGGGTAAGTTGTCTTCTTTGGCTTTTTTCAGGATGGCCAAATGACTCAAAAAACATCCTTTAATTCCTATGTTTTTAAACTCTCCCGGATCGTCGGGACGAATCCCCGGAAAAAATTCCACCTGATCGGGAGCGAGGGGACTGTCTGGTTTTTCTAATTCTCGGATAATCATCCGGCGTCGATCTGTTCTTTCGGGCAGATTGATCACGTAAGCTCGTGGACAATATTCGATGAGTTTCATCGCCTAAATCCTTGTTCAAGAAAGTATGTTAGAATTATATTCTAAAGTATAGAGAATTGGGTAAAAACGCGATTTCAACAAATAACCCTCTCTTGGTAGGAGAGGGGACGGGGGTGAGGTTTCTATTTTGATCAACTTTTAACCTTGATTAAACGCTTTCACTGAAATCGGTTTAACAAAACGACTATTCGCCCGTACAAAACAATGACTAGGACCGTTTTCTCCGGCGAGATTTTCTACATAAATCCAAGGGTTTTGTTGGGTATCATAAACCACCCCAAATCCGGCTGGGCCGAGGTTGATTTCAAAGTCTTGTCCTTGCTTTAATTTGCCGACAACCGGCCAGTTTTGAATATCAAATTTGACCGAATTTCGCGGATCGATGAGTTCTTCGTAGCTGAGATCAAGACCGTGACAATTTAACCCATTCGAGTCAGCATTAACCGCTTCCCAAGTGGTCTGAGATGAACGACGATAATCGCCATTTTCCAGGGGTTTAGGTAAATTTGGCTCGGCATTTTGAGTCACAACAGGGGTTTTGGTGGGATTTTGTTTAAAGGCTAAAGATGTACTTTCACAAGCCACCGTCCCCATCCAAATTACACCTAAAATTAACAACGCGCTTAACTTGCGAACGGTGCCAGGATTTGCTTTAATAATGTTAGTAATCATCGGCTTACACATAACTCAACGGCTTCTCCGGTGAGGCTAAAAGGCCGCACTTCGGTTACTTTTACCTTCACGACTTTCCCCTTCAATTCCGCGAGATTTCCGGTAAAGAAAGTTAAACGGTTTCCCCGTGTACGCCCCATCACCTGAGACGGATCTCTGGGGTTTTCCCCTTCGACTAAGACTTCTTCAAACCGTCCGAAATAGCGTGGCGATCGCTCTGCGGCTTTCACCCCGACTAAATGATTTAATCGTTGTCAACGATCCGAATATAGCGTGGCGGGAATTCCTGAATATTGGATTTTTGATCCGACCCAACAAAAAGTAGTAATACTAAATCTAGTAGAGGGATTGTATGAACAGGTAGAATTAAAAGAAAATGACAGAATTGATTCTCAAATCTTTCCCGAATTGGCGTTAACTGTTGAACAGGTTTTACAAGCTTAATAGAAGCCGAGTGCTACCTAAATAAAACTTCTTATCCCTACTGAAAATATATGAGCCAACCACCTAAAAAAATAGATCAAAGCCCTAAATCAAACCGTACTGGACAATCGAATGATCAAGGATATAATCGTCAGCATCAGTGTAATGCTGAGTTGACCTTCATCAAATCAACTGACTGGTATTGAGGATACTAGCAAGTTACCCGATAAATTTGATGAAATTCAGAAACTTTTACCCCAGTGAGATAAACAATGAGCTAATGGAAATTATTTAAACTTAAATTTGGACGCAACCCGGTTCATTTTGGTGAATTGGGATGGAAGAAACAAGCGATCGCGTTCATTCAGACACTCTATTTAGTGCTTGGATCAGTGCTTATGCTCGGTTGTTCGGCAAAGATGCTGTTGAGGAATTATTAGAACAGTTTCAACCAGATGTCGAACCATTATTTCGCTTAAGTTCTACTTTTATCTATAGGCAAATTCAGTCAAAAACGATCTACTATTTGCCTCGTCCGATTCAACGTCCAATCAACTATCCAGATGATGATTTAGAATTTTCTAAAGAGTACAAAAAACTCAATTATTTACCTTTGGAAGTTTGGCAACCTTGGTATCAAGGGGAGGGGTGGATAAAAAGTGACGAAGATGAGTTAATCGCTAAAGCTAAAGTAAAAAAGGGAGACAAAATAGATGGAGAAGAGGAAAATTACAAGACTTTATTAATACCATTGAAAATAGAGATTAAATTGCTGATCTTCTCCGACAAACTTTTGGTGAGAGTTGGCAAACTGCTACGGATTCAGAAGGAAATTCTATTTTTCCCGATCATTTAGTTGATGCCAAGTGGACAACTCAAAAAATAACAGATTTACGTCCGATGATTCGTAATGGGTTCGGACAGCTTTTATTCCCGGTTCATCAATTAAAGGCGCAATTAGAACAGCGATCGCTTATTATTTAGTCAAACACGCCGAACAATATCAAGTTTCTCAATCTCAATATCTTAGTGAGATGGGAGGTGAGAACATTTCAACAACAACTTATTCAGGAATTTTAGGACGGTGTTTCGCATCTGGTGACTTTTTAAGCTTTCAATCTCAAGACTTGTATCAACTCACATTATGTGAACTACAACAGAACACAGCTAAAGCAATTCAGTCTCTAGATTTAGGTTTATCTTTAGATTTTTTGGGCGCAAAGTTTGATATAATTAATCGAGAAGATGAGCTGACCAGCTATGAACAGTTATATACAACGTTGGTCGCTAATGAACCTGAACCGATGCGAGAATTTAAACTAAAATTTAGCACACCAACAGCTTTTGCACAGGGGAAATTACAGTTACCTTTACCCGTTCCTGGTTTGATGTTTCGGAGTTGGTTGCTATCTTGGAATGAGTTTGCACCTGTATATTTAGGCGGAGGTGAACTGATTGGATATTTAGTCGAAGCAGTTGTACTCAAACGTCATCGCATTCAAACATTACCGTTTAGAGTTAATAAAGGAATAGTGAATGGTTTTGTCGGAGAGGTGACATTACAAGCCTTGTATAAAACAGATTCATTGTTAGTTAATGTGGCAAATTTGTTAGTGAATTATTCTCAGTTTGCAGGAACAGGAATCAAGACTCGTTTAGGTATGGGTCAGACACGATTAAACACTTATTCGGAATTATCAGGGTTGTCCTGAGTCTCTTGATTTGTCAGAAGTTGAGAGAATTCTTGGTGAAAGGTAAAATTATGAGTGATTCAAGTGCAAGGGGAAAGACAAGGGCATCATCGTCCGAAAAGTTGGAAAAAAGTTGAAAAAATCCTGCAAGATTTACCCTGGGTTGATTTAGTTCGTTTTGATGGTCAGGCTTTTTCTGCGCCTAAAAATGGGGTTAAAGGCTCACCACGAGATTTAGATGATGGTCGTAAAGTGCTTTGGCTTCATCTCCATGATAGTGATCAAGTCCATATTGCTGTCTCAATTGAAACCACCGGACAGACACCGGAACATTTACAAGTTGCAGCGACTCAATTGCGTGAACGGCTAGGTCGTATTTTCTAGACAATGCAGAATGCGATCGCAAGGAGAAAACAAATCAAACGAGAGGAAATCGCATCTTTTAAACTTGCTCTCGTACCCACTGACGCACAGCCCGACGTAGCGCTCGGCGACCTTCCAACCGATAGGATTCTATTAACTCAGGGAGTTGACGAATGGATAACAGGGGAAATATTGAACTCCGTTCAACTTCATTATACTGCCCCGATTCTAGTTGATAAATCTGCAATTTTCCCCGTTCATAACACCAAATTTCAGGAATACCCAAACGAGCATAAATGGGGAAGCGATTCAGCGATTTACTGGTTAGATCGATTTCTAGTGCTAAGTCAGGAGGTGGGTCTTGATTGAGGTCAAACTGCAACTTCCCACGCACTAAAGATTCATTTTGAAAATAGAAACAATTATCAGGTTATAAGCCTGCTAGACCTGCTTCTCGTTTCCATGTTGTTGAACCATAACTTTCATAATTGATGTCTAGTTCTTCTGCTATATCTTTGATGACATCACCAATAGATTCTCTGTAATATTCGTGTTCAGGTAAAGGAGTCATAATTTCTAAAGTTCCGTTATTATAAGCAACTCTGGCTGCACGGCTATCTCCTAGATCAATCAGTAAATTTTCAAACTGTTGCCAACTGATATTATATAAAACAACACGATCAGCACGCTGCTTTGTGAATTGCATAAATCCTCCAAAAAACAAGAGTTAAATTAATATAGCGTTTCTCAAGCTGATGAGGTACGGTTTGGGAATCAAAGTTCCCCTTTAAAATGGGGATTTAGGGGGATTGTTCGTATCTCACTGGATCGATAACCGCTATAGCATTATTGTAGTGTCACCATGAATATTAATCAACAATTTCATTCACTAACCAACTTCTCACCTCGTCATTTTCAACGAGAAACAATTTCTAAAATTATCAACGATAAAAATGTGATTCTTCGCGCACCAACGGGGTCGGGTAAAACGGAAACCGCGATCGCACCTTTTCTATTTGCTAAAACGTTTAACCTCGATTTTCCCAATAAGTTAATTTATATTGTTCCTTTACGAACCTTAGCGAATAGTTTACGCTTAAGAGTTGAAAAGTTAGTTAAAAAATACCCAACTTCTCGTCCTTTAACTGTTACACTTCAAACGGGAGAAAACCCAGAAGATCCGAGATTTTAAGGGGATATTATATTCTGTACAATTGACCAAATGTTAAGTAGTTTTCTGAATATTCCCTTTTCAGTCGGGCGAGGATCAGCGAATGTGAATGCGGGTTCTATTTTTGCATCTTATTTGGTTTTTGATGAACTGCATTTATTTGATCCAGATCGCGCCTTTACTACCGCAATAAAAGTTCTACAACAAGTTCAAGGAATTTCTCCTTTTTTGTTGATGACGGCGACGCTAACGGATGAACTAGCTATCCAAATTCAGCAGGAAATAAAAGCTGTAAAAACTGAAATTGTTAAAGTTGGAGATGAAGATTTAGCACAAATTGAAAACAACCGTTGTCGAACCTTTCAAGCTGTTTATGAACCCTTAACGGCGGATGTTATTTATAATGATATTCAAAAACATAACCGTAAACGGGTAATTATTATTTGTAATACGGTATCTCAATCGCAGGGTATTTTTAAGGATTTAGAAGATCTCAACGAAAATAATCAGTTTAAAATTACTTTATTGCATTCTCGATTTATCGCACGCGATCGCACGTTCAAAGAACAACGAATTCAAGGAAACGAAGAACAGAGAATTCAAGGAATATTTGCTGAAAATTGGGAGGATGATGGTTATTGTCACATTTTAGTTTCAACTCAAGTGATTGAAGCGGGAATTAATATTACTTGTGAAGTCATGCACTCTCAACTTTGTCCAATGAATTCTCTATTGCAACGAGTGGGAAGATGTGCTAGATTTGCAGGTGAACAAGGGGAAGTTTATATTTATCAAACGATTTTAACTCAAGTCGATGAAGATGAATGGGATGTGAAAAATAATGACGATTATCCTAAACGAAACAAAAGAAAATATCTACCCTACTCAGAAGAAATATGTGAACAAACCTGGGAAATATTAATCAATCATACGAACTCTGAACAACATCACAAAAATATCAATTTTAGAATCGAAGAAGATTGGATTAATCAAATACATACAACTGAAAATATTTTACAAGCTGAACAGCGACAAAATCAAAAAGATGAATTTGAACGAAACTGGGAGGCTGCTATTTTTAGAGGGGATAAATCTGTTGCATCTGAACTGATTCGTTTTATTGATAGTCGCAGTGTATTTTTATGGGAAGAAAAACCCGTAATTGTTGGAGGTGAAGATTCTGAAGAAAATACGATTGATGTGAGTCAGTTAGAGGCTTTTTCAATCCCTATCGGAACATTATGCAAAGTGTTTAACGAGACTCAAGAAGAAGCTTATCGTCTTTGGGGTTGTGCGTTTCATCGAGTAGAACCTCCTCAAAAAGGGAAAGAAGAAACTTATACTCAAGATTCACATTCTCCTATTGGTTCGATTTCTGTTTTGAGAACGAGTGCTAGAATTTTACTCAATACTAACTATGTGTATTACGATCGCAATATTGGTTTGGTCATTGGAAAAGATATTGATCGCTTTGAATTTGAACCCTCAGAAAGCGAGTTAAATCAATCTCAAAAAAAGCGACAAGTTTTGAAAACTGAATATCAATATAAAATGGATACTTATGTGGGTCATTTTGGTTGTATGTGGACCTGTTGGCAACCGTTTAAAACTGAAATTTTGAAGAATGGTAGATTAACGGAGGTTGAATTTTCTAGTGTTATAAATGAACTTTTTAAAACAGGCGGAAAGTTTATTCAAAGTCGGATTTTTCCAAATACTTCTACAGAATACAGTGAGGCTTTATTTGAAATTTTAGTATTTTTGGCAATTTTAACCCATGATTTAGGGAAACTTCAGCAAAAATGGCAAGAGGTGATGAGAGGTTGGCAAACTCTCGCTTATCAACAATTTCAAGGTAAAAATCCCAAACAGTTTTTAATTGCACATACAGATTATAATCCGACAATTCCTGAACAAAAAGCTGCCCTAAAAATTTACGAAAAAGGTCAAAAGCGACCGCCTCACGCGAGAGAAAGTGCCTATTTATCTCAGGAGATTTTAGAGGGATGTTTAATTCCGATTTTAGAAGATTATTTTCAGGCGGATGAGGAACAAATGGAGAATATTTTCTGGGTGATTTTAATGGCTACGGGGCGCCATCATTCGGCTTGGACGCAGGGTTGGAAAACGTCTAATTTAACTCGAAAAAACAGAATTAAACTTCATCCTCAAGCCAAAAATGCGATCGCCGAAAGTTGGCGTCAGTTGGGGCGGTTTCTCCCGAATACCCTACCCCTCAACCCCACGAATCTCTGTCAAACTTGCTACAACCTCCACGAACTCCCGTTGGATGTATTTAAGCATGACCAGACGGAATATCAACAACTGTATACTCTCGTTGTACGGGCGTTGCGCTTGTGTGATCAGCGTTCGGTACAGTAAATCCGGTTTGGAAGACCCCGTTTCCATGTAGTTGTAGAATAGAGTCATCAATTCAACCGCAAGGATACAGCCCAAATTTCAAAAAACGGCTTTTAAATCTTGCATCTATGTATCATTAAAAGGCGAAACAAAATATCGAATAAATGTTTCGTTGAGTTTCTTCAGGGGTGTTCAAAGGCTTGTTGTGTGAGTCCAACTCAACATAAGCATTGTAAAAAAAGATTAGGTTGAAAAGATAACTTTTCGAGAACAATAGAGGAAAAAAATGCACCCAGTCCTTCTAATTTTTGTGTTTTTACTGTTTTTGATTTGGGGAACAAACCCACCTCCACCGCCTCCACCTCCGGGGCCACGATGGAGACCTGTAAGGCGCTGGACAGGTGCGATTACCGAAGAAGTAGCGGAGTAAATACTTGAAATTCAGGGAAAGTATCTAATGGTTAGATCCTTGTTTGTACCCAAACAGTTTGGTACTTCTGCCGATACCTTTTTAATGTTGGGATTAGCACAACTAACCGAAGCGGTATTAATAAACATTAATTCTAAGACTGAAATTTTGCTAAAAGATGCGGGAACACATTATCAGTTATAGTTAAAAGATGCCGCAAACTTAGAGGCAATTTCTCAACTTTATTACAGCGATCCCTTTCCGATTGTCTTCGGAAAAAAAACGGATATTAGTAAGTTTATGGACTCAATACAGTGTATTCGAGTGTTTTCTGACCAGTAAACAGTTTGTGATGCTTCAACACAAAGTTGAACGTTTGGTTAAAAAGGAAGATTCGGTTAGGATTTATGTGTTGGATGCTGGGGCGGTGAAGAAAACGATCGCTTACGGCTCCGAAAAGCCTAGACAAGATGAGACGATTATTCTATGATGTATTCATAGCAAAAATTTGGCAAAGCCAAGCGGAGGCGAAAACCCTGGGAGGTTTGCCAAAAATGCCAGAACCTCGACAAATGAATAGTTTCACAGTTTCGGTTGTTGGGTTTTGATGCCGGAGTCGGAATCTTTCGAGGGCTGAAATGAATCTCTTTTTGAGGTTTGCCAATTTCGGCTTCAGAATGACCACCCAGACTCACTTTCAGTCGGCGGACTTTCCAACATTAAATTCCCCGCAAGGGGACTGAAACCAACACATAACAACGGAAGCATCTCAATCTCAGGATCTTTCCAACATTAAATTCCCCGCAAGGGGACTGAAACATTTCAAGTTGATTCTTTAGTTCTAAACGATCAACTATCAAACTTTCCAACATTAAATTCCCCGCAAGGGGACTGAAACACTGATCGAACTGTTCCGGTGTTCGATTGTTCGCTTTCCAACATTAAATTCCCCGCAAGGGGACTGAAACATTAGCTAGCTGTGGTTAGTGTTGCTTTTTGGTCTTTCCAACATTAAATTCCCCGCAAGGGGACTGAAACAAGTCTACCTTTGATTGTACGGGAAACCCCTGCCTTCTTTCCAACATTAAATTCCCCGCAAGGGGACTGAAACATTTCTCTATAAAAACCAACTGAGGCAACTAATGAAACTTTCCAACATTAAATTCCCCGCAAGGGGACTGAAACCTGATAGACAGAAAGATAATGATCATTAAGTAACGCTTTCCAACATTAAATTCCCCGCAAGGGGACTGAAACTTCGTCAAATGCGATCGCAAGGACACCAAGTTACTCCCCCATCTTTCCAACATTAAATTCCCCGCAAGGGGACTGAAACGTTTTCGCCATCGAATGAGATATAAAGCCCTGCCTGTTGGCGATCGCCGCTTTCCAACATTAAATTCCCCGCAAGGGGACTGAAACCATTAGTAGCTATCGGAAGAAACGAACGGAGACGGCCTTTCCAACATTAAACTCCCCGCAAGGGAACTGAAACTATAAATTCGTTCATATCGAAATAATTTTGAACAATTAAACTTTCCAACATTAAACTCCCCGCAAGGGGACTGAAACATTTTTGGTTAATCAAGGTTTAGACCTCGACCCAAAAAAAATCTCCCCGACAGATCGGAGAGAACAATTCTTGACATCCTCCCAACGCCAACATTCTTTATGGCGTGGGATTCCCAAATATCGCTATTTAGGTTTCTGCTTCTTCCCGAGCGGGGCGAGCGCACCTGCCCTCCGAGAGTTATTCTCTTCAGGTCTTAAAGTCGCTCCACAGACTATCCCCGCAAGTCCTGCGGTTAGAGATGTGTCGAAATCCAAACTGGAATTCTCTTTAACTGTTGATTCAAGGGATGTTTATGCCCATTGCCCTGTCATCTTTCCCCGGTCTACCAATTTGTCTGCGCCGCCAGTGTACTGGACGCGCGCACGCTCATGGCTGTCTGAATCCATTGTCTCGGGTGGGTCGACCACTTGTATTGTACCAGAAATCCCTGTGCGGCATTCCTCCCAACTCCAACGTCCCTATCGTCGTGGGTCTCCTGCCGCCGGAAGATGATAATTATTAGTTTAGGGGGCTACGGTTAAGCCAAAAATTTCCTAAACTTGCTGCAACTTAATAGCCGCCGCTACCGAAACGATTTCTGCGATCGCCTCGACCGCCTCGACCACCTGAAGATCCTCCTCGGTTTTCCCGAGGCTTGGCTTTGTTGACTTTCAGATCTCGTCCCATCCATTCGGCTCCGTCAAGAGCTTCAATAGCGGCTTCTTCTTCAGAGTCGCTATCCATTTCTACAAATGCGAAACCCCGAGGACGACCAGTTTCTCGGTCAGTGGGGATTTGAACGCGGCGGACAGTGCCGTATTCAGCAAAAACAGACTTTAAATCTTCCTCCGAGACATCGTAGGATAGATTTCCAATATAGACAGACATGAATGA
>NZ_AAVU01000031.1 GCF_000169095.1 Lyngbya sp. PCC 8106
AAGCCGCCTACGAAAATTCCACGGCAACCATGCGACAACGGATGGAAGAATTAACAGGGGGACTTAATTTGCCCGGAATGTAATTTCATCAAGGGTAGCTCAAATCAATGCCTTATCAGTTACTATTTGTCTGTCTAGGGAACATTTGCCGCTCTCCCTCGGCAGAAAATATTATGAATCACCAGATTGAACTTGCTCATCTGGGTCGTAGTATTCTCTGTGATTCAGCCGGGACTTCTAGTTATCACATCGGAAGTCCCCCCGATGCTCGTATGACAAAAGCGGCTTCATCACGAGGGATCTTGCTCAAAGGTCAAGCCCGTCAGTTTGGACGAGAGGACTTTGAGAACTTTGATTTAATTTTGGCGATGGATTACGATAACTATGAATCTATTGTTCGCCTTGATTCGGCTCGTCAATATCAAGACAAAGTGAAGCTGATGTGTGAGTTCTGTCGCCATCACAATGTTCAGGAAGTTCCCGATCCCTATTATGGTGGCCCGGAGGGGTTTAATCAGGTGATTGATATTCTACTCGATGCCTGTGAAGGCTTGCTTGAATACGTCCAGAAACAACCCCAATTTAAAGCGGTTTAGCCAAAGCTAACGAATTTTGGGGAATACTGTTTTCACTGAGTGAAAGCTGTTCTGTACGCTGTGAAAAGCCAAACTTCCGAAAATCTCAGATGAACCCGTGAGAACTCAATTCTATGTCACACAGTCTCACTCCTTCCCCAACAACGGGACATTCTCCAGAAGAGGAAGAAGACTCAAACTTCGACTATTTCTACGATGAACCCGGAACTTTACCTGGAACACTAGACCTTGAACCTGATGACCCGCCACCCGAAATCGTCTTAATCGACTATAATCTCGCCAAAACAACTCGGGTAAAACTCGCTCAACCCCAAGACTGTATTCCCTACTTGCAATCGGAAACGGTGAGTTGGCTCGATATTCAAGGACTGGGAAATACAGAAACGTGGCGACAAATGTCGCAAATTTTTCAATTTCATCCCTTGGCTTTAGAAGACGTGGTTAATATTCCCCAACGTCCGAAAGTCGTCTATTATGAAAATCCTGACCAAATTGTAATTGTCGCCTGGATGGTCTTACTCAAACCCGACTCAAAGACGCTGCATCGAGAGCAGGTGAGTTTGATTTTAGGAGACAATTACCTGATTACGGTTCAAGAAGAACCCCGATACGACTGTTTACAACCGGTACGTGATCGGATTCGCAATAATCACGGGAGCATCCGCAAGCATGGAGCCGATTATTTGGCTTATGCGATTTTAGATGCCATTATAGATGGCTTTTTTCCAGTCATTGAACATTACAGCGATCACCTCGAAGAACTCGAAGATGAAGTGCTGTTTAGACCAGGCCATCATACCCTGTGGAAAATCTATGAAGTTAAGCAAGAAATGTTGGTTTTGCGACGGGCTATTTGGTCGCAACGAGACGCTATTAATATCTTAGTTCGTGATCGTACACGCTTGATTAGCAAACGAGTTCAAGTGTATCTACGAGACTGCTATGATCACACCATTAATATTCGAGATATGCTCGAAACCAATCGTGAGCTTTCTTCCGATCTGATCAATATTTATATGTCCACAATGAGCAATAAAATGAATGAGATCATGAAAATTCTCACGGTCATTTCGACTATTTTTATTCCCCTCACGTTCATTGCTGGAGTCTATGGGATGAACTTCGATCCCGAATCCTCTCCCTGGAATATGCCGGAGTTAGATTGGTACTGGGGTTATCCCGTTTGTTTGGCTGTGATGCTCATTATCGGAGTCAGTCTATTTCTGTTCTTTAAGCGAAGGGGTTGGTTTGAAGACTTTTCTGACTTACAACAGAACCAAGAAGTTAAAGAAGGCCATAGGTGGGAGGCAGAAGGCCGAAGACGGTAATAGACCCCGATCAACGATTTCTTTCCCCAAGAAAAAATCCGTGCTACTCATAGAAGCATTAGCGAGGGTTAAGACTCTTAATCTTCAGATTAAACAAAGCTGCAATTGACATCTTGCCAAACTTCCCTTTGATATGTGATAGTTTGGGAGATTAAAGACCATTATCAAACGTCATCGTTGCTCTCCATGATGTACAAAAACAAATCATCCCTCTGGTTGACACTGGGAGCGGCTGCTCTTCTGATTGCAGGGGGAGTCGCGACCTACTACTTTGTACTTTCGAGAAAAGCCCTCGAAAACGTTCCGATTGGGGCGAATATCGTGCCGACTGATGCAATGATGGCGGTTTCGTTCTCTACCGAACCCAAACAATGGGAAAAACTACGCGAGTATGGCACCACTGAGTCCAAAGCCGCCCTCAACAAAACCATCCAAGACTGGCGCGATCGCTTATTTACCGATAGCGGTTTTAACTACCAAGAAGACATTCAACCGTGGATCGGAGATGAAGTTATGGTGGCTTGGCTGCCGCATCAAACCATTACTTCTGGAACGCTACCGAAACCAGATTCCCCCCCTTCCTCTCCCACAGAACCTGCAATGGTGATAGTTTTTCCGATTGCTAATCCCCAAAAAGCACAGGAAGTTCTGGCCCAACCTAAATTGTTGACAGAAGGCGAGATCAGTGAACGAACTTATCGCGGAATTGAAATTATTGAAACTCAAGGTTTACCGACTCAAAATTACTCAATCGCGGTTTTGGGTGAAAAGTTTTTGTTGGTGACGACAGATGCCAATGCTACAGATCGCACAATTGATACTTTTCGAGGCGAAGCATCGATTGCGAAAACCCCAGGTTATGCCAACGCAGTTGAAAAAGTTCAAACTTCCAGATCTTTTGCGGAAGTTTATCTCAATATTCCGGTGGCGGCTAGTGTGGCTTCTTTTACCTCCGCCCAACCCATTCCTCCCGAAAATCTAGAAAAATTACAGCAGCATCAAGGGTTTGTCAGTAGTGTTGTTTTAGAATCGGGTGGGATTAATTTCAAAGGAATTTCTTGGTATAAACCCAGTAGTCAGAAAACTCTCACCGTTGAAAATCAATCTCAGGAAATGCTGGAACGGATTCCTGATAATGCAATGATGGTCATGGTGGGGGGAAATTTACAGCGACTTTGGCAAGACTATAGCCAAGATGCTGCTTCTAATCCGATTGCTCCTTTTAATCCAGAAGCTCTAAGTTCTAGCTTAAAACAGGCGACACAAATGGATTTGGAAAAGGACTTTTTGAGTTGGATGGATGGAGAATTTTCTCTAGCATTGATTCCGGCAATTCCGAATAAACAAACCCCCCAAAAGTTTTCGGCGGGATTGGCATTGATGGTGGAAACGAGAGATCGCAAAGCCGCAGAAACAGCCTTAGAAAAGCTAGATGCGGCGATGAAGTCTAAAGATTTTCAGATACAACCCGCCCAACTCCAAGGTCAACCTGTTGTGAAGTGGACTTCTCCTTATGGGGGTTTCAGTGTAATTCGAGGTTGGTTAGAGGAAGATGTGTTATTTGCAACTTTGGGGGCGCCGATTGCCAATCAAATTTTACCGGAACCCGAGAATACGATTCCCTCAGATTCTTTATTTAGAGAAACAGTACCCACCGAATTAAGTCCGAATAATGGCAGTTTCTTTGTTGATGTCGAACAAGTTTTTGATCGCCGTAATCTGTCTTTACCTCAGCTTCCCCCGGCACAAGCGGTTTGGGTGAATGCGATACAATCGATTGGGGTAACTGCCGCAGTGGTTAGCGATCGCAGCACTCGTTATGATATTTTTGTCAACATCAAAGAGAATAGTCTACCAAGTGTCACCCCATCCCCAGAAGAAACTCCTGCTGCTGAAACTCAGGAAGGTTCACCCTAAATCATTGGCTTTGGAGTGAGTTTCCTGATTTTTACCAATCACTAACTCGATTGCTAGAACAGGGTTAACCTCTCAAATTAATTCATTCTTCGCAATGAAATCATCTCCCTAAACTTTAACTCAAAATACTCACGATGCACAAAATACCCGTTACTGTTGTTACTGGATTTCTCGGCGCCGGAAAAACAACTCTACTTCGTCATCTCCTCCAAAATAATCAAGGACGCCGAATTGCTGTTTTAGTGAATGAATTTGGAGAAGTGGGAATTGATGGAGAACTGTTACGGTCTTGTCAAGTTTGTGAAGAAGATGAATCCCCTGAAAATAATATTGTAGAACTCACCAATGGTTGTTTATGCTGCACCGTTCAAGAAGAATTTTATCCCACGATGCAAGAACTTCTTAAACGCCGCGATCGCATTGATTGTATACTGGTAGAAACCTCTGGATTAGCTTTACCTAAACCCTTAGTTCAAGCCTTTCGTTGGCCTGAAATTCGCAATAGTGCCACAGTTGATGGTGTTCTCACCGTTGTCGATGCTCAAGCTTTAGCAGCAGGAACTTTAGTGGGAGATTTAGAGGCTTTAGAAGCTCAACGTCAAGCTGATCCGAATTTAGAACATGAAACCCCAATTGAAGAATTGTTTGAAGATCAATTGGCTTGTGCAGATCTGGTTTTATTAACCAAAACTGACTTAATTGATCAAGCTTCGTTAATAAAAGTGCGAGAATGGTTAAGCCGAGAACTTCCCCCTGGAGTTAAGGTTGTTTCTTGTCAACAAGGAGATGTGGAAACGAATCTTTTGCTTGGGTTTAATGCAGCAGTAGAAGATCATTTAGAAAGTCGTCCGAGTCATCATGACCACGAAGAAGAACACGAACATGATGATGATATTAATTCGGTACAGCTTATTGTTGAGCAAGCCTTTGAACCGATTGCTTTAATTGAAAAATTAAAAGAATTAGTACAGCACCAAGAAATTTATCGAATTAAAGGCTTTGTTGATGTTCCAAATAAACCGATGCGAATGGTCTTACAAGGAGTGGGAAATCGCTTTGATTCGTTTTATGATCGGTTGTGGTTAAGTGATGAACCTCGTCAAACTCGCTTAGTTTTTATTGGGCGAGAACTGAACTCAACTCAAGTCGAACAGGCTATTTTGAATTGATTTTTGGGTTGAGAGTTTTAACAATAATAAAAAGTTCAGATCAGTTGGGTTGAGTTGATGGTTCGACCCAATTTATTTTAAATTTTCTGCTCGTCTGAATACCCGTATATTTGGGAGTTATGTGGTTTACAAACGGGGGTTTAATCACATTCTCAGAGTGATCATGGGACGTAGTAATGTTTAAGTAAGGAACAGCTAATGCGGTGAGACTGCTGCTATAGATTAAAAATAAAAATCCGAGTAAAATAAAAGCTGAAGGGAATAGAGAATGACGTTGAATACAGTGTAAAGTTAAGATACCGATAACAATCGTTTCTAATCCTACTGCAATCAAATCGACTAAATTCATTTTGATTTCTCCTGTATTAATAGGCAAATAGAAGAAAGCAGAAAGAATAGAAATTCAACCCCGATCATTTTCTAGATTTCCTCTCTACTTTCCTCTATTGCATTAGTTCTTTAGCTCATAACTGCCATCGTTGTAGGCATGGGAGCTTGAACATTGTTACCTAACCGAGTTCGATACAAAGTTGCGATTAATTCTTCATGCTTCCGAAGATTTTCTTCGATTTCTTCTAATACAAAAGCCGTTGCCGGGTCTGTAACTTGAACGCACAAATGAGAAGAATCAATAATACCTGTTTGGATGTCACCTAAAGCACGCCGCATCAGATCTTGATCACTGCTATTAGACTGCAACCAACCTTGCAATGTGGCAAAGGCTTCACTTCCCATTGCTTGCCAAGTGACTTGTTCCCCAAAGTCGCGCAGACGCGCTTCTAATAGTTCAATGTGACGTTGTTTGGTACCGATGGCTTCCCGCAATAAAATCACAAAGTCCGGGTCAGAAACTTGCTTGCTGTATTCTTGAAAAGCGGCGAGGGTATAACGTTCCCCGACGATCGCTGTATTGAGTACATTGACAATATCATTTTTGCTCGACCCTTTCCAGGCTTCACCCAACGTCCACCATTCAAAGGCTTGGTTTGTCGGATCGGGTAACGTTGTGCCTTCGATAGCCAAATTGAGATAGCTGAGTAGGGTGACTGTAAACATCGGTAAGTCACTCGGTTGTCGAGCGGTAATTAAGTTGCTATCGACAACCACAGGTTCATTGACGTAGGTTGCGCCTGCATTTTGGATGTCCTTGCGAATGGCTTTAAAACCTGTTGCTTGTCTACCCCGTAAGACATCCGCATCAATTAAGACTTGGGGGCCATGACAAACCGCAGCGATGGGTAAACCCTGCGCCATACCATCAATTACCAGTGTGACTGCATGAGGGTTACGACGAACTTTGTCGGGTGCAGCACCGCCAGGGATGAAAATCGCATCAAAGTCTTCTGAACGAACTTCTGCGGCGGTTGCGTCGGGTTTAGCGGAGGCTTTACCCCGCTTTCCTTCGTATTCGTCGTTCATGCGAGAACCGACAATGATGGTGTTTGCGCCTGCTTTTTGTAATGCGGTATAAGGAACTAGAAATTCCGAGTCCTCAAAACCACTTTCGAGTAAAATTGCAACTCGTTTTGAACTGGAACCATTTGATAGTGAAGTCATTTTAAGCTTTCCTAACTAACTGATACAACAATCGTTATGATCGTGAATAAACGAAAATAATTTGGATATACAATCTTTAGTTTAGGAAATTAAGCCGATCTAATTCCTCTACCCCGAGAGGGAATTGTTGAGATGAGAGGGGAAGATTAAAAACCCGGCTTCGTTCAGAAACCGAGTCTTTGGGTTAGTTTTTGGGGTCAAATTGGTGATTTTATCGCGCATCTAGAACGAGCGGTTATAAGTAGGATTGACTCGGCGATCGCCAACGGTTCCGGGTATACCAAACAGATGTAAATCTCTGACTTTGTAGTCGTTTAATAAAGCTTCAGCATTACGAATTTCCTGATCAGTCCCTTCCATTAAGACTAAATAATCACCGTGTTCATGGACACGAGAATTGTAATATTGGGCTTTATCTTCGGGTAAACCCCAACCAATTAAAGCACCCACTAAGCCACCACCGACAGCACCGATACCGCCACCAATCAGGGTATTTGCTAATATTAAACCCAATTCTGCAACGGGTCCAACTCCGGGAATTGCTAATACTCCTAAGCTTCCGACTAAACCAATTAATCCACCTGCGGTGGTTCCTGCGACAGCACCCGCACTGGCGCCACCTTTAACTTGATCACCTGTTGTCTGTTCCACATTCGCCTCTGCAATATTACCGTCATTTTCATGGCGAGTCACTACAGAAACTTTATCCATATTAAAACCAATATCTCTGAGGCGATGTAAAGCTGCTTCAGCATCTCGGCGATTAGAAAATAATCCAACTGCTCTCGTTGTTTCACCTGTATACATAATATTTCCTCTCTTATCTATAATCAGAGTAGCGGTTAGTAATCAAGTATTGATTCAATCTTTGGGTTGATTTACTCGATTTTTATTTCGATTGAAAGAGTCTAAAATTATATGCTGATATTTTTGTCTATCACAAGGAATAGCTTCTCTTTGATGTTTGAGATTTTGAGCGGATCAACAATCTCTATCAAAAGGAATAAAATTTTATCTCGAATGTTAGATGTATAGTTTCATCTTTTCATTTAATATATAATATTAGGCTAATTTATGATCACACTGTATCAAGCAAAAATTAATGTTAGACTGGATTACTCAAGGTATTGCAGATTGGGGGTATATGGGAATTGTACTCCTCATGTTATTAGAAAATATTTTACCTCCAATTCCCTCAGAAGTGATCATGCCCCTGGCTGGCTTTACGATAGCCGAAGGTAAACTTAGCTTTATTGGTGTAATTTTATCAGGTGTACTGGGTTCAATTTTAGGCGCATTACCCTGGTACTATTTAGGTAAGAATTGGGGAGAAAAGAAACTAAGAAAATGGATTGAGTTGCGAGGTCAGTGGTTAACTCTTTCTGTAGAAGATCTTGAACTTTCTCAAGAATGGTTTAATCGCTATGGAAATTGGGTTGTCCTTTTAGGTCGAGTCATTCCCGGAATTCGCACTTATATTTCCATCCCTGCTGGATTAGAAAATATGCCATTATTTTCTTTTTTAGTTTACTCAACTGTGGGAACAACGCTTTGGATTAGCTTTTTAACTATTATTGGTTATTGGCTTGGAGATAACTACACCTTAGTTAAGCAATTTCTGAGTCCAATTTCTACACTGGTTATTGTAATTTTATTAATTACCTTTGGCATCTGGTTTTATAGACGAAAAAAACGATAGATTTGCTATCAGAGAAGTGAAATAACACTGATAAAAAGAGAGCAAAGCCCAGAAATTAACTGAACTTTACCCTAGAAGTTAACTGTGATTTTATGCAGCGTTGTGATTGTTAGAAGCTTCTGTGAAATTGAGAGTAGCGTGAGCGGGTAAGGTTGGAGAAATCTGTTGGAAGCCATACTGACGCAGCAATTTTTTACGGTAGAGATCGCGATCACCTGTAACAATCTCTATTCCCCGTCGTACTCCCCATTCTGCTAAATTGGTCATACAAGCGATTCGCTCATTCAAGGGTAACGGTAGGTGTGTAATTGCATCAAGGTATTCTTTGAACTTGACGTAACCCACCAAACGAGTCGAAATTTTTACTTTGGGATCAAACCAAGCTAAACGACTGGCGTTATCTTTAAGTTTTCCCATGTAAGAAGCTTTGTGAACTCGATGAAGGAATAAGCGTTGTTTAACGTATCCCATATCACCAAGTAAAAGGATTTCCGCCATCAAGTTGCGATCAGAACCCACATAACTTCCATGAAGTTTTGTTTGAGTCAACAAGTCTGTACGCATGACTCCAAAAATATCTGTGAAGTGGTTCGCCCACAAAACACGCCAGAAACGTTCACTCGGACGAGAACTATTCAAGGGCAGATCGTTGTCGTGAGTTCCATAGATCTCACCCTGATCATTAATTTTATAGGATAAACAATGAGCCACTGCCAGCTTAGAATCACGATCTAGCAACTCAACACATTGACGTAGATAATCCGGATCTAGGATATCATCGTGAGCCGCCCATTTAAAGTAGGGAGCTAACCGAGGCTGAAACACAAAGTTAAAGTTAGGTGCAGCACCGATATTATCCTTTTGTCTGTGATAGATAATTCGTGAATCACAAGCTGCAAACTCGCGACAAATCTCCTCTGTCGCATCGGTAGAGGCGTTATCACTGATGATTAATAAAAAGTTTGTTAGGGTTTGAGCCAAAATCGATTCTATGGCGGGACGCAGGTAATTCTCACCGTTATAAACAGGTAAGCCAATTACTACTTTGGGATTGGTTTGTTCTGCAACTGAGTTATTTATTGTGGAATAGAGATCAAAGTTTGAGTTATTTTTCATAACTTCCCCCGTAAAATAAATGTCTACAAAAGTTTATACTTCCTAACTCAGAAGCACCCAGAAAAGTTTTTATTTATAAATACAGCCTTAAATTAGATGTATTTAGATAAGAATATAATATTGTATTGCTACTTTTGTCAAGGGATTTAATGTGAACTTTTGATTCAAAGTCAAAGCTTAATGAAAAGATTGAATTGTTTGACTTTTACAGACCATGATTTCAATCAAAATCTTGGTTTTCTTGACTTAAAGTTGTTAAGATTAGCACAATCAAGTTAAAAAAAACAAACGCTGTTTTTCCCTGATAACAGTGGATCTTCAGCTAATCAGCTATGTAGCTTTAGCTTATAATCTACGAGAAAAAGCCAAGAATAAACTGATTTATAGTTTACGATTTCAACTTAAGGTGTTCTGCTCTCAATATTTTATATTTTAAGCCTCTGAACGTAATTTTTTTTAATTCCTTAACATTTAAAAACAATAAGTTTGATTTGTTTTAAATCTGTTCTATTGCTGATCGAAGTTCAATCATTGAGTGAATCAATCATCAAAGTTTCTCCCATCTATTACAATCAAAACACATGAAACTATAAACAATATAAAGTGTAGTGTACATCCAACAGCTCAATAAAAACACCCCATTATATAAAGTTCAAAGCAATTTCTGTAAAGATTTTGTAAAATCTCCGGATCAAAGTGGTCAAACCGAGTCAGGAAGGGAATCTCTGTGTACGCGACCCACCTCAACACTCATGGTACACAACACAGCTTCCTAAACGAGACTGCTTAGTGTTTAATATTGCCACCCATACTGCTTTCGGCGAACTCATCTAAGTAGGTCGGCGGGAAATCTGATTAATATGTAACAAAACGTTAAGTCTGAAAGGAAGAGTAAAAGTTAAAAAGCTATGCTCGTATGAGGGATAATTCTTTGAGGCGGTTGGATGAGTGGGTTAATCTTTTCACGAGAAGAAGGGTTTCGCAGAAGAACTGTACCATTTACTCCTAAAGTTGCTAATATTTTTCCTTTTTTTTCCTAAGCCTATACTATACCTTTTCTGCTTTTGACTTCTTGAATGGCTTGTGCGACTTCCTGAGTAATAATTACACAGTTACAATTTAACATCTTACAGGATACTGAAGATTAAGTGGATCAAAAAACTAAATAACTATTGCCTTCTCAGGATTAGAAAGCCATTGAACGATTAAAAAAATTGCAGAGATTCCTGATTTTTCCAGAACAATGTTCAACCAAGGTGTAATTGAATCATAGAATGAGCGAGGAGGGTTAGGTAGCCACCGATAGCGATGACAACGATATATGTCAATCCAGCTTTAGGTAATGATCAGGGTGAAGGTAGTCAGTCAGTGCCTTTAAAAACCTTGACACAAGCATTATCTCAAGCACAGTCTGATACAACAGTACAACTTGAGGTTGGAACTTATAGCGCCGCCAGTGGAGAAATTTTTCCGTTAAAGATTCCCTCTGGAGTAATAGTTAAAGGTCAGGAGTCAGGGAAAGGCAGTGGTATTTTGATTGAGGGGAGTGGTCTTTTCCCGAGTGTGAGTGCAGGTCGTCAAAATGTTACTCTGTTGCTAGAGTCAGATGCTCAACTTCGAGGTGTCACCGTCAGCAATAGCGAGATTCGTGGAACCGGGATTTGGTTAGAGTCCGCAACAGTAACAATAGCCAATTGTACTCTCACTCATAACAAACGGGAAGGGATTTACGCTACAGGTTCAGGAAGTCCACAGATTCTCAATAATCTGTTCATCGACAATGAAGGCTATGGCTTGTCGATAGTCGGGACTGTCACCGGAAAAGTAGGGGGAAATATCTTTCAAAATACTGGATATGGCCTTTCCATCCAAGACCATGCTGCTCCTTCTGTTAGCGATAATGGCATTTTTGAAAATCGCTCTGGGATATTGATCTCAGGTGATGCCAAACCCATCTTACGCCGCAATAAAATTGAACGCAATAGTAGTGATGGCATTGTCATTACTCAAAATGCAGCCCCTGACTTGGGATCTTCTCAAGATCCGGGGAGAAATACCTTCACCGCTAATGGTGGATTTGATGTACAAAATACCAGCCAAGTTGCGATCGCTTCCTTTGGCAATCAGGTTAGCGGAAATCGCATTCAAGGTAATGTGAATGTTGTTGCTCAGAATTTTACTACAATTTCAGTTATGACTCTTTACGTTAATTCCATCACAGGAAATGATTCTAACTCGGGAACTCAATCGAGTCCATTTAAAACAATTACAAAAGCCCTCCAACAAGCCCAAGGGGGAACCGTTGTGCAAGTCGCACCGGGAACCTATAGCGCAGCCAATGGAGAAAGCTTTCCGATCTTTGTCTCATCTGGGGTGAAGCTATCTGGAAATGCAGCGAAAAAAGGTCAGGATACTCAAATTACCGGAAGTGGGCGGTTTACCAGTCCAAGTGCGGCGGGTCAGAATGTGACGGTGTGGATGGAAAATAATTCTACACTAGAAGGATTTAGTGTCACCAATGACCAAATTCGCGGTACAGGCGTTTGGATCGAATCAATTTCTTGTACGGTAAGTCAATGTACTTTTGCTAAATCTAAGCGAGAAGGGGTATTTATCACCGGAACGGCGACTCCTGAAATTTTAGACAGTGTGTTTCTGCAAAATGGCGGGAATGGAATTGCTTTAGCCGGAAATGCCAAAGGGGAAATTCGCGGTAATAAGCTTCAAGATACTGGATATGCGATCGCGGTGCAATCTCAAGCCGCGCCCTTAATTGTGGATAATGAGATTACCGGAAATCGCACCGGATTGGTTCTCTCGGGCAGTTCTAAACCCGTTTTACGGAAAAATCTAGTTGAAAAGAACCTCCAAGATGGGTTAACTGTGATTGCTGATGCCCTTCCCGATTTAGGCAATAGTCAAGATCCGGGTGAGAATATTTTCCGCGATAATGGTAAGTATGATGTGCAGAATGCGGGAAAGTTTAAACTGATATCAGTCGGAAACCAAATTAACCCGAATAACACAAAAGGAAATATTGATTATGACATTCCCGATCCGACACCGACTCCCACACCGACTCCCACACCGACTCCCACACCCACACCCACACCCACTCCCGGAGGCTTAAAAGATATTAGCGGACATTGGGCAAAAGCGTTTATTGAGGGGTTAGTTGATCGAGATATTATTAGCGGCTATCCTGATGGTACTTTCCGACCCGATAATAGTTTAAGTCGCGCTGAACACGCCGCATTATTAGCAAAAGCGTTTGAACTTACCCCCATTCGTTCCGGGACGAACTTTAAGGATATTGCCTCTGATTTCTGGGCGAAAGCGGTAATTGAGAAAGCTAACCGGGCGGGATTTTTAGCCGGGTTCCCCGATGGTACGTTTCGGGCTAGCCAAAATTTAACCCGCGCCCAAGCAATTGTATCGTTAGTGAATGGGTTGAAGCTGACCGGGGGAACCTCTAACTCTTTACTGGCTTACAGCGATCGCGCCCAAATTCCAAGTTTTGCGACGGATGCGGTGGCGACAGCAACAGAAAAACGGATGGTCGTTAATTATCCCCGTCGGGATTTATTGTCTCCTCAACGGGATATTACTCGCGGAGAAGTTGCAGCGATTTTCTATCAAACCTTGGTAGCAACAGGTCGCGCCCAGAGAATTGATTCTGCTTATATTGTCTAAGCTGAGGTGAAGTTCGAGAAATTCATCTTCAATTTTTGAGGGCATCTAGTTTTAGGTGCCCTTGGCGTTTTATGATGGAGGATGGAAATTTAACAATTGTTTAAAATCTGTTCGTAACATTATGGCTACAATCCAATTTGCAAAAGGAATTGATGAAGATGTAATTCCGAATGTTCGTTTAACTCGTTCTCGCGATAACACTCAAGGAACGGCGACTTTTTATTTTGATAATCCCAAAGCCCTCGCGAATGATTTTGCTGAGGAAATTACGGGAATGTACTTAATTGACGAGGAAGGAGAATTACTCACCCGTGAAGTGAAAGCAAAGTTTGTTAATGGTAAACCCGAAGCAATAGAAGCATTTTATTTAATGCAGTCGGAGGAGGAATGGAATCGGTTTATGCGGTTTATGAACCGTTACGCTGAAGCCAATGGCTTAGAATTTAGCAAATCTTGATGGTGTGGTGAGGGAAGTCGGGAAAGGTCTTTACGTCCCGTTTAACCTGACTTCTCATCAGAAAATCGGTATTTTTTCAATCATCTTTACCAGAAGTATAAACGAGAAAATCGACGATGACTTCATCCCATCCTCATGCTGATCATGGTGAGATTAAGATCAATTGTGTGGTGATTACGGTGAGTGATACTCGCACTCCGGAAACCGATAGTAGTGGTCAGTTAATTCAAGCTTTACTCCAACAAGCGGGATATCAGATTAGAGAATATTTGATTCTTCCCGATGAACCTGGAGAAATTCAGACCGAAGTTCGGGGGTTATGTCAACTTCCTCATCTCGATGTTTTGATTCTCAATGGGGGGACCGGAATTGCACCCCGCGATACAACTTACGATGCAATTGAAGGGATTTTAGAGAAAACGTTGCCGGGGTTTGGTGAAATTTTTCGCAGTTTGAGTTACGCTGAAGTCGGGTCACGGGCGATCGCTTCTCGGGCTGTGGCTGGAATTTGTCAGGGGACTTTGGTGTTTTCGCTTCCCGGTTCAACGAATGCAGTTAAGTTAGCAATGGAAAAGCTAATTTTACCTGAACTAACTCATCTGATCACTCAATTAAAACCCTATAAATTTTAAATTTTAACCCGCATTTTGACGGTTTAAGTTCAACACTTTTTTGATAACTTCACAAAACCCTAAACTCATTAATCCCCCTGTTAATGGAGTCAAGGGAAAATACAGGAATTAGTAGACAGGTAGCTGATGAATACATATACCCTCTTGAGTCAAACTGAACGCCAACGGGTGAGTGATGGAGTTGTAACCTCTATCTTGAGCGGTTGCGAATCTTCACCCTGGCAGTTAGTGCTAATCTTGCCACAATTGGGAGATTTCGATAGCTTGGAGTATGCTTGGTGGTTGCGACGAGATGCCGAACAGTTATCTAAGCAACAAATAGCAATTCGAGCCGTAGGAATTGGCGATCGCAGTTCGGGTCAGCGATTCTGTGATTATACTGGATTTCCGCCCGCTTGTTTGTTTGTCGATCCTACTGCCAAACTGCATCAAACACTCAACCTGTATTCAGGTCTATCTCTTAAACTACCGGGTTTATCGCCAGGTGTAAATGCTTGGCTGAACCTGATGCTGATGTGTGCCGGAATTGGTAGCCCCGGTACTTTGGCGGAAGTGTTTCGCGGATATCGGGGTGATGCCAAAGCACCTCAGTTAATTGACGATGAAGAAATTGTTCGCGCAACCCCCCTACCCCCCTTAAAAGGTTCATTCTTCCAATGGGCAGGTGGTCGTGGTTTTCAGCGTCCATTTGAGTTAGCAACTTTGCGACTGCGAAATATGACAGAAGTGCTAACAAACTGGAAAACCTATGTTCCTAATTCTACCTATCTGACTCAACGAGGAGCCACTTTCCTTTTCAATCAACAGGGAGAATTACTTTATGAGCATCGTGATCGCGCTATCCTTGGGTTCGCGGCTAATATGAGTAGTCCGCTCTCTTTCCTCTCGGGTTTTGTTACTCATAAAAAATAACTATACTGACCAACTTAACCAACCTTTTGTGATTTTGAATGAAGTTTCTGTTGAGGGCTTAACTCAAGCAAGTTTTGTCAGTAAATTAGCCCTGATAAACCCATCAACCGACGAAAATAGTTAACGCTATCGAATAACTCTTGCCACTTTCATATAAACAATGAAGCAAAAGCGATTGCATTTAGACTCATATGGAGATTGCCACCCGGAATAATGCACAGCCATGATTTCAGCTATTCACAATAATACTTAGGCATAAATTTTATGCCAAATATTAAGGAACGACTTCTATTAAACGCTTGAATAGATTCGAGACTATTTTCTTGGGAATTAGCTTTTACTTTTTGTGTATTACCTAAGTTGGCTAAAGTCTTAAAATGAGTTTCTTCCAATACAAATATATTTTTGGCAGGTATCCAACCTCTTAATTCAGGCTGATTATGTTGTATATAATACCAGTTTTTTGAGATATTTCCATCCACCTGATGAGATTTGACTATAAGAACTTTATCTCCCGATTTTGCCACACCAATAGAGGCTGCATCTCTGGAAGGTTGTTGACGAATCTCAACTGTTCCGTTGGGAAAAAAAGTTCTCAAAAAACCAGTCTGACCATTTCCACTACTCATTTTAAAATTCCTGCTCTTTTAGCTGACTTAGAGATTACAGTAATAATCTTAAAAAAGGCACTAACCCATGATTTAGTTTTTTACCTAGCCTAAAGTTCAGATCTAAACTGACTCTAGCTGAATACAAACCGGCTGATTAACAACAAGAAAAATCAAAATAATACTCGAAAAAATGTTTAAAAGATTAAAATTACACTCAATAATATTTTTGAAATAATTTTTATTTGCTGTGATTAAAAGCTATCCTTAAACCAGAGATATTGAATTTTTAGGCTCTCCATAAACTCAAGTAACAGAAGCCTCTCACTTTAAAACAGGAGACTATTTTTATCTTTAAAAACTGCTAGAGCAATGTGACTTAATTTGTAAAAAATTAACCAGTTTAAGCCCCCATGATTTGGGGTTTGGGGGCAATATCGTTTACAACGGGTTTATAATTGCTATAGTTTCGAGGGGAAGGTTTTAGTTAGACTCTAAAACTTCTCCACTAAAAACTGCAACTATATAATCAGATGTAACTTCATCCTCTGGCGGAAGTTTTGTTAAAGTGAAAATTCCAGATTCATAACTCAAAACTTCATATTGTACTCCGGTTGAAGCATTGGCAATGGTGTCACCAACTTGAGGAAAATGATTGAGTTGGTTGTGTTCTACTGTGATTTTACTCATTAGTTGTCTTCTTGTGAATCATTACATTGTACAATTTTCTGGCGATCGCAATTACTCCCGATAATCAATCTACAACTAATATTAATACTCTGACATTTAAGTCGGTTGACGTTGAAAATAGTCCTTATGGCAAGGCAATAGGCACTCATGCCACAGGGAATAAATATTTAAATATTGTATATTTTGTTACATACCTCTATTTTTTCACACCGACTTACTTATTCAACAGTTGAATGAAAAGCATAGCCTATAGGGTGTTGGGCTATCAGATCAGTAATTCTACTGAGAACGATCTAATTTTTGATGCTCATAAAATTTTCAAAGTTCCGTAATTACCCCGTAGCTATCCAAGTTTAAAACGCTTAATCTGGAGAGTAGAGTTTGAAATAAACTCATCCAGTTGCCACCACCAAAATTTCAATTAAAGCTTGATTAACGTGCATCATCTCAAATCCCCTAATTCTAATCTAAAAAGCAATTTTTAACAATTTTTAACCAGGTAAAATCATGGAAACTCTACCCAAACCTACTCTTAAATCTCGCCTGAATAGTCCCGATATTCATGTTAGACTAAATGCCTTGCAAGATTGCTTAAAATCTAACGAAAACTTGGATTTGTTTACACGACAGGCGTTAAAAGATCAATCCGAAAAAGTACAACAATCAACCTATTGGATTTTGCAGGGATGCAATTCGGATTTAACTAAAAACGGTAACTTCCCCGTTGCTACCGATACAATTACAAGTATTGTTATCAGTCCTGATCATAAATATATTGTTGGCGGAAGTTGGAAGATAGTTAGAGTTTGGGATGCGGAAACCGGAGAATTATTACGAAAATTTGAGGCGGATTCTCATTGGGTTTTGTCTGTTGCTATCGCTCCAGATAATAAAACTATAATTACGGGGGGTACAGATAGTCAAATTAAGATTTGGAGTCTGCAAACAGGAGAAAGTTTATTTACCTTGGAAGGACATTCGAGTTGGGTAACAACGCTCGCCGTTAGTCCTGATGGAAAAAAATTGGTCAGTGGAAGTTGCGATAAAACCCTGAAAATTTGGGATTTAAACACCAGAAAACAGCAACATACTCTAACCGATCATTCGGGGTGGATTTGTTCTGCTGTAATTAGTTCTGATGGCATTATAGCCAGTGGTAGCACCGATAACACGATTAAACTATGGAACTTAAATAGCGGTAAACTCTTACAAACTCTCAAGGAACATTCGGACTGGGTTCAAGCCTTAGCGATTAGTTCAGATGGTGAACGGCTATTTAGTGGAAGTCGAAATGGAGAAATAAAATTTTGGAAAAATGTTCCTTCCGATAAAAACAACAAAATAATCAACGCTTTTAAAGTATTAATTATAGCTATTTCACTTATATTGGTTAAGTTTACAGGTGGAATGAGTCTGGGTTTGATGTCTATTTTATTAAATCTTAATAATGATCAAGAAAATCCCAAAAAATATGACTTTGTTTTCAGTAATACTATTTTCAAAAAATCCACTACAATTCAAGACTTTAAGTTGACTCCAGATGGAAAGACTCTCGTGATTGTAGACAGTAATAGTACAATCCGGTTTCAAAATATAGAAAAGGAAAAATATTGGATTTTAAATTCTAGCTTGATTAATTGTATAGCAATTTCTTCCGATTATAAAAAGCTAATTTGCGGAAGCTGTGATTGGCTAAAAGTTTGGAATCTAGACACGAAGGAATCACCCTATACATTTAAAGGAAGTTCCAAACCTGAATTAAGCAAAGTTCAAATTGTAAGACCTACTAAACCTTTGGAAGTCGGAGAAGTTTATCAGTTTAAAGCTCAAGGATTTGACCAAGATGATCAAATATTCAAAATAAGTCAACCTGTAATTTGGCAAGTTACAGAGGGTAAAATTAATCCTCAAACGGGTGAATATAAAACAGGTCAAAAAACGTCTAAAGTTACCGTTACAGCAAAAGTTGGAGCTTTTCTAAAGGATTGTATTAGTATTGATGTTGTAGAACCGTTAAGGCTTGATAAATTAGTCATTAAACCGGGTTTTGTGTCTAAGCTGTACTTTCGGGAAAAACAAACGTTTACCGTCGCAGGATTCGATCAACATAATAAAGAATTTAAACTTGAAACTGTTTCTTGGAATGCAACGAGTGGAACCATCGAAAATGGTATCTATACAGCCGGAAATAATGAAGGGACTTTTCAAGTTACCGCCAAATCTGGAAGTATTAGCAGTAACGAGGTAACGGTTAAAGTTCTTGAACCTCCCAAGCTGACGACTTTAGAAATTTCCCCATCTTTTGTTGAATTAGAATTTGGTGAAACTCAGTCTTTTACAGCCAAAGGTTGTGATCAATATAAACAGACTATCAAAGTTGATCAGGTTTGCTGGACTTCAACAAGTGGAAAAATTGATGAGGATGGAACTTTTACCGCCAGTCAGACCGAAGAAAAAGTAAAAATTACCGCTACTGTTGGAGAAATAAAAGCTGAAGTTGAAGTTACAGTCGTTGAACCTGCCAAGTTAACATCTCTAGAAATCATTCCTTCTGATTTCACTTTAAAGCCGGGTGAAACTAAACAATTAAAAGTTCGTGGTTTTGACCAACATCAACGGGAAATTTCAACGAGAAATCCTATCATCTGGGAAGCAGAAGGTCTTGAAATTGACAACAACGGCTATCTAACAGTTAGTCAAAATACAAAAGGAAAATTTACAGTTCAAGCTATTTCACCCGAGTTGAATGTCAAAGGTTCTACTACTGTTGAAGTTCCGGTTGTTGTTAAAAAGTTAAAGATTAAACCGGAATATATTTCACTCAAACCCGACAAACCCTATCAATTTACGGCGACTGCATTCGATCAAACCGATGCAGAAATTGAAGCCTATGATATTTATTGGGATTGTAAATCTGGAGGAAAAATTGATTCTCAAGGTGTCTTTGTTGGAAGCTATAAATATCCTCAAGTTGAAGTCATTGCTTCTGTTAATTCTGTGAATGCTAGTGCAACCGTTGAATTAGAACCTGTTTTAAGAACAATCGAAGTTACTTCCCAAGAAATACAGCTACAACCTTATGAAAGCTATACTTTTAAAGCCAAAGGATTTGATCAGTATGGTCATTCTTTTAAAGTTGATAAAGTTCATTGGTATGCTTCAGAAGGTCAAATTTACGAGGATGGAACTTTTGTAGCAGATAATCGAGATGCTGATGTTACGATTACTGCAACTGCTAATAACATTTCAGGTAAAGCATTTGTTAAAGTTTTTGAACCTGCGCGTCTTGATTCTATCGAGATTGATCTATCTGAAATAATATGGAACCTTGATTCATCTTTAATAATATTGTACCCCGGTCAAACTTTCCAATTTACAGTTAAAGGTTTTGACCAAAGGGGGAATGAATTTCCTGTTAAGTCTGTTTATTGGAAAGCGGTAGGAGGAAAAATTGACCAACAAGGTTGTTTAACTGTTGATGAAAACGCTAAAGGTTCTTTTGAAGTTACCGCATCTATTCCCAGCCATAATCTCAAAGCCTCTGCTCAATTTATTGTTCCTCCTGTCTTAGAATATTTATTTATTTCGCCAGAAAACATATCTGTTGAACCGAATCAGCCCGTGAATTTTGATGTTATTGCATACGATCAGACAGGCGAACTCTATGCTTTGGATGATTTGAAATGGGAGTGTAGTCCAGGAGGTCAAATCAGTTCTAATGGAGTTTTTCAAGGAGGATATGAAGAACGTTATGTAACTGTTACTGCGAGTGTGGGAGAAGTTTATAAAACTGCTTCTGTTCGGTTTATTTCAAAGACTTTTAGAGGGTCTGATGATACCCAATCAATTTCAAGCAAAAGTCAGCCTAGAGTTACTAATGCGAATCAAGATTTGCCTATTGAACCGCACATAGAAGAATCTTCATCGGATGGTAATGAAGTATTTGATCAAGATTCTAATGACTCGAATGACCCCCCATTGGACTTAGATAATCAAGATTTTAATGACTCGAATGAATTCCCATTGGACTCAGAGAATCAAGATTTTAATGACTCGAATGAATTCCCATTGGACTCAGAGAATCAAGATTATGATGACTTGAATGAACTCCCATTGGACTTAGAGAATCAAGATTTGCCTATTAATCCGCACACAGAAGAATCTTTATCGGATGGTAATCAAGTATCTAATCAAGATTATGATGACTCGAATGAACTCCCATTGGACTTAGAGAATCAAGATTTGCCTATTAATCCGCACACAGAAGAATCTTTATCGGATGGTAATCAAGTATCTAATCAAGATTATGATGACTCGAATGAACTCCCATTGGACTTAGAGAATCAAGATTTGCCTATTAATCCGCACACAGAAGAATCTTTATCGGATGGTAATCAAGTATCTAATCGAGATGCTGATGTTACGATTACTGCAACGGTTAATAACATTTCAGGTAAAGCATTTGTTAAAGTTTTTGAACCTGCGCGTCTTAATTCTATCGAGATTGATCTATCTGAAACAATATGGAACCTTGATTCATCTTTAATAATATTGTACCCCGGTCAAACTTTCCAATTTACAGTAAAAGGTTTTGACCAAAGGGGTAATGAATTTTCTGTTGAGTCTGTTTATTGGGAAGCGGTAGGAGGAAAAATTGACCAACAAGGTTGTTTAACTGTTGATGAAAACGCTAAAGGTTCTTTTGAAGTTACCGCATCTATTCCCAGCCATAATCTCAAAGCCTCTGCTCAATTTATTGTTCCTCCTGTCTTAAAACATTTCTTTATTTCACCAGAAAATATATCTATTGAACCGAATCAGCCCGTGAATTTTGATGTTATTGCATACGATCAGACAGGCGAACTCTATGCTTTGGATGATTTGAAATGGGAGTGTAGTCCAGGAGGTAAAATCAGTTCTAATAGAGTTTTTAAAGGAGAATATCAAGAACGTTATGTAACTGTTACTGCGAGTGTGGGAGAAGTTTATAAAACTGCTGATGTTACATTACTTCCGGTTTTAAGAGAAATTAAGATTAATCCGAGTTCAATTATTCAATTAGAACCTTGTGAAGAGCAGCAATTTACTGTAATTGGCATAGATCAGTTTAATTGTGAAATTAACTCCGAATTAGTGATCTGGGAAGCAACGGGGGGAACAATTAATCAACAGGGATATTACACTGCGGGTTATGATTCAAAGGGATTGTACAAAGTCAAAGCTAAGGCTTATAAAAACGATCTCAGAATAAAACTCTTTATTTTCGGAAGCTATCTGGAAACTTTTGTAAAAATTATCCGGGAGTTAGAACGGGTTTACTCTCTGGGAATAAAGCTATTTGGTAGTACAGAAGAAAATTCGGAATTTGATGGAGAATGTGAGACTGTAGAAGAATTTGATATTTCAGAGGTTGCTCTAGATTCTGATGTATCTATTCTTGACTTAAATCTACAATCTTGGATACTGAAACAAAAGATAAAATTTATCTTGCAAATTCTAGATTGGATTGCCAAAGGATGTATTTCAATATCAGCAATATCTGATTCTGTAGACGTTGAAATTATTCCCGTCCTTACAACACTAGAACTATCTTCAAACAAACCAGAACTTCAACCCGGTGAACAGTGTACTTTAACGCTTAAGGGGGACGATCAAGTTGGAGATTCAATTAAAGTAAATGATGTTAAATGGCAGTCCAAAGGAGGTCAAATTACCGCGAAAAAAGATAATCAATTATTGAATTTCATGATTTCTAAAAAGTCTAACGATTTGATTGCTGAATTTGATTTTATTGCTGGCGATGTAGAGGGGGAATTCTCAGTTCAAGCTAGAGTTGGAGAAGATAGTGATTCAATCTCGATAAAAATTAAAGATACAAATTATCAGTTTACTTCACCGAATGATCAGCCACAAAATCCCGAAAATAATAGTTCAAGCAATTCAAATCATCAGTCACAAAATTCCGCCAATAATAGTTCAAGCAATCCAAATCATCAGTCACAATATCATGCAAATTTTGATAAAGATTCCGATCCCATACAATTATTATTGCATCGATTAACAACGGAATGTAAGCCGCACAAAATCAATAGATATGAATTGGTGAGAGTTGTTTCTAGAAAAGTAAAAAGAATAATGTATGGGTCTGATCATAAAATTACTGTAAAACAAGCCACTGTTTTGGCGATAGAAGAAATTCTAGAAGAAGCTAAAAAGAAAATCGGCGCCGCCTAGTAAGTTTAAAGAAACATAGGATGTTCAGCGATCGTGAACGGGTTCGTCAAATTGAAGCCAAAGCCTTACAAAAACTCCGTCAACCCAAGCGTTCCAACCGAGTTCGTCATTACTTAGAATATTTCACAGGACGGGGTGACTAGGAAGCTAAAATGTAGATTGAGTAGTATTTAATCGATTTTGAGGGTAAGTCTGATAGAATTGTGGAAGCATTTTTCACGCATTAGCGGTATGGTCGATAATTGAGACTGTGATTTTTCTAGCACAGATTACTCTCATTACCAAGTTACAAGGCTTTTAGCAGGGTTGTTACCCCAACAGATTCAATACTTTTTTTATGACTTCAGAAAATCCTAAACCCCTAAATCCCTGGAATTATAAACCTTGGTGGTGTCAACCTTGGTCAATCTTGTTAACAGGAATTTCTTTAATTGCAGGAAGTTGGCTAGTCTTTCAAACCCTTTGGTTAACTGCTATTATTGCGATTCCGATTTTAGTTTGGATGGGATACTTTCTATTACTCTGGCCAAAATTAATGGTGGAAAGCGGTATCCTAGACTCCAAACGTTAAGCCTTTTCTAAGGGGGCCATCGTTAATCCCTCTCGGCTTAATTGAGTATGATAAAGTTCAGCCTGTTCTAGAGGGCCAACCCATACCGTTGCTTGACCTTCAAAGTGAACTTGATTCGTAAGTTTCCAGGCTAGATCACTATTCATTCCTGGAATATACTTCATCAGACAACTAGAAACGTGTTCAAAGGTGTTGAAGTCGTCGTTCAGAACAATTACCTTATAGTTGGGATAAGGTTGCTGGGTAACTTGACTGGAACGACTGGGCGCAACAGTAGGAGAAGAAGTCATGGGTCAGTTACCAGAACAAGGGTTTAACAACTCTACAATCAAAACTTTAATCCAAACTCAACCGAATAGCTCGGATATACTATTGGCAAATTTAGCCATTAATCTAAAGATATAACACAAATCTACAACTTGACAAGGGGTTAATCTCCATAACACAAGTCAAGAAATAAGTCAAGGGTTCTTTTCTGAATTTTTTGAGCTACAGGACTAGCCGGACTCGAACCGTGCTTATAGTCTGTAACTCTTATAACTCGTTGATCACGTTTACTCAATCTCCACACAAGTAGAGAAGTAAGTAAATAGCAAGTAATTCAACTTGAACTATCTACTTGAAATCACGTTAGTATAAGGTTTTAAGAAGAACGGGCTAGGAGGGATTCGAACCCCCGACACCGTGGTCCGTAGCCACGTGCTCTAGTCCACTGAGCTACAAGCCCTGACAACTCTAAGGTTTAAGATCGCATTTGACAGGTCAAATTGATCTTTAACTTATCGCCTGAGTCATCATAATAACACATTTTTGCAGAATGACAAACAATTTCCCCAAAAACCCACAATCCTTAACCCACCTCAACGATAGAGGAGAAGTGAATATGGTTGATGTCTCGGCTAAAGCCTCTACTCGTCGAGAAGCGGTGGCGGCAGGTCAAGTGCGGATGTCTCGCTTAACGTTTGAAACACTGGTCGCGGGCAACGCACCCAAAGGAGATGTGATCACAACCGCCAAACTCGCGGGAATTATGGCCGCTAAACAAACCGCTCAGTTAATTCCCTTGTGTCATCCCTTACCTTTAAGTAAAATCGATGTTCAACTCACCCCAGATCCCAAACTTCCCGGTTATCAAATTCGCGTTCAAGTCGTCACCGCTTCAGAAACCGGAGTCGAAATGGAAGCGCTAACTGCGGTGTCTGTCACAGCGTTAACCCTCTATGACATGGCAAAAGCCCTAGAAAAATCAATCCAAATAGAATGTATTCGCCTGGTGAGTAAAACGGGGGGAAAATCGGGAGACTATTACAGTCTGTCAGAAGAAAAATAGCAAAATAGTTCTCAGCTAACATTTGCTGTGAATTTTTTGTGACTAAATGTATTAAATAAATGTTCAGGCAAAACAGATCTCGCTTAAAATAGATATAGAGACATAGTAAAGAATTGCTTAGGAGCGAAAGAAATGCCTCCCCGTTGGCCTCGACAACCCGACCGTAAAGATCCCGCTTATCGACGCTTAGATGACCGCATGAACTTTGCTGTTCATGTCGCATTTTTTGCACTGTGCAATTCCGGTTTATGGTTTTTTCAGAACATTCAAGCGGCAAAATGGCCCTGGGCTATCTGGGTAACAGGGGCTTGGCTGCTTCTTCTGGGGATGCACGGAATTTACATTTTTGCGATCGCAGACTATACTTCTGTTCGACAAAATCAACCCAATTAAGAGATACATTGTCTAGAATAAGAGGGAATGGCTGGAGCGAAAGCTCTGAAGCTAGTTGTGTCAGTAACAATCAAAATTTAAGTTATGCCGACTACACAAGAAATCGAAAAACTAGCTGCTGAAATTGGCGAAAATATTTATATTGACGTTGCTCAATGGCATCTTTTGTTATCAGATGCTCATCTGCATACATCAGTTGCCGAACAGCTTTATCCTTTACTCAAAGATAGAAATTTAGAAGCAGATCAAATTAACACAGTTTTGCAAGGAATTTATGTTCCTTTAGGGGGTGGAAAAATGACAGCATCACTTGCGGATTTGATCCCGACATCAGTGCAAAGCGATCTACTCAAAATCTTAGAAGAATATCAGCGTCAGATGTAAGTTTTGAATTTGATATTTACCCACATTATTAGCCTCAACAGCACAAATAAATGGAAAACTACAGACAAGCTAGGAAAAATCCTATGAAACGAAACGTAGGAATTGTCAGTGTTATTGTAACTGCGAGTCTCCTCAGTATTATTGCACCCACAACGGCTCAATATCGTCCAGATCGTCCTACCTTTTTCAGTGATGGAGATCAGGAACTTGAGCAAGAAATTAACCGCATCGATCACCCCTCAAAACAAAATTCAGAACCCGTTCTTTCCTTTGAACAAGCTCAAAAACCGAGCGAAGAAATTACCCAACTTCCCGGAAATATCATCGTAGCAATGCCCGGAGCCTTTCGAGGAGAACGCCGGGAAACTTTGGATACATCAGGCGGTCAACTAGAATTTACGGTACTAGCAACTCGTCAAAGTGATTCCAAGTTTACGGTTGCTTATTCGATCCCTTTAAACTCGACTCGTTTAGGTGAACCTCAAGCCTTATTTAACCAAATTAGAGACAGTTATATTAAAGGTAGACCTGTAGAATTAGTCGGAGAACGTAATATTGCGCTACAACGTTATCCGGGTCGAGAAATTAATTTATCCAGCTTCCGGGAAAATCACCAGTTTAGAGTTTACCTCGTCGGTCAACGAGTTTATGTTTTGGGAGTGAGTAAAGCCAAAGACGGAGGCTCGACACAAGATATTAGCCAATTTTTTAACTCCTTTCAACTTCGCACTCAGTAAAGGTCAACATCAAGGATTAAAATTAAGGTAAGCTAGACTCGGTTAAAATCTAGCTGTGTTTGAATCTAAAACCCAATGATAAGAAAACTGGCTCAAATTGTACTGAGTTTAGCTTTATCTATTTTTTTTCCTTTACCCAGTTTTGGGGCGACCGTATTAGAAGAGATCAAAACCACAGGCATTCTCAAAGCCGGAGTCAGGCAGGATGCTGCCCCATTCGGCTATCGTTCCGCTACAGGAGAATGGGAAGGATACTGTATCGCATTAATCGAGTTACTCGCCACCCGCTTACAAGAACAACTCAATTTAAGCCAAGCGATTAAGATAGAATATATAAAGTCCACGCTGGAAAATCGCGAACAGATCGTCAGAGATAAAACTGTTCATCTCGAATGTGGCCCCAATACCGTCACTCGTACACCCCAATCCGGGATCGTTTACTCAGATCGATTTTTAATTACAGGTGTGTACCTGTTAGTACGACCGGATAATAAAGGCTATATTAATCCGTCAGGTGCGTTAGAAAATATTTCCATCGGTGTGCTTCCGGCTTCCCTCACCCAAAGGTTTATTACCAGTCGATATTCCCTCGCTCAACCCATTGAGTATCCGGGAATTTCTGGGCGAGAAGCCGCAGTTAAAGACGTTCTCAGTGGCCAAATTAATGCTTTCGCCAGTGACGGACTTTTATTAGTCGGAGAAGTTTTGAGACAGCCAGAAGTCAGCAAAGCAGATTACGCACTCGTTCCCTCTGAACCCCTAACCTGTGAATTTTATGGGATGATTCTGCCCGCAGGAGATATTGCTTGGCTCAATACCATCAATTCTCTGATTTTAGTTCAGGAAAGTGTAGAGATCCTCACGAAATTGTACGGCGATGATTCGGCCTATGTTCAAACGACAGAAGCTGCTATCAAAAAGTGTATGCCCTAAACAATCACCCGTGACTTCCTCCTGAATTAACCACCCCGAAGGTGTAGAGGCAATTTAGGGAATAAATTAGATAAATTCGCTAATCTTGATATGGGAGCCAATCAGAGTCTTCTGCCTTTCATCAAAACGGTCAACTCAACGGCGTGGCATCGAAATCTGGCTTCCCCTCCCTCAGCTTAACAACAAATAGCGGATTGGACATGATGACTCAGGAGTTCCATATCTCTGTTACCCCCGTTGGGAATAATGAATACTTGGTGCGAACTGAAGAAGTCGCCTCAGGTGTTCCTTTAGCAGAAGAACAGGTTAGCTGGCCAGTAGAGAGCTGGCTGGGCTACACTCGTCAATTAATGCAAGACCCCTTACTTGGGGTTCTCCAGGGACAAACCCTAACTCGATATCGCACCCGAGGAGTGAGTACCGCCTCCAACTCTGCGTTATCCCCAGAATCAAGCATAATGAGTTTGGTCGAACTCGGACGCCAACTCTACAACGGCTTATTTCAAGGAACAATGCGCGAAAGTTGGACTTGCGCCCAAGCCATTGCTCAAAATCGACGTGAGTTTTTACACTTGCGTTTAGGAGTGAAGGGAAAGCACTTAGCCAGTTTACCCTGGGAAGTCTTATATGCCGGAGATCGCCCCCTGGGAACTGGCCCTGATGTCGGATTTTCACGGTATCAACCGGGTGTTGTTTCTCCAAACTATTCCCATATCCTCGCTTCTAATCAACCTCTCAAAATCTTAGTTGCGATTTCCGCTCCCAACGATCAAGAAAGCCTCCAACTCAAACGAGAAGTTCTGCATCTGCAAGAAGAACTGCAACGCGATACTCAACGTAGTTCTGAGCGTAGCCGACCTCGCCCGGAAGTTCAACTGACTATTCTCGAACAACCCGACGGTCATCAACTCACCCAAGCCCTCGAACAAGGTCAATATCAAGTCTTCCACTACGCCGGACACAGTAACTTAGGCGTCTCAGGTGGTGAACTGTACCTCGTCAGCAGTCGGACTGGATTAACTGAAACCCTCAGTGGTGATGATTTAGCCGGATTACTCGTCAATAATGGCGTACAAATGGCGGTGTTAAACTCCTGTCGAGGAGCCTATGCTCACGGTTCCCATTCTGACGAAGACACCGCCCAACTCAACCTCGCCGAAAGCCTGGTCAGACGGGGAATTCCCGGTGTGTTAGCGATGGCTGAACGCATTCCCGATGAAGTCGCACTGACACTGACTCGCTTACTTTACCGCAATCTTAATCAAGGTCATCCGATTGATATTAGTTTGAGTCGGGCGCGACAGGGATTAGTTTCAGCCTATGGGTCACACCAACTCTATTGGGGTTTGCCGATTTTATATCTCCATCGCAAGTTTGATGGCTATTTGACGGCCGATTCTGCTGAACCTCAGACTGTTAAGGCGATATCTCCGTCTCTGTTTGCCCCGATTTCGACTCATAATTGGGGAGAGTCTAGTCTTCCTGTTGTTGAAAAAGAACCAGAAAAAAAGCCGACTGAAAGCCTTGAATTTGCCTTTTCTAAAGCAGAAATCGATCCGTTTCTCAAAGATATTGAGTCTGTCGATGATTTAGCCGAAGAAGATGAAGATCTCGAATTTATTGGTGATGCTTTACGTCAACTCAAAAGTTCTCAATCTTCTTTTTCACCGGGTCGCGAAAACAGCAATCAGAAGTTCGTTGAGAAACAAGACCCAATTTCTGAAGCGAAAATCACTCGGTCTAATCGTTCTCCACTGCCTCAATCCAAAACAAATCCAACCGTTCAGGTTCTGCCTGCAAAGCTGCTTAATCTCAGCACGATTAAGTCTTGGCTACCCTTGGCGCTGCTGTTTATTCCGATGAGTTTAGGATTATTTTACAATAGTATTCTTCAGTTCGGAAAATATGAGGCAGAAATTAGCTTATCTAAACCGACAAAACCTAACACGATTCGCCCCAACTTACCCTCTGAACAACCCCTTGATTTGAGTGCAGCCAAGACCGATTATGTATTGGGAATTGCAGTCGAACAGTTTTATCAAGAAAATCTTTTAGCCGGAGTGGAAGCCACAACAGAATTACTCAATCGCGGTGCAATTACCGAAGCCAAAGCTGCTTTAGCTGCTGTTTCTGTTCGAGATGGCGACAAGCCTGAAATTAACTTTCTTTGGGGTCGGTTAATGTGGCAAGCAATTAATCAAGGTAGTGCAGATTATATGATGGATGATGTGCGACGCTATTGGGAAAGGGCTGTGCAACAACGTCCTGATTATTTAGAGTACCGCAATGCTTTAGGATTTGCTTATTATTCTGAAGGAAAACTTGATCAAGCGTATCAAACTTGGTTGCAAGTTTTAGACTTAGAAGAACCCACATTTAACGAACAAGCTGTTCAACAACAATTAGCTCAACTCAATGATGCCAATAGACCCCAAATTTTAACAGCTTATGCAGGGTTAGGGTTAGTTTTGATGAAATCTACAGCTGAGTTACCGCCCCCAGAACAAGCAATTCGTTTGACTAAAGCCATGAAATTCTGTAATAAAGTTTTGAGCGAAGCCCCTGAAGAATTTAAACCTCATTTATTAAGTCAAAATTGGCTCTGGACAAATACAATTATTCGAGATTGGCGGCTGTTGATGCGACAACAAAACTAATCCTCAATTCTAATGATTCAGTTAAACGGAGAATAAAAATAAATCGATTGCAGACAGTAACCAAGAGATTATGATAATTCCATAAACCCATTTTTTTAAGGTTTGATCAGAAGGTAAAGAATTAAAACACTTTCTCCATAAACTTTTAATAAATTGACCTTGCTGCTGTTGTTTTTCTGAGGTTTCGCCCCGCAGCTTATTTTCAATATTCGTTAATAAACACGTTCCTTGATTAAATTGCCATTGTAGAATCATGGCGGGAACGAAGATGAGATGAATTACTCTCCAAAGTTGACCGGGAATTATCCATCCAAACAATACAAAAAATAAGATCAAAAAATGAAGGCATTTCGTTAAAAAGATTAATATAATTTTCCAATTCATCAGAAAAGATATTAACGTTACGCTAACGCAGTAGAACATTTAAAGTTATGCTACTTACTATAGCAAGATTTGACAAGGAAATCAGTGTTTATACGGAGAACGTTTCAATTTTCCTTTTAAAAACTTTTGAAAGTTCAGTAATTCTCCCGTAGATATTTGAGTTTTTTCAATCTAATCTTAAGATTAGAATTCGTTCCCCTCTGTCTGATTATGAAAGATCAAATTAATGCAATTCTCAATGGCCTTCTTCCTAGCCTGACTCAAAACATTTCTACGGCGGCTCAAACTGTGCAAGACGGGGTTTCCACTCTGCTTACCCCTGGTGCTGGTTTAATCAATAAAGGAAATAGTCAAATTAGCCAAAATCCCCAAGCGTTTGGATTTGCCTTTGAACATTTACAAGCAATTGGTTTTAATATTAATGCTGCACTTCAAAATTCCGAAGCTCGGGCTTATCAAATTCCGGCTGATGGAACCACTAAATATAGCCCCGATATTTATATTGATAAAGTTGGAGAAGTAATTGCTCAAATTCAAGCCAAAGCAGGAACCGAAAAATATGTAGAAAAGCAAGCAAACTCGGGTCATTATCAAGGTAAAATTCTTACCAATTTAGAAAATGAAGGGGTGAGTAACACGACAATTGTTATCGAGGTTGATGGAATTAAAAGTTTTCCCGTCAGTCAAGATTTTGCTGTTTGGGTGGCTGAAAATCCCTATCTCGCGGCTGAAGTCATGCAAACGGCTGCATGGGTTGGAGAAATAGGTTGTGCAGGTGTTGAAGGGGCGGCAATTAATGCAGCAATTAATATTTTACTGCAATCAATTAAAACTTTAGGGGCTTATTGTCGGGGAGAACAAGAACTCGCCGCTTCAGAACTTGATAAAATATTGTCCGTTACCATTGAGGGTTTAAAAAGTGGTTTAATGCGGGGAGTTGCGATTAAATTATTACAAAAACTAATGAAAGGAAATCCATTTGCAGCATTGGGATTTACAATCAGTGCAGAGGTTTTTCCGGTTTTAATTGATGTTTTACAGGATAAAATTACTCTAGAAGGTGCGATTAATAAAGTCGGTTTACGTGTCTTGACATCGGGTTTAATTACAACTGTTGTTCTTCTTTTCCCTCCGGTTGGCACGGCATTATTGAGTGTATCTATTTTGCAAGCAATTTGGCAGGAAATAGACCCCGAATGGCAGAAATTTATCATAACAACTGCTCAAACGACTGTTAACGCAACTTACAAAGGAGTGGAAGCCGGAGTTCAACATATTCGTCAAAATCCTTGGGATTTGTTAGGAAGTTCGGCGGCATCTTCGGCAACATCTTCGGCAGAAATGCAAGCTTTACAAGATGAGCTAGATATGATTTTAGAATAACAAAAATTAAAGTTTAATTAGAAAAAGGAAAGCAATGAATAACTTTCAACTCGGACAAATTGTAAAACAAAATAGGGGTGCGATCGCACACTATGCAATTGTCATCGCAGAAAATCGAACTGTGGGTTGGGTGAACAATTCAACTTTAGAAGTGAAACCCATTGAAGGAGAAGGCTGGAGTTTAGTCAAAGTTAAAGGAGAAGTATTTAATTTTGACACCATCAAACATAACATTAAATCCTTCAAAATAGCGATACAAGAAGGAAATATTCGCTCCTATCATCCGACAGAATTTAACTGTGAACATTGGGCGACTTTGATGGTGACGGGGAAGGCTTATTCTACTCAGTCGGGAACGGTTAAATTTGCTACTCCGACTATCGTTGGAGGAGTCATGATCGGAGTGGGAACCTCAGCAGGAACAGTGGTTACAGTTGCTTCAACCTTGGGTGTTGCTGCGTCTACTGGTACAGCAATTGGCTCTTTAAGTGGTGCTGCGGCGACAAATGCGGCTTTAGCCTGGTTAGGCGGAGGAACGTTAGCATCTGGTGGGGGTGGAATAGCGGCGGGAACTGCTATTGTGTCTGCGGTGTCTACGGGGGGAGCCGTTATTGCGATCGCAGGTGTGGGGATTATTGGAAAACAGGTTTGGGACAATCTCAGCGCTCAACAACGTCAAGCTATTGTGGAAAAAATAGATAGTTCTACACCCGATCAAGTTAAAGTTGCCTATGGGGTAACAATGGAAAAAGCCACCGAAATGTTTAATATCACGTCTGGCTGGTTGGGAGAAAACACTTCTCAAATGGCTCAAGCGGTTGATGCAGCAACTCCAGAACCCCTGAAAATAGCTTTTAATCAGATCATTTCAGCTAGTCAAAATACCAGTCAAGTCGTTGAACAACAGGTTAATTCGGGGATAAAAGCGGCTCAAAAGTGGGGAGAAAATCTGAAATCGGAAGCCAGCAAAAACTGGGAAAATACGGCAAATACTATAAGTTCACACCTTCCTGGATGGTTCAAAACAAATAGCGATCGCAATGGCTAATGATATAATTATGGTCAGAATAGAAGTTGATCGTGAATATTATGCAGTCTTATTCCTCGATTCTACAAACAGTCAAAAGACTACAGATCGTCAATATTACTAAAAATTTCTGTGTCTAAGTCCATTACAGATACAGTTTGTTTAAACTCAGATTCCGCTATGGGTTGCACAAAAGTATTATTCGCTCTGACAAAACAATTTGCAGGTGTACCATCACTCTTATTCTTAATAAAAATCCAGGGTTCTAAATTTTCATCAAATGTAACCACAAATCCTGCATAAGTGCGTTGGGCTTGAAAAATATCATCTTTTTCTAAGGTGTTTACAACAGGCCAACTGGCAATTTCAGGATATCCCGAATTGTCTAGACTCCAAACTTCCCTAATCGAAAATTGACCCATCCGACAGTTTAAACCTTCCGGATCGGGATCGACAACCTGCCAATACAAATGATTCAAATTGCCGCTATAATCTCCCATATCATTGGGTTGAGGTAAAGAATTCGCCGCTAAAACCGGAGAACTTGCTAAACCTAAAATTAGTCCCAAAACTAATCCAATTAAACCTCTGATTAGTGATACTCTCTTAAACATAATCAACCTCACCGAATTATAAAATTAAACGAGTTTATTTTCTGCTTCTGTATTGTACCTTAGAAACAGAACAAACTTGAGAAAAATTCTACCAGAGGTCAACCATGAGTGATCAATTTCCAGAAAACTTTATCTGGGGCGCGGCGACTGCATCCTATCAAATTGAAGGTGCAGCCCTAACAGATGGACGTTTACCGAGTGTTTGGGATACCTTTAGCGCGACACCGGGACGAGTTTTAAATGGAGATACCGGAGAAGTCGCTTGCGATCATTATCATCGCTATGAAACTGATATTCAACTCATGGCAAAATTGGGGGTTAAACATTATCGCTTTAGTATTGCTTGGCCCCGAATTATTCCCACTGGACGAGGACAGATCAATCAAGCGGGAATAGACTTTTATAAACGCCTCGTAGACTGCTTACTCCAACACGGAATTACCCCTCATGCGACTTTATTTCACTGGGATAGTCCTCAAGCTTTAGAAGACTTATATGGGTCTTGGCAGAGTCGAGAAATTGCCCAAGATTTTGCAGATTATGTTAGTATTGTTGTGAGTCGGTTAGGTGATCGCATTACTCACTGGATTACAATTAATGAAATCCCCTGTTTTACCCATCTTAGTTATGCTGTAAATAGCGATCCACCTCACGCGCCCGGAACTCGTGTAAATCGCCTCAAAGACATTTGGCAAACTTCTCATCATGCCTTACTCGCCCACGGTTTAGGGGTGCAAGCTATTCGCGCGGCTTCTCCTGTTACGTGTTCGGTGGCGTTGGTGGATAATTGGGCGGTAACAGTTCCGATAATTGAAACGCCTGAACAGATTTTAGCGGCGAAAAAAGCCTTTCATCTTTGCGGACAAAATGGTGGAATTCTATTTCCAGCGTTAACGGGAAATTATAGTCCAATTTTGTTAGAAATTTTAGGTGAAAATGCACCGGATATTCAACCGGGAGATTTAGAAATTATTCATCAACCGTTAGATTTTTTGGGATTTAATGTTTATTCAGCGACTTATGTTCGGGCGGCAGATAACAAACTGGGGTTTGAATTTTTAGGCTTACCCAAAGGTTATCCTCGGATGAATATGCCTTGGTTAAATATTGTCCCGGAATCGATTTACTGGGGAATTCGCCACATTAGCGAAACGTTAAACCAGCCCAATTTACCGATATTAATTACAGAAAATGGATGCGCCGCCCAAGATGAATTAAACCAACAAGGAGAAGTGATTGATAGCGATCGCATTTTCTATTTACGTCAACATTTTAATTCCGCTTCTCGGGCGATTTCGGAAGGATATCCTTTACAGGGCTATTTTGTTTGGAGTTTGATGGATAATTTTGAGTGGGCGTGGGGTTATGATCGCAGGTTTGGTATAGTTTATATTGATTATCCCACCCAACGCCGCATTCCAAAAATGAGCTTTAATTGGTATGCTGAATGTATTCGTCAAAATCGAGTTGTTTAACTTTTTATTTGACTTTGCCTGAGTTGATTAATACAGTGGATATAGTTAGGAATCGGTTCCTCTGCGATTCGACAAGCCTCAGCATCAACGCTAATTAAATCGTCACCCCAAAAGACTTTTCCGCAATAAATTGATTTTCCTTTATCGGGTTTCCAGTCAGGGCTAATAAATTTGCGATCGCCATCAACAACCGCCCCATCAAATAAGTGTCCAATACAAAAATAAACATCCTGTAAAACTAATGGTACCGAGGGACGATGCAACTGTCCCCGTGAGTTGGGACTTCTGGCTTTATATTTACTGCGAGGAAACAACCCATAAAGGTTTTTAAGCGAAGCTGAAATTAACGGTTTTCCTTTGAGGTGAGTGCGTTTGAGGGCGCCTATACTGATGCGACAGTCTACTTCTTGAAGAATCGCTGGGGCGTACATCGAGGGGAAGCGTACAGGTTGAGGGGAAAGGTTCGGGTACTCGATCAATGGGAGTTGATCTGCATCTAAGAGTTGAATTCCATCTGTAAACAAATCAGACAAACCATTACGATCAATAATCTCATGCAGCGATACGGGTGAACAAACTCCTTCAACCACTAATATTTCTGCTGTGGGGTTGAACTCCCTCAGTGTGTTTAACACTCGACCTAAAACCCCTCCACTAATGGTTACAGGTGGGCCGACGGGATACCCTAAATTGGGCTTAACCAAAATCCGTTTTGCGTCTATGGCGGTTTGGGGAGGTTGATAAACAAAACTCTCAGTCGTCTCCACGTGGACAGTATGATCTCTCATTGGATAGATTTACAATAGCTTTATAAATAATTAAAAGATTATAAAGATTGAATAAAGCCTGTTTGATAGGATGTTATTCAGTGATTATACGCAACTTATCGTTAATTCAGTATTATAGTTAAAGTAAATAAAGCTAGTCAAAGAGATTTACTACTTAAGTGTGATGGAGATCACCAAAAAAAGCGAGTAGAATCACAAGCAGAAGATGTTTTTAGTCACGGTAGAGTCGGGAAGCATCAATAATACTTAAGATCGTAAAATTCCGATTCGGTTATGTACATCTTCTCTGCTAGAGATTTAAGGGGAAATAAAAATGCTATCTACCAAACAAGCTCAATTAGTTCAGTTTTTACGCTTTGAATTGTCGATCCCTGCCGCTTCTATCGCGATGGCTTTGCGTCATCCCGAACAAGATTACGGGCAACTACCGATGATTTTGTGGCAATATGGCTTAATTAGCTTAGAACAGTTAGATCGGGTTTTTGACTGGTTAGAACGTTTTGGAACTTCTGTAGAAAGTAAACCCAAATTTAATAGTGCAGATCCAGATAACGGATTAGTCAATGAATCAGTCGATTTGTCTTCAGCCTCTTTCGTTGCTTGACGTTAAATAGAATGAATGTGAAAAAATGCTAAATCTCAGCGGTCATGAGGTCAAAGTTAGAAATTTAACATGAAATCAAAAGCTTTAAATAATCTTCTTTTTATCTAAAAAGAAAGCCTACAAAATAATCAAAATTAATCATTAATAATGAGTTTAGATGAGGCTTACTTTTATATTGGAAATCAAGAATAATATTAAATAATCAGTTTAAATTTGTCTAAACTCCTCCAATCCCTCTAAAATAGAATCAATCCTTCGTGATTCAGCCCAAATCTCCGTCTAATCAGGTTGCTCGCTTAAAAAGAAGGATAATTTCAGATTAAACTGAAAGATGGGGCTGAACGCATTACTGATGTTATGAACTTTGAAGAGGCACTCACGATAACAGATACTGTCGTTTTTGAAAAGACGGGTAAACACCTGAGTGATGCTCAACGGGCTGTCGTTCAGGGAACTTGGTATCGTCAAAAATATCACGAAATTGCCTTATCCTATCGCTGTACTCCCGAATATCTCAAGCAAGATGTTGGCCCCAAACTATGGCGTCTACTCTCTGATGTATTTAGAGAAAAAGTCAGTAAAACCAATTTTCGGACTGTTCTGGAACGACAGATCAACCTTGTTGAACCGATTTTCCATACTTCCTTCGCTTCTCACCCTCCATCGCTGAATCTTGATCCTCAGAAATCATCTCTACAGGTGGACTGGGGAGAAGCCACCAATGTTTCATTTTTTTATGGTCGTTCCCAAGAACTATTCCAACTCGAACAATGGATAGTGACTCAGAGATTTCGGGTTGTCGCTATTTTAGGAATGGGTGGAATCGGGAAAACCTCTTTATCAGTACAACTCACTCAAAAAATCAAGTCTGACTTTGAATATGTGATTTGGCGAAGTCTTCGGAATGCTCCTCCATTATCCGAAATTTTAACTGAAATTATTCAATTTTTATCCGATAAACAATATATTAATTTATCCTCTGATGTTCATCGCCAAATTTCGCAACTGATTGACTTAATGCGACAATCTCGCTGCTTAATTATTTTAGATAATGCCGAGTCAATCTTACAAGAAGGAGATCGAGTTGGACGCTATTGTGAAGGCTATGAAAGTTATGGTGAACTGATTAAACGCTTAGGAGAAACCCGTCATCAAAGTTGTTTACTCTTAACCAGTCGAGAAAAGCCTCGTGAAATCGCTGCATTAGAAGGAAAATCTCTCGATGTTCACTCCATCCAATTAATGGGATTAGCAACCGAAGACTGTCAAGCTTTAATTCAAGCTAAAGGAGTTTCAGCCTCAACCCAACAATGGGATCAGTTAATTCAACGCTACGCCGGAAATCCTCTGGCGATTAAAATTGTCACCACTACAATTGATGATCTTTTTGGGGGAGAAGTTGCCGAATTTCTCGAACAAATTCAACAAGGAACGGCTATCTTTGGAGATATTCAAGATTTACTTGAACAACAACTCGGACGTTTATCAGAGTTAGAACTTGAAATCATGTATTGGCTGGCGATTAATCGAGAACCTATTTCTCTAAGCGAACTCCGAAAAGATATACTCTCGGTTGTTTCTCCGACAGAAGCCATTGAATCGTTAGAATCTCTCAAGCGGCGATCTCTGATTGAAAAAAGTTCTCGTGGGTTTACCCAACAACCTGTAGTCATGGAATACATAATTGAACAGTTTATTGAACACATTTTTCGAGAAATTCAATCAGAAAATATAGATATTTTAAATCGATATGCTTTGATCAAATCTCAAGCTAAAGATTACATTCGAGAAAGCCAAACTCGTGTGATCCTCAACCCCATTATTCAACGCATTTTAGAACGTTATTCCCTATTTAAAGAACTGCAAGAAAAATTTCATCGCTTATTAATAAAACTTAGAAATGAAGTTCAAGAAAAATCTGGATATGCGGGCGGAAATTTGATTAATCTCTGTCATCAATTACACTTAGATTTAGTCAACTATGACTTTTCAAATTTAGCGATTTGGCAAGCTTATCTGCAAGATGCCAACTTACAAAATGTTGACTTTTCAGGTGCCGATTTATCTCGTTCTATCTTTGCGGAAACGTTAGGAAATACCCTCACCGTTGCTTTGGGGCCACAGAATACTTTAGCCACTGGAGATGCGGATGGAAAAATTTTGCTTTGGAATAGTGAACAGGGTCAAAAATTGCTCGTCTTTCAAGGAAAAACAAAAGGGGTTAAATCGATTGTTTTTAGTCCAGAAGGGAACTTAATCGCCAGTGGAAGTGATGATCAAACGGTGAGAATTTGGAAAGTGAGTACAGGTGAATGTCTAGATCGTTGGAGTGGGCATCAAGAAACCATTAAATGTGTGAATTTTAGTTCTGATGGTCAGATGCTTGCCAGTGGAAGTGATGACCGAACCGTCAGGGTTTGGGATGTGAATTCAGGGGGCTGTTTACAAGTGCTGACTGGACATCGTGAAGGAATTAGAACTGTAATTTTTAGTCCCGATAATAGCATAGTGGCGAGTAGTAGCGATGATCAAACTGTGAGATTATGGTCAATTCAGACGGGTGAATGTTTACGAACTTTTACCGGAAACTCAACTTGGAATTGGACGGTTGCTTTCATCAAAGAAGGGACTGAAAATTCCCAACTTAAAAATGGAAATTGTCAGAATTTAACTCTAGTTAACTCCGAGTTTGACCTTTCCAAAATTTCCTGGATCGCGAGTAGTTGCGATGAAAATACGGTGCGTTTGTGGGATATTGAATCTGGTCAATGTTTCCAAAGTTTAGAAGGTCATCTTGATTCGGTTTGGGCCGTTGCATTTAGTCGAGATGGTCAACTTTTAGCCAGTAGTAGTGATGATCAAACCGTGAAAGTTTGGCAGACGAAAACCGGGAGTTGTTTAAAAACCTTGAAAGGATTTGAAAGTCAAGTGTGTTCTGTTGCATTTAGTCAAGATGATCAAATTCTCGCCACCGGAAGTCAAGAACAGATGGTTCAACTCTGGGATATCGCCACAGGTCAACGGTTAAGAACCCTGCGAGGACATAAACATCAAGTGTGGTCATTTGTTCTGAGTCCCGATGGGAAAACCCTCGCCACAGGGAGTGATGATCACCGAGTTCGATTGTGGGATATTCACGCAGGTCGATGTATCAAGCGGTTTAGCGGACATTCTGACTGGGTGTGGTCTGTTTGCTTTAGTCCGAATGGTCGGATGCTAGCGAGTGGAAGTTATGACAGTACCGTGAAGTTGTGGGATACCGATACTGGAGAAGCTTTAAAAACACTACATGGTCATAGCGATCGCATTGAGACGGTGGTTTTTAGTGGCGATGGGAAACTGTTAGCCAGTGCGAGTGATGATCAAACGGTGCGAGTTTGGGATGTCCAAACGGGGGAATGTCTACACACTTTAACTGGACATAGCCGTTGGGTGGGAGTTGTGGCTTTTAGTCCCGATGGGCAAATTTTAGCCAGTGGAAGTCATGATCACAGCCTCAAATTGTGGGACATCCAGACGGGGAAATGTCTCCAGACTTTAGAAGGACACTTTCAGAGAATTGATCTGTTGGCTTTTAGTCCTGATGGCCAAAGTTTAGCCAGTGGAAGCCATGATTGCACAGTCAAGGTGTGGGATGTCTGCACGGGAAAATGCCAAAACAGTCGGTTAGTTGAAAGTGAACATCTTCAAGCGTTGATGTTTTGGGATGAGGGACAACTTTGGGTCGGTGGGAGTAATGAGGGTGAAGTGCGATTGTGGGATGTCAAGACTGGAGAATGTGTTAGGATGTTTGCAGATCAGGATAGTCCGGTTTGGTCGATTGATCTCAATTCTCAAACCCAGACTTTAGCGAGTGGTAGCTATGATCAAGCCATTCGGATTTGGGATATCAAAACAGGCGAATGTTTGCAAGTTCTCAGGACAGACAAGCCTTATCACGGCATGAATATTACCGGAGTGACCGGAATTACCACGGCTCAAAAATCAACCCTGAAAGCCTTAGGCGCAATCAATCTTAACAGTAGCGATTAGTTCAACTCAAAATATTGCTTTTGCTGCTTTACTCTAAATTGTCCCATCTTTCCAACTCCCTTTACCAAATCTTTACAATTAGAGGGAGTATTTTGATGAAAGCTTTACGATGAATGATTGAGTTTTCTATTAAACTATACTCGTATAGATAAATATATACTTCATTCACATCTGCCGCTTGGATTGAGCCTAAATAAATCTGGATCTCCTTTTGCATACTCCCCCAGAAAATGACAAATTGACTGAGGTGAGGGATAAAAAATGATTTCAGTTAACGCTTATTTCATCATCAACTTGGGACGCATCGTTAAATAAACGGTTAGATTAACCGAAAACTATAGTCGTGAAGAATCAAAATTTGCAATCTTCATTTTTAAATTCTGGGTACACTTTTTAATATTTGTTAAGTCAACTAAAATTTTTTTCTATGAGTGTGAGAGGGCTAACTGTGATTAACTCTATCGGGTTCAACTCCTATAAGTCTTTGGATGAGCATAAACTTTATACTCATCTACAAAATTGCGCCAAAACGGAGTCACCTCAACAGTTGATTCAGCGTTTTCGCCATTTATTTTTAGGTGAAGTCGAATATCAAGATCCAGAGGTTTGGGCGATATTAAGTCAGATTGTTGACGGGGATTTTTCTCAGCAAGAATTTTTCCATATTCTTAACCGTTGTTGCTATATTTTGATTAACTGTTGGTTGAAACGTCGTAAGTCGCAATGGGCAATTTATGAATTAGTACAACTCTTTGAAGTTTTACCGACTGGACTCCCCCCTTGTTGGACTGCTAAACGTCTGCGATCGCTCGTTAAACACTTTATTCAATCGGAACAATATCACGCTTTACGTCGTCTCGCTAAAGCCTTTAAAGATTGTAAAAATACTGAGTCTAGTGAAACGAAAAGCTTAGATTCACTGATTATTCGATATCCCTATTTATACGAACATTTTTTTCTCACCGACGACAGCAGTGACGACCAGCGCCAAGAAATTCGCATGATGCGAAATCGCAATCAATTACGGTTTGAACATGATTTACATCAGTATGTTACCAACCGTACCCACAGCCAAGAACAAGGACTCATTCTATTACCGACAAAAAACCCCACTCTACTCTCAGACAAAAAATATTACTCTGCTGTTAATCACTTTACCAGTAAAGTCGATGGTCATCATACCTATCCTGAGTTGGCGAAACAGTTCGTTCAACAAAGTCGAAGAACTCGTTCCTACCGAACTTTTAAAGAAGAACTCTACGAATATCTCAGCACGTCTATTGATCCTAAATATGGTAAAAATCGTTTTAATAAACGTTTATATCAAGTCTTACAAGACACTTTAAATCACAACGACAGCCAAAAAGTCAATGATTCTTTACTCGCGGGAACGTGTCGTAAATTATTTAACTTTATGGTGGTTGAGAGTTTACAACAACCCAATCACTTTGTCTTTGTCGATTTACTCAATAATTTGGGAGCAACCTCAGTCACCGGGACTTTACTCAAGTTAGTTTTAATTTGTCGTAAAGTCAAAAGAGATTTAGAAAAGCGTTTTTCATTTTTATTCAATCATTATGCGACCTTTTCTAAAGATAAAGTTTTTTGGTTAGTCGAAGCTCTTGAAAATGTTAATATTGCTTTTTGTTTGAACTTTGGATCTAAAAAAATTTTGTTTTAAAGCAAGTAGAAATACGAAGACAGAGCGGGGTATTTACGGTTGATACCTATCTTTTTCAGCGGTTGAGTGTTCCCAACTCCAGAGATTTTCTGTAATGACAAAGCAGTCATTATGGATTATATGTCTGACCTCAAGATAAAGGTCGCATGGCTTCTATTCCCCATTTTATTCTTGAAAGCTAATCCCTAGCAAATCCGCTAAAAATCTATCACCCGCTTGCTCCAAATTTCCCACTAAAGAAAAGGTTAAACTGCGAATTCTAACCCGACCCATTCCGAAATTTCCTCTCGCGCCAACAGCAAGGAACCATATTCAACCAATTCAATAATTTGGGGAGATGTTGCACTCATAGTCCCACCTGTTGCTTGACTTGCTCCCAACGAAATTGATTAACTGTACTGGCTTGGTCAAAGAAATACTCCTCCAAATACGGCTCGATTTCCAGCTTCCAAATACTCTCGATTTCTTGGGTTATATCGGGCTGCAAAAAAAAGCTAATCCCGATTTCATAATGAGAATTTCCAATCTGCTGATTGACTTGTTTTAACGTTTTAATTAATCCCTCAACTGAAAAGTCAATTCCCCGATGATAACGCCGCAAAACTTCGTAATTTGGGGATAGAGAAATGAAAGCAAAGCGACGCCGGAGGGCATGGTCTACCAAGGCAATAGAGCGGTCTGCTGTATTCATTGTACCGATAATTCGTACATTCTCTGAAATGCCGAATTGTTCACCCGAAGTTAAATAAATTTCTTCATTGCGGTATTCTAATAAATACATCAATTCTCCAAAAATACGGGCTACATTTCCCCGGTTTATTTCATCAATAATTAAAACACAAATATCCTCACAATTCCGAGCCTGTTGACAAAAATTAAGAAATCTTCCATTCACGAGCGGATAATCTAATTGTTCCCCGTTTTTTTGAGGGCGGATACCTTGTACAAAGTCTTCGTAAGCATAAGCAGGATGAAACTGAACAACATCTATAAAACCGTTCCCACCACTAACTAAATATTTGGCTAATTTCTTAGCAATATAAGTTTTACCCGTGCCGGGTGGCCCCGAGAAAATTATCTGTTGTTTGCGTTCTAGTGCTTGCAACCAAAACGTTAACGTTTCTGCTTCTATTCCCGTATCTTCGGCGCATTGAGTTAAAGTATATTCCGGTTGTAAATTCATTGGTTCAATCTCAAAATCGGTTTCAATTTGTTCATTTTCTGGGGATAATTCTCGTTCGGAAAAATCATATTTTTTCACGCCAACTAACCAATGAGAAAACATATCAAACAAGTCATCATTTCTCAGGGCAGGTCTACCGGGTTGATGGAGTTCTGGAGTCAATTCTTTAATCAATTGGTGTCCAGCGAGATTTAGGGCTGGATAATCCGTTAATTTTGTGCTGTAAGATGTATTGGCGAAATAATTGATAACTTGCCGCGATTTATTATTAATTAATAGAAAATCATCCGGGCGAAGTGCGTTCAGAATAGGGGTAAGCATTCCCGTCTGGAAACCTTTTGAATAAGGATTTTCAGAAAAGGCTTGACAAGCTGCCGATAATTGAGTTGGATATTGATAGCAGTAACGAATAAAATTTAAAATCGGTGATGATACTTTTTGCCAGTCTTCTGGCTTTGTCCACTTCGCTCCCTCAAACCATTCTTTGAGATCTTTTTTGATAGCTGGTGCGTGATGTATCCAGGCGCCTCTTTGAAGATTATTCGCACTTTTTGAGTAAGGAAGTAGTTGTAGCAAAACGGCTTCTGTGAGGTCTTCAACTGACTGAGACTCGGAAGATATCGCCTCAAAATTCCTTTTTCCTTGCTGACGCTGTTCGTTGTAGGCGGTTGTATGACGTATCCCCGCAGGTGTGTTGGGATAAGAGTTGATAAATTCCTGGAACAATCTAACAAATTTGGCTTTCTTTTCTGCTAACATGAATCATTAATATTTTTCGACAACATTGAGCAATGCAATCAGTTGATTTTAGCCTGATTTTTGAGAGAGTATTCGGGTTTAATTTTTTCCTAAAGCTTTAATAATTTCATATTCACTCTTATTTAAGTAACGATAACTTTGGGGCGGGCGCAAGTAAGACAATTTTTTGGATAAACGCTCTAATTTTACAGGCTTTTCAAACGGCTTGATTTTCTTGATTAGGATACCAACAACGATAGATGCTCCTTGATAATAACTATCAAATTCTTGGCGACTAATACCAAGATTGTCTTTGTATTCATCCCAAAATTTTTTGAGTTCTTGACGGGATGCTTTAATTTCAATAATTCTCTCGACATCAAAGGAGCCTACAAAAACTTTTTTAGGAGATGAAACATACACAACAACGATGTCTCCCTCCTTGAGTCTCGTCCGAACTCTACGCAACTCAATTGTTTTTGTTTGTGTCTCGAATATTTGTTTGGCATATTCGGGTTTAATTGACAGTAGAAGTATAGTTGGTAACATAGCAATTCAACTTCTGTTTGAAGAATGAATTCCTAAATTATACACTTTAACAAAGCATTCTTTTGAAATTTTTTCTGGACATTGAAAAGTTAATTTTTTATTGAAAAATTCCTTAACTTTCTCCGAGGGTACGGAATTTTCAAATAACTCTATATCACTAAAGCGAATCGCCATTATCTGACCGGACTTGTTTAGTTTAACCCCCTCAATATCGCTCAAATTGTAAACTCCTAAGCGTTGGAAACGTTGATAAAGTTCTTTGGGCTTTCCAAGGCTAACCTCATCCACATAAGCGCAAGCACGAACAGATTTTACTCCGTAGAATCCTTTCCCTTTACCCTCTTTTTGGGTTCCGCTTACATACCAGAGAATTCGACAGGGTGCTTGTAATCCTCTTGAATTGTTTGCGGAGCGATAGTAGACGGCTTCACAGTTAAATGCTAATTCAGTTTTGGCTCCTAATAAAGTTTGATTTGCCAAATTTTTATCAAATAAATTGAACGCCCATCGGGGTTGAATGGGAATGATAAATGTTGGAATTTTAGCATCGAGAATTTTGGCGGGAAAAAGCAGGCGTTCAAAGTCTACCGATGCTTGCACGTCTGTTATAATATTTTCGGCTTTTAGACTCTCTGCAAATTGCAGACAAACTTGATAATCTTCTCCGAAAGTAGAGCCTAGAGTGATGAGATGCTGTGACAACTCCGATGCAGTTTCAACGCTTGCCAAGTTAATTTTTAACCACCCGTTTTTTACCTGTCGAAAGGAAGAATTTTCTTGAATTGCCGTCATTACGGTTTCTGTTAAATATGAATCGGTAATTCGGGTAAATTGTCGTTGTTCACGAGCCGAACCTAATATAGATTGAAAAATTAAGTGACGTGCAAGTATTCCCGATAGCGGATGATTTCCAACTCGCAACATCGGAATTTCTAGTTCATGTTGTTTTTGTTTGTCATACACAACCAAAGCTAGGAGTTCACCTTTTCCTTGTTGAACAAGCCAACACTCAAATTTATCAGATTCCGCTAGAAATCGTCTTAGCTGCTGTTGAAATTCTATCTGGGTTTCTCCCAGTTCTTCGCACAGAAAATATTGACTTAAAACATTTTCTGTTCCCTTTTGAACGGGTATTTTTTCTAAGCCTGTAGTCCCCGCTAAACGAACGGGCTGATAGTCCAGTTTTCTCCGAAATTCATCTAAGTGAGTAATTAAAACATTGGGGCGAATGATGGAAACTCGGAATTGTTCATAAATTTCGCTACTCAGTTCTAAGAGTTGGGGATGTAAAGTTACAAAAACTTGAGATTTTGAAGTAATGGCTCTGGCAAGATTTCGCCGCTCAAACTCATTGACTTCTGACGCTTTTTGTAAAATAACATTCACAGAATCCACCGTACAATCCAATTCTTTATTACTGGATAAATAGGTAAAGTTTTCTTGGGCAAACCGACGCCGTTTTTTCTTTTCTTTCTGATTTTTAAGTAAAATTATTGTATTAAATATTTCATCGGTAATACATAATTCTAATTCGGTTTGTAGCCAATCCGCACATAAAGACTTTGATTCTTCAAAATCGGTTTCTTGCTCGGCATAAATCTCGGTGAATATTTGCGTATCAATCACAACACAGAGCCGGGATTCAAGTTTTTGATTAGGAGCGTTTGATAATAGGTCTGTATGACCGTGATCGAACCACCAATAGGTTAGCAGTTTCCCCTGTTTATTTCTTCCCTTTTTCTGATATTTGGGAACAAAATTTAGTCTTTGCCACAGTTTTTCTAAATTAAAATCTTCGCGACAATGTAACCCAATACCACTCGATTCTTTAGTTTTTTCTTTGAGGTAATCAACCAACTGTCTGGCTACTCCTTTTCCCCGTTGTGATGAATCAACGCACAAATGAACTAAGGTATGGCGATTGTGTCTTTTGGAGTATCGATATAATATATACCCAATACACTCCGCTTGCGGATCGATTGCGACAAATATATCCCCCTTTTGTGCCTTCTCAACAAAAGCATTGCGATAAAACAATCCCAAAGTCTTTTTGTTAGCATCTCCCAGTCTGATAACATCCTGTAAATAGGGAGATTTTTCATCAATTACTTCAATTTTAATTTCCACAGTTTCTTGGCTTTGACTTGAATATTCCTGTATCCGGCTTGAGGGTAAAGCATTACTTCTCAAATTCGGAACGGCAGATATTGACATTATAAGTTAATGAATACTCTCACCCTGTTGCGCTGTTGTTGCGCTTCAGCACCAAAGTAAAGTAAAGAAGGGCTAAAGCCCTACAACTTTAATCAATTTATTTGAAGATTATATTTTGATAATTTATGCTAATTATTATAATAAATCATACTAAGAAAAACTATTCAACCTCTCAATTATTGACTGTAGAACAATTTTCCTCTAAAATTATCACTCAACAAGTCTCATAAAAAACTCCCCAACAGAAAGCTGTACAAGGAATGATTTAACGCCTAAAGTCAACACAGTTAGATATCAACAATTTGCTGTTTTAAACTCTTTAACCTCTTGAATTCTCTAGGTTCCAACTCATAATTTTCTTGAGTAACTGATTGAGTTGAATGGGTTTAGTAATAAAGTCATCAGCTTCAGTTTTAAAAACACTTTCAGAGGGAGTAAATTCGGAATCGGTCGTAATCGCTAAAATCTTGATCTGTTGCGTGGCTTTTGTATTTTTTAGGTGATGAATGATTTCGTAGCCATCTTGACCGGGTAAGTTCATATCGACAATAACTGCTATGGGTTGTAGTAATTGAATTTGTCCTAACGCAGTTAATCCTTCTACTAGCCAAACCACCTGATAACCTACAGCAGTGAGAATTTCACAGATGAGTGTGGCGATTTCTTCATCATTTTCAATTAATATAAATCGACCTAGAGGATTATTTTTGGATGTCGTGGGTAGAGAGGTTTTGAAGGCAGAATCTTTGACTTGTTGCTGAGAATTTGGAGAGGGAGTGGGTTGAATGGGAATATGAACAGTGAATGTTGAACCGACATTTTCAGTTGAGGTTAATTTAATGACTCCGCCATGAAGTTCAACCAACTGTTTAGTCAAAGCTAACCCTAAACCTGTTCCACTATATTGACGACGATAAGATGAATCAAGTTGTTGAAACTTTTCAAATAATAAAGGTTGTTGTTCTTCAGAAATTCCAATTCCTGTATCTTGGATTTGAAAAATTGCTGTGTTTTTATTCACCCCAACTCGTAGGGTAACTTGTCCACTTTCTGGAGTAAATTTAATTGCATTACTCAAAAGATTGAACAAAACTTTTTCAACTCGACGTTGATCAGCAATAAACAAATCTTCATCGGGTTTCACCTGAATATCACTGATGAGCAAAACATTATGTTCTTGCGCTCTTTCTCGAAAAGAATATAAAGTTTTTTGAGCCAGTTTGGTTAAGGAAAACTCACTAATTTGTAAAATAGTTTTTCCAGCTTCTACCTCTGAAAGCTCTAGAATATCATTAATTAACTCTAATAAATGTTCTCCGCTATCGTGAATTTTATGAAGATATTCTTGTTGTTTTTCTCTCGAAATTTGTTTAATACCTGCACCGTTTGAATAAAGTCTTAATAGCGTTGCAGAGATGCCAATCACACAGGTGAGTGGAGTTCGCAATTCGTGGCTCATTGTTGCTAAAAATTCACTTTTCGCCCGGTTCGCAGATTGAGCCGCCAACAGCGCATCGTGAAGGGCTTGAGTACGTTCTGTGACTCGTCGCTCTAAAGTGTACTTTTGCTGTTGTAATTGAGTGTGGAGTTGGGCTTGATAAATGGCGATCGATAAATGTTCTGTTATCTTAGCAATAAATTTCGTCTCACTATCCGTCCAAGACCGGAGTTGGGAACATTGATGAGCAATTAATAATCCCCATAATTGATCCTGTACAACTATCGAAAAAACGATCTTTGATCGAACTTGAATCTGATGCAAAAACTCTAAAAAACAAGGGGAATCAACATAAGCTTGATCAACATCTTGAATCATTAATAAAGCTTGACTGTTTTGAGTTTGAGCTTGAGCTTTTGGTGTGTCAAAAAAACAGCTATCTGTTTCGTTTAAATGAAGGACAGATAAAATATTTTCTGATGAACGAGCTTCATAGGTGACGCATCCTTTGTAACCCTTTTCACTCGGTTTAGATCGGCTAGAATCTTTCGGGAGTGGAGGGGTCAGTCGTGTATCGCGGTTTTGCTCCTCTAGATCCAATCTAGGCTTTAGGCTACATTCCCGAGAAGGAATAGACCATTGAAAATCAAACTGATAGATCAACAACCGATCAACCTGCAAAAATTGTTGCAATTGTTCCACTGTTGTTGACAAAATAATCGAGAGTTCCAGACTCTGGCGAATCTGGCTGGTGACTTGATTTAAGAGCCTCTCTTGTTCGAGTTGTTGATCTAGAGCTTTATCCACAGATTTGTATCAAAATCAACAGCAAAGCGAGTTTAAAGATGATTGCTATTTGAGTTCGATTGTCAAGACAGCACTCCATCATTTTAACAGATTAACAGACTGATTATTCTTTCATCAAATCTAAGTATTATGTTAACTTTAAATACATGAGATCCAAATCGAGACAGAAAGGATGTTAAGAAAACTAAGGGAAGAAAGATACAGTGACGCTCCTTTGTCCTGCTTCAACCAATCAGGATGTTAACGGTTGATCTGAGTGGATACCTAGCTTTGTAGTGATGTTCTTTTTTTGACTTGACAGAATAGGATTTTCACAATCATTATGTATGATATCGGAAAATGGTTCAGCCTACAATCCCTAAAATAAGTTTAGTTGAATGAGCAACTTACCTCGAATCACCTTTAATTCTACTCTTGAAGACCTTGTTTCCTATGCCTTTCAGATTGACTCTAATACCCCCGGACGAGTTGTTGCCCAAGAATTTCATAAAAAGCCAGAATTACCTGGGGTGATTATTGTCGATCATGATCAGGTCACTGGAATGATTTCTCGGGCTAACTTTCGGGAACAAATGAATCATCTAAATCGCAAAACTTTATACTTGAGTCAACCGATTCAATTACTCGTAGATGTCATCCGAATTCCCCCACTGATCCTCTCCAAATACTGCACAATTTTGGTTGCTGCTAACCAAGCATTGACTCGACCTCAACAACTCATCTATGAACCCCTAGTGATTGAATTGGAGCCTGGACAGGTTCGACTTGTAGATATTCAAAACTTACTGATTGCTCAAAATCAACTTTTAAACTTTTCTTATGAGAAAATACAACAGCAAAACTTGAAATTAAATCAATGTGGTCAAAAGTTTGAGGAAGAAAAAAGCAAAGTCAAACAATATCAAGTCTCACTTCAGGAAAAAAATAGCTTAATTCATCAACAGTATGATCAAGATTATAGCAAGCAAAAAGCAAAGTTAACCCAGTATACTCAATCGATTCTTCAACTCAATCAGCATTTTGTTCAAGTCAGTGAACGGATTTTAGCCGAAACTCACCAAGCCTTTCATTCTATCTTTTTAAGTGCCAACTTAACCTATCGGAATACTGAACATTTGTTGGAAATTAGTCAAGCAATCTCTCGGGAGCTGGAGGCGATTAATTCAACCTCTCAAATGCTCGGAGAAATCATTCAAAAAGTTCGTCATCTCGCAGTACAAGCTGCTGTTGTTACCTATCAATATGATTCTCCAAAACCGCAAGGACTCAGTAAAATTGGCTTTGAAATTAATCGCCTCGTGAGTGAAACCTCAAAAGTCAGTGACCAAACGAATAGTATTGCGAGTCAACTGAAATTTCATTTACAAGAACTGAGAGAATCTGCACTAGAAGATGCGCGTATTTCCTGCTCAATCCTCTCTCATATTGAACAAGCCGAAAATGTCATCGTCGAGTTAGAACAGTTTGTTAATTCATCCTTGAAACAGCAAGAAAATGCTCAATATTATTCAACCGATGCTCAATATATTATTCACACGATAGAGCGGGTATTAAAATATTCAGAAGACAAAAAAAATTAAACCTCTGATTCGGCTATTGTACCACTTAATAACTCTTGAGCCGCACTCATCAAGTCCTGCTCAATTTCTTTGAGATCTTCACGACTTCCTAAATAAGTTCTTAAAGCTTCAAGCGGATCAAGACTATGACGATCAAGTTCAGGAATACGAGGACGAGCCAGTTGACTCACCAATTCTGCTTGAATACTATAAGTATGAGCGGTACTCAACGCTTCATGTAAACGAGAGTTTTCAATCAAATCAATCTGTTCTGAACGCAGTTGATAAATTAAACGCACAACTTGATCATTAATCTTTTTTTTGTCAATCGCTTTTAGGAGCTTTTCTTGGGGGTCTTCCACCGCAGAAACATCAACTTTAATCGTACAAAAAGAACGCACAGGTAAAGCACAAAACTCCCATTGAACTCGACCTTTTTCTAACTCCAACAAAACAAACCCCTTATCTTCTTTCTCCTCACTAAAATCAACCCGTTCGATACTTCCCGGATAAATAATCGGTGGATCATTAGATTGATTCAAATTTTGATGCTTGTGAACATGACCCAACGCCACATAATCAAAACAAGGACGAATCAGTAACGATAAAGGAACATTAAACCCTTTTCCTACCGCCAAAAAACGTTCAGCCCCCAAACTCGCCTTATCAACCATTAAATGAGCCAATAACACCGTCGGAATTTGAGGATCTAAACGTCGAATTTCTCCTTCCATCGCAACTTTTAGTCGAGCAATTAATAAATCATTCACCTCACTTAATGTTAACCCTTCTGTTTCAGGACGAGTCAACAAAGTCGAACGAGTTAACCAAGGAAGTGTAATCACCTGAACATCCCCATTTTGCGTGTGAATTTTATGAGTTTCAAAGCGATCACCAACCACAAACCCGGGTACACCTAAAGTTCGATAAATTCCTAAACTCGCTCCCCCCTGTCCTTGAGAATATTGATCATGGTTTCCCACAAGCAAAACCGTTGGAATTTGAGCATCCACTAAACGTCGAAATTCTTTCGCAAAAGCCTGTTTAACAAACGGGGGGGGAGTCGCATCAGGAAACGCATCTCCCCCAAACAAGACCAAATCAACAGGCTCTGCGATCGCTCGATCAATACACCGTCCCAAAGTCGTCACAAAGTCTTCTAAACGAGTATTTAAACCCGTTTCTGGGTTAGTCCGTCCATGGGAGAACCCGCTACCCATATGAATATCAGACAGATGGAGAATTTTAATCATAAAAAAAACAAATGTAACAGCGTGAACTCAAAATCTGGAAAACAATGATCCTAAATGTGTAGTGTTTTGTTACGATTTGAATGAATCGACTGCTCAATTTACCGATCAATTGACTTTTTAGGTAAAGCCGTCAATAGAGGAAATGTTTTGGAGGTCAACTTTCTTCAAAGAATATCTGATCAGTCAGTAACCGAACAATCAGGAAATCTCAACTTTCGGGTTCATAGAATCATTTTTTGACTCGTAATGCTATCCATGTCTTTTTTAGAGCTTTGTTTTAGCCAAGCTGCATCATCAGGTCACACAATGGAATCAAAATCCCTCACAACTACACAGCAAGCAGTTCTCGATTTAGCGGCTCAATTGCGCCGTGAAATTGCAGCTCGGATCTCAGCATACCTCAAAACCTATCTCAATACACCTCACCAAGTTAATCAGATCAATGCCAATATAATGCAATGGGATCAGATCGATCCTGAAAATCTCGACAGTCTACAACAATATTTTTGGCAACAAATCAAAATTTTTGATACTGTTAGCGGGATGAACTGGGCTGATACCACCGGGAATTATATCGGAATTACTCTACTGAGTGATCGCACACCAACTCTAGAACTGAAAAATGAAAAAACAGGTGCAAATAAACACATCTATGCTCTCGATTCTGAGGGAAATAACACCTTTGAACAAATGGGTTTATGTCCGAACTATGATCCCCGTTCTCGTCCTTGGTATCTCACCGCTCAACAAGCCCATTGTGCAGCTTGGAGTTCAATTTATCAATATTCTAGCCCGATTCAAGTTCAACTGGGTTTAACGGCTGTTCTCCCCTTGTATAATGCAAACAATGATTTTCTTGGGGTTTTAGGATGTGATTTGTCTCTGTCTCATATTAGCCAATTTTTGAAAACACTTAATATCGATCATGGAGGGATTCGCTTTATTATTGAACCTTCTGGAATATTAGTCGCCAGTTCGACGCTGACTCAGCCTTTTAATATTGATTTAGATCAAGCTGTCATCGGCTTTAACGCTCTCCAAAGTAGCGATCGCTTCATTCGAGCAATCATGGCTCATGTCTATAGTCAATTTAATGATCTTACCCAGATTAAAGGTGACTATCAACTCGAATTTATTTGGGAGAATCAAATTCAGTTAATCGATATTTTTCCTTTTGAGGATGGTCGGGGTTTAAACTGGTTGATTGTTTTCGTCACACCCGAATCAGAATTTGTACAAAGTATTCCGTCTAACGATCATCATGGCGATCGCAATGCTCACAACACTCTCAAACGTATTAATCAACAACTCGAACAACGAATTCAACAACGAACCAGTAGTTTAAAACAACTCGATCAAGCCCTCAAAATTAGTGAAGATCGTTGGAAATTAGCCCTACAAGGAAGCAACGATGGAATTTGGGATTGGAATGTACAAACCAATGAAATTTTCTTCTCGCCTCGCGCCAAAGAAATGTTAGGCTATGAAGAAGACAATGAAACAACAAACCATCTCGCCGAATGGGAAAAACAGATTCATCCCCATGATCGAAAACGGGTGCTGAAAGCGATTTGGGATCATTTAGATCAACAGACCGAATATTATAGTACCGAATACCGAATTCGCTGTAAAGACGGTCAATATAAATGGGTTTTACATCGAGGTCAAGCCCTGTGGAATGAAATTGGTGATCCGATTCGGATGGTCGGTTCTCAAACTGATCTTAGTGAACAAAAACAAGTTGAAACTCAACTCTTTTATTATGCTTATCACGACTCTCTAACTTGTTTACCCAATCGAGCTTTTTTTATGGATCGATTGCATTTAGCCCTCGAACAAGTTCGTCAGTATTCTGAGCATCTATTTGCGATTTTATTTATTGATCTTGATCGCTTCAAATTGGTGAATGATGGTTTAGGACATTTAGCCGGAGATGAATTACTTATTCGAGTTGGACATAAACTCCAACAATGTATTAGTGTTCACGACACCTTGGCTCGTTTAGGCGGCGATGAATTTGCCATTTTATTAGACCCCATTCAAGGGATTTCTGATAGTATTATTGTGGCTGAACGGATTCTTGCCATTTTACAACAACCTTTTATTCTCGAAGATCAAACGGTTTCGATTACGGCGAGTATTGGCATTACATTCAGCCACTATTATACAGCCAATCATTCCTACAAACATAGTACAGATATTCTTCGAGATGCGGATATCGCCATGTATCATGCTAAACATCATAGCACTTCAAAATATGCAATTTTTGACAGCAAAATGCAGATGGATACGCTGATACGATTACGTTTAGAAAATGATTTGCGAGCGGCTATCGAATCTTCCCAATTAAAGGTTTACTATCAACCTATTGTTTGTTTGAAAACAGGCAAAATTAAGAGTTTTGAAGCTTTAGTGCGTTTACCTGATCCCAAAAAAGGGTTGATTTCTCCCGGTGAATTTATTCCGATTGCTGAAGAAACTGGATTAATTATTCCGCTCGGAGAATGGGTTTTACGAGCCGCTTGTCAACAACTCCGACAGTGGCAAATTCAAGGTTGGATTGATGTGAATGTCTCTGTGAGTGTGAATGTCGCTGGACAACAGTTTTCTCAAAAGAAAATTGTCAACTTAGTCCAACAAATTTTGCAAGAAACGGAATTATCTCCGGCGAATTTACGACTAGAAGTAACTGAAAGTGCGATTGCTGAACATTTAGAATGGGTAGCCCGACGTCTAAGTCAACTCCGACAAATGGGAGTGCAAATTTTAATTGATGATTTCGGAACAGGTTACTCTTCTTTGGATCGCTTACAACGGTTTCCGATTGATACTCTCAAAATTGATCGCTCTTTTGTGGCTAAAATGACTTCCCAAAGTTCTAATTCTAAATTTGTCGAGGCGATTGCTAATTTTGCTCACAGTTTAGGGTTTAGTGTCGTTGCTGAAGGGATTGAAACGGTTGAACAACAACAACTTATTCAGTACATTGGTTGTGAATACGGACAAGGAAACCTCTTTTCTCCGGCGGTTGATGTGGCGACAATGACTGCTTTGATTCAACGAAATCCAACTTTCTAACGGAGTAAATTATATTCAACTTCCGACTGCTTCTGTCCGAATTTTTCTCCACAACGCTTGATATTGTTTTAAAGTAGATTCGGGTAAGGGAAGTAAAAATTCACTTTGCTCTAGAATTTCTGCTTTGGGAAACAGAAGCGGATTATTTTGTAGGGTTTCCGGTAACTCGCTGGGCTGTAATTGATTAACAATAGGAGATGTTGTACCCGTTAAGATTGACATTTGGGTAGCAATTTCCGGTTTCCAACAAAAATCAATCCATTGTTGGGCTAAGGGAAGATTAGAGATCGGCTTTTCAGAGGTTGGCTGTACCCAGACATCAGCCCATAACGCCGTTCCCGAAGTTGGAATAACCACTCCGATATTATGCTGACGGCAAAATTTTTCCGAAAAATCTGTAGACCAACCCACCGCTAGCCAAGTATCTCCGGTAATCAAGGGTTTGAGGTAGGTATTGGAGTCATAAAGCTTGATATTGCGATGGAGTTGACGAAATTCGTCTTCTAAATCGACAACTAGATCAAGATCGGTAATATTGTAAGATGAACCCAGTTTTTTTAATATTAAACCAATCGTTTCCCGAGGATTATTAAGCACAGAAATCTGATTGCGGATATCTTCTCGCCACAAATCACCCCAATCTTGAGGAGTCCATCCTAAAGTTTCAAACTGCTCTCGACGATAGGCGATCGCTGTCGTTCCCCAACGGTAGGGCGCAGCCCAGACTTGACCTTGGGGATCTAACATCCCTTGACTGTTGCGAGTCACTAAAGCTTGCCATTGGGGAGGAAGTTGGTTCCAGCGTTGCCAAACTTGGGGATCGAGAGGTTGGACTAATTGCTGTTGAATTGCTTGAGTGAGCCAATAATCCCCAATCATAATCAAATCAGATGAGGAGCGATTTTCAGGTCTGGATTTTTTCTCCTGTGGTTGCAGCAACTGGTACAAGTCTTTGAGTTGCGCCTGAGGAACAAAATCGATCACCGGACGATCTGCTGAGAGTTCCTGACGAAACTTGTTCACCATTTGAACAGGAACCGAGCCTTTTAAGAGTTCGATTTTTAATGCCGTCGCCTGACGACATCCCATGGTGAGACTTCCTAATGCGATCGCACTTGTTCCCAGGAGAAAATTCCGTCGCTTCACAGTGTTATTGAATTCGTTTTTCTAGATACTGACCAATCATTTGCTGTTCGCCCGCGCGGGTGATAATCGACTGACGGGTGCGGTACTTCGTACCGATATGCTTGATTTCTTCCTCGAATACAGAACTATTGTACTCGGTTCGCAAGCATAATGTGTCTGGATTGGGGAGATAATATTTGGCGTTGATCGGATCTTTGGTTGCAAAACCGCGATCGCGATACAGAATGTCTCCTAATACTCCAAAGATTGTTGATCCTTTTGAGTTGGGGCGATTGCTTGCGGACTGGGTACTTTCCCATTCTACATAGGAACCACAGACTAAAATATTGCGATCGCTGAGATGATGCAGTTGGGCGAGTTTAATCAGTTCCGGGCTACCTTGCTCTAAAAATTTTACCGTCAAACGGCTCACCCATTCTTGGGTTTTTCCATCGGGTAGGGTGTAATACCGTCGTTCAGAATTCCACATCCCTTCGGATTGGCGCAGGTATTGTTCGATTTGAGATGTAGTCTCTAGTTGAATTTGTTGGCTCGGTGATTTCATTTAGAGAAGTCCTCCACTCGGTTCTACTGAGGCACAAAACTCTATGTTTAGTCCCCTGGTTTTCATTTTGTTACAATTCTTAATATACACACAAAAACATCAATCTGGCAATCTCAACGGTGATTGATTTTTGACTACAAGAGTCATCTATTCGTTTCCGGATTAGAAAGAGATTTGCTGATATTGATTCATCACTGAGGATATAAGACTCAAAAATAAGAGTGCAGTTGCCCTTGATACAAAACCTTGATTTACCACCTAGATTTGACGAATTTGAATTCTGTTTTTATGAGAAAGATTAGATTTTTGTTTCAATTTGTCACAAAAATTAATTTATACAACTGACAAATTAATCCCAAAAAGGCTAGAGATCAGAAGATTTTTCTGACGGTTAAATTTAAGTCTATCTTAGATTTCATTTTGTTCAAAACTGATAATCAATCAGCATTTTGATTATTCCAGAATGGGTGACTCTGATCATCAACCCAGAATGAAATCAATTTTTTTCAGAAATATAACACTCACCAATCTTGATAATTTTTTTCCATTGAGTCGTAATACATTCTCAGAAATTTTTTCTGAAGACACTTAAAAAGTTGATCCAAAGAACTGAACTTAAAACTCTCAAAAATGGAGAAGTTGGTGACTGTACATAGCCAGACAAGACTTGTCGATTTTTTTCTAGCCAGAAATGAAACAGCTTAATACGACCACATCAATCTGAACTCAGATTTGACCGTTGGTCAGAGTCAAAACCACAAAATTAAAATTTCTTTCATAAAAATTTTAGAGTAATCGTTAAATAAATTAGAAATAATTTCCCAGTAGAGCAATTTTATGTCTAGGATAAAAGAGAGAACTCAGAAATCTAGAGAGCAAAGGAATATTTATGGACAACCTCAATCAACAAGTTGGGGCTTTGAATCACAAAGTTGATCGACTTTACGAAATCTTGATACAAGTTAATGATCGACTGAGTGACTTGATCGAATCCCAACCCCCAGGACAAACAAACAATTTCAACCCGAATCCAGACCCTTCTCCTAGTCAGTCATTGACTCGACAACACCTTTTATTGGAATCGGGATTAGAACATAAAGATGTTTTAAGCGATGATGATTATGTCAGCAGCACAGTGATGATTCATCGAGAACAACCGAGTATCACCGCTGATATTCAAATTCAGAGACTCACCGCCCAACTCACAGCCGCTTACAATCGTATTGCTGCTTTAGAAGAACGGTTACTCTCCCAAAGAACCCCTCATTAGATTCTCAGGAGATAGAGTGATAGGGTGATAGGGAGATGGGAAACCCGCCCCTATTGGTCACTATAGCGCGTAGCGCTAGGGAACAGGGAACGCCGGATCAGGGAACAGGGAACAGCGCTTGCCTTGCGGCTCGGCGGTTTCCGGCGAGACTTAGTTTGCAATCTTAGGGAACAGGGAACAGCGGTGCGACTAGGCGCGAGGTTTCCTTGCAATCACGAACGCGCACCAAGAGAGGGAACAGTAGACTGTGAAGGGGTTTTAGGATTTAGAAATGACAATCATGTATTCGCGTAGCACTATATTTTTCAATTTCTAATTTGGTGATATTGATCCGCTAAAGCCTCGATAGCCTGTAAAAGTTGGTCAGTGTTCCAACCGAGTAAATGAGCCGCGATCGCGCATCCACCAGCCCCAACCCCTTCTTTGACATATCCTTGCTCATAGGCTCTGAGTTGAGCATAACGCGACATTGAAAAGTTGAGTGAGGTTGCCAGGAGGGGAACACCACCAATTTCTTGAGCAAGTCCCACCGTATCTCCCGTCGGATCTTCAGCAACCCAACGAGTTGTACCGACAACGATCTGTTGAGGATGCCAGTCTAACCCCAAAGAATTAGCGATCGCCTGACTCAGACTATACACAGCAAGCATTTGTGTTCCTCCGGCTAGAAGCACCCCCACCGTGCGACTCGCAGCAATTGTCATTCCCGCCACAACAATTTGCATCGGATCACCGACCGCCGCAACTAATTGAAGCGGATCTACATTCTCAACCCCGGGTAGATTCGCCGCTTGTAATCCAGCCGTGGCGATCGCCAATTTTTGAGTATGATTACAGTCAGGATGGCTACTATTGACCTTATTGTCAGCCGCGAACCCCAAACCCAGTAAAATAGCTAAAGCCGTAGTTGTACCGCCTACAACGCATTCTCCGATCATAATGTAACTTCCTGTGGCTTGGCGGGCGAGTCGTTCACCCCAAATTAACCCTTGTTCAAATAGGTGTTTGACGGTAATGAAATCTATAGCATGACCCGAACTCAGACAGTTTGCTGGAACTCCCCCAAGATCAATATGAGGAACAGTGGGAATAATCGGTAATCCAGCATTAAATAAATGAAAGGGAATCTGGAGATTATGAACAACGGTTCGTGAAATCAACACCGGAGAAGCACCTGCACTCAGAGGCGGTAAAGGATATTGAGGAGTGAGTTGAGGGCCGTTGTAGAGAAATTCAGCATCCGCAACACAAGTATATTTTCGATCTTCAGGAGTCGCGCCCGCCGCCGAGATTCCGGGAATCAGTCCGGTTTCTGTAAAACCCAAAACACAGGCAAAAATCGGCTGACATCCTCGATATTGCTGTAACCATTGATTTCCCAGTTGGGGTTGAGTATAGACACGAATACTCACAGTTGTCAATTAGCCTTCATAGTCGAGTAATACTTGTACCCAATGAGGAGGGCGAGGAATAGGGCTTTTGAGGCGATCGAGGATTAACAATGCCACCAAATGAACCACAAACAGATAAATCGCACTATTAACGACAACCATAACCACAGCAATCACTTGCACCAGCGTTAAACTAGGTTGAGCGAGTATTCCTAACTTAATAAAAATCCATTCCGCTAATTCGGTAATTTGAGTCGTCGCATAAACCCAGAGATCTCGACCCAGTAAAATCGATAATAGCCAATAGCGAAAAAAGAACCCGATAGAACCGATGATCGCCCCAACACCAATCGAAACAAACCAGTTCGCCCCCCGCTTCCATAATCCTCCCATCGCCACCCCCATCCAACCATAGGGGATGAGAAAGATAATACTCCGAGTCGGCCCCATTAAAACCGTTAACAACAGTAGAGAAGTTAAGGCACCCATCCAAGCTTCTCGTTTTCCCCAACGTAAATAAAGTAAAGCAATGGGTAAAGGGAAAAAGATTCGTAATACAGGCCCAATGGGAAAATAATAATTAACAAACCAGATCAAACTCGCTGTACTCGCTAAAAATGCAGTTTCCACCATCCGCAGGGGAGAACGACTGGGATCGGAACTTAGAGAGTTCTGGGAGTGGGGAGAGACAGAGGGAGAAGAATTTTGATTTTTTTTGGTCTTAGTCACAAAAAATTTAGGGGGGAGGAGAACAGAGAACCGCTTATTGAATTAAACAATTGGATTAAACAGTAGAACCTTGGCCGAAAGCGATGAATTGGATCTGAACCCTGAACAGTTGGGGGATCTTTCTTGCTAGACCAATGTTCGCTCTAAAGCATGAACATCTGGAATTCTGAGAATATCTTTATCGCGAAAAATCAATCCTTTTTTTTCCAGTTTACTGAGAACTCGGGTAACTGTCTCCCGTGCGAGTCCACTCAACCCACTTAACTCCCGATGAGGAAGATTAGGAATATGAGTACCATTTTCTGTGGTTTTACCCTGCCCCTCTGCCAAAAATAGCAAAATATCTGCAACGCGCGACGTACTATCAGACTCTCGTAGGCGTAGTCGTCGGTTGACTTGGCGTAGCCGTCTTCCCATCAATTGAGCAAGTCGAATACCTGCTTTGGGTTCAGTGCTAATTAACTCAACAAAATCCTGGGCGGGCATATTTCCGATCATAGTCGGTGCGAGGGTAATCACATCGGTGGAACGAGGAACTTCATCTAAGGCAGCCATCTCGCCAAAGATCTCGCCTTTACCCAAAATGTTTAGTGTAACTTCCTTCCCGTCGAGATTGTAGGTGCGAATTTTGACCCAACCATCCAGAATAAAATAGACGGAACTCCCCCAGTCATTTTCCAATAAAATGACTTGATTGGGGGGATGTTGGCGGCCGACAATATGAGCTGTAGCTTTATCTATTGCTTCAGTCGGCAAACCTTCAAAGAAAGATGTAGAGAGGATCATCTGAATTATTTCAGATTGTGTATCCCGGGACGTATACTCTGGCATGAGGGTATCATACTGTTGTGAATTGCGCTTAGGCGAGGATTTAGAGAGGGTCTGAAATAATAGCTTGTTCTACTTGAGTAGGCTCTTTCCCTAGCCTATCATGGTATCAGTTTTAGGGGGAGGTGACCGCCGTGAGTGTTCAACCTGATCGCATAAAAGCTTTGATCTCGAATATCGATGAAGTCTTGAACCTATCGAATCCTCGGCCACCTTTGGTTGTTATGGGGGATAGCATCATGCAGTCGCGTCAAGTTCTAGAACAGGTGCGAAGTTATTTGCAATCCCTCGAGCCAAGTCGCCTAACAGATAATTCTGATATCATACCGCGTTATTGTGATCCCGAACGGCAATCGTTAGAACAATCTTTACGGTTGATCGTTCGTGAAGAATTACAGGGATTCCAGACTCAGTTTACAGAAACCATTCAAGCAGAAATTCAGGCAATGCGCCAAGAGCGGCGGATTTTGATTCGAGAATTGCGGGGGTTGAGACAGCACCGACAACAAGCGGAAACAACTCAACAGACGACTCAGCCATCACCTGTTCCGACGGTGATTCCCCAGACAGAACCCTATATTTATCCTTCACGCACCGAACCTGTGCCAGAATTGTTCCCCTATGCAGGGGTAGAACTTCCTCCCTCTCTCCAGTTCAAGTCTTTAGTCACTCCGGGCGTTTCTTTGCAACCTCAAGAGAGTCAACCTCAAGAGTTAGAACTGGAAATTTCCGCCCCTTCAGAGCTTTTAGAACCCACTTCAACTGCAACCGAGGCAGAAACTCCCCTTACCGAATCGATTCAACCTGAACTGGAAATTTACCCGACCTCCGAAACTTCCGAATCTTTCCTGTCGTCCAACTCCCAAACTGAAACGACTCCGTTAGAATCAGTCGCACCCGAACTGGAAATTTCCGCCCATTCAGAACCTTTAGAACCCACTTCCACTCAGAGCGATGAAGAAATTCCCCAAACTGAGTCAATTCAACCTGAACTCGAAATTTACCCGACCTCCGAGCATCCACAACCAACACCAACCGCTGTATCTGGAAATCAAAACCTAAAAAAACAGGAGAACAGCCTGGGAATTACTTCAGATCGCCCCCATGAGATCAGCGATGTCTTTGGAGTCTTTGATCTCAGCGAATCTGTATTAGAATCTCAAGTCGAACCTTCGTCATCAGTAATCTCCACTCAGTCTACGACTCCCTCTGATCCGATTCACGAATTGCTTGATCAAGAAGGCTATGTTCATGCTTCACCCCATGAAGATCTTTTACCGCGTGATCAAGAAGAAGACGATGAGCCGCTAGACTCTCATTTGATGGTGGGTAAAAGTATCCGACAACAGCTTGAAGAAGATTTATTGAATCTAGAACAGCAATCTTTTATCGGGGAAGAAGATCCAAGTTCTGACTTGTCCAATGTTGGGGTGACATCTCAAACTCCTTCTTCTGTCGCGATCGCCAGTGCTAAAACAGTAGAAACCTTTGAGGATTTATGGTCTCAAACCTCTCTCGTCGAGATTAATCCCTTTGCTGAAGCAAATGCGTCTGAGATGACTCTTGATGAAATACTCACAACAATAGATGAGGATGAAGTGAAAACCAGTCACCCAGAAGATGAGTCTGATTTAGAGGATTTGAATTTTGAGAGTTTGAATCGCAAATTGCCACACTAAACTATGTCGTTACCTGAGAATAGCCCCGAAGCGCAAATCAACCCCGATGATCAATGGTATCTTGCACTGGATATCGGCACCGGAATATCAGCCTGTTTACTGAATCGTAATAGTCAGAAAGTCTATCCGATTTATTGGAAAGCTAAAACCATAGTTTCATCTGATCAAGAAAATAACAGTTCTGATGAGGTTACATTTCGTTTACGTTGTGAAGTAGACTGCCAAGAAACACCCAACGGATTACGCCAAAAGTTAGAAAATTTTAAGCCTTATCTCAATATTGCAATTCCCTATATTCGCATTACTCAGGATAGTGCTTCGGAAGTTAGCCAAGTTCCAATACCGTTAATCAAACTATCTAACAATCAAACGGTTTTTTTAGGTAAGTTTCAACGGGCTTTACAACTGTTACTCTCGACGTTAACACCTGTTTCTCAACCGCAATTTAAAGGGTTGATGTTACCAAAATTGTACACTTGTGGATCGGTGGGTTTAGATGGCTTGACGCTTGATAGGGTTCTTCAACGGTTAGCAGGTGTTATTGTTGGTTTTCCCAGTCAGGCGACGGAAGCCTATCGGTTTAACGTCGAGAAGGCGATCTTGAGTGCTAATCTGATCCAACGTTCTGAACAAATTTTTTGGCTAGAAGATGCGATCGCGACGTTGCTGGGTCATTTTCGTTCCGATGGGATGATTTCTATGTCGTTCGGGAGTGCGTTAGTAATTGATGCGGGAGCAACCACGACAGAAATTGCTTTGGTTGAACTTCCAGATCGGATGGAAGACTTAACTCATGATCATTTTATCTGTCACAGTTGGGCTTATGGAGGAGATGCGTTAGATCTAGATATTATTTGTCAGTTATTACTCAACTCTCCGACGGGAAAACAGCTTCTCTTGGATCAGTTTTCGGATCAGGATTTGATTTGGCCTCAACCGGGATCTCCAGATTTACACCGTCGTTATTGTCTTCTACAACAGCTACAAAGTCAACCTTTGGGGGTGGCGTTGTTGGCAGCAGCTAAGTCTCTCAAGGTGATTTTGACCCAACAGCAATATTATACTTTAGAGATTGAGGGTTATTACTGGAAACTCAACCAAACTGATCTAGAACGGTTGGTGTTGGTTCCGTTTATCAACCAGTTAAACACTGAACTCAATCACGTTATTGTCAAAGCAGGGCAATCAAGTATTGGTATTAATCAAGCCCTTTGTATGGGCGGAAATGGCGTCTGGACTGGGTTAAATCGCTGGTTGCGACAAAAATTACCTAATGCTGTGATCTTCCAAAATGACAGCCAACAGAGTAGTATTGATCCGCGATCGCTATGGGATCAGGTACAGGTAGCAATGGGGTTAGCTACTTTACCTCTTTATCCTCAAGTTTTGGATCGTTCTCGACACCAATATCGGGATTATTTTCTACTAAAAGAGTTGTTAAATAGCTTTGAGGAAGGAAAGACGTTATCTATTCATCAGGTGATGCAAGTCTTAGAAAGTCGCGGAATTAATACACGTTCTTGTAAATCTCGCCTTCTTTCTATTTTGAAAGATCAACTTCCACCGGGTTTAATTCCCCAAGAACCAGAAATTGTCTGGATTCATCCGGCTTCTCGACAAACTCCAGACTATCAGTATATTAGTCAGGAAAAGTTATTCATTGAAGACGGTGATAAATCCTATCGTTTAAATCGAGAACAAGCGGATCAAGTCTGTCAATATTTGAATCAATTGTTTTCAGGATCTCTCGCCTATTTGGAGGAACCTGCTATCATTTCGCTTTAAGATGAAAATCTCTATTTAGACTATAAAGTTTTCTCAAGATAACTACGTTTAATTCAATATCACATTTTCATTGCGATCGCTTGAGTTTGCAGACACGCCCTAATGTGAAAAACCTAGCCCAAAAAGATCCGCTTTCGTCCTTATTCGGATCTATTGGGGTAAAATGAGTTAGCTGTGATCAGGCTTTGAGGAGATGGATATACTACCACCGGAATCAACCACACAGTTCGGTACACTCAGTTGGCATCAAATCGGTTTGAGAGCTTTTGGAATGATTAAAGTAAATTTTGGGTTTAAATAACTTTTATGACTACTGAATCATTATATGATGAGATGTATCGTTTGTCTCAAAGAGGTATAGAATATGTCAATAATAAATATCCTAAACTTACTTTTAAGATAAGAAATAGATTGATAGAAATTGGTCATGACTTCAGTTTAAACGAGTGTAAATCTTTCGACAGTCGGCAATTTATATTTGGAACTTTCTTAACATTAGCATACGTTCATACTTTCTCAAAAGACTCACCTAAAAATTCAGATACTATTGTTGTTTATTTAAACGTCTTGAATAGTTATAGTAAAGAGTTTTTAACACAATATAATATAATCTTACTTGAAGAAATCATGAGCGAATATTTAGCCACTTACTATAAAAAAGAAATTAATGTAAAATTTACTGTGCAAAATTTCATAAATACTTTTGAACTCCTAAGAAAAACAAATCTTGAAGATATGTTTAGGATGAAATCCTTTGACTATATTTTGCATAACTATCTCTACTCAGTAAGAGAAAACCCTTTCGATGTAGTAATAAAAAACGATTCAAGTTTTTGCGAAGAACTTGATGAAGAATTCCTTGAAGACACTATTCACGATCCTTATTTCATATATTTACTAATACGATTAGATGTAATCAAATACAATGATGATGGCAGGCTATTTTTAACAAATGAGAAACAGCAAGTTGACAGAAATCATTTAAAAAAAGTTAATAGTTCTTTAACTCAAACTTTACAGCTTTTATGTATGAGTTTAATAAAACCTAAAAATAGTACAAAAACTCCTCCTATTTACTCTCAAGGAAAAGAATCTGAATTTATAGAATGGAAGGGTCATTACTTCAGATCTTCTCAAGAAGTAGAAATAGCAAAAGAGCTAGACTCAAGACAAATACTGTTTTTTCCTAATGCCGGATGTAGGGTATTAGAAGAAAAAGGAATGCACACAAGAGAAATTGATTTTTTAGTAATCATTGATGGTAATATGGGAATCCTTGAATGTGATTCTGAAAGATATCACCAAAGTGCAGCAAGAGATCATAAGCGTGATGGGTTATTCAATGCTCATGGTATATGGTTTATTCGCCGCTACACAAGCCAAGATTGTCAAGATCCTAAAAAAGTTGTTGATGGTTTCATTTCCGACTTTGAGAAATTTATCACACACAACAAAAGATAAACAAAATACGGATAGAACAATCAGATCTTAATCTAACCATTTCCAATATTGATCGCTTTTATTTCCTGCTGAATAATGGGGAGGAATATCAAGTTTTTGTTTCAACCGTAGAAGTATTATATCGGTAGAGTTGAGTATTTGTCAATCGTTTGGGTTGTTTATTTGCCTAGTTTCGCCTCCCTGAGCAAGCCAATTTTTGGGGAAATTCTTGGTTGAAAGTTCGCCAATTGCCCCCCTTTGTCCCCCCAATTCTGGGGGGAACTAGAACTGCCAAGTGTCCCATTTTAAAGTCCCCCAAAGTTGGGGGATTTAGGGGGCAGAGGATTTAGGGGGGTTGAGACAAACAACCGCTTCAGTTGATGCTAACTGCTGGAGTAGTTTTTATTTTTTAAGCAACACCATATCCGGTATAAGGACGTTTGTAGGGAGGGTGTAAACCCAATACAATGTCTTCTTGAGGAATACCCATTTCGATTAATTCTTGACCCACATCAATATCAGTTGTATTGTGCTGAAGCCAAATCTTTTCATCTTTGATATCAAAATGTAAAACAGTATAGTAAACTCTTTGCAACCCTTTCCAACCGACTCGCATTAATTGATAATGATCTCGTATTGAGTCCAAAAAGAGTTGGTTTTCTACATCTTCATTTCGATGTTGAAATTCACTATATTTTTCTAACAGAGTTTGAATACAAGAGCGATAATGTTCTAATTTATCCATTTAACAATCTCCTCCATAATAGGTTCGTAAACAATAAGTTTGAGTTGATGACGTTTAATTGCGGTTTTAGCTAAACTACTTTGAAAGAAGGTTTGATAAGCTTCAAGAGGAACCGCTAAGTAAAGTTGGCGATCCGGTTCATTAACTTCAAGCATAATTCGATAGTTTAAAAACTGTCCTAAAGCGGTATGAAAATCACTAATGGCAGATGTACCGATAAAGCTTTTAATTTCCACCGCAATTTTTTCCTCGCCACGTTCAGCAGCAATTAATCGTTCCGCACCCAGATCAATTTTAACCGTGACATCTTCCCATTCCAGTTCTAACGGATCGTCAGTAACTATCCATTGATATTTTTCTAACCCTCGTTTAACTATTTCATGGAAGAAATCTTTTGCTGCCATCTTATTCCAAATTTATTAATAGACTTAGATTGATATTTTATTGTCGGTATTCAATATCCCCTCCAAGATCACATCTTCATAAAGCATCTCAATGGGAAAACTCAACTCAACGGTAGTCAAATTGATGTCGTCTCCTTCCCCATAGTTATAAAGTTCCCAAATTCCCTGTTGATTTTTGCGAAAAATTTCAACAAAAATTTGTCTCGTCTCAATTAAAACGTATTCTTTTAAACTGGATATTCGACGATAGTTTTGAAACTTTTTACCCCTATCTACTGCTTCTGTTCCCGGAGATAACACTTCAACAATTAAGCAAGGATGATAAATAACTTTAGTGGCGCGTTGGTCTGTTTCATCGCAAGTGACCATGACATCTGGATAATAAAAAGGTCCGGCTTCAGAGACTCCCAGTTTGGCATCTGCCATTGAGATTTTACATCCCTTGCCACGCAGATGATTTTTTAAGATTGTCGTTAAGTTAACCGCAATATCATTATGAGGAATACTTCCTCCCGTCATCGCAAAAACTTGACCCTCTATATATTCATATTTAAGGGGTTGTTTTTCTTCCCATTTGAGGTAATCTTCGGGAGTGATAGATTGACTTTCTGGAATGGCTATCATTGTAAATTTCCTCAACAGATAAAAGGGGTTTTTAGTTGGGCGACCTGGTAATAAATCACTGCAACGGGTTCCAGGCACTTTATATATATCGAGATACAAACTTTCTAACCTGTACTGGATTATGTTTTCACAGGTGGATATTGTTTGAGAACGTGTTTTAAATATTGTCCGGTATGCGATCGCTTATTTTTTGCCACAGCTTCTGGGGTTCCTTCTGCCACAATTTCCCCGCCTTTATCGCCCCCTTCCGGCCCTAAATCAATGATCCAATCGCCACACCGAATCACATCTAAATTGTGTTCAATTACAATCATTGAATTCCCTTTATCCACTAACCGTTGTAAAACATTCAACAGTTGATGTACATCATAAAACGATAATCCGGTTGTCGGTTCATCTATTAAATATAACGTTTTTCCTGTCGCCCGTTTTGACAATTCTGAGGCTAATTTTACCCGTTGGGCTTCTCCTCCCGAAAGCGTTGGTGCAGGTTGACCTAATTTCACATAACCCAACCCCACATCTATCAAAGTTTGTAAACGAGTCGCCGCTTTGGGAATATTTTCAAATACACTTAAAGCTTCCTCAACCGTCATATTCAAAACATCCGCTATCGAAAAACTCTTATATTTAACTTGCAATGTTTCCCGATTATATCTCGCACCTTTACACACTTCGCACTGCACATAAACATCGGGTAAAAAATTCATCTCAATTACATTTACCCCCTGTCCGTTACAAGCCTCACAACGCCCGCCTTTAACGTTAAATGAAAACCGCCCAGGTTTATATCCTCTCGCTTTGGCTTCTATGGTTTCTGCAAAGGTTGCTCGAATAATATCAAATACCCCAGTATATGTTGCCGTATTAGAACGAGGTGTCCGACCAATGGGAGATTGATCAATCACAATTACCTTATCTAACGCCTCTAACCCGGTTAATTTTTTCAAGGGTTGAGGGAAGGGAACTTTACGACTAAAATGATGTTGCAAAGCCGGATAAAGTAACTCATTAATTAAGGTTGATTTTCCTGAACCTGACACCCCTGTAATACACACTAACTTTCCTAAAGGCAGTTCAACATCAAGATGTTTAAGATTATTGGCGTGAGCATCTTTGAGAACCAATGATCGCCCATTTCCCGGACGACGTTCGGCGGGCGTTTCTATTGTTCGTCTTCCTGATAAATAAGCGCCTGTTAAAGAGGTTTTGCTAGATAAAATATTGTCAAAATTTCCAACAGCAACAACTTCACCGCCATGTAAACCCGCACCCGGCCCAATATCGACTAAAAAATCTGCCGTGCGAATCGTTTCTTCATCATGCTCAACCACAATTAAAGTATTGCCTAAATCTCGCAATTTCATCAACGTTTTTAATAACCTGCCATTATCGCGTTGATGTAACCCAATACTCGGTTCATCTAATACATACAAAACCCCGGTTAAACCCGAACCAATTTGAGTTGCTAATCGAATTCGTTGGGCTTCTCCTCCCGACAACGAAGCGGCTGTTCGAGATAAGGTGAGATAATCTAACCCCACATCCAATAAAAACTGCAACCGGGCGCGAATTTCCCTCAATACTAAATCCCCAATTTGCGCTTGTCTTTCTGTTAAATCTAACTGTTGAATTTGTTGCAAACAATCCCGAATCGAAACTTCTGTTAAATCAGTAATCCCAGACTGCCCCAACTTCACCGCCAACGCTTCTGGTTTGAGTCGTTTCCCTTTGCAAGTTTCGCAAGCTTGATCAATTAAATATTGTTCTAATTTCTGCTTTTGTAACTCCGAACTACTATCATCATATTGACGTTGTAATAACGGCAGGACTCCCGGATAAGGACGTTCATACCCCCGTTTTTCTTGATAGCGAGAATCGGTTTCAATCCAAATCGGTTCTTCTGACCCATACAAGACAATTTGTTGCTGTTGTTTCGTTAAATGTTTCCATTGGATATTGATATCAAACCCAAACGCCTGACCGACACTATAGAGCAACGAAAAATAATAAGAATCGTCTTTTTCCGACCACGGGGCGATCGCACTGTAAAGCGCTGCTTCGGGATCGGGTACGACCAACGCCGGGGAAAAGGTTCGTAGATGTCCTAACCCATGACAACTCGGACAAGCCCCATAGGGAGAGTTAAACGAAAATAGACGCGGAGAAAGTTCTTCCATCACCGCCCCATGTTCAGGACAGGCGAAGTTTTCAGAAAAGATCAGTTGAGATAAAGAGGTTTTTCCCACTTCTGGTAAAGGGTGATGCTGATAGGAATGATCGGCTTTTTCCTCAGAACTTTTGTTCCCAGAACTTGCTATTTTTTCGTCAGTTGAGTTATACTTACTATCAGATCGCGACGCGGATGCCCCCCCAGATGTATCATTTAACACATCAATAATTGCAATTCCCTGTGAATACCGCAGACAGGTACTGAGGGAATCGGCTAGACGCTCCTGTATATCAGGCTTTTTGATTAAGCGGTCAATAACGATTTCTATAGTGTGTGTATAATTTTTATCTAAGTCGGGCAAATCTGACAGTTCAAAAACCTCTCCATTTACCCTCACGCGAACAAATCCTTCGGAGGCTAAACTCGAAAATAGCTTGCGGTGAGTCCCCTTTTTCCCTCGGACAACGGGGGCGAGAATATGAAATTTAGTCCGATCTGGAAGTTCCATGACGCGATCGCACATTTGATCAATCGTTTGGGGGGCAATATTGCGATCGCAAACCGGACAATGAGGTTCACCCGCTCGTCCGAATAGTAATCTCAGGTAATCATAAATCTCCGTGACTGTCCCCACCGTAGATCGGGGATTGTGAGACGTTGATTTTTGGTCAATGGAAATTGCTGGACTTAACCCTTCAATGGCATCAACATCCGGTTTATCCAACTGTCCGAGAAATTGACGGGCGTAAGCACTCAAAGATTCGACATAGCGGCGTTGACCTTCAGCAAAAATCGTATCAAACGCCAAAGAAGACTTTCCCGAACCGGACACCCCTGTAAATACAATTAAGCGATCGCGAGGCAATTCTAGATCAACATTTTTCAGGTTATGTTGTCTCGCCCCTCGAATGCGAATAGTATTTTCAGTACCGGAGTTAAACGAATAGCCGTTGGGGGAGTGATGCGTTTGATCAGGCGTTACTTTAGCCGAGTCGAACATAGAAAACACAACCAAATGATCCTTAAATATCTTAGCGTTATCTTGAGAATGTTGCTGCGCTCATCAAACTGATCACCCCAAACACTCCTCAAAAACTGATTGAATAGAAAACAACCCATTCCTTACCCCCAATGTTCAACGCCTTATCTAGAGCGATCGCCTATACTCTTATTTTTCTCCTTGCTTTTCTGTTATTGATCGAACGGGTTTGGGGAAAACGCCCAGGTTCACCATTAAAAATGACAAAACTTCTCCACCAATACAACACTCACCTCGATATCAACTACTTTACCGTTGACGGCTATCGTCTGCAACTCGATGTCTATCAACGCAAAACTTCTCAATCTAACCCCACGTTAATCTTTATTCATGGGGGAGGATGGGTCGGTGGAGAAAAGAGATTACAAGTGAGGAAACTCATTCCTTATTTAGAAATGGGGTTATCGGTTGTGAATATAGAGTATCGACTGGCTAATATTGCCCATTCTCCTGCTGCGGTTGAAGATTGTCTTTGTGCATTGCGTTGGGTCATTTGTCACGCAGAAAAATATAATTTTGATCCTGATAAAATTATCTTAGCGGGAGAATCTGCCGGGGGTCATCTGGCTTTAACAACCGGACTAATTCCCGCTTCTACGGAATGGAATTTACCCAGTGCGGGAGAAGAAAAACTCAAAGTTGCAGCAATTATTAATTGGTATGGAATTACTGATGTTCAAGATTTAATTACAGGTTCAAATACCCGAGAATATGCTGTTACCTGGTTAGGAAATCAACCCGATAAACTCAAAATTGCTGATCGGGTTTCTCCACTGAATTATATTCAACCGAATCTTCCGCCGATTTTAACAATTCATGGTGATGCTGATCCGATTGTTCCCTACTCCCATGCAGTGCGACTTCATCAAGCTTTAGATCAAGTGGAAGTGAATAACCAATTATTAACAATTCCCCAGGGCGGACATGGACAATTTAACGCCTCTGAAGAACAAAAAATCAATCAAACTATTCAGAATTTTCTGCGTCAATATCAACTGCTGAATTAAGATTTAAAAAATCTATGATGTGTTGTGCAGTCATTATGGAGTTATTCGCCTGGGGGAGAATGACCAGAATCAGGAATTGAGTCTAATGTTACCAGAAGGATGCAAAATTGTAATAAAATCAACTCAGCTTGCGATCGCATAGTCTCTAGACCCTTAATTTTGTTAGACTTTATTGTATATGTCTTCCCCAAACTTAATTCGTGAAAGTGCTTGTTTTGGGGGTGTTGTTGGATATTATAGCCATCACTCCTCAGCCTGTAATTGCACCATGCGGTTTTCGGTTTATCAACCCCCACAAGCCCAGTCAAGTCAGGTACCAGTGCTTTATTTTCTTTCCGGTTTAACCTGTACTGAAGAAAATTTTATGACCAAAGCAGGCGCTCAACGGTTAGCGGCAAAGTATGGTTTAATGTTGGTAGTACCCGATACCAGTCCGCGTGAAACAGGAACTCCTGGAGAAGATAACGACTGGGATATTGGAACAGGAGCGGGATTTTATATTGATGCGACAGAAGCACCCTGGAAAGCCCATTATCAGATGTATAGCTATGTCGTTGATGAACTTCCCCAACTGATTAACGAAAATTTTGCAATTATCCCTGATAAACAAAGCATTTTTGGTCATTCAATGGGGGGACATGGGGCGCTGGTTTGTGCATTGAAAAATCCGCAAAACTATAAATCCGTATCTGCTTTTGCACCAGTCGCCGCACCGATACAATCATCTTGGGGTGAGAAAGTTTTTACTCACTATCTGGGAACTGATCGCGAAAAATGGCGGAACTATGATGCCAGTCAGTTAGTGTTACGAGGAGATTTTAAGCATCCGATTTTAATTGATGTGGGAACAGCCGATCCTTATCTCGCCCAAGGACAATTATTACCTGAAGTTTTTGAACAATCTTGTGTGGAAGTCGGACAACTTTTAACCCTGCGAATGCAACAGGGATATGATCACAGCTATTATTTTGTTTCAACGTTTATTGAGGATCATATTCGTCATCATGCGATGGTTTTGTGTGATCAACTCTCCTAGTCGAAGGGCAATTGATCAATTGCCCCTACCCGTAAACTACAATAAACTGGAGTCCAAACTCCTGGCTTCTTCTTCGGTTTTGGGTAAATGTAAACCACATTCTTGCTTCAAGCCTCGGAAGCGTGTATCTCGTTCGTTGGTATCTGCTGCACTAATCGGACGGCTAGAATGCCAATCTCCAACGGTAGTATAACCCAGATCGAAGTAAGGATGATAAGGTAAATCGTGGGTACTGAGATATTTGTAGATATCCTTCGCACTCCATGATAAAATCGGGTAAATTTTGTAGCGACTCGACTGCATCTCAACTCGACGTAAGCTTTTGCGGTGTTCAGTTTGGTTAGATCTCAAACCCGCTAACCAAGCCGTTGCATTGAGTTCTTGCAAAGCCCGTTGCATCGGTTCCACTTTGCGGATATAATCATAACGATTGAAGGCTTCAATATCTTCTTTTTCCCAGAGGCGACCATACAAGGCTTCCATTCTGGCTGGACTGATCGTAGACTGATAGACTTGGAGATTGAGGTTGAGGCGTTTGGTTAATTCCTCTGCAAATACATAAGTCTCCCCAGGTAAATAGCCTGTATCGATCCAAATGACAGGAATATCCGGTACAATCTGAGTCACTAAATGCAGCATGACGGCTGACTGAATACCAAAACTGGTACTCATCACCAAACCTTCCCTAAAGGTGTCTACCCCCCACTCGACGATTTGACTGGCTTCAGTTTCCCCAAGTTGATCGTTAATGCTATCGAGGTTAATGTTTGGGGTGGGAGAAATAGCAATTCCTTCTTGATTGGTTGAAGGCAGTGAAGATGCAGTTTGTCCGTTATGATGGTTGTCAACTAGATTCAGGTGTAGCATTTTTCTCCTGGTGGGCTTTGCTCTAGATATTATCTGAAATTTTCATCCCTTTTGGATCATCCTCAATACTGAGTTAATTGACTGGGATAATCAGTCCGTCCGCTTCACGGTATTGCAACTCTGGGGAATTACAATTTTTATCCATCAGAGCGAAACCATTTCAGATCGTTGTACAAGAATATCAATATACTGGATTATTTTACAATAAATATTACAGTCTTTTTCAAGCTGGTTTTCAACACTTGATCCCAGAAACTTAACTTCATATCGCTTTATATGATAACTTTCAAGAGTTGATCAGCGATCGCCAAGAATTGAGATGAAATGAGGTTAAGTCAGAGAAGTCAAAGGGGAATAGGGATTGAGTCAGAAGGGATTCAGTCTAACAAGATTTGAAAACTCTGAATCTTAAGACTTTTTAGAGATTTTGATCAGGTTGATAGTAAAAATTTATATTTTTGGAATAAGTGCTGACTTAATTAGAGCAAAATTTAGCTCAACTTTCAAGTTCATTTTGAACAAAATTAGATTTTAAGTTGTGATCTCATTCTTAAATAAAGAATAAACATTGCCTGATTTCAGGGGAGAGTTCAACTAAAAATTAGAATTTTCCGAAGAATTCTATCGAAGGGAAGTGAACAAGATAAACTAAGACAGATAGAGAAAAATGGTTTGATTATTTTGTTATGAGACCCAAGATTAAAGATCAAGTTGCTTGGCAACAGGCAGAATTACTCATGCAACCCGTCTTAATCCGACTCCTAGACAACATCCGAAAAAAGTTAGAAGAATCAGTTTGGACAGGAACCTACCACAATACTCAAACTCCCTATCCAGGCTATCGACTTGATCTCGAACATAACAACCAAAAAGTGAGTCTAGATGTCTGGGAATTATGTTATCAAGTCTGTTTCAAAAATTATCAACCCACTCACGCCCCCCAAGAAAGTCAAGAAGTTGAGATTGATACCAGTTTAATTGATGAGACGGGTGATGTAGACTGGAATCAGGTGGATGAAAAATCTAATCGGGTTATTAATCAATATTTTGATAACCTCTCCAACCTCTCAACCGATACGCCATAATGGGTGTCTATTTAAACGCTGACAATCCTTTTAAAAGCCTTTGATGTTCCTCCACAATATTATCAGGAATGTGATCAAAAACTTGTATTTTTTCCCCTTCTTGGTTATACTCAGGTAGGGGAGAATTAGGAACACAGAGAAATGCTAACCCCACCGACCAACCAAAGCCTCGTTCCTGTTCTTCACTGGGATATTCGAGATAATCAATAAATTTTTGTTTTGTCACTTCAATACTGAGTTCTTCTCGGGCGATGCGTTGAATCGCGTCCTCAATATATTCTTTATAAAAAACGGTTCCTCCAGGAAGATGCCAAAGATTATTCCAAGACGCATCTTTTCTCAACGTCAGAACAATTCCATTTTCGGTTTGAACAACCACTTCGACAACCAGTCGCGGAACTTGCGAATAAATGGCTTTAAATTCTTCGTAAGAAAAGGGTTTTTGACGAGTCATTTAGGGTTTGACCTCAAAGCGTTGAACAAATAATCAAGTGTATGTCCGAGCGAACCCCACAAGTTAATTATAAGTGATTGCGCCCCGGGTTGTCAACCCCTCAATAATAAGTCGCGCGGCATATTTCAGTTTGAACCCGACGAAAACAACATGGCAATATAGGCGAGGTAGATAGGTGTCACTGTCTAAATTTACCATAAAAAGAGTATCTGGCTTTGGAGCCAGATACTTTTAAAATCCAGTTTTCTGAGGGGCTAGAACACAAAGTATTGTCTTTACCCTGTGTAATAAATGTGTATTGAGTATCACTGGTCATTCCGGGGATAAAAATTCCACTTCCTGTGATTCTACCGCTCAGACGTTCTTCTTTGTAGAGTCGATTGTCTGGTGTGGGTTTGTCATATAAATCGGTGCCGAAAGAAAGGAAGGTTTGGGGTAATGAGAAAGACAAATTACCGACGGTTTTTCCCTGTTGATTAATAAACCGAAAATTCCAACTTCTTTTGTTTTTAGAGTGAGATAAAGTGTAGGATACTGAGGGAGAAGTAATTCCGATAATCGTCTCTTCTAATTCTGCCCCAGTTGTGTAAAGATTCGCTGTTTGATCAAATTTTAACCCATTCAATCGCTCTAGTACGGAGGAATCAAGATTTTGTGTTGTATTAAACCATTGTCCGGCATAGGCACAGCAAGCACAAGCATAGGCTTTTGCCGGATGAAGCAACAAAATCATCAGTGCAAATGAGAGCGTTAATACAGATTTGAATATCATTTTAAAATGACTAGCTTTCATGTTGGGATGACCTAATAATTGACTGTGTTTCATTTTACACTAATAATAGTATAGCTTTTCATTACTGACTACATAACTTATAAACTTCATCAAGTTTTGCTTCAACTGCGGGAGGTTTGGAAGTAAAGCGAATATAAAACTTTTCATTTTCAGCAGGTTTTTCTGACACTTTAGCATAAATATCTTCGCGCATTTCAGGTAATTCTGATTTGAGGTTCAGTTTAATATTAGTTAACATTGCGGGTAAAGACTCACTTCCTTCTTCCGCGAGAATTAACGCCCCTTTATTAGACAGTTCTAAAATTTCACCAGGAAACAAATTTTCGCCGACGTGTTTTCCTTCTAAAATGGTATAATTAAGTAAAATAGACTCAGATAAAGAATAAAAGATTTCTTCTTCTTTGTGAACAAAGAGATTGTATTTGTCGCGAATTCCACCTACCTCATAAATGTTAATCGGACGTTTAACACCTTTCGGTTGAACTAACTTCTGATTTTCGATTTCTATAATATCTTCTCCCGCTTCTTTTAAGGTTGTTTCTGAGATAATAATTTGTCCGCCTGTGGTATAAGATTCAATCCGATAAGTGAGATTAACTTGACTTCCAACAACCCCATATTTTGAGCGTTTTTCTGAACCCAAATTCCCGACAACCACTTCCCCAGTATTAATCCCAATTCCCATTTCCAAAGCATTCAAATCCCAGGCTTCAATTTGTTTATTCACTTCAACCATTGCCAGTTGCATCGCTACCGCACAAGCAATCGCTCGTTTAGCATCATCTGGGCGGGGAGTGGGGGCGCCAAATAGAACTAAAATGCCATCTCCCATAAATTCATCAATTGTTCCCTTGTATTGAGTAATTACATCTGCCATTTTTGACAGATAAAAATTGAGAACCTTGATCACTTCTTCCGGAGATAACCGTTCAGAAAGAGCCGTAAATCCTCTCAAATCAGAAGTTAAAATAGTAATTCTCCGACGTTCTCCTCCCAACTGTAAACCCGTCGGACTTTCTAACAACGTAGAAACAATTTCATCACTGAGATAACGCCCAAATGTTTTGCGAATTTCCGCCGCACTGCGGGCGACATAAGCCGTAATAGCGATCGCCGAACCTGACATGGCTAAAAAAGGGGGAATGACAGGTATCCACCATCCTTGTAAAAACCCGAGATAAGTTGTTGACAATAAAACCCCTGTCGCCAAAACAAAAAAGCCAACTTCTCGTAAAAGAAACCGCTTGACATCACGGGCCGAACGCATTTTCCACGTTAAACTCGCCCCAATAGCTGACCAAATTATAATCCATTGCCATTCAATCAGTTCCGACCAAGTTTTAATTAACGGACGATCATCTAAAGCCGCACTAATAATTTGACTGGCAATATTAGCATGAATTTCTACACCGGGAATGCGTTCATTTGCCAATAAAGTATAGGGAGAAACGAATAAATCTTGAAAACTTTCACCGACTGATCCAATTAAAATAATCCGATCTCGTCCCCAATCTGGCGGAACTTGACCTTCTAAAATATCACGATAAGGAACTGTTTCAAATGTGCGTATAGGCCCCCGATAGTTGAGAAAAACCTGATATCCTCCCGCATCCGCCCCCACATAACCCCCATCATTGGTTTGAAAGCGACTAAAAAGAACATCACCAAATTTCCACCAATTATCTGTTCCTTCGACAACTTGAGGAGAAATCCCCTCAGCTTGCAGATACAACATTGCTAAATACAAAGGAAAACTATAATAAGTTTGCCCATCTTGATTTCGTTGTACTAATAACGCTCGTCGAATAGTATTATCTTCATCTAAAATCAGATCATTTGCACCCGTTTGTCCTTTTGCTTTCAATTGCGGTGGCGGTGAAACTCGTTGGCGTAATTTATCCCCAATTACCTTTTCTACCCCGACTAAATTCGGAGTCGATTTAAAAATTTCAACTAATTCTTCGTGACCCGGTTCATAGGGTAAATCTCGATAAATATCTAACCCAATTGCCCTCGGTTGCATGGCGATTAATTTCCGCAGTAAGTCTGCATAAACGCCATCAGGAACATATCCCTGACCGATATATTTCATATCCGCTTCATCTAAGCCGACAATGGCAATCCGTTCATCAGTAGGTTCAACTGGACGCAGACGCATATACTGGTCATAAAGCGACCATTCTAAGGATTCTAAAATGCCTGTCAAGCGTAGGAGAATGACAATAGCCGCCACAGATGGAGTGGTGATCCAAACTCCCCGCCAGTCCCATAAAAGCCGTTTACAAGCCGCCCACATTTGCTAAAACCTCAATTATTGTTCGTCGGGTTCGGTGGGGGTTGGTTCTTCTTGTTCTTCTTCTGCTTCGACACAACAAGGAGTCAGAGGAACTGAAGCAATGACTGCATCGAGTCCAACAGATTTTAAGAATTGTTCCCATTCGGTCCTGTGTGATTGGCGCAACTGAGCTAATATCATTAGTGTATCTTGCCAAATTCGTTCCTGGGCGTAGAGTTTGGCTTGTTCGAGGGGTTCTGTTGCGGCTTCTATTTGAGTTTTCAAGTCTTCGCTGAGTTCAGTCCGTTTGATTTTCCCCTCGACGAATTCGACTTTGCCTGGATCGCTTGCATTACATAAAACAACAAATTGCCACGTGTAGGTTTGACCAACTTCTAATGTCACGGTGTCAGGTAGGCTAACTTGCACAATTCCGGCTTCGTTCGGTAGATCAAATGTGTTGAGATAGACTTCGTTTCCGTCTTCATCAACCATAATAAATTGACCTTGTTTTGCAGTGTTTTCGGGAACAAATACAAACAAGTCCGGATTGGCTGAAACGGTGATTTCGGCTTCTATTTCGTCGGGTATTAAAGCGGTTAGAGGTATTTCTCCTTTGGTACAAATTTTGTCCTCCTCATCGTTTCCCCGTGTACCTCCTCCGGCTGAACTTTGCGCCCCTTCCCCAGAAGGTGCGGGTGGAAATTCTAGGCTTATTTGCATCTGGGGTTGTAAGCTGGGGGAAGATTCTAGGGGAACATGGGCTAAACTGACAACGGTTGGGGATAACAGTCCTGCGACAAGACCAAATAAGGGAAGTGTTTTCATCATCATCATCATCTCTCCTCTATATCACCTTGTATTGATTTCAATGTGTTCGATCAATATTACGGATGGCTTTGTTTGTATGATTAGTATTCACGAACAAAAGTTGCATCTCAGTGTTCAGAGATCGGTCAAGATTTCCCTAAACAGCCTGAATTGCTTTGATTGTAAGAGTTTGATTAATCTTTTTTCATCTTCTCAGTGGGTGTCGTTTGTGACTGACTATTCTGATCAGATTGGTGATACTGTCGCGAACGCCATGACCTCGCCAACTAAGATTGTATAGATTTACTGTAGCACTGATCAACGATTTTTTTGAGGTTTAATTGTTTGACTTGTGATTATTTTTTCCAAAGTTTTATTGTCCGATCTTTACTTCCACTCGCAATGGTTTTACCATCTGGACTAAAGGTAACAGTATAAACTTCGTTGGTATGTCCGCTTAAGGTGTTGAGTAATTCTCCGGTTTCTAAATTCCAGATTTTGATTGTACGATCTTTACTCGCACTAGCAATGACTTGATTATCAGGACTAATTGCAACCGCTAAAATATCGCCTGTATGACCTGTTAATGTATTTAATAATTGTCCGGTATTCACATCCCAAATTCTCACGGTATCATCATAACCCCCACTGACAACTTTTGTACCATCATAAGTGATTGCTACTGATCGCACTTCATCGGTATGTCCTTCTAAAGTATTTTGAACGATTCCCGTTTCTAAGTCCATAATTTTAATCGTGGTATCTTTTGAACCACTGACTAATTTTGTACCCTCTGTATTGAAAGCAACAGAGTAAACAATATCAGTATGATCGATAAAATTGAATAAAATATATCCGGTTTGTCTGTCCCAAACGCGCACACTGCGATCGCCACTTCCACTGGCTATTGTACGTTCATCAGGACTAAAAGCCACCGACCAAACCGTTCCTTGATGTTCGAGCGGAAGAAACAATTCACCCGTTTCTAAACTCCATTCTAAGATTCGCCAATAGAAACTTCCCGCTGCGATTTCTCCCCCGTTTGGACTAAAATCAACCGAAGTAATTTGAGATAAATCTCCAGAAAAGTTTTGTAATAAAGCACCTGTTCTTGCATCCCAAACTTTCACCGTCTGATCTCGACTTCCACTGGCTATTGTGCGACCATCCGGACTAAAAGCCACCGCACTAACTGACCCCAAATGTTGAGCAAAATCTCTAACTTTAACCTGTCTCCAGTTTAAGCCATCTTTACACTGTTGCTGTATTTTTTGAATTTCTATATTTTGAGTTGAACTTTCCAAAATTTTGGTCGCTTCATTCACACATAGTTCATAGTTTCCCTCTGCTAAAATGTTCTCAATTCGAGTAATTTTTTGCTGTTCTAAAACTCTTTGTTGAGTTTTTACAAATTGATTTTGCTGCGATCTTTGATATTCAATCATCGCAAAAATCACGGCAATTATAGCAGCTATGATAGCACCAATTAATATCCATAAACCGGACAAACTTCTCTGAACTCGTTGCCGATTTCGACGACGATTTTTAGATCTTCTAGCCTCTGAACTGGGAGAATTTGATCGTCTTGGAGATGGAGAACGAGAAAATAGACTTAAAATTTGTTCTCGCATCGAACGAGGAAGAATCTGCTGTTCAATGAAAGCAACATCTTCATCACTAATTCCTAAAATTTGTTGTAACCGTTGCAGTTCAGAGCGAGTCTCTGGAGTCAATGGATACTCTTGCTGCATTGATTCAATTAAAGCTTGTTCGTAGCGTTCGCCTTTTTCGCGGTATTTTCGATAAGGGTTTAAAATCTCATCTTCTACACTTTCTGCTTCATCTTTAGTGAGTTCTAAACTAATCCGCAATTCATCTAAAATTTTCCGTCCAACAATAGAAATATCACCTCGATGGTTGGAACGTTGTTTAATTTCTGCACGATAGATATTCAGCCTCGCCAGTAGAGTTTGAGACTCCTCATCTAAGCGTCTTAAAGCCGCTAAGTTTTCCCCAGCAGACTGATAACGTTTGTGGTAGTCATAACAGACCATTTTATCGATAACATCACCAATTTCCTGACTGACAAGTGCTAGATGTCTCCAAGATAATTCATTATTGTGAGATTGGTTATTTTCTCGAAGTTTACGCAGTTCAAAAATCGGAATTCCGGTTAACGCTTGAATTCCAATCATCCCTAAAGCATAAATATCACTGTTTAAATGGGGATTTCCATCAAACTGTTCAACAGGCATATATTCAATTGTCCCAATCCGAGCGGTAGGGGGATTATGATTTTGATTAATATGAATTTCTTTAACCGCCCCAAAATCAATTAAAACTATTTTTCCATCCGAGTCGCGGCGAATTAAATTTGTAGGTTTAAGATCTCGATGAATCACCCCATGTCCGTGAACAAAGAGTAAAATTTCTAAAACTTCAATTAGAATTTTAATAACGGCATCTTCCGGTAAAGGATGACCGGGTACAATTTCATGGGCGAGAGATTGACCGGAAACATAAGACTCAACCAGATAAAATTCTTGACTTTCCTCAAAATAAGCGAGGAGTTGAGGAATACGATCATGTTGGGAAAGCTTCTCTAGGGTTTGGGCTTCTTGTTGAAAGCGACGCCGAGCGATTTTTACGAAGTCAGGATCTTCAGCAACTAAATGCAAATGTTTGACAAAGCATAGCGACTCACCCGGACGACGAGTATCTTTGGCGAGATAGATTTTTCCTAACTCCGTTGACTCGATAATTTTGAGAATCTGATAACGCCCGTCTAGAAGCTGGCCAATCATAGGAAGTCCTTGACCCTGTACTGACTGATTATACTACTTTATTTCTTCTCACCCTGTCCCCTATTCTCTGTACAGAAGTATCTCTGGAGATTTCAACGGTCAAGATTATCAAACAGTTCACCAATGGGTTCACCAAAACACGGTTTTAACTGTCTCTGTGAACCCCTTCTTTTGTGGTGTCCTAGACCCACAGGGTTAACCTTTGATTTAACCATCAATACAGATGGTAGTTAAGTCTATTTACTTAATCACTTAAACTATACTCTCTTTTCTCTTTTTTTCATTCTCTATATTAATTGGATTAAGTCTACATAGTCTACACACTCCTTATATAAAGGGAGTTTAAGTCTACACACAAGTCTACACACACCTATCACTAATCTACTCTCAAGTCTTCACACCCTTCACACTCACTAAAAAACACCCCTCTAATAGAAGGGTGCAGACAGCCAATGCTTAACTTTGCTCTACTGACTCAACTTTACTGGCTCTGGCTGATTAACTGATTGCTCTGACTCATCCTCAATAAAGGTAATCGGTAGTTCTTGGATGAGTCTGTACTGAGGAATTGAAAAATACCCAGTTGCAACTTGCCTGAGCTGACCGGATGAGAGAAACCCTTCATCTACCAGTTCTCTCAACAGTCTCTTAGTTGAACCGGATGACTCACCCCGATTGAGAACATCCTTGAGAACGAACGGGCGATCGCCAAACTCTTTCTGAGCCATCACCAACAATCCAAAGGCGCCGTAACTTAAATCTTTCAACATGGCCAAACCATTTTTTATCAGTCTACCTGTTAGTAGAGTGTTGACACTGTAGACACCTATTGTATACACTGTAGACAGGTAATGTAGACAGGTGTATACATGGCAAGTGAACTAATCAGCTTTAGACTCTCAAACACTGAGCTTGACTGGATTAGAGGACAGTGTAAGGATGGAGAATCTCTCAACCTTGCAGCTAAGAGACTGCTACTGTCCCTCAACTCAGGTGTTAACAGTACAGTAGACACTGTAGACATTTCTGTTAACAGTGTAGACACTCCCAATATAAAAGAGGAGTTAGAACAGCTACAATCCAATCTAGATGAACGTTTAGCAGAGATTGAGGAACGCTTGGGAAAGCTGAAAGCCTGAGTGATGAGGTTGAAACACTCAGGCAAATGGTTAACAGTGGTGTAGACAGTGTAGACAGTAATGTTAACAGGTGTAAACAGCTAGAGAACTGGCTAACTGAAACACTCCCCAAGTTGAAATCAGAGAGAGGGTACACATCTAACTCGGCAGGCCGACTAATCAAGTCAATTGAGAGGTTGGCCCCCTAAAACAAATAAACCCCTAACCGTTGTGTAGTTAGGGGTAAAGCACTCAGACTCTATGCTTGAGAAGCCGAATAGAACTCAATCTCAGGTTAGCAGTTGCGATCGCGTTTATTCATCTGGGTCATCTTCTGGGGACAGTAAAGAAGATGAGTGATGCTGTCCAGTAAGTATTTTTGCTTCCTCATACATTTTTAGTTCCCGTAACGCTCCTTCCAATATCCATTGAACACAGGCTGAGTTACGAGAGCGACCACTGAGCTTGCAACACTTCTGGACTATATCGTTCAGTTCATCTGACACGGCTAGAGAAAATTGAGGCATCCACATTATGTGATTATAAGGTTGACATTATCGTTACATGAGGTCTAAGATGTTCATCAGTTCACAAAGACGTGAACATTGTCCATTGAAAACTGAAAACCTTAGAGCAACACCATGTACACTCTATCTGAATTATGCGAGATGACTGGATATTCCAAAGCTCACTTAGGACGTCGGGATGGAAACTCTCCATTGCAGCGCATCCGTGAGACGGTCACATGGACAGAAGTGTTCACGACCAATGAGGATACGGGAGAGGAAATGTTGACTGAGGAAGGCTACGGTTATCTACTGGACTATTTGAGTTGTTGCAGCAAGGGAGGCACTATGACCTATGAGGAATGGCAACGGTCAATGTCTCAAGAAAATGATCAACCCGTCTCTTTAGTCCCAGTTGAACCTTACCAAGCCGAACTCTCACCCGTTCCAGATGCTCACGAAACCATCAACAACCTGAAATCTCAACTGATGATTATGGCTGATGAGGTTGGAGTACAAAACAAACAGTTTGGGGCCGAACTTGCTCACCGGATGTTCACCCCTCTAGCTGAAAGTTTCACCACAACCTCAGAAGAAATTCTCAAGCGTTCATTCGGAGGAAACAAAAGTGCCTAAGCCGATTGGCTACTTTGTCCACGTTCCACAGATTGAATCAATTTGTGGGTCAAACTTTGAGAACTTGACTGACACAGAGAAAAAACAGTTGCTTTGCTTCTGTGCCTCAGCACTTCCTCAAGGTTCTTACAAAAACCCAGAATCCTCAGCCAAGCTTTCTAGTTGTACTGAAGCTGTCATATCTCTCAATGATGGTCAGTTGATTCTTTTGATTAAAGCTATTGCTGAAAATCTAGGAATGTAGGAAAAATGATCAACTTTTTACTCGGTAACGCCTTTATGCTTGCACTCTGGCTATGGGCAAAAGCGGCATCAATTCCAGTCAATCAGCTAGCATCTCAACACATCAACAAAGTGGCTCAAATCTACTCTAAGACGGAAGTTTGGGATGAGAATCTAGCTGTCAGTTTTGCAAAAGTTTCAGCCATTGTTAAGGAGATTGATTAAATGTTCGGACTAGGAAAGAAAAAAGAAACATCTCTCGGTTCACAGTCCATGAGTGAAGCTGAAAGCATCTTGCAATCAGCCAATACAGCACCCCCAGTTTCTAATAATCAGTACAATTGGGCATCTCATTACAAGGGTGATTTCTCAGGGATTGAACGACTCACCCCAGAGGAAGTAGAAGCCGCTAAACTACAAGCCAAAGAACTCAAGGAACAAGTCACATTACAACGGGGAAAATTCGCGGCTGACACAGACTCAATGGAGTCCACTAAGCGCATCTTTAAATCAGAAGAATCCCACAAACGTCAGCGATTGGGGAAGATTCTAGACGCACGGGATGGAGAGATTAAAACCGGAGAATATCTCAACGGTAAACTCAA